>NZ_JBITKT010000020.1:0-1050 GCF_044461265.1 Streptomyces sp. NPDC049879 | reverse complement strand
CACAGTGGACGCGAGCATCTATGGACAAGCCCTCGGCCTATTAGTACCGGTCAACTCCACCTCTCACAAGGCTTCCATCTCCGGCCTATCAACCCGCTGGTCTCACGGGGGCCTTACCCCATCAAGTGGGTGGGAGTCCTCATCTCGAAGCAGGCTTCCCGCTTAGATGCTTTCAGCGGTTATCCCTCCCGAACGTAGCCAACCAGCCATGCCCTTGGCAGAACAACTGGCACACCAGAGGTTCGTCCGTCCCGGTCCTCTCGTACTAGGGACAGCCCTTCTCAAGACTCCAACGCGCACAGCGGATAGGGACCGAACTGTCTCACGACGTTCTAAACCCAGCTCGCGTACCGCTTTAATGGGCGAACAGCCCAACCCTTGGGACCAACTCCAGCCCCAGGATGCGACGAGCCGACATCGAGGTGCCAAACCATCCCGTCGATACGGACTCTTGGGGAAGATCAGCCTGTTATCCCCGGGGTACCTTTTATCCGTTGAGCGACGGCGCTCCCACAAGCCACCGCCGGATCACTAGTCCCTGCTTTCGCACCTGCTCGACCCGCCAGTCTCACAGTCAAGCTCCCTTGTGCACTTACACTCACCACCTGATAACCAACCAGGCTGAGGGAACCTTTGGGCGCCTCCGTTACCCTTTAGGAGGCAACCGCCCCAGTTAAACTACCCACCAGACACTGTCCCCGATCCGGATCACGGACCCAGGTTAGACATCCAGCACGACCAGAGTGGTATTTCAACAACGACTCCACCCAAGCTGGCGCTTGGACTTCACAGTCTCCCACCTATCCTACACAAGCCGAACCGAACACCAATATCAAGCTATAGTAAAGGTCCCGGGGTCTTTCCGTCCTGCTGCGCGAAACGAGCATCTTTACTCGTAATGCAATTTCACCGGGCCTATGGTTGAGACAGTCGAGAAGTCGTTACGCCATTCGTGCAGGTCGGAACTTACCCGACAAGGAATTTCGCTACCTTAGGATGGTTATAGTTACCACCGCCGTTTACTGGCGCTTAAGTTCCCAGCCTCGCCCC
>NZ_JBITKT010000019.1:1466-3389 GCF_044461265.1 Streptomyces sp. NPDC049879 | reverse complement strand
AGGGCTTCACGGGCTTAGCATCAGGAGATTCAGCGCTGGCGCTCCACGGCGGGTACCGGAATATCAACCGGTTATCCATCGACTACGCCTGTCGGCCTCGCCTTAGGCCCCGACTTACCCTGGGCAGATCAGCTTGACCCAGGAACCCTTAGTCAATCGGCGCACACGTTTCTCACGTGCGTCACGCTACTCATGCCTGCATTCTCACTCGCGTACCGTCCACAACCCCTTACAAGGCTGCTTCACCCAGCACACGACGCTCCCCTACCCATCCAGACAAAGCCTGGATGACACGACTTCGGCGGTGTACTTGAGCCCCGCTACATTATCGGCGCAGAATCACTCGACCAGTGAGCTATTACGCACTCTTTCAAGGGTGGCTGCTTCTAAGCCAACCTCCTGGCTGTCTCTGCGACTCCACATCCTTTCCCACTTAGCACACGCTTAGGGGCCTTAGTCGATGCTCTGGGCTGTTTCCCTCTCGACCATGGAGCTTATCCCCCACAGTCTCACTGCCGCCCTTCACTTGCCGGCATTCGGAGTTTGGCTAAGGTCAGTAACCCGGTAAGGCCCATCACCTATCCAGTGCTCTACCTCCGACAAGAAACAAACGACGCTGCACCTAAATGCATTTCGGGGAGAACCAGCTATCACGGAGTCTGATTGGCCTTTCACCCCTAACCACAGGTCATCCCCCAGATTTTCAACTCTGGTGGGTTCGGGCCTCCACGCAGTCTTACCCACGCTTCACCCTGCCCATGGCTAGATCACCCCGCTTCGGGTCTAGGGCATGCTACTCAAACGCCCTCTTCGGACTCGCTTTCGCTACGGCTCCCCACCAACAGGTTAACCTCGCAACACACCGCAAACTCGCAGGCTCATTCTTCAAAAGGCACGCAGTCACGACGCACCGAGCAAGCTCGATGCGCGACGCTCCCACGGCTTGTAGGCACACGGTTTCAGGTACTATTTCACTCCGCTCCCGCGGTACTTTTCACCATTCCCTCACGGTACTATCCACTATCGGTCACCAGGGAATATTTAGGCTTAACGGGTGGTCCCGCCAGATTCACACAGGATTTCTCGGGCCCCGTGCTACTTGGGAAACACACAAAGGAGCCGTCACAGTTTCGTCTACGGGGGTCTTACCCTCTACGCCAGGCCTTTCGCATGCCCTTCGACTACCACAACGGTTTCTCACTCCCCGACTGTCCGGCAGAACAATCAAGTGCACTCCCACAACCCCGCCTGCGCAACCCCTGCCGGGTATCACACACAAACGGTTTAGCCTCCTCCGGTTTCGCTCACCACTACTCCCGGAATCACGGTTGTTTTCTCTTCCTGCGGGTACTGAGATGTTTCACTTCCCCGCGTTCCCTCCACACCGCCTATACATTCAGCGGCAGGTGACAGCCCATAACGACTGCCGGGTTTCCCCATTCGGAAACCCCCGGATCACAGCTAGGTTGACAACTCCCCGGGGACTATCGCGGCCTCCCACGTCCTTCATCGGTTCCTGGTACCAAGGCATCCACCGTGCGCCCTTAACAACTTGGCCACAGATGCTCGCGTCCACTGTGCAATTCTCAACCAACAACCAGTCCGCCCCCCTCCCCCTCACGGGAAAGCAGGGCCCTGGCACACCCGAAGACAAAACCGCTTCCACGGCCGTGCCCTCAGACACCCAACAGCGCGCCCGGACCTGTCTCTACACCCCGCCAGGCGTTCCCCACCCAAAAGGGCGGTACTAGCTTGGTTTCCGTGAACCGGCAGATCCGAATAGTCAATGTTCCACCCATGAGCAACCACCCCAGAACACTCGCCCGGGGCTGGCCATATGCTCCTTAGAAAGGAGGTGATCCAGCCGCACCTTCCGGTACGGCTACCTTGTTACGACTTCGTCCCAATCGCCAGTCCCACCTT
>NZ_JBITKT010000018.1:0-6856 GCF_044461265.1 Streptomyces sp. NPDC049879 | reverse complement strand
GGGGGGGGGGGGGCGGGGGGGGGGGGGGGGGGGGGGGGGGGGGGGGGGGGGGGGGGGGGGGGGGGGGGGGGGGGCGGGGGGCGTCGCTGGCGCGACGCCCCCCCGTCGCTGGCGCGACGGCCGCTGCTGGCGCAGCGGGGCCCCCTCCACCCCACCCGCCGCAGAGGGAAGGGGTTCCGGCTCCGCTGCGCTCCGCCTCCCCCTTCCCTCTGCGGCGCGCTGCTGAAGCAGCGGGCCCCGGCCCCTCGGTGGGTGGGTGGTGCAGCGGCGCGTTGCGCCGCTCGGCGGGTCGGTGGTCGGCGGTGGGGGTGGGTGGCGGGCTGCGGGAGTCGGTACGGTCGCGGGGTTCGCTGAGTGTGTGGGAGGTGTTCCGGTGGGTGATGAGGGTGGGGTGATGCCGACTCCTGGGCGTCCGCGTGCGCGGTGGGGTGGGGCGGAGCGTCGGCCGGTGTCGGGGTGGGAGGCGCTGTTCCGGTCGGCGGGTGCGATGTGGGCGCTGCTGAATCCGGTGTCGGGGTTGGTCGCGCTCGTGGTGCTGGTGGGCGGGCGTTCGTCGTCGCTGGGGGTGCGGTGGACGGTGACCGCCGTCGGGGGCGGCCTGGCGGTGCTGCTGGGGCTGTCCGGGGGCTGGGAGCTGTACCTGCGCCCGTACGGCGAGGCGCTGGAGTCCGCGACCGTGGCGGGCGGTCCGGTCTCGCTGCTCGCGGACGCTGGAGAGCGGTGGCCGGTCTGGCTGGCGTGTCTGGCGCCGGGCGCGGTCGCGTCCGGGCTGATGGTCGGCGGGGGGGTTCTGGTGTGGCGGTGGCGGTTCCGTGCGCCGTGGAGGGAGGTCCCCGCCGTACTCCCGGACGGGGAGCTCGCCGACCGCGTCGGGCAGTTGCGGCAGGAGGAGGCGGTGGCGGGTTCTGCGGTGTCGCGGGTGGATGACCTGACGGTGCGTATGGGCGTCGACGTGCACACTGGCGAGGTCTTCGGGTTCCCGGCCGCCGCGCTGCGCGAGCACACGCTGGTGTCGGGGGCGACGGGCTCGGGGAAGTCGTCGACGGTCGCGCGGCTGATCTACGAGCTGACGGCGAGTCCGCAGGCGCGCGGACTCGCTGCGCCGGTTCCGGTGGTGTTCGCCGATATGAAGGCCGATCCGGCGTTCGTGCGGGAGATGGGCAGCATCGCGGAGGCCGCGGGTCGCAGGTTCAGGTTGATCACGGTCACGGGTGACGGGGAGCGGTACAACCCGATCCGTCATGGCACGGCGCCGCGGGTGTGCGCGCGGATCGTGGAGACGCTCGACCAGACCGCCGGCGGCGGGTTCGAGTCCCCCCATCACCGAGAGGCCGCCGAGGTCTACCTGCGGCACGTCATGGTGGCGCTCGACGACCTGGTCCACCGCGAGGTCGAGGACGTCTTCCTCGGAGGCGTCCAGCGCGCCTGGCGCCGGGATCTGCCGGACCTGGGACGGCTGATGGGCGAGGGCGTCCGCGGCCTGGCCGAGCGGGTGCCGCTGCTGAGCGCCGATGTCGCGCACGCCGTCCACACCTACCTGGTGTACCTCTCCCGCGATGGACGTGACCTTCGCCGCTCGCTCCCGGGTCTCACCGCTCGTATTCAGAACATGTCCGCGGGGGACGCAGAGCGCGTGCTGACGGACGATCCGTCGGGCATCGACCTCCTGGAGTCCATCGGCCGCGGCGACGTCGTGCTCGCCTCCCTGGCGTCCGCGTACGACGCGCGGGCTGCCCGCCAGGTCGGCAGCCTCCTCCTGACCGACCTCGCCAGCGTCGGCCACCAGCTCCTCGCGACCGGCTGGGGGACCCACGGCATGTTCCTGGCGGGCGTCGACGAGTTCACCGGGCTCGGCGGAACCGCGATGGCGGGGATGTTCGCCCGCATGCGCGCCGCCGGCGGCGCGCTGCTCCTCGCCACGCAGGACCTCGCGGACCTGGAAGGCGTCTCGCCTGCGTTCGCGGCCCAGGTCGTCGCCAACTCCAACGTCGTGATCGTGCACCGGCAGGCTGCCGGTTCCCGGACCGCGTCCACGCTGCTGGGCACGGAGCCCGCCTGGGAGGAGACGATCCGTGTCCACGACGACGTCGGCCTCTTCGGGACGGCGACCGCGACGCTGGGCGAGGGAACGCTTCGTCCCGTGCGGACGGCTGTTGTTCCGCAGGATGTCCTGCGGAAGCTGCCGCGGGGACGCGCGGTGCTCGCTGTCGGCGACCCTCTCTTCGCCACGGGCACCGTCCAGGTGGCGATGTCCCCGGCGTCGGTGCTTCCTGTCGCGGATGCCGTCGGCGGCGAGTGCGGCCACGTGGTGGACGACGTGGTCGAGGCCCCGGCGGACAGCGGACAGGCTGACCTGGCGAAGTCTTCACCGGAGCCACGGCCCCGGGTGAAGGGAGAGGAGATGTGGGGCTGACGGCGGGTCGGATAGGCCGGCCCCGGCGCGGAGGATGCCTCCGGCGGCCCTCCGGGGGGCCAATCAGCCCAGAGGGGAGTAGGCCCGGCCGTCCGTGAGCTGCGGCCCGGCGGGGGTGCGCGTACACCCCTGGGCGGGGGTGGGGAGGGTCCCTCCGGTCGATCGCCACTCCGCACCCTGCCACACCCGGGGCGGAGGCTCCAGGCCCGCCCGTCGCCGCGTTGACGCTCGCCCTCCGGGCGTGTCACCACGCCGCCGGGCGGACCCGGCCCCCCCACCCCGCGCGCGGCCCACCGCGAGCGCCGATCGACCGGAGGGACCCTCCCCACCCCCGCCGCCTCCCTTCCGCCGGAGGTCCGGCCGCCCCACCGTCTCCTCGCGACACGCGCGCCAAAAAACCCGTTTGACCAGGGCCTTTCCGAAGACGTGCTGTATAGTTTTCTTTGTCGGAACCTCCCGGGGCGGCACCCGGGACCCGGCGTCAGTGCAGTCCAGAGACAGGAAAAGGACCATGGCGGTCACCAGCGGCGCAGTACTCCTCCTCAACCCCCCCGACTACGCATTCCCCGCGCAGGTCACGAATGGCTGGATGGAGGACGACCCCGCCGCCTACTTCGAGACGGCGATCAAGGACAAGAACCCCCGGCTCTTCAAGCTGAGCGGGGACCGGGTGCTCGTGATCCGGCGCCACCAGCACCCGCAGTACCACGGCAACCGCTACGCCTCCGCGCTCGCCGGACAGGCGGTCTACGGCAAGGCAGTGGTCGTCGGCCGCAAGCTGGCCCGCAGGCTCGGCCAGCCCCGCCCCACGCTGGACCTTCACGCGCTGCAAGCGCTGACCACCAAGCAGGTCAAGGCCACCTACGCCGACCTCAAGATCAAGAGCGCGTTCTGACGGCGCGCCGGGGCTTGGGCGCCGCCCGCGCCGCCCAAGCCCCGGACCCCGCAGCACCACACCCCCACCGGCGACAAGAGGGCAGCACCCACCGCCGGACAGCCCCCCACCTCACGGCCAAGGAGAAGATGCATGCTCACGCAAACTCCCATTGCCACACTCCCCCCGGACCTCACCCCTGCCGACCGCCGGACCTGGCTGAACCGGCTGGCCGACACCGCGCTAGACAGCCTCCTCACCAGCGAGGTGGCGTGGCACCGCCTCCTGTGGACCGCCGGAATGCACCCCAGCCGCCCCACCATTACCAACCTCGCGGTCATCGCGGAACAGGCTCCCTTCTGTTTCGTGGACAACTACAAGGGCTGGCAGCGACGCGGCCAGCAGGTGCAGGAGGGGGAGAAGGGCTTGCTCATCTACCGGAGCATCCTCCGCCGCAGCAAGAACGCCACCAGCGACGACGGTGGCCGCCTGCACGGGTTTCTGACGGGCAAGCTCTGGACCCACGCACAGGTCAAGCCCACGGACCCCGAGGCCCCAGACCCCCAGACCGCCCCCTACGCCCAGACGTGGCAGACCACCGCCGACCAGCTCCGCGACGCCCTGACGGATCTCCCCACCCTCACCGCGTGCCCCCCCGACGCGGAGATGACCGAAGAGCACTGCGACGCCATCTTGGACGGCATGCTCACCCTCGCGCAGCGACACGGACTCGCCGACAAGGCCGCGCAGTACTCCGCCGTCTGGCTCGCCTCCTACGCCCTGGACGGCCCACTCCCCGACCCGCCCCCGATGCCCCGGCTCCCCGCCGACGCAGCCGACCTCACCGACCCCAAGCGCCGCGTCCTCATCCAGGCCCAGGCGCAGGCCGTCATCGACACCGGGCGCGCCATCGCTCAGGCCCTCCACCGCCCCTAACCCCCCCAGGGCGGGGGGCACCAGCCCCCCGCCCCCCGCCCCCAGGAAGGACACCATGGAATACCGGCTAGGACAGTTCGTCTGGCACCACGACGACGACCCCGAGCGGGTCGAGCCCGGCAGGATCGAAAGCATCCGGGCCGACGACCGCCACGGCAACGAAGTTGCGGAAGTCCGCTGGATCACCCGCCGCCAGACGTACCGCACCCCCGACCTGCGCCCCCTCACCGACACGGAGCGGGCCCGCTGGCGCCAGCAGCTCAGCGCCCGCGAAACGTGGTACCTCGCGCTCAGCGGCCGGACAGGACGGGCGATCGACGCCGGAGACACCTACGGCCGCCCCGAACCGCTGGGACTGCTGCGCAGCTCGCCCACCGGCTCCCACGCCGACCTGTGGGCCGCCGGAGCCACCGCCGGGGCAATGGCCATCAGCGCGGCAGCCTGCCCCCCGGAAGAGAGCGCGTACGACTGCGTCCGGTACAAGGGCCGCACCATCCTGGAACGCACCGCCGAGTTCGAGCGGCTCGACCCCATCATCGACCTTCACACGTTCCCGCGCTCCGAGTGGCGCTGTGAGGCCGCCGCGTACTTGCTCGCGCACCTGGCGATGCTGCTGTCCGAAATGGCGACGCTTACCGACCTCGCGCGCCTGACGACAATGCTCGACACGACCACGCTTCCCCCGACCCCGGCGCCGCTCGCCAGAGCCGTCTACGTCATGCGAGCGGCACTCGACTGGGCCGACCTGCCCGACGCGACCACGGTCTACCGGCTGGGGGCAAGCATCTTCGGAGCCGCAACCGCCCCGACCATCTACCCCCACGAGCTGACGCCTCCGTTCTGACAGCAGTAGTCAGCCCGGCGGACTAACAGACGCAAGGCCCCATGATTCAGGGCCGGAAAGGAAGTCGAAATTGAAACTCCATGAAGCGGCGCTCTATGAGCTGTCTCTAGCTCACCTGTTGGCCGAGGTGAAAGAGGAGTACCAGCGCTCACGGGATTACCTCCTCAAGCTGCTGGAAGCCGCCAACCGAACGGACGGCGTCCAGTCCGTAGGCATCACCCTGCCGGGTCGCAGACAGCGCATCGCCACCGCCTCACTGGTACAGCGATCCCACGAAAAGCCGACCGTGACCAACGAGGCGGAATTCATCGGGTGGGTCTGCCTCTACTACCCCGATCAGGTAGTCCGCAGGCTGGAAGTCGCCCCCGAGTTCCAAAAGGAGGTTCTGCAGCAGATCGCCAAGACCAGGACAGCGACCTACCAGCCAGCCGACGGCAAAGCCAGGGAAGTCCCCGGAGTCACAGTCAGCAACACCGCCCCCGCCAACAGCCACACCATTAGATTCGGGAATAGGGAGGAAGACGAGAAGGCGCTTTGTGCAGCTCATGAGGACGGCATCCTTCCCGTTCCCAGACTGAAGTTCCATCTCGCCGTCGAAGACTCCCGATCCACCTAAGGTCAGGCCGTCTCCCACGCATCCGTACAGGCTAGACCTGGTTTGCCTGTACGCGAGGAGCACACCCCGCGTACAGGCAAACGTACATGCAAACGTACGGGTAGGGCCTTCAGCCCTCCCGTACGCACTCCCATGAGTCATTCACCGAGAGCCGAGGGAAGCAGTGCAGGAGCCGCACGTCTATCCGTGGGAATACATGGAGAGCGAGGGGCGCTACCCGTGGGAATACATGGAGAGCGAGGAGCGCTACACCGCGCTTTTCTACAAGGCCGCCGGAATTAAATCCATGGTCGAGTACTGGAAGCAACCTCAAAACCGTAGAGGGCTGGACGAAAAGACGCTGACGGCGGTTCTGGATTTCGCCGTAAAAGCAATTCGAGAAATGCGCTACGAAGGCGGAAGAATCGCCTACTCCATGCTATTCGGCCAGAACAAGACGAAGTGAACCCACGCCGCCACTCAACCCAACTCAACTAGGAGTTTTCCCCTGTGATGCAGGAAATCATCTGGCGAACTTTCATCGTCGTCATCGCCGTCGTCTTTTCACTTGCCCTCGTGGACTTCGTCCTCATGCGTGACATCTCATGGTCGGACGGCGCGCTTGTGGGTACTCTTGTGGGCTGTTTCTGCTCCCCCCGCCCGCCAGCGGCCCGCGACTAATTGCATGCGCCTCCAGCCCGGTACCCGTGCGGGCTGGAGGCGCATTACGTGCCGCTCTCCATCCTCATTTATCCGAGCCGGGGGAGGAGACAGTTTTTCCCAGAAGCTACACAGCAGACCGCCACGGTGCATCACTGGCAAGCGGAAGAATCCTCCCCGAGGGCGAGGGGACCAGCGGAACTTCACGGACGGCCCGGTTCCGGCGGAGCGCACCGGAGCCCTTCACTGTGTCGTCGGCCCCCGGTCCGGGGGCCGACTGTCCATGCCCCCACCGTGGGTGGTGGCCTGGTTTCCCAGCAGCTACACAGGCCCGCACGCGATGCACCCTCCCTCGTAGCCGGCCAGAGGAATCCCGCTTGCGGGATTCCCGCTATTCGCGCTTGCGCGAATAGCATGCGCTTTTGGAATTCCGCTTGCGGAATTCCCATTCCCCCGCTTGCGGGGGAATAACGCCCCGCTTGCGGGGCGTTCTCTCTACTCGGCGCGCCAGCGCCGAGTATCCCGCTCCGCGGG
>NZ_JBITKT010000017.1:0-8646 GCF_044461265.1 Streptomyces sp. NPDC049879 | reverse complement strand
CCGGGTGGCGCCCGCCGGGTGAGGGTGGGTCAGGCGGCGAGGTGGCGTCCGGCGGCGGCGACCAGGGCGTCGGAGGCCCTGATCGCTGCCTCGCGGTAGGCGGCGAGGTGGGTGAGGTCGTCGCGTCCCCGGAGTGCGTACGCGGCGGCGGCGGCGTCCTGTGCGGCGTCAGCCAGGGTCGGCATGAGGAGCTGGACCCGCAGGAGCGGGGCGGTGATCGCGGAGCGGCTGGAGTGGGACTCGGCGCGGGCGGCGGACCAGTCCCCGCCGTCCAGCCGGATGGACTCCCGCATCCACATGATGCGGCGGTGGTCCGCGAGCCGGGCGACCAGTTCGGTCACGGCCTCCAGGCCCTCCGTGCGACGGGCGTCGGCGCGGGCGGTACGGGCGGCACGGGCCTGGTGGCCGCTGGTGATCCCGACTCCGGCGAGCGTGCCGAGTACTGCGATCAGGGTCTGCCACATGATGGTTGGTCCTCTCAGCTCAGCGGTTGCGGACGTTGACGTTGACGCGGACGCCGGAGGACTGGCCGCCGCCGCCGCGAAGGAACGTGGCGAGGACGAGCACGCCCAGGAGAAGCGCGAGCCCGGTCGTTGCGGCGGCCAAGGCCTGGAGCGCGAACCCGAATCCGAGTCCGGCGGCGCCGATGCCGATGCCGCCGCAGAGGAAGCGGGCGGGCCACGGGTCGCGGCCGGGCGCCGGCGGAACCGGCGCGGCAAGCGGCTGGGCGACGAGCTGGTGCACGGTGACGGGTGCCACGGCCGCGTTGAACGCGTGCTGCTGGTACGGGATCAGCGCGGCATCGGGGGAGGGGTGCGAGTAGATCGGGGTGCCGTCGGCGAGGTAGGTGGCGGTCTGGGGAGCGGGCATGTCGAGTGCCTTCCGCTGTAGTCCAAGCGGTCCGTATCGGGCCGCGTGGTTCAGTATGTACCACTCGGGCGTGGGGTGCAAGGGGAGTCGGCAGGTGCCGTGTGCCGGGAACGCCAAAACCCCCCTCCCAGGCGCCTGGGAGGGGGGTTCGGGGTCCATCTGCCGTATCTGCTGCGGGATATGTTCCCGCAGGTCAGAGGCGGTTTTTATCTGCCGATCCATCTGCCGTGCATCTGCCGCATCTTCGCGGCCATCTGACGCCGTGCGACAGATGCGCGACAGATACTCAGGCGCCCTTCGCCCGGTAGTCGGCCGCCGCCTGGACCATGTCCGAGAGGTAGACAGCCCGGCCACGGCCGAAGCTGCGAGCCGTCGCTCCGAACGAGCTGAGAGCCCGCCCGAGGCCGACGACGGACAGCTCGCCGTACGTCTCCGGGTCCTTCTGCTGGAGCGCGGCCAGGATCTCCTTGGACTCCATCGCCGGGCCGTCGTGGTCCTGGAGCACGGCGAGCGCGGCGGCCGGGAGCTCGGGCAGCGGGAGTTCGGGCGCCGGGTCGGCGTACTCGCCGTCCTCGGTGAGCTCGTCCTCGGCCGGGGCCCACGTCTCGATCGTGTCCGGGAGCGCGGCCAGCTCCTCGATGCCCGCGACCCGCAGCGACTCGGCGTCGAGCTGGGGGAGCCCGGCCATCTTGCGCTCCATCGCGCGCTGTTCCGCGTCCTCGTCGTCCAGCCACGCGAACCGGTACGGGATCGGCTCGGCGTGACGGCCGGACTTGATGTAGCAGACCGACGCGTCACGGGGCTCGTTGCCTTCGGCGGGCTGGAGCCGGTGCGCGGCCCAGCCTTCCGCGATTGCGCCGGCGCCCATGAGCCGGGTGACGTCCTGGCCCTGGCAGGGGAGCGCGATCCGCAGCGGCACCGACGCCGGGTCGGCCGCACCGAGGAAGTCCTTGCTGGCGCCCTGGGCGGCCATCAGCACGTTCACGGCGGACTTGCGGCCGGTCCGGATGATCTCGGAGACGAGCGGGAACAGCCCGGCGGCCACCAGTGCCGGGTACTCGTCGATCAGCAGCACGAGCGCCGGGTGGGTAGGGGAGGGCTGCCAGTTGCGGCCCATGCCCAGCTTCTTGAACAGCCGCGGGCGCCCCTTCGCGATGGCCAGCGCGTCTTCCAGCACGATCTTGGCCGCCGCCTTGCTCGTGGCACGGCGCTGGATCGCGGCGCCCATCGGGTCCAGGCCCGCGCCGGACGAGCCCAGGTCGATGTCCCACACCGCGACGTCCTCGCACGCGGTCAGCGCTTCCGCGATGTCCAGCAGCGCGGTCGACTTGCCGGAGCCGGGGCCGCCGATCAGGACGCCGTTGGTCCGCAGCAGCGGAAGCGCCAGCGGGGCCTGGGTCAGGCACCGGCCGACCGGGATGTCCTCGGCCACCTTCTGCGAACGCGGCGACCGGTACGGGAGGCCCGCCATGCCCTTCCAGGGGTCCTTGCCCAGGGCCCGGAGGGTGAACAGCGGCCGGGCCTGGCTCGACTGCTGGATCAGGATCGATCCGGGGCGGGCGACCAGGCACGCTTCCAGGTCGTCCAGCTTCGCGGTGACGTCAGCGGGCTTGGCCTTGAACAGCTGCACTCCAGCCTCGAAGCCCCAGGCGTGCCCAAGCACGCGCACAGAAGCCACCTTGACCCCCAGATCCTCCTCCAGCGCGTCCTGCAGCATGCGACCGAAGGCGGCGGGGGTCATCCCAGGGTCCAGGACGCGCGCCTCCATCTGCTCCGACCACTCCTTGTCGCCGTCGTACCGGCGGCCGGGGAAGGTCGCCGCGAGGAACACGGTGGAAAGGCCGGCGGCCAGACCGGACGTCCCGAACTCCGCGTACGCGGTCGCCAGTCCGCCCAGCACCGGGGCGTACACCGCGCTCCCGCGCAGGAGTCGGCCACGGCGAGCGGTGCCCCGCGCCTTTTCCCAGTTCTTCGTCGCCTCGGCCAACACCTCTGCCTGCTTCTCTGCGGCCTTGTGCTTGGCCTTGCGGTCCAGGACCGCCATGCGCGCCTTACGGGCCGTCTGGCGGGCTTCCACGGCCGCGATACGGGCGTGCTCGCCCGCCGCCTGCGCGGCAATGCCCTCGGTACCGGCGATCCAGTCGTGCGTGCGCTTCACGCCGCGACCGGCGCGGGGGAGAGCACCGTGCGGGCCGGACTGGCGACGCACCCAACGGCGGGCCCGGCGGGCCGCCTGCCGCTGTGCGTACTTCCGGCGGGCCTGAACACCCTCCAGAGACCGCGTCCAGGACGGACGCAGGGGCGCGTCACCTTCCGGGTCTTCCGGGATCGCCCACTCGTCCACCACCGACGGCTCGGGCGCCTGCGGCGGCTCGGCGGGCATCGGCGGGATCTGCGCCGGAATCGGGCTGATCGGAGCAGGAGCCGGGCCCTCGGTGCCGGTGCCCGGCAACGGCTGCTTGACGAACCGGTCTTGCGCGTTCACGAGGTCGCCCATCGGGTCCTCACTCGTCGTCTCGGGGAACTGGCTGTGCGTGATCTCAGACATGATGTTTCTGCCTCACCTGAGTGGAGGGGTGCGAGGCCCGGTCCGGCCGTAGGAAGTGGGACCGGGCCCGCGTGATGACCGTGCAGCAGGAAGCGGTCAGGCCGCTTCGTCGATGACCGTCTGGCCGGGAATCTCGGCCGGGGCCGACAGGGCGTCGCGGACCTCACGGGCCCGCTTGGCGCCGATCCGAAGGGCGAGGCGGATGCCCTCGGCGGTCTGCTCGGCGGCCGGGAGTCGGCTCGCCTCGGAGATCAGCTCGTCGAGCGATCGAGTCGGGCGGGGAGCCGACTTGGCGGCAGCCGGTACCCGACCGGTCGCCCGGCGCGGGCGCGGCCCGGTCGGCTCGGTAATCGACTCAGGGGCCGTCTGCGGCTCCGGAGCGGCCTCTTGGTCGTACACCGACTCTTCGAGGTCATCGGCCGACCGTACGACGCTCTCAGGGCCGGAGTCGGGCGTTTGGTCGATCTCCGGAAGGGCGACCGACTCAGCGGCAGCGAGCCGGACCGACTCCGCGAACTGCTGCCGGTAGGGCACCGCCGCCTCCGCGAGGATGAACAGCAGGACCGGCAGCGCGGTGTGGAGCACGATCGAGGCGACGTCGAGTCGGGCCCAAGACGCCCAAGAGTTGAGCACCAGAGTCGCCGCCGCCGCGTACCACCTCAGTCGGGTCGCCCAGTCTCCGGCGTCCAGCCCCCGGCGGGAGAGGACCGCGTCCCCGATCAGCGCCGCGATCAGCGCGAGGTCGATCGCCGGGGCGAGGAAGTACGCGATCGGGTCGTCCACGTGGTTGTCCAGGGCGAACTGGTGGATGTTGCCGAGGCTGAACGCCATCGTCAGCACGGCGACGAGCGCCAGGACCACGTCCATGGCTCGGGCCGCCTGCCGGGCGGCGGCCACCTGCGTCTGCCGGGCCGCGGCTTCGAGGTCCTGGACGCGGTTCGCGGCCTCCCAGACCGCGACGTCCTGCTTGCTCGCGCCGGACGCCTCCAGGCGCAGCCGGTCCACCGCCCGGCGGGCAGCCGTGAGCTTCTTCGAGTAGGTGGCTACCGGGGCGGTAGCCTGAGAGTCGATCTGAGCGGGCATGTCGAGTGCCTTCCGCTTGGGTCGAAGGCCATCCGGTGTCCAACCACCGGGTGGCCGCTTCTGTTGTCAGGCGCCCTTCGCGCGCCAGGCCCGGATCGTGCCCCGCGCCAGCGCAGTCAGTTGCGCGATCCTGCGCTCCGAGACCTCCACCGTCAGCGCCTCCAGGACCAACGGCCGCAGCTCGGAGTCGATCTCATCCAGTCGCGCCAGAAGCTCCATGCGCTCCTGGCCCAGGGGCGTGAGCGCCGCTTCGGCGTCCGCCCGCATCTCTGCCGGTGTCTTCTGTGCCATGCGGTACAACATAGACCACGCGGCCAGAGTTGTACAACCCCTGCGTACAGACGCGCCCAGTGCCCGTAATCCTCCGTGGCCAGACCGTGCGCGACTGCGGCGCCGCCGGACTATGAAAGACGGCTAGCGGCGAGAGGGGTGGGGTCGCTCCGCGTCAGTCAGCCGTCTGCCGGGCGATCACGGGGCCGGTCGCCGTACCGCCGCCGTCACGGATGGCAGGCGCGTACGCGGCCCTGCGGCACCGGGAATTGGCTGGCGGGGGGCAGCTGCTGCCGCGATCGGGTTGCGACCGGCGGAAGACGCCGAAGGCTTCGGTACCGGTCTCGCGGTGGCGGGGGAGCGTGTCGTTACGTCATCCCGTGCCGGGAGCCAGCTCGGCCCGATCCGCCGGCCGAACCGCACGGCAGGCGGATCTCATCAACGCGCCGCCCCACAAGACCGGCCGCGTTCGCACGTCCCCATGGTTCGCACATCGACGACGAGCACCAGGACGACGAGCACGACCAGGACGACGACGAGCCGCAGCATTTGCACGGCCCACGAATCCCCACACCTATGCATCACGATCCGACGGCCGCCGCCGAAAAGGCCGGCACTTCCCCTGGGCCAGGAGCGCATGGAGCTTCTGGCGCGACTGGATGAGATCGACTCGTCCGGCCGCCCACCGAGGGCATTCGCAATGTCTGAGGTGTGACCGATCAGGTCATCGCGCAGCGAGCGGCGCAGCCGAGCACGACGAGCACCAGGACGACGAGCACGACCAGGAGCACGACGAGCACCAGGACGACGACGAGCACCAGGAGCACGAGCACGGCCAGGAGCACGAGCAGCTGCACGACGACGCACGACCAGAACGGTCACACCTCTTGCACTTCGGCACCGGCCGGTCGGCCGGTGATCAAACAGGGGTGATGGACCAAGGGGGTTCCCCGCCCCCGGGGAACCCCGACCGCCCTTGGTCGGGCGCCCCGTGAGCATTGCTCACGGGATAACTTGCTGCCTCAGAAACCGGTAGCAAGTTGGTGCTTACTGACCCCAGAAACGGAAAATGCCGCCCGGGGACGGGCGGCATTTTCGGGGTCCGGCGACGTCAGATCATTCGTCCTCGTCGTGCAGGTCGAGCGCGACGATCGCGTCCAGCCGGATCGCGATCCCCGCCCTGCCCGGGCGCCCGAACACCACGAACGGCCGCTCGCCCGGCTTCGACGGCGATTGCAGCCGCTCCACGTGGTCGGCCAGGTCGAACCCGGACATCGTCACGACCTCCGCCCGCTCGCGTCCGCCGATCTCGTACCGCACGGTCATCAACTGCATGTGGTTCCTCCAGGGTTGCTCAACGGGTTGCCCAGCTGGTTGTCCAACGGGTTGTCCAACGGGTTGCCGTACAGGTTGCTCAACGGGTTGCGTGGCATTTTTCGGCGCCCGCCCGTTACCGCAGATCAGTCCCTGTGGGTCAGCGGTGGGTCAGCGCCGACACCTCTCCCCGGACCGGGGAGAGGTCACTACTCCACCCCGGCCGGGGCCGATTCGCAGCCGCGACCCGGTTCTGCCGGCCGAACCGCATGGCAGGCAGAACCTCTGTGTGGGCGCGCTACTGGAACAGGCCGCGCGACAACCGCCGGTTGTCGGCAGCCGCCCGGAGCCGGGCCAACTTCGCTTCCGCCGCCTCGGCCGACCGCCGGGCCGCCGCCGGGTCCTGGATCCGACTTTCCAGCGCGCGGGCGAGCCCGGCCGCGATGGCCGGGCCGTCGTTGACGCACAGGAATCCAGCGCCGGACGCGAGCCGTACGACCGGCCGCCGGACCTTGCGGTACCGGGTTTTGGTCTGCGGCAGGTACGCGGTTCCCGCGATCCCGATCACGTCGCCGTACTTCGAGCGGACCTGTCCGCCGCCGACCGTCCGCCGCACGGTCACCTGTCGCGTGACGCCCTGCGAGCGGGCGAGCCGCCGCATCGTCCGGGCGACGAACACGGCGTCGGCCGGGGCCAGCTCGACCCCGGCGGTCGCCTTCTCCAGCCCCTTGTAGCCCCAGAACCGGCCGGGGCCGCAGCCGGGCGCCTGCCATTCCTCCGGCACCTGGTTCTGGTACTCCTTCGCCCCGTAGGAGCCGTGCTTGGTGAAGTAGATCGCGAGCCGACGCGGGTCAGTCATGCGCTCGCCCTCGGCGCCGTCGACGGCCGTACCGGCGCGCAGGTGGCGCCGCCGTTGCTCGGTGATGTGCTCCTGGCGGTCGGCGTCGGGGCTCGCCTTGAGCGCGGCTTCGACATCGCCGAACACGACGTCGGTCCAGACGACCGACAGCCACTGCTTGTAGGTGAGCCCGTCACCCACGGCTGGGCGGTAGCGCACCTGCGTGAGCCGCCGGAACTCTCCGGCCGGGCCCTCCGGCTGCGGGCCCCAGAGGTGGACGTGCGGGGCCCCACGGCGCTGAAATTCGAGCTTCCAGATCCCCGGCCATTCGAAGCCCCAGGCGCGGGCGAACCGCTTGTAGAAGAGATCCATGTGCTTCTTCACAGCCTTGCCGGTCGGCGCGACGGCCAGCCAGTCACCCGGATACGTGAGCGTCGTCATCGGCAGCCGGAGCCCGAGCCGCAGCAGCGGCGCGTAGTCGAGCTCGGCCAGAATCCGCGTCATCCGGGCCCGGCTCTTGGCCGACCACTCCTGGACGACGCGGGACGGCTCCAACTCGGCCGGGTCGTCGCAGTACTCGGCCCGGTACCGGGCCAGGTCGGCAACCCTCTTCCGCGTCGCCTCCTGTGCCCGCTCCGCCGTCCGCTCCCGCCGGGCGACGTCCGGCCAGCTCACGGAGACGACGCCCGGCGCGATCGTCAGCACGGGACGCGGACCCTCTCGCCCGTCCCAGCCCGCCCGCCGGGCGAACTGCCCGGCCGCCGCCGACACCAGATCCGGGGTCGGGAAGGCCAGCGGTCGCGCGGCGCGCTGACCTGCGTTTTCGCTTACACGGGAAGATGTGGCACATGTAACAAGCCCCTGGGCGGCGGCGCCGCCGTGGGTGGCCGTGGCCGGGCCTGTGACGGCCCCGGACGCACGGGACGGCTCCGCCTGCCCCGGCGCGTCGGCCGGGCGGACTGGAGCCGCCTGCGGTGTCTCTCGTACGATCGGCAAAGCAACGTTTCCTGTCTCGGTTTCGGCGAGATGGGAGGCGGCGAGCCGGGGAGGTCAGAGACCCCGGCTCGTGCCATTTCTGGGACTAGGGACGATCCTGGCACTGAAGTGCCGGAACATTGCCCCCGGTCCGCGTGTCGGGCCGTGTGGCCCCTGTGGTCTGACGGTCCGAAAGAAGCCCCGCCGGTGATCCGGCGGGGCTTTCTGCTGGTCAGATGCGGGTGATGCCGCCGTCGTCTCCGGCGGGGCGGGGCTGGACGCTGATGCGGATCGTGCCGGTGCCGGGCAGCGGCTCCATGGCGATGGCGTGGAAGCTTCCGTCGAGTCCGCCGATCGCGTCCCGGTCGAAAGCGCCGGCGGGCAGCTCCATCGCTCCGCCGTGGTGCATGAGAATCGCGATCAGCATCGCGTGCGACATGTCGGCCGGGGTGGTCATCACGCCTCCTCGCGCGCCGAGCGGACGACCATCAGGGCTGCCTGCGGGAGGTCGGCCACGTAGTCGAAGTGCTTCAGGCCGACGCCGTGGCGGTGGGCGGCCTCCAGCATGTCCCGCAGGAGAGCGGCGGCGTCGGCCTGCTCGGCCGGGGTGACGGCCGGTCCGCCGAGCCGGGCGGCGGACGCATCGATGCGGGCGGCGATGTTGTCGAGCTGAGCCTCGTTCATGGGGTTCCTCCTGGGTGGTGGGCGGCGGGCGCCGGGTGGCGCCCGCCGGGTGAGGGTGGGTCAG
>NZ_JBITKT010000016.1:0-17715 GCF_044461265.1 Streptomyces sp. NPDC049879 | reverse complement strand
AACTGACACCCCATCAGGAAAACCACCGGTCGCCAACCGAAAAGCAGACCACCACCGGAAAAGCCCAGCAAAAACCGCGCACCCCAATGCGCACCAATTCTCGGGAGGAATTCAGAATGGCGGAAATCGATCTCTTGTCCGGTGGGCGAACCGACCGTGGACGGGTGCCGCGCCCGCTGCGCGCCCACCAGGAGGAGGCGGTGGAGGCGGCGGTGAGGGCGCTGGAGCCGCGCCCGGGGAGGCCGGCGCCCGCGAACGGGCTGCGGGCGACGGTGGTGGCCGCCTGCGGGACGGGCAAGACGCTGATCGGGGTGCACGCGGCGCGCCGGATGGCCGCGTACGGCCGCGTCCTGGTCCTGGTGCCCACCCTCGAGCTGCTGGCGCAGACGGCGCGGGAGTGGCGGCGGGAGGGGCGTCAGGGCGCGATGTACGCGGTGTGCTCCCTGGACACACATGCGGATCTGACTGCGGCGGGGGCCCGGACGACGAACAGCGCGCCGCAGCTCGCCCTCTGGGTGACGAAGGAACGGCGCGTCACGGTCTACGCGACGTACGCCTCCCTGCCGGTGCTGCGGGAGGCGCACGAGGGCGCCTACGGCCTCACCGCGCCCGCGTGGGACCTGGTGGTGGTGGACGAGGCGCACCGCACGAGCGGGCACCTGGGGAAGGCGTGGGCGCGCATCCACGACCAGGCCGTCATCCCGGCGGCGCGGCGGCTGTACCTGACGGCGACGCCGAGGATCTGGGAGGTGCGCACCCCCCGGCGGCGGGAGGTGCGCGAGGGTGCGCGGGAGGCGCTGCCGCAGGAGATGGCGGCGAGCATGGCGGACGAACGGATCTACGGCCCGACCGTGTACGAGCTGCGGATGGCGGAGGCGATCCGGCGCGGCCTGCTTGCCCGGGTGCAGATCGCCGTCCTCGAGCTGCCTGACCCGGTGCTTGCGGGCGGGCGGCTGCGGGGCGCGGAGGGCCGGAGCGAGGAGGTGCGCGGCGCGCGGATGGCGGCGACGCAGACGGCCGTCCTGGAGGCGATGGCGCAGCACGGGCTGCGCACGACGATCACGTACCACCACCGGACGGTGGAGGCGCAGGCGTGGGCGGCCGGGCTGCCCGCCGTGGCGGCGCGGCTGCACGAACGGGCGCCGGAGCGGCACCCGGAGCCGGGCCGGGTGTGGGCGGACTGGCTGTCCGGGGAGCACGAGCCGGAGCACCGCCGCGCGGTGCTCCGGGACTTCGCTGGCGGTGTGGCGGAACGGGCGGTGGTCTGCAACTGCAAGGTGCTGGCGGAGGGGGTGGACGTCCCGGCCGTGGACTCCATCGCGATCGTGGACCCGAAGGCGTCCGTCGTGGAGATCGTGCAGGCCATCGGCCGCGCCGTCCGTCAGCGGCCGGGTCAGGACAAGCTGGCGACCGTCCTGGTGCCGGTCATCACCGAGCCGGACGAAGGGCCGGACGAGATGTACGCGGCGGCCGGGTGGCGCCCCCTGGTCGCGGTCCTGGCGGCCTTGCGGGCGCACGACGAACAGCTCGTGGAGATGCTGGCGGTGCCGCAGCAGCAGCCCCTCGACGGGGAGGCCGGGGACGACAACGAGGACCAGGACGACGAGGACAGCGGGGCGCCGCTGCTGCTGCGCATCGCCGGGCGGCGCGACCCGGCGGAGATCCGGCAGTGGGTGCGCATGCAGGTCATCAACCCGGAGCGGGCGAGCTGGGCGCGCGGCTACGCGGCGGCCGTGCGCTACGCCCGGGAGAACGGGCACCTGCGGGTGCCCGTGACGTGGCGCGAACCGGGCACGGACGCACCGCTCGGCGGCTGGATCAGCGAGCAGCGGCGCGCGTACGCGGCGGGGCGGCTGGACGCTCCGCGGGTGCGGATGCTCGGCGAGATCGGGATGGTGTGGGACGAGCGGGAGGTGGCGTGGGAGGAGCACCTCGCCGTGGCGCGGGAGTGGTACGCGGAGCACGGGACGCTGTGCGCACCCCAGGATGCGCACCTGCACGGGGTGGCGGTCGGGATGTGGATCGCGTCGCTTCGGCGGCCGGGCGCGCTGGGGGCCGACGAGGAACGGGCGGCGGCGCGCGCGGCGCAGCTCGCGGCGATCGATCCGGACTGGAACCCGCGCCAGTCCGGCGGGTGGTCTCCGGACTGGCAGCGGATGTACGCCCGCACCGCGATGTGCGTGGACGGCGGCGCGGACGCGGCGCACCTGCTGCCCGGTGTGACCGTGGAGGGGGCGGACGTCGGGCGGTGGCTGGTCCGGCAGGTGAACGCGTGGGGGGACCTGCTGCCCGAGCAGCGGCGGCGGCTGGAGGCGCTGGGGGTGGCCGCGCCGGAGGCGCCGGCGCCCGCCCCGGCGAAGCGGCGCGGCGGGCACGCGGCGGTGTGGGCGCGGTCCCTGGCGGCGGCCCAGCAGTACCGGGACCGCGAGGGGCACCTGACGGTGCCGCGCGCCCACACCGAGACCGTCACCGGCGACGACGGCCAGGAACACGAGGTGCGCCTAGGGGTCTGGCTGGCGAACCAGCGGACACGCCGGGCGAGCCTGACGCCCGAGCGGGCCGCCGCGCTGGATGAACTGGGGGCGTAGCCGTCGAGCCGCCCCCGGTCAGTCCGGCCGGGGGCGGCTCACCTCCCCGGCGGGGAGAACGGTCTGCGTGCCGCCGAGGACGGCGGCGCGCCGGTGCGCGGGCAGGCGCCGCACCGCGTGCTCACTGCCGGACAACAGGTCCGGCACCGGCACGCCGTAGTGCCGCGCGAGCCGGTCGAGGTCCGCGAGCTGCCAGGCGACGGCGCCGGACTGGCGGCGGGACACCTGCCCCTGCCCAATCCCGATCCCGGCCGCCAGGTCCGCCTGCGTCTCCCCCGTGGCGTACAGCAGCGCGGCGACCGTCAGCCGCAGCGTCTCCTCGGTGCCCATCCGAACCCCTCCCTCGCGTATGGCGACACGCCATACCTAATGGGCTCTCAGCATATGCGCCGGTGAGGGCCCTGTCCGGCGAACCGGCACCTCGCCACCCCTGCGCGGGGTGTGCGTCTGCCCCTGCGTTTGGGTGTGCGCTGCCTGTACGTCCACCCGCCGGGTGCGCGGCCCCTGACCTGCGCGGACGGCGCGCACCCGCCCTGACCTGAGCAAGGAGAGGGGGCGCGGCCGACGGGGACGGGGGCGGGCGACGGACAGGGGGTTCGTCGTCCTGGTCGTGGTCCTGGTCGTGGTCCTGGTCGTCGTCCTGGGGGCGGGGTGGCGGCGCGGTGAACGGCCGGGGCGGGGGAACGGGGACGGCGGCGTGCGGGGCGGGCAGGATGACGGCATGGACCGCCCCCGCCTGACCATCCGCGAGGCCGCCGACGCGTGCGGCGTCTCGCCATCCACGATCCGCCGCCGCCGGGAGCGCGGCGACCTGCCGGGCGCCGTGCTGGACCCGGCGCGGGGGTGGCTGGTGCCGGTGGAAGACCTGCTGGCGGCGGGACTGCGGCTGCACGCCCCGGCCCCGGCGGACGCTGAGCCCGGCACGGCCGGGGCCGTGCCGGGCGGCGCGTCGGCCGGGGCCGGGGCGGAGGTGGTGGCGGAGCTGCGGGCGCGCCTGGCGGAGGCCGAGGCCGCGCGGCGGGTAGCGGAGGTGGAGGCGGAGGGCCTGCGGGAGGCGGTCCGGCGCGCGGACGCGCACCTCGCGGACGTGCGGCGGGCGCTGCTCGCGCTCACCCCTGCGCCCCCGGCCGAGGACGGGGACGCACCGGGGGCTGCGCGGCCCGCCGTGCCGCCGCAGGCGGCCCCCGGCGGCGCGGGCGGCCCCGGGGACGCGCAGGACGGCGAACGGCGCGGTAGCGGCCGGTGGTGGCGCCGCCGCTGAACAGGCCCCGAGGCCGCACCGGATGCGGCACACTCCTGCCGTGACGACGCGCCGCCCGCTGGGCTCCGGCCCCGCCCCCGCACCGCCCTCCGCGCCCGCCGCGCCCGCGCCGACCGCCGTCGAACTGGCGGTGGCGGCCGGGGTCGAGCTGGCCGACCGGCCGCGCGGCCGGGGCAGACGGCGCCCCCTCGGACCCGGCGGCGCCACCACCGGGACGAACACCCCGTCCGCCACCGAGACGAACACCCCGGACTGACCCGCCGCCCCCTGTCTCCGGCCGCCGTCACCACCAGGACGACGACCAGGAGCACGAGCACGACCAGGACGACGGCGACCACCCCCGGCGCCGCCCCCGAATCCCTGCTCAGGTCAGGGCGGGTGCGCGCCGTACGTGCAGGTCAGGGGCCGCGCACCCGGCGGGTGGACGTACAGGCAGCGCACAGGCACACGCACACCCAAACGCACACCCCGCCCGGGTCAGGGGCGGCGGAGAACGGCCCGTGCGGTGCCGATCCGGCGCCACACGACGTGGCGGACGCCGGGCGCCTGCCGGGGGCCGTACTGCCACGTGGCGCGGCGGCCGGGCGTCAGCGTCACCTCCCAGACGCCCGGGGCGCGGCGCACCCGGCGGGCGCGCAGGCCGGGGCGGGGCGGGCGGCCGGCTCCGAGGTCGGCCGCCAGGGCGTCGGCGGCGCGGTACCAGCGGCGGCGCGCCGCCGCGTCGAGCTGTGTCAGGTCCGCGCGGAACGCGGCCGTCGTCGTCCTGGTCGTGGTGGGGGTCAGGGTCACGGTGTCCTCCGGGCAGGCATGCGGACGGCCCCCGGCGGATGCCGGGGGCCGTGGAGTCGGGGTCCCGTTCGGGGTCCCGTTTCGGGTTCTGGTTGGGGTCCCGAACGGGGTCCTGTTCGAGGTCCTCTTTCGGGTCCCGTTCGGACCGGGCCGGGGCGGTACGGATGTGCAGGTCAGGGCGCTGGACAAGGGGTGCGGCGCGCGCCGACTACTTCCCTGGGGCCCCCTTCCGGCGCGGGAAGGCACCTACCGTGGGCGGCCCCACGACAGCGAGGAGGCAGGCGTGACCGACCACGACGACGGCCAGGACCACGGCGTCCGGGTGGACCCGGACGTATGGACGACGACGGGCCCGGACGGGCGGGAGATCGAGCTGCCGTCCACCATCGCGGCGGTGCGCGCGGCCCTCCCCGAAGAGCAGCGCGCGGCGTACGACGCGGAGCTGGAGACGGTGCCGGGGCCGCGGCTGACGCGGTGGCTGGTTATGCGGGCGCTGGAGACGGTGCCGGGCCTGACGGAGGCCGACGAGGCGGTGGTCGCCCGGCTGCGCGCCGGGGACTACTCGGGCGCGGTCGCCGTGAACGAACGCGGCGAGATCGTGCCCGCCGACGACGGCCCCGGGGCGGCCTGATGGCCGCGTGGCGCGTCATCTACGCCGGGTGGGCCGAGACCGCCATGCGCGGCCTGCCCGCGCAGCGGCGGCGCGAGATCGACACGGCGATGCGCGCGACGATCGGGCGCGACCCGTACGGGCACGGCTCGACGGCGCCCAAGCGGGGTGAGCCGGACTACCGCGAGGCGGCCGTCGCCGGGGCGATCGTGACCTACTACGTGAGCGCCCCGGCGGTGATGACGGTGACCGCCGTCCGCCTGATCTCCGCCTGACGAACGGGCGCCGGCGCCCGTCCCCCGCCCCCCGCCACACCGGAATGAGCAGAACTGCACAGGCTCATGGAGGGGTGTCAGGGTGCCGGGAGGCCCGTGGTCTAGCCGCTGACCTGCACGGTCGGCCCCTACCGGCCAGGGTGGGCTGGACGTGGATTCGGACGTGGATTTGGACGTGGAAATGGACGTGGATTTGGACGTGGCTTGTCCGGGCCGCCCGCCGCCGCCCCGGAATGAGCGGAACTGCACAGGCTCATAGAGGGGTGTCAGGGTCCCGCCGGGCCCGTGGTCTAGCCCCTGACCTGCGGCGACGCCCGTCAACCGGGGCTCTTTGAGGGAAGGGGAGACGGTAGGGGAAAGGGAAGGGGAGACGGCAGGGCCCGGCGCACGCTTGACGGCGGCGGCCGGTCAAGCCTCGCGGGGGCTTTACCGGCCGCCGCCGTCGCGGGGTCGGCCGGGGGTGCGCACGGGGTCTGACCTGCACGTCAACCCCGGGTGCGCACCTCCGGCGCTCCTCAGTCGCCCTTGATGTGGCGGGCGGGGTTGTGGCCCTGGTCCATCAGCTCGACCGCCCACACGAGCGGCTTGGCGCCCTCGAGCTTGGCCATGCCGGGGGAGACGCCGAGGCGGAACGGCCCGGCGGCGACCGCGCCGTCCGCCGTGCGCGGCATCAGGGACAGCGGGGAGCTGTCCGGCGCGGGGTAGACGACGCAGTCGGACAGGACGGCGAGGGGGTAGAACCCGCCTGCCGCCATGCGGCGCATCTTGCGGTGCATCGCGGTGCGGGCGGTGGCGATGACGGCCGCGCGGATGTCCGGGCGCCACGTCGGGCGTTCCAGCGCGGGCCACGGCGTGCCGGGCCGGTACCCGCCGCCCTGCGGGCGCTGGCGAAGCTTCCCGATGCCGCCCTTGGCTGTCGCCTTGACGGCGGCCAGGACGGCGCGGACGGCCGGGTCGGCGGCGGACAGCGCGTCCATGGCGGCGAGGTAGTCGGCCGGGGGCATGCCGGGCGTGACGCCCAGGTCCGCGTACGTGGCGAGGTACGCGGCGCGCAGGCGGGTGTACCAGGGGTCCAGATACGGGCCGGAGTCCGGGCGCAGCCATCCCTCGAGGGGCCGGACGTCCGCGCCGAGTTCGGCGGCGTAGGCGAGGGTGGGGGTGGCGTACCAGGCCGGGCCGGTCGGGCGGGTGCCGTCCGGGGTGAACGGCGACGGCAGGCGCGGGTCGGTCTCGATCCCGGACAGGTCCACGAGCCACGAGCCGGGCACCCGCGCGTCGAACCGGGGTCCGTCCGTGTGGACGGCCGGGCCCAGGCCGACCGTCAGGCGGGAGCTGGCGGCGAGGAACGCCGCGTTGATGTCCAGCCCGACAGCGTGGGTGAGTGCGCACTCGGCGTCGTCGAGCAGCTCGGGGCTGCGCACCCACTCGTACGCCTCCTCCGCCAGCTCGTGCGCGGGACCCTCGCCGCGCCCGGCGGCGACGGGGTGCTCCGGCGGCGCTTCCGGGGGCGCCGGGTCCACGGCGTAGGCGAGGGAGCCGGGGACGTCCCCGGACGTCCAGCCGGAGCCGTCCTCGGTGCGCGCCGGGCGGGTCGGCGGGCGCAGCGCGGTCATCAGCTCCAGGCCGGTCGTGGCGGCGGAGCCGCGCGGGGTGATGACCCGCTGGGCGTAGGTGCCGAGCATGTCCGCCAGGGCGGGCGCGGGCAGGGCGGCGGCGCCGGGCCAGGCGCGTTCGTCGAGGGCGTCCCAGGGGAGGACGGCGAGCTGCACGCACTGCCGCCGCCCGGCGCGCACCGGGCGGTAGACGCGGGACCAGGGGCCCAGGCCCCGGCGGGTGAGCTGCCACCCGGCGGCTGTCAGGTCCCGCACCACGGGGTGGTCGTCGGGCAGGCGCAGACCGCGCCGGTCCGCCAGGCGGCCGGGGAGGCCGTAGCGTTCGGCGGCCTCGGCGGTGAGGACGAGCAGCGGGTCGGCGTCGCGGCCGTGGCGGTGCAGCCGGGGCGCGCCGAGGCCCGCGCCGAGCGCCCAGTCCGCCAGGGCGGGCAGGGTGGCGGCGGGGCAGTGCAGCCACCGGCCGCCGGACAGGTGGGCGGTGCCCGCGCCGCCTACGACGGCGAGCGGCCCGGCCGGGTACGCGGCGCCGGCGCCCGCGACGCCAGCGTCGGCGGCGGGGGGCGGTTCGGGGGCGGGGGTCGCGGCCGGGGCGGCGCGGCGGCGGGTCGGCTTCCGCGACGTCGCCCTCGGCGGCGCGGCGGCGGGCGCGGCCGGGGACGTCGGCACCGAGGACGCCGGGGCCGGGGATGCCGGGGGCGCGGCTTCGGCGGGCGCGGCGGCCGGGGTGTCCAGGGTGTCCGGGGCGGGGTAGAGCGCGGCCAGGCGCTCCAGGAGGTGGGCGTAGGCGGTGCGCTGGTCCCCGCGCGGCTCGGAGCGCCCGGCCTCCCAGGCGACGACGGTGGCGCGGCGGACCTCGAGGGCGGCGGCAACGTCGGCCTGGGTGAGGCCGTGGGCGCGGCGCAGCCGCTCCCGCTCGGGCGGGGGAGGCAGCACCGGCTGCGCGGCGAGCAACGCGTCCACGGCTGCGATCAGCTCGTTCTCAGACATGACCCGAGCGTACATCACGCGTACCCTCAAGCGCACTTCTCGCGTACATCTCGCGACACGGGGGCACCTCGGAAGCGGGCCGGAATCTGAAACCGGCGCGGGAAAGCCGCAGGCCAGCGCCCCGGACAAGGGGTGCGACAACCCGGGGTTGTCGGCGCGGTGCGACAACCCGGGGTTGTCGGGCGGCGGACGCGGCGGCGCCCCGCCTCCCCCGGGGGCCGGGGTGGGGGAGCGGGGCACACGGGACGGCCGGGTCAGGCGGCCGGGGCGGGGGCGCGGCGCACGGGCGCCTGGTAGGCGTACCAGGGCTCCCCGGGGGGCGTCTCGACCCACTCGCCGGTCACCTCCCAGCCGTCCCGGCCCAGCACCCGGGAGGCCGCCGCCGGGTCGAAATCCTCATCCGGCCCCACACCGGTGCAGTAGCCGAGCGGCCCTTCCGGCGGGTCCACGAAAACGTGCCAATCGGTGTCATATGCCGCTGATGCGATCAGATCCTCTGCCATGCCGGGGACCGTAGCGGCGCGCCGCCGCCCGGCGGGCCGGATTCACCGAACGGCCACACCCCGCCGGGGGTGTGACCGCCATCCCCGTGCCGCCCGGATGCCGCCGGACGGCATCACCGCAGGTCAGAACCCGGATCTGTAACCGCCGATCCGGTGCCGCCCCGCCCCGCCCGCCCCACGGGGCCCTGTACGCCCCTCTGGCGCCCCCGAGCCCCACGAACGGCGCGGGGCCCGGCGGCGGCCTGTACGGCGCTCACAGCGCCGCACAGGCCCCTTCGCGGGGCCGCCGGGTGATCATGCCCGGCGGCCGGTCACGACGGCGGCAGGCCGACGTCCACGTAGTCCACGTCCGTCAGCGCGACGTCGAGGCCCTGCGCCCGGCCCCCGGCGCGGAAGTACGCGTCGCCGAGCCCCTGGGCCAGCAGCTCCCGCAGCACGGCTTCACCGGCGCCCGCCTCATGCGCCCGCAGCAGCGCCTCGGCGGCCGGGCCGGGCAGGTGCTCGGTGATCTGCCGCAACCGCGGATCGTCGGTGCTGCCGACCGCCGACGTGAAGCCGAAGCGGGCGCGCGTCGCGACCATCAGCCCGGCGGACGCCGCCGCCCGCAGCGCCCGGCGCCGCAGGCCCGGCTGCCAGCTGCGCGCCGCCTCCCGCGCCAGCGCGTCGGCCAGGCGCGGCGACGGCCGCCGGATCTGCCCGGCGAGGTAGCGCTGCACCGTGCGCGGCGTGACGCCCAGCCGCGCGGCGACGGCCGCCGTTGAACCGCGCTCCGCCCGCAGGATCACCCGCATCCGCGCGGCCGGGGACACCGGCACCGGCCGGGTGCGCACCCCCTGGAGCGCCGTCTCGATCCCGTCCCGCACCTCAGCCACGGTGCGCACCCCCCGTGCCCGTCGTCCTGGTCGTGGTCCTGGTCGTGGTCCTGCGGCGGCGGCCCGGCTGCACCGTGCGCGGCCGGGCGGCGACGCTGCACTGCCCGCACAGCCCGTGGTCGGCGGCACGGTCGGCGGGCCGTCCGCACGGCACGCCGCCGTGCCCCGGGCACCGCCCCGGCTCCTGGTCCGCGCCAGCGTCGGCGTCCTCGATGCCGGCGGCGGGCCCGGCCTGCGTCGGCACCGCCGCCCGAGGCGGCAGCGGGCCGCCCGCGACGAACGCGTCCTCGGCGGGCACCCGGGGGTCGTCCGCGTCCGGCACCCCGGCGAACGCCGCGCCGAACACGTCGTCCGCCTCGCACGTGTCGCACCGGCCGCCGAGGGCCGGGTCGAACCGCCGGTGGCCGCACCCGCACACCGGCATGCCCAGGCACTCCCAGCACTGGTCGTAGCCCGGCATCACCGGCGCCCGGCAGTCGCCAGCCGCACCGCCGCCGCACTCCGCCCACGCGGAGCCCAGGTGGTCGCCGAACGCGGGCGGGACCGGCGTCGCCGCCGCCGCCGGGGCCGCCATCGGCGGGCCCGCCGCCGCCGCGTCCCGCAGCCGCCGGGCGATCACCGCGCCGACACTGCGGGTGATCTCCTCCGGCGGCGGCAGCGGACGGCCGGTGATCACCGCCCGCACCTGAGCCTGCGTCCAGCCCTCCGCGAGCATGCCCGTCACCATGCGGCCCTGGTCCGCCAGCACGCCCCCGGTCAGCGCGGCGGCGAAGCGCGGGTCCGTCTCCGTCGCCCCGAGACGCAGCAGCAGCTCGACACCCGGCGTCCGCACCACCTGCCGCTGCTCCTGGTCCCCGTTCGCGCCGCCGCCCTGCCCGTCCGTCCGTCCGTCGTCCGCCGCGCGCGCGTCCCCGCCGTCACACACGGACGGACGGTCACCGTCCCCCCGTTCATCACTGGTGGTTCCTGTGGTGGTTGCTACTGATGGTTCAAGGGGTGACGTGGACGTCACCGGGGGGGGTGACGTGGACGTCACCGGGGGGGGTGACGTGGACGTCACCGGGGGGGGTGACGTGGACGTCACCCCATGCTGACCTGCGGAGATGTCCCCTGCCTGCGGTTTCGGGCGCGCCTCGGCGGCCCGCCGGCCTTTCTCCCGCCGTGTCTCGGCCGCCGCCGCCGCCGCCGCTTCCGCCTCGGCCGCCGCCCGCAGCGCCGCGTCCAGCGCCTCCTGGTCGTCCGCGACCACGGCCGCCGCCGCCGTCCCCTCCCGGAACGCGCCCTCCACCGGGGCCTGCGCCCACAGCGAGGCGCGCGCCTCCCGGGGCGTAGTGATCTCGGGGAATGGCACGCCGGTGCCGCCGTAGGAGTCCCACGGGCCGTGGAGGTAGTAGCGGTTCGAGCCCTGCGAACCGTCCGCCCGCTCCGTGGGCCGGTCCGAGATCAGCCGCAGCGTCCGCAGCTTCGCCAGCGCCCGCTGGACCACCCGCTCCGACCGCTCCGCCTCGGCCGCCAGCAGCGGCACTGAGGGGAAGCACGAGAAGCGTTCGTCCGCCCGGTCCGCCAGGCAGAACAGCACGTACTTCGCCGTGATGTCGCCCACGCGCACCTTCTTCGCGTAGGTCAGCGCCTCAACACTCACCGCGCACCTCCCTGTCCCTGATCTCCGTTGGTCGCCAGACCAAGGAGGGCGCCGGGGGCGTTAGTGACCGCCGCAGTCGGCGGAATCACGTCGCCTAGGGGTGCGCAGTGGTGCGCAGGGGCATGCCGTCGTCGTACGCTCATCAGAGCGCACCTCCACTTCTGCTGGAGGGCACCGGGTCACCCGGGGGTCCAGCCCCGGGTCCGGTCTTGCCAGGCCCCGCCAGTGGCGGGGCCTGTCTCGTTGCGGGGAACATACTGCCGGATCGGTCTGTGCTTCGGGCGGACGCGCCGATGTCACCGTGTGCAATAAGCGCCCTCATTGAGGGGCTAATTCGACACCACGACGAATTGTAGTTCCGTCTCGGTTTCATCAGACCTGCTGAATTCCGCAATGCTATTTCTCTTCGATTTGGCGCGCACCGTCTTCAGAATTCACCGGCGGGGCCTTGTAGTAGTCGCTGGTGGCGGGCTTTACGGGCCATTTAGCGGCCCCATTGCGCTGGAGCGGATAGCCCGCTGCGAATAGCGCCGCCGACATGCGGATGTCCTGCACCTCTACGACCTGCGCCGGGTCGCGGCGGCGGCCCGGAAGCACTGTGGTCCGCACAATGCGGAGCAGCGGCGTGCCCGTCGCGGGCATCAGCAGCGCTTCCGCCTCCTCGGGGGACGGCATGCGGGCCGAGACTTCCTCGCGCCACTCCAGCGGACGGCCCGCCCACTCTTCAATCCGGTCGTACATGCCGCCCAGACCGGTGCTGCCGGTGAGCACGGGCAGCTCGTCGGTCGCCCACGCGGACAGCCACGAGTCCGCGAGCTGGCGGTGCTCCGGCCGCGCCGGGTCGCCCACGATCCGGCGCCGCACGGTCAGGGCCGTGCCAGCGGTGACGCCGAGCTGGTCGGCGACGTCGGCCGGGACCGGGGCCGTCGTCACGCGCGTGGTCTCGCCGTCCGGATGGGGGAGCGCGCGCCAGTGCTGGACCTCGGGCCCGGAGTAGTAGCCCAGTTCGTCGCGCTCGATCTGCCGGGCACGCACCGTGAGTCGTACCCGGTCCGGGTGTTCACGCACGATGGCCCCCCAGCGGCGGCGGGTCTCGATCAGGCCCTCGCCCCGCAGCACGGACAGAGCCTTCCGCACCGTGATCTCACTGACTCCGTACTGCTCCGCGATGGTGCCCATCTGTGGCAGTACGGAGCCGGGTGGGTAGCCCCCCGTGGTGATGCGTACGCGCAGGTCATGCGCGATCTGCCGGTATCTGGCGGTCATCGTCGCCTCTCTCGTCGGGGTCGGCTGTTCGCCATCAAAGTATACGTTGATGTTGCGCTCGACTAGTCTCAGCGTATACGTTGATCGCGGCAACAAGAACGGCCCCGCCATCAGGCGGGGCCGTGGCCCACGGTTGCAGCCGTGAGCCCGCTGGCCGTTGCAGCGTCCAGCGTCGAGCCGAATCCCCCATCCGAGTCACTGGATAGAGAGGTATCGACGTGTCGATGGTGACAGTTCGCCGCGCGTTGCGCCGCCTGGCGCGGGTGCTGCTGCGGCGGCGTCCGGCCGAGCCGCAGACGTTGACGCGGCTCGTGCTCCCGGGCGGCGCCACGGGCGCCAGCTCGAGGAGGCCGGCCCCGCCGCTGCCGCCGTTGCCGGGCGAGTACGCCCCCGGTGCGCCGGACGCCGCCGAGCTGGCGGTGCGCCGGGCGCTGCGAGACCGGACAACTCCGCGATGATCGGCCGCCGCAAGGACCGTCGAGGAACGTCGGACGCGCCGCTCGAAGGTCGGGTGATCCCGGCGGGGGAGCCGCTGCCGGAGGGCGCGGAGCCGCGCAAGGTCCGCAAGGTCGGGGTGTTCACCCCGTCCGGGTCCGGGCCCACGCCCGCCGCTCCGGCCTCGGGTGGGGGAGCGCTGCCGCCGCCCCGGCCCGGGGCGCCGCGTGGCGGGGGTGCGCACGAGGGTGCGCACTCCGGTGACGGGCAGGACCGGCGCCGGACGCGCCGGATGCGGGCCGGGTGGGAACGGGGCGGGCCGGACGCGCCGCATGACGCGGAGCACCTCCCGCCGTGGCGCCGCCGCGCTGCGCCCCCGCCGCCGCCCGCGCCGCCGGGCGGCCTGGTCCCCGCCGCCGCTGCCCCCGCCGGGGGCGTGCCGGTGCAGGTGATCCACCACGTGCACCACGTGATCGTGGACCCCGGCCCGGACGTGCCCCCGAAGTGGTCGTGGGACTGGCTGGCGGCGGCGCTGATCCGCTGGGCGCGCCCCCGTCAGCTCCTCGTCGCGGTGCCGCTGACCATCCCGGCCGCCACCGTGTGGATCGAGCTGATCCAGCAGTGCCGGGCCGAGGCGGGCATTCCCGCCGGGTACGTCGTCGCGGCGGTGCCGTTCCTCTACTTCATCTTCGCGGACAGCGTGAGCCACCGCCTGTTCGCCCGCGTCGGTCTCTTCACGTCCGCCATCGGACTCGGGGCCGCGTTCTCCCCCTGGGACTTTGTACAGCTCATGACAGGAGTAGGACTGTGACCGGCGCGGACGCGCTCTCGATCGGCGGCCTGGCCGTCGCACTGACCATCCTCACCCTCACCGGCCGGTCCTGGTGGCGCGCGGGGAAGAAGCCGATGGACCTGGTGCCGTTCACGGCGGCGGCGTCGGTCGGCGCCCTGTGGACCGCCTGCGTCGGCGGCCTCCTCGGCGCGGCCGGGGGCTGGATCGCGGGCGGCGTCAATGTCGCGGGCGGCGAAGCCATCACCCGGGGCACCGGCACGGCGGACGGCACGGTCGCCACCGGCGCCCTGGCCGCGCTCACCCCCGGCGGCGCCGTCGTCGTCCTCATCGCCACGGCGGCCGGCGCCGTCGCGATCCGCGCGGCGGCCAAGACCGGCAAGCGCCGCATCGCGGGCGGCCTGATCGTCGGCGCCTCCCTCGCGCTCACCGCCGGGGTCGCCTCCCTGGTCAACCGCCTGATCATCCCCCTCGCCAACATGCCCGGCGACCAGATCGTGGCCTGGTTCGGTGCCGCATGACCGACACGACCGGCCACGAGCCGCAGGACCAGGAGCAGCAGGACCACGGCCAGGAGCAGCAGCACCAGGAGCAGCCCGCCGCGAAGAAGCGCGACGAGTTGAAGGAAGCGCTGGGGGAGTCCCGCCGTGAGCTGGGCGCCCTGGCCGCAGAGATCCGCGGCCAGCTCGCTGCCGGGGGCCGCGCCCGCTGGACCTACACCCGCACCGGCGCGGCCGAGTACGTCGCGGCGGGGGAGAGCTGGCTCGACCAGGCGCTGCGCGGCACGTTCTGCGCCGTGCCCCCGGTCGGCCTGGCGGCCCTCACCGCCGAGATCCCGCAGACCCTCGCCCTCACCGTCCCCCTCGCCCTGGCCGCCCTGTGGCGGGCCGGGGGAGACCCCGACTGGCTCAAGGAGGCCACCGCCCGCCGCAAGCAGCGCCGCGCCGACGAGGAGGAGCGCCGCCTCAAGCGGACCGGCGGCGGCCCCGCCGCCAAGGACGGGGACGAGCAGCCGCCCGTCGAGGACGACGGCCAGGAGGAGCCCCTCGAGGACGACGCCGAGGAGGCACCCCCGGGGCCGACCGACGCCGAGTTCGTCGGCATCGTCCGGGACCTCCTCGGGCCCCGGGGGAGCGGCGTGCATCTGGCCGAGATCCAGACCCGGCTGGAGGCCGATTTCCCGGCCTTCTCCTGGCCCCTGGAAGAGGTCCACGCACTGGCCGACCGGGCGGGCATCCCCAGGGCCGCCACCCGCTCCCCGAACCGGGGCGGCTCCACCACCGGCATCCGCGCCCGGGATCTGCCCCCGCTCCCCTCCCCCCAGGAGGGGACCCCCGGGGGGCCCGTTGACCAGCAACAACATCGCAACAACAACATCAACAACGCGGCCCGGGAGGACGTCGAGATCGGGGCGGGGAGCTACGTCCGCTACCCCCACGGCCGTACCGCCGCCGTTCCCACCAGCCAGCTCCGCCGCCCCCGCGTCTGACGGCTGCTCGCGCCGCCCCAGCACCGCCGGGGCGGCAAGAGGAGCCGGGACAGACCCGGCCCCACCCCACAGAGAGGAACACCCGAGTGAGCCACACTCCCGCCGCGCCCGTTCCCCCGGTGCCGCCCGGCCTCACCCCCACGCAGGCCCGCATCGCGGACCTGGAGGAGGAGCTGATGGCGTTGCGCGCCCGCTGCATCGCCGCCCAGGCCGCGCAGGAGACCGACCTGCACATGTGGTGGTCCCGCCTCGTCGCGGCCAAGCGCCGCGAGATCGCGCAGGAGATCGACCACGCCACGGCTACCGCCGTCGTCATCTGACACACAAGCGGGCGCGCACCCCATGCCTGGACAGCCGGGTGCGCGCCCATGTCCCAGAAAGGACACGGAGATCATGCCACGCATCACCTCCCCCACTCCCGAGGAGCGGGACGCCGCGCAGCGCCGCCTCACGGCGGTGTGGGCGCCGGAGCTGGCCCGCCGCAGCGACCGGGACCGGCTCGACGCCCAGGCCGACACCACCGCCCCCGCCGACCGCCGTGGGGGTGCCCGATGAACGACCCGATCCTCCGCGCCGCCGTTCTGCGCGCGGACCAGCAGCCGGACGGCGAGAAGGACTTGTCCCAGCGGGAGCTGGACGACGTGTACGGCCAGACCCCCATCCGGATCGGGGGCCAGCGATGAAGCTGCGCCGCTCCATGAGCATCCGCCCCCAGACCGGCGGTTCCGGCCCGGCCTACGACCCGTCGAGGGGCGGCTGGTACCCGGCCCCCGCGTCCGCGTCCGCGACCTGGCAGTGCAACGGCCCGTGCGGCGGCACGTTCCCCGCGCCCGGCCCCGCCGACCAGATCTGCACCGCGTGCAGGTCGCTCGCCTACTGACCGTCCGTCACGCACTGGGGGGTGCGCACCGGGTGTCCCGGTGCGCACCCCCCGCCCGTTCCCGGCCCCTGGGACGGGACACCGCCCGCCCCACCCGCGTACGGTGGCCCCACTCGATTACGGAGAGTTTTTGATCATGGACATGGACACGGAGATCTGGGGACTCCCCGCCCCCGCCGTCCTCGGCGGCGGCGCGGTGCTGGCCGTCCTCGCGCTCGTCCTCGCGGTCGTCGGCCGCCGCCGTTCCGGCCAGGAGCACGACCAGGACCAGGAGACGCCCGGGGTGACCCTCGCTCAGGTCGTCGCCACCATCGCCGCCCTGATCTGCACGGGGATCGGCGCGTTCACCGCCTGGGGCTTCACGGAGCGCTCCGTCGGGATTGACCTGGTGTGGGAGCGCGCCGCGCTGTTCCTCGCAGGTGAGATCATCCTGCTCGCCAACGCGCTGGCCGCGCGTGCCAACCTCCAGCGCACCGAGCGGGCGGGAGCGCCCGGCGTGATGGTCTGGGTCATCTCGGTTTTCCTCGCGGTGCCGGCCGTCTCCGAGTCCATCCCTGCCGGTGGCGGCCTGGCCGACGTCAATCTCGCGGGCGCGTCCTGGCGGATCGTCCTGGGCCCACTGGGCGCCGCGTTCATGTGGCACATGGCGATGGGCATCGAGCTGCGCGCGCGGGACGCGGACGCCCGCAACCGCGGCTTCGCCTCCGTCGTCGGCCGCCGTCTCCAGCGCCGTCTGCTCATCGCCCTGGGCGTCGCGCTGGACCAGGACCTCACGGAGGAGGAGGCCGCCCGGCAGCGCGCCCTCGAGGAGGCCGTGCGGATCGTCGTCCGCCAGACACACGTGAGCGGGCCGTTCGCCAAGCAGCGCCTGCGCCGTCTCGACGCCCGGCTCGCCGAGCGGCTCCGCGTCGCCGGGGTCGCCCGCGACCCCGAAGCCCGCGCCCGGCTGCGCGCCGAGTATGCCGTCGCCCACCACGCCAGCTCGCTCCGCGACCTGGTCGTTGAGTCCCCCTGGGAGGCCGCCACGCCCCCCACGCCCCCCGCGCCCGCCATCCCGGCCCCGGCCGCCGAGCCCGCCCCGCCGCCCGCCGCCGAAGCCGTTCTCCCGGCGCCGGCGCCCGCCGCCCCGGCCGAGCCCCTCCCCTCCCCCGCCCCGGCCCCGGCCGTCTACGCCCCTGTGGAGCCCTCCACGGCCGCTGTGACCCCCCCGGCGGACCCCTGGGCCGCCAGGGAGACGTACAGCGGCACCTACGCCGCCCAGAGCGGCCGGACCGCCGTCCACGCCCGCGTGGACGTGGATGACGAGGTGTCCCCGCTCCGGCAGCCCATGGACGACTGGACCTGGGCCCCCGAGCCCGGCCCCGAGCCGGAGCCCGTCGCCGAGCAGCACGACCAGGCGGAGTTCCCCGGGCCGGGCCCCGAGCGCACCGAGATCGTCCGCCAGCTCTGGCTGGAGGGCGTCGGCCCCCGCCCCGCCGCCCGCCGCGTACCCCTGTCGGAGAGCGCCATTCGCAAGTACTACGCGCAATTCCGCACTGAATCCGATTCCTGAATTCAGGCATGAGAAAAGCCCCGATCCCGAAAACGGGCGGGGCTTTTCTCATGCCTGAATTCACCAAGGGTGCGCATTGGGGTGCGCGGTTTTTGCTGGGCTTTTCCGGTGGTGGTCTGCTTTTCGGTTGGCGACCGGTGGTTTTCCTGATGGGGTGTCAGTT
>NZ_JBITKT010000015.1:26912-57935 GCF_044461265.1 Streptomyces sp. NPDC049879 | reverse complement strand
GGTGCGGTGCGCGCACAGCGGGCACGGCTCGGGGTGCGCGCACCGCACCGCGCCCGGCCCCCGGGTATGGGTGTGGTGGCACCACCACGGGCACGCGGCCACCGGATACGCCCACGGCAACTGGGCCGGAGACCACGAGCTGCGGCAGGTACAGGAGCTGCCGAACGCCGAAGCGGCGGACGCGCTCGCCGAACACCTCGCACGCGGGCTGCGCGAGTCCGGCTCCGCAGCCCTGGTGCGCGTCTTCGCCGTCGCCGCCGACGGCGCCCGGCCCCCCGGCCCCGACGCGCTGTGGGTGGAAGCCGGGTCTGAGCTGTGGATGTGGACCGACCGCCCCGGGGTGGAGCAGCTGCGCCGCCCCGACCACCTCTGGCGCATCCTCCCCGGCGGCGGCACCGAGACCCGCCCGTGGCACGAGGACTGGCCGCTGCGCCCGCCCCTGCCGCCGCGCGAGATCCCGCCCTCCCGCTTCCGCACCGTCCGCAGCCGCGACGGGCAGCGGGAGCTGACCTGGTACGACAACGGCGACGGCGGCCTGCTCGTGTCCACCCTCGACCACACCTCCACCGCACTGCCCGTCCGCGTTCTGCGCACCGGCCGCGAGGAACCGCTCGGCGACGAGAGCGCCCCGGCCGGACTGCGGGTCCACGGCCACGGCCTCCACGACCGGCCCCGCCTGGCCGAACTCCCCCGGCTGGCACCCGCGTTCACCCGCCTCGCACCCTGACCCCCGGCCCCGGGGTGGTGCGGACCGCAGTAGGGCCGCACCACCCCGGGCCCGTACCCGGACGGCCACCGAATGTCACACCCCCCGGCTACCGTCCCTGACAGGTCCCTCACCCTGGAGCAGCGCCGTGACCGAGCACCCTTTCAACCAGATCATCCCCGCCCCCGCCGAACTGCCGCCCGGCATCCACGTCCGCGTCCTGACCGAGCGCGATCTCTTCACAGGCGCCCGGCTCAACGCCGTGGTGGTGTGGACCGACGACCTCTACGCGATGTGCCCCGACTGCGGCACCCCCACCGCCCGGGACACCACCGACGCCTGCCCCGTCACCCTGGCCGGGACCAGTGGTCCCGGCCGGGAACTCCGGGACCTCGGCCAGCGGCACCCCTGCGGCGCCTGGCCCTACGTCTACTACCAGGAGGTCCACCCCGCCGACGGCAGACACCTCACCAGCGGCGACGTGCTGCGCGCCGCCGCCGACCTGGCGGCACAGCGCCCCGCCGCGTCCCCCGCCGCGCCGGGACCGGCAGCTCACGACGGCCAAAACCGGCGGTGACCCACATTCGGCGGCCACGATCGCACTCCCCCGGCCCGCCAGCAGCACACCACCGCCGTGCTACGCCTCCGCCCGACTGACCCTCACCCCCGAAAGGCGCACGAACTTCCATGACCGACCACACCGACCACCTGGTCGTGACCCAGCCGGACGGACGCGCCGTCCGCATCACCACCTTCTTCACCGCCTACGGCAGCTGCCTCTACGAGGTCACCGACGCCTCCGACGGCAGCCGCGTCGCACACGACTGCCTCCTCCCGGCGAGCAACCCGGACCAGACACCCGCCGGATACACCCACCGGATCGGCAACCCCCCGGTGTGGCTGACCGCCGAGGACGCCGCCGACGTCGAAGCCCTCGGCCGCGCGGCCAAGGCCGCCTTCGCCGCCTCGGAGGAGGGACAGCAGCTTGAGAAGTCGCGGCGCGCCCGGGAAAGAGCGGACCAGCGGCTCCGCGCCGACACCGCCGTCCTCCGCACCGACGAAGGGCGCGAACTGGTCGCCGCTCGCACGCGGCTCGTCAACCGGATCAACAGCCTGCACGAGAGGGACGCCCGCGCAAAGGACGCCGCGTACGACGACGAAGGCGGCGACCCCGGCTTCTACTACCGCGTCCAGGCCCCCAAGCTGGAAGCACAGATCGAGGAGGCCTCCGAGGCGCTGACAACTTTCGACCGCCAGCACCCGGAGATCATCGCCGCCCTGGAGGCCGAGAAGCAGGACCGCATCCGCCGCGCCATGGATCTGTAGACCCCTCGGACCGCGCGCGTGCGGGCTCCGCCCGGGCCCGCTCCGTCCCGGCCCGCCACCGACAACCCCGACGGGGAGGAACGACCACATGAACCTTCACGACCTTCTGCTCGCCGCCGCTGGCGGGCACGCCTCACTGGCCGCGCAGCAGGTGACGGCTGACCAGGCGGCCCGCCTGTGGACGCACGTCAGCGACGACCGAAGCAGGATGAGCCTCTACCAGCTCCCGGAACCCGCAGACATGCGCGTCGAGCTGGAGGAGGTGGACGCCGACGACGAGGGCGCCGTCATCGCGGTGCGCGTCGGCGGCGTGCTGCGCTACCAGATCGACACCACCGAGAGTACCAACGCCGAGGCCGTCACCCGGCTGTGCGAGCAGGCCGGATGCTCCTGGGCTCCCTGTGGAGACGGGGTCTCCACCGCCGTGTGCGAGCAGCATCTCGACCGTCTCATGCCCGGCTTGCTCTCGCCGGACGATTTCGGCAGCGAGGGTGTGCGGCCGGGCGCCGAAGACCACGCGCGGCGGGAGAGCTGGAATCTGCGCCTGGACGCCTGGGACGACGAACTCCGCCAGAAGGCGCAGCAGATCGAGCACCGCCGGTATTTCATTTGCCGGACCCGGGAGTCAGCAGCCGCATGAGCCGCGCCGAGCGCCTTCCCCGCGCCGTGGATCTGCAAGAACAGCCCTCCGGCGGTCCGCGACTCGCGCGGACCGCCCCGTCTGCGAGGAGGTAGAACGCGTGGCAGACCTGTCCGCCACCTACACCGTCACCTACGTCGGGGAGGAACGGCCCACCGTCATCACCCCGAAAGTCCGCGTCCGCCAGCGCGCCGAGGGCCGGCTGACCTCCATCGCCGGCCTGGCCCCGCTCCTGGCGGAGCACATCGACCGGATCACCGACTACGCCGACCGGCAGCACACCCTTCTTCTCCTGCGGGCGGCGCGCATCACGATCGCCGACTACCCCCGGGGCCCGATGCACGCCTTGTGCACCGTCCGCGATGAGGGGAGGCTGTGCGCGGGCTACACCGGCACCCGTGACCTCCCCGCAGACGTCGTCCTCGACCTCGCCGAGGAGCTGCGCGACCAGCTTTGCTGATCCTCCAGGAGGCGGCGCTCTCTCCGTGAGAGCGGCCCGCCACCCGTTGCCGGTCATCCCGCGAGCTACCCTCCCGGGATGACCGACAATGCCTTTCCCCCCTCCCTGCTCGCCGCCCAGCGCACCCTGGTGGAAGGCGTGCGGCGGCTGGCCGCGATTCCGCTGCGCCCCTACGAGGACGGGGCCGGCGTGCTGCACCGGACCGGCAACGGGTGGCGGGCCGACCACGACCAGGTGGAAGCCGATCTGCGCCGCCAGCTCCTCGACGCGACGCTCGTCCTGCAGACCGACCCGTACTGGCAGACCGTCGCCGACCCCGTCGCCGCCCGCCAGGCCCTCAAGGTGCGCGTCCGTGAGCTGGCCGACGCCGAGACGTCAGGCGGCGGACCGGAGCTCGCCGCCTGACCCGGCGGGCCGCCGGGTTCCCGGCCCCGGGGCGTGACGGTGAACATGCCACGGCAGACCCACAACCCCATTGTTGCCTCACAAGGCAACGGTGTTGCCGTACAGGGCAACGATGGGGCATGATGGTGCCCTCGCACACACCGTCCACCGAGAGGGACCATCGTGAACGACCAGCAGAAGACCGACGCCGAGAGGGCGCTGGAGCAGTACCTGGCCGCGCGGCGGGCTGACACCGCGTCAGGCTCCGCCTACACCCAGCGCAGCGCCCGCGCCGCCGCCACTCTCGTACGCCTCCTGGGCGTCACCCGCGCTGCTGCGGCCCTCGGAGTGGACAAGGCGCCCGTGTCCCGGATGGCCAAGCGCGGACGCACCCAGGGCCAGGACCAGAGCGCGCCGGACGCCACCTGCCTGGGATACGTCGAGCTGGACACGCCGGAGGGCCGTGAGTTGCGACGCGACTCCGTGCACACCGCCCAGCTCCCCGAAATCCTCGGCACCGGCCTGGGAACCCGGGAGGACGCGTGGCGGCAGGCCGTCTCCCAGACCTGGCGGCGCGGAGCGCCGCGCGACCCCGAGGCCGCCGCCATGGGCACCCGGCACAAGCCCACCCTCGCCGCCGTGTTCGCCGAGCGGCACCCCGAGTACCAGGTCCTGACCACCGGGATGTGGGTGGGCACCGAGCGCACCTACCAGCGCGCCACGCCCGACCGCATCCTCGTGGACCCCCAGGACGACGAGCGCCGCGCCGTCAGCACCCTCACCGTCACCAGCCTCCCCAGGCCGTTCGACGTCGCGGAGGGATGGGGCCCGGACGGCAGCGGCCAGGTCCCGGAATGGCTCGCGATCCGCGCGATGTGGGAGATGGACACCCTGGGGACCCGGCAGGCACACATCATCGCCCTGGCGCAGGGCGCCTACGTCCGCGAGTACCACCTCACCTGGGACGCCACCCGCGCCCAGGAGCTGCGCGACGCGGCCGAGGGCTTCCTGCGCGACGTGGCGGAGTTCGCCGCGCCGACCGCCGGGTAGGCAGCCATGGCCGAATACGCCGCAGTCGTGGTGTTTGCCCCTGACCCCGTGCGGGAGACCAAACTCCCGGGCCATTTTTACGGAGATCCCGACCTTGCGCCCCTGTGGCCGACCCTGTGGCGGTGGCGGATCGACAACCCGGACGTCGACGACGAGCCGGACCCGGACTTCCCCGACCCCGCCCCCGACTTCGTCCTCCTGATCGCAGACCAGCAGGACGGCAGGTGGGCCCTGCCCGGCGGCCACGTCCACGACGGGCAGGAGCCGACTGCCGCCGCAGTCCGCGAACTGAACGAAACGACCGCGATCGGCCTCGACCCCGCCCGCCTCACCGTGCTCGGCACCTCCCGCGATTGGGACCCCGATGGCGAGGAGTGCGTGACCACGAGGTACACCGCCAGCCTGCCCGCACGGCTCCACCTGAGCCCGCACGGCGCCGCCCGCTGGCACCCCGTCCGCGCCCTCCCCCCACTGGCACCCGGCCACGCCAAGATGATCCAGGACGCCCTGGAGGATGTCCACATTCAGTAACCGCCCGGGCCAGCGGCGGCCGGGAGCACGCCGCTGGCGCTCTCCCCTTCGGTTCGGCCACCATGGTGGCCGAACCGAAGGGGGAAACGCGGGTGGAACAGGTGGTGGCGGTCGTCTCCATGCTCACCGCAGCGGTCGCGGTGGGGGTGACGGTATGGGGGACCCGTCACACCAGCCGTGCGGCAACCGAGATATCCAGGGATGCAGACGACCGTGGGCAGAAGACGGCACTGGCGGCAGAAGAGCGCCAGAATGCCCGCATCGCGAAGGACCGGGTCCGCGCCGCGGCGATGGAACTCCTGGACGCGGCGGGTGCCGCGCAGCGGGAGTTCCGCGTCGGCCGCTCTCGGTGGACACCTGCCGAGCTGACCGGCGAGCAGCGCGCGGTGGTGCACCGCGTCCAGACCGCCGCCGGCCAGGCACGGGCCGCCGGAGCGCCATGGCTGGCCCGGTACGCGGGAGTGATGGACACCGCGGTGTGGCACATGTCCCAGAGCTGGGAGGGCTCGCAGTCCGGGACCGTGCAGGAGAACCCGTCTTTCGCGGCCCTGATGACGCACTCCGCCGATCTGGACGAGGTGGTACTGCGGTTCGTCGCCGAACTCGAGGACCGCTTCGAGGACGAGACCCCGTAGCCGCCCGTGAACGACGCCGCCGCGTACGGCCCCGCACCCGGGGCGGAGCGCTCCCGTCGCGTCATCCTGCCACCGCCCGCACGCCGGGGACCGGTCGGGAGAGGCGGCCGGGCTGCGCCGGACGAGGGGCGCGCGGTAACCCTCGGCCGTCCCGCTCCGTTGGGATGTGTCATGCCACAGCCTGTATCCAGCCCCCGCCAGTCGGGGCATCGTCCTGCCCGGAGCACGGACCGCAGCAGCCGCTGCGCCATCTGCCCGGCCATAGCGCCGCTGGTATGGGGACGGTCCGCGCGGCAGGCTTTCATAGCGGTCAGCTCAGGACGAGGACGGCGGCGTCGGCACGGGCAGTGCCGGGGGTGGCGGTCGCGGCCTGGGAGAGTGCGTCGGCGAGACGCTGCGGCGTTGAGACGTGCGCTGCGGTGAGGCGTGCGCGTGTGTCGGCGGCGAGCTGGCGGTGGAGGCCGGGGGTGGCGAGGACGAGGGTGCGGCCGGCGGGGATGACGGCCTGGCCGACCAGGGCCGGGGTCGCCTGGGCGAGCGTCACCCCGTGCTCGGCGGCGGGCGTTCCGCCCGGCCGGACGCCGCTGTGGTCGTGGCCGGTGCTGTGGAGGGTGAGGGCGGTGCCGTCCCAGGACCACACCCGGCACTCCCCGGCCCAGGCCGTGGTGGTGTGGCCGTCCGCTCGCCGTACGGCGAGCGCGATCGTGGCGTCGGGGCCGTCGCCTTCGGGGCCCGGGTCGGAGACGGCCAGCGCGGCGTGGAGTACTCCGGCCAGCGCGCCGCGCTGGGCGGCGGCCCGCACCGCGCTCTCGGCGAGCAGCGGCGCGAGGCGTGCGGCTTCCGGGCGGGTGCCGGTGGCGTGGACGACGGCGACGGCCATCGTGAGGTCGGCCGCGAGGTAGTGCGCGGCGGCGTCCGCGCACGGGCCGTGCTCGCCTTCGCGGACGGCGAGTCCTACGGCGGCGGAGCGCCAGGACAGCGGGGCGGTCACGGACATGTCGGGGCCTCCCTCGGCCGGGGGTGGAGAGCCTCTTTATACCGGCCGGTGAACGGTGGTCCCGCGCCTCGCTTCGTGCCGACGTGCGGTCAGAGCTGCACGTCGGGCAGCCAGGTGACGTCGAGCAGTCGGGCGATGCGGTACTGGCGGGATTCGAGGAGGACTTCGGCGACGCCGTAGACGTCGGCGTCGTCGGCGATCGGGACGCGCCGCAGGTCCTGATGCCAGGGGAACGGGAGCGGGCGGCCGACGGTCTCCGCGCTCCACTCCAGCGTGTCGATCACGCGGCGCAGCGCGTCCCAGGGGCGGCCCTCGGCCTTGGCGAGCTGCTGTTCGAGGTTGTGGTCGGCGGCGTAGACGTCCCAGCGGCGGGCGCGGGGCTCGGTCACGCGGCGTGCCTGATCAGCGTCCAGTGGCCGTGTCCGTAGCGGGCCTCGGCGTACTGCTTCTCGCGGTCCGGGCGTTGCGCGGACAGGCCGACTGCCCACCACTCCCGCAGCACGCGGCGGAGGTCCTCCCCGGACGCAGCGGCGATCTCCTCCCGGCAGGTGTCCCGGTCGCCGGACTCCTGCATGGCGACGATCTCCTCGGGCGAGGGCATCTGGTCAGCGTCCATGGCGGCAGCGTACCGGCCGCGCGCCGCGGCGGGCAGCCGTTCGCTCACCGCGTGCGGCCCGGTGGGGGTGGCCGGGTTCGGTCAGCTGTGCCCCGGGGCAGGCGGGGGCGCCGGGAGTTGACCAGCCTGGGGCCGGGGCCGGCCAGTACCCGCGGAAGTGCCGGTGTAGCTGCGGTCAGGTCTCGGGGGGACTGCTGACGGAGTGCCGGGCGGCCAGGTCCTGGAGGACCGCGTGCCAGTGCTCGCCACGGTGGCGGCGGGTCACCGCCTCGACCATCGCGGCCGGGGGCAGCGCCGCGAACAGGTCGCCCCAGCGGGTCGGCCGCTGCTCCCCGACCCACAGCTGCTCGGCGACGCGTGCGTCCCGCCTGAGCCAGTACTGGGGGTCGCGGTACCGGTCGCTTCCGCCGCGCCGAACGCGCGGGGACAGGAGTGGGGTGGGCGGCTGGTGCGGGGTGGCGGCGATCAGCGCCCGCAGCCGGTCCGTCGCTACCGTCACCGGCCCCAGGGCGTCCCGCGCGGAGGCGCCGAGTACGCCGAGCGCCCCCGTCAGCGTGTCGATCGTCGCGAGTGTGTCCGCGGCCGCCATCGGCGTCCACCCCCGGGTCGTGACCGCTTCCGCCACCGCGACCGCGTCGTCCAGCAGGCAGGCCAGCCGCTCTGTCAGGTCGGCGTCGGTCACGTGCGGACCGGCGGAGCGGCGAGGTCACCGGTGCAACAGCGGCTCGGTGGTAGCGCCGTCGTGGGCTCCTGGCTGCTCATGTCGGCCGCACGCCCTGGAATCCGGGGCCCAGGCCGCGGCGGGTGCCCGGTCGACGGCCCGGAAACGGCGGGGCAGTAGTGCGGCCTGGGCTGCTGATCCCGTCAGCGGCCGGGAGGCCGAGGTCCTGGCGGAGCCGTGCCAGTGCCCGGATGACGGCGGTCACCGCCGGGGCGGCGGCCGGGTGCGCGGTGCGCAGGGCGTTCGCCGCGGTCTCCATCGCCTCGACCGCGTCGTCTGCCGCGGCTGTGCTCCAGCTGGCCGGTGAGCTGGCGACGTCGTGCAAGGCGCACGCGGCCTCGGCGAGGGCTTCGGCGGTCTCGGCGACACCGGGCGCCGCGATAGTCGGCAGCAGCTGCATGCCCTGACAACGACCTTCGGCGGCAGGAGGGGACGGGCCCGGATTGCGTAGCGGCGAACAGGGACTTCGAGCGGTCCGGCGCGGTGCGCGGTCAGTGAACAGGAACTTCGAGCGGTCCGGCGCGGTGCGCGGTCAGTCGACGCTGAGCATGGCGCTGCGCGGAGGTGCGAGGTGGGCGCGGGCGCAGCGCAGGCAGTGGGTGTGGCGGGTGGGCTGGCCGCAGGGGGTGCCGTTGTGGCCGGGGCAGGGGTGGGGCGGGTTCTCGTCGTGGTGCGGGTGGGGGGTGGTTGCCTGGTGCGGGGTGGTGCGGGCGCGGCAGGGCAGGCACAGGCCGCCGCCGAGCTGGGGCTGGCCGCAGGGGGTGTTGTTGTGTCCCGGGCAGGGGTCGGGGGTGTCGCCGGGGTCGGCCGGGCGGAGGCGGTGGAGGTGTTCGCGGGCGGTGTGCAGGATGTGGCGGGCGGTACGGGTGCGGGCCTGGTGGGCGGCGAGTTCGGCGCGGACGCGGGCGGCGTCGGGGCCTCCGTGGATGTGGGCGGCGCGCAGGACCGCTTCGGCGGCCTTCTCGCCTTCCTCGACGGCCGCGGCGGTACGGGCGAGCAGGGCGAGGGCGCGGTGTTCGGTGGCTTCGTTGAGCTGATCGGCTGTCAGGACGGCGAGGGTGCCGAGGGTTGCGGGCAGCGCTCCCTGGGCGCGGGCGTCGTCGAGCGCGGCGGCGAGTTCGGTACGGACGCGGGCTTCGGCGGCGGCGAGGCGGCGGGCGGCGTCGGCTGAGGTGAGGCGGGCGGGGTCGGTGTGCTCCTCGATGGCGGTGGCGATGGCGAGGGTCTCGGCGGCGCGGCTGAGGGAGGCGCGGACCTTCCGGCGCTGCCCGCACCGGGTGCACAGCCCCGCCGCGCCCGGGGTGTCGCAGTCCTGGCAGGGCAGGGCGGCGCGCTCGGCCTCGGCGGCCGCGCGGCGGGCAGCCACGTCGCGGACATGTGCCTCGTACCGTTCGCGGCTGCGGGCGGCGCGCTCGGCGTGGCCGATGTCGAGGACGGCCTGGCGCCGGACGGCGGCGTGCAGGCGCCGCTCGACTTCGGCGCGGCGCACGGCGGGGGTGGCGCCGGGCATCTCGGCGCGCACGTCCAGGACGGCGCGGGCGCGGTCGGCGCGGCGGTCGGCGACACGACGGGCACACACGGGGCAGTCCGCGCCGGTATCGAGTCGGATGCCGTCCGCGCACCGGGGGCCGCAGCCGCGGGAGGGCAGGCCCCGGCGCAGCATCCAGCCGACCGTGGTGGTCATCGGCCCGGTCTGCTCGGCGCGGCGGTCGACCAGGCGGGCCGCGAGGAGTTCGGCGGCGTCCTCGTTCGCCCCGGTGACATGCTCGGTCGCGAGGACGGCGCGCAGGCGGGACAGCTCGGCACGGGCGGCCGTGACGACGACGCGCCGGGCCCCGTCCCTCAGGACGGCCAGGAGGTCGGCGACGGGGGTGAGCGCGGTGCGCACATCACGGGGAAGCAGCAGCTCAGGGGCATGGGGGACGGCCACTACGGGAGTCCTGGTGGTAGCGGGCGAGGCCTTCGCCCGGCGGCGGGAGGCTGGCGTGGTGGCGTTCGTGGCGGGGGTGTTGATGGCGGGCTGGACCGGCTGTTCCCCGCGCAGCGGGCCCCTGCTGTCGTGCGCCGTTCCGGGATCGACGGCGGTCGCCGGGGCGGCGGTCTCCTCGCCCGTACGCGCGCGCTCCGGCCGACGTCGGTCACCCTCCGCGGCGCGAGCGCCGGAACAGCGCGAATTACCGTCGCTTGAACTGGAGACCTCAGCCACCTGAGCGTGGGTGGTGTGCAGGGGCGGGGCAGCGTGGGGGTCGGTGATCATGGGCTCCTCACGGGGTGGTGCGTCTGTGACCAGCGGGTCTGCGGGGACAGCGGGGGCGTCACTATGCCGTGGGGCAGCGTGGGGGTCGCCGGACTCCAAAAAAACAGAGTCCGGCGCGGCCGCGGCCGGCTCGCGCACCACCACGATGGCGTCGGCGGGAACGCCCTCGACGTCCGGCGCCGCAGAGAACATCTCCTCCTCCGGCGGGAGCTGCTCGTCCGTCAGCTCGTCCGGCCACAGGTCGAACGCGCCGTCCTCCCCGTCGTACGGGTGCTCCTGGACGTCCCGATGCTCTCCTCCCTCTTCCCCGGCCGGTCCGCGGCCGCGAGCCGCCGGTCCGGAGACGGACTCCTCCCCCTCGACGGCGGCACGCGGCGCCGGAACGTCCGGCACCGGCGCGCCCGGTGCCGCGACGGGGAAGCCGTGGGCTGCGGCCACGGCGGGCACCCGCAGCCGCGAGCGCTGGAGCAGACCCGGGCTCGGCCGCCGTACCGACTCCACGACCCCGGCCGCGCGCAGCCGCGCCAGGACCGCCGCCCCCGCCGCCGGGCTGCAGCCCAGCAGCTGCGCGACCGTCGTCGCAGCCCTCCCCCTCTTCGCATCGGCCCGGCCTCCGCACAGCCGCACCCAGCCGTCCGGCCGTGCCCGCAGCGCGAGCAGCAGCAGCGCCAGACGGTCCGTCGGCGCCGCACGCCCGGAGCGCCCCTTCGGACCGCCGAGCAGCCCCGCCCGGGTCACCGACCCGTCACGGTGCCGCCACCCCGGCGCCCACAGCGCTTCCAGCAGCCGCAGCAGCACGGCGAGTTCGGCGCGGGTCAGCCGCAGTGGGTGCCCGGGACGCTGCCGGGCGGCGAGCAACGGCTCGACACGCACCTGCAGCCCCGTCACCTCCCCGCGCTCGCCGATAACCTGACGGGTCGTGATCAGTCCCGCTGCCCGGAGAGGGCGCAGCACGTCGCTGGCGACGGTGTCCTCCGACACGCCCATCCACCGGCCCAGCTCGCCGCGCCGCACGGTCGCGACGCACGAGCCGTACGCCGCCCTCGACGTGAGGACGACCAGACCCAGCCGTGCCGCGTGCGCGTCGACCGGCACGCCCGCTGCGTCCGCGGCGGCGAACAACTCGTCGGCGGCGGCGTCCAGGCGCGCGCGGGCGTCCCGGCCCAGGGCAAGCGGATTCCCCGGCCCCGACACGCCCGTGCCGTCGCCGGGGAGCAGCCGAAGCCGCGGCGCGGCCGACCGCGCCGTCCGGGCAGCCGGAACCGGCAGCGCCGCGGCGCCGGTCCCGGTCACCGCCGGGCCCCCGTCCCGCGACACGCCCGGACATCACCCGCGCGGAGGTCAACACACGCCGCAGATGCGCCCGGAAGAGCGACACGACGACAAGTCGAGATGCCGGGCACAGCCCGGAGAACGAGCCGGTCAGAGACGGAACACGCGGTTCCGGACGGCTGAAAAGAGGTGGCGTCCGTCACTCCCGGCGCATGCCGGTGATGACAGACGGGGGTGCGGTAGTGCACACTACTTCCTGTCTGTCGCACACGCAGGCACACCAAAGGGCCCCTACGTGGGTCTTGGGTTCGTCAGGAACCAAACTCGCTGGTCACGACGGGAATCGGGACCAGCCCTCGCACCCGACAGGGCAATGGGGTGCGGTAGCACGACGGCCGCAGGATCTAGCTCAGGTGGTTGGCGCCACCGGGCCAGACGCGGCCCCTCCTCTACGTCATCTCAGCCTCGATCTCTCCGCAGGAGAGGTGTGTCCTGTGACACACCTGGACGACGGCATAACGACGGCGCCCGGCCAAAGTGACGCACACGCGTGCGTCACGGCGGGCGCTGTCAGCGTCTCCGAGGTAAGGGGGAGGTACCCTAATCATGTGTCGACACCTGTTCTGTCGGCGGGGACACCGAACTTTCGGTTCCCACAGGCCCCCCTGCGGCTTTGGCCGGACGCAGAGGGGGCCTCTCCTTTTGGTCTTGTTGCGCGACACCCTACTCGGTGTGGTGACCGGCCGCCGTCAGGCGGCCGGTCGTGGCGATTAGACGACTGGGACTTCGTACCGAAGCCTCCAACCGGGGCTCAGTACGTGCCGAGTGACCTCGACCACCCGCCCGTCGGCAACTCGTCCGACGTGCACGATGTTGAGTAGCGGCGCACCGACGTCGACGCCGAAGGCGGCGGCCTGCTCAGGCGTGGCCGGGGCTTGCTCGATGTCCTCCAGGACCTCTGTCTGGGAGAGGCCGGCGTCAGCCATGCGGGAGATGATCCCGCCCTCTCCGGTGTTCAGCTCAGCCGCCTGCGGGGCCGCCTCGGTGACGAAGCGCGGGATGTATGTGTCGGCCAGCTGCACCAGACGTTCGCCGTCGTACATCCTTCGCCGGCGGATGGTCACCTCGCCGCTCTCGCCAAGCACTGACGCTACGTCGGAGGGCGCGGTGTTGTGCTCGATCTCGACCTCGGCGCGAGGCGAGCCGCCTGCGCGCCTGGTCTCCGCCTCGAACGCTCCGTGCGCTCCACCCTCAGCCCGCCGCGTGTAGCGGTTCCGGGCATCTCTGGTGATCGTTCCGTCGGTTCCGATCTCGTTGCTGGGCAAGCGTTCCTCCTGGGTTGAGGGAGCCGGATTAGGTATCCAGGTCCCATGTGTATGCAAATCGCCAGATAGTCGTCGGCATGAGGTGAATCGCGAATTCCACCACGCGACCATCAGCTGTCGATGCCCGGTGCGCCAGCTCATATACCGGGCGTTGCAATGGGATGCTGAGCACTTCGGCCTCGGCGGGCTCGGGGGCGCGGACCTCGATCTCTTCTCTGATGTGGGTTTGGGTAAATCCCGCTTCGGCCAGGCGGCTCTTGCTGCCGCCTGGCCCCGTGTCTGCCTCCTCGATTCGGGTCCCACCCGCTACATCGACCGGGAACCACGATGTGGCGAGTTGCACGGTGAACCCATCGTCGGGGTCCGAGGTTCGTCCAGCCTGCATCGCGCGACGTCGATAGATCGCGTTGGCGGAGCGATGCAGCCCGAACGCCTCGGCCACTACGCGTGGAGGGCGCGCCCTGCCGATATCGACCGGGCTGGGTTTGTAGACCAGGCCCAGCCTGTTCAGTTCCGCTTCGAAGGCGCCGCGCGCGCCGCGCTCGGACCGGGCCTCGGATTGGTACCGCCCTGTTCCGTCACGAGTGATCTTGCCAAGGAATGGCGTGACGAATGACCCCTTGCCGTGCCGGGTGATCACCAGGCCCTGGGTCTCCAGGGTCGTGAAGACGTCGCGCGCAGTCTGGTTCGCGATGCCTTCTGTCCGCTGGAGCTCCGCAGTGCTGGGCAACCGCCCGCCCGGAGGGAACTCTCCGGACTCGATCTTCCTGCGGATGTCGGCGGCGATTCGCTCAATCTTCCCCGGCTCCTTCTTGGGCACGGCTCTCCTCCTCTCCCAAGCGCGTCTGTGGCGCACAGCATGACATAGCTAGTGGAGTGTGGCTAGCGCGGGTCGAGTCATGGCGTGGGCGTCACCCGTATGCGCAGCTCAGCGGGCCTTTTACCTCCAACACTGCTAGCAGTGTTGACATCACTGTGTGTGTGGTGGGTTAATCAAGTTCAGCAACTCCGCTAGCGGAGTTGTCGCCGAGTGGGCATCACCCACTGGGCTCGCTCACCCCTCGCCTCACAGGAGAGATCCATGGAATCGACGGCCCGGTTGGTCGGCTATGTGACGGAGCTGCTGCCGCCAACAGATACGCGGTACGCCCGGCCTCTCAGTGTCCGGGCGCTGGCCCGCGTCCGGCGGGACGACGAATCGTCGACGGACGCTGACTCGGGACTGCCGCGCGGCCTGGCGACGGCGGTCCGGGGCGTCGTCCGGGAGTGGCTGCACCCCACCCGCCGCGTGCACGACCAGGTCGTGGCCGCCGTGCTGCACAGGGAGGAGTACGACCGCGGGACCGCGTTCTGGACCGGCGCGGCCGTGTTGCTTCCCGAGACGGAACGGCTGGTCGTGACCCACCGGGGCCACTGGTTCAGGACGGACGACGGCCGGGACTGGCTGGACAACCGGGTCTGCCGTGGCTGCACCGCCACCGGCGGGCGGGACTACATCCTCGACGCCTGCGGCCCGTGCTCCCGGCCGCCGACCGCCGACGACATCCGGGCCGCCTTCGACCTTCCGGACCACACGCCGGTCGAAATGACCGACCTCCCCCGCCCCGCGCCCAGCGCGGTCCCTGAACTCGTCGCCTGACCTTCCCGGCTCACCCTGGCGTCACCAGACCACCTGCACGGGCCTGGTGGCGCCGGAGGAAGCCGGGCCCACGGGCCCGACTCCCTTGCACAGCAGCTGCCTTGAGTGAGCACCACCGAAATCCTCGGCAGCACGCAGCGCTGATGCGCTGTCCTCTCACCAGGGCACCGGCATGCCCGCGCGCCCTGGCGAGAGGAGAGCACACCCCTGCACCTGCTCTTCCCCCTCGACGGAAGGAGTCCCTCATGACCACCGCCACCGCCGTCCGCGCGCCCCGGAAGCGCCGAGGCCGCGCCCGTACGAAGACGGTCTCGGCCCGCGAGCCGATCTCCGTCTCCGCGCTCCACCCCCTCGACGTCAACATGTACCTGCGCGGCATGTCCCTGGTCTGCCCGGACTGCCGCACCTGGGTCCCCATCACCGGCAAGTACGGCGCGACCCCGAAACTCGTGCCGCACGACACCACCCCCTACGGCGCGCCCGGCGCCGGACGCCGCTGCACCGACGGCTCCAACCGCGCGATCGTCCTCGACCTCACGGTCGAACACTGGGAACGGCGGGTCCGGCGCGCGGTCGAAGACGGCTGCGACCCCGCCACCCGCCACGGCACCGCGCTGGTGAAGCGGCCGGCGCCGAAAACCCCGGCCGTCTCCCAGATCCTCCGCCCGGCCGAGACCGCCGCAGCAGCATGGAACGCCTACCGGACGCACCGCGACAACTGCGCGGCGTGCACCCGCCGCCGGACCTGCCCCGACGCTTCCGACCTGGAGCACCGCGAGAACTGCACGGCCTGCACCCCTCGCCGGACCTGCCCGGAAGGCGCCCGCCTCGCCGAGATCTACACCCGCCGCCTGCGGCAGGAGCCGTCCCGCCGCGCCGCGCTCGACGCCCAGGCCCACCACGACCACGCGTACGAGCGGGCCCACGCCCTGCTGCGCGCTGCCACCCGTTCCGCCCAGTGGACCGAGACCGCGCCCGCCGTCGAACGCGCCGACTCCGCCCGCGCCACGATCCCGGACGGCACCGTCCTGGCGACGTACGCACCCGGCCTGCCCGGCACCCCGAAGAGGAAGACATCGCCATGAGGACGGACGCGCCCGCCCGTGCCGGACTGGCCGCCGCCGCCGACGAGTACGACGCCGCCGCGCTCGTCGCCGACCGGGCTGCGAACGACAGGCACCTGGCCACGGAAGACCGGCTCTCCGCCGCGCGCCTCGCGCTGCACCACCGGTCCGCCGCCACCAAGCTGCGCGCCGAAAGCCGCGCCACCGACTGACCGCATCCTCCGGCGGCGCCACGAACCCCCTGCTCGGCCAGGCGGTTCGCGGCGCCGCCGGACCGCGTTGCCCGACCCTCAGCTCGCCGCCGCGCCGCCCTGGCGAAGGGGCAGCGCGGCGGCGAGCTGAGAGCCGGTCCACCGACCCGGCCCTCAACGGGCGACAGGCCCACGGGGATTGCGCCCCCGCGGGCCCGTCTGACACGCACACAGACAACGGATGTGAGACCCATGCGCGATCCCGCAATTGTGGCAGCCACCCCCACCACCGAACACCCCGCCCCCACCCTCACTGGCCCCCGCCACCCCGCCCCCGACCCGGCGGCCACCACCGCCGCCCGCGTCCGGTACGGGGCGGTCGTCCGGCTCCGCCGCGACCTCGCCGACACCCCCGCCGACCCGGTGATGGACGAGGCGCTCCGCCGCGTCCGCGCGGGGGCCGGGACGGAGGCCGCGTGATGGCCGACACCCCCAACCCCACCCCGCCTCCGGCCCCGGTCTCGATCCCCGCCCAGCGCGAGGCAACGGCCGCCGCCGAGGTCGTCCGCACCTACGCCGCCCGTATCCGCGCCGACCAGGGAGCGACACGATGAGCAGCGAGCAAGAGTGCCCGCAGTGCGGAGGCTCCGGCACCGTGCAGGTGACGATCGTGATCACCAGCACCGGTGACGGCAAGAGCTACTCCGGCCTCGGCACGCAGACGTGCGGCGGCTGCAACGGGCGCGGCACGCGCTGACCGACCGGCACGCCGTACGGCGGCCACCCCCGCCCCTGGGCCCCCGCCCCTGGGCCCCCGCCCCGGGGCGGGGTGCCGCAGCGCGCCCCGCGCCCCGAACCCTCACACCACGCGGCGCCCGCCCCTGCCCGGCCGGGCGCCCCCGCCATGGAGGCACGCATGACCCCCGCTACCCGGCGGATCACCCGCCACGCTCTCGCCCTCGCCGCCGCCGTGCTCGTGGCGGTCTCGGTGACCGCCTCGCTCCGCGACTACCAGGTGCCCTGGGTAACCGCCACCTGCCACGGCGCCGTGTTCGGGCTGCTCGCTCACGAGTGGCTTTCCCGTCGCCCCAGCCGCCGGGAGGCCCGGTGATCGACCACATCTCCCCGCGCGCCGAACGACTCGTCGGCGCGGCCGTAGAGCAGATCCGCGAGCAACTCGCGCTCGGAAGCGTCTCCCCAAGCCCGGACCGGCTCGCCGCCCACCTCGACGCCGCCCGCAACCTGCTCACCGCCCAGCCGTGGGTGCCCGACCGGCCTCTGAAAATCTTCGAGGCTCTCACCGACACCATGAACGCGGCCACCGGCGCGGCCTCGGACACCCGCTACGCCGCCCGCGTCGTGCTCGATGCCGTACTGCGGCTGCGTACCGGTGCCGACGACGCCGACTACGACGCCTGGGAGATGACCCCCGGCCGAACCCTCGACGACGCCTCGGTGCTGCTCGCCGAAGCCGCCGACGTCGCCCTCCGATACCGCCCCTTCCGCCCCGCCGACGACCAGGGAGGCCGGCCGTGACCGACCCGTCCGACTACCTCGACACCCACACCCTCCGCCTCCTGCCCGCCCTCTCCCCCGACCAGGCCGACCGGCTCGGCTTCTTCCTCAGCCTCACCCAGGCCACCGGCGAGGAGATCGCGACTCGCCTGGAGAGCGCCGACCAACGCCTCGCGGACGGCACCCAGTGGGCGCCCGCGACCGGCCACGACACCCTGCACGCCCTCCGCCGGTCCGCTGTGCCCGACCTGCTCACCCCGCTCGACGCCGTCTTCGGGGCCCGTCGCTGCCTCGACGCCGTCCTCGGAGCCGAGCACGGCGAGCGATACACGGACTACGACACCTGGGAGCGCCAGCCCGGCCGCACCCTGGCCGACGTCCGGCGGGTCATCGGCATGGCCGCACACCTCGCCCGCACGGTCAACGCCCCGTCCGCTGCCACCCACCCCTGACCCCGCCTCCGGCCACCTGCCGCTCAAGGGACGGCAGGTGGCCAGGCGCGCACTGCATCAGAAGATTCAGCCCCAGGCCCGGCGCCCGCCGGGCCGGACGGAGGACGGTTCGATCCCGTCCCCGTCCACGAGCGGCGCGTGGTGCGCCGCTGGTCACCTGGTCCGGATATGCGACCGGCCCCCGCATGCGACGCGGTGGGCCGGTCGGGACCGGTGGCCCCAGATCACACACCCAACAGGAGTGATCCATGGAGCACGCTATCCGACGCTGCGCCGACGCTGGCCGCAGCATCCGCCCGGTGGTCGAGCTGGGCGACTACGCGCGCCTGGTCCTGGACGGCGACATCGTCCAGGACCTCGACGTCGTCGAGCAGCTGGCGCGGCTGGACGCGCTGGCGGACATGTGGCAGACGGGCGCGATCACGCCGGACGACCTGGCCGTGACGGCCTGGATCGGACAGGACATCGAGGACGAGGACGACCGGCGCGGGTACGAGGAGGAGCCCGAGAGCGCGGTCGGGCGCAGGTACGACGACGATGGCGACGACGCGTGCCCGGTGTGCCTGCGGTGGCAGTGCATCTGCCCGCCGCCGACCCCGGACGGGGTGGCCGGCGGGGCGCCGCTGATGCCGGGGCCGCGGATGGACGCGTGCACCTTCCCCGGCTGCTACGGCACCGGTGAGCCCGGCAGTGCGTGCACCACGTGCGGCTGGATGATCCCGGACGCACTGGTCTCGTGGGTGCGGTGACCGGGGGCGTGGGGGTGCCGCCGCTGCTGGCGGCGGTGCACACGCGGGACGGGCAGGAGTGCACCGCCGGTCCCCGGGTGTGCTGGGAGCGCGCCACGGCGGCGGTCCCCCGGGACCCGGGGGTCGGCCTCGTGGATGCCGTGCGGCTCGGTGCCGGGGACCTGATCGGGGCGTGCCGTGAGCACGCCCGTGAGCGGGCGGCGGCGGCGAAGCGGGCGCGGGACGCCACGCTCGCCGCGCGGCTGGCTGAGGCGCAGCTCGACCTGTTCGCGGGCGCGTGTGAGTGTCCGCCGTCGACCGGCGTGTGGCCGTGCGGGCACTGCACGCGGTGCGACACGTGCGTGGACTGCCAGCGGTGCGCCGGTACGGGCTGCACGTGTGCGTGTGAGGACGGCTGACGGCTGCCTGGCCGCCCCCGCCACCCCCTGACCCGGGGGCGGCGGGGGCGGTTGGGGAGCCGGGCAGACGGCCCGGCCCCGAAAGGGGGCGACATGTACAGGCTCATCAAGACGAGCGAGCTGGCGCGGCTGCGGGACGCGGCGGCGGCCGACGAGGTCGACGCGACCGAGGCCGTCAAATACGCGGCGCTGTGCGAGGCGGCGTGCGCGCGGGCGGCGGACGCGGAGACCCGCGCCGAGCAGCTGCACCACGAGCTGATGGACGCGGTCGCGGCGCGGACCCGCGCGGAGATCGAGGCGGCCGGGCTGCGGGACGCCGCCGAGGAACGCCTCGACGCGGAGGACCGGGTGGCATTGCGGGCGCTGCTGCGTACGGCGCGCCGCCAGGCCCGTGACAACCGCGTCTACCTGCTGTGGCACCGGGGCGAGCTGCACAGCGTCCACGCCACCCCGGAGGACGCGGAGATGGCGGCGGAGCGGGAGGGCGCGCCTCGCAGCGGCTGGACCGCCTGGCCCACGCAGACGCCGCCGGTCCCGGCCTGCGAGGTCCTGTGGCGGGTGCGGTCGATCACGGTCGGCGGGCCCCGCCACGACGCCTGACGCCCCGCCGCGAGCCCGACTTCGAGCGCGCCGACCGCGACTTCGCTCCCGCCGTCGCCGCGGTCGCCGCGCTCACCCGAAGAAACTCAACGAAAGGCGATCCCCATGGACCTTCCCGACTTCCTGAACCCCCCCGGCTTCTTGGGCCCTGCGTCGAGCTGGGTGAGCGCCAACCTCTACCTGGTCCTGGCCATGGTCATCAGCATGGCGCTGACATGCACCGTGGCGCTCATCCTCGTGCGCAGAAGGACCGGCGCCGAGCCGGACCCGGGCACCAGTCCCCTGGACGGCATCGGCCCGCAGGCTGTCGTTGCGCTCGGCGGCGTCGCCGTTTCCGTCTACGGGCTGTGGCAGTTCGCCACCGAGGTCGCCGGCCTGCCGCCGGTCATGGCCCTCGGCTTCATCGCCGTATTCGACGCCGCCGAACTGACGCTGCTCGTCATGATGTACCGCCAGGCCGACGCCGAGACTGGCTGGACACCCGAGCTGCGCCTGATGCACCGCACCGCCTGGACGCTCGTCGCCTTCAGCGCAGCGATGAACGCCATCCACGCCCCCACCCTGTGGTCGATGCCTGTCCTCGGCGCGATCCCCGGGCTGGCCGCCTGGCTGATCGAGCTCAAGCTCCGCGCCAAGCTCCACGCCCCCGGCATCGACGACGACGAGTACACGAAGCCGGGCCCGCTCCGGCTGGTCATCCTGCTGTGGCAGCACTCCTGGAGCGCCCTGTTCGCCCTGCTCGGCCTGGACGCCGCCGACCGCGGCTCTGACATCGCCCGCGCCGCCCTCGCCCGCACGGCCGCCGCCGCCGTCTACCAGCTGCGCCTGGCCCTGCAAGTGTTCGACAGGCTCAAGCAGACGCACGCCTCCGAGCGCAGGACCACCCGGGCCGAAGCCCGGGTCGAACGGCGGCGCCGGGCCGCCCAGCGGGCCGTCGACCGTGCCGACATCGCCACCGACCCGAAGCAGGCCCTCGCCATGGCCCGCCGGATGGCCACCCTCACCGGCGTCGACGGCATTGCACAGGCAACCTACAGCGACGCCGCGAAAGTCATGGACATGCTGGAAACGCTCGCCATCGTGCCGTCCGCGCAGCGCATCAGCGCGAACGCGCGCGCCATGGAGGCCGAGGCCGCGCGGCAGCGCGCGGAAGACGCGCGACAGGAAGCCGAGGCCGCGCGGCAGCGCGCGGCAGAGGAGACCGACGCCGCGGGCAAGGAACTCGAACGCCTTCACAACGCGCGACAGGAAGCCGAAACCGCCGCCAACCGGGAGGCCGACCGCGCCGAGACCGCGCGGCAGGAGGCCGACCGCGCGGAGAGTGCGCGGCAGGAGGCCGAGGCCGCGCGGCAGCGCGCGGAAGACGAAGCCGACGCCGCCGCCCGCCGCGCACGGCAGCTCGGTGACGACGCCGGCCTCTCCCGCGAGCGGCTGGAGCATGCGACCGCCGAACTGCACGCCCTGCAGCAGCAGCTCGACGCCGCGCGGCAGGGCAGGCACGGCACCGAAGACCAGCTCGCCGCGCTGCGCCGCGAGCTGGACGACCTCACCTCGGCCAGGGGCAGGGCCGAAGCCGCATACAACGGAGCTGCTCAGAAGGCCCGAGAAGCACAAGACGCCGCCGAAACACGACGCGGTGAACTCACCCTTCTCAACCAGGCCCTCCAGGAACGCCGCGACCAGGTCCGCGACGCCGACGACTCCCGCCGCACAGCGGAGGACGAAGCCCGCCGCGCAGCCGAGCACGCAGCCGCGCAGCATGCCCAGGTCCGCGAGATCACCGCTCTCCTCGACCGGCTGCGCGGAGAACTGGCCGAGCACATCACCCCCGGCCCGACCCCGGGCCACAACGCACGACTGTTCGAGTCGGACGCCAAGCAGCGCGGCTGGGAGCACTACCGCGCACTGGCGAGCACAGGCCGCGCAGAGCCGAGCGCTGCCGAACTCGCCGAGCGCTTCCAGGTCGCCCCCGGCAACGCACGCAACTGGCTGCTCGACTTCAGGGCCGCCCGCGCCAGGGAACTCACCCGGCCCGCCGCGCACCCTGAACCGGGCAACGCCACCCCCGTCCCGGCCTGACCGCGCACGCGCCGCGCGCCTGCCGAGCGTCACCGAGCACGCGCCGCGCGTGCTTCGCAAAGTTCGGCACGCGACTGCGAATCGGACGCTCATGGTCGCTTCCGGCGCGACACCGCCGTCCTCGGCGGCCGCCGAGCTGCTCGCGTCCGGCTACCGCCCCTGACGTGATCCGGCATCACCGATGAGGGCCAGCCCGCTGATACCGGGCTGGCCCTCGCCGCGACTGCCGGAGCAGTCACCGCACATCCCACCACAAATCCAGAGAGCAGGGAGCACCGTGTCCGAGCAGCAGCAGCAGTGGACGTCCGATCACCTCGTTCGTCAGGAGTACGTCCAGCTCTACGCCGACCAGATCCGGGAGGAGTACCGCGCGCAGGCCGCCGATTTCCGCAGGCTGGCGGACGAGGTGCGCCGGGACGCGCTGCGGGACCCGGTCGAGGGCGACCGGTGGCTCCACCAGCGGTGGATGCACGCGCGTCAGCTCTCCCGGGGGCTGCGGCAGATGGCCCGGCACGCGGAGCTGATCGTGGCGGCCGCCAAGCAGCTGGAGGTGGACCACCGCAAGGTCCGTGTCGAGCTGCCCGCCGCGCGCGCGGACCGTGCGGTGGCCAGGGCGCGGCGCAAGCAGCAGCGCCTGGCGGAGCGCCAGGCGCAGAAGGCGCTCGGCGGCCCTTCCGGGGTGGTGGGCCGTGCAGTCGAGCACACGACCGGCACCGGGCCCGCTGCCCAGGACGAGGGGCAGCAGCAGACCCCCGCGCAGCAGCCCGCGACGCCGTTCAGCGCGCTGTTCAAGGACGCCCGATGACGACCGCCGCGGACCGGGCGGCGGCCGAGCGGCGGCAGCGGAATCTGGCCGACCACTACAACCGCCGCCAGGCGGCGGCGAGGTCGGAGCAGGAGCTGGCCGGGGTGATGTGGGACCGGGCCCGCGCGGTCGTGACCGCGCGCGCCGAGGGGCCGCACGACCCGCTGTGGCGGGAGCTGGCGAGCATGCTCCACACCTGGGCTCAGGCCCACGAGGGTCACGTTCGGTGACGTGTTGTTGTTGTTGCCGCCCTCGGGGGCTCCGGCCCTCGGGGGGCCCAAGGCGCGCGCGCGTCGCGCGCGCGCGAGGCTTCCGTATCAGTGACGGATTGTCAACTCATGATGGAGGGCTGATTGATGTCCGACGACGACCGCCAGGACGGCGGTGAGGGGCGGCTGATCCCGTTCCCGCTGGTGGGCCTGCGCCCGCCGATCGCGGGCGCGCAGGTGGATGAGGGCGGGCCGCCCGTCCCGGACAGCGGCCCCGGGCCGGATGGTGGAGACCCGACAACGGCCCCGGCGGCGGCGCCTGCGGTGCGTGGGGTCCGGCTGGGCCCGCCGCCGGGCCTGTCCCTGTCCCCGGTCGTCCCGGCCGCGGCGCCGGGGACCGCCCCGGCCGCCGTCGCCGGGGACGGCGGCGGGGAGCGGCTGGGGGTGCGCGGCGCGGCCGCGCTGAGCGTGCTGGTGGCCGCCGGGATCACCGTCGCGGCCGTGCGGGGCGCGACGGCGCTGGCCGGGTGGCTGCGGGTCTCCCGGGAGCACCACCAGGCCGTAGCGGACCGTGCGGACCGTACGCACGGCCCCGGGCAGCGGGTGCCCACCGGGCCGGAGTGGGGCCGGGGCGCCGGGGCGGCCGGGGGACACCTCGGCACCGGCTCCGGCGGCGGGGGCGGCGGCGGAACAGGCCGACAGCGGGTGCCTGCTGCGTTCGGCAGCGGCGGCCTCGGCGGCGGCGGTGGTGGGGGGCGCAAGCGGCCCGGCGGCTTCGGCGACCCGGGCGGCGGGGGCCTGAAGCGTCCGGACGCCGGCGGACACAAGCAGCCCGGTGCCGGGGGCACCCCGGACGGCCGCCGGGACCCGAAGGCGCCGAAGACCCCGTCTGGAGCGGACAGCCCCGGCGGCGGGGGCCGCAAGCAGCCCGGCGGCACCGGCGGCGGGGGCAACGGGGGCGGGGCGGGTGGGGGGAAGGACCGGCACCGGGCGCCGCGCGGGCCGAAAGGCGCCCGGCACCCGCACCCGGACGGCGGCACCGGCCACAGGCAGCCCGGCGGCACCGGCGGCGGGGGCGGGAAGAAGCCCGGCGGCACCGGCGGCCGGGACCAGGAGCACGACGCCAAGGCGCGGCCGGGGGGCGGTGGGCTGCTGAAGAAGCACGGCCACGGCCACGCCGACGCCGGTGCGGGGGGAGGGCGGCGGCGGGTGGGCCGGTGGCTGACGGGGGCGGGCGGGCTGGCGGCGCGGGGCGTGCGGCGGGCGCGGCGGGAGGGCCGGGCCGAGGCCCGGGACCGCCGGGCCACGGTGCGCGAGGCCGACACCGCCTCGCGTACCCGGGTGCGGGATGCGCGCCGCGCGGCGCGCGAGGAACGCCGTGCGGCGCGCGAGGAGCGAAAGGCACGGCGGGATCGCTGGGGCAGGGCGAAGCGCGTCGGGCGGTCGGGGCGGGCGTGGTGGGACCGGCTGATCGCCCGCGTCCTGGTCGCCTCGCTCGCCGACCCGGCCGACCTGGCCGGGGCCGGTGCGCCGCCCGGCGGCCAGGGCGCGGCGGGCTCCGGTACGGGGGGTGGTGACGGGTGGGCGGACGCGTGGATGGCCGGTGCGTCGGGTGGCGCTGCCGGGCCGGGGACCGCGCCGCCGGGCGGGAGGCAGCAGGCGCCTCCGCCTCCCCCGCCGCCGGGGCACGCCGGGCCGTGGGCGGGCCGGGGTCGGCCCGGCCCGCCGCCGGGCGCCACTGCGGACCCGCTGGTGGTGACGCTGGAGCGCATTCCCCAGCCCCGCCCCGAGCCGGAGCCGGTGCCGGTGCCGGCACTGACGGCTGCGCCGCCCGGCGCAGCCGACGACGAGCACCAGGAGGAGCTTGTGCGTGACCAGGGTGATCCGCCGCCGACCGCGGCGGCGGTGACGCTGACCAAGACCAGCTCGATCACCTCGACCTCGACCTCGACCGCGACGGTGACCGAGTCCGTGACCGTCGCCGTGGGAGAGACCCCGGCCCCGGCCGTGCCTGTGGCGGAAGCGGTGGGCAGGCCGGGGACGCCCCGGCCCGCGGTGCCGGTGGCGGACCTCGCGGCCGCGGCCGCCCGGATCAACATCGGGGACGACCTCGGTGGCGACAGCGATCTGACGGTCTACGACCTGATCGACGCGGACGCGGACGCGGCCGCCGAGATCATGGCCCGCGCGGACATCGCGCGGGCCGACGCCGCCGCCGCGCGCGAGCTGGCGACGCGGATGCAGGGCCTCCTCGCGACCGTCCACCGCTACAAGATCCCCGGGGCGCTGCGCCGCTGGGCAATCAGGCTGGTCGAGCAGTCCGACCAGATCGCGCGGGACGCCGCCTCGCTCGCCGCCGCGCTGCCCCGGGCCTCGGAGACCGTCGCGGCCGCCGGCCGGTCGGCCGCCGACCGGCACAAGCCGGTCGCCGACACGACACGGGACTACGGCCACGCCGCCCCGGCCGAGCGCGACTACCACAAGGAGTGACGCTGATGTCCGACGACGACAACCTGCCCGCCGTGCCCGCCCGGCCGACCGTGCCCGCAGTGCGGCGCCGGGAACTGGCAGTCCCGCCCGCCGGGCCGCCCGCGCCCGTCATCCCGGCTGCCGCGCCGCCTCCGCCGCCGGGTCCGCCCGGCGGCGCACCCCCGCCCCCGCCCCCGCCCTCGGCGCCGTTCGCGGCCGGGGCTTCGGCGGGGCCGGGGTGGCGGGCCCGGATCTCCGAGGGGGTCAGGCGGATGGTCCCGCCCCCGCAGGCACCGCCGCGGGCCGCGCCTCCGCCGCCGTCCCGGGCGGCGGTGCCCCCGCCGCAGGCTGCCCCGGCCCTTCCCGCCTCCGACAAGAGCGGGGTCGGGGCGGCTGTCGCCGCCGTGGTCGGCGACGCGGTCGAGGCCGCCACAGACCTGGTGAGCTACGGCGTGATGCTCGCGGAGCTGACGGCGGCCGGACTCGCCCTGCGCAAGGTCGGGGCGCGGGTCCGCGACACGTACGCCTACATGGAGGACTGCGCCCGGAGCGTGGATCACCTGGCGGACCTGGCGGCCGGGATGCGCGTCGACAGCGACACAGTCGCGGAGCACCGGCAGGCCGCCCGCGTCACCCGTGGCGCGCTGGCTACCTCCCGGCGGCTCGCCGACCGGCTGGACGACATGGCGATCTCCTACGACGCGGCGGCCGCCGAGCACGCCGCCGACTACGGGCCGGTCGTCGAGCAGGTCCAGGCGATGCCGGTGCCGATGGCCGACCGCAACTTCTACCGCAACCGCTGACCCGCTTCACCTTCGAGGGGCGCCCGCACCGTGCGGGCGCCCCTCCCCCATGCACCACGACCAGGACGACGAGCACGACCAGGAGGAGGACGAGATGCTGCCGGACATGGGCAGGGTGCGGGCCGGGGTCCGCACCACGAGGGACGCGGCCGGGCGGGCGGGCACGGCCGTGGGGGCGGCCGCGCTGGTCGCCGCGGCCGCCACGGGGGACCCGGCGCTGATGCTGGCGCTGCCGGTGACGGCCGCCGCCACGCTCGGCGGCTACGCGGTCAGCGTGCCGCGCGACCCGAGGCCGCACTGGCTGCTGCGCGGCCTCTACCTCACCCCCGGCGCGACGCTCACCGTGCAGCTCCTCGCCGCGCAGGCGGCCGGGGGCTGGTGGCAGTGGGCGACCGCCGCCGCATGGAGCGGGCTGGTGTGGACGGTGCGCCCGGCCCGCTGGGCGCGGGACCTGATCACCCCGCCCGCCACCGCGCCGACCGGCGTCGAGACCGTGCACACACTCGCGGGCGGCACCGCCGAGACGGGGCCGGGGGTGGACCTGACCGGGCCGCTGGACGCGCGCCTCGCCTCCTGGTGGACGACGCTGGTCGCGTGCGACGGCGGCGCCGCCCCCGGCACCCACCTGGAGCAGATCACCGTCGCCGGGCCGCGTGAGTGGTCCGCCCACATCGTCGCCCGCCCCGGCGAACCGGTCGGCGACATCCCGGTCGCGCGCCTGTCGGCGCTGACCGACATCCCCGCCGGGCTGATCGCCCTCGGGGACGTCCCCGGCTCCGGGGCGGGCCGCCGACAGATCCGCGTCGGCACGTCCGCCCCGGCCGACTTCGCCGGGCTGTGGGCGCAGCGCATCGCCCCGCGCGCGATGCCCGGCACCACCGTGACCGCCATCCGCTACGGCACCGCCGACGGCGCCGAGATCCCCCAGGAGCAGATGTGATGCCCACCCCCACCCCCACCCCCGCGCGGCGGACGCCGGACCTGGTCGAGATCCACCTCGCCACCGCGCCCGGCGACCTGGTCCACTACGACCACGCCAAGCTGATCTCCGCCCTCAAGCCGTACGGCGTCTCGGACCCGTCGACGGTGCTGGTGGAGACGGACGGCGCGGGCGGCGCGATCCTCACCATCTACCGGCGCCCGCCGCTCGCCACTGTCCCCGCCGCGCGGGGCGAGGACCTCGTCATGGACCCGCACGGCTACATCACCGTCGGGCGCTACCACGACGGGGAGCCCGCGCAGATGCGGCTGTACGTCCCCGGCTCCGGCGCCCAGCGCAGCGTGGTCTTCGGGACCACGGGCGCGGGCAAGAGCAGGGCTTTGCAACTGCTGCTCGCCGCCGAGAAACGAAGCGGGGTCGTCTCGTGGCTCGCGGATCTCAAGGCCGGGCAGTCCGTCCCCGAGGCCCGCGGCAACGTGGATGTGCGCGCGACCACCCAGGAGGGCGCGGTCCTGCTGATGCAGGCCGCGATCTGGGAGGCCGAGGACCGCATGACCCGCTACACCGCCATGGGCCGCTCGACGTTCGTCATCAACCGCCCCGACCGGCTGCTGTCGGTCCGGGTGGACGAGGCCAACCGCATGCTCGCCGCGTCCGGCCCCTACCGGGGGGTGGGCACCTACTACCTGGCGGACGCCGGGCGCGCCGGACGCTCCGTCGGCGTCGGCCTCGGCCTGGCCGCCCAGGCCGCGCACGTCGAGGAACTGGGCGGCTCCGACACCCTGCGGGCGATGCTCCGCGAGGGCGACGTCGTCCTCCTGCGCTGGTCCTCCGGCGTGATGGCGGGGCTGGTCGGCGACGGCATCCTCCCCGAGGACGCCGTCCTCGTCCCCATCCCCCGCACCGACGCACCCCGCCGCCTCACCTCCCGCTTCGACCGCGCCCCCGGCGCGCGGCCGCCGGGCGCCTCCACCGGCGGCATGGCCTACCTCCTCGGCTCCCACCGCCCCAGCACCCTCATGCGCTTCCACCGCGTCGGCTCCTACGGCGAGGTGGACGGCCCGGACCCCGAGATCCTCGACCTCTACGGCCCCGGCCACCCGCCCACCCTCGCTTCGATCTCCCCGCGGCTGGCCGGGTGGTACGACCTCGCCCGCATCGACGGCCAGCTCGACCGCTGGGCCGCGCAGCTCCCCGACATCGCCAAGATGATCGCCGACAAGGACAGCTCCCTCGGGCGCAACCAAGTGATCATCGCCGCCGCCCAGCACCTCATCACCACCGCCCGCCCGGCCGAGACCGTCACCCTCACCACCCCCCAGCCGCCGACCGACACCAGCGACGTCGGCCAGGAGCAGGAGCAGGGCGGCGACACCGTCGCCGGGCAGCCGCCCGCGGCCGCGGCCGCGGCCGCGCCCCCGCCGGCCGTCGTCCCGGCCGGCATCCCGCACGTCCCCGATACCCCGGCCCCCGGGAACGGGCAGCGCACCGCCGCCTTCCGTGTCCTGGCCGCGCTCACCGACGGCCCCCTCGACAAGCAGCAGCTCCTCAACGCGCTCGCCGCCGACGGCGGCCGCGAGCTGTCCGTCTCCCGCGTCGGCGCCGTGCTGTCCGAGCTGACCCGCGCCGGGCGGATCAGCAGCCCCGAGCGGGGCCGCTACCAGCTCCCCGACCGCCCCGACCCCGACACCGGCGACTGACCACGCCGTTCACCCCTTGGGCCCGCCGGACGACTCCGTCCGGCGGGCCCACCCCTTGTCTGGAGACCCCGCCGTGCCCACCACCCACACCCCCGCACCGCCCAGACCCGCCACCGCCCCGGCGGCCCGCGAGCCGGGCCTCGCCGCCCGCCTCGCCGCGGTGGATGCCGCCATGACCGTGCGCCTGGAGCACGCGCTCCTGCGCCTGGGCGTCGACGCCGCGCACGCCGAGACGACGCCCCAGCTCGACGCGTTCGACGCACGAGGCCTCGCGGCGTACGCCGCGCAGCGCCCGGCCCCGGACCTGTGGCCCGCCTACCCCACCCCGGTGGCCGCGCTGCTCCAGCGCGCCGCCCGCCGCCTCGGACGCGACGGCTGGTGCCAGGGCGCCACACGGTCCGCCTCCGGCGCCCGCTGCATGTACGGAGCCATCGCGGCGGAGGCGCGCGGCGACGGCGGCCTGGAGGGCGACGCCTTGGCCGTGCTCCTCGACGCGATCCGCCGCGACCTGCCCGGCGCCCCGTCCGTCCCCCGCGCCAACGACGCGCTCGCCGCTGACGGCGGGGTCGTCGCCGTCCGGCTCCTCGGCACCGCCGCCGAGCTGGCGGACGCACGCGGCCTGTAGGTCCGGCCCGCCCGCCTCGCCCCCGACCAACCCGGCCCCGGCCGGGCCGGGGACGTGGGCAGGCAGGCCGGACCCGGCCCGCCCCGAAAGAGAGGACCCCCCCATGTGGGCAGTGTGGGCAGCCACCGCGGACGGCCCCGACGACCTCGTCCGCAGCCACGAGCGGGATGTCGCCGAGCGCGAGCGTGACGACTACCAGGCGCGGTTCCCGCAGTTCGGAGAGCTGACCGTCGCGCCGTACCCCCTCCCCATCCCCCGCAAGGCCAACAAGAAGGACAAGTCCCGCAAGCGCAAGAAGTGACCGCCCGTCCCCACCTCGCCCCCGCCCCGGCGTGAAGCCGAACCCGGCTGACGTCCTCGTCGCCCTGGCCCGGCTGCACGCCGCCGAACGCGACGGCGTCGGCGCGGACATCAGCTTCCACCTCCGCGACCGCTGACCCACCCACACACATCGGGCCCGCCGGACACTCCGTCCGGCGGGCCCCATCACCGAGAGGACCACCGCCATGCACCTCCCCGCCCGCCTCCGCTCCGCGGCCGAATACGTCTACGGCCGTCTCACCGGCCGGGAGATCGCGCTCGTCCACCCGGACGGGGTCCGCGAGCAGCTCGACATCGCCGCCGCCCGCCTCCGCCGCGAGAATCGGTTCCGCTACGCCAACGGCGCTGCGGAGCTGCCCGACGCGCTCGCCTACCAGCCCGGCCTGATGGACGCCCACGCGGCAGCGTTCGACATGACGCTCTACCTCGATGCCCTCAGCCACACCGCCGAGGCCGACTGCCACGACCAGCTCGCCGCCCACCTCACCCGCGCGGCCGCCGCCGCCCACGCCCTCACCACCGCGCTCGCCACCGCTGCGATCGCCACCACCGACCACGACCAGGAGGACCACCACATGACCGCCGCCGCTGACGACTACGCCCGCCGCCAGAGCGATTTCGCCGAGATGATCAACGACTACGAGGCGGCCGACCACGCCGACTACCTGGAGACCATGGCCGAACTGGACGCCAGCGACGCTGCCCGCGCGGCCCGCGACGACGACTGACCCTGCCCCCCGCACACCGCGTTCACCGGGCCCGGACGACAGCGTCGTCCGGGCCCGTCCCCGTCACAGCCGCACGTTCTCCCGCAGAAGGGATCAGCTCAGCATGACCACCCTCCCTCCCGAGGAATTCGCGCTCCGCGCGGATCACGCGCTCGCTCTGCTGCGCACCTACGACGGGCATCTCGTCCTCGGTATCCCGGCCTACCGCCCCGACATGGTGATGATCGGCGGCGGCGTGCTCGCCAGCGAGACTCACTCCGCCGCGCTCACCCGCGAAGTACGCGAGGAGGTCGGCCTGTGGCGCCCGGCCGGGCGCCTCCTCGTGCTCGAACAGGTGCCTGCCACGATCAGCAAGCCGGCCGGGACCACGATGGTCTTCGACGTCGCCCCGCTCGGCCCGGACTCACCCTGCACCGTGCACGACGACGAACTGCGCGGACTGCATCTGCTGCACCCCGACGCCCTGGCGGCCGACCACCGCCCGCCCGGCGTCGGCCCGAGGCTGGCCCGGCGGCTCCGCGCAGCGCTGCGCGCCCTGGAAGGCGGCGGCACCGTCGAGATCCGCCTCAAGGGCGCCGGACAGGCCCCTCTCTCCCGCCGCCGCGCCGCCGAGTACCAGCAGGACGCCGCCGACGTGCGCGACGGCTGGCAGCCCGACGCGCGGTAGCGCCTCACCGGCCTGCGGACAGCGGGCCCGCCCGGCCACCCCGTGGGGGGGGCCGGGGGGGGGCGGGCGCCCCCCCCCCCCCCCCCCCCCCCCCCCCCCCGGCCCCCCCCCCCCCCCCCCCCCCCCCCCCCCCCCCCCCCCGGGGGGGC
>NZ_JBITKT010000015.1:0-26902 GCF_044461265.1 Streptomyces sp. NPDC049879 | reverse complement strand
ACGGCGGCCCGCCCGCCGCGCGGTCGCGCCCCCCCGGCCGGCGGACCGCGGCCCCGCCCGCCCCCCCGGGGGGGGCGCCGGTGCGGCCCGGGCGCCCCCACGACCAGAAAGGACACCTCCGTTCCGTGACCGCCACCCCGCTCCCGGTCCCCCCGGCCACCGCCGCGTGGATCTCCACCCATGTCCTGGCACCGCGCGAGATCCCGCCCCGGGCGGCCGAGTGCCCGTGCCAGATCACCTCCGCCGCATGCCGCGAGGACGAGCACGACACCTGCGGGCACGACTACTGGACCCGCTACGAAGGCCCCGCGCCGGAGGGTCACCTCCTGCGCGGCCGGGGGCCGTGGCCGGTCACCGACGACCGCGCGCCCTTCCGGCCGCGCGTCGAGATCTGGGTGGTCGGGCGTGCGTGCCGCACCTACTGCCGCTGCCGGTGCCACCAGCCCCCACCCGCCTCCGCTCCCCTGCCCGCCCGCGCCGACCAACTCGACCTGTTCACCCCGTAGGAGACCCTGTGGGTACCGCCATCGCCACCGGCGTGATCGCCATCGCCGGCGCGCTGCTCGGCAGCATCATGACCGGTCGGATGCAGCGCCGCATCACCGAGGACGCACACGCCGCGGCCGAGCGCGCCGCCCTGCGCCGCGAGCAGATCGCCGCCGTCGCGGCCGTTGCCGCTGGCGCGGCCGACCACCGCCGCACCAGCTACCGCCGCCGCGTGCTGGAGCAGCGCGGCGCCACCGCCGAAGAGCTGGCCGAAGCCAAAGACGATGCCTACCGCACCCGCTCCGCCATGGCCCAGCCCCTCGCGCTGGTCCGCCTCCTCATCCCCCACCAGGCCGTCCGCGTGGCTGTGGACCAGCTGGTCGCCACGACGTTCGGGCTGCGCGAGGCACCCGACCTCGCCGCCGGGCGGGAGGCGTCCATCGCGGCGCACGACCGCTTCCTGGACACCGCCGCCGCCGTGATTGGCACGGCCGCCGTCCTCGGCACCAAGCCCTGACCTGCTGCCAAGGCCCCGCGCCGCCTTCCGGAGAGGGCGCCCCGGCGCCTCCTGCGGTTATCGAAACCGTCCCGACTTGGGACGATTCCACGGTGGTGACGCAGTTCGGCGGGGCGATCCCGCCGCAACCAGCCTGCGGTCTGCGCGAGATGTGCCCGATTCGCGCTGCGCCGCGCCGCTCACGACGCCGGATGGGCCGCTGCTGCGACACGCGGACGCACGACGCACGCTGGCCTGCGGCACGCCGCCGCCGACCACATCCACGGCACGGCGGCGGCACCGCCGAGATCCGCTCACCTGCGGGCTCGGACCCGTTCTACCCGCACGCCGGCTGAGGGACGGCCTGCCCGCCTGGTCGTCGCCTCTTCGCGGGGCGACGACCGGACAGGCAGTCCGTACGGCTGCCCCGACCAGTAGGAGAAGACCATGGCCCAGCACACCGGAAACCGTCTCGACGACAGCGAGGCTCGCGACGTCACGCAGCTGCGGGACGTACACGGCGACGTCAACACCGGCAGCATCACCAGGATCGACGCCATCCACGCCCCCACGCACCTCGGGCACGGCCCGCAGATCAACGGCGACGTGGTCCACGGAGATGTGATCCACGGGAACGTCCTGAACGGGACCGGCTCCATCGGATGACCCGTCGATCGTGGCCGGTCGGCCACGTCCGGCACCCGCCCGGTGTCGCGGCCGTGGTCGACCGGGCGGCACGACCTGGCGGCGCTCGGCGTACCCCGGGAGCCGCTGGACCAGCGACGGCAAGCACTACATCTGCTGGTACGAGCTGACATCCGATTTCGGACCGGTCACCGAGCATCCCCCGACGTAGATCTCGACCCCAGACGGCCCGCCGCGCACCCGCGCGGCGGGCCGTCCCCGTACTGGAACTGCATGCCCGTTCCACGAGGAACACCTCCACACCGGCCACACGTACCTGACTCAGCCCCGCTTCTGACCCTTCGGAAGGCACTCCCGTGCACGACGGCACCACCCCCGACCTCGCCCCCGGCACCCTCCTGGTCCTCGTCGGCCCCGCAGGGGCCGGAAAGACCACCTACGCCCGCCAGTTCGTCCCCGGCACCGTGAGGGTCTCCCTCGACGAGCTGCGAGGCCGTCTCGCCGACGACGAGTCGGACCAAGGGGCGACCACGGACGCCGTGTCCATCCAGCACGCCATCATCGACGCGCGGCTCGCCCGGGGACTCCTCACCGTGGTGGACTCGACCGGCCTTCTCGCCCACGCCCGCGCCCGCCTTCTGGCGCAGGCACGCCTCTACCGCCGCCCCTGCGTCGCCGCTGTGTTCGCCACGCCGCACGAGGAGTGTGTACGGCGCAACGCCGAGCGCTCCCGTCGGGTGCCGCCCGCTGTACTGGCCGACCAGTACGCGGACTTGCCGACCCGCGACCAGCTGTGCGACGAGGGCTTCGACCACGTTCTGACCGTGGTGACCCGTTCCGGAGGGCGCGTCGCCACCACAGGGTCAAAGATGTGATGTAGAGTTTTCTTTGTCGCCGAAGGTGGTGGCAAGGAAACGGGCCCTCCTGCACGGAGGGCCCGACCGGGGGCATCTAAGGCCTGGCAGCACGCGGATGCCCCCGCTTCTCCCGCAGCTCACGAGAGGCAACCAGTATGCACGCCCCCCGAACCGAGGACTGGGCCGGGATCACCGGCCTGTACCAGGAACTGATCCCCGTCCGGCCACCGGCCCCGGCCCGCTGCGCGGTCTCCCCCCTCACCCCCGAGCAGATCTCGCACAACCGAGCCGTCCTGTACGCCGCCGTCTACCCCCGCAGGCGCAAGACCAGCGCGGCCGAGCGGGACACCAACGCCGGTGCCGGTGCGGACGCGACCGGGAGCGTACGGTGACCGAACAGAGCGCTCCGGCGCCCCAGCCGCTCGCCGAAGCACGTCCCCAGGACATCCTGGCCGGGCGTACGGAGTACCGCAGCAGCAGACACCTGGACGCCGACAGGGCTGATCTCCTGCGCGAGCGCGAGTTCCTGCTCAGCCAGATCACCCGCCTCCGGGAGCAGAGCAGCCGACTGGAGGCTGTGGCCGACCGGATCGCAGCGGACCGCGCCCGCCTCCGGACGGAGCTGGCTGCCCGCCCGTCCCGCGCCGCAGTGCTGCGAGAGACAGCAGACGAGATGGACGCGATCTGCGAGCAGCACGGCGTCTTCGGAGTCGGCGACATCATGCGCCGCAAAGCCGCCGAAGCCGACCCACCCGCCTGATACCCGCCGCCCGGACACGCCTTCCGCGCCGTCCGTGTGGCCCGGCCGCTGGCCGCCCTCACCCGAACACGGGGGCGGCCCGGCCTGCCACGCGGTGAGCCCCCCCACAGCCCTGCCGCACTCCGGGAGACCGGCATGCCCCTGTACGTCGATGACCTCGCCGCCTACCCCGACCTCGCCCCGGAAGGCCCCCCCATCAAGGGATGCCACCTGCTCGCCGACACCCGCGACGAACTGCACACCGCCGCCCGGCATCTCCACGTGCCCCGCACCTGGTTCCGCGAGCCGGACGGCCCCACCGGTGTCCGCTGGCACTACCCCCTGGGCCCCCAGCACCGGACCCGAGCGGTCCGCGACCTCGGCGCCCTCCAGCTCGACCGCGCCGCGCTCGCCGAACTCCTCCGCACCCGTCTCCGAGACGAAGCCCCACCGGCGCGCGACATCCTCGACTGGCACGACAGCCGCCACTGGGACCCCACGGGGGACCAGCCCTGCACCCTGTGCGACAAGCCCACTCCCCTGCGAGCCCACAACGGCGAAGCCGCGCACAAGACCTGCGCCGAAGCGTGGCGCGCCGACCATCCCGGCGAAACCCGTTTCGTATCCGACGCACCCACCCGCAGCACCACCGACCACGCCTGAAAGCCCCACACCACCGAACGTCCGGCAGCCCAGCACTCCCCCGCCGACTCCAAGCTCGTTGGCAACCCTGAGGACCGCGACAACCAGGCCGGCAACGCCGTCCCGGTGAACTCGCACACCGTGGTCCGCCGAACAACTCCTCACCATCCCGTGACCCCATGCCACCCCCGGGAGGCACCCCATGACCCGATCCGTCCACCTCGCCGATCCGGAGGCCTGGGAGCGCGTAGCCGTCAACCTCAGCCACGCCTTCAACACCTACATGCTCCCCGGAGGACCCGACCGCATCCCCGACGCAATGATCCACCTCCAGTACGGCCGCGCCCGCTGCCAGGAGATCTTCGCCCACGCCCTTGCCCAGGCCCCGACCCGCAGCGCGCGTTCCGCCCTCCAGATGGAATGCCGCAGTTACCTCGCCGAGTTCGACCGGGCTCACGCCTTCCTCATCGCCAGCACCCAGGGCGCGCCCACCGCCTGGCCCCTCCTGTTCAGCCGTCCTGGACTGCCCAAGGTCGAGGAGTGGCAGCGGCAAGCGGACATCGCCGAGCGGCCCCTCCTCACCCGCACCCCCGACTGGACCCCCACCGTGAACAAGGAGACCTGCCCGCGATGATCCGCACCCAGCAGTTCCGCATCTCCCGCCGCCCCTACGCCGTTGACCTCGACGGCCTCACCCTGGAACAGCGCAGCGGCCCTGCCGGCCCCTACTGGGGCCGCATCCCCGCTGTGTGGTTCCGGCGCCGCACCGGGGGCGTCACCGTCGCCTGCCTCGGCTACCTGTGGGCTCTTCAGACCGTCAGGCCCGAGACGGCGACCGAGTTCCTGGTCGCGCACACCGACGGCCGATACGGCGGCGACTGCGAAGGCCGCTGGGACGGCCAGCTGTACTGGGGCGCCCAGGAACCCGAAACGGCCGCCCGGCACCTCGCGTTCCTTCGCCCGATGCTCGACGCCTTCCCCGTCGTCCCGGACGGATACGACGGCTGGTGGAGCTTCGGGTAGCCACCCCTTAGCAACCGGCCACTTGAGGGCTTCGCCCCGGGACTCCGGCCGTCTGTGAGCCTGTAGGCGGCCGGAGCGAGCCTGCGTTTCCGGCGGAAACGGCGACAGTCCCTGGCTGCCGCCCCGCCTGGCGCCGCCGTTTCTGCTGGAAACGACGGCGCCGGGCGGGCAGTTCGTTTCCGCTGGAAACACCACTCTCGGGCTGTACGGTGGGGGCACCTTAGCTCTGGAGGGTAAATGACAGGCGCGCTCCCGCGGCCCAAGCGCAGAAGTACCAAGCCCAAGCCCGAAGTGGCTCCCGAAGACGTGCTCTACACCGACAGGGATCGAAGCGGCGACATTGTGGACCTGGCGCTCGACTCCCTGTGTCCCAACCCGTTCAATCGACGCGAGATGAAAGGAGTGCCGGAACTCGCCGCAACCATCAGGGAGGTTGGCCTTCTGCAGCACATCGCTCACATCCGCGCCGAGGTCTGGAGGCAGAGCTATCCGGAGACGGCCGACCAGATCACCGCCCCCAACGTGATCCTCTTCGGAGAGCACCGCTGGCGCGCCCTCCAGGAGCTGGGCTGGGAGAAGATCCCGAGCGTTCTGCGAGACGACAAGGTGGAGGTCGCCCGCCTCATCACCTTGGTCGAGAACCTGCGTCGTGCGCAGCTTAGCCCTCTGGAAGAGGCCGAGCACTACCAAGAGCTGCGGAAAGCCGGCCTCTCGTACGAGCAGATCGCGGAGAAGGTTGGTGAGACCGCAGAGGGCGCGGTCTCCAAGGGCACCGTTTGGAAGCGCGTGCAGCTCCTCGGTCTCGCCCCGGAGATCCAGCAGGCGCTTCGAGACGGCACCCTCAAGGTCAGCGCTGCTGAGAAGGCTCAGAAGCTCGACGAGCAGGACCAGCGCGACTATCTGCGCCTTGTGCGAGAGGGGCTGCATCCCGCCGAAGCTCACGCACAGGTCCTCGCGTCGCAGCGGCGGCCCGATGACTCCCCCGACGAGGTAGTCGTTTCTGCTGGAAACGGCGTCGGCGGAACGGTGTCCCCCATCCCGAACCCGGCGCCCGTTTCTGCTGGAAACGAGGAGACCCCACCGCCCCGCCAGCGCCGCGTGAAGCCATCCGTGGCCAACGGCGACGCCGACCGCCGCGCCGCAGCTGCTGCCCGTGACACCCACTGCCGACGCCTGGTGGAGACCACAGATCCCGCCGACACCCGCAGCCATGAGCTGATCTTGGCCGTTCTCACGGCCGGTGTGCTGGCTCCGCAGCAGCAAGTCGCTGCCCAGCAGCGTGCGTACACCTGGCTGCGCGAGACCAACCGCAACGGCCTGGACGCTGCCGACGCTGCCGCCTACTTCAGTGCAGTGCAGGACTCCGACGACCCCACCCTTCAGCGCCTTGCTGCCTTCGCGAGTGCCTTGGCTGCCGCCGAACTCCGAACGGGGGCGCGCCGCCAGTCCTGGAGCAGCCGCGAGATCCACCACGTGCGCATTCTCCAGGAGTACGCGCAGTACTCACCTGAGACCGAGTGGGAGCAGAACGCACTCGGCTTGGTCACCTCAGGAGGAGACCGATGACAGCCATCGACCCTCGCTTCCGCCCCAACGGCCGGAACTGGCCTCTCATCTGGGCCTACCTCATTGAATGCGGTGGCTCCACCAAGACCAGCAGCGCCACGTCCATGGCCGTCACCGCTGCCCTCCGGGGATACCCCGGCGTCGTATTCGACCTCGACAGCAACATGTCATCCTCACTGATCCTCGGGTATGACGAAACTGCTCTCAAGGGAAGGAAGACGGCGCTTGACCTGCTCTACGGCCGTGCCACTCTCGACGAGGTCGCGCTCCCTGCGCGGTATCGCATCGGCACGGGCTACGACGACGAAGACTTCGCGACTATCCCAAACCTCCGGATCGTGCCGAGCAGCCCGGCCATGGCCGGCGCCGACACCGCCATCGCCGAGGACGCGGACCGCAACGACTGGTTCCTGGAACTCCTGCGGGCCTACGAAGGCGATGACACGGTGTTCTACCTGGACTTCCCGGCGAGCTACGGAAAGATGCCCTACTCCGTGCTGCGCATGCTCGACGAGGAGGACTCGGTCATCCCCTCCATCAAAGCCGATCCCAAGGACGTCAAGCTCGTCAAACGCCTCGCAGAGGAACTGGAGCGCGTAAGGGAGAAGAACCGCGGCCGACGCTCCGTGCCAGGGCGCCCCACCTTGAACCGCATACTGCTCACTGGAACGCCGACCGCCACCTACAAAGAATCCGCCGCCCGCCGCGCCGCCGAGCTCGCCCAGGCCACATACGGGGCGGTGCTCCTCCCGTATGTCCGGTACTCGGCGGATGCCAAGAAGCTGTACGAGGACGAGTGTCCTCTACCGATCCTGCTGCCGAACTCCGCCCCCGCCGTTGACTACCGCAAGGTCATGACGCACCTCGGATTCATCGACCGGGCGCGGTGACCGTTTTCGCTGGAAACGCTGAGGCGTGACAAGGGCTGGCTCCCGATAGCGAGGGAACCAGCCCTTTACGCTTGCCGCGCCTGAGCGCTGTTGCACGCACGGTTGACTCAAGACGGACTCGTGAACGCCAGCGGCTGTCTAGTCGGTCCGCTGATCCAGCAGGCGAGCCGCCAGAGCGCGCTGGCGCTCTGGGCTAAACAGCCGGGGTCGCGCTGAACAGGTGGACGGCCTCGCCTTCGCCGTCGTTGTTCCAGTCCAGCAGCAGCTCGGCGTCGCCCAGGCCCTGCTTCTTGCCCAAGGCGGCGGTCACGGTGCCGCTCGTGTACGAGCCGTCGCCGTCCTCGGCGCGGGACCGGAAGTCGTACGTCCCGCTCTTCAGCATGGGGTCGGTGCCTGACTGGGAGCGCTTGACCTGGACCCGCACGCGTGCCGCGTCGAAGGTGGCGACCTGCTCGGCCGATGTCGGCGCGTTCCACTCCACCCTGGCCCAGGCGCTGACGTTCGACCCGGACCGGCGGGCGCAGACCTTGACGGTGAAATCCCAGTTGTCCGGCCACGGCCCGGAGTACTGCGGCATGTCCAGGCTCTTGCTGCTGGTGGTGCACTTCTCCGCCGCCACGGCTGCCGGCGCCGTGCAGAGCGCGCCGCCTGTCAGCGTCACCGCGACGGCCGCCGCGGTGACGACCTGCCCGATACGCATGGGGTCCCCTCCTGTTGATCGGATGTCACCGGCTCAACCGGACAGCGCCCGCCGCCGCTACGCCGACCGAGGCCTGATCACCCACACGGGGCATCGCCGCGTCCACGCCCTGACGGCCCCGGAGCGGAAGCCCGCACCTCCTGTCCTTCCTCGGCGAGCCCTCCGGCGCGAAGAGGCCGCAGGGGACGGAGCGGTCATGAACGTGAGCAGCCGGGCACGGCGGGATGCCGCACCCGGTGTGCGGTTCTGCTCACGCTTCGGGTGATCCCGGTCCGCCGGTCAGCAGCGTTCAGCGGCCAGCTGGCGTACGACGGCCGCCGGATCTCCGGCCGCTGAGATCCTCGCCAGACGCGCCTGATGGTCGCCGATCCCCCGGCTCCCGCCGAGTGGGTCAGCCACGCCGGGGAATGCCTCGCGGGCCAGGGCGACGTAGTCCTGGCCGGCCAGGACCGTCACGTCTGCTCCGGCGACGCACAGGTCGTGCGCCTGGTGCCGGAGGGTCTCCCCGCTCACCGCGTCCGGATCGCCGGGCCGCGTGTCGTAGGCCGTGATCCAGCGATCGAGAGGCAGCAGCCCGTACTTCGCGGACAGGATCAGCACCCTCGCGTCCTGGTCGTCGCGGGTGAGGGCGTCGGCCGCGCGGCGGGCCGCCAGGTGATAGCTGCCCACGTACATCCGCCCGGCCTGCTCGACCTCGACCGGCTGCCCCTTGCGCGGGCCGTACGGCTCGACGGCCTTCTTCTTGCCGCACGGCACGATGACGACCTGCTCCCGCGGCTCGGCGGCGATCCGGTGCCGCCCGGACTCGCTGATCCGGATGGCTCCGGCGCACGGCTTCCACACGCAGTCGGCGATCTCGGCCGCCCGGCACTGCGCACCGTAGCAACAGGCCCCGTCGCACTCCGCCTGGCCGCACAGCATGCGCGGCTCGGTCCATTCGAGCCAGCCGCGCGCTCCCAGCGTCCGCAGCACCCGCAGGTTCACGGGGAACGGAACCCACCCTTCGGGGTGTGCGGCAGCGGTGCGCAGAGCGACCCGCTGGGCCCGGGGGAGTCTCGGCCCGGCAGGCCGGGGCGCAGGGATGCCGGGAAGGACCAGGTACTCCTGGACACCCGCCGCGCCGGTGTCTGCCCGCGCCGGCCTTCGCCGGGTGCGGGACGGCTGCACAGCCCGATGTACCGGCTCCGGCCCCTTGAACAGGAGTCCTTCAGGGACGGTCTCCTCCCTCGCCGCTGCCCCCTCTCCCCCGCCTTGCGGTTGCCGGCCTGCTGGGGCGTCGGCGGAAGAGGCGGGAGCAGCGTCAGCGGCACGCCCTTGGCGGTCGCGTTCCTCGGCCTCCTCCGGGTGACCAGCGGCGCGCTCCCGGGCAGCCCGGGACAGATCCGCTCTCCTGCGCTCCTCCTGGCCGCCGGGCAGAAGCGGCCGGGGCTGGGCGTCGATCCTCCGGCTGCGCACCACTGGTTCGGGGCGGCACAGCTTCCAGACCCGGAGGGCTTCGCGTCCGTCCGCAGTCGGGACCACGGCCATGATGCCGGGGTTGTCGGGATCGGGCGTGGTCAGGAGTCCAGCGGCGGCCAGTGCCTCGACCCGGCCGTGCGCGACGCGGGGACCCCGTCCTTCCTGTGTGCGGTCGCAGAAGTACAGGACGCGGTGCTTGGGCATCCACCAGTGCAGCCAGCCCATTGCCGCCCACCTCATCACGTCTGCGTCGGCCTCCGACCACCTCAGTGCCGCCGCCCGCTCACCGTGCCGCAGGCGCTCGGCTGCGTCGGCCTCCACCCGCTTCCAGGCGCGGTGCTCCTCGGCGTGGTCCCACGCGGCGCGCTCGGCTTCCCCTTGGGCGTCCGCTCCCCAGCGCAGCCTGACGCGCCCTGGCTCTTCGCCCCGGCCGGTGCCGAGCCCGAGACGCCTGTCCCGTTCTGCGCACACATCGCACATGGCCTTGTACTCCCCGGCACGCGCGTCGTTGTGGGCCACGGCGCGGATGAAGACGGGGAGCCGGTCGCGCTGGGCGAGTTCGGCGTCGATCTGGGCCGGGGTGAGGGCCTGGACGGTGACGGGCGTGGTCACGAGAGCTTCCTTCGGAGGCGTCGGTCGGGACGGTTCTGCCGCCCGCCCCCGCAGCAGGGGGCAGGCGGCAGACGAGGATCAGGGGCGCAGGTCGGCGACCAGGGCGGTCGCGTTGTCGGCGTACGGCGCTTCGCCATGCCGGAGACAGAGGAGCTGCGAGACACTCACGGCCTCAGTGACGAGGCGGTTTGCAGCCGTCCGGGGGGTACCGGTGAGGTACTGGGCAATCGGCCGCACCGAGTCCGCGAGAGGGTCGTACGCGCCGTCGCTCGCGAGGAGCAGGCGGCACGGCTCGGCGGGGTGGCTGGCGGTCTCGATCGCGCGATGCCCGTAGACGTCTCGCACCTCTTCGTCGGACTGGTCGGACCCGAGGAAAGACGTGACGACGTTGCGTCGCCCGCGCGCGACTCGGCGCATGTTGTGGTCACGGGTGCAGCAGCGCAGCACGCCGCGCGGCGTGAGGATATAGGCGCGGGCGTCTCCGCACCACGCGATCGTGATGCGCTGGCCGGGGACGACGACGGCGACGACGGCGACGGCCGATGGCATGGAGTCCCGGCGGAACGGGTCCTGGCGGTCAGGGTCGGCGGCGTACGCGTCGTAGACAGCCCGCAGCCCGGCTTCGGCGTTGCCGCGCCGGGCAGCGGCACCAGCGACACGGACGGCGGCGGCGCGGGTCCACTCCCGCACGTCGGGATCGTCGCCGATCCCGTCGAGCAGCACGTAGGCGCGGGTTCCGCCCGGCGCGGAGCGGACGGCAGTTGCGTCGCACTGGTGGGAGCGCGTGCCGGTGAGCTGGGCGGCGGCGTAGCTGCGCATGATGACGAACCTCCAGGAGCGAGAGAGGAAAGAGCGGTCAGGTGTCGCGTCGGCGGCAGGGCACGGTGATGACGGCGATGCCGGGGCCGATCGGAAGGGCGGCCAGCGCGAGAGCGACGCGTTCCCGTGAGGCAGCCAGCGCCTGGCGGGTGTCCGGGCCAGCGGAGCCGCCCAGCGCGACGGGATTGCCGCCGAGGGTGATCCGGGTGACGTCCGTGTGGTGCCGTCCGTGCCGGAAGGCGACGTTCTGCAGGTCGCAGGTCCGGGACGGCTGGTGCACATGGAAGCGCGCTTCGTACACCGGCTGGTCGGGGACGTGCAGACGGGCCGCTTCGGAGACGGCGTGGGTCAGCTCGTCCGGCTGATGGCGGGCCGCGAGCCGCGCGACCTGCTGCATGACGCGTGCCGATGCGATCGGGCGGCGGACGACAGCCCGCGCGATGACCCAGGCGGTCGAGACGCCTGAGACGGCATCAGCTGTCCAGCGCGCAGGATGCCGGGCAGGCAAGGTCCGCCACTGGTCGAGACGCACACCGGCACGGTGGCGCAGGCGGCGGGTGGGGAGGGAGCGCGCGAGGACGACAGCGACGACGGGGAGGATGAAGGCAAGGGCGCAGTACATGCTGATCTCCAGACCGGGAGGAAGGGGAGGGGGACCGCGGGGGAGGAAGCCGCCCTGCTGCGCGGACCCGGGCGCGGCACGGCGAGAGGAGCGGACCGGCCGGTGACCGGTCCGCGTAGGTGGAAGCGCTCTCAGATCCGGCTGGCGTAATAGGCCGCCCGCGTGGCCTGCTCGGCATCGACGACTCCGCGCGCGGTGACGTGGTGGACTTCGAAGCCCTCGGCGCGGCACGCCGCCTCCAGCTCGGCACGGGCGCCGTCCTCCAGAGGGGTCGGCACCGTTTCGGCCACCGTCAGGCGGGTCTGGCAGGTGCCCCACACGACGCTCCAGCGGTTCGTGCTGTTCACCGTGTCCGGGCGGGGCTTGTGCCGGTCGAGCAGTGCGTTCAGCTCGGCCGACGTGCCCGGGCCGCCTTCGGCCCAGCACCATTCGTCACCGATCGCGTAGCGGCCGTACACGTCAGGCTCGATGACCTGGGGGTATTCATCGTCGTAGGACAGGTTTCGCAGCTCCCAGCCCTCCTCGATCCGCCGCAGGCGGTTCCCGTACGGGTTTTTCTCCGCCTCGAAGTCGTCGGCGATCATCTGGACGACGTCGTCGGAGAAGGTGACGGAGATGCCGAAGCGGTTGGAGGTGCCGTCCGTCCAAGCGGGCAGCGGTCGGCCGTGGCCGTCGATGGTGACGGCGGTCGGCCACCAGGAGATAGCGGGGAACGAGGTCATGGTGATGAGTCCTTTGTCGTTCTGCTGGTGGGGGAGAGGGAGTTCGCCGGGCGGGCGGAGGACGACGGCCGTCGTGGCGGGGGAGGGCCGGTCACTTCCCGGCGGGCAGGTTGGCCGGGGTGGTGTCGCCGCTCTCAGCGCCGCGTGGCGCTCGCTGTCCGCCGTCGACCGTGGGGCGCGGACCATCCTGATGAGCCCGGAGCGGTCGTCGTCCGTGACCGTGCTCCCGCCCGGGCAGATCGGCCCGGGCGGGAACGCGCCCCCCGGGCCGGGAAGGGTGGGGGTCAGTGCTGTTCTTGGTGGATGAGGAAGGCGAGAGCCAGAGCCACTGCCGGAAGATCCTTGGAGTTCGGCTTCCCCCTGGGGAACGTCTCGTGGCCGTATCCCCTGATGCAGATCTCCTCCAGGTGGGGGTGGATCTGGATCACTACCTGGTCCCGGTCGGTGGGGCCGGACAGGCGCGAGGTGACGCCCCACGGCCCGTCCCACGCGGTCCAGCCGGAGCCGAGCAGTGCGGCGACCGCGCGGCCGATGTCGGCGACGGTTGCGTACCCGGAGCCTTCCGGCTCCTCCTGTGCCGCTTCCGGCTTGTCCTCGTCCGTGGTGCTGATGGCGGCGGCGACCTGGGTTTCGGTCCAGGGGCCCGGCAGGATCAGGACCGGGGCGTTGGCGGGCCAGATCTCGCAGCCCGCCGTGTGGTCGTAGCCCAGTACGGCGAGCCGTGTCCCGGCGTCGGCGACGTCGGCGACGTCGCTCCGGTCGGTCACGCACGCGGCGCACTCTCCGCACAGAGAGCGGATGTTGGCGATGTACGGCTCGTAGAAGTAGTCGGCGACGCGGCGTCCGTCCTTCTTCTCGTTGAAGTCCGCCACGACCAGGTCGCCGTCCTCGACGTCGCGGGCGCGGACGACGATCGCCTCGGACAGCGGGGCGGGCAGGGGCCTGTGGTCGTCTTCGGTGGGGCGTTCCGGGATGGTGACGGGGCTGAGGTCGTACAGGCGTCGCATGGCGTCTCCTTGCGGGGGAGGGGCGTCGGGAGGGTGCCACCCCTTCCGACAAGAAAAACTCTACGGCAAGTCTTTGCATTTCTCCAGCTCACTCTGTCCGCCGAAGGAGTGAAACCGCAGGTCAGAGGCCCCGTGCCCACGGTCGGCGGGTTCGCCGGGGGACGGCAGTGGCCCGGACTGCGCTCTCGCCGTAGCTGCCGTCTTGGCCCCCGCTCGCGCCCCTCCGCGCCCGGCCGACCAGCCCCAGACCCATCGGACCCGGCATCGCGCCCCCGCTGGGTTCGCCGGGCGACGGGCCCTCGCCGTCACAGGCCTCCTCCCGTAGCTGCCGTCTTGGCCTCCGCCCGGACATGGCGAAGGGCCCGCAGGACAACGTCCCCGCGGGCCCTCAAGTGGCAGATCTCCGGCGAGCGCCGGCTTTGGACTGCCTATCCGGCGGCGCCGATCCGGTTGCCGCGCGCTCGAGGAACGCGCCCCCGGATCGCCGTGTCCGTGTCGTACATCTCCCGCTCCTGCCACGTGAGATGCATCTCGACCGGCAGACCGAGCCGGGCCCCGGTCTTCAGCAGATACCGGCCCCGGCCCGGGTGCGGCTGGTCCGTCTGCCAGGACTCGGGCGCCGACCAGCTGGCCACCATCTGCCGCTCACGCGGCGTCAGAGCCCGTACGCGGTGCACTCGCTCCAGCTCGGTGTCCGGGAGAGCGCCGGTGATGACCGTTGCGCACCGCTCGACCAGCCCGCGCGCTTTCGCCCGGTCCTCCGGGGTCGGAAGTGTCTCCGGGTCGGCGAGCGAGTGTGTTGCGATGACCGACCCGAGCCCCTGATTGCGGTTCAGCCGCCCGAGCCGGTCGGTGCGCTCCACCAGGCCCGGCGCCGCGCGCAGCGACCGCCACAGCTCGTCCTGCACCGTCAGGTACGGCCGGTCGTCACCGACAGCCCGCGCCGCCTCGATCGCGCCGAATCCATACGCCCACGTACACATCAGCGCCGCCGCCACGATGTCGTCGGCGGCCTGCGCGAGCGCGGAGATGTCGATGGACACCGCCGGAGACGCGAGATCCGCCGGTGTACTGGTCGGCCGGTCGAACAGGTTCCGCAGCAGGCCGTGGCAGATCCTCGCGAGGGTGCGGACGATGCCGTCCGTCAAGTTCTGGTACTCGTGCTCGCTGCGTGCCTTCACCGCCTTCGTCAGCTTGTCCCCGCCCCGTTCGATGACGGCCATGACCTCGGGGATGACCGGCTCCCGGTCCCGCTTCCCGAGCTCGTCGAGCGCCGCGCTGACCGCCAGCTCCTCGGCGTCCGTGATCGGGCCCCCGCGGTTGCCCCGCGCGATCAGGCACAGCGCGAGCAGCAGGTCCAGGCGGCGGGTGCGGATCTCGTTCCGCAGTCCTTCGGCCCGATCCGTTCCGGCGGCCTCCAGCCGCCGTACGGCGTGCCCCATCGCCCCGGAGTCCAGTGGATTGAGCCGTCCGAGTCCCCAGCCGATCCGTACAACCTGGCCGCCAAGCGAGGACACCAGCGACCCGTACTCGCCTTTCAAATCCCCCAGGACGAGGCCGCCGGTGCCGTAGGCCACCAGCCCCGTGACCAGCCGCTTCACCAGCGCCGACTTTCCCACCCCGGGCTCGCCGAGCACACAGATACCCGGGTTGGTCGACAACCCGTGCCGGACCCAGTCGATCGGGTCCAGCGCGACGACCTCGCCCCAGATCATGTGCCGTCCGATCGGCACCCCGGTCGCCGGGCTCCCCGACCCGGCGGTGAACGGGAACAGCCCGCACGCCTGCACGGTCGTCGCCTCGTACTGTGCGGGAGCGGCGACGTACGAGGCACGTCCCCGTCCCGGCCCCGGCCAGCCCCACGACGGCGGCACCGGCCCCGTGTCCGGCATTCCCCTGCTCACCACCTGGCTCCCTCTCCTCTCACCGGGCCCGGCGCCGCACGGCGTCAGGCAGATAGATCCCCAGCGGCAGCGTCGCCGCGAACACGGCCGCCTGCGCGCGCCATGCCCGCCGCAGCCGGATCCTCGACGTCCCGCCGCGCTGCTCGACGTCGGCGACCGCCGCGTCCAGTTCGGCCGGGTCGGTCACGGTCGTCGTGACGGCCAGCGACATGAGCCCCAGCCCCGCGCCCTGCGCCTCCTCGGCGGCGGCCTGCTCCGCCCGCGCCCGGTCGGCCGCGTCCGTCGCCGACTCCGTTCCCTGCCGCACCGTCCGCAACTCGCTCCGATACTGGGCCGCGTTCACCTGCCTGTTCAGGTGCTCCGCCGCCTGCTCCGCCGTGTACGGCCGGTACGACAGCGCCACCCTCCTCGGCCACCGGCCGGGCGCCAGCAGCGGGATCAGCACGTCCGACGTCACATGCTGGCGCGGAGCCAGCGCCCACACCCATCCCACGGAGACACCCGAGTCGTGCTCGTACCGGTCCGGCAGCTCCCGGGCCGCCAGCGGCCCCGCCGCACCGCTTGCCAGCAGCTGCTCGGCCCCGGCCTCCCGGCCGGTGTCGTCCGGATCGCGGACCAGCGCGCGGGCGACCTCCGCCCGCGCGCCCGGGTCGAACGCGACCCTGATCATGCCGGCCAGCCGCGCGGCGCTCGCCCGTCCCAGCACCGTCACGCCGCAGCCGGTGAGCGCCCGTTGCAGTCCTGCCAGCAGCCTGCCGGTCTCCGCGACTGCCTCCGCGAACGTCTCGGCGGGCTGAGGCGAGCGGGCCGGATCGAACACAATCGTCACCAGCGTCTCGACGGCGGCCGACGCCGCCGGCGACGTCCTCACCAGCTCCCGCAACACCTGCACAGCGATCTCGGGCGCGTCCGGATCGATCCTCGCCTCTGCGTAGTCGGCGAGCGTGCTGCCCGGGTCCGGCGCGGTGTCCACCGTCACCGTCACCCACGCCACGGACGGCACATGCCCCAGCCGCGCGAGCCACGCCCCCCACTGCGCCACCCACCCGTCCACCGTGCCGTCGTCCGCGAGCGCGGTCGACACCGGCGCGACCCGCAGCGTGGCCGCCAGAAGCCCGGTCCGCCGGTTCCACGCCAATCCGAAGTGCCCGCCGTCACCGTCCTCGCACTCCAGGAGCCGCACCGGCGCGAGCAGCCCCGGCAGATCAGCGTCCGGGCCGTACTGCGTCAGCACCCCCGACACGTACTCGTCCTGCCCGGCCCGCACGCCCCGCTGCCACCGCACGGCGCGGACGACGACCAGCAGCAGCGGTTCGCCCCGCCACCGCGCCGCCGCACCGATCCCGACCACGAGGGCGACGGGACCCGTCACCCACAGCGTCCGCACGGAGAACGTCAGCAGCAGCGCACACACGGCGCACACACCCAGCACCACAAGGGTCTGCCCCGGTGTCAACTGCCCCAGCCCCACCCCCCGCGGCTGCCGCCACCCGCCGTACAGCCTCACCTCCCGCGCCACGTCAGCTCTCCTTCCGATCCTGTACGTCCTGTCCGTCCCCCGCCGCCTCCGGGCGGGCTCCGTCCGGCTGTTCGGTCGCGGCGTTCGCCGCCCCTTGAGCGGCGGCCCGCGCGACGGACGCCGCAGCGGAAGCCGCCCCGCCCGCACCGGCCGCCGCCGTTCCCACAGGCGCAGCCGCCGCACCCGCGGCCTGACCGGCAGCTGATGCCGCAGCACGTCCCCCGGCCGTCTCCGGCACCGCTGCCGCGCCCGACGCCGTGCCGGGAAGGCCTGCCGGGGAGTGCCCCTGCCGCTTGGCGCCCTGCTGCGCCGTCGCCAGCGCCGACGCCGCCATGTCCTTCGCCCCGGACGTTGCGCCCCCGGCCGCGGCAGCCCCCGCCGCGGCCGCCGACGGCGCCCCCGCCCCCGCAGCCCTGCCGCCAGACGGCATCGCCGGGCGCGAGGAGGGGCGGGGTCCGGCTCCGGGACCGCCCCGGCCGCCTCCTGCGGGAGGCAGTGCTCCGCCGACGAGTTCTGCCTGGGCGTCCGGTCCCATGCGCCGCGCGCTCCGGGACCGGACTCTGCTGGCCGCCGCCATCGCGGCCCAGCCAGCGCGGCCGCCCCGTCCGTCCATCTCATCCGCCGCCCAGCTGAACAGCCGGATGAGCGCGGGGAGCGCCAGGACGGCCATGCACAGCATCGTGATCCCGACCAGTACGTCCTCCCCGCCCTGCGCTTCGCCGATCAGCCGGAAGGCCGCGAAGTACACGAGAGCGGCGGCGGGTTCCCACCACACCAGAGCCAGAGCCCAGGTCAGGACGCGGCGGTGCCATGTCCGCCCGAGGGAGAAGGTCCCGGCGGCCGCGAGCGTCATGCATCCGGCGAGGATGATGACGGCGCCCTCGCGCATCAGGGAGATGACCCACTGGACGAGGCTGGCGAGGAAGGCGATGAGGCTCAGCAGCAGCACCGCTGCGGTGCTGAGGCCGCCGGTGAACGCGAACGCGTCCAGGAGCTGGCGGCCGGTGTCCCGGTTCGCGGCATCGCTCAGGACCCAGGCGGCGAACGCGCCGCTGAACTCGACCACGAGCTGGAGGCAGCCCACTCCGGCAACCGTCCAGAAGACGAGTTTCGCCAGGCCTTCACCGAACGTCATCAGGTGCTCGGGGCCCGGCCGCATGACCATCCGGATGCCCAGCAGGATCATCCCGGCCGCCGCCACGGTCACCGTCAGCGGCTGGGTGACGTCCTGGATCGCGGCCACGACGGGTTCGTTCAGGCTCTCGTCCGTGTCGATCCACCAGGTGGTCGACTGCTCGACCATCCAGGCCGCCGCGTCGGCGAAGGCGTCGGCCATCGCCTCCAGCCCGGACCGCGCTGCCGCCGCGACACACCCACCCGGGTCGGTGATCCCGCACATCAGGCGCCCCCGGGGAAGGTCTCGAAGCCGTCCGCCGACGCCACGGGACGACCGGCCCACTGCCCGCCCACCGGGGCGACCAGCGTCCAGTCCCCGGCTTCCCACCGCAGCGTCACGGGCACCTCGACCAGGACCTCGCCGCCGTCCGGCCCGGCACCGCGCGACAGGAGGCGGACGGTCACCTCCTCCGTTGCCGCGGCGGCGGGATCGGACGGCCCTGCCCACCCGGCGAGTTCGGCGTGCGACCGGATCGGCTCGTTCGCAGGCAGGCCCGACGCCGCACGGGCAGCCTCGTAGTCGACGTCGAGCTGCGCCCGAAATGTCGTGGTGTCCCCGGCCATCCGCTCCACGAGCGGTCCGTAGATCTCCGGACCGGCCTGCGGCGACACACGCGCTGCCCAGTGCGCGGCGGCCAGCACCGCCCCGCCGAGGTCATGGCTGAACCCTGCGGCGGCGGCCTCGGACACGGTGGTCGGCCCGTGTACGGGACTGACCGGCAGCAGCATCCCCCGCCAGTCGTCCCACGTCAGGCCGGACCAGTCCACCCGGGCGCCCGCGTCGCCGTCATCCGCCTCGGGCTGCTCCTGGTCGACCGCGCCCGGCTGGTCTGCCGTCGCCGGCGGGGGTGGTGCGCTCGTCACCGGCGCGGACGGCTCGGCGGCGCCGACACGGTCCTGCCCGGTATCCAGCAGCAAGGCCGTTCCCAGTACCGCGGCGACGGCGACCGCACCGCCCGTCACCCACATGATCACAGTCCGGCGCGTCACAGGAACTGCCCCACCAGACCGGCGCCGACGCCCGAGATCAGCAGGACACCCATGATCAGGTACGGGATACGCGACACGGTCTCGGCCGCCGTCGTGGCCCCCTTGGACGAGTAGGAGCTGGCGGCGAAGCGGTACCCCATCAGAATCAGGGAACCAGCCGCGACCGCGAATCCGCCCCACTTGAGCATCCCGAGCCCGAGATCACGCTGAGGGATCAGGTCATCGATCGGCTGGGAGTCCGGGTTCGGGATCTCCCCCTCTGCCAGCGTCAACACGGCGGGGATCAGGTCGGCCAGCATCACGGCGCGCGCTCCTCTTCGAGTTCTAGAACAGGGCTGGGTGAGGGAGACAGCAGCGAGGAGAGATGGGCCATCGACGCGCACACCCCGGCCGGCACCGGCAGGGACAGCGGGTCGTCAACCTCCCGCCACTGCGAGACGTACGGCATGTGGACGATGCCCCGTACCCGGTCCTGGAGCAGCCGCAGGCGCGCCCGGACCACGGACGGCTCCCGCAACGGGCTGTCGGCCACCACGACCAGGACGGGCGGCTCCGCCAGCCACCCGCGACGGATGTGCTCGTACGCGACCCGCACCCCCTCGGTCGCCCACTGCATCCCGCGCGCGGTGCCCCGCGCGACCATCACCAGCACCTCGTCCCGCACGGCCAGCGCATCGCGCTGCACCTCCCGGCCCGCCGGGCCCAGCAGCCGCGCGACGGTCGTCGCTCCGCACCCGCCGTGACAGCTCACCACAGCGATCGGCGGAAGCTCCACCGGCGGCAGATCCGTCCCGCCGGTGTTCCGCCGGGTCCCGATCCTCATGCCGATCACTCCCTCCCTCTATCCGGACCGGCTGTAGCCGGTCCGGATAGAGGAACGAGCCAAACCCCCCAAAATTTCGGTCAATTAGGGATATCGACCTATCGGTATGGTCCCGCCCATGCTCCAGACCGCCGCACGCCGATCCCGCGGACCCCTGTGGGCGGCCGTCTCCGCCGCCGCACTCGTGATCCTGCTGCCCCTGCTCCTCCTCGCAGGCACCGAGACCCCGCTCGTCCTGTGCCACGGGCAGGACAGCGCCGTACGCGCAGCCGCCCCCGCAGGCGACCAGGCACACATCAACCTGCCGCTCGCCGACGCGGAAGTCCTGCCGCCGGTCGAGCCCGAGCAGATCCGGCCCGGCCCCTGGGTCTATCCCGTGCCCGCCCCCGCGGCCATCACCGCCCGCTTCGGACAAGGCGGCGAGCACTGGGCCGCCGACCACACCGGCATCGACTTCGGCAAGCCCACCGGCACACCCGTCGTCGCCGCCACCGACGGCGTCGTTCTCAACCTGGCGCACGAGGGCGCGTTCGGCCGCCACGTCTTCCTCCTCCACGCCGACGACGTCGTGACCATGTACGCGCACCTCGACACCATCGACGTCGGTCGCGGCGCCTCCGTGCGCGCGGGCGACCCGATCGGCACGGTCGGGTCCACCGGCAACTCGACCGGCCCTCACCTCCACTTCGAGGTCCGGCCCCGCATCGACGGCCAGCACCTCCCCGTCGACCCGGAGCCCTACCTCGCCACCGCCGCCGCAACCCCGCCCGACCGCGAAGGCGACCTACCCGTCACCGCCCCCGCCGAAGGATGCGTCGTCCCGGCCGCCCTCGCCGGAGGCGCCGCCCCCGCCGCGCTCCCCGAACTGGCCCGCCGCATGATGCCCACCGTCGAGCAGCTGCGCACGAGCATCTGCCCGGAGCTGCCCACCTCCTGGATCTACGCCCAAGTCCAGGCAGAGAGCAGCTGGTCACCCACCGCATGGACGACCGATACCAACGGCGGCGCCGCCGGGCTCTACCAGCTCGGACACCACGCCTGGACCGCTGCCGGGGGCGACGCCGGAACCTGGACACGAGGAACCCGCCCGCCCGCCGACCACCCGGTCTGGACCCCGGAGACCCACCTGCGCATCGGCATCACCTACGTCTGCGGCAGCCTGCGCCAGATGTCCCGCCACCTCGCCGCCCACCCCGACAAGACCATCAGCCCGCTCGACGCCATGGCCGTGTGCCACGTCGCCGGATGCGGGCGCGTCACCCGCTCCGCCACCGGCATCCCCGACCCCGGCGAAGCCGACTGCGGCCAGACCTGCGCCGACACGATCCGCGCCTACCTCGACCACATCCACCGCCACCTCGAAGCGTTCGGCGCGGGCCCCGTGGCGCCCGCCGGTGATGCCGGACCCGTCCCCGTCGCCATCGACATCCCGCCCGCCCCCGAGCCGCTCACCGGAGGAACCGCGCGCTGCACCGAGCCCGACCCGACCGGCGGCTCCTGCCTCACCCCAGCCGCCGCCCACCTCCACGACCAGATCACCCACGCCTGGCCCGACTGGCACTCCCTCACCTGCCACGACGCCAGCAGCCGCGACCACTCCGCCGGCAACGCCTGCGACGCCGCCCCCGGCCCGCTCGGTATCCAGCCGACGCAGCAGCAGCTCGCCCAGGGATGGGCCCTCGCCGGGTGGCTGCGCGCGTACGCCGAGGACCTGGCGGTGGACTACATCGTCTGGCAGGGCCGCGTCTGGAGCCCGGACCGCCCCGAGGACGAGGACGGCTGGGGCCGCCCGTTCGACACCGGCCTCGATGCCGGGATCAGCGCCGGTCACTACGACCGCGTCCACGTCACCGTCCGGACCCCGCGGTGATCCGCCGCGCGGCACCCGCCGCCCTCCTGGTCCTCGCCCTGGCCGCCGGATGCTCGACCTCGACCGAACCACCGCATCCGGCTGTTCCCCCGGCGACAGCCGGGGCCCCAGCCCCGTCCGGCGCGCGCGTGCCCGACCCGCACGAGCCGGACCTCGGCCCGGCTCCGACGAGCACCGCCCGCTCGGCCGACCCGGCCGACGTCGCCCGCCGCTACCTCACCGCGAGCCGCGGCGCAGGCGACGGGGCCGCCCCCCGCGCCGCCGAGGCGTACATGGACCCCGCCAACCCCGAGCGCGGACACGGCCAGCAGTGGGAGCCCCCGCCGCCTCCCGGCACCATCCGCCAGGCCGAGCGCGTCGAGCTCACCGAGACCGCCCGCTCGGCCGACCGCGTCGTCTACCGCGCGAACTACCAGCTCGTCGAGCGCCGCGGCCGCCGGAGGACCGCCCGCACGGAGCAGACCGCCTCTCTCGTGTGCGCGCGGCAGCCGGACGGCCACTGGCTCGTCCTCCGCGACGCACCGCTGCTGCATCCGGCTCCGTGACGCGCCGTTCCGCCATGACTGCCCATCACCTAAGATCGGGCCTGCGGCCTCCTTCGCGGGGTCGTGGGCCCGGCTCGCGGCCCGGTGTGTCCGGCCCAGACCGGACACCGCTCACCGAAGGTGCCCCGCGCCGAGCCGCTCCGCGCACGTCTTGCTGGCCTCGCTCGCGCGGCTGGTGAGTCTGGGATCACCACAGCCGCAGGATCGAGCTGAAGATGCCGAAGATGCACGCGCGCAAGCGCGACCTGGCCGCCCTCAAGACGTCCCTGGGCATCAAGCACGCTGACGCGGTCGCGCTGCTGGACCATCCCGACGTCGGCGAGCGCCAGGCCCTCACCGGATACCTCGCGACGTATACGACGATCCGTACCTACCAGGACGCCGTCGCCTGCCTCCGCCGACAGCAGCATGCCCCGCCCGGCGGGGGCGACCGTGCCGTGTGGGTGCCCGGCGACTACTACGACAGCATGGACGAGGAAGACCCGTACGGCATGGGCTGCTACGAGTGCGGCGCCGGCGTCGGCGGCGACCCGTACGGCACGTGCGTCTGCGAGGAGGCCGCGTGATCCCGATGGCACTGTCCGACGCCCAGGCCCTCGTCCGGCGCGGCCTGGCCGTCTTCCGCATCCCCACAGACAGCCGCGTCCCCGAACCGGGCTGGCAGCAGCAACTCGTCACCACCGGCGACGAAACCGCGCTCCCCGGAATGCTCGGCGGCGACGCGAACTTCGGCGTCGCCTGCCGCGCCTCCCGCCTCGTCGTCCTCGACCTGGACACCCACCATGCCGACGGCCCGGCCCGCAACGGAATCGAGACGCTGCGGACCCAGCTGGACATCCGGGGACTGACCGACTGGCCCCGCACGCTGGCGGTCATGACACCGGGCGGGGGCATCCACCTCTACTTCCGGGTCCCGCCGGACTGCACGATCGCGAGCATCTCCGGCGGCAGATCCCCGCTCGGCCCCGGAATCGACGTCCGCGGCCCCGGCCGCCGCAGCGGCGGCTACGTCGTCGGACCCGGCTCCCGCATCCGCGGCCGGCCCTACCTCCTCGCTTGGGACCTGCCCGTCGCGCCGCTGCCCGGCTGGATCGCCACTCTCCTCACCTCCAGGGGGCCACGGTGACCGCTCCGCCCCGCCTGCCTGACGACCTGGCCCACCGGGTCCAGCTGTGCCAGTACCACGCCCCGCCGCTCACCACACCCGAACTCGCCGCGATCGCCGACTACCACCGCGCCGTGCCGCACTGCCTCGTCCACACCCCTCTGGAGAGCCTCGACGACGGCCCGGCCGACGCCGCGCAAGCCCTGCGGCGCCACGCCACTTTCACCCGGTGGTGGCACGACGCCCTCGAACGGCTGCTGGCCGACCCCAGGCTGGCCAACCCCGACCGGGACAGCCCCAAGCCCTACAGCCCCGCCGCACACGTGTTCATCGACCTGGCGGTGGCCACCTACCACAGGGAGAGGCGCCACCGCGAGCACGCGGTGACCACCTGGGTCCTCCGGCACATGCAGGCCCCCGCCGACTACCCCGAGGACACCCGGGGATGGACCCCCCACACCCGCGCCCTCACCTTCCTCGACTGACGAGCCCCGCTCCGGTCGCGTCCGCCCGGCCCCGTCCGGAGCGGACGCCGAACGGGCCGGGGGCGCACAGCCGTGCGCGAGCGCCCTGGGTACCGCCTGCGCGCCGTCTACCGTGGTCGCGACCCCCACGACAAGCGGAAGGGAACCCTCGTGACCACGGCCCCCCATGACGACGACCTGCCGGGCCCCGCCCCCGCCGGATCGACCACCACCGTCCACGGCCAGGAGGTGCAGCTGCCCGGCACCATCGCGGCGATCAGCGAGGCACTGCCCGAGGAGCAGCGCGCCGCGTTCGAGGCAGACCTGCGCCACATCCCCGTACGCGGCCTGCAGCAGTGGCTGGTACGACGCGCCCTGGAAACCGTGCCCGGCGCGGAGGAGGAGGACCAGGCCACGTTGGCGAAGCTGCGCGCCGGCGACCTGTCCGGCGTCACCTACGCCGACGAGACGGGCGGGGCGTAGTGGCGGCCTACCGCATCGCGTACGCGGGACAAGCACACACCGCCCGCGCTGAGCTCCCCGACAAGCGCCGCGCCCGGCTCGACAAGGAGATGAGCCGCACGCTCGGCCGTGACCCGTACAAGCACGGCTCGACCCCGGTCGAGCCGCACGACAAGGACCGCCGCGACGCCACCGTCGACGGAATGTTCGTCACCTACTACGTCAGCCGGGACGTCCTGACCGTCACCGCCGTCCGACTGGTCCGCCTCTGAACAGCAGCCACGGAAGCCCGGCGGCCGCTGGGGGGCTTCGCCGCCCCCCAGACCCCCGCTGCCCCGGCACTGCCCGGCGCGGACAGGCATCGTCACGGCCGGGCCCGGTGCGCGCCGAACAGCACCGGGGACTCCTCCGCCGGCCGCTCATCCCGGCCCTCTCCCTCCACTGCTGTGTCGCGTTCCTTACCCGCACGGCCAGCAGGAGCCGCCTTCCGTGCCCCCTTCGATGACCCCTCAGCACAGAACGCCCCGGCCTGACGCCCTTTCCCACCTCAGGTCAGCTCGACCCACAGCGTGTTCTTGCAGGTGAGACGTGCATCAGCCAGGAGATAAGCGGAGCGGAGGAGGAGAGCCCGCGCACAGGCAAACGTATAGGCAAACGTATAGTCGGCGGCGAGCTGCGGACAGACTGGCTGTACAGTTCTTATTGACCCGGGAGAGGAGACGGAGCCAGCGGTTCGCCGTGCACGGACGTACACGGCCTCGGCATCCGCTGGCCCCCTCCCTGCCGTCCAGAGACGACCGATCAACCGTACATTGGAGACGCTCCGCGATGATCCCCCGAGGCCGGCCGAGCACAACCGAGTCCGAACTCGCCGCCAACAAAGGCTTCACCCTGGCCAACTGGCGGAAGAGCCGGGAAGGCACGCTCATCCGCGACACGCTCACCCCGGTCCATGACAGCCAGACCGGCGGCAACCGGGTGATCGTCTACGACCTGGCACAGGTCCGAGCGTGCCTGGCAGGTGAGTCCATCCCCGATGTCCCCCTCCCCCCGCACCCCGACGACCTGCTCACCGCCGACGAGGCAGCGGCCATTCTCGGAATCCATCCGAAGACCCTCCGGGCGTACGCGGGACGCGGACAGGCAGACCAGGGGCAAGAACGGCACGGGCGCCGGTGGTGGTCCCGTCGCGTCATCGAGGAGCGCCGTGACAACCCGCCGTCGGCCAACCCCAAGCCCAGCGGCCGGCCCCGCGGCACGAAGGACAGCAAGCCCCGTGCGGCATCCCCGGCCGAGCAGCGCGCACGCGAGGTCGCCGAACTCCTCCGCGGACCGGTACCGGTGACCGTCGCATCGGTCATGACCGCCTACTCCCTGCCCCAGCGCACGGCGCAGAGGACACTGCACAGAGCCCGGGAGATCCACGCAAACGCCTGAACCTGAAGCGCGCTGCTTTCCGGTAGCAGGTCACGACGGACTGGACTGCCATGGGCGGACCGTGATGCACCGGCGGAAGCCCTCCCTCTCACCCTTGTCGTTCGCCTCGTCGGCGGCGGCCTGCGTGGGTGCCACCAGCTCCGGCGGTACCCAGTAGGCGACGCCGTCGACGTGTCGGGCGTAGATGTACGCGAGCATGATGGTGACGAGCCGCTGCCGCCCCTTCTGAGTGCGCTCGTACTCGTGGAGCCAGGTCCGCTCCACCCCAGACCTGTCCGGGCCGATCGAGGCGAGGTCGGGATAGGCCCGCCCGCCTTTCGCCCGCCCGACACCAAGTTCCAGGTCGGCACGGAGCCGCGCTCCCGGCCCCGTGCCAGGCCCCGGTTCGGCCCGGCGGATCTCCTGCTCGGTCACCACCGTGTGGGCCGGCTGGAGGTCCTGGAGGTGATGGGCGAGGTCGATCACCGCCAGGTCGTGCACCAGCTCTGCGTGCGACCACCGCGCCGGAGTGCCCGGTACCCCGGCGAACTTCATCCCGTTCTGGGTCAGCCAGTGCACACCAGGTCGGCCGAGCGGCGTGTCCCACTCGACAAGCTGCGCGGCGCGCAACGCCCGGAGCCGCCGTTCGTAGACCTCCTTCCGTCGTGTCCTTCCGTCCCGCCGGTCGAATTCGCGTTGCAGTTGGTCACGCTGAACGGCGCGCCACTTCGCCATCCACTGGGCGAATTCGAGATCCCGGGCGGTCAGCGCGCTCCGGGTCGTGGTGCTGCTTTTGGTCATCGGTGCCTTCCGCGTTCTCGGGGTCTACGCTGCCCATGCGCTAGATATACGTTTGCGTATACGCGGGGCCTGCTCGCCGCAGCGTAGTGCACTGGTCCTGACCTGCGCTGTCGATCTCCAGCGCCCCTGACCTTAGCTGAGATGACGGTTCCGGGGTCCAAGTGGCCTGTCCTGCGGGGACCTTTGGATATCGGGGGTGGGTGGAGAGAATTCCCGTATTCCTGCTGAAAGGGGAACAGGAGAACGAGCGGGCGAATAGAAGAGGTTTGGTTTCGTGGTGCTGTCCGGCTGAGTCGTGAAGGCAGTCGGCTGGGCGCGAGATTGATGCGGATGACAGTGGACGTGCGAGAGCAGGAGGTTCGGCGGCTGGGGAAGAGGGCCCATGGGGTGGCTGGCGTGGTCGGGGGAGGGCCGGGGCCGGGGCCGTGGGGGGGGGGGGGGCCGGGGGGGGGGGGGGGGGGCCCCCCCCCCCCCCCCGGGCGCCCCGCCCCCCCCCCCCCGCGGGGGCCCCCCCCCCCCCCCCCCCCCCCCCCCGCGCGGGGG
>NZ_JBITKT010000014.1:0-75842 GCF_044461265.1 Streptomyces sp. NPDC049879 | reverse complement strand
CGCGCGCACCGAGGCCGGCGGGTGCGGCTGCAACGCCGGGGCGGCGGACCAGGCCGTGGTCGAGGAGGCCCAGGCGGTCGTCGACGCCGCGGCCGTCGACGAGGACCTGGCGGAGCTGGACGAGGACCTGGCCGCCCTGGTCGCGGCCGTCGCCGTCGCGGAGGACCCCAGCGACGAGGACCTGGCCACCGTCGAACGGGACATGAAGGCGATCGTCGCCGCGGCGGCCCCGGCTCCGGTCGAGGGGGACGCCGCGGCGGCGGACGGCGACGCCGGCACGGTCACGGCGGCCGGGAAGAACTGGGTCCAGCAGACCGGCACCGGCCACCTTCCGGCATACGTCCGTCGCATCGCGGACCACCTGAAGAAGAAGGGGATGGACGAGTCCCGGGCGATCGCTACCGCGGTCAACGTGGTGAAGAAAGCCTGTGCGAACCCGGACGGCCTGAACTTCCCCGGGGTCCAGAAGGTGACCGGCAAGACCCGTGCCCAGGCGTGCCAGGCGGTCGCGCAGTGGGAGGCCAAGAAGGCCGAAGCGAGGATGAAGTAAGGAGGCCCCTGGTGGGTTGCAACTGTGGGTCCGGCCGAAGCCGGAATGTGACCGTGACGGCGGCGGTGCCGCCGCCGTCCAGTGCGTCGCCGTACTCGTACAACACGTCGTCCACGAACGTGAAGTTCCGTCACTGGGCCGTCGACAAGCCGACGTACGGGCCGGGCGACGGGTACACCGACTACAACACCCAGGAGGAAGCGGACGGCGCCGTGAAGGTCCTGGGGGGCCGGGCCCAGAAGGTCGACCGGGAAAGCGGGCTTCCCCTGGCGTGATCGCCCCGTGAACCCGGAGGCCCGCGCGCGGATCGCTCCCCGCCGCGGGCCTCCGTCATGCCGGCGGGGGACGGCGGGCGTGCCCGACCCTTCGTACGGCTGATTGTCCTGTATATGCTGGTTTCATCCGCTGATGGCTGTCTGGGCCTGGCGTGTAGTTCACGCTGCACAGAAAGGCCCCACCAGTGGCGAAGCACCTTGACGACCTTCTGGCGAAGCTCCGGGAGGTCGCGGCCGACGCCGACGACGCCGCCGACCAGCGGCGGACCATCATCGCGGCGGCCGTCGCCGAAGACGACGTGGACCTGGCGGACCTGGCGGAGGGTGTCCGCCAGAAGTCGACCGCGGTCAACCCGGACGACGAGATCACCGACGAGCAGGTGGAATACCTCGGCACCCTGGCCGAGGTCTCCGAGGGCATCAACGACCGCGCCGAGCAGATCGAGCAGGCGCGCGCCGCAGAGGCCCGCAAGGCGACGGCCGCCGCCCTGGCGGAGAAGATCAAGGCGACCCGCGCCCCCGACGCCGAGCCCGCGCCGGCCGCCACCCCGGCCGCGCCCGCGGCGTCCGGTGACGGTGACGGCGGCGGCGCCCCGGCCGGTGACGGTGCCGGCACCGACACGGCCGCGGTCGTCGCGGCGTCCGGCGGCTCGAAGCCGAAGGGCCGTACCCCGCTGGGCGGCGTCCGTCCGAACACCGACCGCGCCGGCGCGCGGAAGGTCCACGAAGGCACGGTCCTTCCCGCGAACCAGGGGATTCAGCCCGAGCGCTACAGCATGGTGGCCAGCTCGGATATCCCCGGGTTCTTCAGCGGTCAGGAACTCCCGAGCATGGGCGCCCTGGTGTCCGCCGCCGCGGCGAAGTTCCAGAGCCTGTCCCGCCACGGCCAGGGCGGCGGGCGCGCCGGGATCGCCACGTTCAACCGCACCGTGGACCCGCGGACCCTGATCGAAAACGAGATGGCCGACTGGCACAAGCTGGACGACGTCGCCAACGAACGGCTTCTTCCGGGCGGCTCGCTCGTCGCCGCGCTCCAGGGCCAGGCGTCCGGCACCCTGACCGCGTCGACGCCGGCGCCCGGCCTCGGCGTCCAGGCCGCGCCCGACGTGACCGGCTTCGGCTACGCCTGGTGCTCCCCGATGGAGATCATCAACCAGCTTTGCCCGCTCGAAGCGACGCTGGAAGGGATGGTGGACCTCCCCACCATCACGACCACGAAGGGCGGGGTCATGTGGCCCCACACCCCCGACTATGCGGACCTGTTCAAGGACACGCCGTTCTGCTTCACGCAGGCCGACATGGGCGGCGCCGCGTTCGAGAAGCCGTGTGTCGAGATCCCGTGTGCGGACGGCTGGGACCAGTGCATCCTCGACGCCTGCTCGTTCTGCATCATCGACAACATCCTGTTGAGCAGGGTCGATGACTCCCAGATCCAGCGCGCGATCGCCCAGGGCCTGAACATCTACCGCCGCGGCCTGAACGCGAAGCGCATCAAGAAGATGTTGGACCTGACGACGGCCGACTCTGGCGGCTCCACCGTCATCAGCGTGGACCAGCTCCGCGCCCACGGCCCCGGCCTGTTCGAGTCGATCCTCTCGTTCCTCGAACTCCAGGTGGAGCACCTCCGGGCCCGGAAGCGGCTCGCCCGGAACACGACCTTCGAGGGCATCGCGCCCGTGTGGCTGCGCGCCGTGCTCCGCGCGGACCTGTCCAAGAAGAACGCGATCCAGGACCGGTGGAGCGTCACCGACGCCGACGTGGACCGGTGGCTGGCCGCCCGCGGAATCCGGCTCCAGTACGTGTGGGAGTTCCAGGACGCCGGCGTGGACCCGACGTCCCCGATCGGCGGCGACGTCGTCCCGACCCAGTGGCCCGGATCGGTTCAGATCCTGCTGTACCAGGCCGGGTCCTTCACGGCGATCCAAGGCCCGTCCGTGCAGCTCGACGCCGTGTACGACCGCGCGAACCTCCAGAAGAACAAGCGCGTCCGCATGTTCATTGAGGACATGTGGTGCCTCACGTCCAGGTGCGGCCTGAAGTACCTGTACGACATCCCCCTGTGCCCCAACGGCGTGTCCGGCGGCCAGGAAGTCATCGAGTGCACCCCGCCCACCCCGCCGAACCCGCCGGCCGCCGCCACCGCCGTGGCCGTCGAGAACCCGACCGCCAACACCCTGGACGTCACCTGGGAGTGGGCGAAGGGCACCGGCGCCACGGACGGCGACGCGACCGGCTTCGAGGTCCGTTACCGCACCCCGGCCGGGTCCGGCACCTGGTCCGCCCCGCGGTCGGTCAGTGCCTCGGCGCGGACCGCCACCCTGTCCGGCCTGACCGCCGGCACGGAGTACGAAGTCGAGGTGGTGGCCACCGGCGGCGGTGGCACGAAGTCCGCCGCGGCGACCGCGACCGGATCGACCACGGCCGCCGAGCCCGCCGCGCTCCGCGCCTCGTCGAACAAGAAGTAACCGACCCCTGGCACCCCCGCCCCGCGCCGCCGCGCGCCGGGCGGGGGCCCGCCCCCTACGGCTGCCAGGAGGCCGCACCCCATGACCACGCCGCCGACCGTGTTCGTACCGCGTACGCCCGTACAGGCCCCCGTCGTCACGCCCCGCCGGTACACGCTGCTGGGGTCCATCCCCGAGGCGCCCGGCGACGCGGACGGCCGCTGGGAACGGGGCGTCGACTACTGGTCGTCGAACTGCAACCTGCGTACCGGCTACGTGGACGGCTGGTGCCCACCGACCAACGAGGCCGGCGAAGTCGAGGACTGGGACAAGGAGGTCCAGCGCTTCGACCCGACCCGGGTCGAGGGCGCCCCGTTCACCATCACGTCCGGGGTGGACTGCCAGTCCCCGGTGTTCCCGGCGCCGGCCGAAGCCGAAGCGGCTCTGGCCCGCGGTGAAGACCTCCAGGTGGAACAACGGTTCTGGGCCATGCAGATGGCCCGCGAAGACCTGGTGGAGCTCCACCCCGGCGACGTCGTCGGCCTGGACGACGCGATCGGCTACCTGGAGGAGGAAGCCGCGGTCCGCTACGCGGGCCAGGTCTTCATCCACGTACCGATCCGCGCCCTGGTCCACCTGGCCCAGCTCCAGATCGTCACGGTGGACCGCAACGTCCTGCGGACCCCGTACGGCTCGATCGTCATCCCGGCCGCCGGCTACAAGGACCAGACCGGCCCGGCCGGCGCCGCGGCGCCCGCGAACGGCTGGTGGCTGCTCGCCACCGGTCAGCCGGTGTACCGCCGTAGCGAGGTGTTCAGCCACGAGGCGTTCGACGTGAAGACCAACCGCCGCGGCGCGATCGCTGAACGGACCTACGTCATCACCGCGGACTGTCTGGCTATGGCGATCCAGGCCGCCCCGTGCCCCTGTACCCCCGCCCCCACCACTCCGTGAGCGGCCAGACCGCCCAGGCGTAAGGAGACCCCCAGATGGCGATCTGTCCCACGATCGTTGAAGGCGACCGGATCAGAATCACGCGCGTGGACGCGTGCGGCCGACCCGTGTACGGCGAGTGCAACGCCGTCGTGACGGACGGCCTGGTGTCGATCAAGCTCACCCCCGAAGTGGAGGAGGGCGAGGAAAAGAGCCAGGTCAACTTCGCGGGCCGCAACTGCTACAGCCGGCCCGGCTGCGACACCGTCAAGTGGTGGACCGTCGAGATCACGTGGTGTGCGATCAACTTCGCCGCGTTCGAGATGATCAACCCGACGTACCGCCTCCGCCGCAACGACGAAGGCGAGGTGATCGGGTACTACGCGTCGAACTCCGTCGACTGCTCCCGCGGCTACGCCGTGGAGGTCTGGGCCCAGGTCGAGGGCGCCGCCGACGCGTGCACCGGCGAGGAGGGATCGGGCGCCTGGGTGTACATCCCGCTGCCGTGGATCGCCGGCGGAACGCCCGGTGAGATCACCATCGGCGGTGAGGACTCGATCAACTTCGTGACCACCGGCAAGACCCGCAACGGTTCCCGCTGGGGCCGCGGCCCGTACAACGTCGAGATCGTGAACGGCGTCCCCGCGCCGCTCGCCGTCCCGCTGAACCCCGACGAGCCCATGGGCGTGATCGTCACCACCGTGGCGCCCCCGGAGATGGATTGCGACTGCCAGGACGTCCCGCGGCCCGTCCCGGACCCGGCGACGCTGTTCGTCGAGGGTGTGGCCACCGAGGACCCGCGCAACACGGTTCGGCTCCGCGTCGACAACGCCGGGCTTGGCCCGGTCATGGTCGACTGGGGCGACGGGACGCCGCCCCAGGAGGTCGCGGACCTGCGCACCGTAGAGCACAAGTACGCGCCCGAGACGCCGCCCCAGGACTACACGATCACGGTGTGCGACAAGCAGGATGCCGCCGTGTGCGCGACGAAGACCGTCACGATCCCGCTCCCGCCCGACCGGCCGGAACTGGAAGTGACGCCGACGCCCACGGATGAGTTCCCGTACCGGGTGTCGGCCGTGGTCACGCTCCCGTCCCAGGCGTCCGGCACCGCGACCATCACGTGGGGCGACGGGAAGTCGAACCAGGTCACCGTCGACGAGTCCGGCACGGCGACGCTGATCCACGACTACCCGGGCCCGAACCGGTACACCGTCGTGGCCAAGCGCGACGACAAGGCGTCGTACACCACGCGCCAGGTCGTCACCGTGACCGGCACCCCGGCGACGCCGCCGGCCGCGCCGACCGCGGTCACCGGCTCGAACCCCACGCCCACCGGCCTGACGGCGACGTGGACCTGGGCCCAGGGCGACGGCCCGGCCGCGACCGGCTTCGAGGTCCGGTACCGCACCCCGGCCGGGACCGGGACGTGGTCGGCGGTCCAGACCGCCGGCGCGGCGGCGCGGGAACTGCCGATCACCGGCCTGACCGCGGGCACCGAATACGAACTGGAAGTGGTCGCGGTCGCCCCCGGCGCGAAGTCGGACCCGGCCCTGGGCACGGGCACGACGTCCGCGGCCGAGGTGAACCCGCCGGCGGCGCCGGCCACGGTCGAGGCCGTGGACCCGACCGCGGACGGCCTGACGGTGAACTGGACCTGGACGAAGGGCACCGGCGCCACGGACGGCGACGCGACCGGCTTCGCCGTCCGCTACCGCACCCCGGCGGACACCGGCACCTGGTCCGAGCCCCTGGCCGCCGCCGCGGCGGACCGGACCCTGGCCCTGACCGGCCTGGAGCCGTCCACCGAATACGAGGTGGAAGTGGTCGCCACCGGCGACGGCGGTACGTCCGCCGCCACCACCGCGACCGGCACGACCACCGCGTAACCCGACTGGCGCCCCCCGGCCCCGGACCCACACCGGGGCCCGGGGGCGCCCCCACGAGGAGGCCCCGACCATGACCACCACCACCCCGTCCGGGGCCGCCAGATGACCGCGGACGCCCCGTGCCGGTGCCTCCCGTGGCCGGTCGACCCGGAGTGCTGCCCGGACTGGCCCGGCGACGACGCACCCCAGGCCGACAAGGACCGCGCCGCCCGCGCGGTCCGGATCGCCTCGGACCGGCTCCGCCGCCTGACCGCCGGACGCTGGGGCCTGTGCGAGGAGGTACTACGACCGTGCAACCAGCCATGCGGCCCGGGGACCGGGTCGGACCCGTGGGACCGGTGGCCGCTCCAGTCGCCGTACGCCGGCGGCGTCCTGGACCCGTACGTCTGGGGCGGGAAGATGTTCAACCGGGCCTGTGGCTGCGCCGAGGACTGCGCGTGCGGGTCCGTCTGCAAGCTCGCGCTCCCCGGCCCCGTCGACTCCGTGGTGGCCGTCAAGATCGACGGTGACCTGGTCGACCCGGCGACCTACTTCGTGAACGCCGCGGGGGAGCTGGTCCGCCGCGGCGCCGGCCTGTGCTGGCCCGACTGCCAGGACATGACCCAGCCGGACACCGAGCCCGGGACGTTCAGCGTCCGGTACCTCCGCGGCCGGAACCCCGAGGACGACCCGGACGCGCTCCGCGCGGTGTCCGTCCTGGCGTGCGAGCTGTTCAAGAACCTGTGCGGCCGTAAGTGCGCGCTCCCCGGCCGCGTCCGGTCCGTTCAGCGCGAGGGCGTCACGTACGAGATCCTGACCGACTGGCCGCGCCAGGGGACCGGCCTCGACTCCGTCGACGACTGGCTGGGCCTCGTGAACCCGTACGGCCACCGGTCCGTCCCGACCGTGACGACCCCGGACCTTCCTACCCACCGCTTCTACAACGGGCCGGACTGCCGATGACACCCCCCACGCAGGGCGACAAGACCCTGGAAGAACTCATGGTCGGACTGGCGTCGTGCCTGTGCCGCGTCCTCGTCGACGCCGGGCGGCCGGCCTGCTGCTGTATGTGGTTCGAGGGCGACCACCGGCCGCCCATGGACCGGTGCGACTGCGAGTGCGACCCCGAAGACGGGGAGCAGCGCCCGGGCCAGGGCGTGGCCTGGGTCCGCGAAGTCCAGCGCGACAACATCGCCAACCCGGCCCAGCCGCGGAAGGGCTTCGGCTCGTCGTGCGCGGTGCCGGCGACGCGGTGGCGGATCACGATCGAACTCGGCGTGTACCGGTGCGTCCCGACCGGGGGAGAGGACGGCCCCACCTGCCAGGAGCGGACGAACGCCGCGGCAGATGGGGCCTGGGACGCCGCGCTACTCGAGTACGCGGTGTCGTGCTGCGATGTGCTGGACGGCCGTCAGGTGGTCGTCCAATCCGCCCAGCCGGTCGGCCCGGTGGGCGGGTGCGTCGGTCGTGTCCTCCGGATCACGGCGAACCTGGGGCGTCCGAAGACGGATGACCCGCCGCCGCCTCCGCCGGTGGAGCGGGCGGCGTCCACTGCTGGGTGATCCAGGCCGGGGCCTCGACCCCGGACCGTGATTCGCCGTACCCGGCGGCCACCGCCACCGACACGCCTTCGAGCTCCACCCAGTACGGCGTCGACAGGGCACCGTCGACGGCGACCGCGTACGTGGACGTCCAGGTCCAGCCGGTCGCCGGGTCGGCGCCGTGGTGCTCCCACGTCTCGATGCGCCACCGCATCCACGACAGGAGTTCGCGGGACTTCGTGCGGTCGTCGACGGTGACCACGGCATGGTTGGCCAGGTCCGGGTCGGCGGCCTTCGAGCCGATCCAGCGGGTCGTGATCCGCGTCCGGCCGGCGACCTGGACCGCCGGTTGGTCGACCACCGGCTGGTCGTCGTCGCCCAGCGGCGTGAACAGAGCGAAGGACGCGGTCCGGTCCGTGCGGTTGCGCGGGTACCCGTGCCGCATGTCGGCCCGGTCGTGGGCCACGTCGGACATGAACACCGTCACGACTGACCACCACCCCGGGCGGCCAGTGTCAGATTCCGTTTACCCGTCGGGGCGTTGCTGCTCGCCACGGTCGGTTCCTTCCGGTTAGGGAGTGCTACTGCCCGAATCCGAAGGCGCGCGCCGCCCAGGCCAGGACGACCAGGGCCACGAACGCGATCACCACCTGGCGGCCAGTGATCGGTCGTACGCCGCCTTCGGGGGAGCGGTCCCCGTCGTGCCGTGCTTCGGTGTGCGCTTCGAGCGCGACGGCCGGCCCCTCGGGGCCGTGCGGGTACGCGCACTTGCACGTGGGGCACCAGAACATGGACACGTCGGTCCGCTCCCTTCTTCGGTCGGCCGGTCGGCCGGCGCACGCTCCGGACCGGGGCCCGGAACGTCCGCTGGTGGACCGGTAGGCCGCCTACTCGTCGAGTAGGCGGCCGGTAGGTCGGCGGTAGTTATTGCAGGTCAGAGGGCTGACCTACCGGAAGTAGGTGGACCAGGTTCGACCCCTGGGACGGCAGGGGAGTGAAGGACTGGGGAAGGTCTGAGCGGTGCACTCCGGGCCGGTTACGGGTGGCCCCGTCGACGTCCGAGGCGGGGGCCTTCACGCCGTCCCGGACGGTGATCTGGTGGGCCGCCAGGAGGGCCCTCACCCGGCCGATTTCCGACCGCATGTCGCCCCCCTCGGGGAGGGTGTCCAGGGCCAGTTCCCGGAGGTGAACAGCGGTGCCATTCCCCCGCGTTTTGATGCTCCCCCGGACCCAGTCGTACACCTTGATCCGCTCCGCCGCGGCGACCTCTTCGGGGGACGGATGCGCCACTTCCCCACCGGCCTTTTCGGCTTCCACTTCCCCGCTCCCCTGACCCTCTTCGTGATCACCGGGGGATTCCGCTTCCGCGGTCTCCTCGTCCGCTCCCCCGTCGTGATCTTCCGTTTCGTGATCTTCGCCAGACATGGCGACCGCCCCGACGAACCAGGCGACCACCACGAAAACGATCAAGAACCCGGCCCCGCCGCGGATCAGGTCCACGGGGTGGTCGGCCACCCAGTCCCCTACCGCCGTCGCCGCGCCGCCCACGGCCGGCACCACGTTCTTGACCACGAACATGGCGCCCAGGCCGACGAGGAGACCGCCGCCCACGATCAGGTTCCCGGTGCCGATCTCCGACTTCGCCGGGGCCTTCTTGCCCCCCTTCGACTTCTTCGCGGGGGCCGACTTCCCGCCGGTCCCCTTCGCCGGGGCCGACTTCCCGCCGCGCCCCTTCGCCTTCGCGGCCCCCTCAGTGTCCCCGCCGGACGACGGCTTCGTGGCCGACTTCGACCCCTTCCCCCTCGCCTTGCGTACGCCGGTGACGACCAGCACCCAGCCGCGGCGCGTCAGGGTCCAGGTCCCGCGGAGCAGGATCACCGACCCGGTCCGTACGGCGACCAGGCCGCGGCGGTCGAACGCGTGATACGCGGACAGGTCCGGCAGCGTCATGGACCGCCCGGGCGCCCGCGGGGTGTCCGCGTGGCGCTCCAGGGACTCGAGGAGCTGGGCCACCAACGCCCGAGGGCGTGACGGCTGCTCCGCCGCCACGCCCTCGTCGTCCACCAGGCCGTCGACGGCCACCAGCTCGACGACGTCCGCCAGGTCCTCGTCGTCGCCGCCCGGGTCGGGCTTGACCAGGTTCACCGCCATCAGGCCACCACCGTTCCAGTCAGGTTGCTGATCACGTGCGTGACGATGGCGAAGATCCCGCCGGCCGCGGTGAACATCGCGGGCAGCATGAGCGCCAAGAGCCCGTTCCTGAACTTCGACGGCTTCAGGCCGTACAGGAGGATGCACATCACAATGGCGACCGCGCCGGCGCCGAAGGAGGCCCCGGACCCGAAGCTGTTCTGGATCGCCTGGGACAGACCGCCGCTCATGTCGCCCACGAACGCGAAGGTTTCGCCGGCCGACGCGTACAACTGCCCCGTGATGAAGGCGACCCCGATCACGCCCTCATGGGACAGCTTGATCTTCCACTTCCCCATCGCGCCCACGATCAAGAGCGCCGTCATAGCGACCGCGCCACCGGTGAAGCCGATCGCCCCGAAAATCTGGCCCATGTCTGTGATCTGCCTATCTCTCTAGTTGGTGCCGTACAGGAGGACCGCGACGGTGGACGCCGCGGTGGGGACGAACGCGAACCACGTGACGGCCTTCCACGGCCACTGGTCGCCGTAGTTGCCGAGCCACCGGCGGAGGAAGCGGTACGCGGTGAAGCACCCCAGGGCCACGCCGCCACCGACGACGCGGGCGGGGTCGACCATGGTCAGGGCGGTGATCAGGCCGAGCGACCCGACGAAGATCGCGGCACCGCCCTTCGTGCCGGTGGCCAGGCACACCAGGCCGCCGAGGAGCGCGCACCCGGTGATGGGGATCGCGTACTGGTGGGCGTGGACCATCAGGTCCGTGACCCGGTCGTCCAGGTGGAGGCCCCAGCCCAGGCCGAACGCGGACGCGGCGAACACGGCCTTCCCGCCGCGCTGGGAGTGAAGGAACCCGCTGGTGGCAGCCTGGGCGGCGGCCTTGAACTCCTTACCGGCCGCCGACTGGCCGCCGCCGCTCCCCTTGGTCTTCTGGACCTTCGGGGCCTTCGCCGGGGCGTCGTCGTCTTCCTCGTCGTCGTCGGCCTCGTCGTCCGCGGTGTCCTGGCCCGGCTTCCGCAGCGACCACCGGCGCCGCTTCGGCGCGGGCTCCTCGTCGTCGGCGTCCTCGGCTTCGACGGCGACCTGGTCCTGGTCGTCGTCCTCGGCGGGCGCGGGCGCGGCGGCGGCCGGAACGTCCGGGGCATAGTCGGGCCGCGGCGGCGCGGGGGCCGCCACGGGCGCGCTGGGCGCGTTCCCGGTGAACGTGTCCTGGTCCGCCCGGTCGTCCTTGTAGACGTCGTTCCACCAGTCCGCGTGTGGGGCCGGGGTCGGCTCGGGCGCCGGGGCGGGCGCGGCCGGCGCCTCGGGCTCCGGTTCCACCACGTCCAGGTCCAGATCGACGTCCGGCATCGTCGCCGCAGCGTCCGGGACCTGCTCCGTGGCCGGGGCCGGGATCGTCGGCGCGGCCGACGTCGCCAGGACGTCGTCCAGGTCCGCCAGGAAGTCGTCGACGTCCCGCTTCGGGGTGGTCTTCGCCTCGGCGGCCGGCGCCTCCTCGACGGCGGGGGCCGCGGCTTCGGCCTGATCGGTGCTCATGCCGCGCTCACCCCCCACCGGGCGATCGCCGCGCGGACCCGGTGGCCGGCCTCGATCTCGTCGAGGCCCGGGGCGGTCGGGTCGCCGCCGTCGATCAGGGTCAGGAGCGGGGGCCGCGGCGCCCAGTCGAACCCGGCGGGGAGCTGGCCCCCGACGACCTGGCGGACGTCCTGGTCCTGGTCGTCGGCGGGGACCTCCCGCGGGTCGACCGGCCGCCGGCGGGGGGCGTAGTACGTCACCGTGCGCGGCTGGTCGTCGTCGTCCCGGGGACGGAAGAAGTCAAGGGGGTGCCGCAGCGGCATGGGGAATCACTCCATGATCTGGGGGGCGTACCTGAACGTATGGGCGGTGCAAGGGGCGCACTTTCACGTCTGGTGAAAGTGGGTTTCCGGGGGGTCGTGGCCGGCGGCGGTGGGGTGACTTCGCCCCGCTCCCCCAAGGGGTGGGGTGCCTTCCCTACCGCCGCCGACTACCACCTACCGGCGGCCTACTGATCACGCGGAGTGAGCGGGTACCGGGTCCGTGCGCTTCTCGGCCTCGACCAGGACGCGAGCCGCGAAGTCCGCGTCTTCGGCCATCAGGCGTTCGGCGTCGGCGTACCGATCGCGGCCCCAGGTCTCCCCGCGGCCGTACTGCGCGGCGAACTCCTTCCGGGTCGGCGCGGAGTCGAGGAGGACCAGAACCGCGGCCTCGAACGTGGCTTCCTCGATCTGCTTCCGCTTCGCTTCCGCGCCGCGGACGTCTTCCGCCTCCGCGTTCCGCGACCCCGGAACCGCGGACAGCTTCCGCGTTTTCGCGGTCGCTTCCGCGCCCGGAATCGCGGTCGGTTCCGCGGCCTGTGCCCGCCGCGCTTCCGCGGCCTTCCGGCGCTCCTCGCGGGCTTCCTCCTGCGCCTTGATCTCTGCGGCGACCCGAAGCCGCTCCGCCTCGGCGGCGGCTTCGGCCTCGGTCTTCGTGGCCGTGGCCTGGGCCTCCGCCAAGATCCGCTGCCGCTCCAGCTCCGCGTCGCGTTCCTTCGCCTCCGCGGCGAGCCGCGCGGCGCGCTCCGCGTTTTCGCCGTCGATCCGGGCCTGGCGCTCCCGCGCTTCCTGCTCCCGCCGGGCCTTGTCCGCCTCGGCGGTGTTGCGCCGTTCCTCGTCCTCCAGGGCCTGGGCGCGCCGCGCTTCCGCGGCCCTACGCTCCCGCTCCGCGCGCCGCGCGTCGGCCTCTTCCTGGGCGCGGATCTCCCGCGCTTTCGCGTCGGCCAGGTCCCGCGCTTTCTGGGCCTCGATCGCCGCGCGCTTCTCCTCGGCGGCCAGCTCCGCGGCGCGCTTCCGCTCCGCCTCCGCCGCCGCGTTGGCCGCGGATTCGCGGGCGCGCTGCTCCTCGCGCTCCCGGTTGATCCGCGCGTTCTCCTGGTCGCGCCAGTCACTCAGCGTCGCCAGGTGGATGGCCTTCCGGTTGACCGCGAACTTCCGGTACCCCGCCCCCGCTTCGGCCAGGACGATGACCAGGACCGGGATCACGGAGTGGAGCAGCAGGCCGGCCGGGTCCGGGTTCGCGGGCCATCCGGTGAACACCGCATCGGGGTACAGCGACCCCCAGCAGTTCATCAGCCACGTGGAGATGCCGGCGAACCAGCGGAGGACGAACGGCCACCCGCCCGGGCGGTACCCGTGGGCGGCCAGCCTCCCGTCGATGAACAGGGCCGCCAGGAGGCTGATCGACACCAGCGGGTCGAGCATCCACGCGATGGCCCAGTGGACGTGGTGTTCCGTGGCGAAGATCGTCACGTTCACCGCGGTGAAGATGAGGCCCCCGACGCCCAGGATCACCAGGACCGTGGTCACGAGTCGTTCGATCCGTTCCAGGTCCGCGATCGCCTTGCGCGCCTTCTCGGCGTCCTCGGCGGTCACGACCCGTACGGCGGGCGGTTCGTCGGCCTTGCTGGTCTTGGCGGGTGCGGCGTCGGGGGCCATGGTGCCTATCTCTCCGTTCTTCAGCGGTGCGGGGTCTGGGGCTCGGGGGTGGGGGCGGGCGGGGTGAACGTCCCGCCCGGGATGCGGTACGACTCGTCGGCCGGGACGCCGGCCTGGTCGCGTACGGCGTCGACCAGCTCGTGGACCAGGCCGGTGTCCGGCTCGCTGCCGGTGGCGGCGGCCATCAGTCGATGTCCAGTTCCGCGTGCTGCGCCTCGGAGACCAGGCGACCGTGTTCGGTGCGCTGCTCGTCGGTCCAGGTCGAGACGGGGCCGGCGTCCCTGGCGAAGGACGACAGGGCGGACCGGGCGGACCGGACCCGCGCGGGGTCGGCCGTGGAGACGGCGCCGGACGGCGTGGAGCGGCGGAGGATGCCCATCACCGGCCACCCCCCGACGCGATCCGCGTAGCGGCCTCGCTGGTCTTCTGGGCTTCGCGCGACTGGGGCGCGGGTCGGGCCGCGGGCACCCGCGGCGGTACGCTCTGGCTCATGACCAGGACTCCCTAGGACTTGTGAGGAATAGGGACGATCGGTCTTGCTGGGCCGACCCGCGCCGGTGCTGGAATCACCGGGTCTTGCGGGTCGGCCCTTCGTCTTGCGTGGAACACTCAACCGCAAAAGTCGTTGACTTTCAAGTGTCTTGAGAAACGTTGTGTTTTGGGGTTCTCCAGAGTCAACGGGTCCCGTACGCTCGTCGCCATGGAAGAGGTCATGACGAGCGAGGAAGCGCGGAAGGGCTGGGGCAAGCTGCTGACCCAGATCCAGGCGCGCGTACGGGGGGCGGTCGTGCTGCGGCGATACCGCGACGAAGTGGCGGTCCTGGTGCCGGCGGACTGGTACCGGAAGGCGGTCGCGGCGGTGGGCGAACCGGAGGTGGCGGCGCTCCCGAAGGAGGGCGGCGCGGCCTGAACGTGTAGGCATGACCATGCCGAACGAACGTAGGTACGTACCGGAACCGCGGCTTTCACGTCTGGTGAAAGCCGCTCCCGCGCCGAGCGCGGCGGCCTCGGGCCGCCCCCGGCGCATCATGGGCATATGGCCAGATCGTGGATCGAAGACCCCGCCGGCATGGACGCCCTGTTGAACTCCCCGACCGGGCCGGTCGGCCGCCTCGTCGCGGACGTCACCCGGAACGTGCTCCGCGCCGTCGAGGTCGAGTGCCCCAAGCGCACCGGCGCCACCGCGCGGTCGTTCCACTCCGATATCGAGATCCGCCCGAACCGCCAGATCCGCGGCCGGGTGTTCAGCGACGATCCCGTGGTCCAGTACCTGGAGCAGGGGACCGGCCTGTACGGGCCGCGCGGCCGGCGCATCACGCCGCGGACGTCGAAGGCGCTCCGCTTCGAGCTGGGCGGCCAAGTGATCTTTGCGAAGTCGGTCCGCGGTATGCGGAAGCAGCCGTTCATGCGCCGGTCCCTGGAGATCGGGTCACCCTGGCCTGTCAGGGACGGCCGCTAGCGTCGCCAGGGTGAGTTCCCGCCCTGAGCTGCGCACCATCCGTATGCGGCCCGTGCCGGGCGTCGGCCAGGCGTGCCGGATCGTCGCCCTACCCGGCGACGGCGACGTGGTCCTGGAGGGCCCCGCGGACGTCCTGGACGGCGTCCGCCTGGCGCGCCTCGTCGACCCCCCGGACTTCCCCGAGGCGCGCCCGCGCGGCATGTCCGCGGCCGAGGCCGGCGCGACCCTGGACTGGGTACGCGTCCAGGTCCAGGCGCGATTCGGCGGGCCGACTTAGCGCCTGGTCACAGACCCCGACATAGTGGGGCGCATGACTCAGCCTGTTGCAATCAGTACGAAGGACTTCGCCAAGTCGTACGCCGCGGACCTGTACGTGGGCGTGGGGGACACCCCGATGTGGGCGAAGTGCCCGAAGGACACCGTCTGGAACCAACTTGCCCAGGTCCAGGAGGAACACGGCGGCGACTTCGGGGAACCGGAGCTGCGGAACCTGATCCAGGCCGTGTTCGGCGTCGAGGGCGCCCCCAAGGCCCTGGCCATGCTCGACGACCCGGCGAACCACGACGTCAGCCTGGAATCCATGGGCGGGCTCATCGGGTGGTGCATGGAGCAGTGGGGACCCGAGGTCCAGAAGCACTTCGAGAGCCTGAAGGCCGGCCAGGGCAACCGCGCCCAGCGGCGGATCGCGGTCAAGAAGACCACCGCCCCGAAGGCCGGCGGCGGGAAGGCCCCGGCGAAGGGCGCCCGGAAGACCGCCGCCAAGAAGACCGCGGCGAAGAAGACCGCCGCCACGCGCCGCGGCTGACCCCATGTCGGCGTTCGCGGAAACGGTCACCTTCACCACGTTCGGGCCGCCCGACGTCGTCCACGTCGACGTCGACCTGGACGACGAGGAACTGGCCGTGGAGCTCCCGCAACCGCCCGGGATGCGCGCCGCCACCTGGGCCGCCCTGGACAACTGGCTGGCCCTGTTCCCGAACGCGCTCCCCGAGGACCAGGCGGCGTACTGGCGTGAGCGCATGGCCAACCCGCTGGACCCGCTGAACGCCGGCGCGGTCCGCGCGATCTCGTACCAGGTCGCGCACCGGGTGTACGGGATGCCGTGGTGGGCGGCGCACCGGCTGACCGCCCGGGCCGCGGCGAACTGGTGGCAGTACGAGGCGTGGGCGGTCGCCCGCGGCTTCGACCCGCGCACCGCGTCCGCGGCCCGGATCGCCGCGTCCTGCTGGGCCTGGGCGGCGGCCGGGTGCGAGAAGACCGAGGACCTGGAAGACCTCCACCGGGACGTGTTCACCGGGCCGGCGGAGCTGGGGCACGACGCCAAGCTGGCGCGCGGGCAAGCGATGCTTGCCCGACTGCAACATGGACGATCGGGATAATCTGGGATAAACCCGCTGGCTGACTGGGCCGGGGCCGCCTTTCGCGCGCCCAGGACCAGGAGCCAGTCCGGTGACGATCGCCACGTCCGAAGTCGTCGTCGTAGCCGACACGAGCCGCTTTCGGTCGTCCGCACGCCAGGGCGTCCGCGACGCCATGGCCGGCGAATCCGTCCAGGTCGACGTCGAGCCCAACGCCCGCGGCTTCCGGACCTCGATCAACAACGCCGTACGCGGGATGCGCGCGGTCCGCATCGATCTGGACCCCCAGACCGCCGCGGCGATCCGCCAGGTCCGCGAAGCCTTCGCCGCGACCCGCGCCGTCCAGGTCCCGATCGTCGTCCGCGCCGGCGATCTGCGGAACCAGATCCGCCAGGGGATCAGGGACCTCCCCCCGCTGAACATCGACGTCCGGGCCCGCGGCCTGGTCCTGCTCCGCTCGATCCGGGACACCCTGGCCGGGCGAGACTGGGAAATCGACGTCCGCGCGGTCCTGGACCCGGACTTCACGCGCCTGGACGCCGAGCTGGCCCGGCGCCGGCCAGAGGTCCGGGTCCGGGTTAACCCGGACGTCGACCGGAACACCTTCACCCGCGCCCTGACCGGCGCCCTGGGGCGCCTGGGCGGTATCGCCGGCCGGGTCGGCGGCATCCTCACGTCCGCGCTGAAGTTCGGCGCGATCGGGATCGCCGCCGCCGCGGCAGCCCAGGCCGTGGGCGGACTCGTCGCCGCCCTGGCCCCCACGGTCGGAATCCTCGCCGCGATGCCCGCGGCCCTGGCCGGCCTGGTGACCGCGTTCGCCGGTCTCAAGATCGCGTTGTCCGGCGTGGGCGACGCGTTCGGCGCGGCCCTGGGCGACGACGCCGAGAAGTTCAACGAGGCGTTGGACGGCCTGTCCCCGAAGGCCCGCGCCGCCGCCCGCGAAGTCCGGGCCCTGAAGCCCGCGTTCGACAACCTGAAGTCCACGGTCCAGGACTCGTTCTTCGGGCAGATCACCGGCGAGATCACCGCGACGGCGCGCGCCCTGGGCGGCCCGCTGCGCCAGGGCCTGGCCGGCATCGCACGCCAGTGGGGCGTCGCGGCGAACGCCGCCCTGGAGTACGTACGGTCGTCGGCCGGCGTCGCCAACGTCCGCGCGATCCTGACCGGCACCACCCAGGCCATGCGCGGCTTCGCCGCGTCGATCCAGCCCGTACTCCGCGGCTTCCTCGACATTGGGGCCGCGGTCTCCCAGGGCTTCGGGACCCAGTTCGGGGACGCGATCGCGTCGGCCGGCGAACGGTTCGGCGCGTTCCTGTCGAACGCCGCGGCGTCCGGGCGCGCGCTGGACTGGGTACGCAACGCCCTGACCGCCTTCCAGCAGCTCGGGACGGTGGTCGGGAACGTCGGCGGGATCATCTCCGGGATGTTCCGCGCGGCGGGCGGCGCGGGCGGCGGGTTCCTGGCGAACCTCGGGGAGATCACGGGGCGGCTCCGGGACTTCATCAACACGGCCCAGGGCCAGACCGCCGTCGCCAACATCTTCCGGACGGTGTCGACGATCGCCGCCCAGCTCGGGCCGATCCTGTCCGCCCTGGTGACCCAGATCGGGGCGATCGCCCCGGCCCTGGCCCCCATCTTCACGGCCCTGGGTCCGGCGATCGTCAACCTGGTCAACGCCCTGGGCCCCGCCCTGGCGGCGATCGCGCCGGCGCTCGCCGTCGTCGGCCAGGCCCTGGCCTCCGGGCTCGCCCAGATCGGCCCCGCCCTGGCCCCCCTCGGCGCGGCGATCGCCGGCGCCCTCGAAGCCCTGGCCCCGCTGCTCCCGCTCGTCGGCCAGGTCGTCGCGGCCGTCGCCACGACCCTGGCCCCCGCGCTCCAGGCCCTGACGTCGCTTCTGGGGCCGATCATCGCGGCCCTGGTCGACGCGCTGATGCCGATCCTGCCGCCGCTCGCCGCGGCGTTTGCGCAGGTCGGCGCCGCTTTGCAGCCGCTCGCCGTAGCCCTCGGGCAAGGGCTGGCCCAGGCCCTGGCGGAGATCCTTCCGCCGATTCTGCAGCTGGTCCCGCAGCTCGTATCCGGCCTGGTCCCCGCGTTCACCGCCCTGGTCCAGGCGGTCGTCCCGCTGATCCCGCCCCTGGTCCAGTTGATCAACGCGGCGATTCAGCCGCTGTTGCCGCTGCTGCCGGACCTGATCGACCTGGTCGTACAGCTCGTCACGTCGTTCGCCGGCCTGCTGACGGCGATCGCGCCGATCCTGCCGCCGATCATCCAACTGGAGGCCGCGCTCCTTCAGTTCGTGATGGCGAAGGCCGTCGTCCCGGTGCTCCAGGCGGTGATCGGCGTCCTTCAGTTCCTGGCCGACACCGTGACGGGCCTGGTCGACGGGGTGGCGACCGGGATCACGGCCGTACTCGACTTCTTCCGGAACTTCGGCCCCCAGGCCCTGGCGTTCCTCCAAGCGCTACCCGGCCAGATCGCGGACTTCTTCGTGGGCCTGTGGGACGGCGCGGTGGCCGCCGTGTCCGCCGGCGTCACGGCGGTGGGCGAGTTCTTCGCGGCGCTCCCCGGCCAGATCATGGCGTTTCTGGCCGCGCTCCCAGGCCAGTTGGTCGACTTCTTCACGTCCGCGATCGCGGCCCTGGCGATCGCCGTCCTGACCGGGATCGCTGCCGTGATCTTCGTGTTCACGGAGCTGCCCGGGCGGATCATGTCCGCCCTGGCGTCGCTCGGCTCCACCCTGGCGTCGGCGTTCTCCACGGCCTGGTCCGCGGTGACGTCGTGGCTGACCGGCGCGTTCAACTCCACCGTGGCGTTCTTCGCCGGCCTGCCCGGGCGGATCGGGGGCGCCCTGTCGTCGCTCGGCTCGTCGATCGGCGGCGCGTTCTCCCGAGCGTTCAGCGCGGCGACGTCGACGATCAGCGGCTGGATTTCCTCGGCGGTCGGGTTCTTCCGCGCGCTCCCCGGGCGGATCGGGTCCGCGATCGCCTCGATCCCCGGCCGGATCGTCGGGGTGTTCAACAGCGTGAAGTCCCGGGCGACCAGCGCGATCAACGGCCTGATCTCCGGGATCGTCGGCCTGTTCCGCGGCCTGGGCGGAAAGATCGTGTCCGCCCTGGGCAACATCGGCGGCCAGATCGTGTCCAAGATCAAGAACGGGTTGCCCGGCCCCGTCCGCAAGCTCCTGCCCTTCGCGGACGGCGGGATCGTCTACGGCCCGACCCCGGCCCTGATCGGTGAGGCCGGCCGCGAAGTCGTCGTACCGCTCACCCGCCCGGACCGCGCGGTCCAGCTCGCCCACGAATCCGGCCTGGTCGACCTGTTGCGCCGCCGTGGCGCGCTCGGCTCGTCGACGACCCACAACACCTGGAACGTCACCACCGGCAACAGCCAAGACGGCTGGGTCATGGCGCAGCACCTGTACGGCCAGGTCGCGCGGGCCGCGGGCGTGTAGAGGAGAGGACGACCCGACGTGTGGACCGGATACCTGAGCCTGGCCGGCAACGAGATCGTGAACAGCCCCCGCGCCCTGGCCGCCGCCGCGGCGGCCGGCCTGATGATCGACTGCAAGCCGTGCGACACCCTGGCCGAGGTCCTGGGAGAGGACCCGTACGGACAGGTGGACGCGACGGCCCCGTGGTGGGACGACACCCAGCCGCAGTCCTGGGGGTTCCTCGGGGTCTTCGGCACCAGCGTGACCGGGTTCGACCAGAACCCCGTCGAGCGGAACCCCACGGCCCTGGTCGGGGACGGCTCCGCGCTCGGGCCGCTGCGCCGCCGGCATCGTGAGATCGCGTGGACCGTGGCCCTGTTCGCCACCGGCGAGTGCGAAATGGCGTACGGCCTGGAATGGCTCTCCGCGGCTCTCCGCGGCGCCGAGTGCAGCGGCGGGACGTGCAACGGGGACGCCATGTGCGTGTACGCCTGTTGCCCCGGGACGTCGCCGTACGAGGCCGGGGAGCTGGGGGACTCCGAGCTACGGCACCTGTACGACGTCGGCCTTCTCGACGGCCCCCAGGTGTCGGAGCTGGAGGAGTACGACGGCGTCCTGGTCGCCACGGTGACGTTCACCCTGGCCGCGGCGAAGCCGTTCATCTACCGGGAACCGCTGGAGGCCGGCCAGGACTGGGTGTCCCTCGGCGGCGGCGACACCGTGACGAACGTCGACCCCGACCAGGTGTACCAGCAGTGCGTCACCGCGAAGCCGTGCGCACAAGACCCCCTGTGCCCCCCGCCCGCGCTCCCGCCGGCGCCCCCGGTGCCGCGGAGCCCGTGTTACCCGACCGGCCGCGGCACCTTCCTACGGTCCCGGATCAGCGTGTCCCCGCTCGACCAGGCGGCGTGGCTGGAGACCGTCCCGGTCCTCGAGGTCCGCGCCGGCGCCTCGGACATGCGGCGCCTGCTCATCCGCTTCTGGCAGAACCCCCAGGGCGCGCCGTGCGACGCGTTCACCGACCCGTGCAACGCCTGTACGGACGTGAACGTGGGGTACCTGCCCGCGGGGTCCCACCTGACGATCGACGGCCGGGTGTCCCGGTCGGTCCTGGAGTGCCAGCAGTACCCCGTAGGCACCGCCACGAGCACCCCCACCATCTACGGCCCGAAGGGCGATCTGTTCCAGTGGCCCACCCTCATTTGTCCCACCGGCCTGTGCATCGAAGTGTGGAGCGACGCCGGGAACACCGCGGCCGACGCCACGGCGCGCGTGCTGCTCGTCCCCCGCGCGGACATGGGGTGATGGGCCGTGGCTGACGTCCGCTTCGACCTGACGCGCCCCTCTACCTCGATCTTCGGGCGGGGCGTCGTCCTCGACCAGGTCCGCGTCCACCAACAGCACACCTTCGACGACACGGCCGGCCTGATCTACGCGTCCCAGGTCATCGGGAACGGCGTCGTCCTGGCCGACGAGACCGAGGCGCCGCCGACCGGCACCCGCGATTCCCGCGGGGACCTGGCGATCAACCGCGTGACCCTCGACGGCACGGTGACCGGGGTCATGTACGCCCGGGCCTTCGACCACGGGTCGGGCCTCGGCGTCGAGAACGAGGCCGGCACCCCGTACCTGTGGATGGCGTACGACGCCGAGATGCAACCGATCGGCACGAACGGCCACGGCCGGAAGCTGGTCCGCGTCCCGTTCCAGGACGGGGCGATCCTCGACGTCGGGGACCCCGGCCTGGACGTGTACGACCCGATCCCGGACGCGAGCAGCATCACGCCCGGCCTGGACCGGGCGAACGGCCGGATGGCGATCGCGTTCAACCGCGGGTCCGGCACCCGCTACCAGATCCACGACCTGGCGAAGTTCAAGGCCCGCGACTTCTCCGACCCGCTGTACGAGTTCGCGCGGCCGTCGTACCCCGACTTCCAGGCGTGGCAGCTGTACGGGAACTTCATCTACCAGTTTCACGGCACCGCGTACGACGACAACAACCCCGGGCCGCCGGACGGCCAGGGGAACGTCTACTGGACCGTGATCGACATCCGTACGGGCCGGGTGGTCCAGCGGCTGTTCTTCGCGCAGCAGCCGACCATGGAGTACCGCGAACCCGAGTCGGTGGCGATCTGGGAGACCCCCACCGGCCCCCAGTTCGTCTACGGCTGGGCTTCCTCGGCGCCGCCGCGCCAGATGGCCTTGTACGCGATCCGCGCCACGGTGACCACGACGGTGACGATCGACGCCGTGGTGGTCACCACCCCGGAACCCGGGATCGAGGTCACGGCCGGGGTCGACGACCCGGGCACCGTCCAGACCTGGACGGTGGAACGCGTCGTGGCCGGGGTGACCCAGACCCTGGCGTCCGGGGTCGGCGCGCCGCCGGCCTCCCAGGACTTCTTCGACTCGGCGCCGCCCGGGTGCGTGCCGATCGTCTACCGGTATGTGATCCAGCGGACCACGGGCGAGGCGGAGAGCGCGGCCACGCCCCAGATCACGTACGCGCCGCCCGGCGGGTGCGGGTCCGCCGGCGTCGTCGGGGAGCAGCCCAACACCCTGGGGTGCGCCGAGAACTACACGGCGGTGATCCACTGGCGCGGCGGCGCGCTCCCGTACCCGGCGTCGTCCATGGACCGCCTGACGAAGGTGTCCTGGGGCCGCACGGCGAACGACGTTTCGGACGGCGTCGTGACCGTGCTCAAAGGCGACTTGGACCCCGAGTGCTGCGCCGCCCTGGGCGACGCCGAACCGTGGATTCATGAGCTGACGATCTACCGCGACGGCGAACTGGTCTGGCAAGGGATCATCCTGCGGACCACCGCCCGAACCGACTCGATCACGATCGAGGCCGTGGACGTGTCGGCCTGGTTTGAGCACGTGGTGAACACGTACCGGGTCACCTACACCGCGACGGCCGCCGACCCCCAGGGCCGGAAGCGGGCGTCCGTGGCGTACATCGCGTGGAACCACATCCGCCTGAACCTCGTGGAATCCAGCCTGTCCGTCCCGCCCGACTGGTGCCAGATCATGCCGTACATGATCCGCCGGGAGTCGAAGCGGACCATCACCATGGAGAAGGACGGGTCCAGCAACACGGCCGTGTGGTCCGTGCTGCTGTCGGACTTCCTGAAGGAGCTGGTCAAGCGGGGGCTTGCCTACACCACCGTGGGCCGGTCGGTGATCCTGCGGGAGCGGCCGACCGCCGACGACCGGGCGCAAGCGCGCCTGACCGCCACCCACTTTTCCGGCGAAGTCGAGGTGGTGAAGGACGGGACCAGCGCGGCCACATACGCGTTCGCCACGACCCAGGACGCCCAGGACGTCACCAAGGGGAAGACGATCGGGTACGGGCGCACCGGGACGCCGTACGGGCGCCTGGACGTCCTGGTGGACATTGCCCAGGACGAGGACAAGATCACGGACGCGGAGCTTCGGGACGCCGCGAAAACCGCCCTGGCCGGCCGCTACCCGGTGCCGCTCACGATCAGCCTTCCGACCGGGTCCGCGCTCACCCCGGACGCCCCGGTGACGATCCGTCAACTCGTGCCGCTGGAACGGTTCGACGTCCTGGCGGACAGCTTCTGTACCCCGGTCCAGGGCGGCTTCATCCTGTCGGACCTGGCGGTGACCTGGGAGGACGGCGAGGGCGGCGAAAAGGTCGCCGTGTCGTTCATCCCGATTGGCGACGTCGACGAGGAGCTGGGCGGATGACGCACCCCCTACCGGGCCAGAGGGCCGGCCAACAACCGATGCGGGCCGCGGTCCAGGCCCAGCGCGCGATCGGCCGGGCCGTGACCTTCACCGGCGCCATGTCCGGCCAACTGATCTTGTACGTGAACGGTGAGTGGATGCGCCACGCCGTCGACGAGGAGACCGGGCGGGACCGGCTGGAGCCGTACGCCCTGGACAGTGAGCAACCCGAGGAAGGGGCCGACGATGGCCGGTAGGTGTGGATGCGGCGGGACGTGCGCGTGTGAGCTGACGGCGGACCCGCCGCTGAAGGTCACCGGCACCGGGACGCCGCTCGTCAACCCGTGGAAACTGTCCCTGGAGCTCGACGGCAAGACCGGCTGCGACGCCCTGACGGCGTGCGTCGCCAACAACCTGGGGCCCGGCCTGACGTACGACGCCGGGTCGGGGAAGATCCAGGTCAAGCTATCGACCGACGACGGCCAGGTGGCGCGGTTCGGCGGGGACGAAGGGCTACTGGTCACCAACGGCACCGGCCCGACCCCCGAGACCTGCACGCGCGGCATCGGGTCGCTTCCGCCGGCGCCGAACGTCGTCGCGGCCCAAGACCTGGCCGGCCTCGTCGGCCCGTACAGCTCCCCGTACCAGGTGGACTACTGCCTGGGCGAGGGCTTCGACATGGTCCTGTTCCACTGCGGGACCAGCTCCGACGACGTCGGGGTGGTCTCGGACTACTGGGACATGAAGATCAGCGCGGGCCGCTCCTCGCTGTACATCGCCCAGGACGCCCGCCAGATGACCGCGGCCACGATCCAGTCGACGTTCAACTACGCCGGCGACGTCGACGACCCGGTGAGCTACAACCCGGGCGACGATCTGACCATTGCCCAGCGGAAGGACCGCCGCGGTGGCTGGTACGGCAACCTGGCCCAGCGGTACTACCAGCCGTTGGCGTCGGACTTCATGCGGAAGATCAACGGGAAGGCCGTCGCGGTCCTCGACTGCTCCCTGGACCCGAACAGCAACGAGTACCCGGAAAGCGCGATGATCGTCGGGGCCCAGCGCTCCGTCCTGGAGAACTGCGCCCAGGACTGGTCCATGATCGGCGTCGCCCAGGTCGACAACGCCGTGACGATCAAGAACCGCGGCATTACGCCGATCCTGATCCCCATCCGGCCGTCCACGTGGGCGTCGACGACGCTCCCGTACCCGGTGGCGGACCTGACCGCGGCCGGGATCGAGTGGATCGCGTTGTCCGACCGCTGGGCGGACTCTGTGTTCACCGCCTACAAGGACGCCGGCCTTCAGGTGATGATGCGCGGGAACTCCCGCCAGTCCCAGTACGACCGCGTGGCCGCCCTGGGTATCCGCGGCGCGTTCCAGTACGACCCGTCGTACTACCGCGGCCCGGGCACGCGCCCGGAGCTGTGGCCGCACGGCTACCGCACCGAGTACGACCCGTGGGAACACCGCCGGTTCGGCACGGGACAGCTCACGTGGCAGACCGACCAGCAGTCGGTGTTGTCCTCGGGCGGGTTCATCCGCGGCCGGTGCGAGGCGAACGAACAGGGCCTGATCATCCCGGCGAACTTCGGCGGCGGCCGGGGCCGGCCCGGCATCCTGTGCGGGTGGCGGTGCCCGATGACGGACCCGACCGCGTACACGATCACCTGGGACATGAAGTGGAACACCCTCGCCACCGGGTCCGCGACCACGGCGAAGTGCGGGATCTTGTTCGGCGCGCTCACCGACCGGGACACCTACGACTGGCCGGACGACACGGCCCTGAACCCCGTGGGGTACCCCGAGGGTCAGAAGACGTTGTACAGGGCGTACCAGCGGCAGAACGGTGAACTGGGGATCGCCAAGTGGGCGTCCCAGACCGGGGCGATCCAGTACCTGGCCACCGCCACGTCGCCGGCGATCGCGGCCAACGTCTACAACTCGTACCAGGTGACGGTGACGCCGACCCAGATCACCTTCGAGCGGACGGCGAGCAACGGCACGAAGTACACCGTCACCGCGGCCGACAGTCAGTACCGCGGCGGGTACTTCTGGGTCGAGAAGGAGGAGACCGGCGGGACGGGGTCGAACCCGTTCGAGGCGAAGTTCCGGAACGTCCAGTACACGCCCACGTCGTAAGCACCCGGAAAGTTGTCCCCCGGGGGACAACATCGGGCCGCGGCGGAGTTGTCCCCCGGGGGACAACTCCCGGTCCGAGGGGCGCACGGGGCGCCCGGAACGAGGAAGGGCCCGTCACCGTACGCCGGTGACGGGCCCTTGACTTCTCGCTTACCTCCGCGCCCTATGCGGGGGTACCGTCCCTGTAGGGCCACTACCAGGACGGAGCGATCCAAGTATGCCTAAGACGAAGGCCGGTGACACGGTCTCGCGCATCGAAGCTAACCGGAAGCTGCGCCACCTGACCCAGCACGCGTTCGCGGCCCAGGCGAACGTTTCGTACAGCCTGTACACGAAGGTGGTGTCCGGGCATAAGCGGGCCACCCCCACGTTCGTGGCGGCCTGTGCCCGTGCGCTGGGGATGGACGTCGGGGAGCTGTACGGGCAGCCGTACAAGGACCAGCTTCTGGAAGACAAGATCAACCACCTGATCCAGCCGGTCGTTCAGACCCTGGACCTGTACGACCTGGACCCCGACGACGAAGTGGCGGTCCGGCCGTTCCAGGACCTGAAGGCCGACGTCCGGGAGCTGGGGGACCTCCACGACGCCGGCGCGTTCGGCGTCCTGGCCCAGCGGCTGCCCGGGCTCATCGAGGAGTGCCGCGCGTTCGCGGTGACCACCGGCGACCCGGCGGGGTACAACCTGCTGGCCCAGTCGTACCGGGCCGTGTACGACGTCGGCGCCCGGTTCGGGTACCTGTCCATGTCCCGGGTCGCCATGGACCGGGTCGACTGGGCGGCGCAGAAGGCCGGCGACAAGGAAGCGCCGCTGCGCGCGATGCGCCAGTACCAGCGCTCACTCATCCACATGAAGCAGGGCGACTACGCGACCGGCCTTCGGATGTACAAGGCCGGCCGCGCCATGGTCGACGCCGTCGACGACACGCCCCTGAACCTGGCGGTCCGCGGGCAGCTCGTCTTGGGCGCGGCCCTGCTGTCGGCCCGCTCGGGCATGAAGGACGACGCCCAGCACCTGATCGACGAGGCCGGCCGGATCGCCGGACGTACCGGGGAGCTGCCGAACGCGTACTGGATGGGCTGGGGCCCGACGAACGTCGGCGTCCACCGCGTCCAGGTGTGGGCCGAGGTCGACGACCCGGGCCGGGCGGTCGCCGCGGCCGGGGACCTGGCCGTCCCCGAGGAGTGGCCGCCGTCGCGGATCGCGCGGTTCTTCGTCCAGCGGTCCGGCGCGGAGCTGTGGGCCGGGTACCCCGACCGCGCCCTGGCGTCGCTTCAGGCGGCGCGCACCGCCGCGCCCCAGGCCGTCCGGTACAACCCCCAGGCGAAGGAAACCACGTCGACGCTGCTCCGCTCCGCCCGAACGATCTCCCAGGAACTGGCGACGTTCGCGCACTGGGCGGGCGTCCGCCCCTGACCCCGAGGCCGGCCCCGCGCCGGTGATCACGCTCCGGGCCCGGATTTTCACCAGCGGTGAAAGTCCGGGCCTTCCGCATTGCCCAGGATGTGTTCCAAGGGGACGCCGCGGTCGTCGATCCCCCGTGAAACTGGCTCCCCCGTGCCAGTGATCCGGCCGCGGCGTCCCCCCGAACCCCGCCAGAACCTGGACACCTGGACACGAGGACGTGGAAACCGTGGAGCATCTGACGTTGGGGCTCAGGGACGGCCGGACGCCGTCCTGGCGCGATCCGGATCGCTTCGCGGACGAGCAGTCCCAGCCCGGGTTCCGCGGCGGTCGCCTGGCCGCCCAGCGCAAAGAGCTGATGGACTCCGTCGTGGCCCGCCTGACCGCGACCGGCCGCCAGGTGAAGGTGATCCCGTACGCCGTCGCGGAGCCCGGCGAGGACCCCGGACCGGACCTGGCCCTGTGCCGGAAGTACGCGGAGGAACAGGGCTGGACCCTCGCCCAGCCGCACTTCGACGAGACCGGCCGCGCCGCGGCCCTCGAGGACCGGCCGGCCTGGCGCCAGGTCCGCGCGCTGGTGTCCGGCGGGTTCGCCCGCGGGGTCGTCGCCGTGAACCGGGCGACCCTGACCATGGCCGACGCCCCGTACGAAGAACTCCTGACCTGGCTTACCGTCCACCGGTCGTTCCTCGCCCTGGTCCCGCCCGCCCGCCTTCCCCGCACGTCATGAAGCCCTGGCGCATCGCGGCCGTGGCCCTGATCGCCCTGGTCGTCGCGTACCTCGTCCCGTACGTCCACTGAAGGGAGCCCCACCGTGTACACCGTTCCCCCCGCCGGCCTCCCCGCCGCCCCGGCCGCGGCGCCCCCGCCGCTCCCCGTCCGGTACCCCGGCGTCGCGTACGCCCGGGCCCGGGCCGCCGAGGACGCCGCGGTCCGCGCCGGGGCCCAGTGGGACGGCTGGTTCACCGTCCGCGGCCAGGTCCACCCGTCCCAGCGCGCCGCCGCCTCATAGACCCCCGCCAGGGAAACCGCGAAGGCCCGGTACTCGACGCCGTCCCCCCGCGTCGTACCGGGCCTTCGTGCTGCCGTGGGGCGGTGCGGTTTGCTGGCCGGCCACACTGCGGTTGTGCCTACAGGTCGACCGCCCCACGTAGAACCAGCGGAACAGGCCCTGGGCGGCCGTGTGCGGGCCGTTCATCACACCGGGTGGCACCGCCACCGGAACGTACGAAGGACGCCGTCCTGGGGCGCCTGGAACGTGCGATCATCCCGGGCCGCCGTCCCGCTCCGCGCGCCACAGCAGGAACGCCGCCCCCATGTGCCGCGCGTACGCCGGCGGGATCGCCTCCCGAAGACCCTCGCGGGTCGTCCAGTGCATCCCCATAGCCCAGCGGCCGTCCTCGACGCCGACGAAGTTCCCCACGATGTGCATGTTGTGGCCCGGGACCGGGGCGCGCCCCATCTTCGACGTGGGCCGCACGTGCACCGGGTGCCGCGGCGCAGCGACCGGGAAACTGGTCTCGAACAGCCGGTGGCGGTACGTGCGCAACCCGAACATGGCCCCGCACAGGACCGTGGAGTCCCGGAGCGGGGCGCCGGCCACGTTCTCGATCACGTACGGCACGCCCAGGCCGGCCAGGACTTCGCGGGTGCGCCCGACCAGGTCCGGGTGACGGCGCCCGCGGATCTTCTGGGCCCGGGTGTACATCTGGCACGGCGGGGACGCGTGGATCAGGTCGAAGCCGCGGCCGTACGTCGCGGCGTACTCCAGGGCGTCGCCCTGGTGGAACGTGAAGGGGTAGTGGGGCTGGGGCGCCCGGTCGACGCCGACCGGTTCGAGGCCGGCCAGGGCGTAACCGAGGGATGCGCCGCCCTGGCAACAGAACAGGTCCAGGACGCGAAGGCCGATCAGCGGGAGGTACCGGCGGTCGATCATGGCGTGGCCTTCCTGGCGGCCGGCCAGTTCCAGTCCAGCGCGAAGGCCCCCACGGCACGCCGTGAGGGCCTTCGATCGGGTGGGGTGAATCCCCGGTCAGCCTGCGTCTTCCTCGCCCGGGACCAGGGCGTCCAGGCCGCGGTCGCGGAAGTACGCCGCGGCGGCGTCCTGGCCGCCGTTCTTGGTGTCGAACTTGACCTGGTGGACCCGGTCTTCCGGGGCGACGTCGACGAGCGTCACACCGGCTACCGCCAGTTCGCGGACCTCCCCGGTCTCCTTGTCGGCCGGCCAGACGAGCGTCGTCGTGGTCCCGTCGTTCAGGGACTGGAGCACCTTCGACCGGAAGCTGGTCCGCACCGTCCAGGCCACCGTCGCGGACAGGGGCGCGTCGTCGTGCTGGGCGAGCCAGGCCGCCGCCGCCACCGGGTCGTCGACGTCTCCCAGCTCCAGGGCGGCGGTCACCTCCGTGGGGAAGTTCGTCCGCACCCAGGCCGCGAACGCCGCCGGGTCGTCCACGACGACTTCGCGCGGCTTCCCCTTCAGCGTCACCGTGCCGATCTTCACGCCGTCCACGGACGGGGTCCAGGTGCGCCCCGCGGTCTTCGCCTCGACGCGGACCAACGCGGCCTTGTTCCGCGTACGGACCTGGTTGTACCGGGCCTTCGCCCGGGCGATCCAGGCGCCCAGCGCGGCTTCCTCCTTCAGCGACGCGTCCAGGTCGAAGTCGTCCTGGGGCGCGGGGCCGCCGGCGTCGTCCGCGCCGAGCTCGGCGGCGCCTTCGTCCAGGGCGGCCAGGAACGTGTCCCCGATCGGGCCCAGCGCGTCCAGGAACGCGTCGCCCAGGTCCAGGTCAGTCACGGGTGTTCTTCCTCTCGATCGCGGCGCGGAGCGCGCGCACCTGGGCCAGGGTCGTGTCGTTCAGGGGGACGCCGCACGCCTTGACCACCGCGGCGTCGAACGCGTCGGGGTCCACGCCGAGGTTCAGCGCGAGGTCCCGCAGCTGCGCCCGCGCGGTTTCCAGCTCCGCCGGGTCCTCGACCGGGACCGGGCGCTTCGGGACGACGTCTTCCGGGCGGCGGCCCGGGCGCGCGGCCGGGGCGGCGTCGGGCGTCGGCTGGTGGCCGGCCTCGGGGCGCGGCGGGGTCGCCACGGCCGCGGCGGGCGCGTCGGGGACGGTGGCCGGGGCCTCGGTGTCGGCCACGGACGGTTCGACGGGCGCGCGGTCGGCCGCGGCGTCGACGTCCGCGCCGGGCTGCAACGTCCGCGTGACGGCCTTCGTACGGGGCCGCCGGTCCGCGGCGCCCTTCGGCGGCTTGCGGTACAGGGACAAGCCGAACTGGTTCCCCAGGTTGATGGCCGCCCGCTTCAACGCCACCGTGGCCGCCGCCTTCCGCGCCAGTTCGTGGGCGCCGCCGAGCTGGGGCATCTTCCCCGTCTCGATCGTCGTCCCCTCGAACGGGCCCAGCGGTGCGCCGTGGGCGTCCCAGCACGTGAGCAGGATCGACACGGCCCAGGACACATGCCAGTTGCCGCGGGTCTTGTCGGCGTCGTCGGTCGGGATGAACCGTTCCTGGATCAGCCGGCGTTCCGTGATCACCTCGGACCACATGCCGAAGCCGAAGATCCGGGTCAGGGCCGCGCGGACGTCCCAGCCCTCGACGTGCGCGTTTCCGTCGTAGTCGAAGCTGATCCGGTCCGGGTTCAGCTCTGCTTCGAGCGCCTGTGTCTGCGCCGGGGACAGTCGCACAGGCTGACGGGTACTCTGGGCGGCGAAGGCCGTGATGTGCGTCGTTTCCCTGGCGGGGGGCGACGTGGTGTCGAGAGACATAAGGCGTCGCGGTTCCTTCCGGTTAGCGAACGGATCGCCCTTCTTGCTGTCCAGGCGGGGGGCGGTCCGTTCGTGCTTTCTGATGTATTCGACCCTACAGACTCAGGGGGTCGTCACGCACTCGCCAACGGGGCCGGGTTCGGGTCCGGCTCGCCGGCCTCGTTCAGCCGCGGCGGCTCGACGTTCTGGCCCCAGCGGACCAACGTCGGCTTGAACCACGTGGGCTTCCCCTCCAGGACCTCGTCCGGGTCGGGGAACTTCAGGTGGGGCCTGCTGCGCCACGTCTCCACGGTGCGGGTGTCCACGCCGAAGATCAGCCGCGCGGCGTGCGGGACGAAGTAGTACACGCGGCCGTCCAGGTCCCGGGTCGGCTCCGCGCGGATCGTGTACCCGCGGCGGCCGGCGCGGTCGGACTCCTCCTGGACGCGGCCGGCCGCGTTGGTGCGGTTCCAGTACGGGTCCAGGCGCCCGGTCTTGCACCCGTAGTTGAGGACGTCCCAGGGGTCGAAGACCTTCTGGCCCCGGCCGCGGCCGGTGGCCGAGTGCGTACCGAGGCCCTTGCCCAGGCGGCCTTCGCGCGCCCAGCGGCGCACGGTCTGGGGGTCCGTGTCGAATATGGCCGCGACGGCGTCGACGGTTAGCGGGCCGTCGATCGGGGGCGGGGGGATCGGCGCTCTGGCGGTCCTGGCCATGGCCCTGTCTCCTTCCGGTGTCGGTGCTGGTGAGCCCGAAGGTACCACGGCTTCTAATGTATTGAAAACGACAGTACGAGGGAGTGACACCCCCCGACCCTTCCCGTAGTGTCGAATGCAACGAAACGGATCGCCGCCACGATCCGAACCGGAAGGAACCGCCGATGACGATCACGCTCGTACGCCCCACCGCACTGGACCAGGCCCTGGTCGACGCCGCCCTGGGCGGCTTCCTCGACGAGCTGGAGCCCGACGACGAGTCGGTGGAGTGCCCGCACTGCTACGCCACCGCGCCCGACGAGGACGCCGCCCGCGATGACCTGGGGTGGACCTTCGACGAGGACGACCGCCTGGTGTGCGAGGACTGCGCCAGCTTCGACGGGCCGACCGGCCCGTACGACCGGGCGTACTGGGGTTGAGCCGAACGGGTGGCGGGGAGTGCTTCCCGCCACCTGATCTCGTAGTATTCGATACGTTGAAAACGACGGACCACCGCCAGGGTCCGAACCGGAAGGAACGCATCATGACCGTGATCACCACCACCACCGCCACCACTCCCACCGCCGAGACCCGCGCCCGCTGGGCCGCCGCCCTGGCCGCGGCGCCCACCCAGGCCGAGATCGACACCCGCGCCGCCGAGGCCGCCGGCCTCCTGGAGACGATCCGCGACCAGGCCGCCGAGTGGATCGGGGACGACGTCGACGGCTTCACCCTGACCGCCGTGGGGTCGCTGTTCGGCGCCTGGCGCTACGACGACACGTACGACTACGTCCACACCGGCCGCGTCCGCTACCTCGACGAGGAGCTGGACGACGTCCAGGTGGCCGCGCTCCGCGCGAACCTCCGCCGGTTCGCGGAGATCGCCGCCGACGAGCACGTGGGCCGGGGTCGCAACGGCTGGACCCTCGTCCACCTGGCGCCGTACCTCGTCCAGGACTGACCCCGCCCGGGCCGCCTCCGCCCCGCCGGGGGCGGCCCGCGCACCGCACACCCCCGCCAGAACACCGGAAGGAACCGTTCGTCATGCCGAAGCCGTCGCCCACCCAGGCCGCCGCCCTCGTCGACCTGATCGAGAAGCGCCCCGGGTGTCACCTGCTCCCCGTCCCCACCGCCCGCGCGATCGTCCGGCACGGCTGGGCCACGCGCCGGGTCGTACGCCACGACGGCGCCGGCCTCGCCGTGTTCTTCGACCTGACCGCCGAGGGGTACGCCGCGGTGGGCCGCGAACGCCCCGCCGAGCTGCACCCGTGCCGCGTCGAGAACGCGCGGTACGTCGAAGTCAGCCTGTACCCCCTCACCGGCGCGGCCGTCGCCCTGGTGTGCGCGGACTGCAAGACCCCGCACTGGTCGAAGGCGGTCGACGGGGCGTACGCGTCCGCGGCCGACGTCCCCCTGGACAAGGTCGTGGCGCTGATCGAGCGCCAGGGCGTCACGGTGACCGGGTCGTGGTTCGACCGGCCCACCGCGGGGGCGTGGCCGGCGACCGCCCGCCGGGCGAACCTCCGCCGGATCGGGTGAACGTCGTCAACGGACGGGGTCCACACAGTTCCACGTGAAACAGGCCATAGCGGACGTACCCCGTTCGGCGGGGGTGAAGGGCCCGTAAAGGGCCGGTGAAGTGCAGCGACGCCCGGACGGCGCAATACGGCCGCCCGGGCGTCGGTGTGCTCGGTGGGGAGTGACAGACCCAGGTCCGCCCTGTAGTATTCAATACATCGAAAGGGACGCCGCCAGAGTCCCGAACCGGAAGGAACCCGAGATGAACGCCAACGCCCGGAACGCCCGCCGCATCGTCCGCGACCGCTCCCGTCAGGCACGCGCCGAGCGCGCCGCCCGCCGCGCGGTCGCCGCGGACCCGATCCAGTCGGTCCGCACGCACCTGGTGGCCCGCGGCCTGGACGTCCGCCTGGCCGATCGTTTCGCCTCGGCGGTCTCCCGGAAGGCCGGCCAGGGTACGGCCGTTGGCCGGATCACGAAGAAGGTCCCGGGGAAGGGGCGCGCGGTCCGGACCTATGACGTCAAGCTGTTTTCCGCCGCCCAGATGGACACGGTTCTGGCGGCGTACCGCCCGGCGAAGGACAGGGCCGCCCAGCGCGCCTTCCTCGCCCTGGCGGCCTGATCCCGCACCGGCGCGGCCCGGCCCCCACCAGGGGCCGGTCGCGGCGTGCAATTGCACGTCCGAACATCTGACGAGGAGATCACACGATGGGTGCATGTCTGGAACCGCTGGCCGAAGCCGACCCGTGGGTGGTCGAGGTCCGGCGGGAGTCGTTCCACCTGAACGCGATCCACGTCCACGACGACGGGGCCGCGCCGACCGGCGAACCTGGTCACGTCGCCCTGGCGGCCGGCCGGGAACACGACGCCCTGGACACCGCCACCACCTGGCCGTCGCGGACGTTGAACGTCCCGCGGGGGGATGCGCCGCGGATCGTCGTCGCCCTTGACCAAGCCGCACGTCACCCCGCGTACGGCGCCTGGCGGGAGGCCGGCGGGGAGCTGACCGACCAGTTCGTGGTCGAGGCGGACGAGGAGGGGGACAGTGTGCGGATCACGGGGCCCATGTGGTGCTCGGTGAACGTGCACCCAGAAGACGACCTGGACCCAGGCGACCCGGCGTACACCCACACCGGGACTGAGATCGCGTACGCGGACCTGGGGGGCCTTCGCGCGCGACTCGTGAAGGTAGGTGCACAGGTGGAGTAGATCCAGAACAGCCCTGGTGGGGCCGGGTGTTGGAGCCCGGGCCCCGCCGGTCGCTGATTCTCGGAACCGCAAGGCAGGCCGGCATATGAAGCCGGTAGCATCCCGAACCGTTCACACCCTGTGGACAAGCGAAAGCCCCCTGTCACCGGATGGCCGTCCAGGTGATGGGGGCTCGCAAAGTGCTTTGCGTGGAATGTCGACTTTTCGACGGGTGGACACTCCGCGCTCGACATGACGTGATGCCGGAAGGTGAGTGTTCGTCAAGATCCGTTGATAGGGCTCCAGTTGCGGTCCGGGTGCGCGCTCCCAGGTGCTGGGACGAACACCCGGAGAATAGCGGATAGCTCGGACTCCGCGCGCCCGAATGGGCTAGCGCTTGAGGCCAACGTGTCTTTATCGACAATCCCGCCTTCCGCCCATCGCGGCGGAAAGTAGGACAAGTTGTTCACTGGTGGAACCCTCGTGGTCGCCGTGACTTCAACCGCGGACCCTGTCCGGACCGCGGTCCTTGACCTGGACCTGGAGCCCGGTCCCGCCGGCACCCTGGCGCGCCTCCTGGCGTCGTACGTCGGGTGGTCCGGGAAGCGGCCGGAACTGGCCCGCGCCCTGAACCTCACGGACGCCGCCCTTCGCTCCAACCTGGACGCCCTGGAGGCCGCCGGCGTCGCCGTGCGGGAACGGTTCAACGTGGGCGGACGCTGGGTGTACGCCCTGGCCGTCTCGGACGCCCCCGGCCGCCTCCCGGACCGTAGGGAGCTGCGCGAGACCTTCCGGAACCTCGACGACGGCCGGGACACCTGGACGGACGCACACCACCCCGTCGCCCCCGCCCGTTCGGCCGCAAGATCACGGAAAGCCGTTATGGCCCCGACCTGCGACGATGCCTCAAACGTCAAGGTCACACCAAGTGCCGGAAAACGCGCCGTAAACCGGTTCCCCCTGGCCGCCGGCCCGCGAAGCGGGGGGCCGGCGGCGGAGGAACCGGTTAACCGGTTGTCGGTGCCTGAGAGTGCGGAGGTCCGCGCGCACAAGGCGCGCGCCCCGCGCTCGGTGATCTCGTCCATGGCGGAGCTGGAAGCCCTGGCCCGGATGCGCGGGTGTCGGCCGGCGGACGGCGGGAACTTCAGGACGTCGAAGGAGGTCCGCGACGTCGCGCGGACCCTGGACCAGAACGTGGTCGACGACGGCCTGGCCGTCCTGGCGTCGGCCGGGTTGCCGTTCTGGGTCGCGCCGGAAGTCTGGGTCCTGCTGAACCGCGGCTGGTCGCCCGATCGTGTCGCCGCTGAGCTTGACGGCGTGGACACGGCGAAGTCGCCGCACTCCGCCGCGCGGTACCGCCTGGCGAAGGCAGCCGAGCGGCCCGACGCCGAGGACGGCCCGCTGGACGCCGTCCCGGCCCAGGGCGGGTCCGTCGACGCCCCGGCGCCCGCCCCGGCCGCGGACGGCCCCCCGCTGGGCCTGGACGACCTGGTGAAGCGCGACGCCAACCACAACATCCCGGCCTGGGGTGAGGCCGGGTGCGACGTGGACCCGGCCGACCCCGCCGACGTCGACCCGGGCGCGGCCCCGTGGGACCGGGCCGCCGCGGAGCGGACCCGGAAGTCCTTCGGGTGGCGCGCGCCGGCGGTGCCCCAGTACGACGACATGGACGCCGTCCGCGCCCGCCAGGCCGAGGTCCGGGCGGAGGCCGGCGCGGAGATGACGCCGGGGTACGGCCGCAGAATGCTGGACCTGATCAAGACCGGCCGGGGCGGCGACTGGTCGGCCCTGAACCAGGCACTGGGCCACCCCTAACGCCGAGCGGCGCACCCCCGACCGGCCGCCGGCGGGGGTGCGCCGCGAACAGCCGCACCGTCCCCTATGCCCGTTTCGTAGATGCAGTGCACAAACCCCAGCCGGACATGTAGTGTCCAATGCGTTGGATACGACGGAATGAACGGGGCGCCGCCAGAGCCCCGCAACCGGAAGGACCGCCCCATGGAGACCCAGACCTTCACCTTCCCGTCCGGCTCGACGGTGGAGCTCCCGGCCGGGATGACCCTGTGTCAGACCCCGGACGCCGTCACGTTCGACTGTGCGCGGGTCGTCCCCGTGGGCACGACCCCGGCCGGCCGCGCGGTGTTCTCCTCGTTCTCCTGTGCCGCCTACGCCCGCGCCGCGGACGTCTTCAGCAAGCGCGGAGACCTTGCCGAGCGGGAACGGGGCCTGAGCATCGCGGAGGCCAAGGGGCGCCGGACGGGGCCGCTCGTCGACGCCCTGGCCCACCACCGGCGGGTCCTCGTCCGGATGCTCACCGAGTACGCGACCGACCCGGCGCCCTGCACCTGCGGCGCCTGAGCGCCGCCGCCACCGGGCCCGGACCCCGCGGTCCGGGCCCCGCACCGCAACCGACACGACGCAGCGAGGACAAGCCGATGGACCCGACCACCGCCCTGACCGACCGCATGGCCGCCGCCCTGGCGCACGGTGCCCAGAGCTGGGACCGCTCCGTGGGCGGGGCCCCCGGCGTCGACATGCGGTCGATCCGCGGCCTGATCCGCCGCGGCCTGGTCGACGTCACCACCGGGCCGCACAGCTACTACAGCCCGCGGAAGGGCTGGTGGGTCACCCGGACCGTGATCACGGACGTGAAGATCAACGACGCCGGTCGCGCCGCCCTGGCGCGGCACCGCGGGGAGTGACCTCCCGCCCGACAGGTCGTAGTATCCAATACAGCAAAACGGGGCGCCGCCAGAGCCCCGGACAACCGGAAGGAACCCGCCGTGAACCACTTCACCCGCACCGGCGCCGCCGTCTTCGAGGACACCGGCCAGGCCGTCGTCGCCCTCACCTTCGACCACCAGAAGAAGCGCCGCGCCGGCGCCGCCCGCCAGGCGACCGAGGACCTGGCCCCGCTGTTCGGCGTCGACACCGTCCGCCACACCGTCGTTGACCCCCGGTGGACCCAGCCCGAGTACAGCGGCCTGAACGCCCACAAGGCCCTGTCCCGCGACGAACGCCGCCTGGACCTCGTCGGTACGCCCGACGCCGTCGCGCGCTTCCTGACCGCCCTTCCGGCCGCCCTGGACGCCCTGGAGCGCCAGGCCACCACCGCCGCCCGTCGCCTGGGGACGTGGCTGCGCTCCGCGGCCGGCCAGACCTGGATCGACGACCACAACCGGACCCCGGACGGCCTCCGCTGGCTCCGGGACGACTTCCGCGCCGCCGCGTTCCGCCGCCTCGTCGACGTCGCGGTGGAGCCCACCGGCATGACCCGCTTCGACGACCGCCCGTACGTCGACCAGCCGGACGCCGTGGCGGACCAGGTCGCGTACGAAGCGCTGGTGGACGTCCAGGCCCTCGTCGACGAGGAGGCCGCCCAGGCGATCGTCGACGGGTTCCGCGTCGTGCCGCTCGACGAGACCGCGGACACCGACGACACCCGCGACGTCCTGGCCGCGGCCGGCGACGTCGTCGACGCCGCGGCGGCGGTCCTCGAGGACCAGGCCGGCGACGAACCGGTGGCGCAGCTCGACGACGCCGAGCTGGACGCCGCGGCGGCGCTCCCCAACGGCCTGTCCGTCTCGGTGGCCCGCTCCGCCTGGCGGGACTGGTACGCCGCGGACTGCACCCGGTGCACCGGCCACGCCGTCAAGGTGAGCCCGGAGTGTGCGGAGCGGGCCGACGCGGTCACCGCGGCCTGGGACCACTACGAGGCGCACCACCGCGCCGCGGACGACGCCCTGACGCTCGACGAGATCGACCGCGCGGTGGCCCTGGCCGCCGAGCTGTCCGACGCCCAGTACGGCGTCCTGTGGGACGTCCACCTGTCCGAGGTCCTGGAGGACGCCCAGGGGTTCTACACGTACAGCGTCCACACGGACGCCCCGGTGAAGCGGTCCCGGGACCGGATCGTCCGCCTGATGTTCGCCGGGTACCTGTCCGCGCACCCCGAGGGGGACCACCGCCGTACGTTCCGCCTCACCCCGGCCGGGGACCGCGCGCGGCGGCTGCTGTTCCGAGCGAAGCGCCAGGGCGTGGTCGACCTAGGCGACCGCGACGGCCGCCTGGGCGTTCCGGGCGCGAAGATGCGCCGGTACCCGCTGCTGGCCGCCGGCCACCCGGTGCGGTGCGGCCTGCTGCCCGAGGCGGCCCCGGCCGCGGCCGTCCCGGACACCGTCGACGAGGTCCTGGCGGCGGCCGGGGACCAGGCGCCGGTCGACGTCGTCGACGCCGCGGTGAAGGTTCCGGTCCTGGTCGGCGCCGGCGCGGCCGTGGATTCCGTGGCGGGGTTGCCTTCCCACACCCCGGGCCGTAGTATTCAATGCGTCGGATACGACAACAACCGGAACGGAACCCCCGCCATGTCCCGTGAAAACCTCCCGAAGATGACCCCCGCCCAGGCCGCGGCGTTCGACCACCTTCGCCGTAACGGCACGATCCGCAACGGCCAGGGCTTCAACCGCCGTGCCCTCGACTCCCTGAAGCGCCTGGCCCTGGCCCAGGTCACCGAGTACGGACACGGTGTGTGGCTCGCCAAGCTCGCCGCGCCCGGCCTGGCCATCACTGACGAGGCCCGCGACGCGATCGCCGTCACCCCGGCCGACGAGCCGACCGGCCCGAAGCTGACCCCCGGCCAGAAGACCGCGCACCAGGCCATGGCCGCGAACGAGGGCTGGGCGAAGGCCGGGGACGGCGTGAGCCGCCGCGCGGTCGCCGGCCTCGTCGACGCCGGTCTGGCCACCTGGACGATCAACGTCCCCGGCGGCCACTGGGCCGCGTACCTGAAGGAGTCGACCCCGGCCGCCGCCCAGGACCAGGTCGAGGAGGCCCCGGCCGCCGACGCCGAGCCCGGCGAAGTTGTCCCCCGGGGGACAACTTCCGGGCCCCAGGCCCTGGCGTGCCCGGTCGCGGAGTGGACCGACGTCCTGACCGACGCCGGCGCCGCCGACCAGGCCCCGATCCCGGCCGACGCCGTGGACGAAGTTGTCCCCCGGGGGACAACTTCCGACGACGCCGCCCCGGCCGCGCCCACGGTCGAGGACGCGCGCGCCGTGGTCGTCGGCTACTACCCGCACGCCCACGCCTTCGAGCCGGTCACCGACGAGGCCGGCGCCGTCACCGGCTGGACGTTCCAGGTCGACCGGCGGCCGAACGGCCGGTACTCCTGGGTCACGACCGACAAGACGTACGGCCGGGCGACCGAGCCGTACCGCTCCGAGGCCGCCGCCCTGGTGCCCGTCGCCGTCCTCGACGACCGGCGCGCCGCCGAGCGCCGTACGCTCATGGCCGCCCAGCGCGCCGCCCGCGAGACGTACGGCGACGCTCACGGCTGGCAGCCGTTCACCGACGAGACCACCGGCGCGACGATCGGGTGGACGTTCCGCCACCGCCACAGCGGCGCCGCCCGCGTCGGCTGGGTCCTGACGGACGGGGCCGTGGACCCCCAGGCCGACTACATGTACCGGTGGGCCGCCGAGACCGCCGCCCACGCCATCCACAACCCCCAGGCCATGGCCGCGCTCCCGTACCGCGGCCCCGGGTACTGGACCGGCGCCGTGGCCCTGTGCGGCTACGCCGACCACCGCGCGCCGCTGCGCCCGGACGGGAAGGTGGCCGGCCACGACCAGATCCGGGAGGCCATCAGCCCGTGCCCGGGCGCGTTCCTCACCCCGCGCGCGAACCCCTCGGAGCCGACCCGGCGCGACACCGCCCGGATCATCCACCAGGACCCGACGCCGGACGGCCTGGCCACCAGCGCGAAGCAGGGCGACCAGATCGTGGTCGGCGGTGTCCACCGCACCGTCGCCAGCATCGGCCCGGACCTGGGCATGGCCCACGTGGTCCTGAACTTCGTGGACGCCCACCCGTCCGGGCGCCGGTTCACTCTCGACGACCGCCTGACGTACACCAGCCGCGTCAGGGACCATGACGTCCGGTGCACCGGATGCGGCGTCTCCGTCGTGACCAGCATCGACGAGGCCACCCAGGGCAAGCCCGCACACCGCGTGTGCGGCCTGTGCGACCACCAGACGGTCGTCGCGGCCCTGGCCGCCGACTAACCCCCGCCAGACCCCCGGGGGGCCGCTCACGCTGCGGGCGGCCCCCCGCCCCGCCAACCGGAAGGACGCCCGCCCCGTGCGGTACACGAAACCGAACTTCAACTACTACAAGACCAACAGGGACAAGGCCCAGGCGTACGCCGCCCAGGCGTCGTGGGCGAACATCGGCCGCGCCGAGCGCCAGGCGTACATCGAGCTGGCTCACCTGTACCTGGAACTGTCGATCCAGGACGACAACGGCAACACCGCCCCGACCGAAGACGCCGCGAAGGCGAAGGAGGCGGAGCGCGAGACTGAACGCTCCGCGCGGCTCGCCGGCCACCGCGGCGCCCAGGCCGGCACCGCCGAGCCGACCGGCACCGGCGTGAAGAACTGGTTCGGCCCGACGAAGACCGACTGACCCCCGCCACCCTGTACGACAACCGGAAGGAACCACCCGTGAACGACCCCCAGTACCTGATCCCGGCCGACGAAGCCGACCCATCCGCCGAGCCCCACGCGCTCACGGCCGCGGTCGCTCTGGCCGAGCTGCGCGACGCCTTGGCCGGCTGGATCGCGGACGGCCTGGAGAAGGCGGACGGCCGGGTCCACGACCCCGACCGCGCCAACGTCGACCAGATCACCAACAGCCTGTACCTGGCCGCGACCCTGTACCAGAAGGTCAAGGAGCACCAGGACACCGTCGACGAGGCCCTGGCCGCCCGCATGGTGCGCGCCGGCCGTCACCTCCAGTACGCCGCCGAGCAGGCCGACACCGGGCGCCGGATCGCCACCCGCGGTGACGACCCGTACCCGTACAACCCGGCCGCCGCCCCCGGCTTCATCCGCACGCACTACGGGTCCGCGGTCGCCTACGTCCGCCAGGCGTCGGACTTCCTCCACGACGGCCCCCGCGTCGTGACCGCGGTCGCCACCCGCACCCGGTGCGCCGGCGGCGAGATGGGTTGGCCGTGCTCCCACGGCCGCCAGGAAGCCCACCTGGTCCCCGAGGCCGGGAGCTGTGAGGCGCGCCGCGTCGGGGACGCCCCGTGCGAAGGCGCCCTGGACGCCGTGATCATCCGTGACCGCATCCTGGGCGCCCGGAAGCAGGACGACGACGACCGCGGGTGCCGCGCCTGCGTCCTCCACGGGTCCATGCTGCTGCGCGCCCTGGACCGCCACGCCCGCTGGGTCTACCCCGGCCCCGGCAACTACACGGACTACCCCGACCGCAACCACGGCGGCGCGGCCGTCGACGTCTACAACCGCGCGCGGGGTGCCGAGTGAAGATCAGGTTCGAGGACGAGGAAGTCCCCCTGGGCGCGGTGTTACGGGGCGCCGTCCAGGCCGTGCGCGACTTCCGCCGCATCGGCCGGCAGACCCGCGCCCTGACCGCCGAGGGATCGCCCGCGCTCCGCGCCGAGCTCGGCGCGCACTTCGCCGGCTGGATCACCGTCCAGGTCCGGGCCGCCACCGGCGGCGCCACGGACCTGTCCGGCGCCCGCGACCTGGACGGCCTGGTCCAGCGCGTCCACGTCGCCCGGGCGCTCCTCGATGAGCCGCACCCGGACCGCGCGACGCTCGACACGATCGCCCACTACCTGGGCCAGGCCGTGAAGTGCTCGCGCTCCTCGGACAAGGTGATCCGCGGCTGGGTCGTCCGCGACCTGGCCCGGGCCGTCCAGGCGGCCCGGATCGGCGCCGCCCGGCAGGAAGAAACGGTGATCACATGACCACCCAACCCACGACGACGACGCACTGGACCGACTTCGTCCTGGCGTACGAGGGCAACGACGGCCGCGACACCCTTCGCCCCGCCCGCGCCGTACGCCGCCCGGACGGGCTCTGGGTGTTCGTCACCGAGGCCGGCGACGGGACCACCGTCACGAACGCCCAGGCGGCCGTCTGGCGGTCGCTGCGCCGCCGGTTCCAGGACGAGCCGTTCCGGCTGATCGAGCACTGGCCGCCCGGGACCGGGATCGACGGCGCGGAGCACTGGGACGAGATGATCCCCGCCGAGCCCGCCGGCGGGAACGTCTTCTGGTACCAGCGGTGGCCGTCCCCGGACGTCCAGTTGTTCTTCGGGGACACCGCGCCCTGGTCCCCGGCCCACAAGCCGGTCGCCCAGCCCTCCCCGCGGACGTACACGGCCCTGACGTCGCACATGGGGGCGCTTCGTCGCCGTTCCCGCCACGGGGCGCCCGGCCGCGCGACAGGATCAGGGTCATGACCGATCAGCACACCCCCGAAGTCCCCCCGACGCCCGAGCAGCGCCGCCAGGCCCTGGCGGACCTGGCGGCCGGCATCGGCCGGGACCTGGCCCAGCTCCCCGTCGAGTGGTTCGACCCGGCCGCCGGCGCGAAGGTCCCCGGCCAGGTCCGCCAGGCCGTGGCGATCCTCGTCGAAGCCGTCCCGGCCTTGTCGACCGCGACCGGCGGCCTGTCCCTGCTGGGCAAGCACCCGGACCGGGAGAACGACACCGCCCAGCGCATCGTCCGGACCGGCCTCCTGTCCCTCGACGGCGCGCGCCACCTGAACCACTTCCGGGACTGCCCGGGCGTACCCGAGAAGGGCCCCACCGACCATGACCACTGACGTCACGCCGGACCAGCTCCGGGACGCACTCCGCAACAACGAGGCGGAGCGCTGGGAGCGGGCCGCGGTGGAACTCCTGGTCTGGGATGAGACCTGGATCAACCGCCTGGCGGTCGACCCCACCGCGGCCGGGCGCCTGTACGTGATCGACCCGGCCGGCACCGCGGAGCGGTCGGCGCGCATCGTCTGGAAGGCGTTGTGGACCCAGGCCGCCGAGGACGGGCGGGCGGCGTCGTCGTCGCTGCGCGTGCTGAAGGTGGCCGCGTCGCTCGCCGGGAACACCCCGGTCCAGCTCCAGGAACTGGCCGCGGACACCCTGGGCGTCAACACGAAGGCCGCCGTCCTGAAGGCGATCGTCGACGCGTTCGGAGACCTGTCGGCGCCGAAGCCGTTCGACCCTGACGAGTGGCTGGGGGGTGATTCAGGCAGCGAAGCCGTGTAGTTCCGGGCCGCCCGTGTGACAGGCTTTCGTCACCCCGGGCGGTAATGAGCACGGGGCCCCCAGCCGAGGGAAGTTCGGCTGGGGGCCCCGTCCGTCTACCTGGGATCGCTGCAACACCGTACGAGAGGAACCCCGTTGGAAACGACCCTTACCCGGGATACGGAGGTATCCCGGGCCTTCTGGGCTTTGCTGGCCGCCAACGCCATGGCGTCCACCGAAACCGCTGAACCCATCATCAGCCACGGCCAGGGCGGCGTCGCCGCCGCCGGCGCCCCGCCCGCCCAGGCCGGCGTCCCCCAGTCCGAAGCCCTGTCGGCGTACGCCCAGGGCAACCGGGCGTCCCGCACGATCTACGCCGTGGGCGGCCTGAAGGGTGGTGTGGGGAAGACCACGTTCGCCATGTTCCTGGCGATGTACTTCGCACTGAAGCTCAAGCGGGTGTTGGTGATCGACGCCGACCCCATCAGCTCGTCCGCGTTCGACTGGTACGAGACCGCCAAGGAGAACGGGACGCCGCTCCCGTTCGACCTGGAGCCCGTCCCGTCCGACAAGCTGGACAAGATCCTGAAGGCCCGCTGGCTCGATTACGACGTGATCGTGGTCGACTGCGGCGGCGAGTCCGCCGGGATCTGGACGTCCACGGTCAAGATGTGCGACCACTTCGTGGTCGTCGTCGCTCCGAAGAAGGCCGAAGTCAAGAAGGTCCAGGGCACGTACGAAGCCGCCGTGGACGCGGTCCGCGACGTCGATCGGCTCGGGGAGGTGACACCCCATATCGTCCTCACCCGCGTGAAGGCGTCCCGGGACCAGGGGGAGAACCCCCACAACGAGATCATGCGGAACAAGATCCTGGACAAGAACTTGCCGCTGCTCGGGCACGAGGTCCCGGACCTGGTCGAGTACGAAGACGCGTGCGACGAGTTGCCCACGCGCCTGGGGCACTACCAGGCCGTGTTCGACGAGATGCACGAGGCGGCGTGATGGGGAAGTCCACCACCACCAGCGGGACCGCGTCCGGCTCCGGGTCCGGCACGCGCAGCCGCGGGCAGAGCCGCGGCGGCCGGCGCACCCTGGACAACTACACCGGGGACAGTAAGGCGCCGGTGTCCAGGCCGCTGGTCGACGCCGACGAGTACCTGGCCGCGACCGAGGAAGGCGACGGCGCGCCGCCGGCCGACGACACGGGCACCCCGCCCGTGGAGCCGCCCGCGGCCGACGTCCCGGAGCAGCCGCACGGCGGCCCCGACGAGCAGCCGGACGACGCCCAGGGCGGCGCCGGCGGCGGCCACCAGGACGACGTCCAGGACCAGGACACCGAGGCGCCCGCCGGGCGTACGGTCGTCCTCCTGACGGCGCCCGGGGCCGACGTCATGGGCCTGCCGGACACGGTGACCGAGGTCCTGGCCGCCGAGCTGCCCGACGCCTCCGCGCCCCCGGCCGAGATCATCGACGGGTGCGAACGGCGGATCGAAGCCGTCCTGGCCGTGAACGACGCGATCGACCAGCGGAAAGCGGACTTCCTTCTGGAGTTCGCCGGCCCGGCGGTGCGCCTGGCGAAGGCGACGGAGTCCTGGCGCCACAAGGTCGACCCGGCGACCGGGAAGGCGTTCCGGTCGTTCGCGGCCTGGCGCCGCTACGTACGGGTGTCCCACGCCCACGCGTACCGCATGGTCGACGAACAGCCCGTGGCCGAGGCCCTGGCCCCGATCTACACGGGACCGCTCACCGGGAAGCAGGTCGACGTCCTGGCGCCGATCCTCCGCAACCACGGCGACGCCGCGGTACGGGATACCTGGGAGACGGCGAGCAAGACCGGCACCCCGAGCGCGCCGAAGCTCGCCCGGGCCCGGGATCTGCTCGGGTACGCGATCAACCCGGAGCCGCCCGAGGACGACGACGACGGCCCCGGCGGGGAACTGGCGCTGCGCATCAACCCGGCGAAGGTGAACTTCGGGAAGGTGCGGGAGGTGTCCCGGTCGGCGCCGAACGTCTGGCGCGCGATCGCCCGGACGATCCTCGACGAAGTCGGGGACGACGAGGAGGAGGATGCCAGGGACTGAAAGTTGTCCCCCGGGGGACAACTCCCTTGGGGGACATGGACCGGGTCGGCTCCGGGGCGCCGTTTCGAGCGACACGCCCCGGGGCCGGCCCTTTCCCATGCCCAGTTTCCGGCCGGATTCCAGGCGAAAATCGACCCCTTTTCGACCCCAAACAGGCCCCGTTATGGTGCGCGCGAGTGGCGTACGGGTGACCCTGACGGTATGGACGCGTCGACGATCACCGCCGTGGCCTCCCTCGCGTTCGCGCTGGGAGTGCTGTTCTCCATGGGGCTGGGCCTGGGACTGGCCGCGGCCGTGAAGCTGGTTCGCCGTATCGAGCGGCTGGAACGCCGCATCCGCCAGACCGCCCCCGCACAGGCCGGGGGTCACCACTACGACCCCCCGTCGAACCCCCCGGCCCCGAGGCGGAGCGGGACCGGGGGGCCGTCGACGATGGTCCGCCCGCGTACGGCGGCCCAGTCGGAGGTGACGGCTCGTGATGCGGTGCGCGCGTAGCTGGTACGCCCGGCACCGAGAGGCCGCCGAGGTCCTGGCGTTCGGTCTGCTCGCCGCCGTGGTGTTCTCCGCCCTGGGCGCCGGCCTGTACTTCCTGGCCGCCGCCGCCAACGGCTGGAAGGGATAAACGTCTGATGAACGAGATCCCGGGGCCCCGGCTGCCCCACCCGTCCACGCTGGGCGCGCCCCAGCTCCTTGCGGTCGTCGAAGACCGCCCGTCGAAGCGGGAGGTAGCCGCGTGCCTGGGCCTGCTCACCGCGTCGGCCATGGTCGTGATGACCTGGACCGCGTTCCTGGTCCTGGTGGTCGTCCGCGGAGTCGTGGCGGTGACCGGATGATCCGCCGTCTGATCGGTCGCTTCGGCGTCGCGTTCATCATGGCCGGCCTCGTGATCCTGGGCGCCTGGGCGGACGGCCCGCCACCCCAGGGCCAGGACGTCGTCGACAACCGGCCGCCGTACGTCCCGCCCGCCGCCGAGGTCCGTATCCCGGTGCCGGCGGAACCGGCCTGGGTCCACACGTGCATCACGGGCGACGAACCGTCATGCCCGAAGTAGACGAGGACGGCGACGGCCGGGACCTCGAGGACCGCCACACCTTCGACGTGTGGGTGGTCGCCGGCCTCCTCGTCGCCCTGGCCGTCATCGTCGCGGGCACCGGTGTACCGACCGGCATCCTGTTGGGTGGCTTCCTGGCCGTCGTCGCCCTGGCGCTGGTCGCGGTCCATACGCTGACCCTGTGACCGAACCCCGCACCCCGACCCGCCTCCAGATCGTCCGCCTGGACAAGGACGGCGCCCCGGCCGGCGACCCCGTCGACGTCGACGGGGTCGTGTCCGTCCAGTTCGCCGCCGACCCGCCGCCGCACTCCGGGCCGTCGCTGCGCCCCCTGCTGACCGACGAGCAACGCGCGGCCGTCGACCGCACGGTGGCCGCGGTCGTGCCCGTCGTGGCGCAGCTGCGCGCACAGATGGAAGCCTTCGTCAGGACGGCCGCGCCCGCGCTCGCTGCGGCGGCGCGCCAGTTCCGCGCGTACGTAGACGTGCTGGAGAGCGATCCTGCGGACACCCCCCGTCAGAATCGACAGGGCCCCCGTCAGAAACGACGGGGGGTCGACGCGCAACGGTCGCCGTACGGGCCGAACAGCGGCCGGCGGCGCCTCGGATGAGGGCCAGAATCTGAAACCGCGCGCCTCAAACGCGGTGGAAAATGTAGAACTTGCCCAGCTCGTGGCGTAGTGGGTAATGCCCTACTCGTCGACCAGGACGAAGTCGCCGCGGGAGGCGCCGACCGCGGCCTGGACGGCGCCGAGGAGCAGCGCCAGGGCCGCGGTCACCGCGTCGAGCGGCACCGCGGCCGGGTTCCAGCGCGCGCCGGCCTCGGCGCCGCCGTGCGTCACGCCGTCCACACCGGGCCCCCGGGATCGGTCGGGAGGTCCGCGCCGGCGGCCGGGAACCGCGGGTCCGCCGCCGGGGCGCCCAGCGTTCGGTCGATCCCGGCGCGCGTCGCCGCCACCTTCGAGTGCAACGGGGAGTAGATGACCCGGGTTGCACAGTGAAGCGCGGCGTTCGCTTCGGCCTGGCGCGCCAGGTGGAGTTCCACCGACGCCAGGGTGTCCCGGGCCTTCTCCAGCTCCCGCCGCATGTCCACCAGTTCGTCCGTCATGGCGTGACCGTATCGGCGTCCCCCTGTCCGGCCGCCGCCCGCCGCGCGGCCGTCACCGCGGCCATGGGGTTGTCCTGGACCGGGTCCTGGGCGCGGTCGTACACCCGGTCGGGGACGCCGGACGTCTCGGACCACCGGCCGTGACGGCGGGCCGCCTCCGCCGAGGCGCCGGCGCGCTTCGCCGCGGAGTACCCCGAGGCGCGCCACCCGTGGGACGTGAAGGTCCGGCCCCACCCGTCGACGTAGCACCCGGCGGCCTTCGTCAGGTCCTTGGACAGGGTGTTCAGGCCGTCGCCGGACAACGCCGGGTAGATGTGGCCCCAGCGGTCGATCCGGCGGAGCGCCCGGCCGTCGTTGACGCCGCGGCCGGCGAGGGCGGAGCGCCAGAACGCGAACGCCTGGACCGGACACAGCTCGTCGCCGGTCGCCGGCATGAAGACGTCGGCGCCCTTCCCGGCCTGGTCGGTCTTCGACTTCGGGAACCGCCACCGAAGGACTTGGTCCGCGACGCCGAAGTGGTTCAGGTTCGCGGTCACGAACTCGGACCGGCGGTCCCAGGCGTTGAAGCTCACCAGGGCCATGAACCGGTTGCGCGCGGCGACCAGGGCGCGGATCGGGTCGTCCTGGCGGGGGTTGCACTGGGGGAGGCGGACGACGTCCAGCAACTGGTCCGGGGTGATGATCGAGGACCGGCGGACCTCCCGTCCGAGGGAAGCGCCGTGCGCCCGGATCAGCTCCCGCGCCTGGCGGGTGCCTGGCGGGGACTGCTCGACGGCTTCGTGGTACGAGACGATCGCGGCCACGGCCTGGTTCAGCGACGCAACGGCGTACGGCTCGCCGGTGCGCACCGACACCACCGTGGTCAGGAAGTCGACCCAGGTCGTCATCGTCTGCGTGGACATGGGGAGCACCGTCCGGCCGTGGCTCTGGCACCAGCGGGCGGCCTTCCCCCACCACATGTCATATTTCCGCCGCGTCTCCTCGGGCACGGAGTCCGCCAGCTTCCGGCGGACCTCGGCGGGTAGCTCCAGGTCCGCGTCGGTCCACTGGGGGACCGCGACCTTTCGCACGACGATCTGATTACTAGCGTCCTGACTTATCCCGTTGCTGCGGGTGTACACCGGTTCGTCTCCCGTGGGAATTGGATTTACCACGACTGAGCGCCACCTTACCCGTATTGGTAACGCTGATCATGGATTCCGTACTACGCTGCGCGCATGACCAACCACACATCACCCGAACCCCAGCGCTCCGCGGACCGCTGGGCGACGCCGGCGCCCCTCTCGCCGGACAACCCCATCACCGACCCGGCGCCCGCCGGCGACGCCGAGCCGCCCGCGGCCTGGACCGTGGGGAAGCTCCGCGCGGCCCTGGCCCAGTACGACGACGACACCCCGCTTCGGTTCGCCGTCCCCGAACCCGGGGACGACCAGGTGGTGGACACGTCCTTCGTCGCGGTGGCCGCGGGCTTCGGTGCGGCCCGGTACGCCGACGAGCGCGGCACCGTCCAGGACACCTTCGTGACGGTGGACCTGGAGACGACGGGCCGTGACCCGCTCGAAGAACTCATGAACTACGCCCAGCCGCGCCCCGCGGCCGGGCGTTGAACGGGCCGCCGCCACGGCCCCCGACCGGAAGGACCAGCACGTGACCACCACGGACACGCAGATGTGGGGCTTCGTCACCAAGCTGACGGACGCCCAGACCCCCATGCAGGGGCTCACCGCGTACGGCGCGAAGCGGTGCGCGGCCGACGTGCCCGCGCGCGACGTCGCCGCGGAGATCGCCGCCGAGGAGCGCACCCAGCGCAGCTACCCGACCGGGGGGATCACCGTCCGCCTGGGTCGCCGGAACCCGGGGGACGACCCGGTCACCCGGCCCGAGGACGAGACCTTCACCTTCACCGACGACGAGCCGCGCCCCGCGGCACAGCAGTGAACGGCTCCCGCCAGAGCCGCTAACCGGAAGGATCAGCACATGACGACCGACAACACGGCCCCGCCGCCCGCGGACGCGACCTGGGCGTACCGGATCAGGAAGCCGCACAGCCACCCCCAGGACGCCGCCCTGTCGTACGGCACCCGCGGTACGTCGAGGGCGACCACGGCCGACGAACTGGCCTACGACCTGGTGAACGAGGTCCGCGCGTCGCACAGCTACTACACGGGCCCCCTGACCGTGGCCCTGTGGACACTGGACGACCCGGCCGACGAGACGCGGCGCCCGCGCGAGACCGGCCCGGTCCCGGCCGGCGCCCGCGTGATCGAGGCCCCGGCCTCGATGCCGGCCATCATCCCGACGTCGTCCTGGGCGTACCGGATCGAGAAGACCGGCCCGGCGTACGGCTCCGACCCCGGCCGCGCGGTCATGTCCCTGGGCACCCGCCAGGCCCCGTTCGACGCGGACACGAAGAAGATCGCGGACGAACTGGCCGAGGAGAACCGGGCGGCGCACAGCTACTACACCGGCCGCCTCCAGGTCGCGGTGTGGCTCCACAACGAGGAGGCCGACCGCTACCCCCGGCGCGACGCCTACCCGCCGTACGACGCCTACCACTACCGGTACGACGGCGACGGGACCGAGGACGCCCCGTTGCCCGACCAGCCGGACGACGTCGACGAGGAGACCCGCGCGCGCTGGAACGCCAAGACCCTGGGTCCGGCCGGCCGCGTCGACCCCGCCGTGGACCCGAACTTCCGGCCGCTCCACTTCGTCGGCGGCCCCTGGCACGGCCAGACGAAGTTCCAGGCCCGGGTGTTCTGGCCGCCCCAGGCCATGTTCCTGGGGGAGAACGCCAACGGCGACACCGTCACCGTCCACGCTCCCGAGCGCGACGGCGACGACCGCCCGCGGTACCGCCCCGGCGGCTCCTGCGACCGCGCCCTGATGATCTGGCACGACCCCAAGGGCTTCCAGCCCGTGGACCTGTTGCTGTCCCCGATCGGGCACGACCCGGTGGAACTGGCCGCGTTCGACGTCGTCGTGGGCCACGCCCGCGGCGCGCACGACGCCACCCCGCCGTTCGGCAGCGTGGACTACGCCTTCCAGGCCGCCGTCGCGGAGGCCGGCCGCGGCTTCGTCGCCGTGGCGCTGCGCCGCCTGATCGAGTTCCTTCCCGACGCGACGCCCGACCAGCGGCGCTTCCTCGACGAGGCCGCCGCGACGCTCGCCCTGGACGTCGTCACCGTCGAGGCCGGCACCAACGACGACAAGGTGGAGCAGTGACCACGAACCCCCGCGGCGTCCCCGTCGTCGAGCTGCTGGACGACATGGCCAACGATCCGTCCATGCGCCCGCTCCGCTTCGTCGGCGGCCCCTGGGACGGCCAGACCCGGTACACGGCGAAGGCGTCCTGGAACGTCGACCCGCTGTACGTCAGCCGCGCCACCGACGACGACGGCGAACACTGGGAGGTCGAACCCCCGCCGCCGTCGTACAAGGACCCCGCCGAGGACACCCGGCCGCGGTACAACCCGACCCAGTACCCCGAGCGCGGCGCGCCCCTCCTGATGGTGTGGCACGACCCCGAGGGGTTCGACCCCATGAACCTGGTCCCGGTCGGCCGCGACGACGCGGCGGAGGACCTGATCGTGGAACACGCGGTGTCGATCTACCACGAGATGGTTCCGCCCTTCGGCGGGACGATCCGCGGCCAGGTCGCCATCGCGGCCCAGGCCGCCGCCGCGGACGTCGCCGCGGTGGTCCTCCACCGCCTGGTCGCCGTCCTCCCCGGGATCACCGCCGACCAGCGCGCCTTCCTCGACGACACCGCGGCGCGCCTCGGCTTCGAGGTCGTACAGGCCGACACCGCAGAGGGGGACCGGTGACCGACACCGCCGACACCACGAAGTCGCCGTACACCCCGTCGCCCGGTGCGGTCGCCCTGGCCGTCCTGGCGGACCTGGACCGGTGCATCCACGGCCGGCACAAGCCCGACCCGTGCGGGAGCTGCCCCAACGGCCAGTCCGCGGGGAACGGCTTCGCGCCGCCCGGGCGCCGGATCGGGACCACCGTCCACGCCGAGGGGATCTATGTCCCCGAGGCCGAAGACCGGTACGACCGGGTCGCCTGGCACACGCCGCCGGCCGACCCGACCGCGTCCGACGACCCGGCCCTGACCGCGGTTTACCGGGAGCGGGCGCGCCTGGTCGCGTTCCTCGCGTCCACGCTCCCGTCCGTCATCACCCCGGCCCCGGACTACGAAGGGTGGTTCATCGTCTACGTGAACGGCCCGGCCGGACAGATGTCGTGGCACCTGGCGCCCGGCGACGTCGACCTGTTCCCCGACACCGTGGCGCGTGTGGCGTCCTGGGAGTGGGACGGCCACGACACCGACGAGAAGTACCGCCGCCTGGACGCCGTGACCCGGGCGAGCACGGAGGGAGTGACGCTGTGACGACCACGACGAAGAAGCCGCCCGCGGCGGCCCGGGACGAACTGGTGGCCGCGCTCGAAGCGGCCCTGGACGCGGCCCGCGGCGTGTCCCTGGACGCCTTCGACAACGCCCCGTTGCGCGACCGGCTGGACGCGGCGACTCTGGCGGCGGACGGCGCCCGGTGCGTCCTGTCCGGCGTCCTGGTCTCGCGCCTGGACCCGGCGTGCGGCGCCCTGGGACACCTGACGAAGGCCGGGTCCGGTCTCGTCCGCCAGGCCGCGGTCGCCCTGGAACCCCTCGCCGGGGACCTGGCCGCGCGCCCGCACCCGGTGACCGCGTCATGACGACGTCGACCGACGCCACCGGCGCCCCGCTGTACAAGCCCCCGCCGCCGGCCTGCTGCGTCCTGGGCCAGGTGTACTTCGACGCCTACGGCCGCACGCTGCGCAGCGCCCAGGCCGGACGGCTGGGCGACCCCGGCCTGGCGGTGACGTCGGCCCTGATCGAGGTGGTGGACCACCTGGTGACGATGCACGACGCCACCGGCCCGACCCTCGACTGGTGCGCCGGGTGCAGGAAGTTCGCCGGCCCGCCCGGGCCGGACCTGACCCGGGCGCGGCCCGGCGTCGACCCGCCGACCATGTCCGTGTCCGACTGGGCGAAGGAGCGCCGCGCCCACGAGGTCGCCCACACCGTGGTCATGGGCGGCCCGCTCCAGATCGCCACCTGACGCACCACCAGTACGACGGCCCCCGGGGAAGCGCTCCCCGGGGGCCGTCGTCGTACGCGCGGTCAGGCGGCGGCGACCAGGGCCGCGACCAGCAGGGCCCCGAAGTGCGCGGCCTGGTCGACGGTGGCCGCGCCGCCCACCTTCACGTACTCCCGCTGGCCGGTGTGCTCCATCCACCAGACGATCGGCCACCGGCGGTCAATGAAGCCGTGGGAGCACCCGACCCAGGCCACCACCGCGGCGATCGTCGCGGGACTCAGCTCCAGGTCCAGGACGAGGACGCCGACGACCAGCGCGACCGCGGACACCGCGGCGTGGGTTCCGGCGTGGAGGACGTTGTACGCCCACCCGGCCACGGTCCGGTCGGCCTTGTGATCTGCGATTTTGTCCGTCTGCAAGGGGTAGTCCGAAAGCATGTGCGCGACGTAGAGCAGCACGAAAACGGACGCGAACATGGCTGACCTCCAGGTCAAAGGGGTGTTGGTGAAGACGCCGGCCGCGCGCCGGTCCTCACTGTTCCGTGGCCGTACGGCCGCTTCCGCTCCCGCGGAGCACACGGGGCGTGACGTGGCTCTCACTGTTCCGCGGACGGCCGCCGGCCTCTGCCCAGCTCTGGGCACACCGGCCGTGACGTCGCCCTCACCAGGACGGACGGAGTCGGCCGATATCCGCCCCCGGGGCGCCGGTGTGCTGGGACGCTGGCCGGCATGAGCAACGACGCGATGCGAGACGGGTACTTCCACGGCCGGGTCGGGGAGGCGCCCCCGATGCCCGCCCGGGCGTCCGCCCTGACGTTCTCCCTGGGCGGCCCGAAGCCGCTCGCCGGCCTGGCGGTCCAGGACCCGCCGCTGGAAGTCCTGGCAACGAACGGCGCACGCATGGGGCCGCTCGAACTGGTCGAGCTGGCGGGGTTCGTGCGCCTGGACGCCGACCCGGCCGTGGCGCTCGAAGCCGGGGTCGGCTGGTCGGTGACGTGCGACGCCCGTACGGGCCAGACCGACGTCCGCACGGAGAAGGGGAAGACGATGTTCACCGTCGTGATCCCGCTCCTGTCCAGCGACGAAGGCGCCCAGTGGATGGCCCGGGCCGCGGCCCAGGGAGCCCTACCGGTGATCACCGGCCCCGGCGTCACGGTGGACATGGTCACCGGGGACGTAGCGATGGACGACGAACAGGCGCGGTGGCTGTTCGCGGACTTCGTCGCCGCGAAGTGACGAGGGCCCCCGGGGGAACGCGTCCCCGGGGGCCCTCGTCCGTTCTGCAGCCGGGTCTACACCGGCACGCACCCCACGGACAGGTGCCAGTACGGGCCGCCCTGGGGGCCCAGGTGACGGCGCAACACTTCCAGGTCCGCGGGGACGCCGTACGTCATCATCACGGACACCGTGCCCCCGGACGTACGGGCCAGGGCCGCCCAGCGGTCCATCTCGGGCATGTGCGGGAGCAGCATCGACGACACCCCGTCGTCCGCGAGGAACGTCACCGACACCCGGCCGTTCTCCTCGCGCGTCCACCGCGCCTGGGAGTCGGCCGCCCGGGACACCTCGTCCCGCGTCACGAAGTGGTGCCGCTCCACGAACTCGTTCACCTCGGCGCGGTCCGCGGCGGCGTCGACGCACAGGACGATGGCCATCACCACCGACCCTTCCGTGGTCGGGAACCCGGTCGGAATGGCGGTGGTGGGGCCGGGGATGCCGTCGTACACGGTCCCGAGAACGTTCGTCTGGCTCATCCCACGACCCTATGGGCGCCGGGCCGCTACGGTCACCCGTATGACCGAAACCACGACGCCCCCCGCCACCGCCCCGGACGACCACCTGGCCGCCCTCCCCGCGCCGTGCTGCCGCGAAGGCGCCGAGATGCTGGCGGCCTGGGTGGCTGCCCACCAGAACGAGGACGCGGCCGGCCACGTCCAGGGCGAGATGACGTGGCCGGGCCACATGGTCGGCGTCCACCGGATCGTCGCCCGTCGCGTGCCCGGGTGCGTGGACTGCATGGAATGGGTCGCCGTCCTGGAGCTGGGCGACGACGAGGACCCGGACCTGGACCACCCGCGCGGGTTCATGGCCGCCGAGCACTTCGTACGCCACTGGGTGTTCGACCCGCTGGTGGCGTACCACCGGGCCCAGGAAGCCGCGGCTACCCTCCGGAAGGGTGAAGAAGCCCCCCGCCACTGACCCTTGCCCCCGCTGCGCCGAGCTCGGCGCCCAGTACGACGACGCGGTGGTGGCCGGCGACCCGGCCGCCGGCGTCGCCGCCCTGGTGACCGCCCTCGTCCACATGACGGCCGTCCACGCCCAGCGCGTGGGCGGCCGTACGTCGTGCGGCACCTGCCGCCAGTTCCTCGTCCTGCTCCGCGGCGACCAGGGCGGGCCGCCCACCGGGTGGCGCCGCGACGCCGGCGCGCACTTCGTGGCCCACGTCCTGGACGACACCGCGGCGGCCGTCGCGCTCCCGGCCCAGGCCGGGATGTCCGAGGGCCGCCGTACGGTGCCCGTGTGAGCGACCGAAGCGACCCGGCGCCGGATACGGCGGTCCTCGAGGACCGCCGGCGGCGGTTCCTGGTGATCCACCGCGACGCCGACGACGTCCTGGGGTGGCGGGAGGCCGGCGGCGCCGTCGCCCTGGACGACGGCCGCGCCGCGGCGTGCGTCCACGCCCTGGTCGAGGACCTGGGCGGCGTCCGCCGGGCCTCGGTGGTGTGGGCGCGCGACGAGCCGCCGGCGCGGTGCTGCGCCGAGACCGGTCACCCGGTGCCGTAGGCCGTCCGTACGATGGGCCCATGCCGACGCACTTCCGCGACCCCGTCCTGACCTGCGACAACTGCGGGGCGACTGCCGACCGCCCGGTGGGCGCGAACTACCGCACCGGGTGGGAACGGCTCCGCGCCGAGGGATGGACGGCCCGGGCGAACGGCGCGGAACGGCCGCTTCGGTTCCTGCCCCACACGACGATCCACGCCTGTGGGGACTGCCCGTCCGTCGCCGTCGACCAGGTGGTGGCCGCCGGTTAGCACGTCGCCGCGGCGGCCACGCCCGGCGCCCCGGTGGGGACGGGCGCGGTCCGCCCGAAGGTGTGGAAGGCCGGGCGTTCGGCCGCGCCGGGACGGTGTCGCCCTGGGCGGTGGTGGAGCATTGTCGTACCGGCGTGAGCTGCGCTGAGTCGGTTGTCTGCCGTGCCCCCACGACCCCGAGCCGTGGGGGTTTCGGCGTACCTAGGGACGGCATGAACTTTACGGAACAGACCGGTACCGCCACCAAGTGCCAAGGGGTGGGGCCGGGCCCCGCGCCGCGCTCCGCACTTTCGGTACGTACCTAAGCCCACCCCGGCATGTGACTGGGGACACCGGTCTGTTCCGTAAAGTTCGTATCCTCCGGGCATGACACCCGAGAAGAACGACGACGAACCCGATCCGCGCGCGATCCTGGCGGCCTGGCTCTCCGGAACGTACCGCCGCTTCAACGGACAGCTCGTCCAGGGCAAGACCTGGGACGACGACACCCGGTACCGCTATGAACTGGCCCTGGCCGCCTGGCCCACCGCCACCCGCCCGGACCAGTCCTGGTTCGCGTACATCGGGGACCTGGTCTGGCACTTCGAGCCGCTTCACCTGTCCGACTGGGCGTCGCGCATCGTCAACCAGGACGGGTCCGAGATGAGCGAGGCGGCCCGCGGCCGGGCGGTGTCCGCGGTGCGGTCGTTCTACAAGCACTGCGAAGACGACCTGGGCGCCTCGCGCTGGAACCTCCCCGCCCGGCGGAAGCTGGTCGGCTCGGTGAAGGGGACCAGCCGGCCGCCCCTGACCCCGTGGCAGATGGACGCGCTCCGCACCGCGGCGGACCGCTACCGCGGACCGATGCCCGAGCGCGCACGCCTGGCCACGTACATGACCCTGGCCGGCCTCCGCCCCGGCCAGTCGATCGCCGTCTGGGTGAACCACATCGCGCGCGACAACCAGGACGGGCCGACGTGGCGGCTCCCGGCGAAGAACAACGCGGCGTCCGCCGTGGCCGCCGCCGCGAAGATCCCGAGGCCGGTCGTGTGGGCGCTCGACGAGTACCTACCGGTGCGCACCCACCGCGGCCCCGACTCCTACGAGGACCGCGGGCCGCTCCTCGTGTCCCGGCTCGGGCGCGGCCTGGACCGGATGACGTTCCCGAAGCTGATCCGGGCGGTGGCCGCCTCACACCCGGATCTGGAAGAGATCGCGCCCGGGCTGCTCCCCGACACCGTCGCGCACTCGCCGTCCCCGTTCGCCCTCGACGAGGACGGCCCCACCGGCGGGTGAACCCGGGCCGGTGCGCCGGACACCGCGGCGGCCGTCCCGTACGGTCGCCGGTGCCCGCCCAGGCCGTCCGGCGGGCCGGCCGTATCGCCCTGACCCCGCGTACGGCGTGGTCCAGGGCCGCTACCTTCAGCACATGCCCGACGAACTGGACGACGACGATCTGGCGGAGCAGCTCCCCGACGTCACCGAGGCCCGGAGCGCGGAGGCGACCGCGATCCGGGTCACCCCGCGCGACGAGGCCGGCCGCCCGGACCACGCCTGGGGCCTGACGTACCGGTTCGACGACCAGCCGGTGGGGCTCCACCTGGTCACCGTCCACGCCGCCGCCGAGGTCCGCGCCTTCGACCCCTCGAAGCGGTACCCCTTCGCCGTCGTCGACCGCGTCGACGCCGCCCTGACCGCCTCGGAGGACCACCCGCGGTTCCGGGACGTCCAGGCCCTGGCCCAGGGCCTGTGGCAGCACCGGCGCACGACCGCGGCCGTGGAGGCGTGGGGGCCCACGGACGAGCCCGGGACCTGGTGGTACGCGCTGATCCCGGCCTGGCGCGACTCGTACCGGTGGGACGGGGACAACCCGTTGCCCGTGCAGCTCCCCGAGGGCCACCGGGTGTACGGCGCCGGCCACGTCGAGCGGGCGCGGAACTGGGTCTGGCCCGAGGCCGGCGGCCTGGTCCCGGTGCCGGTCGACGACGTCCAGCCGGTCGGGGCGGACGCCTGGTTCGTCACCAGCATGACCACGGTCCCGCCGCCCGCCCAGGGTTTCCCGGAGCGCCAGGGGACGACGTCGTAACCGCCACCACCCGGTACGGCCTCGACGGAGGGCGATCCGGGCGGGCGCGCCATAGCGTTGATCGCGTGGACGACGACCTGGTGACGCTGCAACGGGCCATAAGGGGAATCGGCCCGGGCGTCTTCCTGCCGTGTTGGGCTGAGCCGGACATGTGGTTCAGCGACCTGGGCGCGGACCAGGTCGTGGCCGCGCGCGAGTGCATCCACGCGTGCCCGGTCCAGCCGGAATGCCTGGCGGCGGCGATCGCCGGGGGTGAGACCGCCGGGATCTGGGGCGGGGTGAAGTTCCCGCGGCGCGTACCCTCCCAGGCCGCCGATCGTTGAGCAGGGCCCCCGGAGACCCGGCCGCCGGCCCCCTCATCCGCGCCGGCGCCGCGGTCCCACCCTCGGGGCGCGGCGCCGCACCCGCCGCGCCCCGCTAGGCCGAGGGGCTTCCCGTGGGCCAGACCATCAACGATTCGACCGCCACCGGCCAGTCCTCGGGCTGGATGGGCGGCAGTCCGCGGAGTTCCCGGGTGGACTCGTCCTGTCCGCAGAGACCGCAGATCGAGACGCTACGGGCCAGCGTGACCCGGCTGCGGGCGCCGGCGTCCCCGTCGAACAGGCTGCGGGGGCCCAGACAACGCGGGCACCTGGACGCTTCAGCTTCGGACATCGGCACTCCCTGAAGCACCCCGGTACGTCGCCGTCAGGTTGCGCGACTCGGAGACGTGGACCGCGGCCAGGCCGTGAATCTCGTTGCACCACAGGCCGTACGCCCAGATGGCGAACTGTTCGGCGGTCGGCCGCTCGCCCAACACGTCGTTGAGGAACCGGCCGCGAAGGGACCGGTCCTTCCAGACCTGCAACATCTCTTCGTACTGGTCGATGCGAGCGGCGTCCTGGCCGGTGAACTCGAAGACGACCACGTACTGGTGCCCGTGGATACCGCGTTCATGGTGACCCTTGGGCAACATCACGTTGTCGTGCGTCGCCTCGAACTCCAACGTCACCGTGGCGACGGTGCCGGCCGTGCCCGCGGCGAGCAGCGGCGGGCGGTCCTCGTCGTAGCCGCGGACCGCGGTTTCCAGGGTGCCGATCCCGTCGACCACGTACCAGTCGGTGGCGATCAGGTCCTGGTCGCCCTTGTTCCAGGTGCGGACCGTGCCGTCCTTCTCGCACATCTGGAAGTACGGCTGGAAGCGCACCACCGTGCCTTCGGGGACGCCGAACGACTCGGCGGTGTTGCCGTTGACGGCGATCCCGTCCGGGTAGCCGGTGCGGAGCGCGACCCACTTCCCGTCAGCGATCCAGCCGCGGCGCGCGCACCGCTTCCCGGCCTTGAGTTCCACCAGGGCGGCGGAGAAGTCCATGTCCATGGTCATGACGGTGTCAGACCCGGATTTCGTCTGTCGACGCCGTCAGGAGGACGTCCGCGGCGACCCGCAGCGCCGCCGCCTGTTCCTTGTTCTCCTCCCGGTCGGCCAGGCGGCGCAGCTTGAACACGGCGTCCACCGTGTCCCAGCCGTTCACCACCCGGGCCAGGTGGGCGTGAAGGTTGCGGGTCGTCGCCTCGTCCAGGGTGACGGGCTCGGCTTCGCCCAGCTTCACGGACGCGGACCGGTGCATCTCCGGCTTCATGCGGGGTTCCCCCTCGGGTCGCGGTGCGGTGTTGACGAGCGGGACGCTACCGGGCGAACACGTACGTCCGGTCGGCTTCCCGGGACGGCGGATCAGCGGTGATGGTGCCGGCCTCCACCAGGTCGTCGAGGGCGATCCGCAGCAGCGGCACCCCGGCCGGCATGACGTTGGTGGTCGCGGCCAGGGTGGCGACGTCGTACCGGACGGCTTCACCGGCGGGGACGCGGTCCAGGACGTACCCCAGGGCGCGGACCATGGTCCGGCGCTGGGACGCGGTGAACGTCAGGCTGGGCGGCGCGAGCACGGTCACCGGGCCCAGCTCGTTGTCGACGAGGCCGGCGGCCCGGGTCAGGTCACGGTCTGTCACGTCGTCATATTCCTTGGTCATGGCGCGATGTTGACCGGCCAGGCACGTATCGGTGAACACCGCGCCGGGTGGTGTCGGGTGCGCCAGGATGACGAACGCCCCCGCGGGGTCCGCAATCGGGGCGGACCCAACGGGGGCGTTGCGTGGGGCCTGTTCTTCGGCGCACTTCACCAGGTTGTGCCACGACGGCGCTGTGGCTTTCCGACTACCGCCCAGCTACACGGCCGCGGTGTTCTCGCCGTCGCGGTCGCTGCTGTGGCGGTCCAGGGGGGCCCTGGACTGTGCCCTGGTCCCTGGAGCGGTATCGAGTAGCCGGCCCCGGCCTCTCACCGAAAACCGTAGTGGGGTTCCGGGCATTTTCGCCCGCCGTTGTGACGAAATGGAATATGCCGTCTCCGCCCGGTCCGTGACCCTCTGTCACGTCGCGGGGAACTGGTCGGCCTCGAAGGTCTCGATCCGGGCCGCCAGGGCGTGGCACTGGTCTTCGGTGAGTAGGAACGCGACCCGGCCGGCGTCGCGGTCCAGGACGGGGTCGGCCTCGGCGCCCAGCGCCTGGAGCCAGGCCGCGACGGGCCACGGCACGGTGAGGGTGGCGAGCTGTCGAAGCGGTCCGTCCCACGTCACCTGGAAGTCGTGGATGTCGCCGTGGAACTTCAGTGCGGCGCCGAGGCGGACCCCGGCGTCCGTGGGCGCCGGGTCGCGCCGCGGGAGCGGACGGCCCTCGAGGATCGCGGCGACGTCGTCGGCCAGGTGCGCGAACAGGCCGCGGTCGCCGTCGAGGGGGACACCGTCCGTGGTGTTGTCGTCGCTCATGTCCGGGGAGAGTACGGCCATTCGTGACGGCCGTACAACGCGCGCGTTGTACCGTCCGACGTCATGGACGACGTGACGCTGAAGGGGTTCCGCCTGGGGCGCGGCGTGCGCCAGGTCGATATCGCGCAGCACTGGGGCGTGAGCCAGCAACGGGTCGGCGCGGTCGAGGCCGGGCCGATCCCGCGCCTGTTGGTCGGGACGCTGGCCGACTACGTGGCCGCCGCGGGCGGCCGGCTGGTCGTCGGCGCAGAAGTCGCCGGCGGGGTGATGGTGCCGCTGTACTGGCGGCCGGAAGGGGAGATCCGAGGGTGAGCGGGAACGGGAAGATGCGGGCCGACCAGGTACTGGGCGGGCTCCGCGGTACGGAAGCGGTCCAGCGGTCGGTGTCGTCCATGGGCCAGATCCGGTGGTCCCTGGGCGTCGTCCTGGACCACGGCATGGAACGGGCGGTGGTCCAGATCGTCCCGGACCCCGACCAGTTCGAGGCGCTTCGGTCGCGCCTGGCGAAGGCCGGCGTCAAGCGGGTGCGGAAGGACCAGTGGGCGCGGGCCGACTTCGACCCGGTCAACGTCCTGATGTTCGTCCGCGACGGCCACGTGAACGAGATCAGCGCGGAGTACCGGGAGAACGTCCAGGGCGGGTTCCGGAACCGGCGGTCCAGGATCGCGGCGAACCCGCCCCAGCCGGTGTCCCCGCGGTGGATGGACGCCGCCCTGGCGCGGCGCCCCGTGATCGCGCTGATCCCGTTCGAGGCGTTCGGGATCGAGGACGACGCCTGGGAAGGGACCGTGGTCACCGACGAGCTTCTGGACGGTGCCGCGGAGCGCGCGGCCGGCGCCCGGATGCTGTGGGCCGGCCTCGGGACCGCGGACCTGGGACTGGACGCATGACCCTGGTCGACGAGGTGGCCGCGGCGTTCACGTGCCCGGAGTGCGGGGCGACGTCGTACCACCCGGAGGACCTGAAGCGCGGGTACTGCGCCCGGTGCCGCTGGTTCACCGGCGACACGGAACTGTGGCTGGGCTGGGCGCCGGCGCGGCGCGCGCGGGAGCTCGGGCCGCGGTTGGCGACCGAGCCGAAGCAGTGCCACGACGTGCGGTGTTCGGCCCTGGAAATCCTGGTGGCGCCCGCGGTCGGCGTCGACCCGGCGGACGCGACGGCGTTCTGGTGGTGTCCGGGGTGCCGGTGGTCCGGCCTGGCGGTCGCGCCTCGGCGGTACAGCGCGATCTACGACCCGGGGGACGGGGTGCGCGCGGAACGCTGGGTCAGGCCGGGGCGGTGCCCGGCGTGATCCACCAGTTCCACCGCCGGAAGGGCGCCCCGGTCGTCGGGGCGCCCGGACCGGGAAGCGTCGGTCCCTTCGGTCCCTGGGGAGCCGACGAGGAGGACGGCGCCCCGGTGCCGGCCGCGGAGCCGGTCCAGGCCGCGGTCGACGTCACCGTGGCGTGGCAGTTCGAGCGGCCACGGGTGCGGCGTCCCCTGGGGCCGGTCGGCCGGGCGTAGTCCCGGGGGAGTTGGCGCGGATCGAGTGCCGACCCTCCCCCGCATCGTGTAGCATCCAATGCGTTAGATACTACGTTGAAGGGGTCGGGGACATGGCTACGTACGAATACCGGGTGAGCCTGACGGCGCGCCGGAAGTCCGCGGCCATGTCGATGACCCCGAACGGCGACGTCACCGGGAACGTGATCATGCGCGGTTGGCACCCCCAGACGTACGCCACGCACGCCGAGGCCCTGGCCGTCGTCACGTCCGGCATGAAGACGGCGTACCTGGGCGAGGAGCGCGCCCGCATCCTGTCCTTCACCATCACGGCCCACCTGGTCGGCGGCCACGACGTCTTCGACGTCCGCACCCTGGCGACCTACACGATCCCGGCGAAGGCCGGCGCCCCGCTCGACGTCCTCACGTACGTGTACCTGTCCGAGCTGGACGCCGACGACGTCGACGAGGCGGTGGCCGCCGCCGACCGGCCGCGGATCGCGGTCGGGGACCGCGTCACCTTCGACGGCGCGACCGGCACCGTGACGGGCCGTACGACGGTGCAGTACGGCGACGAGCGGGGCGACCAGTACGTGACCGTGGACTGGGACCTGGCGGACCCCCGCGGCACCGGGCGCGCGTACCTCTCCCACGACCTGGAACTGGCCGACGAGGCCGACGACGACACCGAACCGACCCTGGAGGATGAGCCCATGCCGTACGCCGACCCCGAGGCCGCGAAGAACTGGACGGCGCCGAAGCCGGTCCAGCTCCCCGATATCCGCCGGAAGTTGATCGCCTGGCACCAGTCCCGAGCGGCCACGCAGCATCAGGGGATGTTGATCCGCAACGGCCGCGGGACGCTCGCCCCGTACATGCCGGACCGCCCGTTCATGGCCGCCGAAGTCATGGGCGCCCAGGAGGCCGACCGCCTGTCGCAAGCGCGCCTGTTCTTCGTCAACGGGCCCATGACCGCGGTGGCGAACCGCAAGGCGGCCCGGCCCCGGCCGGCACCCCTCACGAAGGCCCGCGTCCCGTCGCCGTACGGCCTGGTCGTGTTCCAGGACCCGGTCGGCTCGTACGTCAGCCACGGGAACGGGTCCGGCCCGATGCGGAAGCTCGACCGCACCGCCCCGGCGACCCACATCCCGTACGTGGCGGTGTCCTGGGGGATCTGGCGGGCCGACTTCGCGCCGACGAACGCCGAGCCGACCCCGGCGCCCCCGGGCGTCGAGCACGACGGCCCGGCGTGGGTGCCGTACGGCGGCCCGTCCTGGGTCCAGTACAGCGGCGACACCCAGGGCCTGATCCTGCCCCCGAGCGGCGACGAGCCGGACCGGTTCTGGGTCACCGGGTACACGCCGTGGAACCACGCCCCCGAGGGGCGCCCGGCACTGCACTGGGACACGGAAGGCGTCGTCCAGCTCGGGCACGAATTCGACCACCCCGCCGAGCGCGGCACCGGCGAGGTCTTCATGCGCGCGATGATCGCGGCCTGGGACCTGATCACCCAGGAGGAAGTCACCGGTCAGCCGGTCGTCGACGTCGACCTGGTGGAGCGCGCGCCGAAGAAGTCCCGCCAGGACCACCGGCGCGGCATCGTCGACGACGGCGACGTGTCCGTGGTGTCCGTGACCGCGCGCCGGAAGCGGAAGGTCCCGCGGCGCCGGAACCCCGCCGCCGCGGGCACCGGGACGCCCTACACCCACCGCCGCTGGATTCCCGAGCACGACCGTAACCACTGCATGGACCCGCACAAGCACCGCGAGACGATCGAGGCCGGCGAGCGGTGCCACCACGAGCCGATCACGATCCTGGACCACTGGGCGGGGGACGAGTCGCTTCCCGTCTCGGACGCCGTGACGCTCGTCGACGGCCCGCGCGGCGGGTAGCTGCTCGCCGTCGAACCCCGCTAGCGTCGACCCCGCGTACGCAGCACCACCGAAGGCCCAGGACACCCCCCCGTCCTGGGCCTTCACGCGTGCCCGGGCCGCGGGCCGGTGCGGGACAAACCAGGACAGAGCGCGGGATGATCAGCCGTATGCGCATCGCTCCAGGTCTCGAAGACCTTCTGGTCCCCGTCGACTCCCTGACGCCCTGGCCAGGGAACGCCAAGCTTCACGACCTGGGCGAGATCCGCCAGTCCATCGAGCGGTACGGCTACACCGACCCTGTGGTGGTCCAGAAGTCGTCCATGCGGATCATGGTCGGCAACGGCCGCCACGAAGCCGTCGTGAGCCTCGGGGAACCGATGATCCCCGCGGTGATCCACGACCTGACGGACGCCCAGGCCCTGTACTTCGTCCTGAAGCACAACCGCAGCCAGGAGAAGGGCGGCGGGTACGACGACGAGGCCCTGGCGGACCTGCTCCGGGAGGCCAAGGAGTACGCCGGCGACGACGACCTGGCGGAGCTGACCGGCTGGGCCGACCACGACCTGGCCGCCCTCGAACAGGCCCTGGCCGGGAGCGACCGGAACCTGGACGACGTGATCCGGGACATGGGAGAGCCCGGCGACGATGACCTGTGGCCCACCCTGGAATTCAAGGTCCCGCCCCCGGCCCGGGCCGCGTTCTTCCAGTACACGGCGGACGCCGCGGACGACACAGACGCGGGCCGCTTCCTCCACCTGCTGAAGGTCGCCGGCTGGTCGCCGGAAGAGGCCCTGTGATCGGCGCCCGGCCTCGGGTCCTGTGGTCGTACTGGTACGGCCGCCGCTTCCCGCCGGCGCAGCTCCAGGGCCTGACGGACGGCTGGGACGTGATCCTGGACTCCGGTGCGTTCAGCGCGCACAGCTCGGGCCAGGACGTCGACCTGGACGCGTACGCGGACTGGGTGCGCGCCTGGCGCGGGCGCGCCACCGCGGCGTTCAGCCTGGACGTGATCGGGGACCCGGTCGCCTCGGCGGCGAACTACCAGCGGTTGATCGACATGGACCTGGGCGTGACCGTGATCCCCGTGTTCCACGCGGGGAGCGCCGCCCGGCACCTGGACGCGATCCTGGAGGCCGGCGCCCCGTACGTCGGCTTCGGCGGCCTGGTCGCGCACTTCCGCAACAAGACCGCCGTACTGCGCTGGGCGGCCTGGAACCTGCGGCGGTGCGCCGACGCCGGCGTACGCGTCCACGGCCTGGGCATGACCGCGGGCCACGCCCGGGATCTGCCGTTCTACTCGGTGGACTCCTCGACCTGGACCATGGGGCCGCGCCGCGGCTTCGCCGTCGTCTGGGACGAACGGCGCCGCCGCCCGCTCCAGGTGATGTACCGCGATCCCCAGGAAGTCCAGCGCTACGCCCGAGAGTTGACCCGGTTCGGCGTCGACCCGGCCCGCATCGCGGCGCCCGGATTCATGCGCGAGGACACCCGCGCCGGTGACGCGCGGTGGCTCCTGGACACCGCGGCCCGCGCGTTCCTCGCCATGGATGATCACCTACGCGCCAGGCACCAGGTCCCGGCCCCGGCCGGCCTCGACCCCGAGCTGACCGGGACGAAGGTCTACATGGCGTGCACGACCCTGCCGGACATGGACCGCGTCGCCGCGGCCTGGGCGGCGCACACCCCCGAGAGGACCCCCGCATGACCAGAACAACCGCCCTGGTGTCCGGCGGCCTGGACTCCGCCGTGATGGCGGCCCAGCTCGTCGACGACGGCCACGTGGTCACCGCCCTGTCTGTCGACTACGGCCAACGACACCGCCGGGAGCTGGACGCCGCGCGCGCGGTCGCCGGCGCCCTGGGGATCTCCCACGTCGTCGTCGACCTGACCGGCGTCACCGCGGCCATGGACCCGTCGTCCTCGGCGCTCCTCGGCTCCGCCGCGATGCCGCACGGGCACTACAGCGACGCGTCCATGGCCATGACCGTGGTCCCCGGCCGCAACCTGCTGATGATCGCCGCGGCGGCGGCCGTCGCGGCGTCCCGCGGCGACGAGGCCGTGGCGATCGCGGCGCACGCCGGCGACCACCCGGTGTACCCGGACTGCCGGACGGACTTCCTGGGCGCCGCCGCCCAGGCCGTGTCCCTCGGCGTCCCGCCGCTCGACGTCCTGTACCCCTTCGCCAACATGACGAAGGACCGGATCGTGGCGCGCGGCTGGTCTCTGGGCGTCCCCATGAACCTGACCTGGTCCTGTTACGAGGGGGGCGCCGAGCACTGCGGGCGGTGCGGAACGTGCGTGGAGCGCGCGGAAGCGTTCGTCCTGGCCGGCGTCGCGGACCCGACGACGTACGCCGACGCGGCGTACGCCCGGGAGGTGACCGGCCGATGAGCGGGACGACGATCCTCGAGGTCCGCCACGCCTTCGACGCGGCGCACCGGTTGCCCGTGCTGCCGGGGAAGTGCCAGAGCTTGCACGGGCACACCTGGCGGATCACCGCGCGGGTCCGGGGCCCCGTCGACGGGACGACCGGCATCGTCACGGACATGGGCGGGGTCAAGGACAAGTTGCGGGCCTTCGTCGACATGGAGCTGGATCACGGCACGCTGTTGGGCGAGGACGACCCGCTGGTGGCGACGCTGGGCCAGTTCGCCATGAAGGTGTTCGTCTTCGACGGCGACCGGGGCGGGTGGCCGACCGTTGAGAACGTGGCGGCCCTGATCGGGGAACGCTTGCAAGAGCAGCTGCCCGCGGGCGTGACGCTCGTCGACGTCCGCGTGGCCGAGACCGACACGAACGCGGCCACCTGGTCGCCTGGGGGGACGGCATGACGCAGTCAACGACTACCGCGCTTCGGATGGGGCCGTGGGCCCAGCGGCTCACGCTCCCGATCCGGGAAATCTTCGGTCCGGTGCCTCAGGGCGAAGGCCCGTACGTCGGCCGGCGGTCGGTGTTCGTGCGCACCGGCGCCGGGTGCAACCTGCACTGTCCGCCGTGCGACACGAAGGAGACCTGGGACCGCGACCAGTTCGATATCGCCGCCCTGGCGCCGCCGATGCTCGCCGCGGACGTCGTACGGCGCGCGGTGGAGCTCGGCGCCGGCGACGCCATGACGGTGGTCACCGGCGGCGAACCGCTGCTGTGGCAGATGACCCAGGCGTGGGACGTGTTCCTGGACCTGATCCCCGGCTTCGTCCAGATGGAGACGAACGGCACGATCCCGCCGACCGAGGAGACCGCGGCCCGGATCGACCACTTCGTGGTGTCCCCGAAGATCGGCGCCATGGGCGCGGCTGACCCCGAGAAGCGGCGGATCGTCCCCAAGGCCCTGGCCCGGTTCAACATGCTGGCCGCCCAGGACAAGGCCACGTACAAGTTCGTGGCCGGCACCCCGGCCGACGTCGACGACGTCGTGGCCCTCGTCGGGGAACACCGCATCCCGCGCCACCGGGTGTACGTGATGCCGCTGGGTGCCGGCCACGACGAGGCCCGGGCCAATGGCCGGGCGATCGTCGACACGGTCATGGCCCGCGGGTTCAACATCACGACGCGGCTTCACCTGGAACTGGGGGTCCGATGACGATCAGCACACCGGCCCGGGCGCTCGACGACGTCCGTACGGATCTGCGCACGACCGCGGAAGCCGGGGTGGCCGCGGCGCTGCGCCTCGTCGGGGACGACCCGACCCGCGACGGCCTGGAGAAGACCGCGGCGCGCTGGGTGCGCGCCCTCGAGGACCTGTGTACGCCGCCGGGGCCGACGCCCGCCGAGGCCCTGGCGGTGAAGTTCCCGGCCGGCGCCGTCGACCAGATGGTGGCGGTCGGCCCGCTCCCGTTCACGTCCCTGTGCGAACACCACCTGATGACGATCACCGGCCGCGCCTGGATCGCCTACCTTCCGCACGACGGCCAGGTGGTCGGCCTGTCCAAGATCCCGCGGGTCCTGGACTGGGTCGCGGCCCGGCCCCAGCTCCAGGAACGGATGACCCAGGAAGTGGTCCAGTCCCTCGTCGACCACAACGGCCCCGACGCGGCCTGTGTGATCGAGGCGGCCCACGGGTGCATGTCGTCACGAGGGGTCAAGAAGTCGGGGGCGGTGATGCGCACCCAGGCCCTGGCCGGGCGGTTCCTTGAGAACGCCCCGACCCGTGCCGAGTTCCTGACGATGATCGGGCCCATGGGATGAGCGCGAAGGACCGGAAGCCGCTCGTCTTCGACGAGGACGGCCGCGATCCCTGGGAGCGCCAGAGCAGGGAGGCGGCCGGCCAGTTCGACATGTTCGAGCGGTACGCCGACATGCCGCGGCGGTCGGCGCCGGCCCTGGCGCGGGAGCTGGGGAAGTCGATCGCGTACGTGACCCAGTGCGCGTGGGCCGGCCGGTGGCGCGACCGCGCGGAGAAGCGGGACACCGCCCGGGCCGAGGAGCGCGCGGCCCGGTTGTCGAAGGCGCGCGACGACATGGTGGACCAGCACCTGGCGTTGTCGCGCCGGATGCTGGCAAAGGCGGCCCAGGCGATCCAGGCCCTACGCCCGGAGGACATGAAGCCGACCGAGATCGCGCGCATGGTCGAGGTGGCGACGAAGATCCAGCGCACCGCCCTGGACATGCCGGACACCACCGTGGCGGTCACCGGTCGCGCCGGCGGCCCGGTCGCCCTGTCGGTCGTCCCGAAGTCGGAGTCCGAGCGCCTGGCGCGCCTGGGCGAGATCAGTGCAGAACTGGCGCGGCGGGCGGGGCGCGGCGACGTCGACCCGGCGGCCTTCGACGCGTACCTGGGTGATCCGGCGGCGGTGTGAAACCGGTGTCTGAAATGTCGACGGCGGAACTGGAGGCGGAGGCCGAACGGCTCGCCGCGCTCCGGTCCCCGGCGACGCTGGGCCAGTACCTGGACCCGCGGTTCCGGATGCGCGCCCACACCCAGGTCATTGGGGACGCCCTGGCGGGGCTGGGCGGGGCGTACGACCGCCTGATGATCATTACCCCGCCCCAGATCGGCAAGAGCACCCTTGCGGCCGTCTGGTGCCCGTTCTGGTGGCTCGTCCACGACCCGGCGCTACGGATCATCGTCGGGTCGTACGGCGCTTCCCTGGCGACCCGTCACAGCCGCGGCGTGCGCGCCCTGGTGAAGGGGTTCGGGGACCGGTTCGACGTCGCCCTGTCGACGGACACCACGGCGGCCGACGAGTGGTACACCGACCAGACCGGCGGCCTGAAGGCGGTGGGCGCCGGGTCGGGCGTGACCGGCTTCCCCGCGGACCGGATGGTGGTCGACGACCCGCACGCCGGCCGCGCCGAGGCGAACAGCCCGACCCAGCGGGAAAACGTCTGGGACTGGTGGTCCGGCGGCCTGATCTCCCGTCAGGCCCCGGAAACCCCGGTGTGCCTGGTCCAGACGGCGTGGCACCCCGACGACCTTCGCGGGCGGCTGCTGAAGCGCGAAGGCCGGCTGGAGGACGGCGGGGCCTGGAAGGTCGTCCACCTGCCCGCGATCGCGGACCTGGAGCTGACCGGCGGGACGGACCCGCTGGGCCGCGCGGACGGCGACCCGATCACCCACCCGAAGATCCCGGACGGCGACCGGGAACGGCTCCTGAAGCACTGGAACGGGAAGAAGGACAGGTCCAGCGCCCAGGACTGGTCCGCCCTGTACCAGGGGAACCCGCAGCCGAAGGCCGGCGCCCTGCTGTCGGAAGCGATGATCCACCAGCGCACCCACCGCGCCGGCCTCCCCGGGGTGATGAAGGCCGCGGTCACCGTCGACCCGTCCGGCGGCGGCCGGGACACCTGCGGAATCATCGGCGGGTACCTGGGCACGGACCAGCGCTGTTACGTCACGCACGACTGGACCGCAGTCATGCCCTCGACGGACTGGCCGCGCGCGGCGTGCCGCCTGGCCGCCGAGACCGACGCCGACCGCATCACCCTGGAACGGAACTTCGGCGGCGACATGCCGAAGACCCTCGTACGCACGGCGTGGGACGGGCTCCGCCGGGAGTGGGACGAGGCGAACCCGGACGCCGCCCGGGACGCGAACCCGTACCGGCGGCTTCCGCCCCGGGTCACGACGGTGAACGCGAAGAAGAACAAGCTGCTGCGCGCCGAGCCGATCGCCCAGCAGGTGATCGAAGACCGGTACCGGTTCGCCGGCATGTTCACGGACCTGACGACCCAGTGGACGACGTGGCAGCCGACCGACCCGGATTCGCCCGGCAACCTGGACGCCGCGGTGTACCTCGGCTTCGAGCTGCTACCGGTCCCCGGCGCGAACGAGGTCGTCAGCCGCACCGACGACCGGCCGACTCGGATCGACGACGTACGGCCGTCCGGCTGGGCCGCGCGCCGGATCGACTGACCGCGGCGCCTGGCGGTCGTCGACGGCGAGGAGCCACCGGCCGGCGCGGTCTTCACGGGCAGTCACGGGCCCATGGTCGAGGGCGCGGAGCGCGGGGCCGTCCGGCTTCGTCCGGATGGGTTTCCCGTACGGGTGGGTCACAACGAGTGACCCGAAGGGTACGATCGGCCCCGAACTTGATCAGAAACGCGAAAACGGCCCCTCCATAGGTTGGTCGCCTGGGGGCCGCTTCGCCTGCTATTCGCTTCGGACCACCATACCTGGCGGTGAGCTTCACCGCCTAGGGCCAGGTCCGGGGCGGGGAAGGAAGTTCCGCCATGGCGGAGGAAACCCCCGAAGAAGGTCTGGTCCACGAAGGACCCCGCGGCTTCTCGATGACCCCGGCCTGGGTCGTGAAGCGGGCGTTCAAGGACGTCTGGCTGTACGACTGGCTGAGGGCTCGGTACGGCGGCCTGGACGGTATCTGGCCCGGGATCGAGACGATCGCGGAAGAGTTCGACGTCAGCCGCTCCACGGTGGAACGGACGATCCGGCGCCTGGTGGCCGCGAAGTGCATGGAGATCCGTCCGCGGTTCCGGCCGGACGGGTCGCAGACGACCAACCAGTACGTGACGAAGTTCGACGAGCCGACCGACTGACCGCCGGTCCTACGCGCGCGCGAGGCCCCCGACCACACCGTGGCGGGGGCCTTCGTCATGTCCGGGAACCGGTCCTGGGGGAGAGGCCGGCCCACCCCCCGTCATCCGTGATGGGGGCCATTTTGCTGGGCTCCGGGGCCGGATCGTCGGCAAAACCCCCCGTCATTCTTGACGGGGGAGGGTCTGTCATTCCTGACGGGGGCCCCACCCGTCAAATCTGATGGGGCCCCACCGTCAGATTTGACGGGCAATGTAGACAGAGTTCAACCAGATAGAGGTGACGAGCCACAGAGAACCTGACTCATACAGATTCCGAGTGCTCCGCACACTCATCAACTGCCGGGGGCTAACGCCGCCCCCGGCCACCCCGCGCCAGCGCCTTGGATGCGCTGGACCATCCCCCAGTCATGGTTCTGCGCTTCGCGCACCACTACGGGCCCTAGGGGGCCCTCCGTTGAACCATGCCTACTTGTAACCGTGGTTGCTGTACATCGTGGCTGAGGGACTACGGACCCCTATCAGAGCAACCACAGACCGCGCGCGCCTGCGATCGCGTGCGCGCGCGAGGACGGCGGCCGGGTCGAAGCTCACGAGCGATACCACAGATCGGGCATAGCGGGTGACCTGGGCCATATGCTCATGGGGTGGACACTTCCTGGATCATCTTCGGCCTGGCCCTGGGCGCCGTGCTCCGAATCTCCCGCCTGATCGTCGACGACGACCTGACCGCCCCACTTCGTGACCGTCTCCACCGGAGGGTCCACCGTGGCGACGGCCGTACGCGGCCTGTGGCGGCGTTTGTGACGCGACTGGTCGCCTGTACGTGGTGCACGTCGGTCTGGGTCGCGTTCGGCGTCCTGGCGCCCGTGTACGGCTTCTACGGCTACGGCTGGTCGACGTACCCCCTGGCCGCCCTGACGATGTCCTGGGCGACCGGCATCCTGGCGTCCTGGCTGGACTCCCCGCCGCCCGCCCGCCACCTGATCCACCACGTGGCCGGGCCGGTCACCGCCAACGTGCGGTCCGAGCTGGCCGAGGTTCCCGGACAGACCAGCAGCAAGTAGCGGGGGCCGGCCATGGTGTCCATGCCACGTTTCACCCGGCACAGCCGGCGGCAACCAGAGCTGAACGACGACGGCCGGGTGGTCGACTCCGGTCGGACCCGCGTCCTGGCGTCCGCCGCGCTCATCACCCAGGACCAGGTCTATCAGGTCACCAACCGCCGCCCGGAGTGGCAGGAGGAGGCTTGGAACCGGTACGACGAGGTCCCCGAACTCCGCTTCGGCATGGACTGGTTGTCCGATGCGTGCTCACGGGTGCGGCTGTACGTCGGTGAAATCGACAAGGACGGGTCCACCGTCCCCGACCCGGTGAGCGAGGACGACCCGGGCGCGGAACAGCTCCTGGCCCCGCTAGAGGAGCTGTTCAACAACGGCACCGGCCAAGCCGAGATGCTGAACCGCTGGACCACCCACCTGGGCATCCCCGGCGAATCCTTCCTGGCCGGGTTCACCGACCCGGACACGAAGGACCGCCGCTGGATCGTCGCGTCCGGGGACGAACTCCGGATGGGGATCGACGGGTCCCCGGAAGTCCACTTGCCCGAGCGCCTGGCCTGGCACCGGATCGGCATCGGGGACACCGGCCGCGACGCCGGGACCCTGATCCGCCTGTGGCGCCCGCACGCCCGCCGCGCCGTTGACCCGGACTCCGAGCTGATCGCCCTTCGCGGCGTGCTCCGCACGATCCTGAACCTGGCCGCCCACATCAATGCGTCGTCCGACTCCCGCCTGGCGGGCGCCGGCATCCTGGGCCTGTCCGACGAACTGGTGGCCGCCGACCCGGCGCCGTCCGAGGGTTCCCCGAACCCGATCCACGGCCACCCGCTGGTCAAGGCCCTGTTGGAATCCATGGTGGCGCCGCTGAAGGACCGCGGCCTGGCCTCTGCCATCGCGCCGTTGGTCGTCACCGGGTCCACCGAGGCGATCAACAACGGGATGAAGCACATCCGGTTTGACACCCCGTTTGACGAACGCGTGTCGTCGCTCCTGGAACTGTCGATCCGGCGCATGGCCACCGGCCTGTCGATCCCCGCGGAGATCGTCCTAGGGCTCTCGACCGGGAACCATTGGAATAGCTTCCTGATCAAGGACGAGGCGATCCAGGTCGCCGTCGCCCCGCGCATCGAGCTTCTGTGTGAGGCCCTGACCCACCAGTGGTACCGCCCGCTGCTCCGCGCCCTGGGCGTGGCCGACCCCGACCGCTGGGGCATCGGCTACGACGTGTCGGCCCTGTCCCAGCGGCCCGACCGCTCGAAGGAGGCCGAGCAGGCGCACACCGCCGGCGTCCTCTCCGACGCGGCGTACATCCGGGAACTGGGCTTCGACGAGGAGGACATGCCCGACGAGGCCGAGCGGGCGCGGCGCCTGACGGAAAAGGTCGTCCTGACGAACGCACAGCTTGCGCCGGTGCTCCTTCCGCGCCTGGGGGTCGACGTCCCCGCCGGATTCACCGCACCAGCGGCCACAGAGGCCCCCAGGGAGCGCGCACAGCTCGAACGGGTCCCGAGCGGCGCCGAGGACGGCACGGACGCGTCTACGGGCCGCCCAGAGCTTCCCGGCCCGCCGCCGGCCGCCGAGGGCGAGACGCCGACCCCGCCGCGCCTCGTCGCCGCGGCGGTGCCCGACGACGGCCAGGACGACGTCGACGGCCAGGACCCGGCCGCGGACGCGGCGGTCCTCGAGGACGCCGGCGGCGCCGAGCGGGCCGGCGACGATGACGACCAGGACCACGTCGACGACCCCGAGCCGGGCGCCGCTGTCGAAGGGGAGCTGGTCCCTGCCCAGCGCGAGTACGACGAGGAACAGGCCCTGGCCGCCGCCGCGGCCCAGGCCGAGGAGTGGCGGACGTCGTGCCTGGAGGTCGGCGCGATCCGCGCCCTGGAGCGCGCCGGTATGTGGCTGCTCAACAGCTACGGCCGCGCCCAGCGCGGGCAGCTCCGCGACGTCCCCCTGGCCCAGATCCACACCCACCTGACCGCACAGGACAACTGGCACGACGTCATGCTGGCCGGGGCGTACAGGGAGCTGTCGACCGCGCTCCCGGAAAACCCGTGCATGGTCGCCACCGTGGACCGCTACGTCCGCGCGCTCCTCGCCGCCGGCATCCCGCACCACCGGGACTACCTGGCCGTGGCGCTCCAACAGCTCGAAGAGGCCGGCGGGTGCGATGCCGCCTAGCTCCCCGACGCCGATCGAGGGCGAAGACGAACTGGCCGCCGCCGTACGGGACGCGATGCGCGCGTACCTCGACGAGGTCCTGGCCGTGGTCGTCGACGACAAGCCGCCGGCGGACACCCTGACCGCCGCGGTGGACCTGCGCCGGTGGCCGGATGACTCGGTGTGGACCCGCGCGGTGGACCGGTTCGTCCGCCCCGTCGTCGACCGGCTGTACCGCCGGGCGTACGAGAGGAACGCCGGCCAGGCCCCGTCCGACGCCCGGGCCCAGGGCTGGGTCGGCGCCCTCGTCCAGCGGATGGCCCCCCAGACCTGGCCGCGCCGGGTGTGGGCCGCGGTGCAACAGGCCGTGATCGCCTCGCACGCCGCCCAGGAACCCCCGGACCTTCTGGACGCCCGGGTCCGCGACGTCCTTCGCGTCGACGCCCCCGGCGCCGAGTACCGCGAACGTACGGCGCAGCTGCGCCGGGTGGCCGCCGACGACCAGGCCCCGGACGACGCCCGGGCCGCGGCGCGCGCCGAGCTGGACGGCCGCGACGGGCCCCCGCCGGACGGCGCGGGGCGGCCGTGGGAGTCCGACGCCGGCCGGATCGCCGCGTCCGAGGCGGTGGCCGCGGCCGGGGGCGCCGCCGTCGAGGCCGCCCAGGACGGCGACGACGAAGGCGTGATGAAGCGCTGGGTATCCCGCCACGACGACCGCGTACGCGCGGCGCACCTGGCGGCGGACGGCCAGACCGTGCCCGTGGGCGAACCCTTCGTGGTTGATCTTGAATCGCTCATGTACCCCGGCGACCCGTCCGGATCGCCGGAAAACTCGATCAACTGTCGATGCGAGGTACGCATCGTTCCGGCCGCCACTGTGGCCGCCGGCGCACCCGAGGAGACACAGGCCATGACCACCACCACCGAGGCAATCACGGCGGCGGTGACCGCCCGCACTGATCTTCCCTTCGCGCCGCGGGACACCGCCTGGGACGGCCAGGCCGCCCGGGAGGCAGTCCGCACCTGGGCCACCAGCGACGGGAAGCTGGACCCGGCGAAGTACGCGGACGCGTTCCTGTACCGGCCGGCCGGGGCGCCGCCGTCCGCGTTCCAGCTCCCGTTCGCCACGATCGTGGACGGGAAGCTGACCGCGGTGTGGAAGGGCGTCGCCGCCGCGGCGGCGGCCGTCCAGGGCGGCCGGGGCGGCGTCGAGCTGCCCGCGGACGCCGTGGAGCAGGTCAAGGCGCGGCTGACGACGCTGTACGCGAAGGCCGCGAAGGACTTCGACGACGACACGATCACGCCGCCGTGGAAGGACAAGCCCGCCATGCGCGCGTCGCTCGTCGCGGCGGCGGCCCTCGAGGCGCCGGCCCCCACGTTCGACGGCGCGATTGACGTCTGGGGCGACGCCGAGGCCGGGCGCCCGCCGGCGGACTGGTTCGTGAAGCCGGACTGGCTGGACGGCCCGGGCACGCTCCCGGTGCCGGACGACGTCGCCACCGCCGAGCCGATCGACGGCGCGAAGCCGCGGATCACCGTCTACCCGGACGGCCGAATCCTCGGGTACACCGCGTCGTGGACGTCGTGTCACATCGGCTTCGCGGACGAGTGCGTACCGCCCCCGCCGGACACCCCGACCGGCCCGGGCCAGCTCGGGTACGAGAACTTCCACCGGCCGCCGGTGCGCATCGCGGACGGTGCGCTTCGCCTGGGGAAGGTCACGATGGTGACCGAGCCGAAGCGGCCCGGGCACGCCTTCACGAACCTGAACGCCGCGTCCGCCGTCGCGCACTACGACAACGTGGGCACCCTGGCCGCCCTGGTCCGCGCCGGCGAGGACGAACACGGGATCTGGATCGCGGGCGCGGTCATGCCGGACCTGACGGCCGCCGACCGGGCGAAGCTCGCCCTGTCCGAGCTGTCCGGGGACTGGCGCACCGTCAACGGCGTGCCGCTCCAGATGATCGCCAGTCTGGCCGTGAACCACGGCGGGTTCATCGCGTCCGCGGCCGGGGACCAGGCGCCCGCCGCGCGCACCGAGGCCGGCGGGTGCGGCTGCAACGCCGGGGCGGCGGACCAGGCCGTGGTCGAGGAGGCCCAGGCGGTCGTCGACGCCGCGGCCG
>NZ_JBITKT010000013.1:0-107714 GCF_044461265.1 Streptomyces sp. NPDC049879 | reverse complement strand
GGGGGCCAATTTGGGACCCCCCCGGGCCCCTACCCCCCCCGCCCCGCGCCGCCCCGTGTGTTTTCCCGCCGGGGGGGCGCGGGGGGGGGGGGGGCGGGGGGGGGGGCGGCCCCCCCCCCCCCCCCGGCGCCATGGCCGGAGCGTCCTCCCTGCCGGACGCCGCGGGGTCAGACCAGGCTGTCGCGCCAGGCGCGGTGCAGGTCGGAGAAGCGGCCCGTGCCCGCGATCAGGTCGGCCGGGCGGCCGTCCTCGACCACGTGCCCCGCCTCCATCACCAGCACGCGGTCCGCGATCTCGACCGTCGAGAGCCGGTGCGCGATCAGCACGGCGGTACGGCCGCGCAGCACCGTCACCATCGCGTCCTGCACCGCCTTCTCGCCCGGGATGTCCAGCGACGACGTCGCCTCGTCCAGGATCACCACCGACGGGTCGGCCAGCAGGACGCGGGCGAACGCCACCAGCTGCCGCTGGCCCGCCGAGATCCGGCCGCCGCGCTTGCGGACGTCCGTGCCGTACCCGTCGGGCAGCGCGGCGATGAAGTCGTGCGCCCCGATGGCGCGCGCCGCCTCCTCGATCTCCTCGGGCGTCGCGTCCGGCTTGCCGATCGAGATGTTCTCGGCGACCGTCCCCGAGAAGAGGAACGCCTCCTGCGTCACCATCACGACGCCGCGCCGCAGCTCGGCGGTCGGCAGGTCGCGCACGTCGGTGCCGTCGAGCAGCACGCGCCCCTCGGTCGGGTCGTAGAACCGCGCCAGCAGCTTCACCAGCGTGGACTTGCCCGCGCCGGTCGCGCCGACCAGCGCCGTCGTCTCCCCGGCCGCCAGCGTCAGCCGGAAGCGCGGCAGCACCTCGCCGCCCGTGCGGTACGCGAACCGCACGTCGTCGAAGACCACCTCGCGCCCCGGCGTCCCGGTCGTGCGCGCGGGCAGTTCCACCGGGCGCTCCGGCTCCGGCACGTCGGGCCGCTGCGCCAGCAGACCGGCGATCTTGTCCAGCGACGCCACGGCCGACTGGTAGTTGTTCAGCACCATCGCGAACTGGTCGAGCGGCTCGTACAGCCGCCTGATGTACAGGGCGCCGGCCGCCAGCGCGCCCAGCTCCAGCTCGCCCGCCGCCACCCGCTGCGCGCCCCACAGGACGATCGCCGCGATGGCGATCGCGGCGATGCAGCGCGACGTGACGACGAAGCGCGCCATCTCCAGGATGGTGTCCCCGTTGATCCGCTCGTGCCTGCGGTTGAGCCGCTCGAACTCCTCGTCGTTGGCCCGCTCGCGGCGGAACGCCTTGACGGGCCTGATGCCGCCGACCGTCTCGGTGAACTTCACGATGACGGCGGCGATCGCCGTGGACCGCTTGCTGAACCGCTCCGCCGACCGCCGCCGGTAGCCGCGCACCAGGAACCACACCGGCACGAAGGACGCCACCGCCGCGACGCCGAGCCCCACGTCCAGGTAGAACAGCAGCCCGCCGATGTACACCACCGACACGCAGATGATCAGCAGCTCCTGGAGCCCCTCGTTCAGCAGCTCGCGCAGCGACTGGACGTCGCTGGTCGAGCGCGAGATGAGGCGCCCCGACGTGTAGCGGTCGTGGAAGTCCAGGCTGAGCGCCTGCGCGTGCCGGTAGATCCGGCCGCGCAGCTCCAGCAGGATGCCCTGGTTGATCCGGGCCGTGAGCCGGATGAAGAGCGCCTGGAGCAGGCCGCCGCACGCCGCGCACAGGAAGTACGCGACGGCCACGGCGATCAGCGGCCCGTTGTCGTCGTCGCGCAGCGCGGGCACGGCGTTGTCGATCGCGTAGGCGACCAGCAGCGGTCCGGCCTGCACCGCCGCCTGCTGCACCAGCAGCACGACGGCGGCGACCGCCACGCGCAGCCGGTACGGGCGCACCAGCGAGCCGAGCAGCCGCCGCGAGGCGTCCGGCGGCGCGGGCAGCGTGTCCTGGTCGAACGGGTCCCCGGCCGGTCCCGCCGCCTCTGCGGCGGCCTGCTCGGGGAGTTCCCTGTTGTCTGGGTTGTCCTCGACGTCGTCCTCGACGGTGGTCGTCATGACGCGGTGACCTCCGGCCGCTGCTCGTGGGGGACCGGCTCGCCGGTCATGAGGTGCCGGTACTCGGCGTTGTCGCGGAGCAGTTCGGCGTGGGTGCCGACGGCCGTGATCCGGCCGCCGGACAGCAGCGCCACCCGGTCGGCCAGCTGCACGGTCGAGGGCCGGTGCGCGACGACCAGGGCCGTCGTCGTGGCCAGGACCTCGCGCAGCGCCGCCTCGACGCGTGCCTCGGTGTGCACGTCCAGGGCGGACAGCGGGTCGTCCAGGACCAGGAAGCGCGGGCTGCCGACGACCGCGCGGGCCAGCGCGAGGCGCTGCCGCTGGCCGCCGGAGAGGCTGAGGCCCTGTTCGCCGACCTCGGTCGCGGCGCCCTGCGGCAGGGCGTGCACGAAGCCGTCGGCCTGGGCGACGCGCAGGGCGCGGTCCAGGTCGTCGGGGGTGGCGTCCTCGGTGCCCATCGCGACGTTCTCGTGCACGGTGGCCGAGAAGAGCGTCGGCTCCTCGAACGCGACGGCGACCTGCGCCCGTACGGCGTCGCGGGGGAGCGTGGCGGTGTCCACGCCGTCGAGGGTGATGCGGCCCGCGGTCGCCTCGTGCAGCCGGGGGACGAGGCCGATCAGCGTCGTCTTGCCGCTGCCGGTGCCGCCGACCAGGGCCATCGTCTCGCCCGGCCTGATGTGCAGGTCGATGCCGTCGAGCACGGGCCGCGTGCCGGGCGCGGCGTCGGGGAAGCGGAAGACGACGTTGTCGAAGCGCAGGCCGTCCGCCTCGCCGCCGGTGGACGGCGCGCCCGCGTACTCGTCGGGCAGCGGCGTGTCCATGACGTCGAAGAACCGGTCGGTGGCGGTGGCCGCCTCGTTGCACAGCGCCAGCAGGAAGCCCATCGACTCGACGGGCCAGCGCAGCGCCATGGCGGTCGTCATGAAGGCGACCAGCGTGCCCGCCGTCAGGTCGCCGTCCGAGACCTGTATGACGCCGAGGACCAGCGCGGCGCCGAGGAAGATCTCCGGGATGGCCATGATCACCAGCCAGATCCCGGCGAGCAGCCGCGCCTTGTGCATCTCGGTGTCGCGCAGGCGTCCCGAGAGCGCGTGGAACGCCTCCGCCTGGCTGCGGTGCCGCCCGAAGCCCTTGATGATGCGGATGCCGAGGATGGACTCCTCGACGACCGTCGTCAGGTCGCCCATCTGGTCCTGCGCGCGGCGCGCCACGACGCTGAAGCGGTGCTCGAAGACGGCGCACAGCACGATCAGCGGGACGACCGGGCCGATCAGCACCAGGCCGAGCGTCCAGTCCTGCGCGAGGAGGACGCCGAAGCCGATTACGATCGTCGCGCTGTTCACGATGAGGAACGTCAGGCCGAACGCGAGGAACATCCGCAGCAGCTGGAGGTCGCCTGTGGCGCGCGAGAGCAGCTGCCCGGTGGCCCACTTGTCGTGGAACGCGACGGGGAGCCGCTGGATGTGCCGGTACAGCACCGAGCGCATCGTCGCCTCGACGCCCGCGAGGGGGCGTGCCACCAGGAAGCGGCGCAGGCCGAACAGCATCGCCTCGGTGAGGCCCACGCACAGCAGGACGATGCCGCCGAGCCACACCCCCGCCGAGTCGCCGTCGGCGACCGGGCCGTCCACGATCCACTTGAGGATCAGCGGCATGGCGAGGCCGAGGGACGAGGCGACGATGGCGACGACCGCGGCGCCGAACACGCGGGCGCGGACGGGCCGGACATAGGGCCACAGCCGGAGGAGAGCGCGGACGACGGAACGCTTGCGGGCGGGAGGGGGACTGTGGGCGGGGGCGGCGCTGGGTTCGGCTGAGGCAGACATCAGATCGAGAGTACGGACCGGGACCGGCACTTCCTATGGGTTTTCGTCCTAGTTCGCAGGTCGTGGGACCTGTGGGGGACGTGAGACGTGTCACCCCGCGGCGTCCGCGCGCGGACGCCGCGGGGTGGGATGCCCCGGTATGTCAGCCGAGGGTCCAGCTCTGGTTGTCGGCGCCGTTGCACGGCCAGACGATGATCCGGGTGCCGTTCACCGTGCCGCGGTCGTACGCGTCGAGGCACTGGCCGGTGGCCTGGTGGACCAGCGACCCGTTGCTCCCGCGCTGCCAGACCTGGGCCGCGGCGCCGGTGCAGTCCTGGATGCGGACGGACGCGCCCGTTCCGGTGCCGGCCGGTTCGAGGCACCGGTCGCCGTAGACGGTCAGCGCGCCCCGCGTGTCCGGTGTCCACACCTGGTTGGCGCCGCCGTTGCAGGACCACAGGGCGATCTCGGTGCCCGGGTCGCGGGCGAGGCCCGGGACGTCCGCGCACAGCCCCGACCCGGCGCCGCGCAGCAGGCCGCCGTGGTCCGTGCCGCAGCTGGTGCGGCCCGCCGTGGCCGGGCAGATGACCGAGAGGAAGCCGCCCCGGGTCGCGACCGGGACGGACAGGGTGCTGCCGCTGGTCACGGTGCGGGTCTCGACCACCAGGCCGCCGGTGCCGTCCCGCAGTGTCTCGACCAGCCAGGAGCCGGAGCCGAGGAAGCCGAGCGGTGTCGTGAACGTCCGCGCGTCGGTGGCGGAGATGCCGCCGACGTACCAGTTCTGCCCGGCGCGCCTGGCGACGTACGCGTCACGGCCGGGGCGGCCGTCGAGCAGCCGGGACTCGTCCCACGCGGTCGGCAGCTGGTTCAGGACGCGCAGTGCCGGGGGCCGCAGCTGGTAGGTCTCGGGGTTGTCGGCGAGGTGCTGCCAGCCGGACTCGAAGACCAGGGCGGTGGCCACCTCGTGGGCGTCGGTGGTGTCCCTGTTGGTGACGCTGAACGTCACCGGCGTGTAGTCCATGCTGGAGACGACGTTGCGCGTGAAGGGCAGCATCGTGTTGAGCGCGGCCCGGTTGCGCTGCTGCTCGGCCCCGTACACCGCCTCGGCCGTCATGACGTGCGGCCAGGTGCGCTGCATGCCGCGCGGGGTGCCGCTGCCGTGGAAGTTGACCATCAGCCGCTGCGCCGCCGTCTCGGCGAGGATCGCGTCGTACCACTGGAGCGTCTGCCGGTCGAACTCGAACGCGAAGTCGATCTTCAGCCCGGCCACGCCCCAGCTCCTCACCAGCGGCAGCCAGTTCGCGCGCTCCTGCGCCGTGTCGAGGTTGTCGGAGTGGAACCAGAGGATCACGCCCACGCCCCGCTGCCTGGCGTAGTCGACCACGCCGGGCGTCCAGGACTGGTCCCAGCCCTCGTCGATCAGGACGTACTCCCAGCCGTTGCGGCGGGCGAAGTCGATGTACTCGCGCTGCCGCGCCGGGTCGCGCGGGCTGGCGTGCTCGGTGAGCCAGGACCAGGCGACCGCGCCGGGCCTGACCCAGGAGGTGTCCTGCACGCGGGACGGCGGTGCGAGGTCGTTCACGAGGGTGGACGACGTGACGCTGCCCAGGCTGCCCACGGCGGCGGTGCGCCAGGGGGTGGCGAACGGGCGGGTGGCGGTCACGGAGCTGTCGTGCAGGACCGTCGTGTACGTGCCGGAGCCCGCCTGGTGGGCGAGGCGTGCCCCGGAGTAGCGGCCGTCGAGGTCGGTCTCGGCGAGCAGCGCGAAGACCCCGTTGACCTCGAACAGGGCGGGGACGGCGTAGTTGTTCGCGGGAGCGCCGCCCGCCGTGGTCTGGAACCACTGGCCCTGGTCCTCGGAGTGGGGCGGCACGAGCCAGGCGGTGGCGGAGCCCGGCACGTTCCACGACGACGCCTCGCCGGTGATGGTGACCTGGCCCGAGCCGCCCAGGACGTAGCGGTACGCGGCGCCGTTGTCGGAGGCGCGCACGACGATGTCCAGCGGGGTGCCGCCGGTGCCGGTGAACGAGAGGGTGGTCTCGGTGTAGACGGTGCGGTGCTCCCGCTGCCTGCCGGTGGGCTGGGTGTAGGACTCGGTGACGGTGCGGTCGGCGCGGCGGACGAAGGAGAGGTCGCGCGTCAGGTCGGCGGCACTGGTCCTGATGCCGATGGGGGAGGGGGAGAGGACGGCGGCCCCGCCCCTGTCGACGGCGAAGCTCAGGGTTCCGGCATCCGCCAGGGTGACGCGGGCGGCGACGGCGGAGGTGCCGGACGGGCCGGTGACCGTCCAGGTCTGGGCGGCAGCGCCGGGGGCGTCGGCGGTGGTGGTGGTGCCGGTGGCGGCGGTGGCGGGGCCCGCGTGCAGGCCGACGGCGGCCACGGCGAGGGTGAGGAGGGTGCGTAAGACCGGGCGGCGCGTGCGTCGGCGTGGCCCGGGAGGAGATTGTCCGGTGCGCATCGGAGCCGGACTCCCTTCGGTGGGGGATTCTGTGCCGCAGCGTGCTGCTCTGATCGGTTCTGGTCAATGGTGCGCGCAGAAGAACAGAAAGAAACACGCCCGGGGCCGCTGTCAGAGGCAGGGCCTAGGGTGGCGGGCATGAGTCAGCAGAGCGAGTTGCGGGATCTCCAGGCGGCCCTGCGGACCGCTTCGGACATCGCCTTCGACCAGGAGATGCCGTCGGGGGAGCAGGCCGACGTCCTCGTGGACGCGCTGCGCCGCGCCCTCTCGGCGGCGCAGGCGCTCGGCGACGGGCCGGGCGAGACCGGCTGCCGGCTGCATCCGCGCGGCGCGGTGGACCCGTTGTACGGCGACAAGGACGACCCCCTGCCGCCCGGCTGGGGCAAGTGCCTGCTGTGCAACGACCGGCGCCGCCGCGCGTCCCGCGGTCTCGCGGGGCGCCGTTGATCGGCCGCTGACCCGGCGGGGGGCTTCAGCGCGGCGGCACGCGCATCTCGAACCAGGTGGCCTTGCCCTCCGGCAGCAGATCGACGCCCCACCGGTCCGACAGGTGGTTCACCAGGAACAGCCCCCGCCCGCTGACGTCGAGTTCCCGGACGGGCAGCAGGCACGGCAGGGCGCGTGACGGGTCGCTGACCTCGACGCGCACCCAGCCCCTCCGGCGGCGGACGCGCAGGCCGAACGAGGGCGCGCCCGCGTGCCTGACCGCGTTCCCGACCAGTTCCGAGACGAGCAGCACGGCGTTGTCCGTCAGTTCAGGCGGCAGCAGCCAGCGCCCGCCGAGGAGCCTGCGCGTGAGCCGCCGCGCGTGCCCGGCGGACTCGGGCAGCGAGGGGAAGACCACTTCGCCCGCCGACGGGTCGTCACAGGCGGCAGGTCCCGCCTCCCTGATGTCCCGGGCATCCGCCATCGCTGTCATGCGCCCCATCATGGCCCGCATATGCCGGACGCGTGGGCGCTTCCGGGGTATCGGGGGCGAACGGCACTCCCCGGGGTGACAGGTGCGGCTGTGACGGCCCGCATATGCCCTCGGCCAGGTCCCGCCCCGAACACCCGCCGCACCACCCGCCCTTCCGCCCGCCGCGCGGCGTCGGCGGCCGTCCTGCTCACCGGTGTTCCCCGGCGGCGGCGAACTCCCCCTGACGGTGATCCAACCGGCCCGGCGGCAGGACTCCCGGCTCCGGCCGGCACGACGGAGCCGGGAGGCCCGGAACGCTCGCGATCCGGCGGACTCCCCCTGCCGGGCGACACCACTGAGCAGCCGGGCCGCGGACGAGCGGCAGTGCTCCGCGCACGGTGCCGCCGCCGGTCGGCCGGACCCGGCAGAACCCGGCGGGCGGGGGCAGGAAGTCCCGTCCTGCGCCGGTACGGAGAACCGCGCCCGGCCGAGTGGAAGTCCAGCGGGAACCCCGTACTGCCGGGGGGCACCGGCGAGCCGCTTGGCGCGCCTGAACCGCACCGTTCCGTGCACGGTGCCGCCGCCGGTCGGCCGGACCGGGCAGGCCCCCCGCGAGCGGGCACCCCCGGCCGCGCAGGCGGCACGAGCCCCCGCCGGTACGGGCCGTGCCCGTCCGGCGTGTTCGGCCAACCGGCGGTGGCGCGGAGCGCCGCGGCTCGTCCGTGGTTCCCGCCGACCGGTCGCCCCCCGACGGCGGGAAGGGGCCGCCGTTTCCCGACGCCCCCCGCGCACCGGGTGCCGTCAGGGGCGGGGCCAGAAGCGGGCGTGGCCCGGTCCTTCCGTCATGAAGCTGTCCATGCCGTACGCCCGGTCGTCCGTCGCGAACAGCCCGGCGAACCAGCTGCGTTCCAGCGCGAGCCCCGCGTCCACCCCGGCGTCGAGGCCCACGTCCACGGACTCCTTGGCCGCCCGCAGCGCGATGGCGGGCCCCGCCGCCAGCCGCGCCGCCCACGCGCGGGCGGCGCCGTACACCTCCCCGGCGGGGAGCACGCGGTCCACCAGGCCCATCGCCAGCGCCTCGTCCGCGCCGACCTGCCGCCCGGTGAAGATCAGCTCCTTCGCCCGCGAGGGGCCGATCAGCCGGGGCAGCCGCTGCGTGCCGCCCGCGCCGGGGATCAGCCCGAGGAGGATCTCCGGCTGGCCGAGCCTCGCGTCCGACGCGGCGAACCGCACGTCCGCGCACAGCGCCAGTTCGCAGCCGCCGCCCAGCGCATACCCCGTCACGGCCGCCACCACGGGCTTGGGGATGCGGGCGACGGCGGTGAACGCCTCCTGCAGCCCCCGCGCCCGCGCGACCATCGCGGCGTGGTCCATGGCCCGCATCTCCTTGATGTCCGCGCCGGCCGCGAACACCCGCTCACCGCCCCACAGCACGACGGCCCGCACGTCGTCCCGCCCGGCGGCCTCGTGGGCGAGGTCGCGCAGCCGGTCCTGCAGGGCGGCGTCCAGCGCGTTGAGCGGCGGGCGGTCCAGGCGCAGGGTGCCGACGCCGTCGTCGGTCACCTCCAGGTGCACAGTCATGCGCGCCAGGTTATGCGGGGATCACTGCCCCGCGCCCCACTCGTCCCAGTCCATGTTCCAGCCGTTCAGGCCGTTGTCGGGCGCGATCACGTCGTCGGCGGAGTTGACCACCTCGACCACGTCCCCGATCATCGACTCCCCGAAGAACCAGGCGCCCGGCGTGTCAGGGTCGTCCGCGCCCTGCTCGTCCTCCAGGCCCACGCAGCCGTGGCTCGCGTTGGTCTCGCCGAACGTGGAGGACGGCGCCCAGTAGTTGCCGTGGATGAACGTGCCCGACGTGGACAGCCGCATCGCGTGCGGGACGTCCTCGATGTCGTACTCGCCGTCGAAGCCGACCGTCGCGCCGTCCATGCGGGTCTCGACGAACTTCTCGGTGATGACCATGCGGCCGTTCCAGGTCGGCGTCTCGGCCGCGCCCGTCGTCACCGGGAGGGTGCGCAGCGTCTCCCCGTCCCTGACGACCTCCATCGTCAGCGTGTCCACGTCTACGGTGCTGATCTGGGAACGCCCGATGGTGAACGTGACGTCCTCGCGCAGTGTGCCGTACACGCCCGGCGCGCCCTCCACGCCGCGCAGCCGGAACGCCACGGACACCTCGGTGCCCGGCTCCCAGTACTCCTCCGGCCTGAAGTCGAGCCGCTGCGTGCCGAACCAGTGCCCGCGCACCTCCACGTCCGGGTCGGCCGTGACCCGTATCGCGTCGCGTACGGCGGCGGTGTCCTCCACGGGGGTGTCGAAGGTGACCGACAGTTCCATGCCGACGCCGACCTCGGCGCCGTCCGAGATGTTCCACTCGGTGCCGAAGGTGTCCCCGGCCTCCACGGTGGTGAACGCGGCTTCCGCCTCGCCCTCCGCGCCCTCGGCGTTCTTCCCGGCTGCGGCGACGGTGTAGCGGGCGCCGTTGGCCAGATGCTCCCGCGGTGTCCAGCCGCTGCCGTCGTCCGACAGCTCGCCGGGGACCTCCTCGCCGTCCTCGCCCGTGACGGTGACCGCGGTGAGGGTGCCGTCCTCCGCGGACACGGCCAGTTCCCCCCAGGTCGCCACGTCCTGTGCGCCGTCACCCGGCGCGATCGCTATGCGGACCGGCGGTGTCTCCGGTTCCTGCACGGCGGCGGCCTCCTCCCGGCGTTCCTCCGTCCCGCCGGATCCGCTGCACCCGGTCACCGCCAGCGCCAGTACCCCCACCAGTGCCGCTGCCGCCCTGACGGCCCGCCCACGACCCGAACTCGTCGCCACGTCCGGCTCTCTCCCCTCACGCGCGGGCGTACCGCGCGGTTTTTTGCGGCCAGGTAATCACACCGGTACGGGTGGGGGCGGTGGGTAAACGTCACCGTTCTGCTGCAGTTCGGGCGGGCGTCGCCCGGCCGAGCCGCCCCAGGCCGTGACAAAATGTCAGATTCCCGTCACAGTGACCCACCGTCATGTCATGCGCCTCGGCGCGTGAGCGGAGGCCCGAGCGCGGGAAGCATCAAGCGAAGAAGACTCCAGGGAGGGCGCGTGTCACAGGCACCCGAGCGCGTGAGGACCGAGGTATGGCCCGGTGGCCCCCAGCCGCTCGGCGCCCGCTTCCACGCCGGTCCGGACGGCGTGGAAGGCACCAACTTCGCCCTGTGGGCGGGCGGCGCCGAGGCCGTCGAGGTCTGCCTCTTCGACGACAGCGGCGAGGAGACCCGCTGCGCGCTCGAAGAGCTGACGCACGAGATCTGGCACGGCTTCCTGCCCGGGGTCCGCCCCGGGCAGCGGTACGGCTACCGCGTCCACGGGCGCTGGGACCCGCCGACCGGCGCGCGCTGGAACGCGGCGAAGCTCCTCCTCGACCCGTACGCCCGCGCCGTGGACGGCGACTACGCCACGGACGGCCCGCTGCCGCCCGAGGTGTATGGCCACGTCAGGGACTGGCCCAAGCAGGAACTGGCCGACACCGTCCGCGACGAGCGCGACTCCGCCCCGTTCGTCCCCAAGGGCGTCGTCGTCCACGACACCGAGTCCTGGGCCGACGACATCAGGCCGGGCACCACGTGGGCCGACTCCGTGATCTACGAGCTGCACGTCCGCGGCTTCACCATGCGCCACCCCGGCATCCCGCCCGAACTGCGCGGCACGTACGCCGGTCTCGGCCACCCGGCCGCCATCGAGCACCTCACCAGCCTCGGCGTCACCGCCGTCGAGCTGCTGCCCGTCCACCAGTTCGCGCACGAGGACCACCTGCTGCGGCGCGGCATGCACAACTACTGGGGCTACAACTCCATCGGCTACTTCGCGCCGCACGCCGCGTACAGCGCGTCCGGCAGCCGCGGCCAGCAGGTCGGCGAGTTCAAGAACATGGTGCGCGCCCTGCACCAGGCCGGACTCGAGGTGATCCTCGACGTCGTCTACAACCACACGGCGGAGGCCAACGAGTTCGGCCCCACCCTGTCCCTGCGCGGCATCGCCAACCCCGGCTACTACCGCCTCACCGACGACCCGCGCCGCTACGCCGACTACACCGGCTGCGGCAACACCCTGCACGTCGTCCAGCCCCAGGTCCTGCGCCTGATCACCGACTCCCTGCGCTACTGGGTGCAGGAGATGGGCGTGGACGGCTTCCGCTTCGACCTGGCCGCCGCACTGGCCCGCTCGTTCCACGACGTGGACATGCTGTCGCCGTTCCTTGCCGTCATCGCCCAGGACCCGGTGCTGCGCCGCGTGAAACTGATCGCCGAGCCCTGGGACGTCGGCACGGGGGGCTACCAGGTGGGCGCGTTCCCCCCGCTGTGGACCGAGTGGAACGACCGCTACCGCGACACCGTCCGCGACTACTGGCGCGGCGCCCTGCCCGACGTCCGCGACCTCGGCTACCGCCTCTCCGGCTCCAGCGACCTGTACGCCTGGGGCGGCCGCCGCCCGTACGCGTCCGTCAACTTCATCACCGCCCACGACGGCTTCACCCTCCGCGACCTCGTCTCCTACGAGCGCAAGCACAACGAGGCCAACGGCGAGGACAACCGCGACGGCAGCGACGACAACCGCTCGTGGAACTGCGGCGCCGAGGGCGAGACCGACGACCCCGGCGTCAACGCCCTGCGCCGCCGCCAGCTGCGCAACATGCTGACGACCCTGCTGCTGTCCACCGGCGTCCCCATGATCGTCGCCGGTGACGAGACGGGCCGCACCCAGGGCGGCAACAACAACGGCTACTGCCAGGACAACGAGACCGGCTGGATGGACTGGGACCTCGTGTCCGACCCCGCCTGGCGCCCGCTGCTCGACCTGACCCGCCGCCTGATCCGCACGCGCCGCGACCACCCCGTGCTGCGCCGCCGCGCGTTCTTCTCCGGCCGCCGCCAGGGGCCCGAGGGGATAAGGGACCTGGGCTGGTTCGCCGCCGACGGCACCGAGATGACCGAGGAGGACTGGTACGCGCCCAGCCGCACGCTCGGCATGTTCCTGTCCGGCCGGGACATCCCGCAGCGCGACTCCCGGGGCCGCCCGATCGCGGACGACAGCTTCCTCGTGCTGCTGCATGCCGGTGAGGAGCCGCTGAGCTTCCCGCTGCCGGGACCGCCCTGGGCCGACAGCTACGAACTGCTCATCGACACCGCGCTGGAGGATCAGGAGGCGGAGCCGGGCACGCTGCACCCGGCCGGCAGCGCCCTGGAGCTGCAGCCGCGCTCCGTCCTGCTGCTGCGGGCGGTGCCCCCGGCCGCCGCCTGACACACCTCCGCGGTGTTTCCCATGGTTGCCTCCTGGCCGAAACGCCTGGCCGGGAGGCGGGTCCCCCGGGATAGGCTCCGGATCCGCCGAGGCACGACCGCTCGGTGCCGGGGGGAACCAAGTCATGCGTACACACCAGGAGTTGAGCATGTTCGGCAGATCGAAGAGCCCCGGGAACCGGCACCGCGACCAGGGTGTCGGCAACCCCGGCAGGCGCGCCCTGCTGGTCGGTGCGGCCGGTGCGGGCGGCATCGCCGGCGGCATGGCCATCGGCGGCCAGGCGTCGGCGGCCGACACGAGCGCGTACGCGGTGGACGTCGTCGCCAAGGGCGCGGACCCGACCGGCGCGCGCTCCAGCGACGCGGCGTTCCGCGCGGCGGCCGCCGAGGTCCTCGGCTCGTTCCAGGCGGGGCCGATATCGGGCGCCATCCCGAAGAAGACGATCCTCGTCCCGCCGGGCAACTACCTGCTCAACCAGCCCGACTCGCTGCTGCCGAACGTCAACGGCAACGGGGGCGGCGGCATCGTGGACGGCATCGCGATCGTCGGCTACGGCAAGCGGCTGTCCCGCATCACGTACTCGCCGTCCGCCAACGACACGACGCTGTGGACGAACAACCAGCGGTACAAGAACATCCGCATCAGCGGCCTCACGTTCACCAGCACCAACGCCACCTCCAGCTTCAACTACGCCTACTCCTCCGACACCCACGGCGTCCAGGACACCTGGTACACCGACGTCGAGTGGCGCGGCGCGTGGAAGCGCGGCATCGGCCTCGACGGCCCGAGCCCCAACTCGAACCTCAACAGCGAGATGGGCTGGGACCACTGCCAGGTCGGCGGCACGTACTCGGACGCCTTCCTCGTCACCGGCATGACGCCGGGGGTCTCGCAGCAGGACCAGTTCCTCAACTACTGGTTCCGCGACTGCAAGATCGAGTACACGTCCGGCGTCTTCGTGAAGAACAAGCGCGGCGGCTCGATGAACTTCATCGGCGGCTCCTACATCCTCACCAGCACGGCGGAGAACTCCGGCACGTTCTTCCAGCTCACCGGCGACGCCTCGGGGCGCGCCGACTCGGTGCTGCGGCTGTACGCGGCCGGTGTCCGCTTCGAGCTGCGCGGCAAGAACCAGAAGATCATCGACAGCAAGTGGACGCGCGGCCACATCACGTTCGTCTCCTGCGACGACACGGCGCACTCGTTCCAGGGCTGGGCCGCCGAGTCCAACTCGCACCTGTACGCGTTCAACGGCGGCGGCCCGATGGTCCGTTACCAGGACTGCGCCCTGCTCGGCTACCACAAGGTGGTCACCTCGGGCTCGACCGCGACCGGCAAGGTCCTCTACGACGGCTGCCGCATCATGGACGAGACGAAGGCCAGCGGCACCGACACGGACTCCTTCTTCCGCTGGGAGGGCACGCAGCCCGCGCACGAGCTGCGCGACTGCGTCGTCAACGGCTCGCGGGCGGCCGACGTCAAGCGCCCCTGAGGACGGCCACGGACCGTGCCGCGCGCCCCGAAGGGCTCCGGTGGACGCGCGGCACGGTCCTGGCTCCTGGCGGGGCGGCGGCTCAGCAGCCGCCGCAGTTGTAGTACGTCACGTCCCAGTGGTTGCCCTCGCGCGCGTAGATGTTGCCCGAGGCGGACTGGTACTGTGCCGCGCCGTCGCCGCGCTGCCCGATGTAGGTGAAGGCGCCCGTCACGTAGCCGTTGATGCAACTGTTGAGGCCGAAGTCGAGCTTGTAGCCGTTCCAGTGGCTGTACGTGCCGCTCGCGTGCCCGGTCTCGGTGCCGCCGGTGATGTTGAGCGCGCAGCCGCTGGCCGAGCGGAGCGTCTGGGCGCCCTGCGCCGACTCCAGGTTGAGCTGGTCGAACGAGGTGCATGTTGCCACGTTGCGGTTCGAACAGCCGCCGGACGACGACCAGGTGATGCCGGACGCGCGGAACATGTCGGTCGCCCGCGTGTGCGTGATCTTGGTGACGGCGGGCGCGTACCCGCCGTCCGCGTCCGCGGCCGGGGCGGCGGCCGCGGCGCCCGCCCCGGCGGTCAGCGCGGCGCCGGTCAGCACGAGCGTGGCGGACGCGGCGAGCGCGGCCCGTATCCGTCCGCGCCGCCGCGCGGTGGGGGGCGCGGTGGTGGTGTCGGTCATGTGAGGGGACCCTCCTGCTGGTGGCCGGCCCGCCGGACGGCGAGAGCCGGTCGTGCCTGTGGGGTTGGCCGTGCAGTCGGTGCACGCAGCATGGTGCCGCAATCTCTACGCGCGTCGCCAGAGCGTCCACCGCTTTGTCGCCACGTCGGTTTTTTCCGGATCTCGCGCAGATTATTGCGCGTGCATGACAGCTTCATTACGCTGCGCCGCGCAGACCGCAACAGCCCCCCACACTGAGAGGTCAGCATGGCGCTATCCCGCCGCGCGTTCGTCGGCACGGCCCTGGCCGCCGCACCGGCCGCCGCCGCGCTCCCATCGCTCACCACCGCCGCCGTCGCCGCCAGCCCCCCGGGCGACGTGGTCGGCAAGATCACCGTCGGCTACCAGGGGTGGTTCGCCTGCGCGGGCGACGGCTCGCCCATGAACGGCAACTGGTGGCATTGGTCGCAGAACTGGGGCCAGCCGCCGTCCCCGTCCAACACCGCGATCATCAGCTGGCCCGACGTGCGCGACTACACCCGCACGTACCCCAGCGCGTACCCGAACCTGGGCGGCGGCGGTACGGCGGACCTGTTCTCCTCGTACGACCAGCAGACCATCGACACCCACTTCCGGTGGATGCAGGAGAACGCGATCGACACCGCCGCGCTCCAGCGCTTCAACCCGAACGGCGGCGAGGGCCCCATCCGCGACGCGATGGTCCCGCGCGTCCGCGACGCGGCGGAGCGGTACGGCCGCAAGTTCTACATCATGTACGACGTCACCGCCTGGGTGAACATGCAGCCGGAGACCAAGGCGGACTGGGTGGAGAAGATGCGGCAGTACACCGCGTCGCCCGCCTACGCGCGGCAGAACGGCAAGCCCGTCGTCGGCATCTGGGGCCTCGGCTTCAACGAGGCCAACAAGGCCTGGCCGGCCGACGTCTGCCTCGACGTCGTCGACTGGTTCAAGGCGCAGGGCGTGTACGTCATGGGCGGCGTCCCCACCCACTGGCGGCGCGGCATCGAGGACGCGCGGCCCGGCTACGACGCGGTGTGGCGCGCGCTGGACATGCTCTCGCCGTGGATGGTCGGCCGCATCGGCGACATCGCGGGCGCCGACAACTTCTACCAGAACGTCAACACGCCCGACCAGGCGTGGTGCAACGAGAACGGCGTGGACTACCAGCCCTGCGTCCTGCCGGGCAACCTCCAGGACCGCGACCGCGCGCACGGCGACTTCATGTGGCGCCAGTTCTACAACATGTGCCGCATCGGCGTGCAGGGCATCTACATCTCGATGTTCGACGAGTACAACGAGGGCAACCAGATCGCCAAGACCGCCGAGAACGCCTCCCAGGTCCCGGCCGGTTCCGGCCTGTGGGCGCTCGACGAGGACGGCACGCCCTGCTCGTCCGACTACTACCTGCGCCTCACCGGCGACGGCGGCCGGATGCTGAAGGGGCAGATCCCCCTGACGCCCAACCGCCCCACGCCCACCTGGATCTGACCCCTCCCGGCGCGCCACCGGCCCACCCCGGTGGCGCGTCGCGCGGCCTCTTATTCTAGTACTAGAATACCGGCCATGCCCTCAGGTCTCACCCCGGCCGAGCTGACCCTGCTCGGCCTGCTCGCCGAACGGCCCCGCCACGGCTACGAGCTGGAGGCCGTGCTCACCGAGCGCGGCATGCGCGAGTGGACGGAGATCGGCTTCAGCTCGATCTACTACCTGCTCAAGAAGCTCCAGGAACGCGGCCTGATCGCCCGCGCCGACCCGGCGGCGGGCGGCAGGTCCCGCACGGTGTACGCCGCCACCGCCGAGGGCCACCGCGCCTGCGCGGACGCGGCGGAGGCGGCCATCGCCGAGGTGCGCCCCGTCTTCCCGCCGCTCCTCGTGGGCCTGGCCAACCAGCCCGCCCTCGACCACGCACGCCTGCTCGCCGCGCTCGACCGGCGCGCCGAGGCGCTCGCCGAACGCGTCGGGCACGTACGCCGCGCGGCCGAGGCGGACCGGGACGCGCCGCCGTTCGTCCGCGCCATCTTCGACCACGCACTCGGCCAGCTCTCGGCGGAACAGGACTGGCTGACCCGTTACCGCGCGTCGCTCTCCCCGGCGCGCGCCCCAGGAAGCGAGAAACCCATGGCCCCGTACGACGTGAAGCGCGAGCGCAAGGAGCTGTACGCGCCGAAGAACACCGCCTGGGGGCTGGTGGACGTGCCCGAGCAGCGGTTCCTCGCCGTCGACGGCACCGGGAACCCGAACAGCGCCCCCGCCTACGCGAGCGCGGTCGAGGCGCTGTACGCCGTCGCGTACACCCTCAAGTTCGCGGCGAAGCGCACGGACGGCGGCGACTTCGTCGTCGGCCCGCTGGAGGGGCTGTGGTGGGCCGACGAGTGGAGCGCCTTCACCGCACGCGCCAAGGACACGTGGAACTGGACGATGCTCCTGGTCCTGCCGCCCTGGATCACCGGGACGATGATCGAGGACGCGAAGACCGCCGCGCTGGCCAAGAAGAAGCAGCCTGCCATCTCCCGCGTGGAGCACCGCACGCTGCACGAGGGCCTCAGCGCGCAGATCCTGCACACCGGCTCCTACGACGACGAGACCCCGGTCCTCGCCGAACTCCACGACGCCTGGCTCGCCGCCAACTCCCTGCGGCCGACCGGCAAGCACCACGAGGTCTACCTCAACGACCCGCGCAGGACCGCGCCCGAGAAGCTGAAGACGGTCCTGCGGCAGCCGGTCGAACGCCTCCCCGACTGAGCGCGGCCCGGTCGCGGGTCACGGGGACGTCATATCCCGCCCGGTGCCGCTCCGTCCCGCCAGCGGTAGAGGTCGCGCAGTAGGGAGATCTCGGCGCCGTGGTGGATCAGCTCCCTGTTGACGTGCAGGACCCGGTTCTCCATCGGGAACCGCTCGGGACCCGCCGCGGGCGGATTCTCCAGGTCGGCGTCCGAGAGCCCGCGGACCCCCGCGTTCCATCGCGCGTACATCCCGTCGAGCTGGTCCAGCGCCTCGGCGGCGGTTCCCGCGTAGGCGAATGTCCGGGCGTCGACGTCCCCGCCGCCGAAGTACCATCCGACCCGGTAGCCCAGGCACGAGACGATGACGTGCGCCAGCCGCCACGCGATCGTGGTCACCGGCGCGGGCACCGGGTCGGGGGCGGCGAAGTCCATCGTCCACTCACCGGAACCCGCCGGCATCGGCGCGGCCGACGTGCCACGGGGGCGGACGCTCCAGCAGCCGCGCACCGGCTCCCAGAAGTACTCCTCGTCGGCAAGCCCGTCCAGCCGCGGCCGCAGATTCCTGTGCCAGTACCAGTCCAGCTGCTCCGCGAGCCGTTCGCTTCTCGTCATTTCCGCACACTACTCACCAGCGGGCGGACCGCATCCGATTGGGGTGGACGGCCCGGATGTGGCAGCCTCGGCCGATGACACGACGGACGCACAAGAGATCAGCATGAGCACCCCGAGCGAACGCCACACCGGTGATCCCCTCCGTTTCACGGTGCTCGGCAGCGCGACGCCGTACCCGGCCGCCGACAACCCCTGCTCCGGCTACCTGGTGTCGGGCGGCGGCGCCCGCGTGTGGGTGGACGCGGGCAGCGGCACACTGGGGCCGCTGCAACAGCACGTCCGGCTCGACCGGTTGGACGCCATCTGGATCTCGCACCTGCACGCCGACCACAGCGCCGACCTCCTCACCGCCTACTACGGCCTGCTCTACGCCGACATCAGGCTCGAAGCACCGATCCCCCTGTACGGCCCGCCCGGCATCGCCGACCGGCTGGCCCACTACCTCACCAACGGCCCGGACCGCAGCCCCGTCGAATCCGCCTTCGCGGTCAGGGAGTTGCACGACGGGCACCGGGCGGAGGCCGGTGCCCTGACGCTGACAAGCCGCGCCGTGGCGCACGGCATCCCGGCCTTCGCCCTGCGCGTCGAGGGGGGCGGCCGTTCGCTGGTGTACTCAGGGGACACCGCGCCGTGCGACGCCCTGACCGAACTCGCGGAAGGGTGCGACGTGCTGCTGTGCGAGGCGGAGAGCGACCTGGCGCCCGCCGACGGCGGCCAGGTGCACCACACGCCCGAGGACACCGGCGACACCGCGCGCGCCGCCGGGGCGGGGCGCCTCGTGGTGACGCATGTCGGGCGCTCCCTCACCCCGGAGCAGGCGGTGGCCCGCGCGTCGGCCCGCTTCGACGGCCCCACCGCCTTCGCGACTCCGGGCACCACGTTCCCGCTCGCCTGACCCGGAACGTGTCGCCGCCCCGGTCGCGGTCGTTGACGTCATGGCCCGCACCCGAGCCGAGGAGGGACCATGAGCGGCGAACCCCTGCGCACCGTCACCGGGGACGGCAAGGAGATCACCCTGCCGTCGACGATCCGGGGCATCCGCGACGCGCTCCCGCCCGACCGCCGCGCCGAGTTCACCGAGGCGGTGGAGACCGTGAGCCTCCACGGCATCCACGAGGTGATGCGGGCCTGGGTGATGGAGCTGTTCGAGGCACGCGATCCCGGGATGGCCCGCGACCTCGACGCCCTGGCCCGGCAGGAGCGCGCACGCGGCGGCGCCCGGTGAACGCCCCTCCCGCGCCGCTCAGGCGCGCAGGCCCAGGTGGACGCCGCCGCTGGCGTCCAGCGTCTGGCCGGTGATCCAGCGGCCGGCGTCGGAGGCCAGGAAGGCCACGGCGTCGGCGACGTCCTCGGCGCGCCCGAGGCGGCCGAGCGCGGTGCCCGCTTCGATGAACTCCCGGAGGCCCGGCGCCTCGAAGAAGGCCGCGTTCGCGTCGGTCCTGGTCGCGCCGGGCGCGACCGCGTTGACCGTGATCCCGCGCGCGCCGAGCGCGCTGGCCAGCGTCAGCGTCATCGTCTCCAGCGCGCCCTTGCCCATGGCGAACGACGTCTGGCCCGGATTGGCCATCCGCGTGGCCACCGACGACAGCGTGATGATCCGGCCGCCGTCGCGCAGCAGCGGCAGCGCCCGCTGGATCAGGAAGTACGGCGCGCGCACGTTCACCGCGAACAGCCGGTCGAACGCCTCCGGGGTGTCCGTCTCGATCGGACCGCCGGGCGGGGCCGCCGCGTTGTTGACCAGGATGTCCAACGGGCGCCCGGCCAGGCCGCGTTCGAGTCCGGTGATCAGCGTGTCCACGTCCCCGGCGGTCCCCAGCTCCGCGTGGACGGCGAACGCGCGGCCGCCCGCCGCCGTGATCCGGGAGACCGTCTCCTCCGCCCCCTCCGCCCCGCCGCCGTAGTGCACCGCCACGTCCGCCCCGTCGGCGGCGAGGCGTTCGGCGATCGCGCGCCCGATGCCGCGCGACGCCCCCGTGACCAGCGCGGTCCTGCCGTCCCGTTCTCCCATGACGCCCACCCTCGGTTGTGTGAGTCACTCGCTAGTTGTGAGTGACTACCAGGACGGTACCGTGTCACGTGTGGAGAACGGAAGACCGAACCTGCGCGAGCGCCGCAGGGCGGAGACCCAGCGCACGATCCAGGCGCACGCGATGCGGCTGTTCGCCGAGCGCGGCTACGACGCGACGACGGTCAACGACGTCGCCCACGCGTGCGGCGTCTCGGCCATGACCGTCTACCGCCACTTCCCGACCAAGGAGGACCTGGTCCTGCACGGCCGGTACGACTCCCTGATCGCCGCCCGGGTCGCCGCGCGCCCGGCGGGCGAGCCGCCGGTGCGGCGCGTCGGTCTCGCCCTGGTCGAGGCGGCCCGTGTCCTCACCGGGCCCGGCGTGGACCTGCTCCTCGCCCGCCTGCGCCTGATGACCGACACCCCGGCGCTGCGCGCCCGCCACCTGGACGGCCAGCTCGCCACACAGCGGGCCATCGTCGCCGCCCTGCCCGCCGAACCGGACGACGCGGAGGCCGGGTTCCGCACCTGGGTCGTGGCCGGCGCGTGCCTGGCCGCGCTGCACGCCGCCCTGACACGCTGGGCCCAGGAGGACGGCCGCCAGGACCTGCCCGGCCTGATCGCCACGGCCCTCGGCGCGGCGTTCGGCGGCGACTTCGACCCGGACACGGACCCGGATCAGGACACGGACACGGCCCCGGGCACCGTCGCCTGAGTGCTCCCGGGGCCGGACAGGTGCGGCGGGGCCGCTCACCCGCCCGGCCCTGGGGCCTGGCTCACGGGCCCGGATCACCGGCGCGCCGCGTGCCGTGGCCGTGCGGTCAGCCGGCGGCGTCGCCGTAGGCGTGACGGGCGCGGACGGTGCCGCCGCTGTCGCGGAGTTCGGCGGTGTCGCCCTTGTCGTTCCAGATCGGACGCCCGCTGCGGAAGGTGAGGCCGTACCAGCCGGCCGGCTGCTGCTGGTCGGAGGTGTAGACCCGGATCGTCATCGCGGGGGCGAGGTAGCCGTCCTCCGTGAAGGTGAAGTCCTGCCCCGCGTCACCGGCGTTGATCGTCCAGCCCCTCACCGGGACGATCACGCCGCTGCGGTTGACCAGCTCGACGTACTCGCCGTCCTGGGGGCGGCCGGTCTCGCCCTTGTGGTGCACGGAGCGGATGGCGACGTCGGGCCGGTCGGTGCGCACCAGCATGCCGAGCAGCTCGACCGTGGTCGTCCGGCCCTCGGGGCTGCTCGACGTGTTCCGGAGCGGCCCGTCGTCCACGCCGGGGAAGCCGGCGAGGACCAGGGTGTACGGGACGCCGTCGAGGGTGACGGTCTGGTTGCCGGGGAACGGCAGCGGCACGCTCAGCGTGTCGGGTACGTCGCGGTCCTCGTCGCCGAAGGAGTAGTGGGTGAAGGCGAAGGGGAACTCGGTCTCCGGGCCGTCCTGCACGGACAGCCGGACGGTCAGGTGCAGGGTGCTGGTGTGGTAGCTCAGGCCGCTGCCCGGCTCGCGCAGGTAGTTGTCGTAGGTGATCGTGCCCACCGTGAACTCGTGCCCGTCCAGGCGCGCTTCGGTGGTGTTGCCCGTGAACGTGTAGCCGGTCTCGCGGTTCTCGGCGTCAGGCGCTCCCCAGGCGATGCGGTCGGTGCCCGCCCCCCTCATGTCGCCGAACACCCGGCTCCGGGGCTCGGGCCTCCAGGTGGCGGATGTGGTCACCGTGACCATGGATCTCCGTCCGTCGCAATCGGCTGCGGGTGACTCCCGCAGTGGACCGACCGGTTACTGCCCCGGGGAGGCGAAGCCGTGTGGGATCCCCACCGAACGGGCCTGATCCCGCCGGTGCGTGACCGGCGCCCCAGTCTTGCGCTCTGTGTGGCGCTCCCAGTAAGGCCCTGTCGCCCCGCGGCCGTTGCTGCGCGGGGCCGGATCACCGGCCGGGTGGTGGGTGGTTTTCCTGAGTTTCCTCGGTGGAGCCGGTCACGGCCCCCGCCGATCGCTTGACCTGCGGCGGGTGAGCAGGAAGACTTTGCGGGAAAGCAGGAAAGGGTTTTCCCGTGGCCGAGCAGCACCGCAGTGTCACCATCACCGAAGTGGCCGCCGAGGCCGGCGTGGCGATCAGTACCGCCTCGAAGGCGCTCAACGGCCGGGGCCGCCTGCGCCCCGAGACCCGGGAGCAGGTGTTCGAGGCGGCCCAGCGGCTGGGCTATCAGCCGAACGCGCTGGCGCGCAGCCTGGTGCAGCGCCGCAGCTTCACCGTCGGCCTGCTCTCCACCGAGAGCGCGGACCGGTTCAACATCCCCCTGCACCTCGGCATCGAGAACGCGCTGGGCGCGGGCCGGATCTCGGTCTTCCTCTGCGACGGCCGCGCCGACCCGCTGCGCGAGCGCTTCTACCTCGAATCGCTGCTGGCCCGCCGGGTGGACGGCATCGTGGTGACCGGCGTGCGCACGGACACCAGGCCGCCGCTGTCGCTCACCTCGCTGCCGGTGCCGGTGGTCTACGCGTACACCAGGTCCACCGACCCGTCGGACCTGTCCGTGCTGCCCGACGACGAGCAGGGCGGGCGCCTGGCTGCCGAGCACCTGCTGTCCGCCGGGCGCACCCGCGTCGCGCACATCACGGGCCCCATGGACTTCTCGGCGGTGCGCGACCGGCTGGCGGGCTGCCGCGCCGTGCTGCGCGACGCCGGGCGTGAACTACCCGACGATCGGGTGTACTCCGGCCCGTGGAACGAGGCGTTCGCCCGGCGGGCCGCCACCGACCTGATGGCCGCGCACCCCGACACGGACGCCATCTTCTGCGGCAGCGACCACCTCGCCCGCGGCGTGATGGACGCGCTGCGCGAGCTGGGGCGGCGGGTACCGGACGACGTCGCGATCGTCGGCTTCGACAACTGGGAGCTGCTCGCCCTGGACGCCCGGCCGCCGCTGACCACTGTGGACATGAACCTGCAGGCCCTCGGGGCGCACGCCGCCCGGCGCCTGCTGTCCATGATCGACGGGCACCGCGAGTCGGGCCTCGTACGGCTCCCCTGCCGGCTGGTCGTACGCGAGTCCAGCGGCGTCCGCGCCCCTGAGCCGCAGGCCGTCCGGCCGCTCGCCCCCAAGCCGGAGCCGAGCTGACACCGAGCCCGGCGCCATCTTCCCGCGGGTTCCGACGGCGTGCCCCGCGTCTGCCCCTCACCCCGAACGCCAAGGACGGATCTCCCATGCCCGCTTCCCCTTCCACGCCCTTCCGCGCCCCGGCCGACCCGCGCGGCGCGCCGGGAGTCCACAGGATCCCGGTGCCGCTGGGGATGTCGTCGGTGGACGGCGGCCCGCTGGCCTCGGTGCGCCGGCGCACCCGCGAGGTGACCCTGGAGACGATCTACCTGCGCTGCGAGGAGTGCGGCGCCCTGGACAACCTGCGCCGGGCGGCCGGTCTGCTGCCGGGTGACCCGGTGGCGGAGTTCCGGGGCGAGTTCTTCGCCGACTCGGACGTCCACAAGTGGCTGGAGGCCGCCTGCTGGCACCTGGCCGAGGAGCCGGACGACCCGGCGCTGCGCGCCAGGATCGACGCCACCGTGGAGCTGCTGGCCGCGGCCCAGCAGCCGGACGGCTACCTCAACTCCTTCTTCATGGGCGAGCGCGCGGCCGAGCGCTGGCAGAACATCACCGACCGGCACGAGATGTACTGCGGCGGGCACCTGCTCCAGGCCGCGGTCGCGCATCTGCGGGCCACCGGCGAGCGCACGCTGACCGACGTCGCCGTCCGCTTCGCCGACCACGTCTGGACCGTCTTCGGCCCCGGGCGCAGGCCGGGCGCCGACGGCCACCCCGGGTACGAGACGGCGCTCGTGGAGCTGTCCAGGGCCACGGGGGAGCGGCGGTTCCTGGAGCAGGCCCGCTGGTTCGTCGAGCAGCACGGCCGCACGCCCGCCGCGATCGGCGGCCGGGAGTACCACCTCGACCACGCGCCGCTGACGGAGCAGCCCGAGGTGACCGGGCACGCGGTGCGCGCGCTGTACCTGTACACGGGCGCCGCCGACGTGGTGGCGGAGGAGCCGGACGCCGGGCTGATGGCCGCGCTGGAGCGGCTGTGGCGCAACTTCGCCGACCGCAAGCGCTATGTGACGGGCGGCGCCGGTGCGCGGCACGACTACGAGGCGTTCGGCGCCGAGTGGGAGCTGGGCGACGAGCGCGCCTACGCGGAGAGCTGCGCGTCGGTCGCGCACTTCCAGTTCGCCTGGCGCATGTTCCTGCTGACGGGCCGCGGCGAGTTCCGCGACGCGATGGAGCAGGTGCTGTGGAACGGCCTGCTGTCCGGCCTGGGCGACAACGGCGAGGACTTCTTCTACGTCAACCCGCTCGCCGACAACGGCCGCCATCGCCGCAGCCCCTGGTTCGGCACCGCCTGCTGCCCGCCCAACCTCGCGCGGCTGGTCGGCTCCCTGCCCGCCTACACGTACGCGACGAGCGGCGACACGCTGTGGACGCTGCTGCTGACGGAGGGCACCGTCCGTACCGAACTCGCGGGCGGAGCGCTGGAGTTGAGGATCAGCACGCGCTACCCGCTGGACGGCGAGGTCGTCGTGGAGGTGCTGCGGGCGCCCGAGGAGCCGTGCGGTGTCGCGCTCCCGATACCCGACTGGGCCGACGGCGCCTCCTGGTCGCTGGACGGCGCGGACCTCCCCTTCGAGGAGGCGGACGGCTTCGCGGTCCTGCACCGCCGGTGGCAGGCCGGGGACAAGCTGACGGGCGGCTACCGGATGCCGGTGCGCCCGCTGGCCGCCCACCCCCGGGTGCGTGCCGCGCACGGCAGGATCGCGCTCACCCGCGGGCCGCTGGTCTTCTGCCTGGAGCAGGCCGACCACGAGGCGGCCGACGTCCGCGACATCGCGGTGACGGCCGACGGCGACTGGACGGCCGACCCGCGCCCCGACCTGCTCGGCGGCACGGTGACGCTGCGCGGCACGGGCTGGGCCCCGCCTGCGGAGGCGGCGGACGGGCCGCTGTACCGCCCGGCCGGTGAACCGTGGCCGGAGGCGCGGCCGGTGGACGTCACGGCCGTCCCCTACTACCTGTGGGCGAACCGCGAGCCCGGTCCCATGCAGGTGTGGCTGCCGCTGGCGGACGGCGTGGAGGCGGCGCCCTCCCGCTGAGGCGCCCGGCGACGCGGGAAGGGGGACCCGGACGATCCGGGTCCCCCTTCCCGCGTTCTTCCCGCGTGCACGACGGGCGGCGGCTCACCCCGTCCCGGTGTCCAGCGTCACCGCGTCGGTTCCGCCGCCGGGCCAGTGGACCACCACGCGCGCGCCCTCGACGTCCAGGGACACCGGCGGCGCTTCCTCCGCGCCGACCGAGCCGCCCGCGCCGCCGAGGCCGACCAGGGCGGCGGCCACCTCACCGGGGCGCAGGGGGAGTTCCGTCGCCAGCCAGGGCACCGCGCTGTGCTCGCCCAGCGGGTTGTCCCCGGTGAACGCCGTGACGCCCGCCCGGTCCAGGGCGCGCAGCGACAGCAGCACGGAGACGGCGCCGTCCGCGCGTACCGCCGCCGCCCGTACCTCCCCGGCGGCGGACGGCCGGGAGACCAGCTCACGCGGCGGCCGTTCCCCCGCGAGCGGCCAGCCGCCGAAGCGCACCCGGTGCCCGGCCGCCGCGCCCGTCCCCGGGACGACCCGGGCGAGACGCACCTCCCACGGGCCCCGTGCCACCGAGGCGAGGCACAGCTCGGGCCCCGGCTCGACCTCGACGGGCTCCTCGTGCAGCTCCTGGCCGTCGGCCATCCGCACCCAGTGGGCGCGGCCGGCCGACACGGCGGTGTCCCCGGTCAGCGACAGCGCCCGGAAACTGCGGCGGTGCGAGGCCCGGCCGGACGCGTCCAGCAGGCAGACCGCCGACTCCAGGGGGTCCGTGTGGGCCGCGCGGCGCGTGCCGGGGGCGGTCGTGCCGGAGTAGCCGACGGCGGAGTAGACGGCGTCGTCGCAGCGGGCGGCGCCCTCCGGCGTGTGGTCGGTCCCGTGGTTGTAGACCCGGACCACGCCGTCGTCGCGCGTGCCGCGGACCAGCCACCCGGCGGGCCCGATGGTGACGGACGTGTCGGCGCGCTCCACCGGCAGGGGGCGTTCCGGCTCCGTCCACACGGGATGCGCCGCCGGGAGCAGCAGGCCCGCCATGCCCTTGCTGGCCCAATAGGGCGATCCGGGGCCCGAGTAGCCCTGCCGGATCGAGGGCAGCGCCCGGTGCCAGCCGAGGGTCAGCAGCCCGTCCGCGTCCGGGGCGCCGTGGTCGGCGAAGTGCCGCACGATGCCGCAGGCGGCGCGGCGGGTGAGCCCCGGCTCCAGCGGGGTGGCGTCGAACAGCGCGCCCGTCCAGAACGGCGCGGCGGCGGCGAAGCGGTACGTCAGCGAACGGCCCTGGTGGAGCGGCGCGCCGTCGGCGGAGACCAGGTGGACGAGGTCCTCCAGGTGGCGCCGCAGCCGTCCGCGCCAGGTGTCGCGCAGGGCGGCGGCCTCGGGGTGCCCGGGGGCCATGGCGCACCACCACAGGGGATAGAGGTGCAGGGCCCAGCCGTTGTAGTGGTCGAGGGCGGTGCGCCCGCCGTCCCCGTACCAGCCGTCCGCGATCCAGAACTCCTCGTGGGTGGCGAGGTTGCGCTGGAGGTCGTCCTCGCTGGAGGGGCCGCCGACGGAGGCGAGAAACGCCTCGGTGATGTTCTGGAACCAGATCCAGTTGGTCCGGTAGTACGTCAGGCCGACGCTGCCGCCGAGCCAGGCGACGGTGCGTTCGCGTACCTCCTCGTCGAGGCGGTCCCAGATCCAGGGCCGCGTCAGGTGCAGGCCCAGGGCGACGGACGCGGCCTCGACGCGGGCCTGCGGCACCTCGGTGAGCAGCGGCCAGTGCCCGGGGTGCGACGGGTCGGTCCCGGCGGCCAGCCCACGGGCGTACCAGTCGGCCAGGCCGAGGGGGTCGTCGCCGTCCTCGCCCGCGAGGCGGAAGGCGGCGAGGAGGAACGTGCGGGCGTAGCCCTCCAGGCCGTCGCTGCGGCGTCCGGCGGCGCTCGCGGGGCCCGGCAGGTCGATCAGGGCGTGCCCGGCCCGCGCGTACGGGCGCACGGCGCGCAGCAGCACGTCGGCGTGCCGGGCGAGGTGTTCCCTGGTCCAGCCGGTGTAGGGGGAGAGGGTCCGGTCGTCGGCGGGGAGTTCAGTCATGGGCGGCGTCCGGTGCGGGGGTGAGGGCGAGGGTGCTGTGGCCGGTGGCGGCGGGGGTGCGGGCGGTCAGCCTGATCCGGTGGACGGCGGTGCCCCAGACGGCGGCCAGCTTGGGGTCGGTGACGGGCTGTTCGTCCGTCTCCGCGTCGAAGTCCCCGGCGTCGTAGTGGAGGAGGAGCCGGTGTGCCGGCGGGCCGAGGAGCAGCGTCCCCGGGGTGTTGCCCGCGGTGACCGGGCCGGTCGTGACCAGGTGCAGTGCGAGCGCGGTGGGCGCGGCGGCGAGCCGCCACGTGTCGTCCACCGTGACGCGGGCCGTCTCCAGGGTGCAGGTCCTGCGCCATGCGAGCAGGCCCGCGGCGGCGTTCCACGCCGGGGCGAGGTCCATGGTGAGCGAGCTGCCCGAGCCGTCGAGGCGGGCGGACACGTCGCGGGCGGCGTGCTCGTGCCCCGTCGCCTGCTCGTGGCCGCCGACGAGGGGGAGGTTGTGCCAGGAGGAGCGCATGGTCCAGATCCGGTAGCGGTCCGGGCCGAACGTCTCCTTGCTGTACGTGCCCACGCCCAGGTCGATGACGACCGGGCGGCCGTCGAGCGCGACGATGAACGAGCCGGTGTCGTTGTGGTTGTGGAACTCGCCGTTGTGCCCGGCCTTCGCGGCGAGGAACAGCCCGCGTTCCTCTCCGGGGCGTGTGCGGGCGGTCAGCACGCCGGTGTCGGGGAGCCAGGTGCGCGCGGTCAGCGGTGGGGCGCCCGGGGTGGTCCTGGCGCGCTGCCAGGCGGTGTCCAGCAGCGGAGTCAGCAGCCGGGCGAGGGAGACGTCCGGCGAGGCGAGTCCGGCGGCCGGTGGCATCGCGGCGGCGTGGGCGCACACCTCAGGCTCGCCCGTGCGGGCGCCGAAGCGGTGGAGCAGCCCCGGCTCCACCTGGGGCAGCAGGGGGCGGCCGTCGGCGAAGTTCACGTACCAGTCGCCGCCGATGTGGGTGGCCAGCGGGTAGCGGGCCATGGCGGCGGTGAGCGGGTGCCGCAGCGGCGCGTCCTCGCCGGTGGCGGAGGACAGGTGCTCCAGGCACTCGAAGTACGAGGCGGCGGAGCGCCACCAGTAGGCGATGCCCTCGTCGCAGCCGCCGTCGGCCGGGGCGCACTCCACGTAGCGGTCCAGGGCGGCGACGGTCCGGGTGGCGGTGGCCAGCATGTCCTGCGGCGCGGTGTCCAGCAGGAGGGAGGCGGGCAGCACGTTGGAGAGGATCCAGGTGGTCCAGTTGTTCAGCTCCTCGCCGTGCAGCCCGAGCCACCACCAGTCGTCGCGTTCGCGGAACGGGCGCAGGACCCGTTCGCGCACGGCCTCGCCCAGGTCCGCGCGGCGCCGCGGGCCCAGTTCCTCGCCCGCGACCAGGTCGGTGAAGGCCAGCAGCGCGGCGGTGTCGGCCGCGAACAGGTCCACCGTGGGCCGCCCCGGGTCGGGGGCGGGGATGCCGTCGGCGTCGTGGGACAGCTCGTGCGCCGGGAGGCACCAGGTCCGCTCCTCGCACAGCAGCCGCACGCCCTCGTCGAGGACGGCCGCGGCGCTCCCCGGGCCGTCCAGCACGGTGAGCAGGACGGCCGCGATGAGCCGGGTGCGGCGGGCGAAGTAGGCCACCTCGTAGGTCTCCCGGTCGCCCGTGGTGCCGTAGGCGGTGAAGCCGTCCGGCGGCAGGCCGGCCCAGGGGCGGGCGAGTTCGCGGTGGGCGGCCTCGCGCAGCCGGGCGTGCTCGGCGTCGGGGAGGCCGCCCCAGGCCGCGCGGTCGGCGGCCTGGGGCAGGGGGCGCCACGTGCCCGGGGCGGGCAGGGAGGCGGCGAGGCGGGTCGGGGAGTGGAGGTCGGTCAGGAAGCGCTGCGGCATGGCGGTTCTCCTGCGGTCAGATGAAACGCGGCCGGTCCAGGTCGTGGTAGACCCGGTGCGGCGCCCGTTCGCGTACCCCGGACAGGGCGCGGAAGGCGCCGACCGGCTGCTCCTCCCGGCCGCGGTCGGTGGGTTCGTAGCGCAGGCGGGCGGCGAAGGGGCCGTCGCCGCCGTCCGGGTCGGTGCGCCGCAGCGCGGCGGCCAGCGCGTCGGGGGACGGGGGGCCGTCCAGCGAGAACGGCGCGGAGAACACCCCCTCCTGCGCCAGGACGACCGGCCCGTGCAACAGGGCCGCCCGCAGCGGGTGTTCACGGTCCGCGGCCTCGGCGTGCAGCCCGGCGCCGAGGGTGACCTCCAGGCGGTCGCCCGTACGCCACTCGCGCTCGACGGCGGCCCAGCCGTCCGCGGCGGGGGGCGGGTCGAGCCGCTCGCCGTTCAGGGTGAGGGCGAGGCCGCTGCTCCAGGAGGGCACCCGGAGCCGGAGCGTGAACCGGACGGGGGCGGCGGTCTCCACGGTCAGCGCCGTGTGGTCGGTCTCGGGGAACGCGGTGTGCTGGCGCAGCGTCACCTCGGTCTCCCCCTGCCGCCAGGAGGTCTCGGCGGGCAGGTACTGGGCGACGGAGATGCCGTCGTCCGAGAGCCAGTAGACCAGGTCGGGGATCGCGGCCACGGCCTGGAGGTACGTGCCGGAGCAGCAGGGCCAGGCGTCCCAGTGGCGCAGCTTGGTGGCGTTGCCGAGCCGGTAGTCGGCGTAGTAGTACGAGCGGCCGTCGCCCTGGATGGGGAGGCTGGCGCCGATGCCGTTGAACAGCAGGCGTTCGGCGAGTTCGGCGTGCCGGGCGTCGCCGGTGGCGGCCAGCAGGCGGCGGGAGAGCTTGAAGACGGCCCAGGTGTCGCACGGGATCTCGGCCGAGTCGGTGCGCCACTCCAGCGCGCGGCCCAGCGTGCCGTCGTCGGGGACGGACCACTCGCCGGGGCCGTAGCCGCCGGTCGCGTACGCCTGGGTCTCCCGTACCCAGTCGAGGCCGTTGACGGCGATGTCCAGCATGCGCGGGTCGCCGGTGGCGGCGTGCGCCTCGGCGGCGGAGCAGAACGTGTTGACGTGGCTGTACGCGTGCAGCCAGACCGGCACGTCCCAGCGCTCGCCGGGGGCGGGCCGCGTGGCGAAGTGGTCCCAGTAGGCGTCGTAGTGCCACAGGGCGGCGAAGTCCCGGAAGGACGTATCGCCGCCGAGCCGGTAGGCGCGGTAGGGGTTCTCGGCGAGGGTGTACCACTCCAGGGTGCCGTGCGGCTTGCGGCCGTCCCGGTCGGTGCGGGTGGCCGGGCTGCGGCTGCGGTCGAACGTGCGGGCGGCCGCCTCGGTGATCCTGGCCAGCGTGCCCAGGGCGTCCGTGTGCCCGGCGTACTCGGCGACGTCCACCAGGCCGCAGGCGGCCTTCTCCCAGCCGTAGGTGGCCATCCGGGCGTCGCCGTCGGCGGGCAGGGTGGCGGCCCAGCCGTCGGCGAGTTCCACGGCGCGGGCGGACAGCGCCGGGTCGCCCAGCGTGTGCGCCAGGCGGGCCAGGCCGCCGACCCACTGGCCGAAGGTGGCCTCGGTGGTGCGGCTGGCCCAGCCGGGCAGGTCGGTGCCGGGGGCGGGCAGGCCGGCGTTGCGGCGGAAGCCCTTGAGCAGGTCGTCGGGGGTGAGGCCGCCGTACACCTCGGCGGCGTGCGCGGCGCGTTCGGCGAAGGGTCCTGGCAGCAGCCGGACGCGGGACGGGTCGGCCGGGCGCAGCCCGGGGGCGGGCGTCATGACTTGACGGCTCCTGAGGTGAGGCCCCGCACCAGCCAGTCCTGGAGCAGGTAGAAGAACACGAGGGCGGGGATCGAGGCGACGATGGCACCGGCGGCGAAGGGGCCCCAGCGGTTCGTGTACTCGCCGGTGAGGTAGCTCCACATGCCGACCGGCAGCGTCATCTCGGGCGAGTCGGTGATCAGGACGCTGGCCACGATCAGTTCGCCGTAGGTGCCGACGAAGGACAGCACGGCGACGACGGCCAGCATCGGGCGGGCCAGCGGGATGATGATCGTCCAGAAGATCCGGGCGTGGGTCGCCCCGTCCACCATGGCGGACTCGTCCAGTTCCCTGGGCAGCGAGTCGATGTACCCCTTGACCAGCCAGACGTTGCCGCCGAGCACGCCGCCGAGGTAGATCAGCACCAGCGTCCAGTTGCTGTTCAGCCCGAGCACCGGCAGCAGGCGCCCGGCCTCCTGCACCATCAGGTAGAGGGCGATCAGGGCCAGCAGGTTGGGGAAGAGCTGGACCAGCACGATCGCGCGCATCAGCTGCTGGCGGCCCCGGAAGCGGAACCGGGAGAAGGCGTACGCGGCCATCGTGGTGACCACCACGGAGATGCCGGCCACCAGGAACGACACCCGCAGTGTGTTCCACAGCCAGCGGAAGAACGGGAACGTCGGGTCGTCCACCAGCACGCGGAAGTTGTCCAGCGAGAGGGAGCGCGGCCACAGCCCCGAGGTGCCCAGCGCGTTGCTGTTGTCCAGGGCCGCGACCAGCACGTACCAGAGCGGGAAGAGGACGAAGGCCAGCGCGCCGAGCAGCAGCGCGGTGATGCCGGTCAGCCGCAGGCGGCGCAGCATCCGTGCCCGGGGGCTCCGGGGGATACGGGCCCGCTGGGCCTCGGGGACGCGGATACGGCGGGATCTGGCGAGGGTCGCCATGTCAGTTCTCCTCTGCCCAGACGGCGTACCTGCGGAACTGCGAGGCCACGACGGGTATCAGCACCACGAAGATCAGCATCGTGATCACCGCGGCCTGGGCGTAGTCCGAGCCGTTGCCGAAGACGAAGGCGAGTTTGTAGGTGTACGAGATGAGCAGGTCCGTGGAGCCCGCCGGGGTGTCGGTGTCGGTCATGGGCGGACCGCCCTTGTTCAGCAGGAAGGTCACGACGAAGTTGTTGAAGTTGGCGACCATGCCGAGCACGATCAGCGGCGAGATCATCCGCATCAGCAGCGGGAACACGACCAGCCGGAAGCGCGCCCACCAGCCCGCGCCCTCGACCTCGGCGGCCTCCAGCAGGTCGTCCGGGATGGCCTGGAGCGCGCCGGAGACGATCAGCAGGAAGTACGGGAAGCCGAGCCAGAAGGTGACGCACACCAGGGCGATGCGGGACATCGTCGGATCGCCGAACCAGTTGCGGTCGAGGCCGAACAGGTTCTCGCCCAGCTCGGTGAGGATGCCCAGGTTGGGGTTCATCATCGACGCGAAGACCAGCACCGTCAGGTACATCGGCACCACGTAGGGGAGCAGCAGCAGCGAGCGGACGAACTTGGCGAGCCGCCTGGGCACGTCGCGGCTGTTGAGCGCGAGGGCGATGATCATGCCGATGACGAGCTGGCCGACGACCACCACCACGGCGAAGACCACCGTCCACAGGAAGATCTCCAGCAGCGGTCCGCGGATCTTCGGGTTGCTGAAGACCTCGGTGAAGTTGTCCCAGCCGACGGTCGTCTGGAAGGACGGGGACACCTCGAACTGCCCGTCGGCGGTGGTGAACGTGCCCTCCACCGGCCGGTACTCGCGGCCGTTGAGCTGGTCGGTGAGGACGCCGTCCTCGTACGCGTACCGGTCGGCGTACTCCCCGGCCAGCCCCATGGACTGGATGGTGATCGGCGCGTCCTCGGGGCCGAACTCGGTGCCCGCCAGGCCGTCCAGGGCCGCGGCCGTGGCGGCCGTGTCGAGCTGGGCCATGCCGTCCACCTCGGCCGGGAAGCCGTCCCCGGCCGCGCCGCCCGCGTCGAGCGGCCGCAGCGGCTCGCCCTCCTCCGCGACCATCGGCGCCGCCGCCGCGTCCTCGGCGGACCGGACGACCAGCAGCGTGTCCTCGCCGCCGTCCCCGTAGGCGCGCCAGTCGTACGTGGCGGCGCCCTCGGGCAGGTAGGTCACCGACTCCAGGGCGTCGATCGCCTGGGACTTGGTGAGCAGGTGGTCGGAGCTGTAGTTGGTGAACGCGATGTAGAAGCTGTACGCCTGGGGCGCGATGGTGAGGAGCAGCAGCAGGGCGATGCCAGGCGCCAGCCAGCGCATCGGCATCAGCCGGGGCACCAGGGCGACCACGTTGATGCCGGCCACGGTCACCGTGATGGCGGCGGCCAGGTACCAGGTGCCCTCGCTGAAGAAGCTCGTGACGGCGGCCAGGGTCATCAGGTCGGCGACGACCAGCGCCGCGATGGTGATCGCCCACGCGAGCGGGGAACGGGTGCGGGCCGCCGTCATGGCCGCCGAGCCGTTCGTCTTCCGGGGGCGCCGCGGCGCCGGGGCTCTGGCGGGGGCTTCCGGTGAGGTGGTCAGGGACATGTCGGCTCCTCAGCTCTCGGCGATCGCGTTGCGCATCCGCCGCGCGGCGCCTCGCATGGCGTCGTCGGAACCCTGCTGCTGATTGACGATCGAAGTCAGTGCGTTGCCCATGGCCTCCCAGTAGGTGGCCAGTTCGGGGGCGGAGGGAATGGGCTCGGCCTCGGCGCCCGCCTCGCTGAGCGCGGCGATGTCCGGGTTGTCCTCACCGGTCCTCGCCTCCAGCCAGGACGACTCCTGGGCCAGGGACCTGGCCATGGTGCGCATCGGCTCGGTGGCGGCGAGGTACTGGGTGAGGAACGTCCGCGCCAGGGCGAGGTTCTCGGAGTTGCGGTTGACCATGAAGCCGCGGGCGGACAGCCAGGGGCGGCCGGGACCGGCGGGCCCGGCGGGCAGCGGGTCGATCACGTACTCGATGCCCAGCTCCGCGTAGCGCGCCGCCATCCACGGGCCGGTCAGGTGCAGCGCGCCCTTGTTCTCGGGGAAGACGGACACCGCGACGTCGTCCGTGACACCGGGGCGCAGCCAGCCGTTGCGGACCAGCTCCTCCATGAAGCGCCCGGCCGCCAGGCCGCCCTCGCTGTCCAGGCCGACGTCGTCCACGTCGGCCTGCCCGTTCCTCTCGCCGAACACGTAGCCGCCGAAGGCGGTGAGGATGCCCGGGAAGAAGTAGGCGTTGCCCGCGTCCATGAGCAGCGGGTACTCGACGCCCTGGTCGGTCAGCTCAGGGGCCAGCTCCAGGAACTGCTGCCAGCTGGTGACGGGTTCGGGCACCACGGCCGGGTTGCGGAAGACCGCCAGGCTCTCCACCGCGTACGGCACGCCCCACAGCGTCTCGTCCAGGGTCCAGCCGCCCAGCGCCCTGGGGTCGAACGTCGCGGCCCTGGTGCCCAGTTCGACCGGGGCGAGCAGACCGGAGCGCGTCAGGGTGCCCATCCAGTCGATGTTGCCGTCGAGCAGGTCGGGGCCGCCCCCGGCGGGGCCCGCCTTCTGGAAGTTGGCGTTGATGTCGTTGAACGCCAGGGGCTGGTAGCGGACGTTCACGCGGTAGTCGCGGGTGAACGCCGCGCTCGCCTCGACCATGGCCGGGACGCGGGCGCTGTCGGCCCAGACGACGAGCGTGGGCCCGTCGACGCGTTCCCCGGCGTACTGGTCCGGCGGCGCCTCGGCGGCGGCCTCCGCCCCGTCGTCGTCCGAGGAGCAGCCGGCGAGCACGCCGGCGCCGAGGACGGCGGCGCCGGTCATGCCGAGCACGCGCCGTCTGGAGATGTCTCTGCTGTGGGTCATGCCTTCTCGATCCGTTCCGCGGCTGCGTCTCCCGGCTCCGGTGAGGGAGGGACGGAGGATCGGACGCGCTGTTCGATGGCGGCTGGAATGTGTTCCATCGTTGTAAGGAGCACCCTCTACCGCCGTCAAGAGATAGGAAAGGGTTTTCCCACTTTTTCTCACGCAGCCTTCCACCAGGTTCGCGCACCACCACTCGGCGGCCCGCGGGCACGCCGAGGCGCCCGTCCGGGGGCGGCGGCCCCCGGACGGGCGCGGACGGTTCCGTTCAGCTGAGGTCGATGGCGTCGAACTCCGCGAATCCGCCGCCCTTGGTGAAGGTGAGGGTGTTGGCCCCCGCCTCCAGCGGCACCGTGAAGACGGCGGTGCCGATGGCCCCCGGGCTCTGGCTCCAGCCGCCGGTGTCCGGGAGCCGGACGGCCGTGCGCTCCCCGCCGTTCGCCGAGAGCCAGTAGGCGCCGTCACTGCCCGCGATGCCGTTGGCGTAGCGGACGGTGACCGTCCACTCCCTCGCCTCGGGCACGTCCACGTGGAAGGTGACCTCGCTCGTGCCGTTGAAGCCCTGCCACAGCGGGCCGGTGACCGTGCCGGAGAAGTCCCCCGGGCGGACGGCCGACCAGTCGTCCACGAAGAACGACCGCTCGGTGTCGAGACCGCCGACGAAGCCGAAGCCGCAGGCGGTGTCGCTCCCGCGCTTCGCGCCGAGGTTGACGACGGCGGCCTCCGCCTCGTAGTGCAGCGGCCCGGCCGTCGGGCAGTTGACCGGCTCCGCGAGCTGGTCGGACGGGCCCCACGCCTCGAACTCCGCGATGCCCGCCGGAGCGTCCCCGCCCGGCACCACCAGGCGCAGCGCGGTGGTCTCGAGCGGGTCGAAGCGCAGCGACACCACGTCGTCCCCGGCGATCGGGGCGGGTGGCGCGGTTTGGACCTCGCGCCACTCCTCGCCGTCGAGATATTCGAGGCGCAGGGACGCGGGCGCCTGGATCCGCGCGTCCTCGTAGACCGCGACGCGCACCTCGTCCAGGCGCCGCGCGGTCCCGAAGTCCACGGACAGCCAGTCCTGTCCGTGGGGCGAGGCGCGGGTGGACCACTTGGCGAAGTCCAGGTCCTCGTCGTAGAGCGCGGCGCCGTCGAAGGCGTTGCGGACCTCCTCGGCCTGCCGGAACTCGCCGCCGTCCTGCCTGTTGTCGTAGCCGGGGTAGGAGGCGTCGAAGCGCGGATAGGACGCGGAGGTGCCCGCGGCCCAGTTGGCGCGGGACCCGTCGTAGCGGCTGGCCGTGGAGTACGGCGCGGCCTCGGGGACGCGCACCGGGCCGACGTCCACGGTCAGTTCGCCGAGGTCGTCGCGGTGGCCCGCGAGTTCCCCGTCGATCCAGACGGAGAGACCGGCGCCGCGGCCGTAGTGGCTGCCGTCCTCGTCCCAGGCCAGGGCCAGGTCGTGGCCGTGGTACGGGACGTTCTCGGCGGCGAAGTGGGTCCAGTCCGCCGGGATCAGGGGCGCGAGGTCCAGGGTGTCGTCGGCCTGCGGGCGGATGCCGAGCAGGCCGTTGAGCACCAGGTCGGTGTACGGGTAGGCGTTGTAGTGGTCGGAACGCTGCGGCTGGTCGTAGATCCACTGGCCGGTGACGGAGTCCGCGGCCTCGGCGACGTACGGCTCGCCGTCCTTGTGCTGGAGCCGGGCGTAGCGGTCGAGCAGTTCGACGTAGTCGTCGACCGTGACGACCGGGGCGTCGGCGCCCTCGGGGGTGAGGTGGTCGTAGTCGGTCAGCGCGTTGCCGAGCGCCACGAGGGTGCGGGCGTGGCTGTACGGCCAGGCGGCGCCGTCCCAGCGGCAGCAGTTGCCGTTCTCCTTGTCGGGGCTGTAGGCCCCCGAGGTGTCGGTGTCCGGGTCGCGGACCTCGGCGGTGGAGGGGCCGTAGGGGGTGCCGAAGCCCTCGGGGTCCTCCAGGAAGCTCCAGGCGTCCGCGAAGCGCGCGTCGTCCGGCACCAGCCCGAACTGCCACGGGTAGTAGCCCCAGATCTCGCGCCCGGACAGCTTCGTGCCCTCGGGGTACACCGAGCCGTCGGGCGCCCGGTAGCCCTGCGCCTCGTTGTCGCGCATCACGTGGTAGAAGAAGTCGCGGTCGTCGTCCCACAGCTGGTCGACCATCCGCTCGGCCAGGTCGTCGGAACGCCGCTGGTACTCGGCGGCCAGCTCCTCGTCCCCGGCCATCCGCGCCGCTTCGGCGATGACCCGGGCGTCGGCGGCCTGGGCAGTGTTGAGCGGGGTGGAGTAGCCCCAGCCGCCGAAGAACTCGTTGAGCGGGAGCAGGAAGTCCTCCGGGTCGGGGAACTGGACGTCCCGGGGGACCGTGAAGTCGGTCTTCTTGGCGGCGATGGTGTGCTCGGTCGCGTCCCAGACGGGCTGGTGCCAGTAGAGGCCGGTGTCCTCGTCGAAGTAGGCGTCGCGGGCGTGCCACTGCTCGACGAGGTCGGGCAGCGCCTCGGTGAGCAGGTCGGTGCGGCCGGTGGCCAGGGCGTACTGGTACACGTTGTCGGCGGTGGGGTCGGTGTAGCGCAGGCCCTCGGTGATCTGGTGGGTGGCCACGTCGTTCTCGACGATGCCGGGGTGGCGCAGCCAGCGCAGGTCGCGCATGGCGTTGGGCCCCATCCAGGGTCCGAAGACGAACACCGCGTCGTACCAGCCGTTCTCGGGCCCGGCGTAGCGGAGCATGCGTTTGGTCACGGACCAGCGGTAGTAGTAGATCTCCTCGATGGTGGCGCCCTGGTCCGGGAGGTCGACGAAGGGGATCGACTCCTCGAACCACGACTGCTCGGGGAGTCCCGCGATCTTGTCGGAGTGGTCGAAGAGGGGCTGGTCGAGGCGGTCGGCGGCCTCGGGGGCCGCACGGTCCTGGGGGGCGAAGCCCCCCGTGGTCAGCGCTATCGCCGCCGCCAGGGCGGCGGAGGCGACTCCGCGCCGGCGAAGGGTCATCGAGCGGTCCTCCTGCGGGTCGGGGGGAGGAAACGTGAGCACGAAGCAGAGTCGCGCAGGAGTACATCGATGTAAATACGCAGTAACCAACTTTTCCGCGCAGCCCATCCCGCCGGATCGCCCACAGCGGGACAGCGATCGCCGTTGCCCGGCCCGTCATATGACGGTCCGTCCGGATCTGCGACGCCCCTTCCCCCGGGGGCGGTCGCGCCGATGAGTTCACCGTCCCCGGACGGTCTACCCGGCGACACGACCGTTCCCGAGAGGGGTGCCATGTCCACCATCCAGCCGGTGATCGTGACAGCCGACCACGGCGTCCTGCTCCGCTTCTACACGCAGCTGTTCGGCGCGGAGGAGACCTTCCGCGTACCGGAGGAGGGTCCGGTCTTCTACCTCGGCCTGCGCATCGGCGACTCCGACCTCGGGCTGGTGGCCGACGCGGACGCGAGGACCGTGGCGGCGCCGCGAGTCCTGCTCAGCATCGGCGTCGCCGACGTCGACGAGGCGCTCGGCCGGGTGGAGGCGCTGGGCGGCTCGGTCGGGGGCGGTGCCAACGACATGCCGTGGGGCCAGCGCGTCGCCCACATCAAGGACCCCGACGGCAACCCGGTCAACCTCACCCAGCCGACCCCGGCGCGCTGACACCCGCCGGGAGGGAAGGGCCCCGACCAGCGCGGGACGAGCCGAACGTGCTGGTCAGGGCCTTGGGTTCAGCACTCGACGATGTTCACCGCGAGGCCGCCGCGTGCCGTCTCCTTGTATTTGACGCTCATGTCGGCGCCCGTCTGCTTCATCGTGCGGATCGCCTGGTCCAGGGAGACGTGGTGGCGGCCGTCGCCGCGCAGGGCCATGCGGGCGGCGGTGATCGCCTTGACGGCGGCCATGCCGTTCCGTTCGATGCACGGGATCTGCACCAGGCCGCCGACCGGGTCGCACGTCAGGCCGAGGTTGTGCTCGATGCCGATCTCGGCGGCGTTCTCGACCTGTTCCGGCGTGCCGCCCAGGACCTCCGCGAGGCCGCCCGCGGCCATCGAGCAGGCCGAGCCCACCTCGCCCTGGCAGCCGACCTCGGCGCCGCTGATCGACGCGTTCTCCTTGAAGAGCATCCCCACCGCGCTCGCCGCCAGCAGGAAGCGGACGACGCCGTCCTCGTCGGCGCCCGGCACGAAGTTGACGTAGTAGAGGAGCACCGCCGGGATGATCCCGGCCGCGCCGTTGGTCGGGGCGGTGACGACGCGGCGCCCGGCGGCGTTCTCCTCGTTCACCGCCATCGCGTAGAGCGTCACCCACTCCATGGCCCGCGCCGCCGCGTCGCCCTCGCCGCGCAGTTTCCGCGCCGAGGCCGCCGCCCGGCGGCGCACCTTGAGCCCGCCCGGCAGGATGCCCTCGCGCGCCATGCCGTCCTCGGCGCAGCGGCGCATCACCTCCCAGATCCGCAGCAGTCCGGCGCGGATCTCGGCGTCGTCGCGCCAGGCCCGTTCGTTCTCCAGCATCAGGCCGGAGACGGACAGGCCCGACTCGCGGGCGCGGGCGAGGAGTTCGGCGCCGGTGCGGAAGGGGTGGCGCAGGTCGGTGCCGTCCGGCACGACGCGGTCGGCGCCCGCCGCGTCCTCGTCCACGACGAAGCCGCCGCCCACCGAGTAGTACGTCGCCTCCCGCAGCGTGCGCCCGGCCGCGTCGGCGGCGCGGAACGTCATGCCGTTGGGGTGGTACGGCAGCGAGCGCCGCCGGTGCAGCACCAGGTCCGTGTCGGGGGCGAACGGCACGGGGTGCCCGCCGTCCGGTTCCGCGCCGAGCAGCCGCAGCGTGCCCGACGCGCGCACGGCGGCCACCTCCGCGTCCGCCCGGTCCACGTCCACCGTGTCCGGCGCGTGCCCGGCGAGGCCGAGCAGGACGGCGTTCGGGCTGCCGTGGCCGTGCCCGGTGGCGCCGAGCGAGCCGAACAGCTCGGCGCGCACCGAGGCGGTCGCGGGGAGCGCCCCCTCGCTCCGCAGCCGCCGTGCGAAGCGGCGCGCGGCGCGCATCGGGCCCACCGTGTGCGAGCTGGACGGGCCGATCCCGATGGAGAACAGGTCGAAGGCGGAGAGGGCCACCGCGGTCAGCCGTTCACTCGTTCGTGAAGGCGGTGTACTCGTCGGCCGTCATCAGGTCCGCCGGTTCGCCCGCCGCCTCGCCGGCGCGTACGCGGAACAGCCAGCCGTCGCCGAACGGTTCGGAATTGACCAGCGACGGATCGTCCACGACCTCCTGGTTCACTTCGGTGATCGTCCCGCTGACCGGGGAGTAGAGGTCACTGACCGACTTTGTCGATTCCAGCTCGCCGCACGGCTCGCCCGCCGTGACGGCCGCGCCGTTCTCGGGAAGCTGGATGTACACGACATCGCCCAGCTGGTTCGCCGCGTACTGGGTGATGCCGACCGTCGCCACGCCGTCATCGGCGGTCGACAGCCACTCGTGCTCCTTGCTGTAGCGGAGCTGCTCGGGGTTGCTCATGGGGTGATTCTCCTGGATCTGGACTACTTCTGGCGCTGGTAGAACGGCAGAGCGACCACGTCGTACGGCTCCCGCGCGCCCCGGATGTCCACGTGGACGCCCTCGGTGCCGGGCGCCGCGAGCGCGGGGTCGACGTACGCCATCGCGATCGGGCGGCCGAGCGTCGGGGAGGGCGCGCCCGAGGTCACCTCGCCGACGACCGCGCCCGCCGCGTCCACCACCGCGTACCCCGCGCGCGGCACGCGCCGCCCGCGCGCGACGAGGCCCGTCAGCACGCGCGGCGGGCGCGCGGCCGCCTCCTCCGCCGCCCTGGCGAGCGCGGTGCGGCCCACGAAGTCGCCGGGCTTCGCGAGCTTCACGACCCGCCCGAGCCCGGCGTCGTACGGGGTGGTGGCGGTCGTCAGCTCGTGCCCGTACAGCGGCATGCCCGCCTCCAGGCGCAGCGTGTCGCGGCAGGCGAGGCCGCAGGGGACGAGGCCGTCCTCGTCGCCCGCCGCGAGCAGCGCGGCCCACAGGGCGGGGGCGTCGGCGGGGTCGCAGAACAGCTCGAAGCCGTCCTCGCCGGTGTAGCCGGTGCGGGCGATCATGACCGGGCGGTCCGCGACCGTGCCGGGCAGCCCGGCGTAGTACTTCAGCCCGGCCAGGTCCGCGTCCGTGAGGCGCGCCAGGATGCCGGGGGAGCGGGGGCCCTGGACGGCGATCAGGGCGTACGCGTCGCGGTCGTCGCGCACCTCGGCGCCGAAACCGGCCGTGCGGGCGGTCAGGGCGGCGAGGACCGTCTCGGCGTTCGAGGCGTTGGCGACGACCAGGTAGCGGTCGTCGGCGAGGCGGTAGACGATCAGGTCGTCCAGGATGCCCCCGGCCGCGTCGCAGATCATGGTGTACCGCGCGCGCCCCACGGCCAGCGCCGACAGGTGCCCGACGAGCGCGTGGTCGAGGAACGCGCCCGCCTCCGGGCCCGTCACCGTCAGCTCGCCCATGTGCGACAGGTCGAAGAGGCCGGCGGTCCCGCGCACCGCCGCGTGCTCGGCGCGCTCGCTCCCGTACCGCAGCGGCATGGACCAGCCGGCGAAGTCGGTCATCGTGGCGCCGAGCGCGCGGTGCGCGGCGTCGAGCGCGGTGGTCCTGAGGGGCGCCGGGGAAGGCGCGGCAGAGGTGGCGTCCGTCATGGGCGGGCTCCCGGGGTGCGGCTGCGGTCGGCGGATGGTCTCGGATGCGAGTGGAGGACGGCGGGACGGCGTACGGCCCGGTCCTCCCCATCTGTCATCTGCACCTGAGAGGTTCGCCGCGGCCGGGGGCCGGTGGCTTGCACCGTGGGTGGGAACGCGCCCGGCGGGGGCGCGGTCCGCTTTTCAGATTCGCCTTCCGCACGCGGTATCGGGGCCTGAGAGATTCAAGGGAGGACTTGCTCCTTCGGCGCCCCGCACGGCGGCGGGAACTCTCCCGCGCGCGGTCGAACGGCTGGTATGCGGTTGTCGGCACATCATCGCACGAACCTGCGGGCACGGCCGGACGGGCGCAGCCGTTAGGGTGCGTGCATGACCGTACCCAGGCAGCAGCCCGGCTTCGGCGGAGGGTGGCCGAGCAACGAGCTGGAAGAGACGCTCGCCGTGTCGCTCGGCGTCGCCGACGCGGGCCCGAGACTGCTGAAGGTCCTCGCGCGCAGCGCCCTGTGGGTGCCGCTGCCCGAGGGCGGCAGCCGCGAGAGCACGCACCTGGACCTCCCCACGGTCCAGCTGAACGGCGGCCCGTACGTCCCCGTCTTCAGCTCCGCCGAGCAGCTGCACCTGGGCGGCGCCTCGCACCTCCCGTTCGCCGTCGCGCCCGCCTGGGAGTTCGCGCGCGGCCTGCCGCCTGGCGTCGGCGTCGCCCTCAACCCGGGCGGGACCGTCGGCGTGCCCGTGCCGCCCGTCGCCGTCGCCGAGCTGTGCCGCGCCACCCCGGGGGAGCGCACGCCCGGCGTGCCCAGCGGCGCGCGGATGCGCCTTTTCCAGCCGGACTGGCAGGACGACCCCATCGACTTCCTGCGCGCCGTCACGGGCGAGCTGGCCGTCCTGCCCGCCGTACGGTCCGCGCGCCGCGGCCTGGCGAGCGCCGAGGGCGGCGCGCCGTCGCTCTTCGTCGGCATAGAGCTGGACACCCTGGAGGAGGCGCCACGCGCCGTCGTCCACGAGGCGCTCGGCCGGGCCCTGGCGCGGCAGCCCGTCGTCTGGCCGGTACAACTGGTCCTTCTGGATGCGGCCGACGACCCTGTGGTGGACTGGCTCCGGGTGTGCGTGCAGCCGTTCTACACCCGCGATGCCTGAGGCGCCGGGGACCAGGTCACGCGGGGGCACACCTCGCACGCTGCCGAGCCTGGCATGCGCGGCGCCGTCGAGAGCGAGGAGGACAGGCCCAGGTGAGTGCGGTGCGAGGCGTTGAGGAACTGCTCCCCCGGATCACGGCCGACCGCCTGGACGCCTACGAGGAGCTGCTGGCCGCCCTGGCCGCCGGGGACGTCTGGATGCTGCTGTGGCACGGCCGCCCCGGCGAACCGCAGGCACAGTACGGCAGCATCGAGGTCGCGGGGCACGGCTACGCCCCCTGCGTCACCTCGGAACGTGAACTGGCCGCCAGCGGCTGGAACCGCGAGCACGAGGTCGTCGGCGGCCTCGACATCGCCGCCGCCCTCTACCCCGACCACTGGGGCCTGTGGCTCAACCCGCACGCCCCCGGCGGCGGCCTCGGCGTCCCCTGGCTGGACCTGCGGCGCATAGCGGGCGGCCTGGACCGGCTGCCCGCCGGGCCGCTGCGCATCGGCGAACCGGCCGTGCGCGCCGACGCGTTCTACGCGCAGCTCGTCGCCCTCGCGGGCCGCACGTCCGTGGTGCGCAGCCTGCGGCGCGGCTGGGTGCGGCCCGCGCTGGGGGAGGCGTACCTCGTCATCGGGCTCGACGTGGACGACCCGGGGGAGCGGACCGCCGAGGCGGTGCGGCAGATGATGCTGGAGGCGATCGGCTCCGTCCCGGACGGCCTGCCGGTCGGCACGGTCGCCATGGCGGACGGCTACGACCCGGTGGCGATGTGGCTGCGGGCGAACGCACGCCCGTTCTACGACCGCGACGCCCCGGGCGGCGGCGGTTACGGCTACCCGCGCCCGCACTGAGCCCCCGGTTGCGCACCCGCATCCGGGGTAACCGGAGCGAGGTAGGACACAGCAACATGAAAGGGGACGCCGTATGAACGCCGTGAAGAGCACGCTGCCCGACGCCGCTCGGAAGACCGTCGGGGAGGCGCTGCAGGGTGCGCTCGTCGACCTGGTCGACCTGTCGCTGGTCGCGAAGCAGACGCACTGGAACGTCATCGGCCCCCGGTTCCGCTCGGTGCACCTCCAGCTGGACGAGGTCGTCGACACGGCCCGTACGCACTCCGACACCGTCGCCGAGCGCGCGGCGGCGCTGGGCATCTCGCCGGACGGGCGGGCCCACGCCGTGGCCGCCGGGACCGGGATCGCGCAGGCTCCCGAGAGCTGGCAGCGGGACACCGAGGCCGTGGGCACGATGGTGGACGCGCTGGGCGCGGTCATCGTGCGGATGCGGGACCGGATGGCGGAGGTCGCGGAGGCGGACCGGGTGACGGAGGACATCCTGATCGCGGTGACGCAGGACTTGGAGAAGCACCACTGGATGTTCCAAGCGGAGAACGCCTCCTGACCCACCCCACCCGGCGTGCCCCCGCCCCTGCCGCCTCCCCTCGGGGAGCCCGGCAGGGGCGCCCGCACGTCACCTGGTCACTCACGACTGCACCCATCCCCCTACGGGCGGATGTACGGGCTGCTCCACGCGCACCACGCACGAGGGGGCGGGAGCTCGGCACGCTGGCGCGGCGTTTGGCAAAGCTGAGCAAAATCGGCCCTGACGCCAGCAAACCCGCAGTACAAAGACTCTGCTCCCCGCCCGCGCGGGGTTGGCCCTTTCGCCAGCGTGCTGTTGCGGTCCGTGCTGTTCTGCTCCCCGCATGCGCGGGGTTGGCCCCCAAGCCCCCACCACAGGGGCCTTTGTCATGCCCTGCTCCCCGCCCGCGTGGGGGTCGCTCCGGGGGGTGCTGTTCGTCCACGCCACGGACGACCTGCCTCCCCGCTACGTGGGAACGGACGGCCCCGGCCTTCGGCCCGTCGCCCCAGGTTGGGCGCAGCAGGGCGGGGCACGTTGTCCGTATGGACAGTGCCAAGCTTGAACTCGCCGTGCAGCGGTGCCGTGAAGCCGAGGAAGGTGTCGTCGCCGCGCGTGAGGACGTGCGGGCCGAGGCCGTCCGGTTGTTGCGTGAGGAGCCAGGACCGGACGGCGAGGCGGAGGTCGCGCGGCTCACCGGGTGGGCGCCCGACGTCGTTCGGGGGCTCACCGTCTGACGGTCACTCGTGCGGCGCCGTGCAGGGCGGCGTCGCCTGGCAGTGGTGGCCGCGTCCCTTGCAGTGCCAGCACAGGTGCGGCGCGGCCACTCCCTGCCCCGGCCCGGACGCGGGCACGTACAGCGTCTCGCGGAACTCGACGCACTGCCCCGTGCACGCCTGGCACTGCCGGTGCGGTCCGGGGCAGTCGTCCGCCGTCTCAGCCATCCAGTTGTTCCCTCGCTCGCGCGGTCCGCCGGGCGTCTTCAGGGTCTCTCCGCGGGCGGTGGTGAAGCCAGGCCGCGGCGGTGTCCGTCACAGCTTCCGCACGGTACGTTACCCGCCCGGGCACGAAGCCGCAGGGGTGCCGGGCCCCGCGCGTACGGGACTTACGCGGCGAGCGTGTCGAGCGAGACCTGCCACAGCAGGGCCGCCGCCTCCGGGTCGAGGGCGTACGGCGCGACCCCGCGCGCGGCGCCGGGCTCGGCGTGCGCCGCCTCGTTGCAGTCCTCGAAGTACCGGCCGGACACCCCGTCGAGCAGCGGGGACGCCGCGAGCAGCACGGACGTCGCGGCGCCCTGTTCCGGGGACTTCCAGTTCGGGGCCCCGGCGCCCACGCGGGCGCGCATCCGCTCCAGCGTCTCGTCGCTCACATGCCGCTGGAGGCGGGTCCTGATGCCGCCGGGCATCAGGGAGTTGACGAGGATGCCGTCGTCCGCCCAGCGGGCGGTGGCGCCGACCGCGAACAGGACGTTCGCCGTCTTCGACTGGCCGTACGCCGCCCACGGCTCGTACGGCCGCTCGCGGAAGTGGATGTCCTCGAAGACCACGGGCGACCGCAGGTGCGCGCTCGAACTGACCGACACCACGCGCGCCCCGTCAGCCGCCGCGAGCGCCCGGTGCAGGCCGGTCGTCAGCGCGAAGTGGCCGAGGTGGTTGGTGGCGAACTGCAGCTCCCAGCCCTGCGGGGTCCTGGTCTCGGGCGCGGCCATGACGCCCGCGTTGTTGACGAGGATGTGCAGCGGCCCCTCCCACGCGGAGGTGAACGCGGCGACCGACGACGGGTCGGCCAGGTCGAGGTGCGCGACGGTGACGTCCCGCGCGCCGGTGGTCGCGTGGATGTCGTCGGCGGTGCGGTCGCCCGCCGCCGTGTCGCGGACGGCGAGCGTCACGGCCGCGCCCGCGCCGGCCAGGGCGCGCGCGGTCTCGACGCCGATGCCGGAGGCGCCGCCGGTGACGACGGCGCGGCGGCCGGTGAGGTCCGTACCGGCGAGGACCTCGGCGGCGGTGGAGGAGGCGGAGAACGGGGTGGTGAGCGGGGTGGTCACGCTGCGGGTCCTTCCGGGGGCGTGGGGTGCGGGGCGGTACGGGGCGCCGGTCCGGCCGGTACGATGGAACGCGTATTCAACCGGAGGGCCCTCCGCTACCGCCTTCCGACTGTAAGCGGAGGATGCTCCGGTAAGCAAGCTCGCCCGAGGAGTGCCGCCGTGCCGCCGCCGCCAGACGCCGCCCGCCCGATGCGCGCCGACGCCCAGCGCAACCGTGCCCGCCTCCTGGAGTGCGCGGTCCAGGCCTTCTCCGAGCAGGGCCCCGACGCGACGCTCGACGCCATCGCGCGCGAGGCGGGCGTCGGCATCGGCACGCTCTACCGCCACTTCCCGACCCGCGAGGCGCTGATCGAGGCGGCCTACCGCAACGAGCTGGCCCGGCTGTGCGACGGCGTCCCCGGCCTGCTCGCCGAGCTGCCGCCCGACCGGGCCCTGCGCGTGTGGATGGACCGTTTCATCGACTACACCGCCACCAAGCACGGCATGGCGGACGCCCTGCGCGCGGTGATCGCGTCGGGCGGCGACCCGTTCGCCACCAGTCGCGCGCGCCTCGGCGAGGCCGTCAGCGCGCTGCTCGGCGCGGGGGCGGCGGCGGGGACGGTGCGGGACGACGTGGACCCGGTGGACGTGCTGACGGCGGTCAGCGGCGTCGGGCTGGCGACCGGCCCCGACGGGCGTGCGACGGCGGGCAGGCTGCTCGACCTGCTGATGGACGGTCTGCGCCCGCGTACCGCCTGAAGTCCCGGCGCCGCGTGACCACGAAACCGCCCGGCGGCCGTGGGGGCCGCCGGGCGGGGGAACCCGTGGGGTCCCGGCGCCCGCCGCGCGGCGGGGACCGGGACCGGGGCGCGATCCGCCGGTGGGGGAGATCCAGGTCCGACGGCCCGCCCGGGGTCCGTGGGGGGTGTCCATCGCCTACCCGCGCTGGACCGAAGACAACATTTTCCTCCAGCGAATCCCCCGGACGAGGGAGCGCGCGGACCTCCGCACGCGCTGCCGTGCCGCTCAGCGCAGGCGTACGAGCGCGTGCACCGGCGCGTGGTCCGAGGGGTAGCGCCCCGCCCGCGAACGGTACGTGTTGATCGCCGCGCGCTCCACCTCCACACCGCCGTCGACGAGGAGCCAGTCGATGCGGTCGCCGCCCTCCACCGGCTCGCGGTAGTTCGGGAACGTCCCCCACGCCGGGGTCAGCCGCCGCGCGGCGGCGGTCCAGCCGTCCGTCAGGCCGCCGTCCGTGACGAGGAGGCGGTACGACTCGGAGCGCTCCGCCGGGGTGTTGAAGTCGCCGGTGAGCACGACCGGCAGCGCCGGGTCGAAACCGGCGATCCGGTCCCTGACGAGGGCGGCCGAACGCTGCCTGGCGTTCTCGGACTGGTGGTCGAAGTGGGTGTTGACGTGGACGAACTCCCGGCCGGTGCGCAGGTCGCGGAAGCGGACCCAGGTCACCATCCGCACCACCGAGTTGCCCCAGGACGCGGAACCGATCACCAGCGGGGTGTCGGACAGCCAGAAGTGGTCGTAGTCGAGCGGTTCCAGACGCCGCGTGTCGTAGTACACGGCCATGAACTCGCCGCGCCCGCCGCCCTCCCGGCCCAGGCCGATCCAGTCGTACCGGTCGGGCAGGTCGGCGTCCACCTGCTTGACCTGCTGGTACAGCGCCTCCTGCACGCCCAGCACGGTCGGCTGCTCCAGGTTCAGGAAGTCCGCGAGCACCGGGCGGCGGTCGGTCCAGGAGTCGGGCGTGCCGGGCGCGGCCTTCGCGTCGTACCGGATGTTGAACGACATGACGTGCAGCCGGTCGCCGGTCGCCGGGCCGATCAGCGGGCGCCCGCCGCGCCCCCCGGTACGCTCCCCGGCGCGCGGCCCGGCCGCGTCCGCCGTGCCCGCCATCGCCAGCAGCCCGGCCGCCGCGCCCGTCGCTCCCAGTACGCCCCGTCGTGTCACAGCCATGGGTACATCCCTTCGATCGCACATGTGTGGTGCCTGTCTGTCGCGCGGACGACTCTGGCGGCCGCCCGTGTGCCCCCCGGAGAGGGCGGGCGACGCGGCGCCGAACGGCGGACGAATTACCGATGGCGCCCCGCGCGGAAATCCCGTGCACCGGTCGCCTGTTGAATCCACCGGTCGCACGAGGCGTTTTCACATTCCGGTCCCCGGTGCCAACTACCGGTAAAGAACGGTTGATTGGACAATCATCGCAAGGGCCGCCGGACCGGCGCTCTTGCGCGTCGGCGCGCCCACGACGTACATCTCGTACGGCGGCACGCACCGGACGATCGGGGGATTACGCGACATGGCCACTCCGCTTTCCGCCGACAAACTCCTGAAGGCCCTCACGGACGAGGGAGTCAAAGTCGTCGAACACAAGAATTGGCGAACGAACAATCGGAACAAGGTCGGTTCGTGGGGTCCCGTCCACGGAGTGATGGTGCACCACACGGTGACCACCGGGACCAGCGGAACCGTCGATCTCTGCTACGGGGGCAGGTCCGACCTCCCCGGGCCGCTGTGCCACGGGGTGGTCGCCAAGGACGGCACGGTCTATCTCGTCGGCCACGGCAGGGCCAACCACGCGGGGGCGGGCGACCAGGACGTCCTGAACGCCGTCGTCGCCGAGAAGGCCCTGCCCGCCGACAACGAGACGAACGCCGACGGCAACACGCACTTCTACGGCTTCGAGGCCGTCAACCTCGGCGACAACAAGGACCCCTGGCCCGCCGCCCAGGTCGAGGCGATCGTGCGCGCGTCGGCGGCGCTGTGCCGGGCGCACGGCTGGGGCAAGGACGGCGACACCAGCGTCATCGGCCACCTGGAGTGGCAGCCGGGCAAGATCGATCCGCGCGGCCCCGGCATCACCATGAAGGACGTCCGGGCGCGGGTGGCCGAACGTCTCAGGCACTCCGCCGGGTGGAGCCCGGCGTCATCCGCGGAGGAGGACGAGATGCCCCAGTGGTCCGTCTACGGCACCACCGACTACGTCAGGACCGTCCCGCCGGGCGCCTGGACCACGCTCCAGTTCAACCGGCGGCACGACGGCAAGAAGTGGGTGGACAAGGAGGCCGAGCCGTCGATCCTGTTCGGCAGCTGCCACTACACGGCGTCGGTCGGCGTGCGCGTGGTCGGGCTGGCGAAGGGCCAGGAGTTCCAGATCAGGCTCGCCGAGTACCGGGCCGGCGCGGACGGGAAGTACGAGCGCACCGGCGGCATGCCGATCAACTCCCCGGTCCACGACGGCGGCGACGGCCACTTCACGTACACCTGGACGGGCTTCATCTCCGCCACCGACAAGGGCCGCGTCCGTGTCGAGGTCATGCACTACGGCGACGGCCCGCTCACCGTGGACTGGGCGCGCGCCGAGTCCCTGTACTGGCCCTCCTGAGCGGCGGCCGTAACGTTCTCCCGTCCCCCTGCCAAGTACAGGTGTTCAGCAGGACGAGGACGGGAGAGTCCCGCACGTGAAGATACCCAGCACGAGCCGCGGCGGTCCTGCCGCCGTGGTTCGTGACCCCGCGCTGTTCGAGGAGTTCTACCGGCGGCATGTGGACGCGATGACGCGCTTCCTCGCCCGGCGCGTGGACGACCCGCACACCGTGGCCGACCTGACGGCGGAGGTCTTCCTCGCCGTCATCGACTCGGCCCACACGTACGACGCCGCGCGCGGCAGCGAGACCGCGTGGCTGTACGGCATCGCGCGCAACACCGTCTCGGCCGAACGCCGCCGCGCCGCACGGGAGTCGGCGCTCAGCACGCGCATCGCGGGCCGCAGGCTCCTCGAACAGGACGACATCACGCGCCTTGAGGAGAAGCTCGTCGCCGAGAACGACGGCCGCCGCGCCCTCCTCGCGATGGCCGAACTCCCGGACGGCGAACGGGCCGTCCTCGAACTGGTCGCCGTCGATCAGCTCACCGTCACCGAGGCGGCGCGCGCCCTGGGCATCCGCCCGGTCACCGCGCGGGTCCGCCTCCACCGCGCGCGCAAGTCCCTCGCCCGCGCGACACGCCCCACCGCCGAGCGGGAGACCGACAACCCGCCGCACCCCGTCCCCGACACCTCTTCACTCGCCGCCGGGAGCGCCGCATGACCAGCACCTTCGAGGACCGCCTCCTCACCGAACTCCAGCGCGAGGCCCACCTCGCCACCGCCGAGAACCCCGCACCCGCCCCCCGCGCGCGGCGCACCCGGCTGCGCATCGCGACCGGCCTGGCCGCCACCGCCGCCATCGCGGGCAGCACGCTCGCCTTCCCCGGCGGCACCACGTCCCCCGCCTACGCGGTGGAGCAGGACGACGAAGGCCGCGTCACCCTGGTGATGACCGAGGAGATGACGGTGGACAGGGCGGAGCAGCAGGCGTTCGCCACCGAGATGACGGAAGTCGGGATCGAAGTCGTGTTCCCCACGGGGCGGGAGGTCTGCGGCCTCGGCGGGTCGCCGTCGGAAATGGAGAGGCTCGAAAGGACGGGAGAGAACCCCTACTACGACGTCATCTTCGGCATCGCGACGTGGGTGCCGACGACCGACGAGTCCGGAATGGCCGCCAGCCCGCCGTACCCGTACTACCAGGAAAGTCCGGAGGGGAACCCTTTCCCCCTGGAGGCGGGCGATCCGTTCACCATCGACCTCGGGCCCGACGACTCGATCGCCATCATGAACAACGAGGACATGGACAGCGTGGACTACCTGTTCTTCCACGACCGTGGCCCCCAGTGTGTGATCGTGCCCGCCGACGGCATCTGGGAGTAGCACTGCGGCTACCGTGGGCCCATGCGCTACGAGGCACGGCACAACGAGGAGCGCGGCTGGTATGTCGTCTCCGACGAGGGGCACCTCGCCCACGTCCCCGACCCGGACACCCACCACCTCCGGGCGGCGATCTTCGAACGCGAGGCGGACGCCGAGCGCTGCGCCCAGGAACTGAGCAGGCTCGGCACCCTCAGCTGACGCCCGCCGCCGACCGGACCATCGCCATGTACCGGTCCCAGTCCCAGTGCGGCCCCGGGCAGATCCGCACCACGTCCGGCACCTCGTTGTGCCCCACGATGTGCTGCCGGTCCACCGGTATGCCGTACCGGGCGCAGATACCGGCCACCAGGCGGGCCGACGACTCGTACATCGTGTCCGTGAGATACGACGGGTCGTCGGCCCAGCCCTCGTGCTCGATGCCGACGCTGCGCTCGTTGAACTCCCGGTTCCCCGCCTGGTACGCGACGTCCAGCTCCCGCACCATCTGCGCGACATGGCCGTCCCCGGACCGCACCACGTAGTGCGCCGCCGCCCCGTGCGACGAGTCCTGGAACACCCGCAGCGTGATGTCGTACGTCGCCTCCGGCATGTGGATCACCACGCGGTCCACGGTGTAGTCGCGCGGCCTGCTGGCCCGCCGGTAGTTGGCGGACGAGGCGGGCACCCACTCCGCGCCCTCGTGGTCGACCTCGCCCTCGTCGCGCGGCACGGCGGGCGCCCCGTACCGCCACCACGCGTCCTCCAGCGCCTCGCGCCCCAGGAAGCCGCCGACACCGACCGCCGCCACCGCGCCGCCCGCGACCAGCAGCCGTCGCCGCCGCACCGCCGCGCCGTCCTCCGGCTGCCGATCCGTAGTCAGATGTTCACTCATCGTGGCCTCCCGACCCCCTACAACGCTCGCCGCCCGCCGGGGGTTCCGCCCCGGCTCGTAGAATCGGCTCACCATGCCGTACTTCGATCACGCAGCCACCACCCCGATGCTCCCCGAGGCCGTCGCGGCGATGACCGCCCAGCTCACCGCCACCGGCAACGCCTCGGCGCTCCACGGCTCGGGACGGCGGGCGCGCCGCGTGGTCGAGGAGGGCCGCGAGGCCATCGCCGCCGCGCTCGGCGCGCGCCCCAGCGAGGTCGTCCTCACCGCCGGGGGCACCGAGGCGGACAACCTGGCCGTCAAGGGCCTCTACTGGGCGCGCAACGCGGCCGACCCCCGCCGTACGCGCATCCTCGCCAGCCCCGTCGAGCACCACGCCGTCCTCGACCCCGTGCGGTGGCTGGCCGACCACCAGGGTGCCACGGTCGAATGGCTCCCCGTGGACGCCCACGGGCGCGTGCACCCCGAGGCGCTGCGCCTCGTGCTCGCGGACGACCCGGGCAGCGTCGCGCTGGTCACCGTCATGTGGGCCAACAACGAGATCGGCACCGTCCAGCCCGTCGCCGAACTCGCCGCCGTCGCCGCCGGGCACGGCGTCCCCCTGCACACCGACGCCGTCCAGGCCGTGGGCCAGCTCGACGTGGACTTCGCCGCCAGCGGCGCCGCCGCCCTCACCGTCTCGGCCCACAAGATCGGCGGCCCGTACGGCATCGGCGCGCTGCTGCTCTCCCGCGACCAGACGCCCGTCCCCGTCCTGCACGGCGGCGGACAGGAGCGCGAGGTGCGCTCCGGAACGCTCGACGTGCCCGCCGTCGCCGGGTTCGCCGCCGCCGCCGCGCACGCCGCCGCGCACCGCGCGGACTTCGCCCGTACGGTCGGCGCGCTGCGCGACGACCTGGTGGCCGCCGTCACCTCCGCCGTGCCCGACGTGATCCTCGGCGGCGACCCCGACCCGGCGGGCCGCCTGCCCGGCAATGCCCACTTCGCGTTCCCCGGCTGCGAGGGCGACTCGCTGCTGCTCCTGCTCGACGCGCAGGGCATCGAGTGCTCCACCGGCTCCGCGTGCACGGCGGGTGTGGCCCAGCCGAGCCACGTCCTGCTGGCCACCGGCGCCGACGCCGAACTGGCCCGCGGCACCTTGCGGTTCAGCCTCGGCCACACCACCACCCCCGCCGACGTGGCCGCCGTCGCCCAGGCCATCGGCCCGGCCGTGGAAAGGGCCCGCGCGGCGGGCCTCAGCTGACCGTACCCTGGAAGGCGCTATGACTGAGACCCCTCGCGCGGGACGCCCCCTGAAGGTCCTCGCCGCCATGTCGGGCGGTGTGGACTCGGCGGTCGCCGCCGCCCGCGCCGCCGAGGCCGGGCACGACGTGACCGGCGTCCACCTCGCGCTCTCCGCGAACCCCCAGTCCTTCCGCACCGGCGCCCGCGGCTGCTGCACGGTCGAGGACTCCCGCGACGCGCGCCGCGCCGCCGACGTGATCGGCATCCCGTTCTACGTGTGGGACCTCGCCGAACGCTTCCGGCAGGACGTGGTCGAGGACTTCATCGCCGAGTACGAGGCGGGCCGCACACCCAACCCGTGCCTGCGCTGCAACGAGAAGATCAAGTTCGCCGCGCTGCTCGACAGGGCGCTCGCCCTCGGCTTCGACGCCGTGTGCACCGGCCACTACGCCAGCGTCGTCACCACGCCGGACGGCACCCGCGAGCTGCACCGCTCCGCCGATCTCGCCAAGGACCAGAGCTACGTCCTCGGCGTCCTCGACCAGCGGCAGCTGGCCCACGCCATGTTCCCCCTCGGCGACACCGGCGCCACCAAGACGGAGATCCGCGCCGAGGCGGAACGGCGCGGCCTGGCCGTCGCCGCCAAGCCCGACAGCCACGACATCTGCTTCATCGCCGACGGCGACACCCAGGGCTTCCTCGCCGGCCACCTCGGCACGGCGGAGGGCGACATCGTGGACGAGGACGGCGCCACGGTCGGCACGCACAGCGGCGCGTACGGCTTCACCATCGGCCAGCGGCGCGGCCTGCGCATCGGCCGCCCCGCACCCGACGGCAAGCCGCGCTACGTGCTCGACATCTCCCCGGTGGACAACACCGTCACGGTCGGCCCGGCCGAGGCGCTCGACGTGCTGTCCCTCACCGCCATCCGCCCGCGCTGGTGCGGCGCCGCCCCCACCGGGCCCGGCGCGTACACCGCCCAGCTCCGCGCGCACGGCGGCGAGGTCCCCGTGACCGCCGAGCCCACCGGGGACGGGCTGCGGGTCCGCTTCGCGGAGCCGGTGCGCGGTGTCGCCCCGGGGCAGGCGGTCGTGCTGTACGACGGCCCCCGCGTCGTCGGCTCCGCGACCATCGCCACGACCGAACGGGCCGCCGCCGCAGGGCGCCGCTGACCCGTCACGCGCGCCCCCGTCACAGGCCCGCGACGTCCACCCTGTTGGCCAGCACGGGGACCGCCGCGCGTGCCGCGTCCGCCTCCGCCGGGTCCAGGTCGAACACCAACCGGCCCGGCTCGCCGCCGAGCCTTGCCCGCACCTCACCCAGCGGTGAGACGACCATGCTGTTCCCGATCCCTGTGGGCGCCTTCGTACGCGGCGGCTCGCCCACCGTGGACGGGTCCGCCTGCCCGGCCGCGACCACCCAGCACGTACTGTCCAGCGCACGCGCCCGCACGAGCACATCCCACTGCTCGGCCTTCCCGGGCCCCGCGCCCCACGACGCGGGCAGCAGCACCACGCGCGCGCCCTGCTCGGCGAGCCGCGTGAACAACTGCGGGAACCGCACGTCGTAGCACGTCGCGAAGCCGAGCCGTACGCCGTCCAGGTCCGCGACCACGGTGCGGTCGCCAGGGGCCACCGTCTCCGACTCGGCGAACCCGAACGCGTCGAACAGGTGCAGCTTGTCGTAGGAGGTGTCCACGCCCCGCCCGGTGACCAGCAGCGTGTTCCGCACCCTGCCGTCCCGCGCCGGGGTGAACATGCCCGCCACCACCAGCACGCCCGCCCGTTCCGCCGCCTCCCGCACGCCCGCCGCCCACGGCCCGTCCAGCGGCTCCGCCACCGGCCCGAGCGGGATGCCGAACCGCGCCATCGCCGCCTCGGGGAACACCACGACGTCCGCGCCCTCCGCCGCGGCCTCCGCCACCGCGTCCGTGACCCGCTTCAGGTTCTCCACCGGAGAGACCCCCGACGCGAACTGCTCCACGGCGACCCGCATGCCCGTACCCCTCTCCCTGTCCGCCTGCCCCTCACCACCGTACGAGAGCATGTCCCCATGGCAACACATGTGATCACCGGCGCGGGCTCCGGCATCGGCGCCGCCGTGGCCAGGCGCCTCGCCGACCGCGGCGACGAGCTGTGGCTGTGGGCGCGCGACGCGGGCCGCGCCAAGGAACTGGCCGCCCAGTACCCCGGCGCCCGCACCCTCGTCGGCAACCTCGCCGAACCCGAGCGGCTCTCCTGGGCGCTCGGCCACCAGTCGCCGCCCGACCGCATCGACTCCCTCGTGCACAGCGCGGGCGTCGTGGAACTCGGCCCCATCGGCGAACTGACCCCCGCCGTCTGGCGCTCCACCCTCGCGGCCAACCTCGTCGCCCCCGCCGAACTGACCCGCCTCCTCCTGCCGCAACTGCGCGCCGCACGCGGCCACGTCGTCTTCATCAACTCCGGCGCGGGCCTGCGCGCCAACGCCCAGTGGGGCGCGTACGCCGCCAGCAAGCACGGCCTCAAGGCCCTCGCCGACGCCCTGCGCGCCGAGGAGGCCGGGCAGGGCGTACGCGTCACCAGCGTCCACCCCGGCCGCACCGCGACCCCCATGCAGGAGAAGGTCCACCAGCAGGAGGGCCAGGTCTACGACCCCGACCGCTGGATGACCGCCGACGCCGTCGCCACCACCGTCCTCACCGCGCTCGACCTGCCGCGCGGGGCGGAGGTGACCGACCTGTCGGTGCGCCCCGCCGGGTGACTTACGTTGTCCCCGTGACCGACACGACGACCGACACGACGACGCAACCGACCGCCGGCGAGCAGCCGGGCACCGCCTTCCCCTGGGGCCCGGCCGCCGCCACCGGCGTCGGCTCGATGCCGGGCGACGACGCCCGCGAGGCCGCGCGGATCGCCACCGGCTCCCTGGAGAGCCTGCTCTTCCTGCCGGAACTGCCCGCGCGCGGCCCCGGCGCCGACATGATCGGCCGCACCGCGGGCCTCCTCGCCGAGCTGTACGCGCGGGTCGAGCCCAGCGGCTGGCGCCTCGGCGACCGGCCCGGCAGGGACACCCGCCGGGCCCACGCCTGGCTCAGCCAGGACCTCGACGCCCTGGAGGAGTTCACCCAGGGGTACACGGGCGCGCTCAAGGTCGCGGCGGTCGGCCCGTGGACGCTGGCCGCCGCCCTGGAGCGGCGCAACGGCGAGGCCATGCTGGGCGACGCGGGCGCCGTCCGCGACCTCGCCGCCTCGCTCGCCGAGGGCCTGCGCGGCCACCTGGCGGACGTACGGCGGCGCGTGCCGGGCGCCCGCGTCGTCCTCCAGCTCGACGAGCCGTCGATCACGGCCGTCCTCACCGGCCGCGTCCCCACCGCGAGCGGCTACCGCACCCACCGCGCGCCGGACCGCGCCGTGGTCGAGGACACCCTGCGCGGGGTGATCGCCGCCGCCGGGGACGACCCGGTGGTGGTCCACAGCTGCGCGCCCGGCGTCCCGTTCGCCCTGCTGCGGCGTGCCGGGGCGGCGGGCGTCTCCTTCGACCTCGGGCTGCTCACCGAGCGTGACGACGAGGCGATCGGCGAGGCGGCCGAGGGCGGGACGGCGCTCTTCGCGGGAGTCGTGCCCGGCACCGGTTCCGCGGCCGGTGAATTGTCAGACCCGGCCGGTACTGTCTCAGGAGTCAGAACGCTCTGGCGCAGGCTGGGGCTGTCACCGGCGCTTCTCGCCGAGGCCGTGACGGTCACCCCGGTGTGCGGACTCGCGGGCGCCTCACCGGCGTACGCGGCGGCAGCCCTCACGCACTGCGTCCGTGCGGCGCGATCCCTCGCGAACGACCCTGAGTGACGGGAGACGAGAAGGTGGCTGGCGAACGGTCCGGCGGTGGCGGCGCGGAGTCCTCCGTGCCGCCGGAGGCGCGCGAACGGCACGCGCGCCTCGCCGAGCAGGTCGAGGAGCACCGCTTCCGCTACTACGTGCGGACGCCCGTGATCAGCGACGCGCAGTTCGACGCGCTGATGCGGGAGTTGCAGGGCCTGGAGGAGGAGCACCCGGAGCTGCGCACGGCCGACTCGCCCACCCAGGCGGTCGCCGGGAGCTACGAGACGGAGTTCACCGCCGTCGAGCACCGCGAGCGCATGCTCTCGCTGGACAACGCGTTCGACGACGAGGAGCTGTCCGCCTGGGCCGACCGCGTGGCCGCCGAACTGGACGGCATCCCCTACCACTTCCTGTGCGAGCTGAAGGTGGACGGCCTCGCCGTCAACCTCACCTACGAGCACGGCCGCCTCACCCGCGCCGCCACCCGCGGGGACGGCCGCGCCGGCGAGGACATCACGCCCAACGTCCGGACGATCGACGAGGTCCCCGACCGGCTCACCGGCGACCGCGTGCCCGACCTGGTGGAGATCCGGGGCGAGGTGTTCTTCGCCATGGAGCGCTTCGAGGAGCTGAACGCCCGGCTCGTCGAGGCGGGGGAGAAGCCGTTCGCCAATCCGCGCAACGCCGCCGCCGGTTCGCTGCGGCAGAAGGACCCCAAGGTCACGGCGGGCCGCGCCCTCCAGATGGTCGTGCACGGCATCGGCGCGCGCGAGGGCTTCGCCATCGACCGGCTCTCCGACGCGTACGGGCTGCTGAAGGAGTGGGGCCTGCCCACCGCGCGCGCCGCCCGCGTGGTGGAGGACCTCGACGGGGTGCGCGAGTTCATCGCCTACTACGGCGAGCACCGGCACGCCGTCGAGCACGAGATCGACGGCGTCGTGGTCAAGGTGGACGAGATCCCCCTCCAGGGCCGCATGGGCAGCACGTCCCGGGCGCCGCGCTGGGCCATCGCCTGGAAGTACCCGCCGGAGGAGGTCAACACCAGGCTGCTCGACATCCGTGTCGGCGTCGGCAGGACGGGGCGCGTCACGCCGTACGCGGTCGTGGAGCCGGTGACGGTGGCCGGGTCCGAGGTCGAGTTCGCTACGCTGCACAACCAGCAGGTCGTCAAGGCCAAGGGCGTGCTGATCGGCGACACGGTCGCGCTCCGCAAGGCGGGCGACGTCATCCCGGAGATCCTCGGGCCGGTCGCCGACCTGCGGGACGGCAGCGAGCGCGAGTTCGTGATGCCGGAGAAGTGCCCGGAGTGCGGGCACACCCTCCAGCCCATGAAGGAGGGCGACATCGACCTGCGCTGCCCCAACGCCAGGTCGTGCCCCGCCCAGCTGCGCGAGCGCGTCTACTACCTGGCCAGCCGCCGGTGCCTCGACATCGACCACTTCGGCTACGTGGCGGCGACCGCGCTCACCCAGCCGCTCGAACCGTCCGAGCCGCCGCTGCTCGACGAGGGCCGCCTCTTCGAGCTGACGGTGGACGAGCTGCTGCCCATCAGGTCCTACGTCCTGGACCAGGACACCGGTCTGCCCAAACGCGACCCGGAGACCGGCGAGCCCAAGATCGTCACCTTCTTCGCCAACCAGCGCGGCGAACCGAAGAAGAACACCCTCGCCATGCTGGAGAGCATCGAGCAGGCCAAGACCCGGCCGCTCGCCTCCCTGATCACCGGCCTGTCCATCCGGCACGTCGGCCCGGTCGCGGCGCGCGCGCTGGCCCGCGAGTTCGGCTCGCTCGACCGCATCGCGGAGGCGGACGAGGAGGAGCTGGCGGCCATCGAGGGCGTCGGGCCGACCATCGCCGCCTCGCTCAAGGACTGGTTCGCGGTCGACTGGCACCGCGACATCGTGGAGCGGTGGCGCGCCGCCGGGGTCAGGCTCGCCGAGGAGACCGGCAAGGACACGGCGCCGCGCGCCCTCGCGGGCGTCACCGCCGTCGTCACCGGCACCCTCGCGGGCTGGACGCGCGACGCCGCCCGGGACGCACTGCAGGCCCAGGGCGCGAAAGTGACCGGATCGGTTTCGAAGAAGACCGACTTCGTCATCGTCGGGGACAGCCCGGGGTCCAAGTACGACAAGGCCGTGCAGCTCAAGGTGCCTGTCCTGGACGAGGACGGGTTCGCGGTCCTGCTCGCCGACGGGCCGGACGCGGCGCGTGCCGCGGCCGTCACCGCGGGCGCCGAAGCAGACGAGGACGTGCAGGAAGGGGCGGAAGAGGCGGAAGAGCAGTCAGACTCCTGAGGTGACACAGGAGTTGAGGGGCATGGGCGACACAGGGCTGTGGCATATACCAGAGGCACGTCACACCGTGAGGTGCTTTGGGCAAGCAGCCGGGTTGGCTGACACCCGGCCCGCCGGGACGCCTAATGTGGGGCGGACACGTCCGCCCCGGGCGCGGCGGACACGGCCGTGAGAGGGACCCGCATGCACCAAGCTTCCGGGGGAGGACGGCCACTGCCCCGTGGATACGCGCGGCTGGCGCGCCACACGGGCACGGCCGTCCTCGCCGCCGCAGGAGTCGCCCTGGTCATCGGCGTCTGCCGCCTCCTCGGCGGCGGCCACGCCCTCTTCCCCGGCGACCGGCCGGGCTGGGGCTTCGCCGTCCTGACCGGGCTGATCGTCGCCCACCTCGTCGCCCTCGGCGGCGACAGCTGGTGGGGCGGCGGTTCCGGCTCGGGCGCCGCGCTCGCCCTCGCCATGCTGCTGCTCTACGGCTGGGTCCCGGCCATGCTGGTCAGCCTCGCCGTGGTGACGCTCGCCGGCATCGCCCGCCGCGAGAGCCGCCTCCAGGCCACCCGGCACGGCGCCATCGACATCCTCGGCGTCGGCGGCGCCGCGCTGACCCTCGCCGCCTGGGGCTCCCGGCCCAGCGTCGAACACCCCTGGGAGCCCGGCGACTGGCAGGCCGCCACGATGCCGCAACTCGTCCTCGGCGCCTGCGCGTACCTCGTCATCACCCGGCTCCTCCTGTGGCTCGTCAGCGACCCGCCCGGCGGCCTGCCCTCCCTCGCCTGGGGCGCGCTCACGAAGCAGGGCCTCGTCGCGATAGCCCTGCTGTGCATAGCCCCCCTCATAGCCGTGGTCGCCGCCCACGCCCCGCTGCTGCTGCCGCTGTTCGCCGTCCCGCTCATCTCGCTCGACTCCACCTTCTGGATGGCACGCGCCCGCGCCGAGGACCAGCTCAGCGACCCCCTCACCGGCCTCCCCAACCGCCAGTGGCTCCTGGAACGCACCCGCGCCGCCCTCGCCGACGCCGGACGCGGCGGTGAACGCGCCGCCCTCGTCCTCATCGACCTGGACAGCTTCCGCGCCGTCAACGACACCCTGGGCCACCTCGCCGGCGACCGCCTCCTCCTCCAGATCGCCGACCGCATCAGGACCGGACTGCCCGCCGGAGCCGAGCCCGCCAGGCTCGGCGGCGACGAGTTCGCCGTCCTGCTGCCCCGCGTCGCCTCCGCCACCAGCGCCCAGCGCGTCGCCCGCTCCCTCGTCGGCTCCCTCGGCGCCCCCCTCGACCTCGACGGCCTCACCATCGTCGTGGAGGCGAGCGCGGGCGTCGCCGTCTTCCCCGACCACGCGCCCGGCGCCGAGGACCTGCTGCGCCGCGCCGACGTCGCGATGTACGACGCCAAGCAGGACCGCAGCGGCGTCGAGGTCTACGACTCCACCCGCGACAGCAACACCCCCGACCGCCTCGCGCTCCTCGGCGACCTGCGGCACGCGCTCGACGCCGGACACGTCGAGCTGCACTACCAGCCGAAGGTCCGCTTCGACGGCGAGGTCGCCGGTCTCGAAGCCCTGATCCGCTGGGAGCACCCCGACCGCGGCCGGGTGCCGCCCGACGAGTTCATCACCATGGCCGAGACGTCGGGACTCATGCCGCGCCTGACCGAGTACGTCCTGGAGACCGCGCTGCGGCAGGTCGCCCTCTGGCGCGCCCACGGCCTCACCGTCCCCGTCGCCGTCAACGTGTCGCCCCGCGACGTCTACACCCCCGGGTTCGCCGGGGCGGTCGCCGCCCGCCTCGCCCGGCACGGCGTCCCGGCCGGTTCGCTCCAGCTGGAGATCACCGAGCACGTCATGCTGGAGGACCCCCAGCACGCCGCCGACACCCTCGCCGGGCTGACCGGCCACGGCGTCCGCATGTCCCTGGACGACTTCGGCACCGGCTACTCGTCCCTCGTCCACCTGCGCCGGCTGCCGGTGAGCGAGCTGAAGATAGACCGCTCGTTCGTCGCCCGCCTCGCCGTGGACGCGCAGGACGCCGAGATCGTCCGCTGCACCGTCGAACTCGCCCACTCCCTCGGCCTGGTGGTCGTCGCCGAGGGCGTCGAGGACGACGAGACGTGGGAGCGGCTGCGCGACCTCGGCTGCGACGCCGTGCAGGGCTGGCTCGTCGCCGCCGCCATGCCCGCCGCCGAGACGACGGCCTGGCTCCGCGCCCGCGACAGCCGCCCCGCCGAGGAACTGCCGGGCGGCGCGGTGCCCGCCGGACTGCCCCTGCCCGCCGAGGCGTCGGCGACCCGTACGCTGCCCGCCGAGGCCTGAGCGCCCCCGCGGGGAATCGGTGCGCGGGCCGCCGCGCGCCCGCCATAGGATTGGGCGCGGAAACCCAAGCCCGCGACGAGCAAGAGGATCGCCACATGCCCGGCATCACGCGCGAGGAGGTCGCCCACCTCGCCCGGCTGGCGCGTCTGGAGCTGACCGACGAAGAGCTGGAACACTTCGCCGGACAACTCGACGACATCATCGGCGCGGTCGCCCGCGTCGCCGACGTCGCCGCAGAGGACGTCCCGCCGACCTCCCACCCGCTGCCGCTCACGAACGTCATGCGCGAGGACCGCGTCAGGCCGAGCCTGACCGCGCGGCAGGCGCTCGCCGCCGCCCCCGCGCAGGAGCAGCAGCGTTTCAAGGTGCCGCAGATCCTGGGGGAGGAGTGACCGTGAGCGACCCGACCGACCTGACCAGGCTCACCGCCGCCGAGCTGGCGGCCCGCGTCGCCGACGGCTCCGTCAGCGCCGTCGAGACGGCCGAGGCCCACCTCGCGCGGATCGAGGCCGTGGACGAGAAGGTCCACGCGTTCCTGCACGTGGACCGCGAGGGCGCGCTCGCGCAGGCCCGCGCCGTCGACGAGCGCCGCGCGGCCGGGGAGCGGCTCGGCCCGCTGGCCGGGGTGCCGCTGGCCCTGAAGGACATCTTCACCACCGAGGGCGTGCCCACGACCGTCGGCTCCAGGATCCTCGAAGGCTGGCTGCCGCCGTACGACGCGACCGTCACGCGCCGCCTCAAGGACGCCGGGATCGTCATCCTGGGCAAGACGAACATGGACGAGTTCGCCATGGGCTCGTCCACCGAGAACAGCGCGTACGGCCCCACCGGCAACCCGTGGGACCTCACCCGCATCCCCGGCGGCTCCGGCGGCGGCTCCGCCGCGTCCCTGGCGTCCTTCCAGGCGCCGCTCGCCATCGGCACCGACACCGGCGGCTCCATCCGGCAGCCCGCCGCCGTCACCGGCACCGTCGGCGTCAAGCCCACCTACGGCGGCGTCTCCCGCTACGGCATGGTGGCGTTCTCCTCGTCCCTCGACCAGGGCGGCCCCTGCGCCCGCACCGTGCTGGACGCGGCGCTGCTGCACGAGGCCATCGCCGGGCACGACCCGCTCGACTCCACGTCCGTCGACGCCCCCGTCCCGCCTGTCGTCGAGGCGGCGCGCAACGGCACGGTCGCCGGGCTGCGCGTCGGCGTCGTCCGCGAGTTCAGGGGCGACGGCTTCCAGGCCGGGGTGCTCCAGCGCTTCGACGAGTCGGTGGAGCTGCTGCGGAGCCTCGGCGCGGAGGTCGTCGAGCTGTCCTGCCCGTCGTTCGACAGGGCGCTGGCCGCGTACTACCTGATCGCGCCGTCCGAGTGCTCCTCCAACCTGGCCCGCTTCGACGCCATGCGCTACGGGCTGCGCGTCGGCGACGACGGCACCAGGTCGGCCGAGGAGGTCACCTCCCTCACCCGCCAGGCCGGCTTCGGCCCCGAGGTGAAGCGCCGCATCATGCTCGGCACGTACGCGCTGTCCTCCGGCTACTACGACGCGTACTACGGCAGCGCCCAGAAGGTCCGCACCCTCGTCGCCCGCGACTTCGAGGCGGCCTTCGGCCAGGTCGACGTGATCGTCTCGCCGACCACGCCCACCACCGCGTTCCCCATCGGCGAGCGCGTGGACGACCCGATGGCGATGTACCTGGCGGATCTGTGCACCATTCCCGTGAACCTCGCGGGTAACAGTGCCATGTCACTGCCCTGCGGTCTGGCACCGGAGGACGGTCTGCCGGTCGGGCTCCAGATCATCGCGCCCGCCATGGCCGACGACCGCCTCTACCGCGTCGGAGCCGCGGTCGAGGCCGCGTACCAGGCACGCTGGGGTCACCCGATCCTTGAGGAGGCACCCGCGCTATGAACAAGAAGAAGCAGAAGTCGAAGGCCAGCATGTACCTGTCCATCGGCACGACCCTGTTCGGCTCCGTCAGCGTCACGCGGCAGCTGCGCGAGGCCCGGGTCGACAAGGACAAGCTGCGGATCGCGGACGCGGTCGTCCACGGCGCCGCCATCATCACCAGCGTCGCCCTGCTCGTCCGGGAGATCCGCCGCATGACCAACGACGACTGAGCACCGAGAGGGAACCGTGACCGTCACCGACCTGGTGTCGTACGAGGACGCGCTCGCGTCCTACGACCCCGTCATGGGCCTGGAGGTCCATGTCGAGCTTGGCACCGCCACCAAGATGTTCTGCGGCTGCGCCACCACCCTGGGCGCGGAGCCCAACTCGCAGACCTGCCCGGTCTGCCTCGGCCTGCCCGGCGCGCTGCCCGTGGTCAACGCCACGGGCGTCGAGTCGGCCGTCCGCATCGGTCTCGCCCTGAACTGCGGGATCGCCGAGTGGTGCCGCTTCGCCCGGAAGAACTACTTCTATCCGGACATGCCGAAGAACTTCCAGACGTCCCAGTACGACGAGCCCATCGCGTTCGACGGCTACCTGGACGTCCAGCTGGAGGACGGCGAGGTCTTCCGGGTCGGCATCGAGCGCGCCCACATGGAGGAGGACACCGGCAAGTCCACGCACATCGGCGGTGCGACGGGCCGCATCCACGGCGCGTCGCACTCGCTGCTGGACTACAACCGCGCCGGTATCCCGCTGATCGAGATCGTCACCAAGCCGATCACCGGCGCGGGCGCACGCGCCCCGGAGATCGCCCGCGCCTACGTGGCCGAGCTGCGCGAGGTCATCAGGTCGCTCGGCGTCTCCGAGGCGCGCATGGAGATGGGCCAGCTGCGCTGCGACGTGAACCTGTCGCTGCGTCCGCACGGCCGGGAGAAGTTCGGCACGCGCAGCGAGACCAAGAACGTCAACTCGCTGCGCAGCGTCGAGCGCGCCGTCCGCTTCGAGATCCAGCGGCACGCGGCCGTCCTCGACGACGGCGGCGTCATCGTCCAGGAGACCCGGCACTTCCACGAGGAGGACGGCAGCACCACCTCGGGCCGCGTGAAGGAGGAGGCGGAGGACTACCGCTACTTCCCCGAGCCCGACCTCGTCCCCCTCGCCCCCGCCCGCGCGTGGGTGGAGGAGCTGCGCGCCGGGCTGCCGGAGCTGCCGCTCGCCCGCCGCAAGCGGCTGCGCGACGAGTGGGGCATCTCGGCGCACGAGATGCAGTCCGCCCTGAACGCGGGCGCCGTCGACCTGATCGTCGCCACCACCGAGGCGGGCGCGGACGCGGCCGCCGCCCGCAAGTGGTGGCTCGGCGAGCTGGCGCGCCGGGCGAACGAGCAGGGCACCGACCTGTCGGCCCTGCCCATCACCCCGGCGCAGGTCGCGCGGGTGGCCGCGCTGGTCGCCGAGGGCGCGCTCAACGACAAGCTGGCCCGCCAGGTCATCGACGGGGTGCTCGCCGGTGAGGGCGGCCCCGACGACGTGGTGGAGAAGCGCGGCCTGCGGGTCGTCTCCGACGAGGGGGCGCTCGGCACGGCCGTGGACGAGGCCATCGCGGCCAACCCGGGCATCGCCGACAAGGTGCGCGGCGGCAAGGTCGCGGCGGCGGGCGCGCTGGTCGGCGCGGTCATGAAGGCCACGCGCGGCCAGGCGGACGCGGGGCGGGCGCGCGAGCTGATCCTGGAGCGGCTCGGCGTGAGCGCCTGAGGTGCCTTACGGCGCGCCCGCCCGGTGCGGCGGCGCGCGGCCGGATCTAAGGCCCCGGCCCATCCCGCGAGCGGGGTGGGCCGGGGCTTTCTGAGGTCCCGGGGGGTGTGTGAACAGGGCTGTTGCCCGATGTGGGGGAGGGGCCTGCGGCGCGAAGCTCGGTGACATGTTCACCTTGGATCTGCACCGACAGCGCGCCGCCGAGCTGGAGCGGGCGGCGCGGGAGCACCGAGCCGCCAGGAAGTCCCGCCGCGCGGACACCGACACCCCGACCACCACCGACACCACCGGTACCACCGGTCCCTCCTCCGCCGCCGGGCGTCCCGGGCGCCGCTGGGCCGAGGCGGCGTGACCCCCGTCCGCCTCGGGCACGGCCCGGCGTGCCGCCCTCTGCCGTCGGCAGGGGGAAGACGCTGATGTCAGTGCCCCGTGTCATGCTCGGCCTCGTGGAGAACCTGCCCGTCAGTCCCGTGTTCGTCGGCCGCTCCGCCGAGCTGGCCGAGTTGGCGGACTGTCTCGAACGGGCCGCGCGCGGCGAGACGCAGGTCTGCGTCGTCGGCGGCGAGGCCGGGGTCGGCAAGTCGCGGCTGCTGGAGGAATTCCTCGCCGCGCTGCCGGAGGACGAGGTGGTCACCGCCGTCGGCGCCTGCGTCGAACTGGGGGCGGACGGGCTGCCGTTCGCGCCCGTCGCGGCCGTCCTGCGCGCCCTGCACCACCGCCTCGGCCCCGACCGGACGGACGCCGTGGGCGGCCGGGCCAGGGAGCTGGCCAGGCTCCTGCCGGAGCTGGGCGAGGCACCCGCCGCCGCCTCGGACGGGCAGGAGCGCGGCCGCATGGCGGAGTCGGTCGCCCGCTTCCTCGAACGGGCCGCCGCCCACCGCCCGCTCGTCGTCGTCATCGAGGACCTGCACTGGGCCGACCGCTCCACCCGCGAACTGCTCGACTACCTCATACGCGCCGCGCCCGCCGCGCGCCTGCTGCTCGTCGCCACCTACCGGTCGGACGACATCCACCGCCGCCACCCGCTGCGCCCGTTCCTGGCCGGGCTCGACCGGCTGCGCACCGTACGGCGCGTCGAGCTGAGCCGCTTCACCCGCGAAGAGGTCGCCGCCCAGCTGACCGGCATCACGGGCACCGCACCGCCCGCCACCCTGCTGGACGAGGTCTTCGACCGCTCGGAGGGCAACGCGTACTTCGTCGAGGCGCTGGCGTCCGCCGGATCCGGCGGCATCAGCGAACCCCTGCGCGACCTGCTGCTCGTCCGCCTGGAGGCCAGGCCGGAGGCGGAGCAGGACGTGCTGCGTGCCGTCGCCGTCGGCGGCGCCTCGGTGGAGCACGCGCTGCTCGCCCGCGTGGCGGAGCTGCCCGAGGCCGACCTGCTGGCGGCGCTGCGCGCGGCGGTGGGCGCCCGGCTGCTGGTGCCCGTGCCCGAGCGTGACGGCTACCGCTACCACCACGCCCTGATGCGCGAGGCCGTCCTGGACGACCTGCTGCCGGGCGAACGCGCGGGACTCAACCGCCGGTTCGCCGAGGCGCTCGCCGACGACCCCGCCCTCGTCGGCCCCGACGAACGCGCCGCGCGGCTCGCCAGCCACTGGTACCACTCGGGCGACCGCGCCGAGGCCCTGCCCGCCGTCCTCGCCGCCGCGACCGAGGCCGGGCATCGTACCGCCCAGGCCGAACGGCTGCGCCTGCTGGAACGCGCCCTTGAACTGTGGCCCGCCGTCCCCGGGGAGACCAGGGCACGCCTGCGGCCCGCCGAACCGATGTGGGCCTACCCCGCCGCCGACCCGCCCGACCGGCCGCTCGACCACACCGACCTGCTCGCCGAGGCCGTCACGGCGGCCTCCCTCGCCGAACAGCGCGACCGCGTCCTCGCCATCAGCCGCCGGGCGCTGCGCGACCTGGACGAGAACGCGGACCCGCTGCGCGCCGCGTGGTTCCTGCTGCACCGGTCGCGCTACGGCGCCCACGGCACCGACCGCGACGACGGATGGGGCGAACTGCTGCACGCCGAACAGCTGCTCAAGGACCTGCCGCCGTCCGCCGTCCACGCGCAGACCCTCGCCCAGATCGCCAGCCGCAGGCTCATGGAACAGCGCCCGGGGCCGGCGGCGTACGAGATGGCACAGCAGGCGATCGGACTGGCCCGCGAGGTCGGCGCCGAGGACACCGAGCTGTACATGCGCTTCTCCCTCAACAGCCTGCTCGCCGACTCCGGCGACGTCGCCGGAGGTCTGGCCGAGCTGGCCCGGCTGACGGACCGGATCATCGCGGACGGCAGGATCGAGCTGCTGGGCCGCTGCCTGGTCAACCACGCGGCGACGCTCGGCGAGGTCGGCCGCCTCGACGAGGCGCTCGCCGCGGGCGACCGCGGTCTCGTCCTGGCCGACCGGCACGGCCTCCTCCACACCAGGGGCTGGCTCCAGACCAACCGCGCCGAGTCGCTCATCGCCCTCGGCCGCTGGGCGGACGCGGACGCCGCGCTCGCCGAGGGGCGGGCGTGCGGCGTCCCGCGTCCGCGCGGCGGGGCCGTCCTCCTCACCGGACACCTGGCGGTCCTGCGGGGCGACCTGGCGCAAGCGCGCGCCTGTCTCGAAGAGGCGGAGGCCGAGTACCCCCTGACGCACGGGGACGGCTCCTGGGTCCTCCACCGCGCCCGGCTCGCCGTGGGCCTCGCCGCCGCCGAGGGCCGGTTCCCCGACGTCAGATGGATGGCCGCCGACGCGTTCGTCGCCGAGGCACCGCCGTACACCTCCTCGTTCGCCTGGCAGGTCCTGCTGGCCGCCGCCGGGGCGGAGGCGGACGCCAAGGGCCTGCCCGCCGCGGCCCCCGGCCGCGCCGACGCCCTGCGGCTCCTGCGGGAGGTCAGGGAACGGCTGCCAGGACTCATGCCCGCCTGGGCGGCCATCGGCGTGCTGGTGGACGCCTGGCTGCTGCGCGCCGAGGGGCGCGACACCCCGGCCGACTGGACGGCGGCGGCCGACGCCATGACCGTCCTCGGCATCCCCTTCCTCCAGGCCCAGGCATGCTGCGGCCTGGCCGAGTCCCTGCTGACGGCGGGCGGCGCGGCGGACCGCGCGTCCGCCGCCGACCTGCTGCGCGAGACCGTCCGGGGCGCGGGCGAGCTGGGCGCGGTGCCCCTGCGCACCCGGGCCGAACGGCTCGCCACCTCGGCCAGGCTGACGCTCGACGAGCCGCCCGCAGGAGGGGACGCCCCGGCACCCCCGCCCGCCGACCCGTTCGGCCTCACCTCCAGGGAACGCGAGGTCCTCGCCCTGGTCGCGGCGGGCCGTAGCAACCGGCAGATAGCCGAGGAGCTGTTCATCTCGCCGAAGACCGCGAGCGTCCACGTCTCGAACATCCTGGCCAAGCTGGAGGTGACCGGCCGCGTCGAGGCGGCGGCGCTCGTGCACCGCCTGGGGCTCGTCCCCGTGCGCGCCGACTGACCGGCCCGCCGGTCACCCGGACGGGCGTCCTCGTTTGCGGGACACCGCCGCCGATGAGACGAAGGGACGGGACGGCGGCGTCGGAAGGGGCCAGGCCATGCGGGACATCGCCCCCGCGCACACCACGGTGGACGGGGTGCGCGTGCGGTACGCGGACAGCGCGGGCCCCGGCGCGGACGCCCTGCTGCTCAGCCCGTGGCCGGAGAGCATCTACGCGTACGACCGCGTGTGGGACCGGCTGGCGCGGCACGCGCGCCTCGTCGCGCTCGACCTCCCCGGCTACGGCGGCTCCGACCTGTCCGACAGGTACCAGTCCCCGGAGGCGATGGGCGCGTTCGTCCTCCGGGCCGTGGCGGCGCTCGGCCTGGAGACGCCGCACGTCGTGGCGCCCGACGTGGGCACGTCGGCCGTCCTGTTCGCCGCCGCCAGGCAGCCGGACGCGTTCCGCAGCATCGTCGTGGGCGCGGGCGGTGTGGCGGCGCCGGTGAACGTGACGGGCGTCCTCAGGAGCTGGGTCGAGGAGAGCGACCCCGAGCGCTACCGCGACATCGACCCGGCCCGGATCGTGGGCCCCGCCCTGGGCACCATCACGGGGTACACGCCCCCGGCCGCGATCAGGGAGGACTACGAGCGGTCGTACGCGGACGGCAGGTTCGCCGAGTCGATCAGGTACGTGCAGGAGTACCCCCGCCAGCTGCCGCGCCTCGCCGAGCTGCTGCCCCGCGTCACGGCCCCGGTGCGGGTCGTCGCGGGGGAGGCGGACGCGGCGGTCCCCGCCGAGAACTCCCGCTTCATCGGCGAACGCGTCCGCGGCAGCCGCGTCGACTTCATCACAGGCGCCGGACACTTCTGCTGGGAGGAACGGCCGGAGGAGTACGCCCGCCTCGTCACGGAGTGGTGGGCCGCCCACTGACCGCCGCGCGCCCGCTCTCGGCCGGGGCCTGAGGTCCCCGCGCCGCACTAAGGCACCTCAGAGGGTCCTCAGACACCGGGTGAGGCGCGTCTGAGGCCCCCCTGAGCACCGGAAATGCGCCGTCCTCCCCACGCGCCCGCCCCGCCTTGGCGAGGAGTCTTGAGATCACCGGGAGGAACCCGGAGAACCGAGGGCCCCAGGGCCACGCGAGGGAGCGGGAACCATGTCCACCGAACTCAGCCTGATCGAACTGCGCCTCACCGAATTGCGCCGCGAGGCCGACCGCGAGCGCCTGGTGCGCGGCGTCCTGCGGGCCCGCGCCGCCCGCCGCAAGGCGGAGGCCGCGTCCACCACCGCCGCCCGCGTACCCGGCGCGACGGGCCACCGCTGGACCCCGTGGCGGTCGGCGAACGCCTGACGGCACTCGCCCCCTCTCGAATGTCAGTGGGATATGCGATGCTTCGCGACATGCTCAGCAGGACAGTCAGCCCGGTGTTCGTCGGACGCCGCACCGAACGGGAAGCGCTCTCCGCCGCCCTCGCCGAGGCGGCGGCGGGGCGGCCCCAGGCCGTCCTGATCAGCGGCGAGGCGGGCGTCGGCAAGACGCGGCTGGCCGAGGAGTTCCTGGCGGGCGCGCGGGCCTCCGGCGCCGTCACCGCCATCGGCGCCTGCGTCGAGGCGGGCGCGGACGGCCTCCCGTTCGCCCCCTTCGCCGCCGTCCTGCGGGCGCTGCACCACCGGCTCGGCGACGAGCTGACGCGGGCCGCCGCGGGATTCGGCGGCGAGCTGGCGAGGCTCCTGCCCGAGCTGGGGACGCAGGAGGCGACCCCGCCCACCCGCGAGCAGGAGGGCCGCACCCGGCTGTTCGAGCTGACCGCGCGGCTGCTGGAGAACCTCTCCGAGACCACCACCCTCGTGCTGGTCATCGAGGACCTCCACTGGTCCGACCGGTCCACCCGCGAGCTGCTCGGCTACCTCTTCCGGTCCCTCCAGCACGGCCGTCTCCTGCTGGTCACCACCTACCGGTCCGACGACATCCACCGCCGCCACCCGCTGCGCCCCTTCCTGGGCGAGCTGGACAGGCTCAGGTCCGTCCGCCGCCTCGACCTGGCCCGCTTCACGCGCGACGAGGTACGCGGCCAGCTCGCCGGCATCCATGGCGCCGAGCCCTCCCTCGCCGAGCTGGACGAGGTGTACCGCCGCTCCGAGGGCAACGCGTTCTTCGTCGAGGAGCTGTGCTGCCTGTCCGGCCCCGGCTCCCTCAGCGACTCCGTCCGCGACCTGCTGCTGATGCGCGTCGAGGCACTGCCCGACGCCGTCCAGCGCGTCATCGCCACCGCGGCCCCCGGCGGCTCGCACGTCGAGCACCGCCTGCTGCGCGCCGTCACCGGCCTGGCGGACGACGAACTGATTGACGCCGTCCGCACGGCGGTCAACGCCAACCTCCTGCGGGCCCGCGACAACGAGACCTACAGCTTCCGGCACGCCCTGCTGCGCGAGGCGGTCGAGGAGGACCTGCTGCCGGGCGAGCGCACCCGCGTGAACCGGCGGTACGCCGAGGCGCTGGAGGCCGACCCCACCCTCGTCTGCGCGGACGAGCTGGCCGCCCGCCTCGCCGGCTACTGGTACCGGGCGAACGACCCCGAGCGCGCCCTCCCCGCCGTCATGGCCGCCGCCGAGGACGCCAGGCGCCGCTGGGCGTACGCCGAGCAGCTCCAGCTGCTGGAGCGCGCCCTGGAGCTGTGGGACAGCGCGCCGGCCGAGGTCCGCAGGCGGCTGCCGCTCGCCGAGGACGCCGAGTCCTACCCGCTGTGCAAGTGCGACGACGACGACCTGCTGTTCCTCGACCTGCTCGCCGAGATGACGCTCGCCGCGCGCTACGCGGGCGAGCCCGAGCGCGGCGTGTCCATCGTGCGGCGGGCCCTGCGCGCGCTGGAGGAGATGGGGCACCCGCTGCGGGAGGCCTGGTTCCGGGCCGAGCAGTCCAAGCACGTGCGGAACTTCGGCCGCGGCACCGGCGCCGACGAGCTGGCCGCCGCCCGCGACCTGCTGGGCGGCCTGCCGCCGTCGCGTATCCACGCCAAGGTCATCGCCGAGTCCGCGCTGTGGAACTCGATCTTCGACCCCCGGCCGGAGAACCTGGCGGTGGCCGAGTCCGCCATGGAGGTGGCCCGCCAGGTCGGCGACCGCGAGACCGAGCTGAACGCGCGGATGAGCCTCGGCGGGCTCCTCGTCGAGATCGGGCGGGGCGACGAAGGGCTCGTCCACCTGCGGGCCGTCACGGAGACCGTCACGAAGGACGGGATGCACGCGCTCGTGGCGCGCTGCCACGTCAACCTCCAGTCGCTCCTCGAATCGCTCGGCCGCTCCGCCGAGTCGCTGAGGGTCGGCGAGGCGGGACTGCGCATCGCCGACGCCTACGGCCTGCGGGAGAGCGTCGCGTGGCTCCAGGGCAACCAGGCCGACGCGCTGTTCTCGCTCGGCCGCTGGGCCGAGGCGCACGCGGCGGCCGAGGAGGCACGCCGCCACGCGCAGACGCCCGTCGGGCGCGCCCTCGCGGCGCAGCGCCTGGCACGGCTCGCCCTGGCGCGCGGCGACCTCGCCACCGCAAGGACCGAGGTCGCCGAGCTCCTCCAGCAGCACAGCCCGTACGGCTGGGCGCCGCAGTACGGCCATCCGCTCCTCGAATACCGCCTGGCGCTCGCGGCCGCCGACGGCCGGGTCCTGGAGGCGCGGGAGATCCTCGCCTCGGCCCACGCGGAGCGGGCGCGCGCGGGCAACGGCCGGTACACGTGGCCGCTGCTGGTACGGGCGGCCGAGGCGGAGTCCGACAGCGTGGGCAATCCGGCGGCCGATCCCGGGCGGGCCGAGGCGATCGCCGCCGTCCGGGAGTACGCGGCGGGCCTCCGGCGCGACTACCCCGTGTGGACGGCGCACGCCGCGCTGGTCGAGGCCGAGCTGCGCAGGGCCGAGGGCACGGCGACCGTGGCCGACTGGGCCGCCGTGGGGGAGGCGTTCGCGGATCTCTCGCGCCCGTTCGAGACGGCCAGGATCGCCGCCCGGCACGGCGAGGCGCTGCTCGCCGAGGGCGACCGCGACGCGGCGGCGGAGCGGCTGGCGGCGGCCTGGGCCGGCGCCGTGGACCTGGGCGCGGGCGAGCTGAAGGAGCGGCTCGCGCGGCTGGCCCAGCGCGCCAGGCTGTCCCTGGCGACGGCGGGCCCCGCCGCGCCGTCCGCCGGGACGGTGCCCGGCCTGACGCCGCGCGAGCGGGACGTCCTGGCCCTGGTCGCGGTCGGCCGCACCAACCGGCAGATAGCCGAGGAGCTGTTCATCTCGCCGAAGACGGCGAGCGTCCACGTCTCCAACATCCTGGCGAAGCTGGAGGTCTCGGGCCGGGGCGAGGCCGCCGCGGTGGCCCACCGCCTCGGCCTGCTCGACCAGGCCGCGGCGTCCTGACCACACCCCACGGGAGGACCGGCCGCCGGTCGAGCCGGTACGCGGGCGGCGAGCGATGCCGCTCACGGGGAGCCAGGCCCTGGCCGGGGGACTGCGGTGCCGCCATGCGCGTCGGCCCTGGGGAACGTCGCCGTAGCGCGCGATCCAGCGCCGTGCGCGGCACCGCGAGCCCGCGGCGCGGGTCGGGCTCGCCGCCGGGGGGGCGGGACCACCGGCAGGTTTCCGCCCTCGCTGTCACCCGGTCCCGCGTCGGCACCGCAGCTGGTGGCACCGGCCGCCGGTCGGCGCCTGCCCGGTCGAGCCGGTACGTGGGCGGCGAGCGATGCCGCTCACGGGGAGCCAGGCCCTGGCCGGGGGACTGCGGTGCCGCCATGCGCGTCGGCCCTGGGGAACGTCGCCGTAGCGCGCGATCCAGCGCCGTGCGCGGCACCGCGAGCCCGCGGCGCGGGTCGGGCTCGCCGCCGGGGGGGCGGGACCATCGGCAAGTTCCGCCCTCGCTGTCACCCAGTCCCGCGTCGGCACCGCGGCCGGTGGCACCGGCCGCGGTGCCCACCGGCGCCGGGATGTTCACGCTGACCGGCCACACCGTGCGTTGCCACACCAACGGCCTCGTCCGCGCCATCGACGGCTACCCCGCCACCGGCTGCGGCGAGACCCGCCCGCGCCGGGGCGCCGGCCGACACCTTCGAACGGCTTCCGTCTCCGGCGGGCCGACCGGCCGCAGCCGTGGACCGACCCGCCCGCTTCCCGGTCGGCACCGGCTCCGGCGAGCACCCTGGCCGTCACCCCGCCGCGCTCGCCGCGCGGCTCCCCACGCGATCGACAAGTCGCCTTCCGGACGCGGGGCGCGGGGCGCGGGTCAGCTCACCCGGACGCGGAGGACACGGTCGTCACCGTCCTCGGGGCTGCCCCGGCCGTCCGTCTCGTTGGTGACCAGCAGCAGTTCGTCGTCCCCCACGGGCAGGACCGCCCGCAGCCGCCCGTACTCGCCTTCGAGGAACGCCTGCGGCTCCGCCACCGGCTCGCTCCCGTCGAGCGGCACACGCCACAGCCGCTCCCCGCGCAGCCCGACCAGCCACAGCGAGCCGCCCTGGAACGCCATGCCGCTCGGCGACGCCTCCGCCGGAGGCCACTGCTCGACCGGATCGACGAACCCCTCCTCCGCGCCGCCGCGCCCCTCCTGCTCGGGCCAGCCGTAGTTCCCGCCCGGCTCGATCAGGTTCAGCTCGTCCCACGTGTCGTCGCCCAGCTCGGTCGCCCACAGCGCGCCCTCCGAGTCCCAGGCGAGCCCCTGCACGTTCCGGTGCCCCAGCGAGTACACCAGCGAGTCGGGGTCCGGGTTGTCCGGCGGCGCGCCGCCCGTCGCCGGGTCGATGCGCAGGATCTTCCCGGCGAGCGACCGCTCGTCCTGCGAGAGCCGCCCGGAGTTGTCGGTGTCGCCGGTCGCCGCCCAGAGCATCCCGTCGGGTCCGAACGCGAGCGCGCCGCCGTGGTGGATCGCGGGGCCGCGCGGGATGCCGGTGACGAGGTCGCCGTCCGGCGTCAGCTGTTCCCCGGCCGGGGCGGAACCGTCGTAGCGGAACGTCGAGATCCGGTTGTCGTCGTCCGTCGTGTAGTACGCGTACAGGCGGCCCGAGTCGGGGAAGTCGGGCGCCGGCGCCAGGCCGAGCAGCCCGCCCTCGCCCGCACCGCCCGCCACGCCGGGGATCTCCCCGGCGTCCGTCACCCCGCCCCCGTCCGTCGCGATCCGCCGGACCGCGCCGCCGTCGCGCGAGCCGACGAGCAGGTCCCCGTCCGGCAGCGCCACCAGGCCCCACGGCGCGTCCAGGTCCTCGGCGACCGTGCCCACCACCTCGGCCGATCCCTCGGCGGGCGCCACCGAGGCCACCGGCGCCGAGGCCGACTCCTCCGGCGGCGGCTCCCCGCCAGGGGAAGGCGACGCCGAGGCGGACGGCGTTCCCCCGCCCTCCTCGCCGTCCCCCTCGTCCGACGAACAGGCGGGCAGCAGCAGCGCCAGCGCGGCGAGCGTCGCGTACGTGGTGCCATGGCGGAACGTCATCAGCACACCTCCGGCAAGCGCCGTACCCCGCCCCGCGCCGCTTGATGCCTGCCGCGTCACACCCACGACTCGCGGGCGGGCGGCAGGGCGGCGATCTCGGCCACGTCGCGCGCCGTCAGCTCCAGGTCGGCCGCCGCCGCGTTCTCCACCGCCCAGCGCGGCTTCTTCGTCCCCGGGACGGGGATGACGTGCGGCCCCAGCGCGAGCAGCCACGCCAGCGCGACCTGTGCCGGGGTGGCGCCCGGATGCCGGGCCGCGACGCGGCGCAGCCCCGCCACCACCGGCTGGTTCGCCGCCATCATCTCGGCGGTGAACCGGGGGTGCCGCGCCCGCAGGTCGGCCGGTTCGAAGCCGCCGCCCGGCACGAGCGTGCCCGTCAGGAAGCCGCTGCCCAGCGGCATCGCCGCCAGGAACGCCACCCCCCGCGTCGCGCACCACGGCACGAGCCGCGCCAGCGCGCCGGTCGCCCACACGGACAGCTCGGCCTGCACCGCGCTCACGGGGAACACCTGCTGCACCCGGTCGAGCAGCCGCAGCGTCCCCGCGTGCGGCGGCTCACCGGCGCCGCGCCGCCGTTCCGCGCCCGGCACGGCGCACAGCCCCAGCGCCCGCACCTTCCCCGCGCGCACCAGGTCGGCCATCGCGCCCCACGTCTCCTCCACCGGCACCTCGGGGTCGGGCCGGTGCAGCTGGTAGAGGTCGATCACGTCGGTCCGCAGCCGCCGCAGCGACGCGTCGCAGGCCCGGCGCATCGACGAGGGGCGGCCGTCCGTCACGAGGTGCTGCTCCCCGGCGAGCAGGCCGCCCTTGGTGGCGACGAACGCGTCGGCCCGCCGCCTGCGCAGCACGCGGCCGAGCAGCAGCTCGTTGGTGTACGGCCCGTACATGTCCGCCGTGTCGAGCAGCGAGCAGCCCGCGTCGAGGGCGGCGTCCACGGTGCGCAGTGACGTTTCCCCGGAGCGTTCCGAGGCCGAGTAGCCCCAGCTCATGGGCATGCAGCCAAGACCGACGGCCCCCACGCGCAGGGCTGACGCCCCGACCGTCCTGTACCGCACCCGCCGCCGTTCCTTCCCCTGGCCCGCCGCCCCGCACGCCCGCACCGCCCGCGCACCCGCCCCCGCGGCCCTCCCGCCGGGCGCCGGGAACCGGGTCATAGCCTGGCGGCATGACCACACAGGACGTATGGCTGCCCTTCCCGCCCTCCGACCCGGCCGCGCTGCCCGACTCGCTCACCTACCACCACTGGGACGGGCCGGGGGAGTTCCCCGCGGACCCGGCGCGCTGTGCGTTCTACGTGGTCCCGTACATGCGTCCGCAGGAGGAAGTGCTCCGCCCCCTGCCGCACATGACGGGTGTGCGCGTCGTCCAGACACTCACCGCGGGCATCGACCATATGCTGCCCGCCGTCGCCTCCCTTCCGCAGGGGGCGCAACTGTGCAACGCGGGAAGCCTCCACAACACCAGCACGGCCGAACTCGCGCTCGCCCTCACCCTGTCCGCGCTGCGCGGCATCCCCGGGGCGGTGCGCGCGCAGGCCGAGGGCCGCTGGCAGTCGGGCTTCCACACGGCGCTGGCCGACCGCAGCGTGCTGATCATCGGTTACGGGGGCATCGGCGCCGCGATCGAGGACCGCCTGCTGCCGTTCGAGGTCGCCGGTGTGCTGCGCGTCGCGGGCAGCGCGAGGGACACCCCGCGCGGCCCCGTCCACGCCACCTCCGACCTGCCGGAACTCCTGCCCGCCGCCGACGTCGTGATCCTGGCGGTGCCGCTCAGCGACGCCACGCGCGGCCTCGTCGACGCCGCCTTCCTCGCGCGGATGAAGGACGGCGCGCTGCTGGTGAACGTGGCACGCGGCGCCGTCGTGGACACTGCGGCGCTGCTGGCCGAGACGACCGCGGGACGGCTGCTCGCCGCGCTCGACGTGACGGACCCCGAGCCGCTGCCCGCCGGCCACCCCCTGTGGCGCGCCCCCGGCGTCCTGATCACCCCGCACGTGGGCGGTCCGAGCACCGCCTTCAGGCCGCGCGCGGAACGGCTGCTGTACGCCCAGCTCGGCCGGTTCGCCGCCGGGGAGCCCGTCCACCACGTCAAGGCGACGGGCACCGGAGCCGCCCCGGCCGCCTGACCGGGCCCCGCCCCGTCCGACCCCCGTACCGCACAGAGTGCGCACGAAAGGGTGGGGCAACAGGTCTCCCCTATAGTCACTTTAAGTGAGGTAGCTATGTCGCTGAGTGACTGTTCTGGTGTATCGTCCGTCCGGGGCGAGCCCGAACGAGAGGGGGGCGACACGCGCATGCACCACCGAGAGACCTTCCCACGGCCGTCACCGGACCGGCGGCCTCCACGGAACGCGCGGTCCCCCCTCCTCCGCGGCGCCGCCCCCCGCCTGGCGTTCGCCGCCGTCTGCACCGGGTACGCCGCGGGCGCCGTCCTCGGCTGGGGATCGACCGGGGCCGCCCTGGTCATGGGGGACTTCGGCCTCAGCGCCGCCGCGTTTCTCGCCGCCGGGTCCTGCCTGTGGTTCGCGCACGGGCGGGCGGGCGACCTCCGCCCCGGCTGGGCCCTCATCGGCCTGTCGTCGCTGATGATCGGCCTGGGCAACGCCGTCTGGGCCTGGTACGAGGTGGTGCTGCGCCAGCCGGTGCCGCGCACCTCGGTCGCCGACCTGTGCTACCTGCTGTTCGCGCCGCTGGCCATCGTCGGCCTGCTGATGCTCGCGAAACGCCCCGTCACCAGATCCGGCTGGATCTGCCTGGCGCTCGACGCCTGGCTCATCGGCGGCTCGCTGATGACGCTGTCCTGGAGCGTCGCGCTCGCCCACACCGCGCAGTGGCACGGCATCACCGTCACCCGCGCCGCGCTCGCCCTCGCGTACCCGCTGCTCGACATCGCGCTCGTGAGCATCGTCCTGGTGCTCCACTTCCGGCGCTCCGCCGCCCACCGGGCCGCCATCAACACCGTCGTCGGCGCCCTCATCCTCACGGTCCTGTGCGACGCGCTCTTCACCTCGCCGCTGCTGCGCGAACGCTACAGCTCGGGACAGCTCCTGGACGCCGGGTGGTTCGCCGCGTCCCTGCTGCTCGCCGCCGCGCCCTGGCTGGTCGTCCGCGGCGAGGAGCCCCCGGACGGCGCGCCCGCCCTCCCGCCAGGACCGGCCCACGCGGCGGACGCCCTGGTGGCCGGGTTCGAGACGCCCGTACGGCCGCTGCGCCCGCTCGCCGGCTCCCTGGCCGCCCTGACGCCCTACCTGGCGGCGGCCGTCTGCGTGCTCGGCATCCTGATCACCATAGTCAGCGGCCGTGACGTGGACCGCGTCGTCGGTTTCACGGCGTGCGCCGTCGTCCTCGCCCTGCTCGTACGCCAGGGCCTCACCCTCCTCGACAACGTCCAGCTCACCCGCGAGCTGGCGCAGAAGGAGAACTGGTTCCGCTCCCTCGTCCAGGGGTCGAGCGACGTCATCATGATCGCGGACCCGGACGGCACGCTCCGCTACGTCAGCCCGGCCGCCAGCGGCGTCTACGGGCAGCGGGCCGACCGCCTCATCGGCGGCGCGCTGGCCGCCCTCATCCACCCGGACGACGAGCTGCGCGTCCGCCGCGAACTGCGCCGCTTCCTGTCCGTTCCGCCCGCCCGCGAGCCCGCCACCCGCATCGAGTGCCGCGTCCGGCACGGCGACGGCCGCTGGCTCAACGTCGAGTCCACCGTGAACCGCCACGCGGGCGGCCTCATCCTCAACAGCCGCGACGTCACCGAGCGCGTCAGACTCCAGGCCCAGCTGGAGCACAGCGCCACGCACGACCCCCTCACCGACCTGCCGAACCGGGCCCTGTTCACCGAACGGGTACGCCGCGCCCTCGCCGCCGAACGCCCCGCCGACCGGGCCGCCGCCCTGTTCTTCATCGACCTCGACGGCTTCAAGGCGGTCAACGACTCGGTGGGGCACCAGGCCGGGGACGAGCTGCTCATCCAGGCCGCCGCCCGCCTGCGGGAGTCCGTCCGCGCCCAGGACACGACGGCCAGGCTCGGCGGCGACGAGTTCGCCGCCCTCATCGCGGGCGGCCCCGCGGGGCCCGGCACGCCGGGCGGGCACGGCGGCGCCGACCGGATCACACGCGTCCTCGCCGTCGCCGAACGCATGCGCGCCGCCGTGTCCCGCCCCTACCTCGTGGACGGCCGCGAGCTGCGCATCGCCGCGAGCATCGGCGTCGCCCTCGCCGAACCAGGCGCCACCCCGACGGCGCTGATGCGCGACGCCGACCTCGCCATGTACCGCGCGAAGCAGTCGGGCAAGGACCGCGTCGAGCTGTACATGCCCCACCGCCAGCCCGGCCCCCCGTTCCACAGCGGCACGGTCCGCTCGGCCCCGTCGGTGAACGCGCTCCACGCGGGTCACCCCGTGCTCCCGGCGCACCCCGTGCACCCGGTGCATCCGGCACACCCGGCCCACGACCCCTGGACCGAGCGCCACAGACACACCGCGCGCCCGCCCGAGCCGCTGACCCTGCTGCACCAGCCCATCGTGGACCTGGCGGACGGCCGCGTCACCGCCGTCACCGCGACCGCGGGACGCCCGCGCGGCCACGGCGTCCCGGCCCAGTTCCCCGGCCCGGACGGCACACGCCACGACCAGGCCGCCGACGCCGCGCACCACCCGGGCCCGACCGGCCGCCTGCTGGAACGCGCCATCGCCGAGGCGGCCAGGCGCCACCTCGACGGCCTCACCGTCCCCGTCGCCGTCCGCGTCCCCGGCCCCTGCCTGGCCGACAGCGCCCTCGCCGCCCCGCGCCTGGAACGGCTCCTCGGCCGCCACGGACTCGGCCCGGACGCCCTCATGATCGAGATCCCCGAGGCGGGCGCGGTCCTCGCGGCGGCCGACGTGTCACGCCGCGTCGCCGACCTGGGCCGCCTCGGGATCACCCTCGCGCTCAGCGGCCTCGGCGGCGGCAGCGGGATCGCGGCACTCCAGCGGCTCCCCGTACGCCTGCTGCGCCTCGACCGGCACCTGGTGGACGGCCTGCCGGGCTCCGCCGTCCTGCGCACCGTCGCGGGAGCCCTGCTGCGCATGGCCGCCGACCTCGGCATCGCCAGCCTCGCGGACGGCGTGGACACCGCCGACCAGGCGACGGAGCTGCGCGCCCTCGGCTGCCGCGAGGCACAGGGCCTCGCCTTCAGCGCCCCCCTCGACGCGGGCCGGCTCCACCGCGTCCTGACCGAAGGCCGCCTCCCCGTGCCCGGCACGGCGGCCCCCACCCCCAGCACCCCGGCTCCCACCCCGCCGACGGCGACCCGGACCCCGCCGGATCGCACTCCCCGCCAGGCGGCCACCGAGCCCCCGGCCGCCCCTGTGATCCGCACCGCACCCGGCACCGCCCTGCCCGCCGTCGCCGCCGCGTCCGCCGCCCTGGCCGGGCCGCCCGCCACCCGCCGCACCCCCCGGGAAATGCCCCGTGACCTGCCCCTTGAGATGCCCGCCGGAGCCACCTCACGCCACCGTCACGCACCCCCCGCAGGTGCCCCGGATACTCGGCCCACCTAGTAAGCCCACATAGTGAGACGTCCTTCACGGCCGCTTGACATGCGACGGCACGGGGGAGCAGTGTCAGTGCCATGCACTCCCGAATTCTCGTACTTGGACGGCGCGTCCGCTGACCCCGGGACAACCTCCCGGACCCCCAGCGACGCGCTCCCCCTCGCATGCCTAGCGGCACGAGGGGTTTTTTGTTGCACAGGACCGGTCGGCCGGCGAGATCCCGGCCACCGCCCACCCCCGCGTCACCACCCTCATTCCCCGAGAAGAGATCGCCGATGACCGAGCAGGCCACCGGGGCACCGAAGCCGCAGCCACGGGCCCCCCGAGGCGGAGCACAGCAGCCCGCCGCCGCCACCGAGACCATGACGGGCGCCCAGTCCCTCATCCGTTCCCTCGAAGCGGTCGGCGCCGACACCGTATTCGGCATCCCCGGCGGCACGATCCTCCCCGCCTACGACCCGCTGATGGACTCCACGGCCGTCCGCCACATCCTCGTGCGGCACGAGCAGGGCGCGGGCCACGCCGCCACCGGTTACGCCCAGGCCACCGGCCGCGTCGGCGTCTGCATGGCCACCTCGGGCCCCGGCGCGACCAACCTCGTCACCCCGATCGCCGACGCCCACATGGACTCGGTCCCGCTGGTCGCGATCACCGGGCAGGTCGTCACCGCCACCATCGGCACCGACGCGTTCCAGGAAGCCGACATCTGCGGCATCACCATGCCGGTCACCAAGCACAACTTCCTGGTCACCGACCCCGCGGAGATCCCGCGGGCCATCGCCGAGGCGTTCCACATCGCGTCCACGGGCCGCCCGGGACCGGTCCTGGTCGACATCCCCAAGGACACGCTCCAGAGCACCACCACGTTCACCTGGCCCCCGACCACGGACCTGCCCGGCTACCGCCCGGTCAGCCGCCCGCACGCCAAGCAGATCCGCGAGGCCGCCCGGCTGGTCGCCGAGGCGCGCCGCCCGGTGCTGTACGTCGGCGGCGGTGTGGTCAAGGCGGGCGCGTCCGCCGAGCTGCTGGACCTCGCCGAGCTGACCGGCATCCCGGTCACCACCACGCTGATGGCGCTCGGCTCCTTCCCCGACAGCCACCGGCAGCACCTCGGCATGCCCGGCATGCACGGCTCGGTCGCCGCCGTCACCGCGCTCCAGAAGGCCGACCTGATCCTCGCCATCGGCGCGCGCTTCGACGACCGCGTCACCGGCCGCATCGACTCCTTCGCGCCGCACGCGAAGATCGTGCACGCCGACATCGACCCCGCCGAGATCGGCAAGATCCGCCTCGCCGACGTGCCCATCGTCGGCGACGCCAAGGACGTCCTGACGGACCTGGCCGCCGCCCTGCGCGGCGACGAGGCCGCCGAGAGCCGCGGCCCCGACGCGCTGTCCCGCTACGCCGCCTGGTGGCAGCAGCTCGACGCCTGGCGCGACGCCTACCCGCTGGGCTACGACCTGCCGGACAACGGGTCGCTCTCTCCGCAGCAGGTCATCGAGCGCATCGGTCAGCTCGCCCCGCAGGACACGATCTTCACGGCGGGCGTCGGCCAGCACCAGATGTGGGCCGCGCACTACCTGCCCTTCGAACGCCCCGGCACCTGGCTGAACTCCGGGGGCCTCGGCACGATGGGCTACGCCGTCCCCGCCGCACTCGGCGCCAAGGCGGGCCGCCCCGACACCACGGTGTGGGCCATCGACGGCGACGGCTGCTTCCAGATGACCAACCAGGAGCTGACCACCGCCGCCCTGAACAACATCCCGATCAAGGTCGCCATCATCAACAACGGCGCCCTCGGCATGGTCAGGCAGTGGCAGACGCTGTTCTACAACCAGCGCTACTCCAACACCGTGCTCCACGACGGGTCGGCCGCCGGCACCCGGGTCCCCGACTTCGTGAAGCTCGCCGAGGCCATGGGCTGCGTCGGCCTGCGCTGCGAGGACCCCGCCGACCTCGACGCCGTGATCGAGAAGGCCAACTCCATCAACGACCGCCCGGTCGTCGTGGACTTCATCGTGCACGAGGACGCCATGGTCTGGCCGATGGTCGCCGCCGGCACCTCGAACGACGAGGTCATGGCCGCCCGGGGCGTGCGCCCCGACTTCGGCGACAGCGACGACTGACCCACCGACGAGGTAGCGAACCGACATGCCCAAGCACACCCTGTCCGTCCTGGTCGAGAACAAGCCGGGGGTCCTGTCCCGGATCACCGCCCTGTTCTCCCGGCGCGGCTTCAACATCGACTCCCTCGCCGTCGGCACCACCGAACACCCCGAGGTCTCGCGCATCACGATCGTGGTCGGCGCGGACGACCTCCCCCTCGAACAGGTCACCAAGCAGCTCAACAAGCTGGTCAACGTCCTGAAGATCGTCGAACTCGACCCGGGCGCGGCCGTCCACCGCGAGCTGGTCCTGGTCAAGGTCCGCGCCGACAACGACACGCGGTCCCAGATCGTCGAGATCGTCCAGCTGTTCCGCGCCAAGACCGTGGACGTCGCCCCGGAGGCCGTGACCATCGAGGCCACCGGCAGCAGCGACAAGCTGGAGGCCATGCTCCGGATGCTGGAACCCTTCGGCATCAAGGAGCTGGTCCAGTCCGGCGCCATCGCCATCGGCCGCGGCGCGCGGTCCATCACCGACCGGTCGCTGCGCGCACTCGACCGATCCGCATAGCGAGACCGGCACGGGCCGCCCGCCGCCACGGCATACGGTGGTACCGGCGGCCGACCACCGCGCAGCACCCTGCCCCGCCGCCCACGCCCGCCTTCCGCGGGCCGGGCCGGGCCGGGGTACGGAAGACATGTGAAAGACATAGAGGAGAAGACTGAAAGTGGCCGAGCTGTTCTACGACGACGACGCCGACCTGTCCATCATCCAGGGCCGGAAGGTCGCGGTCCTCGGCTACGGCAGCCAGGGCCACGCGCACGCGCTGTCGCTCCGTGACTCGGGCGTCGACGTCCGCGTCGGCCTGCACGAGGGCTCGAAGTCCCGTGCCAAGGCCGAGGAGCAGGGCCTGCGCGTGACGACCCCGGCCGAGGCCGCCGCCGAGGCGGACGTGATCATGATCCTGGTCCCGGACCCCATCCAGGGCAAGGTGTACGAGGAGTCCGTCCGCGACAACCTCAACGAGGGCGACGCGATCTTCTTCGGCCACGGCTTCAACATCCGCTTCGGCTTCATCAAGCCCCCGGCGGGTGTGGACGTGTGCATGGTCGCCCCCAAGGGCCCCGGCCACCTCGTGCGCCGCCAGTACGAGGAGGGCCGCGGCGTGCCGTGCATCGCGGCCGTGGAGCAGGACGCCACCGGCGCCGCGTTCCCCCTCGCCCTGTCGTACGCCAAGGCCATCGGCGGCACCCGCGCGGGCGTCATCAAGACGACCTTCACCGAGGAGACCGAGACCGACCTCTTCGGCGAGCAGGCCGTGCTCTGCGGCGGCACCTCCGCCCTGGTCAAGGCCGGTTTCGAGACGCTGGTCGAGGCCGGCTACCAGCCGGAGATCGCGTACTTCGAGTGCCTCCACGAGCTGAAGCTGATCGTGGACCTCATGTACGAGGGCGGCCTGGAGAAGATGCGCTGGTCCATCTCCGAGACCGCCGAGTGGGGCGACTACGTGTCGGGGCCGCGCGTCATCACCGCGGAGACCAAGGCCGAGATGAAGCGCATCCTGGGCGACATCCAGGACGGCACCTTCGCCACCAACTGGATGGCCGAGTACAACGCGGGCCTGCCCAAGTACAACGAGTACAAGAAGGCCGACGCCGACCACCTGCTGGAGACCACCGGCAAGGAGCTGCGCAAACTCATGAGCTGGGTGGACGACGAGGCCTGAGCCTCCCCGATCCCCCTCACGACCGCGGGAGTTCGCTCGATCGGGCGGCGGGTCCGGCACCGGCAGCCGGACCCGCCGCACCGCCGATACACTTCACAGCACGAAGCGCGTCACAGGCTCACAGCGTCGTGCGTCTTCTCGTGGCTGCCTACCTCTCCCCGCCTCGGCCGTCGGGACGCGGCCATCCCCGAAGGATCTGTGAGACACCGTGAGCAAGCCCGTCGTACTCATCGCTGAAGAGCTCTCCCCCGCGACCGTCGACGCCCTCGGGCCCGACTTCGAGATCCGCCACTGCGACGGCGCCGACCGCGCCGAGCTGCTGGGCGCGATCGCCGACGTGGACGCCATCCTGATCCGCAGCGCGACCAAGGTGGACGCCGAGGCGATCGCCGCCGCGCGCCGCCTCAAGGTGGTGGCGCGGGCCGGGGTCGGCCTGGACAACGTGGACGTCTCCGCCGCCACCAAGGCGGGCGTCATGGTCGTGAACGCGCCGACGTCGAACATCGTCACCGCCGCCGAGCTGGCCTGCGGCCTCCTGATCTCCACCGCCCGCAACATCCCGCAGGCCAACGCCGCGCTCAAGAACGGCGAGTGGAAGCGCAGCAAGTACACCGGTGTCGAGCTGGCCGAGAAGACCCTCGGCGTCGTCGGCCTCGGCCGCATCGGCGTCCTGGTGGCCCAGCGCATGGCCGCCTTCGGCATGGACATCGTCGCGTTCGACCCGTACGTCCAGCCCGCGCGGGCCGCGCAGATGGGCGTCAAGCTGGTGAGCCTGGACGAGCTGCTCGCCGCCGCCGACTTCATCACCGTCCACCTGCCCAAGACCCCCGAGACCCTCGGCCTGATCGGCGACGAGGCGCTCCACAAGGTCAAGCCGTCCGTCCGCATCGTCAACGCGGCGCGCGGCGGGATCGTGGACGAGGCCGCCCTGCTGAGCGCCCTCAAGGAGGGCCGCGTCGCGGGCGCCGGCCTGGACGTCTACTCGTCCGAGCCCTGTACGGACTCGCCGCTCTTCGAGTTCGACCAGGTCGTCGGCACCCCGCACCTGGGCGCCTCCACCGGCGAGGCCCAGGAGAAGGCCGGGATTTCCGTCGCCAAGTCGGTCCGCCTCGCGCTCGCGGGCGAGCTGGTCCCCGACGCGGTGAACGTCCAGGGCGGCGTGATCGCCGAGGACGTACGCCCCGGCCTGCCGCTCGCCGAGAAGCTGGGCCGCATCTTCACCGCCCTCGCGGGCGAGGTCGCGCAGCGCCTCGACGTCGAGGTCAACGGCGAGATCACCCAGCACGACGTGAAGGTCCTGGAGCTGTCGGCGCTCAAGGGCGTCTTCGAGGACGTCGTCGCCGAGACGGTGTCGTACGTGAACGCGCCGCTGTTCGCGCAGGAGCGCGGCGTCGAGGTGCGGCTGACCACCAGCTCCGAGTCGCCCGACCACCGGAACCTGATCACCGTCCGCGGCACCCTGACGGACGGCGACGTCGTCTCGGTCTCCGGCACGCTGGCCGGGCCGAAGTTCCTCCAGAAGATCGTCGCCATCGGCCCGCACACGGTGGACCTCGCCGTCGCCGACCACATGGCGTTCTTCCGCTACACCGACCGCCCGGGCGTCGTCGGCACCCTCGGCCGCGTCCTCGGCGAGGCGGGCATCAACATCGCGGGCATGCAGGTCGCCCGCGCCGAGGAGGGTGGCGAGGCCCTGATCGCCCTCACCGTGGACGGCACCATCCCGGCCGCCGTCCTGACCGAGATCGCCTCCGAGATCGGCGCCACCTCGGCCCGCGGCGTGGACCTGACCGACTGACCGGCCGGTACGCGTACGGGCGGGGGCGGCCCACCGGCCGTCCCCGCCCGCGTTCCGCCGCTCACGGCACGATCACCGCGCGCCCGTTGACCTTGCCCTCGTGCAGCCGCTCGTACGCGGCGGGCGCCTCGTCCAGGCTGTACGTCTCCACGTGCACGTCGACCGCGCCCGCGCGCGCCAGCTCCAGCACCTCGTGCAGCTCGCCCCTGCTGCCCCAGTACGGGCTGAAGACCGACACGTCGTACGGCAGCCGCCCGAAGCCGACCGGCAGCGCGCCGTCCGCCACGCCGACGATCGCCACGTCCGCCTCGACGCCCGTGACGGCGCCCGCGAGCGTCACGGTCGGCTGCACCCCGACGAAGTCGAACACCGCCTGCGCGCCGCGGCCACCGGTCAGCTCCTTCACCCGGTCGGCCGCCTTGTCGTCGGAGACGAGCGTCTCGTGCGCGCCGACCCTCTTCGCCAGTTCGAGCTTCTGCTCGGCCACGTCGAGCGCGATCACCCGCGCCGGGGTCAGCGCCCGCAGCAGCTGGATCGCGACGTGCCCGAGCCCGCCCGCGCCGATCACCACCGCCGTGCTGCCGGGCACCAGCTTCGGCAGCGACCGTTTGATGGCGTGGTACGGGGTGAGGCCCGCGTCGGTCAGCGGGACGGTCTTCACCGGGTCGAGGCCGTCCAGCGGCAGCAGGAACCGCGCGTCGTCCACCAGCAGGTACTCGGCCATCGCGCCGGGCGCGCCGAGCCCCGGCGGGTTGATGTCCAGCTCGGCGGCGCGCAGGCAGTAGTTCTCCTTGCCCTGCATGCACAGCGCGCACCGGCCGCAGCCCTGCGGGCCGTAGACCGCGACGAGGTCGCCCTCCGCGATGCCGGTGACGCCGTCGCCGAGCGCCGCGACGGTGCCCGCGCCCTCGTGCCCCAGCGTCATGGGCAGCTGGAAGGGGAACGTGTCGGCGGGCCAGCTCATCACGGCGATGTCCGAGTGGCAGACCCCGGCGGCGGCCACCTTGAGGAGGACCTGCCCAGGCCCCGGCTCCGGATCGGGCACGGTGACGACCTCGGGCGGCTGACCGACCTCCCGGTACTGGACGGCCTTCATGGGCGTTCTCCTCTCGGACGGCCCGCGGCCGGACGGCCGGACGGCGCGCTCCCGCCAGCGTGGCGGAGGCGCGCCGTCAGGGCATCAGATCGGCACCCGTACGGGTGAACCGTGCGGAGTCGCCCGGGTGGGTGTCAGCCGCCCGCCAGCTCGTACGCCATGTCGGGCGAGAACTGTCCGGCGGGCCCGTCGCAGCCGTCCAGCTCGCCGGGCCGCTTGATCCACAGGAGGGCGTCGACGCGGTCGCTGCCGGTGGCGGCGGTCGGGTTCTGGCCGACGAGGCGGCCGTGCGGGTCGCACCAGGCGTCGCCGTCGGGCCCGTTGCCGTTGCGGCTGGTGTCGATCACGGCGCGGAGGTCGGGGTCGCCGAGCTGGGCGAGCACCTGTTCGGCGAAGGCGGTCTCGTTCTGCGTCGTGTGGTAGTTGGAGACGTTGGAGTAGATGCCGTCCGCGTGCTGGGTGACGCCTGCCTCGTTCAGGACGGCGGCGATGGTGCCCGGCGCGTGCCAGCCGGAGTGTCCTGCGTCGAAGTAGACGCGGGCCTGCGGGCTGGCGGCGTGGATGATGTCCGCCGCCGCGCCGAGCGACGCGAAGCGCTCGGCGCGCTCGGCCTGGCCGAGGCAGGTGGTCAGCGCGAGTGAGTCGGGCTCCAGGACGACGACGGAGGGGCCGTCGCCGAGCCCGGCGGCGAAGCGCTCGGTCCACTCCAGGTAGGCCGGGAAGCTGGGGGCGCCCCCGGCGGACGCGCCACCGCAGTCGCGGTTCGGGATCATGTACGAGACGAGGACCGGCACCTGCCCCGCCTGCTCCGCCGCGCCGGTGATGGCGGACACGTCGGCGGTCACGCTGCCCGGCTCGTAGTTGGAGAACCACAGCGCCTGCGGCTGGCTGGCTATGCGGCTCTCGATGAGGGGGCGGCGGGGGTCGCCTGGGTTGGCGGCGACCCAGGCGTGGACCTGGTCGGGGTAGTTGAGGAAGACGGAGTCGTCGGGCAGGTCGGCGGCGGCGGGGGCGTCCTGGGCGGCGGTGGCCGGTACGGCGGGGGCGACCAGGGCGGCGAACGCGGCACCGGCGGCGACCAGCAGGCGCAGCGGTGTGGGGGTGAGTGCGGCTCGTGGGGAGAGCAAGGATCTTTCCTTCCGGGACGGCGCAACGGTCTGGGTGGGGGTTGGAAGCGCTCCCATGGGCTGTCGAACATAGCGGCCCGTCCCGGTGCCGTAAACCTCCCCGACATCTGTTGCAAGGTCAACAAGCTTGCTGTGAGGCTGAGTTGACGGCTGATCCGGCTGCCGGGGCGGGGTGCGGGGGAGCCGCGTTTGGTCTGGCCCGCGCGGTGGCGTAGAGTTCATCTCACGACGCGGGGTGGAGCAGCTCGGTAGCTCGCTGGGCTCATAACCCAGAGGTCGCAGGTTCAAATCCTGTCCCCGCTACGCGAAGGTCAAGGCCCGGCTTCCCGCCGGGCCTTGACTGTTTTCCCGCCCTCCGCCCCCGGCAGTCGCCCCGGACCCCGACGGCGTCGAACGGCTCGCGTCCTGCCCACCCGGTCAGAGCGCGACTTCGCTGCGGGAGTGCCGCCGCACTGGCGGGCGGTGGTGGACCGGCCGCGCACGCGCGGGTGATGCGCGGCCCGGGCGACGTGTTCACGCCGCGAGACGGAACGCGGCGGCGTCGCCGCCTCGCTGACCGGACTCAGCCCCCCCGCTTCCACTGCCGACACGGCACGCCGCATGCTGTCTGGCACGGCGACTCGGGTCTGCCCGGCTCGTCGCGCCCGGGCGGGATCTCCACGGTCAGCCGGATGCCGCGCGGCAGCGGCCCCGTACCGCCCCTCGCGCGCCGGAGCCGGCGGCCGGCGCGCGAACGCCGCCGCGCGCTGCCTGCCTCCGCTCAGTGGCGCGCACCAGGGGAAGCTTGCCCTGAGCTGAGCCACCATGTGCCGTCCGGCGCGGTGCGCGCGGTGCCACGCCGGGCGGAACGGCGCGTCCGGTATGCAGAACGGGGGAACCGGTACCGGGCGGCGAGCGAGGCGAGGACGGCGTGGACTTCGTCGCGTTCCACCGCTCCGGCGATCGTTCCGTCGCGCGAGCGCTCGCACCGGACGACAGCCGTTGCGAGCCGTGAGGCGTCCCCCGGCGGAAGGGGGACGCCCGCCGCCGTATCCGGTGGTGCGCGCGACGCCGCCGACAGCGGCAGGCGCCCGGGGCGGTGTCGGGCGTGCAAGTCCGCTCGTCCTGGTCCCGGTGAGCCCTCGGCACCCCGGCCCAGCGGCACGCACCGGCGTCACGCGCACGTCGTCGCCGTGCGGGCGGGGCGGCGGCAGAAGGTCGATCTCAGGGGTGGCGGGACGGTACCGGCTGCCCGAGGAGCGGTGGCAGTGCGGCCAGGGTCGCCACCTCGTACGCGGGGCGTGGTCCCTCGGGGGCGGCGCGGCCGGTGCGGTTGACCCACGCGGCGGGGATGCCCACGGCTGCGGCGCCCGCGACATCGCTGCTGAACGAGTCGCCCACGTGCAGGACTTCGCCGGGTGCGCGGCCGAGCAGCCGCAGTGCCTCGGTGAACATCTCGGGGCGCGGCTTGTAGGAACGGGCGTCCTCGCTGGTCACCACGGCGGCGAAGCGGTCGCGCAGCCCGTGGTGGGCGAGCGCGGCGTCGAGGTCGGCGCGGTCGATGTTCGAGACGAGGCAGGCGGGGATGCCGGTGGCGAGCAGGGCGCGCGCGTCCGGGTGCAGCGGCGGGCGGCGCCGGTGCGCGTACTGGCGCTCCACCAGCGCGTCGGGGTCCGCGCCGGAACCGAGCCGCGACACCGCCGCCGCGAGCGCGGCGCGGTCGATGTCGCGCTGCGTGCGGAAGGCGGGTCCGTGCGCCCGTCCGGTCCGCTCGCGGAAGCCGCGCCACCACAGCGTGGCGACGTCGGCCGCCGTGACGGCGTCCGGGTCCGGGACCGTGCGGCGCACCTCCTCGCAGATGGCGGTGATCACGTCGGTGGGCTCGTGGACGAGGGTGCCGTAGAAGTCGAGCAGCAGGGCCTCGGGCGGGGCCGGCTGCGGTGCGGGCGGTGGCGTCATGTCCTGGCGTCTTCCCTGTCGGGCGCCTGCCACCGCTGCCCGGCGGTCAGTGCGGCCGCGGCGGCGCACAGCGCGGCCGTCCACAGCAGTGTGGCGGCGGGGGCGGTGCGGTCGGCCAGCGCGCCCGCCGCCCAGGGGCCGAGGGTCTGGCCCACGGAGAAGAGCACGGTGAAGGCGCCCATGGCGGAGGGCAGGGCGGCGGGCGGCGCGACGCGGCGGATCAGGGCCGTGACGGTGGCGGGCACCACCATGAAGCTCGTCCCGTAGAGCAGCACCGAGACGGTGATCGCGGGCGCGGGCAGCCCGGGGAGGGCGAGCGCCCCGGCGGCGGTGAGCAGGGCCAGCAGCACGGTGAGCAGCCGGGACTCCGGCCACCGGCCGACCGGCACGCGCCACACCAGCGGCGCTGCCAGGACGCCCGCGCCCAGCAGCCCCCACAGCAGGGCCACCTGCCAGGCCGGGGTGTCGCGGGCGGCGAGGGCGGTGGAGAGGAAGGTGGGGTAGGAGAGGTAACCGGCGGCGAAGAGGACGTACGCGGCGGCCGCGCGCCACAGCGGGCGCAGCCGGACGCGGCCGCCTGCCCCGGGGCGGCCGGGGACGGGGGAGTGGTCGTCGGTGCGGGCGGCGGTCCAGCTGACGGCGGTGGCCAGGCCCGCTCCGAGGGCGAGGGCCGCCCAGGCCAGGGGCCAGCTGCCGGGGTGCCGGTCGAGCAGGAGGGGGAGGGTGAGCCCGCTGAGGCCGATGCCGAGACCTGTACCGGCGAAGTAGACGGTGAGGGCGGCGGCTCCCGCGCGGGCGGCGATCAGGCCGCCCGCGATGAAGACGAGCGCGCCGCCGAGACCGGCCGCCGCGCGTGCCGCGTCGAGCGCGGGCGCGCCGTCGCCACCGGCGGTGGCGGCGAGGGCGAGCGCCGTCACCACCATGCCCGCGCGGAACGTGGCGGTGGCTCCCCAGCGGCGGACGCCGGCGGCCGTCACCAGGGCGCCGACGAGGTAGCCTGCCCCGTTCGCCGTCGTGAGGACGCCGCCGCGTGCCAGGCTCCAGCCGAGGTCCTGGCGCATGTCCGGCAGCAGGAGCCCGTAGGCGAAGCGCGCGAGGCCCAGCGCCGAGGCGGTGCCGAGGGCCAGCCGCCAGGGGGAGCGGTCGGCCATCAGCCGCGCTTCAGGTGCCGGTCGAGGAAGTCGATCGTGGTGCGGGCGAGGGTGACGCGGTGGTCGGCCAGCGCGTGGTCGGTCGGGAGGACCAGGTGTTCGAGCCGGGGGACGGGCTCGGCGAGGTACGCGTCCACGAGCGGCCGGTGGTGGACGCCGGTCGGTGCGACGGTGTCGCGGCCGCCGCCGACCAGCAGCACCGGGCGGTCGGCGAGGCGGGCCGCGAGACCGGCGAGCCGCCACTCCTCGCCCGCCTCCTCCATCTCGGCGACCAGGTCCTCGCCGCTCGTGCCGCGCAGGGGGAGCAGGCTGTCCTGCCAGTCGTCGACCAGCAGGGCGCGCGCCGCCGGGTCGGCGGCGACGATCCCGGCGGCGGCGCCGAAGTCGAAGGCCGCCACGGATATGACGGCGTCCACCGCCGGGTCCGCCGCCGTGGTCCGCAGGGCCGCGAACGCGCCCATGCTGTGGCCCCACAGCGCGATCCTGCCGGGGTCGAGGCGGTGCGCGGCGGCGAGGTCCGGCTCGCGGAGCGCCGCGACGACGCGGGCGCTGTCCTCCAGCGCGTGCCGCCACGACCAGGTGCCGCCGACGCCCCACGAGCCGCGGTAGTGGAAGACGACGGCGGCGTATCCGGCGCGGCGCAGGGCGTGGGCCATGTCGAAGTTGCGCTCGTCGCCGGGGAATCCGTGCAGCAGGACGACGACGGGGTGCGGTCCGGCACCGGCGGGGAGGTGGAGGACACCGAGGAGGGTCTCGCCGCCGCTGTCGATGGACAGGGCCTTGTTGGACGCCGGGTGCGCGGTGTCGGCGGGCGGGTCGGTGGCCAGCGGGTCGGACGCGGATTCCGGCATGGGCGGCGCCTCTCGTCGGGAGATCGAACTGATCGGTTCGACGCAAGGTAGCAGCTGATCGAACCGATAGGTACCATCTCCCGCATGCCAGTTGCCAAAGGTGCCAGCCTCGACCCCGCGCGGACCCGAGCCGAGATCCTGGGCTGGGCGGCCGAACTCCTCTACGCCCACGGCCTCGACGGGATCGGCGTCGCCGAACTGTGCGCCCGCGCGGGCGTGTCGAAGGAGACGCTCTACCGCCACTTCGGCTCCAAGGACGGGCTCGTCCAGGCGGTGCTCGAAGCGCGCAGCGACCGGCTCGTCCGCGCCCTCGGCGAGGGGGTCGCGCGGGCGGGCAGCGATCCGGAACGGCAGCTCGCGGCCGTCTTCGACACGCTGCGCGGCAGGCACGACGCCCCCGCGTTCCGCGGCTGCGCGGTCGTCAACGCGGCGGTCCAGCACCGGGAAGGCCCGGCGTACGGCATCGCCGTGCGCCACCTCGGCCGCTACCGCGAGCTGCTGACCGGCATCGCCGCCCGCGCGGGAGTCGCGGAACCGGCGGTGCTCGGCGCCCAGTTCCTGCTGCTCATGGAGGGCGCCACCGTGGTCGCGGGCCACGGAGGGGACGACACGGGGCCGGGACCGGCCGAGCGGGCGAAGGCGGCGGCCCTCACCCTGCTGCGTGCCGCCCCCCGGGACTGAGGGCCGTCCTTCACCGGACCCGGGCAGGTCCTACGCGGCGGGCAGCCCCCGGGTGAGGCGCGCCAGCCGCTCGGGTATGCCGCGCACCGCCAGGCTCCGCCGCAACAGGCCGAGATCCGCCCCGTGGGCCCGGAGGTGGGCGAGCAGCGGCCGGTAGCGGTCCGGCCGGTCGCGCAGGAACTCGGTGGTCAGCCGCAGCTCCAGACGTACGCAGTCGAGGCGCAGACCGTCACGGTCCACGGTGACGTGGTGCCGCCACGGGCCGGGCCCCTGGTTCTCCCACCCGTCCTCGGCGCAGTCCTGCTCCACGGTGCTGACGCTGAACCCGATCCCGTCCACGGCGTAGCAGGCGTAGTACTGCCGCGACACCGCTATCCAGCGCGGCGGTGACACACACGGCAGGTGCCCCAGCGCTTCGGCCGCCGCGTCGATGTCCCGGCGCCTGGCGAGGAGCACGTCCACGTCGCCCACCGGCAGGTCCACGCCCTGCACGCTCGCCGCCGCCGTGCCCACGAGCCGGTACCGCAGCTCGGGGACGGCCTGCCGTATCAGGCCGAAGCCCGTGCGCAGCGCCGCCGTCAACTCCCGCCGGTCGCCCGGCGGCCGGGTCCCGTTCTCCTCCATGCCCGACAGCATGCCGGACGGGTCTGACAACGCCCTCAGGCCGCCCTCGACGGCGCGAACGCCGCCCTGGCGTGCGCGATCACCTCGCGCACGGCCGGGCTGTCCCCGTCCCGCCAGACGAAGGCCAGCAGCGCGGGCGTCCTGGCGTCCTCGACAGGACGGGCCACGAGCCGGTCGCGGTACCGCCCGGCCATCGACTCGCTGAGGATGCCCACCCCGAGGCCCCGCGCGGCGAGGTCGGCGATGGCGTCCCCGGCCCCGGCCTCCAGGGCGATCGAGGGCCGCAGCCCCCGTGCGGCGCAGTCACGGTCGAACACCGTGCGCAGCCCCGTACCCGGCGGCATGCACACGAGCGGATGCGCCACCACGTCGTCCAGCGTGACCCGTTCCGCCGCCGCCAGCGGATGCCCGGCCGGGACGGCGACGACGAGGCACTCCTCGATCACCGTGAACACGCCGAGCCCCTCCGGCGCCCCCGCCGTCCCGACGAGCGCCACGTCCACCTCGCCGCCCCGCACCGCCTCGACGAGCCGGTCCGAGTTGTCCTCCAGCAGCTGTATCTCCACGCCGGGCCACGCCCGGTGGAACGCGGCGAGCGCGTCGAACAGCGGCGTCATGGTGCAGCCGCTCACCATCCCGATCGTGAGCCTCCCCCTGAGCAGGCCGTTCACCTCGTCCACCGCCTGCCCGACCGCCCCGGCGGCGGCCAGCGCGGCGCGCGCGTGCCCCAGCGCGGCGCGGCCCGCGGCGGTCAGCGTGGCGGCGCGCGCCGACCGGTCGAACAGGTCGGCGCCCAGCGCGCGTTCGAGCTGCCGGATCTGGGCGCTGACCCCCGACTGGCTGATGTGCACGCGCTCCGCCGCCCGCGTGAAGCTCCGCTCCTCGGCCACCGCGACGAAGTACTCCAGCTGTCTCAGATCCATAAGCGTTGATTCTAGAACGCAGCAGAAGCATTTGTTGGACTTCTGCATGGCCGCTGATCAGGATGGGAGGCACGCACGCACCCGAACCGACCGGAGGAGAAAGCCATGCCGGAGTACGAGAAGGCCATGCGCCCCGAGGACATCACCCGCCTGTTCGTCGAACGGTCCAACGCCGGTGACGCCGACGGCGTCGCGGAGCTGTACGAGGAGGACGCCGTCCTCGCCTTCCCGCCCGGGAGCACGACCGTCGGCAGGGCCGCGATCCGCGAGCTGTGGGCGCGCTTCCTGGCCGACCGCCCCCACTTCGAGCCCGAGGAACCACTGCCCACCCTGCTGTCGGGCGACATCGCCCTCACCTCCACCCCGCCGAAGGACGGCAGCGGCGCCCGCGCCCAGGTCGTCAGGCGCCAGCCCGACGGCAGCTGGCTGCGCGTCCTCGACCAGCCCGAGTTCACACCCCCGGCCCGCTGAGGCGGCGCCGCCCGCGAGAGAACACAGGTACCCCGATGCGCAAGTGGCTGCCGCTGCTGACCGTCTGCCTCGGCACGTTCATGCTGCTGATCGACGTCACCATCGTGAACGTCGCCCTGCCCGACATGGTGACCGACCTCGGCGCGTCGTTCGCCGCACTCCAGTGGGTCGTCAACATCTACGCCCTCGCACTGGCCGCCCTGGTCCTCGGCGCGGGCTCGCTCGCCGACCTCGCCGGCCACCGCCGCGTCGCCGTCGCGGGCCTCACCGTCTTCGCCGCCTCGTCGCTGTGCTGCGGCCTCGCGCCCACGACGGGCGTGCTGATCGCCGCCCGCGCGGCGCAGGGCGTCGGGGCGGCCGCGATGTTCGCGACGACCTTCGCGCTGATCAACCGCTCCTACACCGGCCGCGACCGGGGGACGGCGTACGGGATCTGGGGCGCCGTGGCGGGCGCCTCGGCCGCCGTCGGCCCGCTGCTCGGCGGGCTGCTCACCGGCGGCGCGTCCTGGCGGTGGATCTTCCTCGTCAACCTGCCGGTCAGCGTCGCGGCCGTCGCCCTGTGCCTGACGCGGCTCCCGGACGACCGGCCGTCCGCGCGCGGCCGGGTCGACGTGGGCGGTACCGTCACGTTCACCGCCGCCGCGGCCTGCGCCACGTACGCGCTCGTCCGGGCGAACGAGGACGGCTGGTCCTCGTCCGCCGTGGCCTGGCCGCTGGGCGCGGCGGTGGCTCTGACGGTGGTGTTCGTCCTGGTGGAGAGGCGTACGCCGCACGCGATGTTCGACCTGGCGCTGCTGCGCGAGCGGGCGTTCACGGGCGTGCTGCTCGCGGGCTTCCTGATGACGGTCGCCGCGTTCGCCGCCTTCACCTACACGTCCGTCTGGCTCCAGACGGTGCGAGGCCTCAGCCCGCTGGAAACGGGGTTCACCGGGCTGCCGATGTCCGTCACCTCGTTCGGCGTCTCGGCCCTGCTGGGGCGCCGGCTGCACGCGGGGCGGCCCGACCGCGTCATCGGCGCGGGGCTGCTGCTGGTGGGCGCGGGCGGTCTGGTGACGGCGCTGCTCCTGCGGGGCGACGCCGGATGGCCCGCGCTGATACCCGGCTTCGCGCTCGTCGGCGTGGGCGTGGGGATGGTGACGCCCGTCCTGGGCGCGGCGGCCACCTCGCTCGTGCCCGCCGAGCGCGGCGGGATGGCGACGGGTGCGGTCAACACGGCGCGGCAGCTCGGCTTCGCCTTCGGCATCGCGGCGCTCGGCAGCGTCTTCGCCGCCCGCGCGCGGGCGGCGTTCGAGGGGCGGGGCGTGGCGGACGCCGACGCGGTGGCGCACGCCGTCGCCGGGGGACAGGCGCCGGGTCTGCCGACGGCGGTCCCGTCCGGCGCGGTGCACGCGGCGGCGGTGTCCGGCGTGCAGGCCACGTACGTGGTGACGGGCGCGGCGGGCATCCTGGCGGGCGTCCTCGTCCTGGCCCTGATGCGCCCCCGCCGCAGCCCCGCCATGGACCCCGCACCGGCGCCGGAGCCCGCCACAAGATGACCGGCGGACGGGCCCGGACGTCAGCCAGACCGGCTCGCTCCCGCCGTCCCCGCGCCCCGGGCACCGACGTGCCGCGGCCGTGACAGACCGGACCGTCGCGTGGCGCTTGCCATGAGACGACGGAACACCGGGCCGTTCCCCGCGCGCCGACCGCTCGGAGCCGAACGGACGGGCCGGGGCCGGGCGTGGGCGTGAAACGTGCGTCAGGCCCGGAGGGCGGCGTCCCGAGCGACATCGCCCAGCGGCCGTGTTGGACGGAACCGTTGTGCACCGCGCGACGCAAGGCGACGAACTCACCCCGCGCGTCATCCGGTTCGGTGGCGAGCGGGCGCGTCGGGCCTGCCGAGTCGGGCCGACGGCCCGGCGCCGTGACCGCCGGGCGAGGGACCGCGCCGTGTGGCGGCGCGCCGCGGCCGTGATGGACGGAACCGTCGCGTAATGCCGTGCCTTCTCCACGCGCCGGTCCGCTGGGTGACGAAGGCCGTGACCATGGGCTGTTCGCGTATGGCGCGCGTGACAGCGCCGACGACCGCCGCCGGGACATCGCGGGACGGGCAACCTGGCCCGGTCACGACGGACGGAGCGTTCGCCCCGCGCTCCCCGGGCGCGTGCGAGCGCAAGGTGTCGGATCGCAGCGCGTGCCCGGACGCGGCGACCGGCGGAATTCTTCCGTGTGGTGCCGTGGGCAGGAACGGTCGCTCAGCGCGGGTGTCAGCCGTCGAGCCAGGCCCGGAGGTCCGCGCCCAGGACGACGTCGTGCCGCAGCCCGGCCAGTCCCGCGCCGTCCGCCGCCACACCCCGCCCGCGCAGGATGGCGGCCAGCGCGTTCCAGTGGTCCGCCGCCATCCGCTCCGACGTCAGCTCGCCGTACGGCTCGTCGGGCCCCAGCACCGTCCGCGCGTCCTGCTCGATCTCCTCGGGCGACAACCGACCGCGCAGCCCAGGACCGCCCGACACGCCCCAGCCGCGGTCGTCGAGCAGCACCACCGAGCCGCCGTCCGCCAGTTCGGCCTCCAGCCGCGCCGACACCGAAAGCTGCCGGTCGTCCGTGGCCGCCCCGTCCAGCTCCACGTACGTGACCAGCCGCGCCACCGCGTTCACAGGCCCGCTCCTTCCCCGCCGGGCAGGCGGGCCGTCTTGAGGGACATGTGCAGCAGCAGCCGGTCCTCGCCGTCCGCCAGGTCGAGTCCGGTCAGCCGCTCGATGCGGGAGATGCGGTAGTAGAGCGTCTGCCGGTGGATGCCGAGGGCGGCGGCGGTACGCGCTGCCTGGCCCGCGTGGTCGAGGAACGTCTCGGCGGTCCTGGCCAGTTCGCGGTGCGTGGGGCCGAGCAGCGCCGCCACGGCCGGGTCGGGCGCCGCGTCGGGCAGCGCGGTGAGCAGCCGGTACGGGCCGAGCGCCGCCCAGTCCGCGACACCGCCGAACCGTTCCTCCGCCGCTGCCGCCCGCGCGGCGGCCAGCGACTCCCGCCACGCCCCCGCCAGGTCCGTGACACCGCGCCGTGCCCCGCCCACCCCCGCCGCGCCGCCGTACTGGCCCCGCAGCCCCACCGCGACCGCCCGCGCCCCACCGGGCCTGACCAGCACGGCCAGCGCCCCGTGCGCCCGGCCCCGCGCCATCGGCGACACGGCGAGCGCGCCCGGCAGCCCCGCCGGGGTGTCCCGTTCCCCGGGCCACGGCGCCAGCGCGACCAGGGTCAGCGGCCCCTCCGCGCCCGGCCCGAGCGCGGCGGCCAGCTCGCGGCCGCGGCCGGCGGGGGAGAGCGCCGCCCGCAGCAGCTCACCGAGGCGCGCCCCGGCGCGCGCCTCCGCCGCGAGGCGCGTGCCGATGCGGTCCGCGACGTCCGCCGCGCCGACGAGCCGGGGGTCGTCCAGCGCGGTCGCGCCGTCGTCGAGCAGCCAGATGTACCCGTACACGACGCCGCCGTGCCGCACCGGCAGGCACAGCCGCCCGGTCCGCACGCCCGCCCCCGGGTCGGGCGGGATGCGCACAGGGCCCTCGGCGCGCGTGATGCCGAAGCCCTCGAAGTACGCCCGTACGGCCGCCGTCGAGCGGCGGCTGAGGATCGACCGCGTCCGCACCGGGTCCATCACGCGGTCGTCGGCGCTGTCGTGCGCGCCGTACGCGATCAGCCCGAAGTCGCGGCCCTCCAGCGTCGCGGGCGTGCCGAGCAGCGCGCACGCCTCGTCGATGAGTTCCTGGTACTCCGTGCCGGTCACTCGTCCGCCACCTCCCCTGTCCCGTCCGTCCTAGCGCGCGGCGTCCGTCCCGTACAGGGGGCACGGCCGCCGCGGTCCCGCGCGCGCCGTCAGGCGGGGGCGTCGCCCGAGCGTTCGAGGTCGAGCGCGACGGCCCGCACCGCGTCCACGATCGGCAGCAGCCTGCGGCCGAACGGCGTGAGGGCGTAGACCGCCGACTGCCTGCCGCGTGTCTCGACGGTCCTGCTGACGACGCCCGCGTCCTCCAGCTTGCGCAGCCGGTTGGTCAGTGTGACCGCGTTGAGCTTCGGGACGGCGCGCTGGAGTTCGTTGAAGCGCAGCTCCGACCCCTGGAGCGCCATGAGGACGGCCAGCGTCCACAGGTCGCCGACGAGCGCCAGGATCTCCATGCACCGCGCCGTCCGCGGGTCCTCCGCATCGAACATGCCGCCCCTCCGCGCCCCTCTGCTACATTATCTTTACTGGTTAAAAATCTTTAGTGCTTCGTCCGTGAGGAGAGTGCGCACCACCATGAGGATCACAGTTTTCGGCGCGACGGGGCGAACCGGGCGCCTCCTCGTCGCGGCCGCCCTGGAGGAGGGCCACCACGTCACCGCCTACGCCCGCACGCCAGGCAAGCTCGGCATCGCCCACCCGGACCTGTCGGTCGTCGAGGGCCGCCTCGACGACGAGGAGGCCCTCACCCGCGCCGTGCGCGGCGCCGACGCCGTGATCGAGGGCGTCGGCTCCGAGAGCGAGGGGACCCGCCGGATCGTCCGCGCCATGGCGGCCACGGGCACGCGCCGCCTGGTCGCCATCTCCACGTGCAGCGTCCCCGACCCCGCCGACCTGCCCGACCTCCGCGTCAGGGCCCTGGCCCGCTTCGTGCGGACGGTCGCGCCCCGGCCCTGGTCCGAGGTGCGCGCGGCGGCCGGGGTGGTACGCGCCTCCGGCCTCGACTGGACACTTGTACGCGTGGCCAGGCTCGCCGACGGCCCGCCCACCGGGCAGGTGCGGGCGGGCCACTACGGGCACGGGGCCGTCGGCATGTCCATCCGCCGCGCCGACCTCGCCGCCTTCCTGCTCGGGCAGGTCACGGACAGGACGTACGTGGGCGCCGCCCCGGCCGTCAGCGGCTGACCCGCGCGCCGCCCGCCGTTCGCGTCGGCCGCCGTTCGCGTCGCCCGCCGTTCGCGTCGCCCGCCGTTCGCGAACACGGGCTAAGGCGGCCGGGAAATCCCGCCGCCCGCGCCCCGCCCGCACCCCGCCCGCGCGCCGTGGCGAAGCCGCAGGTCAGGGCCGGGGCGGCCCGGGGGCGCGGCGCGCGTCATACATCTGTCGGACTTCCGGGGGCAGGCGGCAGGACAGATGTCGATGGCCGGGAGCCCGGCGGCTTCCTACCGTCGTGGCACATCCCCCGTCCACCGCCCCGCCCTCCGGAGGTGCCCATGCTGGGACCGGTTCTGCTCGCGGCGTCACGCAGCCGGAACGTCCGGCGGCTCGTCTCCTCCGCGCCCGTCACCCGCCCCGTGGTGGACCGCTTCGTCCCCGGCGAGCGGCTGGACGAGGCCGTCGCCACGGCGGACGCGCTGACCGCGCGCGGCCTCGCCGTCACGTTCGACCACCTCGGCGAGGACGTCACCGACCCCGCCGAGGCCCTGCGCGCCCGCGACGCGTACCTCGCGCTGGCCGCCCGGCTGAAGGAGGCGGGCCACGGCCCCGCCGTCGAGATGTCCGTGAAGCTGTCCGCGTTCGGCCAGGGCCTCCCGGGCGGCCACGACCTGGCGTACGGGCACGCCCTCGCTGTCGCCGAGGCGGCCGAGGACGCCGGGACGACCGTCACCCTCGACGCCGAGGACCACACCACCACCGACTCCACGCTCGCCGTCCTCGCCGCGCTGCGCGAACGGTTCCCCCGCACCGGCGCCGTCGTCCAGTCCTACCTGCACCGCACCGAGGACGACTGCCGCGCCCTCGCCGCCACCGGCGCCCGCGTCCGTCTCGTCAAGGGCGCCTACCGCGAGCCCCCGTCGGTGGCCCACCAACGGCGGCACGACGTGGACCTCTCCTACGTCCGCTGCCTCCGCGTCCTGATGGAGGGCGGCGCGTACGCCATGGCCGGCACGCACGACCCGCGCCTCGTCGCCGTCGCCGCGGCCGTCGCCAAGCGCGCCGGGCTCCCGCAGGACGGGTACGAGTTCCAGATGCTGTACGGGATACGCCCCGACGAGCAGGCCCGCCTCGCCGCCGAGGGCCACCGGGTGCGCGTCTACGTCCCCTACGGCACCGACTGGTACGGCTACTTCATGCGCCGCCTGGCCGAACGCCCCGCCAACCTCGGCTTCTTCCTGCGCTCCCTCGCCTCCCGGGGCTGACGCCCCGCCCGCCGCACCCGACACGACCACCCGAAAGAGAGTTGCGTGGCCATGGACGCCGTGACCCAGGTCCCCGCCCCGGTGAACGAGCCGGTGCACACGTACGCCCCCGGCTCGCCGGAGCGCGCCCGTCTCGAAGCGAAGCTCAAGGAGCTGGCGGACAGCCCCGTCGACCTCCCGATGACGATCGGCGGCGAGCGCCGCATGGGCGGCGGCGCGCGCGTGGACGTCGTCCAGCCCCACCGGCACGCCGCGCGCCTCGGCACCTACGCCGAGGCCACCGCGCGGGACGCGCGGGACGCGATCGACGCCGCGCTGGCCGCGGCCCCCGCCTGGCGCGCCCTGCCGTTCGACGAGCGCGCCGCCGTCTTCCTGCGGGCGGCCGAGCTGCTGTCCGGGCCCTGGCGGGAGACGATCGCCGCGTCCACGATGCTCGGCCAGTCGAAGACGGCGCAGCAGGCGGAGATCGACGCGCCCTGCGAGCTGATCGACTTCTGGCGCTTCAACGTGCACTTCGCCCGCGAGCTGCTGGCCGAACAGCCGCCGGTGCAGCCCAAGGGCGTGTGGAACCGCATGGACTTCCGGCCCCTGGAGGGCTTCGTCTACGCGATCACGCCGTTCAACTTCACCGCCATCGCGGGCAACCTGCCGACCGCCCCCGCCCTGATGGGCAACGTCGTGGTCTGGAAGCCGTCGCCCACGCAGACGCACTCCGCCGTCCTCCTGATGCGGCTGCTGGAGGAGGCGGGCCTGCCGCCCGGCGTGGTCAACCTGGTGACGGGCGACGGGCGCGCCGTCTCCGAGGCGGCGCTGCCGCACCCCGAGCTGGCGGGCATCCACTTCACGGGCTCGACGGCGACGTTCCGGCGGCTGTGGCAGGGCGTCGGCGAGCACATCGAGCGCTACCGGAACTACCCGCGGATCGTCGGCGAGACGGGCGGCAAGGACTTTATCCTCGCCCACCCCACCGCCGACCCGGCCGCGCTGACGACGGCGATCGTCCGCGGCGCGTTCGAGTACCAGGGCCAGAAGTGCTCCGCGGCCTCCCGCGCGTACGTCCCCCGCTCGCTGTGGGACGGCGGGCTGCGGGACGCGCTGGCCGCCGAGACCGACGGCCTCTCCATGGGCGACCCCGCCGACCTGTCGCACTTTCTCGGGGCCCTCATCGACGAGCGCGCCTTCGCCAAGGTCTCCGCCGCCGTCGAGCGCGCGAAGGGCGACCCGGCCTGCGAGATCGTGGCGGGCGGCGAATGCGACGACTCGGTGGGCTGGTTCGTCAGGCCGACGGTGATCGCCTGCTCCGACCCGGAGAACGAGGTCTTCCGCACCGAATACTTCGGGCCGATCATCGCCGTGCACGTGTACGAGGACGACACCTTCGACGCCGTTCTCGACCAGATGGAGTCCGTGTCGGGCTACGCGCTGACCGGCTCCGTCTTCGCACGCGACCGGTCCGTGGTCGCGGACGCGTCGGAGCGGCTGCGGTTCGCGGCGGGCAACTTCTACGTCAACGACCGGCCGACCGGCTCGGTCGTCGGGCAGCAGCCCTTCGGCGGCGCGCGCCTGTCCGGCACCAACGACAAGGCGGGCTCGAAGTTCAACCTGCTGCGCTGGGCCTCGCCGCGCGCGATCAAGGAGACGCTGGTCCCGCCGACCGACCACCGCTACCCGCACATGGGCTGATCCCGCCTGCGGCGCGACGGCCCGGGGGCCCGGCCGGTGGCCGGAAATCCCTCCGGGCCGTCTCAGATAGTAGGACGCTCACGTATTTGGCGAGACATGACGTCGCATCACCGCTATTTTTGTGGAGGTTGCACTCAGGGCACTGTCGCCCCAGCCGCCCCAGCCCTCACAAGGACCCCCATCCGGGAGCTGATCCGTCATGCTGCACGCCACCCGAAGCAGGCGAGCCTCCGACACGGGCACCGCACTCGGCCGCGCCCGCGCCGACGCCCGCGCCGCCCGCGAGGCCAGCCGGCGCCAGGCCGCCGACGCACTCCAGCGCGCCCTCGACCGCCGGGACAACGGCGGCGTCACCGACCTCTGACCGGGCGCCCCACCGCGTACGGCGGCCCGCCCGCCGTACGCGGGACCCCTTGCGCGCTCGCACCCATGTCCGGATCGTGGACCGGCTGTGTCGACCGGTGGGACGGGGCGTAGGGTCGCCCCATGGCTCGCAGTATCGATCTCGCGGTGATCCCCGGTGACGGCATCGGCCCCGAGGTGGTGGCCGAGGGACTGAAGGTCCTCGCCGCCGTCCTCCCCCCGGACGCCAAGCTGGAGACCACCACGTACGACCTCGGCGCCCGCCGCTGGCACGCCACCGGTGAGACGCTCCCCGACGAGGAGCTGGAGCGCCTGAAGGCGCACGACGCGATCCTCCTCGGCGCCGTCGGCGACCCGTCGGTCCCCTCCGGCGTGCTGGAGCGCGGCCTGCTGCTGAAGCTGCGCTTCGCCTTCGACCACTACGTGAACCTGCGCCCCGGCAAGCTGTTCCCCAACGTCGCGTCGCCCCTCGCGGGCCGCCCGGACATCGACTTCGTCGTCGTCCGCGAGGGGACCGAGGGCCCGTACGTCGGCAACGGCGGCTCGATGCGCACCGGCACCCCCGCCGAGGTCGCCACCGAGGTGAGCATCAACACCGCGTACGGCGTCGAGCGCGTCGTCCGGGACGCCTTCGAACGCGCCGCCGCCCGCCCGGCCCGCAAGCTGACGCTGGTCCACAAGAACAACGTGCTGGTGCACGCCGGCCACCTCTGGCAGCGCACCGTCGAGCGCGTCGGCCGCGAGTACCCGCAGGTCGCCACCGACTACCTGCACGTGGACGCCGCGACCATCTTCATGGTCACGCAGCCCGAGCGCTTCGACGTCATCGTCACCGACAACCTCTTCGGCGACATCCTCACCGACCTGGCCGCCGCCGTCACCGGCGGCATCGGCCTCGCCGCCTCGGGCAACATCAACCCGTCCGGCAGCTTCCCGTCGATGTTCGAGCCGGTCCACGGCTCCGCGCCCGACATCGCCGGCACCGGCAAGGCCGACCCCACCGCCACCGTCCTGTCCGTCGCCCTCCTCCTGCGCCACCTCGGCCACGAGGCGGAGGCCACCCGCGTCGAGGACGCCGTCACGGCCGACCTCGCCGCGCGCGACGGCGCCACCCCGCGCTCCACGCAGGCCATCGGCGACGCGCTGACGGAGCGGGTATCCGGCTGACCCTCCCCGGGTCGCACGTCCCGGCCGCCGCGTCCGCGCACGCGGCACGGCCGGGACGGACACCCGGCGGCTGGGCATCCCCGCCGCCGGGTGCGACCATGTGCAGGGCCGTCCCCACCGGGACACCGCAACGCGCCCGCACCACCCCTGACCCCGCGCCCACGACCGGGCCCGGGGCCGTTCTCCCTCCGGAAGCTCGGACGTCCTACTACCGAAGCGGGCGACGGGCACACGGTCCGCCCACCCCACGACGCAGAAGGACACCAGTCATGACGACCCCGGGCCTCACCTTCGACCTCAAGCCCTCCGCGCAGCCGCTCACCCCGGCCGAACGCGAGGCCGCCCTCGCCGACCCCGGATTCGGCCGCTACTTCACCGACCACATGGTCACCATCCGCTGGACCGAGGGCCGCGGCTGGCACGACGCGCAGCTCGAACCGTACGCGCCCCTCCAGATGGACCCGGCGACCATGGCGCTCCACTACGGCCAGGAGATCTTCGAGGGCCTCAAGGCGTACCGCCAGCCCGACGGCTCCGTGGCGACCTTCAGGCCCGAGACCAACGCCGAGCGCTTCCAGCGCTCCGCCAAGCGCCTCGGCATGCCCGAGCTGCCGACCGAGCTGTTCGTCGAGGCCATCGACGTGCTCGTGGCGCAGGACCGCGACTGGGTCCCCGCCGGGGGCGAGCAGTCGCTCTACCTGCGGCCGTTCATGATCGCCACCGAGGTCGGGCTCGGCATCAACCGCCCGGCCAACGAGTACCTCTTCATGGTCATCGCCTCCCCGGCCGGGGCGTACTTCCCGCGCGGCGTCAAGCCGGTCTCCGTCTGGCTCTCCCAGGAGTACGTCCGCGCCGCACCCGGCGGCACCGGCGAGGCCAAGTGCGCGGGCAACTACGCCGCGTCCTTCCTCGCCCAGGCCGAGGCCGTCCGCCAGGGCTGCGACCAGGTCGTGTGGCTCGACGCCGTCGAGCGCCGCTGGATCGAGGAGATGGGCGGCATGAACCTCTACTTCGTCCAGGGCACGGGCGAGGACGCCAGGATCGTCACCCCGGCGCTGACGGGCACCCTGCTGCCCGGCGTCACCCGCGACTCCCTCCTGCGGATCGCCGCCGACCTCGGCTACGCGACGGGCGAGACGCGCATCTCCACCGACGACTGGCGCGCGGGCTGCGCCGACGGCACGATCAGCGAGGTCTTCGCCTGCGGCACCGCCGCCGTGATCACCCCGGTCGGGTCCGTGAAGTCCGCCGAGGGCGACTGGACCGTGGCCGACGGCGAGTCCGGCGAGATCACCATGCGGCTGCGCCAGACGCTGGTCGGCATCCAGACGGGCCGGATCGAGGACCGCCACGGCTGGCTGCACCACATCGGCTGACCCCGGGGACGTCCGGGCGCCGGGTCCGGATGGTGAGACGGCGGGTGGCACAGGGTCTGCCCTGTGCCACACTGGCCCCGTGCTTCGGTTCGCCATGATTATCGGTGACCAGCGCGCCGGTCCGCAGTGACCCTGCTGACGCCTCGCCCCCGAGCGGCAGCGGCCACCGTGTCCTGACCCGCGCGCAGACCTCTCGCATCCGCGAGGGGTCTTTTCGTTTTGAGAAGTCGCACGCGGGACCGGTGACCGGCCTCCCCGTCCCCAGCCCCTCCCACCTCCTCAGAACCGCACTCCCGGAGCCCTCTCCAGGACAGGAGCCCTGACCACATGACCACCGACGCGACGGACCGCACCGTCCCCGGCGACGCGTTCCACGTCTTCGACACCACGCTGCGCGACGGCGCCCAGCGCGAGGGCATCAACCTCACGGTCGCCGACAAGCTGACCATCGCCCGTCACCTGGACACCTTCGGCGTCGGCTTCATCGAGGGCGGCTGGCCGGGCGCCAACCCGCGGGACACCGAGTTCTTCGCCCGCGCCCGCACCGAGCTCGACCTGCGGCACGCGCGGCTCGTCGCGTTCGGCTCCACCCGCAAGGCCGGGGCCGACGTCGCGGCCGACCCCCAGGTCCAGGCGTTGCTGGACGCGGAGGCGCCGGTCGTCTGCCTCGTCGCCAAGTCGCACGACCGGCACGTCGAGCTGGCCCTGCGCACCACGCTGGACGAGAACCTCGCGATGGTCCGCGACACGGTGGCGCACCTGCGCGCCCACGGCCGCCGCGTCTTCGTGGACTGCGAGCACTTCTTCGACGGCTACGCGGCCAACCCCGCCTACGCCCTTGACGTCGTCCGCACCGCCGCGGCCGCGGGCGCCGACGTCGTCGTCCTGTGCGACACCAACGGCGGCATGCTCCCCGCCCAGGTGCAGGCCGTCGTCCGCACCGTCGTCGCCGACACCGGCGCCCGCATCGGCATCCACGCCCAGGACGACAGCGGCTGCGCCGTCGCCAACACCCTGGCCGCCGTGGACGCGGGCGCCACCCACGTCCAGTGCACGGCGAACGGGTACGGCGAGCGCGTCGGCAACGCCAACCTCTTCCCGGTCGTCGCCGCCCTGGAGCTGAAGTACGGCAAGCGCGTCCTCCCCGACGGCGCCCTGACCGAGATGACCCGCACCTCCCACGCCATCGCCGAGGTGGTCAACCTCACGCCGTCCACGCACCAGCCGTACGTCGGCGTCTCCGCCTTCGCGCACAAGGCCGGGCTGCACGCGTCCGCCATCAAGGTCGACCCCGACCTCTACCAGCACATCGACCCCGACCTGGTCGGCAACTCGATGCGCATGCTCGTCTCCGACATGGCGGGCCGTGCCTCCATCGAGCTGAAGGGCCGCGAGCTGGGCTACGATCTGGCGGGCGACCGCGACCTGGTCGGCCGGATCGTGGCGCGCGTGAAGGAGCAGGAGCTGAAGGGCTTCACGTACGAGGCGGCCGACGCGTCGTTCGAACTGCTGCTGCGCGGCGAGGCGGCCGGCACCGACGAGCGGTTCTTCCGCCTGGAGTCCTGGCGCACGATCACGGACCAGCGCGCGGACGGCGGGGTGGACAACGAGGCGACGGTCAGGCTCTGGGCGAAGGGCGAGCGCGTCATCGCCACCGGCGAGGGCAACGGCCCCGTGCACGCCCTCGACCGCGCGCTGCGCACCGGCCTGGAGCAGACCTTCCCCGAGCTGGCCCGTATCCAGCTGGTGGACTACAAGGTCCGCATCCTGGAGGGCAAGCAGGGCACCCAGTCCACGACCCGCGTGCTCATCACGACCAGCGACGGCACGGGCGAGTGGTCCACCGTGGGCGTGGCGGACAACGTCATCGCCGCCTCCTGGCAGGCGCTGGACGACGCCTACACCTACGGCCTGCTCCGCGCCGGACTCCACCCGGAGGAGTGACGGGAACCGGAGGCGCTGTGGGCTTCCCACAGTGCCTCCGCCGTTGGCTGTGTGACTTCACTGCACGACGGCCCCGCACCGGCCGACTTCTGTCCAGCGCGGCCATGAATCGGCGGCGGAGACTGTACGGATCTGACGAGGGCAGGCCGGGCCCAGGTTTCGTAGGGTCTGTACATGACCGATGTTTCCGAGGCTGAGCGGTCCGACCGCGCCGAGACGGCCCCCCTCGACGCCCAGGGGCGCGTGGCCGAGCTGCGGGCGATCCGCGCCGAGGCGCTGCGCGGTCCGTCCGAGAAGGCGACCGAGGCGCAGCACGCGAAGGGCAAGCTGACCGCCAGGGAGCGGATCGACCTGCTGCTGGACGAGGGCTCGTTCCAGGAGGTCGGCGGACTGCGGCGGCACCGGGCGACGGGGTTCGGTCTGGAGGCGAGGCGTCCGTACACGGACGGTGTCGTCACGGGCTGGGGGACCGTGGACGGGCGGAC
>NZ_JBITKT010000012.1:0-163324 GCF_044461265.1 Streptomyces sp. NPDC049879 | reverse complement strand
CCCGCGCCTCCGGCGTCATCCCGCAGATCTCCGTGATGCTCGGCCCCTGCGCCGGCGGCGCCGCCTACTCACCCGCACTCACCGACTTCGTGTTCATGGTCCGTGAGACGTCCCAGATGTTCATCACGGGCCCGGACGTCGTGCAGGCCGTCACCGGCGCCGAGGTCTCCCACAACGGGCTCGGCGGCGCCGACGTCCACGCGGGCACCTCAGGCGTCGCGCACTTCGCCTACGACGACGAGGAGACCTGCATCGAGGAGGTCCGCTACCTCCTGTCCCTCCTCCCGTCCAACAACCGCGAGAACCCCCCGGCCGTCACCCCCAAGGACACCCCGGACCGTCGCGGCGACACGCTGGTGGACCTCGTCCCGGCCGACGGCAACCGGCCGTACGACATGCGGTCCGTCATCGAGGAACTCGTCGACGACGGCGAGTACCTGGAGGTCCACGAGCGCTGGGCCCAGAACATCATCTGCGCCCTCGCCCGCCTCGACGGCCAGGTCGTCGGCATCGTCGCGAACCAGCCGCAGTCCATGGCCGGCGTCCTGGACATCCACGCCTCCGAGAAGGCGGCGCGCTTCGTCCAGATGTGCGACGCGTTCAACATCCCGATCCTGACGCTGCTCGACGTCCCCGGCTTCCTGCCCGGCGTGGACCAGGAGCACGGCGGCATCATCCGGCACGGCGCCAAGCTGCTCTACGCCTACTGCAACGCGACCGTCCCGCGCATCTCCCTCATCCTGCGCAAGGCGTACGGCGGCGCGTACATCGTCATGGACTCGCAGACCATCGGCGCCGACGTGACGCTGGCCTGGCCGACCAACGAGATCGCGGTCATGGGCGCGGAGGGCGCGGCCAACGTCATCTTCCGCCGCCAGATCGCGGCGGCCGAGGACCCCGAGGCGATGCGGGCGCGCATGGTCAAGGAGTACAAGGCCGAGCTGATGCACCCCTACTACGCGGCCGAACGCGGCCTGGTCGACGACGTCATCGAACCGGGCGAGACCCGTTCCGTCCTGATCTCGACGCTGGCGATGCTGCGCACGAAGCACGCGGACCTCCCGGTCCGCAAGCACGGCAACCCGCCGCAGTGACCCGGGGCGCGCGCCCCACACCGAACGACGAGCACGGAACGAGGAGAAGCCACCGATGAGCATCGAGACGAGCGGTGACCCGCGTCTGGTCCGGGTCGAGAAGGGCCAGGCCAGCGCCGAGGAGCTGGCGGCCGTGACGGCGCTGCTGATGTCGCGCGCCGCGCGGGTCCCCGCCGGGCCCGCCGCCCCGGTCCGCTCCAGCGCGGGCTGGCGGCGCCTGGAGCGCAGCGGCGGCTTCCGCGCGCCCCACAGCTGGCAGGGCTGACCGCCCCCGAGGTCGGCTTCCTGCATCCCCCGGCCCCCCGGACGGCATCCGCCGTCCGGGGGGCCGTCGTGCGCGCGCGTCCCCCAGGACGGCGTGGTGGACCGTTCGCGACCGGATCTGCTCGGGAGGGCACCGATCCCTCATCGATAAACCACCGATCGATCCCGGAACTGTTGTGATTTTGTTCACGCCCGCCGATCGAAAACCGACAAAACAGACGTAAGTTCGAATCGAATAAAGCCGACAAAGGCCGATATTGCTTTACTCCTGCCGCAGGGCGGGCCGTCGCCACGTGTGCATCCCGTGGTGCTGAGGTGCGCGTAAGTCCGGTTTGCCCCCACGTCTCATCCACACACCGTGATGACTTGTCTGCACAGCGTCATAGATGTCACGGCCTTATTCCGGGCCCTTGTTGCCCGTCGGCCACTGTGCTGGAATTCCACGGACCGTCGCGGGTCGGCCGCCCTGTGAGGGGCGCGCACCAGGCGTCACGCACTGGCTGATCGCAAGACGCGTCGGTTGCCCGAACGACCGGAACGGGGCTCTCCATCCGCCCCCGGCTCGACACCGCCTCGTCGTCCAGACGACGGGCGCTAAGGTCCAGAGGTTGCGACGCTAGTGCAGGGACGTTTGAAGAGGGAAGGCAGTGCTGCGGGGGATGCGGGGCCAGGTGGTGTGACCGACCGGGAAGCCCAGTCCGGCACCGGTACGGGCGACAGCCCGGCACCGGCCGCACCCGACGGCGAACGCCCCGCGGCCGACGGCTCGCCCGACGCCGGACCCGACAAGACCGGCACGCCCGCGCCCCAGCGCCCCAGCGCCGCGGGCTCCCGCCTCGCGCTGCGCAACTGGCGCATCAGCACCCGCCTGGTGTCCCTGATCGCCCTGCCGGTGGTCGCGGCGACCATCCTCGGCGGTTTCCGCCTCCAGAACTCGATGGCCAACATCGAGCAGCTCGACGACATGCAGCTGCTCACCGAGATCACGGAGAACGCCACCCTCCTCGCCGCCGCGCTCCAGGAGGAACGCGACCGCTCCGTCGGCCCGCTGATCACCGGCGAGCCGCGCACCAGCGACGAGGTGGCGGGCCCGCGCGAGTCCACCGACTCGGCGCTCGAACGGTTCAGCAACGCGACGCTGCGCATCGACAACACCGACAGCGCCATGGCGGGCATCTCCGCCACCGTCACGGACATCGGCCGCCAGCTCAACGACCTGAGCAGCCTGCGCAACAACGCGTTCGAGGACCCGGACTACGTCTCCCAGACGATCTCGCAGTACAACGGCATGATCACCGCGCTGCTCAGCCTGTCGCAGGACATGGCCCAGGCGACCGGCAACGGCGAGATGATCCGCAGCACCCGCGCGCTCGCCGCGTTCTCGGCCGCCAAGGAGCACGCCTCCATCCAGCGCGCCGTCATCACCGCCGGCCTCGCCCGCGACCAGCTGCCGAACGACAGCGCCCACCTCTCCGCGAGCGACTGGCGCTACGGCCGCACCAGCCAGCGGAACGAGGACGTCAAGCTCGACACCTTCGAGGCCATCTACCAGGACCGCGACCGCGCCGCCGAGATGCTGGAGCCGCTGAGCGGCGGCATCGTCAACATCTCGGCCGCCACCAGCTTCGCCGCCCAGGTCTTCTCCGCCGAAGAGGGCATCACCGCCTCGCACCGCACGTACCGCTCCTGGTTCGAGCAGGACCGCGACAAGATCGACGCGATGAACCGCATCGAGCAGCAGCTGCTCGACGAGATGATCGCGCAGGCCCGCTCCCTCCAGGAGGAGGCCGAGAACGACGCCATCATCAACGGCGCCGTCGTCCTCCTCGTCCTCGGCCTCTCGCTCGTCGGCGCCTTCGTCGTCGCCCGCTCGATGGTCCGCTCGCTGCGCCGCCTCCAGGCGACCGCCCAGGAGGTCGCCCACAAGCGGCTGCCCGAGGTCGTCCGGCAGATGTCCGAGGCCGAGCCGGAGGACGTCAACACCTCCGTCGAGCCGATCGGCGTCTACACGAGGGACGAGATCGGCCGCGTGGCCGAGGCGTTCGACGACGTCCACCGCGAGGCCGTCCGCCTCGCCGGTGAACAGGCCCTGCTGCGGGGCAACGTCAACGCGATGTTCACCAACCTCTCGCGCCGCAGCCAGGGCCTGATCCAGCGCCAGCTGTCGCTGATCTCCGAACTGGAGTCCCGCGAGGCCGACCCCGACCAGCTGTCCTCGCTGTTCAAGCTCGACCACCTCGCGACCCGCATGCGCCGCAACGGTGAGAACCTCCTGGTCCTCGCCGGCGAGGAGCCCGGCCGCCGCTGGACGCGCCCCGTCCCGCTGGTGGACGTCCTGCGCGCCGCCGCGTCCGAGGTGGAGCAGTACGAGCGCATCGAACTGTCCGCGGTCCCCAAGACGGACGTCGCGGGCCGCGTCGTCAACGACCTCGTGCACCTGCTCGCCGAGCTGCTGGAGAACGCCACGTCGTTCTCCTCCCCGCAGACCAAGGTCAAGGTCACCGGCCACGCCCTGCCCGACGGGCGGGTCCTCGTCGAGATCCACGACACCGGCATCGGCCTGTCCCCCGAGGACCTGGCCGAGATCAACGACCGGCTGGCCAACCCGCCGACGGTGGACGTCTCCGTCTCCCGCCGCATGGGCCTGTTCGTGGTCGGCCGCCTGTCCCTGCGGCACGGCATCCGCATCCAGCTGCGGCCCTCCGACTCCGGCGGCACGACCGCGCTGGTGATGCTGCCCGCCGACGTGGCCCAGGACGGCATACGGCCGCGCCCGGCCGCCGGCGCGGGCGGCGCCCCGACCGCGACGCTGCACCGCGAGCCCCCGCCCGTACGCCGCCCCGCCGCCGAGGCGGGCCGCCTCGGTCCCGGGCGGCTCGGGGACACGTCCACCGTGCCGGGCAGGCGCAGCCTCGGCGGCCCGGCGGACGAGCCGCGCCACCAGGTCGGCGGCGCGGCCGAACGCCCGGCGCTGCCGCCCCGTTCCGGCGGACCCGCCGGTCCCGGTGGCGCGCCCACCGCGCCGCAGGCACCCGCCCAGGCAGGACCGCCCGCGCCGCCGCCCGCCCCTGCCCCCTCCGACGCCCCCGCCCCGGCGGGCGCGCCGGGCGCCGGGCGCCCCAGCTGGGCCACGAGCGTGGAGGACAGCGGCCGAATACCGGTCGCCAGGGGTGGGCAGGACCAGCCGCGCGGGCACGACGAGCTGTCCACGAGCGGCCAGTTCCCGGCCGTCCAGCCCGGCGGTTACCAGCAGCCCCCGCAGCAGCAGCCTCCCGCGCAGCCGGGCCGTTCGGCGATGGCCGACGCGTTCGCCGCGCGCCAGGCCAGGGCCGCGCAGGGCCTGCCCGACCACGACGACGACCCGTCGACGACCGGCCAGTACGCGTACCCCCAGGCCGACCAGACCCAGCAGATGCCCCAGGTGCCGCAGGGGCCCGTGCCCCCCGCGCCGGACGGCCGGAACCCCTCGGACACCGGGGAGTTCCCCGCACCGCAGCCGTACGCCCAGCCCTACCAGGAGCCCGGCTACCAGCAGGGTGCGGACTACCGCCAGCCCCAGGGCTACCAGCAGCAGGACCGCGCCTACCAGGAGCCCGCGTACCAGGACCCCGGTTACGCGCAGCCCGCCACGTACGGCGAGCCCGCGTACCAGGACCGCGGTGGTTACGACGCCGGGCCCGCGTACCAGGACGACGTCTTCGCGAGCGGCGCCCAGCCGGCCCAGGGGTACCGGGACGAGCCCGCCCCGCAGCAGCCCGCGCCGCGCCAGGAGCCGCAGCGCCGGGAGCAGCCGCGGCAGCAGGACGGCGGGGACCTCCACACGCCGCTGTCGGCACGGCAGTTCCCGCGCACGTCCGAGCGCACACCGATCTTCGAGGAGATGGAGTCGACCTGGTTCGGTCTCCGTCGCGCGCCCGCCCCACCGGACGCGCCGTCCTCGGGGGAGCAGGACAGCTCCCCGCAGCAGGCCCCCCAGGCCCCGCCCCCGCCCCTGCCGCCGCGGCCCGCCCAGCCGGGGCCGCAGTCCGGCGCACGCCGGCCGGCGCAGACTTCCGCCCCCCGGCGGGAGCCCGCCGGTGACGCGGGGGGCACCTGGCGCACGTCGCCCAACGACGAGCGGTGGCGCCAGGCGGAGCAGCTGCGCCAGCCGTCCGCCGGCGGGGTCACGACCTCGGGGCTTCCCCGGCGCGTGCCGCGGGCCAATCTCGTGGCCGGTGCCGCGCAGCAGCACCAGCAGGCCGCCCCGGCCGGTCCGTCGGTCTCCCGGCGCCCGGACGATGTCAGGGGCCGGCTGACCAACCTCCGCCGGGGGATTCAGCAGGGACGCCAGGCCGGTAACCCGCCTGGTCGGCCGGACCGGGGCTTCGGCCCCACGTACCAGTAGGAGCGTTAGTGTGAGGCCGATGAGCCAGGCGGCGCAGAACCTGAACTGGTTGATCACCAGTTTTGTGGAGAACACCCCGGGGGTGTCGCACACGGTGGTGGTGTCTGCCGATGGTCTTCTTCTGGCGTTGTCCGAGGGGTTTCCGCGGGATCGTGCGGATCAGTTGGCGGCGGTGGCTTCTGGGCTGACGTCGTTGACGGCGGGTGCGTCGCGGATCTTCGAGGGTGGTGCGGTGAATCAGACGGTGGTGGAGATGGAGCGTGGTTTCCTCTTCATCATGTCGATCTCGGACGGTTCGTCGTTGGCGGTGCTGGCGCATCCTGAGGCGGACATCGGTCTGGTGGGGTATGAGATGGCGTTGCTGGTGGATCGTGCCGGTAGCGTTCTCACGCCTGATCTCCGCGCCGAACTCCAGGGCAGTTTGCTTAACTGATCGAAAGCTCCCCCCACATGAGCACCATTGACCGCCTCGCCGATCTCTTGCCATCAGCTCGGAGGAGCCATGATCACCCCGCCCCCTTCCCAGGGCTCGTACGGTGCGTCGCATCATTACGGCTCGTTCGACGACGAGGGCGACCAGCCCTTGGTGCGCCCCTACGCGATGACCGGTGGCCGGACCAGGCCGCGGTACCAGCTGGCGATCGAGGCGCTGGTGAGCACCAGCGCGGACCCGGTGCAGCTCCAGGGACTCCTTCCCGAGCACCAGCGGATCTGCCACCTGTGCCTTGAGGTGAAGTCCGTCGCGGAGGTTTCCGCGTTGCTCTCCATCCCTCTGGGGGTGGCCCGGATTCTGGTGGCCGACCTGGCCGAGGCCGGGCTCGTGGCGATCCACCAGCCGGGCAACGAGGGCGAGGGTGGCCAGCCAGATGTGACACTGCTCGAAAGGGTGCTCAGTGGACTTCGCAAGCTCTGACGGTGCGGCGAACCCGCCCCCGGCCCGGAACACCACGTCCGCGAAGATCGTGATCGCGGGTGGGTTCGGTGTGGGGAAGACGACGTTCGTGGGGTCGGTGTCGGAGATCAATCCGCTGCGGACCGAGGCCGTGATGACGTCGGCGTCCGCGGGGATCGACGATCTGACGCACACGGGCGGGAAGACGACCACGACGGTCGCGATGGACTTCGGCCGTATCACGCTGGACCAGGATCTGATCCTGTATCTGTTCGGCACGCCGGGTCAGGACCGTTTCTGGTTCATGTGGGACGACCTGGTGCGCGGCGCGATCGGTGCCGTGGTGCTGGTGGACACGCGCCGGTTGGCGGACTGCTTCCCGGCGGTGGACTACTTCGAGAACAGCGGGCTGCCGTTCGTCATCGCCCTCAACGGTTTCGACGGACACCAGCCCTACTCTCCCGAAGAGGTCCGCGAGGCGCTGCAGATCGGCCCGGACGCACCGATCATCACCACCGACGCACGCCACCGCGCCGAGGCCAAGAGCGCCCTGATCACCCTCGTCGAGCACGCGCTGCTCGCCCGTCTTCACTGAGCGGAACCCGCCCGGCCGCGCACGACGCGCGCGGCCCTGTGTCGTTCGACACGTCCAGGGCGGGTTCTTTCGCGTCTCCGGCCACCGTTCACCCGGGCTTCACGAACAGCCCGCACACGGCTCCGACCCCTCCGCGTACAACAATCGCCTGTTTCGCGGTGCCTGCGCCGAAGCGTCCGTTTCCTCCTCGTCAAGTTCGTCCGAACTTGTGCGTTTCCAGGGATTGGAAACTCCCCGCGCGGCATGCTGGAATCCACCCGACCCCCGCAGACGTCACGGCTCCGTCCGCGACCGCGTGCCGGTGCCGGGAGGTGGAAACCAGTGAGCCGCAAGCGCAAGACCCCCGACGCACCGGACCGACCGGTGCCCCCGTACCCCGACGGCCCACGCCCCGCCGCACCGTCCGGCACCCGCCTGGCCCTCCGCAACTGGCGCGTCGCCACCAAGCTCAACGCCATCCTGCTGATCCCCGTCCTCGTCGCCCTCGTCCTGGGCGGCCTGCGGGTCTACGGCTCGTACGACCGCTGGCAGGAGGCCGAGGACGCCGAGCGCACGGCCGGACTCGTCCGCGCCGCCACCGCGTACGCCCACGCCGTCGTCGACGAGCGCGACGTCACGGCCAGGCCGCTCCTCGAAGGCCGGGACGACGACCCGGGCATCGCCGACGCGCGGCAGCGCACCGACGAGGCGCGCGAGGAGTTCGCCGCCCGCGCCGCCGCGGCCCCCGACACCCCGAACATCCGCCGCCGCGTCGCCGCCGTCAACGACGCCGAGACGCGCCTGGACACGCTGCGGCGGCAGGCGTACACCGAGGCCCTGCCCGGCGCGGCCACCGAGGAGGCGTACGTCGGCGTCCAGCGGCCCCTGATGTCCTTCTCGAACGAACTGGGCCTCGGCACCGGCAACCTCGCGGCCTACGGGCGCGGCGTCTACGCGCTCTCCCTCGCCAAGGCCGCCAGTTCGCTCCAGCGCGCCCTCGGCGTCCACCTCCTCGTCGCCCCGGGACCCGGCGAGGAGGACACGGCCGAGCAGCGCGCCGCCTTCATCTCCTACGTCCGCCTGGAGGAGATCGCCCGCGGCGAGTACACCGCCGCCGCGACCGAGGAGGACGCGCGCCGCCTGGAGCGCGCGATGGCGGACGCCACGGAGGGCGCGGCCGCGAGCGCGCCGTCCGCGCCCGACCTGGACGCGATGACCGCCCTCCTCGCGGGCGGCGCGACGGCCGCGGGCGGCCTGCCGGACGGCATGGACGCGGGCACCTGGTTCCAGGCGTCCACCGCCGAGTTCGACGCCTACCACGACATCGAGACCGATCTCGTGGACGCCGCCGTGCGCGAGGCGGGCGACATCGCCGCCACGGCCCGCCGCGACATGGCGCTCAACGCCGCCGCCGTCCTCGCCGCCGTCCTCCTGGCCTTCCTGGTCGCCGGACTCGTCGCGCGGTCGATGAGCCGCAGCATGCACCGCCTGCGCGCCGCCGCGCTCGGCGTCGCGGGCGAACGCCTCCCGGCCGTCGTGGACCGGCTCGCCCGGGGCGGCCCCGCCGGGGCCGACACCCGCGTGGAGCCCATCGGCATCACGACCAGGGACGAGATCGGCCAGATCGCCCGCGCGTTCGACCAGATCCACCGCGAGGCCGTCCGCCTCGCGGGCGAACAGGCCGTGCTGCGCGGCAACGTGAGCACGCTGTTCAGCAACCTCTCCGGCCGCAACCAGGGGCTGATCGAGCGGCAGCTCACCCTGATCAGCGCCATGGAGAGCCAGGAGGCCGACCCCGACCAGCTCTCCTCCCTCTTCCAGCTCGACCACCTCGCGACCCGCATGCGCCGCAACGGCGAGAACCTCCTCGTCCTCGCCGGCCAGGAGCCCGAGCACCGCTGGGACCAGCCCATCTCCCTCGTGGACGTCCTGCGCGCCGCCGCGTCCGAGGTCGAGGACTACGCCCGCATCGAGCTGCACGGCGTCGCCGCCACGGTGGTCCACGCCGAGGTCGTCAACGACCTCGTGCACCTGCTCGCCGAACTGCTGGAGAACGCCACCGTGTTCTCCTCCCCGCAGACCGCCGTCCGCGTCACCGCGACCCGCCTGCCCGACGGCCGCGTCCTCGCCGAGATCCACGACCAGGGCATCGGCCTCGCCCCGGCCGACTTCGCGGACATCAACGCGCGCCTCGCCGACCCGCCCAGGCTCGACGCCGCCGTCGCGGGCCGCATGGGCCTGTTCGTGGTCAGCCGCCTCGCCGAACGGCACGGCATACGCGTCCAGTTGCGCCCGGCCGAGGGCACCGGCACCACCTCGGTCGTCATGCTCCCCCCGACCGCGTGCTCGCCCGCCCCCGCGAACGCCGGGACGCGCGACGAGGAGGCCGGACCGGGGAGCGCGGCGGACCGGATCACCCCGGCGCGTACGCCCCGTACGCCCGCGCAGGGCGGCGCGGCATACGACCGGGGTTACGCCGGGCTTCCCCCGGTCCACGCCCCCGCGATCCCCCACACGGACGACGCCCACACCCCCGTCCCCCCGGCGGCGGGCCGCCAGGGACCACGCCACGCACGCCGCCCGGCGCTCGGACCGGCGGACGCGCCCCCGTACGCCACCGGCACCACCGAGCCCCCGTCGGGCGAACATCCCACGACACAGCGGGGTTTCGAGCCGGTCACACCCGCTGCGGAATCGCACCGCGGTGGTCCCACCGGGGCCGCGCAGCGCGTAGGCTTCACTGGCACAGAACCGGTCGCGGCGGATGACCGCGCCACGACCGGCGCGGGACTACCCCGCCGTGAACGAGCCATGCAGCAGCCCGAGGAGGACCCGGCACAGCGACTGCGGGACGATTCCCGTGACCCGGCGGAACCGCCGGGGTCCGGGGAGGCGTGGCGGGATCGCGGGCCGCGCCGCGAGGAACGCTCCGGCGGCACCACATCCGCCGGACTCCCACGACGAGTGCCGCAAGCACATCTGACCGAGCACTCCCCACAGGAATCCGCCCCGGACCGACCCCAGATCTCGCGTGATCCGAAGGACGTCCGCGGCCGGCTGAGCAGTCTGCGCCGCGGTGTGCAGCAGGGCCGCGGCGTCCGGGACGACCGCGGCGCGCAGAACGACGAATACGATCAGGAGCGTTAGTGTGAGGCCGATGAGCCAGGCGGCGCAGAACCTGAACTGGTTGATCACCAGTTTTGTGGAGAACACCCCGGGGGTGTCGCACACGGTGGTGGTGTCTGCCGATGGTCTTCTTCTGGCGTTGTCCGAGGGGTTTCCGCGGGATCGTGCGGATCAGTTGGCGGCGGTGGCTTCTGGGCTGACGTCGTTGACGGCGGGTGCGTCGCGGATCTTCGAGGGTGGTGCGGTGAATCAGACGGTGGTGGAGATGGAGCGTGGTTTCCTCTTCATCATGTCGATCTCGGACGGTTCGTCGTTGGCGGTGCTGGCGCATCCTGAGGCGGACATCGGTCTGGTGGGGTATGAGATGGCGTTGCTGGTGGATCGTGCCGGTAGCGTTCTCACGCCTGATCTCCGCGCCGAACTCCAGGGAAGCCTGCTCAACTAGCAGACCACATGTGCGGATTGAGGCCCCGGCGCCATAAGGTGCCAGGCGTGGCGACGAGATGAGCGCGGCTTCCGCTCACGAGCGAAGGCAGTCGGAGGAGGAACAGTGACAACGCCCCCAGGCGGACCATACGGCAACGAGTACCCGGCGCAGCCGCCGCACGGCGGAGGGCGCCCGGGGCGTTTCAACTTCCCCTCGGCCCCCAGCGGCTCGCGGCGGCGGCCCGCGCAGGACCAGCAGGCCGTTCCCCAGGACGGCCCGCAGGACCCGCGCGGCAGGCACGACGGCACGCCCCCGCACGGTCAGCCGCCGCAGCGCCGCCCGCACGCCGAGTCCTCCCGCCCGGAACGCCCCGCCCCCGCGGCGGGCGGCCCCGGCCAGGGCGCGGCGGACGGCCACGGCGGCGGGGGCGCGCGGGACTGGACCCCGCCCACCGCCCGGCAGAACCCGCCGCCCTCGGGCCGGCGTCCCGCGGACGTCGAGCCGCAGCAGCCGCTCGTCCGTCCCTACGCGATGACCGGTGGCCGGACCAGGCCGCGGTACCAGCTGGCGATCGAGGCGCTGGTGAGCACCACCGCCGACCCGGTGCAGCTCCAGGGCCAGCTCCCCGAGCACCAGCGGATCTGCCAGCTCTGCTACGAGGTCAAGTCCGTCGCGGAGGTTTCCGCGCTGCTCTCCATCCCTCTGGGGGTGGCCCGGATTCTGGTGGCCGACCTGGCCGAGGCCGGGCTCGTCGCCATTCACCAGCCGGGTCATGAAGGCGATCCGGGTGGCCAGCCAGATGTGACACTGCTCGAAAGGGTGCTCAGTGGACTTCGCAAGCTCTAACGACGCCGGTCTCACCGCGCCGTCCCGGTCCACGACCTCCGCGAAGATCGTGATCGCGGGTGGGTTCGGTGTGGGGAAGACCACGTTCGTGGGGTCGGTGTCCGAGATCAATCCGCTGCGGACCGAGGCCGTGATGACGTCGGCGTCCGCGGGGATCGACGATCTGACGCACACGGGTGGCAAGACGACCACCACGGTCGCGATGGACTTCGGCCGCATCACGCTGGACCAGGACCTGATCCTCTACCTGTTCGGCACGCCCGGCCAGGACCGTTTCTGGTTCATGTGGGACGACCTGGTCCGCGGCGCGATCGGCGCCGTCGTACTGGTGGACACCCGCCGTCTCGCCGACTGTTTCCCGGCGGTGGACTACTTCGAGAACAGCGGCCTGCCGTTCGTCATCGCCCTCAACGGCTTCGACGGACATCAGCCCTACTCTCCCGAAGAGGTCCGCGAGGCACTGCAGATCGGCCCGGACGCACCGATCATCACCACCGACGCACGCCACCGCGCCGAGGCCAAGAGCGCCCTGATCACCCTCGTCGAGCACGCCCTCATGGCCCGCCTGCGCTGAGTCCGCCGCCCACGCCGCGCCGCGCGGCCGTTCGTCTAGGCTGGTCCCGCAGATTTTCCGGAACCGCACAGCCGGTTCACAGCGGCCAGTGAAGGACGTACGCAGCCGTGCGCATCGCCAGATTCTCCATCGAGGGGACCGTTGGCTTCGGCGTGGTGGAGGAGGAGCCCGCCGAGGACGGCGGGCTCCAGCTCGACATCATCAAGGGCCACCCCTTCGCCGCGTTCGAACGGTCGGGGCGCCGCGTGCCGCTGAGCAAGGTCAGGCTGCTGCCCCCCGTCCTCCCCAGCAAGATCGTCGCGGTCGGCAGGAACTACGCCGAGCACGCCCGTGAGCTGGGCAACGAGGTGCCGGACGTCCCGATCACCTTCTTCAAGCCCTCCACGTCCGTGATCGGCTCGGGCGACCCCATCGCGTACCCGTCGATCTCGTCCGACGTCCACCACGAGGCCGAGCTGGCCGTCGTCATCGGCCGCCTGTGCCGCGACGTGCCCCGCGAACGCGCCCTGGACGTCGTCCTCGGCTACACCTGCGCGAACGACCTCACCGCCCGCGACGTGCAGCAGCGCGAGGCCCAGTGGGCGCGCGCCAAGGGCTTCGACACGTCCTGCCCGCTCGGCCCCTGGATCGAGACGGACCTCGACCCGTCCGACCTCGCCATCATGTGCACCGTCAACGGCGAGCAGCGCCAGCTCGGCCGCACCAGCCAGATGATCCGCGCCGTCGAGGACCTGATCGTGCACGTCTCCGAGTCGATGACGCTGCTCCCGCAGGACGTCATCCTCACCGGCACCCCCGCGGGCGTCGGCCCGCTCCACGTCGGCGACGAGGTCGCCGTCTCCATCGAAGGCATCGGCACTCTCACCAACAAGGTCGTCAAGCGTGACTAGCCCCTCCACCGTCCGCGTCCGTTTCTGCCCCTCCCCGACCGGCAACCCGCATGTCGGCCTGGTCCGCACCGCCCTGTTCAACTGGGCGTACGCGCGGCACCACGGCGGCACGGCGGTCTTCCGTATCGAGGACACCGACGCGGCCCGCGACTCCGAGGAGTCGTACACCGCCCTGCTGGACGCCATGAGCTGGCTCGGCTTCGACTGGGACGAGGGCCCCGCCACCGGCGGCCCGCACGCGCCCTACCGCCAGTCCCAGCGGATGGGGATCTACGCCGACGTCGCCGCCCGCCTCCTCGATGCCGGGCACGCGTACCACTGCTACTGCACCGCCGAGGAGCTGGAGGAGCGCCGCGAGGCCGCCCGCGCCGCGGGCCGCCCCTCCGGGTACGACGGCCGCTGCCGCACCGTGACGCCGGAGCAGCGCGCCGGGTACGAGGCGGAGGGCCGGACGCCGATCGTCCGCTTCCGCATGCCGGACGAGCCGATCACGTTCACCGACCTGGTGCGCGGCGAGCTGACGTTCGCCCCGGAGAACGTGCCGGACTACGGCATCGTGCGCGCGAACGGCGCGCCGCTGTACACGCTGGTCAACCCGGTGGACGACGCGCTGATGGAGATCACGCACGTCCTGCGCGGCGAGGACCTGCTCTCCTCCACGCCCCGGCAGATCGCGCTCTACCGGGCGCTCGCGGACATCGGCGTGGGCGGCGGCGGCGTGCCCGCCTTCGGGCACCTGCCGTATGTGATGGGCCAGGGCAACAAGAAGCTCTCCAAGCGCGACCCCGAGTCGTCCCTGAACCTCTACCGGGAGCGCGGCTTCCTGCCGGGCGCCCTGCTGAACTACCTGGCGCTGCTCGGCTGGTCGATCGCCGAGGACCGCGACATCTTCTCGATGGACGAGATGGTCGCCGCCTTCGACATCGGCGCCGTGAACGCGAACCCGGCGCGCTTCGACCTGGCCAAGGCCGAGGCGGTCAACGCGACGCACATCCGCGAGCGGCTGACGGCCGAGGAGTTCACGGCCGCCTGCGAGCCGTGGCTGCGCGCCCCGTACGCGCCGTGGAAGCCGGAGCAGTACGACCCGGCCGCCTTCGCCGCCCTCGCGCCGCTGGCCCAGACGCGGGTGACCGTGCTGTCCGACATCACCGAGAACGTCGACTTCCTTTTCCTCGACGAGCCGGTGGCGGACGAGAAGTCGTGGCAGAAGGCCATGAAGCCCGGCGCGGAGGCCGTCCTCGGCACCGCGCGGGAGAAGCTGGCGGCGCTGCCGGAGTGGACGGCCGAGGCACTCAAGGAGGCCGTGCAGACGGCCGGCGAGGAGCACGGGCTGAAGCTGGGCAAGGCACAGGCGCCCGTGCGCGTGGCGGTCACGGGCCGCACCGTCGGGCTGCCGCTCTTCGAGTCCCTTGAGGTCCTGGGACGCGACCGCGTGCTGGCCCGCGTGGACGCGGCGCTGGCCCGCCTCACGGCCTGAGCACCGGACGCCGCCGGCCCGCCGGGGAACCGGTTTTGGGGGACCCTTCTCGATCGGGTATTGTTTGGCGCGTCGCAAGGGACGGACCGGAAACGGGCCGCCGGAGCGATCACCCGGACAACACCCCCGGCGGGGTGGCGTTTTGGTGGGGTATGGTGTAATTGGCAGCACGACTGATTCTGGTTCAGTTAGTCTAGGTTCGAGTCCTGGTACCCCAGCGGTCTATCTCAAGATCAAGCCCCCGTTGTGTAGCGGCCTAGCACGCTGCCCTCTCAAGGCAGTAGCGCCGGTTCGAATCCGGTCGGGGGTACGGTCCGGATCTCTTGTCGGTCCGGGTTGAGGGCCCCCGTTGTGTAGCGGCCTAGCACGCTGCCCTCTCAAGGCAGTAGCGCCGGTTCGAATCCGGTCGGGGGTACTTGAGATCCTCGATGATCATGCCGGAACCCCTCGCCAGTGGCGGGGGGTTTTCGCGTGTCCGGCCCGCCCCGCCCCATCAGCCCGTGCCGGGCCCGCCCCGCCCCATCAGCCCGTGCCGGGCCCGAAGCGCCGGGACGCCTCCTCGGCCTGGGCCAGCCGCCGCAGGTTCAGCAGCACGGGCTCGTAGAGCACGGTGAGCGCCACGGCGGCCTCAAGCTGGGTCGTGGGCGCGTCGAAGTCCTCGATCAGCGCCACCTCGTGCCCGGCCAGCTCGCCCGCCAGCCTGCCGTAGGGGAGCAGCTGGCCGAGGTCGCAGGGGTAGCCGAGGCGCAGGAGCGTCGCGAGCGCGGCGACCAGCCCCTGGTGCGCCGGGTTGTCCGGCACCACGCGCCAGCCGAGCTGCCGCTGGAGCGCTTCGGCGGTCTCCCCGGCGGTACGGGCCGCCGCGTCGTCGCCGGGGGCCGTCGCGCCGGTCGGGAGGGCCGCCACGGCGGTGCCGAGCCGTTCCAGCTGGGGTGTGTCCTCGTCCTCCAGGGCGGCCAGGACCTCGCGGGCGGTCGCGACCGGCACGCGGCCCACATGGACCAGGGCGCGCACGAGCCGCAGGCGGCGCAGGTGCTCCTCGTCGTACTCGGCCTGGGTGGAGGAGATCCGCTCGCCGGGCGGCAGCAGCCCTTCCCGCAGGTAGTACTTGATCGTCGCGGTCGAGACCCCGCTGCGCGCGCTCAGCTCAGCCAGCCGCATGTGCACTCCTCGTCGATTCCCGCTTGCGCATCCCTTTGGGGAGTGGCACTATCCAACCATGGATAGTGAAGCTATCCAACACCGTCGCCCGGTCGCGGGGCGGTCTGGCCGCCGTCCCCGTACGCGCGGGCGGCGGGTACGGCACGGACGAGGGGAGAGGCAGATGCCGAAGATCAACGAGGGCCGGATGACGGCGGCGGGCACCGGCGAGGTGACCGTCTTCCTGATCGGCATGCGGATCAACAGCTTCCGGCACCTGCGCAGCTGGTGGCCGACCTTCCGGGCGATGCCGCCGATGCTGTCCGAACTGGCCCGCGACAAGGACAGCGGGATGCTCGGCTACCGGCTGCTGTTCGGCGGCCCGCGGCTGATCTACGTGGTGCAGTACTGGTCGTCGCACGAGAAGCTGCTCGCCTACGCGAGCGACCGCGAGGGGCGGCACCGTCCGGCCTGGGCGGCGTTCAACCGGCGGATGCGCGAGGGGCGCAACCGCGTGGGGTTCTGGCACGAGACCTATGTCGTCCCGGCGGGCGCCCACGAGGCGGTCTACGTCTCCATGCCGGACTTCGGCCTCGGCGCTGCGACCGGGGTGATACCCGTGGGCCGCCGCGGCGAACGGGCCGGTGACCGCCTCGCGGCCCGCACGGAGGCCGGGCCGGCGTCCGCGGCCTGACGGTTCGCGGCGGGCGGCCCCGTACGGGGGAGGGGGCGGTCAGGGGCGGCTGGTCAGCCGCCGTTGCGGCGGAGGGCCTCCGTGAGGCGCCCGGCGGCGTCCAGGAGTGCCTGGGCGTGCATCCGGCCCGGGTGGCGCGTCAGGCGCTCGATGGGCCCGGAGACGGACACCGCGGCGACCACGCGGTTGGACGGGCCGCGCACCGGCGCGGAGACGGAGGCCACGCCTGGCTCCCGCTCGCCGATGGACTGCGCCCAGCCGCGCCGCCTGACCCCGGAGAGCGCGGTGGCGGTGAACCGGGCGCCCTGAAGGCCGTGGTGCAGCCGCTCCGGCTCCTCCCAGGCGAGCAGGATCTGCGCGGCGGACCCGGCCTTCATCGGCAGCGTGGAGCCCACGGGCACGGTGTCCCGCAGTCCGGAGAGCCGCTCGGCCGCGGCCACGCAGATGCGCATGTCGCCCTGCCGCCGGTAGAGCTGGGCGCTCTCGCCCGTCAGATCCCGCAGCTGGGTCAGGACGGGTCCCGCGGCGGCCAGCAGCCGGTCCTCGCCCGCGGCCGCCGCCAGTTCGGCGAGCCGGGGGCCGAGGACGAAGCGCCCCTGCATGTCGCGGGCCAGCAGACGGTGGTACTCCAGTGCCACCGCCATCCGGTGCGCGGTCGGCCGGGCCAGGCCGGTCGCCCCGACCAGCGCCGCCAGAGTGGCCGGTCCTGACTCCAGCGCACCAAGGACCAGGGCCGCCTTGTCGAGCACGCCCACACCGCTGGTGTCACCGCTAGAGTTGTCCATGAAACGATACTCGCGTCTCACACTGTGAAACGCAAGCCCGCTTTTCGAGAGAAAGCGCAAGGCTGGGGGCATGCTCGCGGGATTCCCCGCGCGCAGGGGTCACCGTCCGGTGCGAGGGGAACGGACGGCGGTCCACCGACGATCAGCGGCGATTCCGGAGGGAAGGCCATGGGACGGACACTGGCGGAGAAAGTCTGGGACGACCACGTCGTCCGGCGCGCGGAGGGCGAGCCCGATCTGCTCTTCATCGATCTCCACCTGCTCCACGAGGTGACCAGCCCGCAGGCGTTCGACGGCCTGCGCAAGACCGGTCGCCCCGTGCGGCGCACGGACCTCACGATCGCCACCGAGGACCACAACACCCCGACCCTCGACATCGACAAGCCGATCGCCGACCCGGTCTCGCGCACGCAGCTGGAGACCCTGCGCAAGAACTGCGCCGAGTTCGGCGTCAGGCTGCACTCCCTGGGCGACAGCGAGCAGGGCGTCGTCCACGTGGTCGGCCCGCAGCTCGGCCTGACCCAGCCGGGCACCACCGTGGTCTGCGGCGACAGCCACACCTCGACGCACGGCGCCTTCGGCGCGCTGGCGTTCGGCATCGGCACCAGCCAGGTCGAGCACGTGCTCGCCACCCAGACGCTGCCGATGGCGCCGTTCCGGACCATGGCGGTCACGGTGCTGGGCGAGCTGCCCGAGGGCGTCACCGCGAAGGACCTGATCCTGGCGATCATCGCCCGCATCGGCACCGGCGGCGGCCAGGGCTATGTCATCGAGTACCGGGGCGAGGCCATCGAGAAGCTCTCGATGGAGGCCCGGATGACCATCTGCAACATGTCGATCGAGGCGGGCGCCCGCGCGGGCATGATCGCCCCCGACGACACCACCTTCGCCTACCTGGAGGGCCGCGACCACGCCCCGCGCGGCGCCGACTGGGACGACGCCGTCGCCTACTGGCGGACGCTGCGCACCGACGACGACGCGGTCTTCGACCACGAGGTCGTCATCGACGCCGCCGAGCTGGCGCCGTTCGTCACCTGGGGCACCAACCCCGGCCAGGGCGCCCCGCTGTCCCAGAGCGTGCCGGACCCGGACTCCTTCACCGACCCGAACGAGCGGCTCGCCGCCGAGAAGGCGCTGGAGTACATGGGCCTGTCCGCCGGGCAGAAGCTCCGCGACATCTCCGTGGACACGGTCTTCGTCGGCTCCTGCACCAACGGGCGCATCGAGGACCTGCGGTCCGCCGCCTCCGTCCTGGAGGGCAGGACGATCGCCGAGGGCGTACGGATGCTGGTCGTCCCCGGCTCGGTGCGCGTCGCGCTCCAGGCCGTCGAGGAGGGGCTCGACAAGGTGTTCACGGCGGCGGGCGCCGAGTGGCGGCACGCCGGGTGTTCGATGTGTCTGGGCATGAACCCCGACCAGCTCTCGCCCGGCGAGCGCTGCGCCTCCACCTCCAACCGCAACTTCGAGGGCAGGCAGGGCAAGGGCGGCCGGACCCACCTGGTCTCGCCGCAGGTCGCCGCGGCCACCGCGATCACCGGCTGCCTCGCGTCCCCGGCCGACCTGGCCGACGTCCCCACCCCCGTGGAGGTCTGAGCGACATGGAAGCATTCACCACCCACACGGGCCGCGCCGTCCCGCTGCGCCGCGGCAACGTGGACACGGACCAGATCATCCCCGCCCACTGGCTGAAGAAGGTCACCAGGGACGGCTTCGAGGACGGCCTGTTCGAGGCCTGGCGCAAGGACGCCTCGTTCGTCCTCAACCAGCCGGAGCGCCAGGGCGCCACCGTCCTGGTCGCCGGCCCCGACTTCGGCACCGGCTCCTCCCGCGAGCACGCCGTGTGGGCCCTCCAGAACTACGGCTTCAAGGCCGTCGTCTCCTCCCGCTTCGCCGACATCTTCCGGGGCAACTCGCTCAAGAACGGGCTGCTGACGGTCGTCCTCCCGCAGGAGACCGTCGAGGCGCTGTGGAAGCTCACGGAGACCGACCCGTCCGCGGAGGTCACCGTGGACCTGGTGGCCCGCGAGGTCCGCGCCGAGGGCATCACCGCCCCGTTCGAACTGGACGAGAACGCCCGCTGGCGCCTGCTCGAAGGCCTCGACGACATCAGCATCACGCTGCGGCACGAGGACGCCATCGCCGACTACGAGGCCGGGCGCCCGGCCTGGAAGCCGCGCACACAGGCCGCCTGACGCCTCGTCGGCGGTCCCCCCGACACACAAGCGAACGCCCCCACCGGTCCCCGCCCGGTGGGGGCGTTTCCGCGTGATCGCCGCCACCGACACGGGCGTTGGGGGCTTAGAGGGCGATACCGTCCTCAAGGTGGCACAATCGGCGCATGGAACGCGACGGTCAACTCGAACTCTACGACCTCGTCGCCGATCGCCTGAAGGACGCGCACCGCCGCGTGCGGGCCCTGCAAGTGCCCGCGGACGTACGGCAGGCTCTCACGCGGAAGCTGCTGGTCATCACCGCCGCGGCCAAGCAGGACCTGCCCGGTGCCGCCCGCCGTCTGGACCGGCTGATGGAGGACGTTGACGCGGACCGGCTGCCTCCGGGCCCGTCCCGCGACGGCCGTGACGGAACTCCGTGACGGCCGAGTTCGTTGCGACACAAGGGTGATTCGCCCGTTTCGCGTTTGATTTGCGATATATATCTGCCTAACGTGCGAAAAAGCTTGAACGCATTCGTTCCAGCAATGCCTGCGAAGGGGAAGACGTGAACAAGGCACAACTCGTAGAAGCGATTGCCGACAAGCTCGGTGGCCGTCAGCAGGCCGCGGACGCGGTCGATATCGTGCTCGACGCCATCATCCGCGCCGTGGTCGCCGGGGAGCGGGTCTCGGTGACCGGTTTCGGTTCGTTCGAGAAGGTGGACCGCCCGGCGCGCTACGCGCGGAACCCGCAGACCGGTGAGCGCGTGCGGGTCAAGAAGACCTCCGTCCCCCGCTTCCGCGCCGGGCAGGGCTTCAAGGACCTGGTGGCCGGGACGAAGAAACTGCCGCGCAACGACGTCGCCGTCAAGAAGGCCCCCAAGGGCAGCCTGACCGCGGGCGCCGCCGGCGGCGCGGCCAAGAAGGCCACCACCAAGAAGGCGGCGGCCAAGAAGACGGCCGCGAAGAAGACCGCCACCGCCAAGAAGGCCACCACGCAGAAGGCCGCCGCGGCGAAGAAGACGGCGAAGAAGGCCACCGGCAAGAAGACCGCCGCGAAGAAGGCCCCGGCCAAGAAGGCCACCGCCACCAAGGCCCCGGCCAAGCGGAGCTCCTCGCGCACCGCGACGAAGGCCGCCGCCCGCCGAGGGTGACGGCGCACGGCGCTCGGCCACCGAGCGGGCCGGTCTCCCAACCGGGGTCCGGCCCGCCGCCGTTCACCCCCGGCGGCCCGGCCGGTCCCGCCGGCCGCGCCCCGGAGCCGTCACCGCCCGGCCAGTAGGCTCGGGCACATGCAGGCCACCGCGTACACGTACGACCCCGCCACCCGTTCCGGCAGCGTGCTGCTGGACGACGGCACGCCCCTCGCCTTCGACGCCGACGCGTTCGACGCGGGGGGCCTGCGTCTGCTGCGGCCGGGGCAGCGCGTCCGCATCGAGGTCGAGGGGGAGGACGCGGCGCGCCGCGTCACCTTCCTGACGCTGCAAACGCTGTAAGCCGCCGCACGCCCGCCGCCGTCCTCGGCCCGACGCCGAGGGCGAGCGCCGCCCGCAGGTCCGCGCCGGTGTCCACGTCGCGCCGCGCGCCCGGCACCCCGTCGAGCAGCAGTTCGGCGGCGCCCGACGCGCGGTGCCGCGCCCGCGACGCCCCGCCGAACGCCGGTGCGAGATCCACCCCACCCGCCGCGGCGAGCAACGTTGTTCCCACTCCGGCGGCGTCCGCCAGGAAGCTCCGCCCGTGCTCCGACGCCGCGCCGAGCACCCGCAGCAGTTCCGCGCCGCGCAGCGCGGGCAGATCCGCGTTCAAAGCGGCCACGGCGGCGTCGGGCCTGGCGGCCCGCGCGGTCGCGGCCCCGTACGCCAGCGCCGCGTTCAGCCCGCTGCCCGGCGCGTCCGGTACGACACGCGCGCCCGCTCGCGCCAATCGCCCCCCCGCCAGCGGATCGTCCGTCACCACGAGCACCTCGCGTACGGAAGCGCAGGTCAGCGCCGCCGCGACCGTGTCCTCGGCGAACGCGAGCGCGAGGAGCGGCCGTACCGCGTCCCCCGCCACATCGGCCAGCCTGCTCTTGGCCAGCCGCAGCGGCTTCAGGGGGACGATCAACGACCAGCGGGGTCCTTCCGTCGCGCTCACCACGCCATTCTCCCCCGGCCCGCCGCCGGGCCGGGGGCAGGTCCGCGGCCGCCCGACACCGCCGGGACACCCGGGGATGGCCGTCGCGCTTCGGGCATCAGGGTGCAAACTTGGACCGTCGTGGCGGGCGGTGCCGCCGCTGGACAGCCCTACACCCCGGGGCGACACTTGTGCGACTGTCCGCGGCGGACCGCGCCGGAGCAGTCAAGAGGAGATGGTGTCCGAGTGTCTCGCCGCAGAATCGGCTTCTGGTACCGATTGGCCGCAATTCTGGTAAAACCGCCGCTCGTGGCGCTGTTCAACCGGGACTGGCGGGGAATGGAGCATATTCCCGCCGAGGGCGGATTCATCACCGCCGTGAATCACAACTCCTATCTCGACCCGCTGTCCTACGCGCACTTCCAGTACAACACCGGGCGCGTGCCGCGTTTCCTCGCCAAGGACAGCCTCTTCCGCAAAGGCTTCGTCGGCCGCTTCATGACCGGGACGGGCCAGATCCCCGTGTACCGCGAGACCTCCGACGCGGCGGACGCCTTCCGCGCCGCCGTCGCCGCCGTGCAGCGCGGCGAGTGCGTCGCGTTCTACCCCGAGGGCACCCTCACCCGCGACCCGGCGCTGTGGCCCATGGAGGCCAAGACCGGCGCCGCGCGCGTCGCGCTGAAGACCCGCGCGCCCGTGATCCCCGTGGCGCAGTGGGGCGCGCAGGCCGTCCTGCCGCCGTACGCGGGCTCGATCAAACCGCGCCTGCGCCCCCGCAAGACCCTGACGGTCGTCGCCGGCGCGCCCGTGGACCTCAGCGACTTCTACGACCGGGAGCCGACCGCCGACGTCCTGCGCGAGGTGTCTGACAGGATCATGGACGCCATCACCGTCCTGCTCGCCGGCATCCGCGACGAGACCCCGCCCGACCGGCGCCACGTGCACCGCAGGACTTCGGCCGACCGGCGCGGCACGCACCCCGCGCCTGAGGAGGAGAGAACGGAGTGACACGCGTCGCCGTCTACGGCACCGGCTCATGGGGGACGGCTTTCGCCATGATCCTCGCCGACGCGGGCTGCGAGGTGACGCTCTGGGCACGCCGCCCGGAGGTCGTCGAAGCCGTCAACACGACCCGGAGCAACCCCGACTACCTGCCGGGCTGCCTGCTGCCCGACGGGGTGCGGGCCACGACGGACCCGGGGGAGGCCGGCCGCGGCGCCGAGTTCAGCGTCCTGTCGGTGCCGTCCCAGACGCTGCGCGACAACCTCGCCGACTGGGGCGGGCTGCTGGAGCCCGGCACCGTCCTCGTCTCCCTGATGAAGGGCGTCGAGCTGGGCAGCGCCAAGCGGATGAGCGAGGTCGTACGGGAGGTGGCGGGCGTCGGCCCCGAGCGCGTCGCCGTGCTCTCCGGGCCCAACCTGGCCGGGGAGATCGCCGAACGGCAGCCCGCCGCCGCCGTCGTCGCCTGCGCGGACGAGGACGTCGCCCGCCGCCTCCAGACGGCCTGCCACACCCCGTACTTCCGCCCGTACACGAACACCGACGTCGTCGGCTGCGAACTGGGCGGCGCGGTCAAGAACGTCATCGCGCTCGCCGTCGGGATCGCCGACGGGATGGGCCTGGGCGACAACACCAAGGCGTCCCTCATGACCCGCGGCCTCGCCGAGACCGCGCGGCTCGGCCAGGCGATGGGCGCCGACCCCAAGACGTTCGCCGGCCTCGCCGGGATGGGCGACCTGATCGCCACCTGCTCCTCGCCGCTGTCCCGCAACCACACCTTCGGCCTCAACCTCGGCCGCGGCATGACCGTCGCCGAGACCATCGCCGTCACCCGGCAGACGGCGGAGGGCGTCAAGTCCTGCCGCTCCATCCTCGACCTGGCGCGGCGGCACGGCGTGGAGATGCCGCTGACCGAGACGGTCGTCGGCATCGTCCACGAGGGCACGCAGCCCCTCGTCGCGGTCGGCGAGCTGATGTCGCGAACCGCCAAGGCCGAGCACCACTGACCGCAGCCCTCCCGTTAGGTAGCCTCACAGGGTTATGAGCAGCGAGAACTCCCCCCAGAGCCCCAAGCCGCGCGTCGCCGTCGTCTTCGGTGGCCGCAGCTCCGAGCACACCGTCTCGGTCGTCACCGCGGGCGCCGTCCTGCGCGCCATCGACCGCACGCGCTACGACGTGCTCCCCATCGGCATCACCGCCGACGGCCGCTGGACCCTGGCCGCCGACGACCCCGACCGCATGGCCATCAGCGGGCGCGAACTGCCCACCGTCGAGCGGATCGCCGAGCAGGGCGCGGGAAGCGTCGTCCTGCCCGTCGACCCGGGCCGCCGCGACATCACGCTCGCCGAGGCCGGGTCGGTGCCGAAGGACCTCGGCGACGTGGACGTCGTCCTGCCGCTGCTCCACGGCCCGTACGGCGAGGACGGCACGCTGCAGGGCATGCTCGACCTCGCGGGGGTGCCGTACGTCGGCTCGGGCGTGCTCGCCTCCGCGGTCGGCATGGACAAGGAGTACATGAAGCGCGTCTTCCTCTCCTTCGGCCTGCCCGTCGGCCCGTTCACCGTCGTGCGCCCGCGCGAGTGGGAGCAGGACCCGGACGGCGCGCGCCGCCGGATCACCGACTTCGCCGCCGAACACGGCTGGCCCGTCTTCGTGAAGCCCGCGCGCGCCGGATCGTCCGTCGGCATCTCGCGGGTGACGGGCCCCGAGGGGCTCGACGCGGCGATCGCGGAGGCGCGCGCGCACGACCCGAAGGTCATCGTCGAGGCGCAGCTCACGGGCCGCGAGATCGAGTGCGGCGTGCTGGAGTTCGAGGACGGGCCGCGCGCCAGCCTGCCCGCCGAGATCCCGCCGAGCGCGACGCACGACTTCTACGACTTCGAGGCGAAGTACATCGACGCGTCCGAGGGCGTCGTCCCCGCGCCGCTCACCGAGGAGCAGACGGCGGAGATCAGGGCGCTGGCGCTGCGCGCCTTCGAGGCGGCGTCCTGCGAGGGCCTGGTGCGGGCGGACTTCTTCCTGCTGGACAGCGGCGAGTTCGTCATCAACGAGATCAACACCATGCCCGGCTTCACACCGATCTCCATGTTCCCCCGGATGTGGGAGGCGACCGGCGTGAGCTACCCGGAATTGGTGGACCTGCTGCTCCAGGCGGCGCTGCGGCGCTCCACCGGCCTGCGCTGACCCCGGCTCAGGGCCGTGAACGGGCCGGGGGCGGGCGTCAGTCCGCCGCCGGGTCCGCGTGCAGGTCGTCGGGCGGGACGGTCGCCAGGACCGGGTCCGCGAGGTCGAGCAGCGGGTTGACCTCGGGCGCGTAGTCGTCCGGCACGACGACCTCCACGAAGTACTTCGACTCCGAGGTCGTGAACCTGACCCGGCCGTCCTCCTCGTCCACCAGCCACGCCACCTCGTTCACCGCCATCACGTCGGTGGTGTACGGGTCGTACTCCGGGTCGCCCGGCGTCATCTCCGGCGGGCGGCCGACGCCGCAGCGCAGCGTGATCGCCGGATCGCCCCAGGCGGCGACGTACGGCGAGTCGCCCTCCGTCGGCCGCCGGTCGTGGCCGTCCACACGTTCGGGCAGCGCGTCCGCCAGCGCGCGGCACACCTCGTCCGCCTCGCCGGACGGCGCGGGGGAGGGGGGCGCGACCTCGACGGGGCCCGTCGCGTCGCCGCCCGAGCAGCCCGCCAGCGCGGCCTGGCAGGCGAGCAGCAGGGCGGCCGCGGCGAGCCCGGCCCGCCGGGGACCGGCCGCGGAACGCCCGCCACCGCAGCGTACGGTGAGAGTCACCCGGCGAGCATACGGGGTGCTACAGATGGACGACGGGGCAGGTCAGGGTCCGCGTGATACCCGCCACGCGCTGGACCTGCGCGACGACGAGACGCCCCAGTTCGTCCACGGTGGCGGCCTCCGCCCTGACGATGACGTCATAGGGTCCCGTGACGTCGTCGGCCTGCACCACCCCCGGCATCTTGGCGATGACGTCGGCCACGGCCGACGCCCTGCCCACCTCGGTCTGGATCAGGATGTACGCCTGCACCACGGGTCCTCCACAGCGGCTACGAGGATTGGGGGCGCTACCGTAGCGCGTCACGACCGGCGCCGGGAGACCACGGCGGGCGCCGATCGCGGCAGGCGGAGCCGGGGCCGGCCGTTGCGGGGCCGGCCGGACGAGCGGGACGGACAAGAGGAGAGCTGAGTGAAGGGCAGTGTGGGGGAGCTGGGCGAGTTCGGCCTGATCCGGGAGCTGACCTCCCGGATCAGCGGGACACCCGCCGTACGGCTGGGCCCGGGGGACGACGCCGCGGTGATCGCGGCACCCGACCGCCGGGTCGTCGCCAGCACGGACATCCTGCTGGAGGGACGGCACTTCCGGCGCGACTGGTCCACCGCGTACGACGTCGGGCGCAAGGGCGCGGCGCAGAACCTCGCCGACATCGCGGCGATGGGCGCCGTGCCCACCGCGATCCTCCTCGGCCTCGTCGTCCCCGCCGAACTCCCGGCCACCTGGCCCGTGGAGCTGATGGACGGCATCCGCGACGAGTGCCAGGTCGCCGGCGCGGGCGTCGCGGGCGGCGACGTGGTGCGCGGCGACACGATCACCGTCTCCATCACCGCGCTCGGCGACCTCGGCGGCCGCGAGCCCGTCACCAGGACCGGCGCGCGGCCGGGGGACGTCGTCGCCGTCACCGGCTGGCTCGGCTGGTCGGCCGCCGGGCACGCGGTGCTCTCCCGCGGCTTCCGCTCGCCCCGCGCGTTCGTCGAGGCCCACCGCCGCCCCGAACCGCCCTACCTCGCGGGCCCGGCCGCCGCCGCGCTCGGCGCCACCGCCATGACCGACGTCAGCGACGGGCTGATCGCCGACCTCGGGCACATCGCGTCGGGCTCCAAGGTCCGCATCGACCTGCGCTCCGCCGCCCTCGACGTCCCCGCGCAGATGAACGACATCGGGCAGGCCGTCGGCGTGGACCCGCTGACCTGGGTGCTCACCGGCGGCGAGGACCACGCGATCGTCGCCGTCTTCCCGCCGGAGACCAAACTGCCCGCCCGCTGGCGGACGATCGGCGAGGTGCTCCCGGCCCGCGCCAGGAACGCGCCGCCCGTCACCGTGGACGGCGCGGCCTGGGCGACGGCGGGCGGCTGGGACCACTTCTCCGCCTGACCGGCCCGCCCGCGCGGGACGCGCCCTGGGTACTGTGACCGCCATGCAGGCACCTCCACGCGTCCTGACCGTCGCGGGCTCCGACTCCGGCGGCGGCGCGGGCATCCAGGCCGACCTCAAGACCATGCTCGCGCTCGGCACCCACGGCATGAGCGTCATCACCGCCGTCACGGCGCAGAACTCCCTCGGCGTGCAGGGCGCGTGGGAACTGCCCGCGGAGGCGGTCACCGCCCAGTACCGCAGCGTCGTGGACGACATAGGCGTCCAGGCCGTCAAGACGGGCATGCTGGCGACGGCCGCGCTGGCCCGTACCGTCGCGGCGCTGCTCGCGACGACCGACGCGCCCGTGGTCGTCGATCCGGTCGGCGTCTCCAAGCACGGCGACCCGCTGCTCGCCGCCGACGCGCTCGACGCCGTACGCGCCGAACTGCTGCCCGCCGCCACCGTCGTGACGCCCAACCTGCCCGAGGTCGAGCAGCTCACCGGCGTCCGGGTCGGCTCCGAGGACGACATGCGGCGCGCGGCCGACGCGATGCTGGCGTTCGGCCCCCGCTGGGTGCTCGTCAAGGGCGGCCACCTCGACGGGCCCGCCACCGACCTGCTCACCGACGGCGCCGCCGAGCACTGGCTGCGCGCCCCCCGGCACGACAACCGCCATACGCACGGCACCGGCTGCACCCTCGCGTCCGCCGTCGCGGCGCGCCTCGCGCACGGCGACGACGTGCCCACGGCGGTGGCGGCGGCGAAGGAGTACGTGACGGCCGCCATAGCGGCGGGCTTCCCGCTGGGCGCGGGCATCGGCCCCGTGCACCACGGGCACGCGGGCGCGGCGTTCGGGGCCCGCTGACCGGCCGGGCCGTGCCGGGGCATGCCGGGCATGCGGGCATGCAAGAGGCCGGTCCACCACGAGGTGGACCGGCCCGGGAAAGCCGCGGGGGGCTAGCGCGTGACCTTGCCCGCCTTGATGCACGAGGTGCAGGCGTTCAGGCGCTTCGGCGTCCCGTTCACGACAGCACGCACCCGCTGGATGTTGGGGTTCCAACGGCGGGGGGTGCGGCGGTGCGAGTGGGAGATGCTGTTGCCGAAGCCCGGCCCCTTGCCGCAGACGTCGCAGTTGGCAGCCACGGGTCACTCCAAAGACGGGTCACCACCGTGGAGACGGGGCGACGGATACGTACGCTGGGAAGCCGGGGCCGACGACCCCGGCGGGTCCGCCCGACGTCCGGCCGCCACACGGCGGCGACATCAGGCAACCGGGGCAGCATACCCCGGGCCGTCCCGATCAGGGAAATCGTTCCCCCGCCGCCCCCCGGGCCGGTGAGAGCATAGGCTGCCAGCGCGCGGGCGCCGGGCTGCCTCGCGACGGACGAGACCGGACGACCGGGGAGGAGGCCCACGTGCCGCAGCCGCTCGACGCCGAAGCGGTACGGCGCTGGTGCCGGTTCTCGCTGGACGTGCTGGGCCGCGACCGCGAGGACATCGACGCGATCAACGTCTACCCGGTCGCCGACGGCGACACCGGCACCAACCTCTACCTCACCGTCGAGTCGGCCGCCCAGGCCGTCGCGGCGGCGGACAGCGGCACCCCGACGCTCGCCGAGGCCGTCCGCGCCATGGCCCACGGCGCGCTGATCGGCGCGCGCGGCAACTCCGGCACCATCCTCGCCCAGCTGCTGCGCGGCATGGCCGACGTCCTCGCCGCCGGGCCCGAGCCCGCAGGGCCCGACACGCTGCGCCGCGCCCTGCGCCACGCGGCGCGTTCCGCGTACGAGGCGGTCGCCCATCCCGTCGAGGGCACCATGCTCACCGTCGCCACGGCCGCGGCCGACGCCGCCGCCACGGCCCCCGGTGGCGCCCGTACCGCCGACATCGCCTCGGCCGCCTGCGACGGCGCCCGCCACGCCCTCGCCGCCACCCCCGACCACCTCCAGGTGCTCGCCGACGCCGGTGTCGTGGACGCGGGCGGCAGCGGCCTGGTCGCCGTGCTCGACGCGCTCGACGCCGCACTCTCCGGCCGCCCGCCCGCCGGACGGCCCGGCGAACGCCGCGGCCGCGCCCCCGGCCGCCGGGGCTGCGACGCCGCGCCCGCGGCCGACGCGGCGGGCACCGGCTACGAGGTGATCTACCTCTTGGACGCCCCCGACTCCGCCGTCCCCGCCCTGCGCGCCCGCCTCGACGCGCTCGGCGACTCCCTCGTCGTCGTCGGCGGCGACGGCCTGTGGAACGTGCACGTCCACACCGCGCGCCCCGGCGCCGCCGTCGAGGCCGGTGTCGAGGCGGGACGCCCGCACCGCATCGGCATCAGCGTGCTGACCGACGACGCCGCGCACCGCCCGCCGCGCGCCGACACCAGGACCGTCGTCTCCGTCATGCCGGGCGAGGGCCTCGCCGGGCTGTGCCGCGAGGCGGGCGCGACCGCCCTCACCGTCCACCCCGGCGAGCCGCCCGGCGGCGCCGAACTGGCCGCCGCCGTCCTCGCCGCCCGCGCGGGCGAGGTCGTCCTGCTGCCCAACGACGACAGCCTCTGGCACGCCGCCTCCGCCGCCGCCGAGCAGGCGCGGGCCGCCGGGGTACGGGTCGCGGTGGTCCCCACCCGCTCGCCCGTGCAGGGCATCGCGGCGCTCGCCGTCCACGCGCCGGAGCGCCGGTTCGACGAGGACGTGGTCGCCATGACGGCCGCGGCGGGCGCCACCCGCTTCGGCGAGGTCGCGGTCGCGCAGCACGAGTCGTGGACCATGGCGGGCATCTGCCAGGCCGGGGACGTCCTCGGCCTGGTGGACGGCGACGTCGCGGTGATCGGCGGCGACCTCGGGCAGGTCGCGGCCGACGTGCTTGAACGGATGCTGTCGGCGGGCGGCGAACTGGTCACCCTCGTCATCGGCGCGGGCGCGCCGTCCGGGCTGGCGGCGCGGCTGTGCGAGCAGGTGCGCCGCGGGCACCTCGGCGTGGACACGGTCGTCTGCGAGGGGCGGCAGGGCGTGCCGCTGCTGATCGGCGTCGAGTAGCCCCCGCCGCGCGGCGGCCGGGCGGCCCGTACCGCGATTGTCGGTGCCATGGTGTGCAATGGGCCGTGTGACCGCGCTGTCCGAGCCCCTGGCCAAAGCCGTCGGCGGCACCACCGCCAAGGTGATGGCCGCCCATCTCGACCTGCACACCATCGGCGACCTGCTGCACCACTACCCGCGCCGCTACGCCGAGCGCGGGGAGCTGACGCGGCTCACCGAGCTGCCGCTCGACGAGCACGTGACGGTCGTCGCCGAGGTCGCGGACGCCCGCACCCTCTCGTTCAACCGGGGGCGCGGCCTGCGCCTCGAAGTCACCGTCACGGACGGCGCCGGGCGGCTCCAGCTCGTCTTCTTCGGCAGCCGGGCCGTACGGCACCACGAGCGGGTCCTGGTGCCCGGCAGGCGCGGCATGTTCGCGGGCAAGGTCGGCGTGTTCAACCGCCGCCTCCAGCTGTCCCACCCGGCCTACGAGCTGCTGGACGAGGAGAGCGGCGACGAGGCCGCCCGCGAGTTCGCGGGCCGCCCGCTGCCGCTCTACCCCGCCTGCAAGCAGCTGGAGTCCTGGCGGATCGCCAAGTCGGTCGGCGTCGTCCTCGACTCGCAGGAGGCCACCGGCTGGTCGGGCCTGGCCGACCCCCTGCCGCCCGCCCTGCTGGGCCGGCGCGAACTGCTGCCGCTGCCCGAGGCGTTCGAGAAGATCCACCGGCCGCGCTCCACGGCCGACGTCGCCGCCGCGCGCACGCGCCTCAAGTGGGACGAGGCGTTCGTCCTCCAGGTCGCGCTCGCGCGCCGCCGCCGCGCCGCCGCGCAGCAGGCCGCCGTGCCACGCCGTCCGGCCGAGGACGGGCTGCTGGCCGCGTTCGACGCCCGGCTGCCGTTCACCCTCACCGAGGGGCAGCGCCGCGTGGGGGACGAGATCTTCGCCGACCTGGCCGCCGAACACCCCATGCACCGGCTGCTCCAGGGCGAGGTGGGCAGCGGCAAGACGCTGGTGGCGCTGCGCGCGATGCTCGCGGTCGCCGACTCGGGCGGCCAGTCCGCCCTGCTGGCACCCACCGAGGTGCTCGCGCAGCAGCACCACCGCTCGCTCACCGCGATGCTGGGCGACCTGGCCGAGGGCGGCATGCTCGGCGGCTCCGAGCGCGGCACGCGCGTCGAACTGCTCACCGGCTCCATGGGAACGGCCGCCCGCCGCCGCGCCCTGCTCGCCGCCGCCACCGGCGAGGCGGGCATCGTCATCGGCACGCACGCCCTGATCGAGGACGTCGTCTCCTTCGACGACCTCGGCCTCGTCGTGGTGGACGAGCAGCACCGCTTCGGCGTCGAGCAGCGGGACGCCCTGCGCGCCAAGGGCGAACGGCCACCGCACCTCCTCGTGATGACCGCGACCCCGATCCCGCGCACCGTCGCCATGACCGTCTTCGGCGACCTGGAGACGTCCGTCCTGGACCAGCTGCCGGAGGGCAGGTCGCCCATCGCCACCCATGTCGTCCCGGTCGCCGACAAGCCGCACTTCCTGACGCGGGCGTGGGAGCGCGTCACGGAGGAGGTGGCGGGCGGCCACCAGGCGTACGTCGTGTGCCCGCGTATCGGCGACGACACGGGCGGCGGGTCCGGCGGCGGCGATCAGGACGCGGCGGACGGCACGGAGGGCAAGGACGGCGCCGACGGCCCCGACGGTACGGAGCGGCGCCCGCCGCTCGCCGTCCTCGACGTCGCGGAGAAGCTCGCCGCCGGGCCCCTCGCGGGCCTGCGGACCGCCGTGCTGCACGGCCGCCTCGCGCCCGACGCGAAGGACGACGTGATGCGCCGCTTCGCCGCGGGCGAGGTGGACGTCCTGGTGGCGACCACCGTGATCGAGGTGGGCGTCAACGTGCCGAACGCCACCGCCATGGTGATCATGGACGCCGACCGCTTCGGCGTCTCCCAGCTGCACCAGCTGCGCGGCCGGGTCGGACGCGGCTCGGCGCCCGGCCTGTGCCTGCTCGTCACGGACGCGGCCGAGGGCGGCGCGGCACGCACCCGGCTGGACGCGGTCGCCGCCACGACGGACGGCTTCGAGCTGTCCCGCATCGACCTGGAGCAGCGCCGCGAGGGCGACGTCCTGGGCGCCGCGCAGTCCGGCGGCCGCAGCAGCCTGCGCGTGCTGGCCGTCATCGAGGACGAGGACGTCATCGCCGAGGCGCGCGCGGAGGCCGCCGCGCTGGTGGACCGCGACCCGGAGCTGACCGGCGTCCCCGGCCTGCGCACGGCGCTCGACGCCCTGCTCGACGCGGACCGCGAGGAGTTCCTGGAGAAGGGCTGACCGCGCCCGGACAGCGTCGCTGACGGCCCGTCAATTGTCAGTGGTGCCTGGGAGAATGGACCCAGTCCGCGGCGATCCATCCGGGATTGCCCGCGGCCGGACCACTGGGGGTTGCCCGCATGGCATTCCGGCACATCAACGAACTGCCGCTCGGCGACAAGGTCTTCCGCATCGAACTGGCCAGTGACGACGACATCACCGTGACCCTGACCCTGACCGGCTGGCGCGAGGCGCTGCCCGAGGTCCCGCTCGCCTCCGGATCGCTCACCATGCCCCTGGCGGAGGTCCCGACCCTGCGCATCGCGTTCAACCGCGCGCTCAGGGCCCTCGCCCTCGCCGCCGACGTCGCCGAACCCATCCCCGACCGCGACATCCTCCGCGAACTCTTCCCCGGCCACGGCGCCCCCTGGATACCGCAGCACGAGGAGGACCTCACCCAGCGCTTCCACGCGGGCGAGACGATCGCGCGCATAGCCGCCCGCTTCGGCCGCACCCCTGACTCGGTGCGCACCAAGCTGCGCGAGCTGGGCCACGACCCGCGCCGCCCGGAGTACTGCCCGCCCGACGGCTGCCTCTCCTGGTCGCGCTACGTCTCACCGGCCCTCGTCGGCGCCCCCGAGGAGCACATGGCCGCGGAGTGACCCGGCGCGGACCGGCCGGGCGGAACGGCGCACCCCGCCCGGCCGGTCCGGCCCCTGAGGGGGCCCCGGGCGCCCCGCGGCCGAATCGTCATCCCGTGCTGGGCTCTCTTTCCGTGCTGCGTTCTTTCCGTGCTGGGCTCTCTTTCCGTAAAAAGCACCCCTACGCAGCAGCCGGGGCACTACGGTGTGTGCCCCCGCAGCCGGGTCAGGGCGCGTCAAACCGGGAGGAATCCGCATGACCGATCAGCCAGAGTCCCTGCCGGGGGACGACGTCCCCTCGGTGGAGGAGCTGGAGTGGCTGTTCCACCAGGGCCCGCCGGCCCGAGCCGCCGGCGGACCCGCGGACCGGGTCCCCGGCCCGCGCGTCCATCCGGAGCGCCGCGCCTATCCGGGGCGCGACTCGTCCGACCACGCCAGGCGCCTGCTGCGCCGGGCCGTGAACCCGGACCGGCCGGGCGAGGAGACCCTGCGCCTCCTCGCCGCCGCCCGCGGCTACCTCATCGAGCGCATGCCCGAGCCCGGCGGCCGGTCCGCGGGACGCTGGTGCTCGGTCTACGCACACGCCTTCCTGCTCGCCGACGACAGCGAGCTGTGCCTCTACGAACTGGAGCACGACCAGACCCCCGACGGCCGCCTCGTCTGCGAGGTCTACCCCGACGAGAGCGCCGCCGGACGGGCCGCCAGGCGGCACGCCCGCCCCCTCAGGGGCGACACCCCCGCCTGACCCGGCAGGCTCCCCCCGCCCCGGCCCGTATAGCGTGGTGGGCGTACGGACGGCCTGGCGACGGCCACGACGACGCACAGCACTGCGAGGACCCTCACATGACCCGCGTGATCGCCGGGACCGCGGGCGGACGGCGGCTCGCCGTGCCGCCGGGCGGCGGCACCCGGCCCACCTCCGACCGGGCGCGCGAGGGGCTCTTCTCCACCTGGGAGGCGCTGTCCGGCCCCCTGTCCGGCGCCCGGGTCCTCGACCTGTACGGCGGGTCGGGGGCCGTCGGCCTCGAAGCCCTGTCCCGGGGCGCCGCCCACGCCCTGCTGGCCGAGTCCGACCCCCGGGCCGCCCGCACCATCAGGGACAACATCAGGGCCCTCGCCCTGCCGGGCGCCGAACTGCGCACCGCGCGCGCCGAGCAGCTCGTCGCCGAACCGCCCCCGGCCGAGCCGTACGACCTCGTCTTCCTCGACCCGCCCTACGCCACGACGGACGCCGCGCTCGGCGAGATCCTCGTCATACTGCTGACCGGCGGCTGGCTCGCGGACGGCGCGCTCGCCACCGCCGAGCGCGCCACGCGCGGCGGCCCGTTCCCCTGGCCCCCCGGCTTCGAGGCCCTGCGTTCGCGCCGCTACGGAGAGGGAACCCTCTGGTACGGCCGGGCCACCGACCACGACGTGAACGGCCGGTCATGACCGGCCCGCAGAACCGGCAGGACCGGCAGAACCGGATTGGGGAGAGAGCGTTGCGCCGCGCAGTCTGTCCGGGGTCCTTCGACCCCGTCACCAACGGCCACCTCGACATCGTCGACCGCGCCTCGCGGCTCTACGACGTCGTGCACGTCGCCGTGATGGTGAACAAGTCCAAGCAGGGCCTGTTCACCGTCGAGGAACGCATCGCGCTCATCGAGGAGTGCACCACCGAGTACGGCAACGTCGTCGTCGAGTCCCACCACGGCCTGCTGGTGGACTACTGCAAGCAGCGCGACATCCCCGCCATCGTGAAGGGCCTGCGGGCGGTCAGCGACTTCGACTACGAACTGCAGATGGCCCAGATGAACAACGGCCTCTCCGGCGTCGAGACGCTGTTCATCCCCACCAACCCCGTCTACAGCTTCCTCTCCTCCAGCCTGGTCAAGGAGGTCGCGACCTGGGGCGGCGACGTCTCCCACCTGGTCCCGGGACCGGTGCTCCGGGCGGTCAGGGCCAAGCTCGACGCCCGCTGACCGGCCCGCCGCGTCCCCCGCGCGGCGCAAACGCTGCCCGGCGGGCGCCGGTTGGCCGTACAGTCGCTCCGTGGACGTGAACCAGAAACTGGACGAGATCGTCGCGGCCGTGCGCGGCGCCAAGGGCATGCCGATGTCGGCGTCCTGCGTCATCAACCGGTCCGACCTGCTCGACCGGCTCGAAGACGTGCGCGAGGCCCTCCCCGGCTCGCTGGCCCAGGCGCGCGAGGTGCTCGGCGACCGCGAGCAGGTCGTCGCCGACGCGCAGCAGGAGGCGCGCCGCATCGTCGAGGCGGCGCACGAGGAACGCGGCACGCTCGTCGAGAACACCGAGGTCGTCCAGCGCGCCCAGGACGAGGCGGCCCGCATCCTCGCCGAGGCCCGGCGGGAGGCCGCCGAGGTCAAGGCCGAGGCCGACGACTACGTGGACAGCAAACTGGCCAACTTCGAGGTGGTCCTCGGCAAGACCATCGGCTCGGTCGACCGGGGCCGGGACAAGCTCCTCGGCGGCGACCGGGGCGACCCGCAGGAATTGCTCGCCAACGCCGACGCGTACGTCGAGGCGCAGTTCGGCGCGATCCAGGCGGTCCTGCGCAAGACCCTCGAAGCCGTCGGCCGCGGGCGGCAGAAGCTCACCGGCCACCGGCCGATCGACGAACTGGCCGAGCACGTCGCCGCCCAGGAGGCCATGGAGGCGGCGGACGGCGGCATGCCGCGGACGGCCGCGTACTTCGAGCAGCGGGCCGAGCAGGACACCTACGGCTACCTCGGCATGGCCCAGCCGCAGCAGGACCAGCCCGTCACCGACCAGGGGCAGCACCAGCCGGAACCCGCGGCCGCGACCGCCGGCTACGACACGGGCGCCGCCGACGCGTACGCCGCCCAGCCCGGCGGCTACCCCCAGGACGGCGGCTACGGCCAGCAGGACCCGTACGCGGGCACGTACACCTACGCCCAGGACCCCTACGGCTCCGGCGGCTACCCGCAGCAGGACCCGTACGGCACCCAGCAGAATGCCGGGTACGGCTACGACCAGCAGCCGCAGCACCAGCAGCCCGCCGCGCTCGACGAGACCAGCCTCTTCGACACGAGCATGATCGACGCCGAGCAGATCCGCAGGTACCAGCAGGGCAGGCACTAGACCCGCCCGCGGCACCCCGCCCCGGGCCCGATCCGGCCGATTGGGTGCCCGGCGGCCCGTGGCGTATGCTGGCTCTTCGGCCGCGCCACCTCTCCGTGTACGCGGCTGCCCGCCCGGTCCCGCTCGCGCCAGACGCGTCGGGGGACCGGCGCGCACGGCGACCGCACAGCCCCTCATCCGCGAGAAAGCGACAAGGCCCTGAACGCCCTCCTGGACCACCGAGCCCCCCTCGTGTTCGACACACGGGAACTGGGGCGGCGTCCCGGTGCGATGAAACGGGTCTCCCGCACCGTCCCGGCACCGGCCGATCTCGGGGTCGAGGTCATCGGGGTGCCCGGGGACGCGCGGATCGAGGTCGAGCTGCGCATGGAGTCCGTCATGGAGGGCGTCCTCGTGACGGGGACCGCCCGCGCGCCGCTGGCGGGGGAGTGCGTAAGGTGTCTGGAGCCGCTGACCGACGAGGTCACGGCGGACTTCCAGGAGATGTTCTCCTACCCCGAGTCGGAGGGAACCGGCCGCCGCCCCGCGGAGACCGGTGACGACGAGGAGGACGAGGAGACGCTGTACGTCCAGGGCGACCTGTTCGACCTCGAACCCGTGCTGCGGGACGCGGTGGTGCTCTCACTGCCGCTGCAGCCCGTGTGCCAGGAGGACTGCCCGGGGCTCTGCCCCGAGTGCGGGGCCCTGCTCGCGCAGGACCCGGACCATGGGCACGACGCCCCGGTGGACATCCGCTGGGCGGCGCTGCGGGACTTGGCGGACTCCGGGGAGTCCGGCGACGGCCCGGAGCGTCCGGACCGCTAGGTCCGGGCGGACGGCGCCGGCGGGACAGCAGGACACGCAGGACACGTAGGACCAGCACGACCAGCAGTACCAGCGAGACGAGCACGACAGGCCCCCCGCGGAAGCGGGGATGATCACAGGAGAAGTAGCCGTGGCTGTTCCGAAGCGGAAGATGTCGCGCAGCAACACGCGCCACCGCCGGTCGCAGTGGAAGGCTGCGGTCCCCAACCTGGTGCGCTGCGAGCGCTGCCAGGAGCCGAGGCTGCCGCACACCGCGTGCGCCAACTGCGGCACGTACAACCGCCGTCAGGTCGTCGAGGTCTGATCGGCGGGTGACGGGCTCCATGTCACACGCCAGGAGGTCGCAACCCCAGGCGTCCCAGGACACGGCCTCGTCCCTCGCGACTCTGGAAGGGCGGCTCGGCTACACGCTCGAGCCCGCCCTTCTGGCGCGTGCGCTCACGCACCGCTCGTACGCCTACGAGAACGGCGGCCTGCCCACCAACGAGCGTCTCGAGTTCCTCGGGGACTCGGTGCTCGGGCTGATCGTCACCGACACCCTGTACCGCAGGCACCCCGACCTCGCCGAGGGCCAGCTCGCCAAGCTGCGGGCCGCCGTCGTGCAGGCGCGGGCGCTCGCGGAGGTGGCCCGTGGGCTCGGCCTCGGCTCGTTCGTCCGGCTCGGGCGCGGCGAGGAGGGCACGGGCGGCCGGGACAAGGCGTCGATCCTCGCGGACACGCTGGAGGCGGTGATCGGCGCGGTCTATCTCGACCAGGGGCTCGACGCCGCCGACGCGCTGGTCCACCGCCTGTTCGACCCGGTGATCGAGCGTTCCTCCAGCCTCGGCGCGGGCCTGGACTGGAAGACGAGTCTCCAGGAACTGAGCGCCGCCGAGAGCCTCGGGGTGCCCGAGTACGTGATCGAGGAGAGCGGCCCCGACCACGAGAAGACCTTCACCGCTGCCGCCCGTGTCGCTGGCGAGACCTACGGCACCGGCACGGGCCGCAGCAAGAAGGAGGCCGAGCAGCAGGCCGCCGAGAACGCCTGGCGCGCCATCCGCGCCTCCGTCGACGCCCAGCGCGCCGCGCGTGCGGCCGCCGAGGCCGAGGCGGCCGCGGCGGCGGCGGCCCGCGAGCAGGACGGCGGGGCGTCCGTTGCCTGAGCTGCCCGAGGTCGAGGTCGTACGGCGCGGGCTCGACCGGTGGGTCGGCGGCCGCGTCGTCACGGCGGCCGAGGTGCTGCACCCGCGGGCCGTCCGCCGCCATGTCGCGGGCGCCGTGGACTTCGCCGAGCGGCTGCGCGGCGTGCGCGTCACTGACGTGCGGCGGCGCGGGAAGTACCTGTGGCTGCCGCTGGGCGAGGAGCTGGCGCTGCTCGCCCACCTCGGGATGAGCGGCCAGCTCCTCGTGCAGCGGGACGGCTCGCCGGACGAGAAGCACCTTCGGGTCCGCATCACGTTCGACGACGCGGCGCGGGGCGAGCTGCGGTTCGTGGACCAGCGCACGTTCGGCGGCCTGTCGCTGCACCCGGTGGGCGCCGACGGCCTGCCGGACGTCATCGGGCACATCGCGCGCGACCCGCTCGACCCGCTGTTCGACGAGGACGCCTTCCACGCGGCGCTGCGCCGCCGCCGTACGACGGTGAAGCGCGCTCTGCTCGACCAGTCGCTGATCAGCGGTGTCGGCAACATCTACGCCGACGAGGCGCTCTGGCGCACCCGGCTGCACTACGACCGCCCGACCGCCGGGCTCACCCGCCCGCGGACGGCCGAACTCGTCGGGCACATCAGGGCGGTGATGAACGCGGCCCTGGCGGTGGGCGGGACCAGCTTCGACAGCCTCTACGTCAACGTGAACGGCGAGTCCGGCTACTTCGACCGCTCGCTCGACGCGTACGGCCGCGAGGGCCTGCCGTGCCGCCGGTGCGGCACGGAGATGCGGCGGCGGCCGTGGATGAACAGGTCGAGCTACTTCTGCCCCCGCTGCCAGCCGGCGCCGCGCTCCCTCTGACGCACCCCCGACGCCCTTCTGACGCATCTGACGCAATGGTGCCCGCCCCCTCGGAAGGGGGCGGGCACCGTCGTGCGGGGGGACGCGGCTCAGTAGCCGAAGACCTGCGTCCACCAGGGGCCGCCTTCACCGAAGTGGACGCCGACGCCCATCGTGGTGAAGTTGCAGTTGAGGATGTTGTCGCGGTGGCCGTCGCTGGCCATCCAGGCGTCCATGACCGCCTGGGCGTCCTGCTGGCCGCGCGCTATGTTCTCGCCGCCCATGCTCTCGATCCCGGCGGCGGCCGCACGGTCCCAGGGGCTGCGGCCGTCGGGGTCCGTGTGGTCGAAGAAGCCGCGGGCGGCCATGTCCTGGCTGTACCCGGCGGCCAGCGCGTTGAGCGCGGGGTCGAGCGTCAGGGGCAGGCAACCGGCTCCGGCGCGCTCCGCGTTGACCCGTTCCAGCACGGCCTGGACGGCGGCGGTCCTGTCGTCGGTCGCGGGGGCGCTCGGCTCCTCGCTCGGCGTGGGCCGGAGCGTCTCGGGGGCCGGAGCCTCGGTCTCCTCCTCCTCGGCCGGCGGCGTGGTGCGCTCGGGGGCCGTGGCCTCCTCGGTGCGCTCCGGTTCCGCCGTGCGCTCGGGCGCGGTCGTCTCCGGTGCCTCCTCGGACGGGCTGTCCTCCTCCTGCGGCGTCGTGGCCGTCTCGGAGGGGGTCTCCCGGTCGTCGAGCGTGCCGCGGTCGGAGCTGCGGCTGGCGCCCGGCTCGGTGGCCTGCTCGCGCGGCGACAGCGAGCCGTTCGGCGAGGGTGACACGGAGCCGGGGGCCGATGGCCCGCTTCCCTGGGCGCGGATGTCGTCGGTGGAGGGGGAGCCGCTGGGGGAGAAGGCCTCTCCCATGCCCGGCAGCAGTCCGCTGCCGACTCCCACGGCACCCACGGCCAGAGCCGCGGAAGCGCCGATCAGGCCGGTACGCGCGTGGCTCCGGCGGCGGCGATGGCGTCCCATGCGCAACACCGTCCTTGTCATCGTCGAGGGCCAACCAAGATCCAAATTCACCCGAATGGATGAATGCTCATCGCGTGACTGTACGGCATGGCCCGGTCGGCGGACGTGTCCCGCGGCGAAAACACCGGATAGCGTGCGTCACATGCAGTCCTCAGCACCCCCGCCGGAGCAGGGCTCCGCGAGCGTACGGATGACCGCGTGGGTGCGCGGTCACGTCCAGGGCGTCGGCTTCCGCTGGTTCACCCGCGCGCAGGCGCTGGCCATCGGCGACCTGCGCGGATTCGCCTCGAATCTGGGGGACGGGCGGGTGCAGGTGGTCGCCGAGGGCAGCCGGGAGAAGTGCGCGCGGCTGCTCGACTGGCTCAGAGAGGGCGACACGCCCGGACGCGTGGACGGTGTCACCGAGATATGGGACACACCGCGTGGCGGCTATCCGGATTTCGCGATCCGGTGAGCGGGCCCGCGCCGCGGCCGGGAAAGTGCCGGAAACGGGTTGCCAACACCGCTCCGACGTGCAAGGCTGCGGCCACCAGCGGCATAGGGGCGGAGCCGCCGTGAGAGATCGAGAGTGATCGAAAACCGCCATAGGACGCCGAGTGAATGATCACCTCGGCGATACGCGGTGTGATCGTGTTGACCGTCCCACTTTTTGGTGAGACGCTGAAAGTCCCGCGCTTCTCCGCTGTGCGGCCTCGCGAAAGCAGGGTGTGGCGGACGTCGCGGCAGTCAACCCTCACGACCCACCAACGGCTTCGGTCGGTCACTCAGTGTGGAGGACCATCCATCATGGCAAAGGCGCTTCTCGGTCACATCGGCGGCTTCGACCCCCGAGTCATCGCCGAGATGCGACGGCTTCAGCAGCGCGTACAGGACCTGGAGACGCAGCTCCTCCGGGTTCAGGCGGAGAACGACGCGCTGGCTGCCGCCGCTCGACACGGCGACTCGGTGCTCGACAACATCGATGTGCCCCAGGCTGAGCCCGCCCTGACCTGACCTCAACGGCGAGGACAGGCCGCTCGCGGCTCGACGCCTGCGGAAATGCGAGGGACGCTTCGGCGTCCCTTCGTCATTTCCGGAAGAGGACCGGGCCACGAAGATCGATTCGCGGGAAACCGGGCTTTGAGAAACCGCCTCCCGCCCCATTGCCGTACGTGCTGACTCTGATCTGCCCTGCATCCGACGCGTCGAAACAGCCGGGGACGGACAACCGGCGGGTAAAGTCGCACGGCGTGCATCTCAAGAGCCTCACCCTGCGGGGGTTCAAGTCCTTCGCCTCGGCCACCACGCTGCGCTTCGAGCCCGGCATCACCTGTGTGGTCGGGCCGAACGGGTCGGGCAAGTCCAATGTGGTGGACGCGCTTTCCTGGGTCATGGGGGAACAGGGCGCGAAATCCCTGCGCGGCGGAAAGATGGAGGACGTCATCTTCGCCGGCACCACCGGCCGCCCGCCGCTCGGCCGCGCCGAGGTGTCGCTGACGATCGACAACGCCGACGGCGCCCTGCCCATCGAGTACACCGAGGTCACGGTGACGCGGACGATGTTCCGCAACGGCGGCAGCGAGTACCAGATCAACGGCAACACCTGCCGCCTCCTCGACGTCCAAGAACTCCTCTCCGACTCCGGCATCGGCCGCGAGATGCACGTCATCGTCGGCCAGGGCCGCCTCGACTCGGTGCTGCACGCCGACCCCACCGGCCGCCGCGCGTTCATCGAGGAGGCCGCCGGTGTCCTCAAGCACCGCAAGCGCAAGGAGAAGGCGCTGCGCAAGCTGGACGCGATGCAGGCGAACCTCGCGCGCGTCCAGGACCTCACGGACGAGCTGCGCCGCCAGCTCAAGCCGCTCGGCCGCCAGGCCGCCGTCGCCCGCAAGGCCGCCGTCATCCAGGCCGACCTGCGCGACGCCCGCCTGCGGCTGCTCGCCGACGACCTCGTCGCGCAGCGCGCCGCGCTCAGCGCCGAGATCGCCGACGAGGCCGCGCTCAAGCAGCGCAAGGAGGAGGCCGAGGCCCGGCTGCGGGACGCCCTGCGCCGCGAGGCCGAACTGGAGGCCGAGGTGCGCCTGCTGGCCCCGCGCGTCCAGCGCGCCACGGCCACCTGGTACGAGCTGTCGCAGCTCGCCGAGCGTGTGCGCGGCACGATCGGGCTCGCCGACGCCCGCGTCACCAGCGCCGCCGCCGGGGCGCCAGAGGAGCGGCGCGGCCGCGACCCCGAGGACATGGAGCGGGAGGCGGCCCGCATCCGCGCGCAGGAGGCCGAGCTGACCGCCGCGCTCGAAGCGGCGTCCCGTGCCCTGGACGACACCGTCGACCACCGCGCGGAACTCGAACGGGCCCTGGCCCAGGAGGAGCGCCGCCTCAAGGACGCCGCCCGCGCGCTCGCCGACCGCCGCGAGGGACTCGCGCGCCTCCACGGCCAGGCCAACGCCGCGCGCAGCAGGGCGGCCTCGGCGCAGACGCAGATCGACCGGCTGGCCACCGCCCGCGACGAGGCCGCCGAGCGTGCCGAGCGCGCGGGCGAGGAGTACGAGGCCCTGCGCGCCGAGGTGGAAGGGCTGGACGCGGGCGACTCCGCGCTGGAGCGCGAGCACGAGACGGCCCGCGCCGAACTGGCCGCCGCCGAGGCCGGACGCGCCCGCGCCCGCGACGCACTGACCACCGCCGAGCGCGAACGCGCCGCCGTCTCCGCCCGCCACGACGCCCTCGCCCTCGGCCTGCGCCGCAAGGACGGCACCGGCGCGCTGCTGTCCGCGGGCGACCGGCTCACCGGCGTCCTCGGCCCCGCCGCCGAACTGCTCACCGTCGTGCCGGGCCACGAGGTGCCCGTCGCCGCGGCCCTCGGCGCCGCCGCCGACGCGATCGCCGTGGACGGCCCGGCCGCCGCCGCCGAGGCGCTGCGGCTGCTGCGCAAGCAGGACGCCGGACGGGCCGCGCTGCTGCTCGGCGGCATGCCGGAGGAGCCCGCCGCCCCGGCCCCCGACGGGCTCTCCCGCGCAGCCGACCTCGTACGCGGCCCGGCCGACCTCATGCCGGCCGTCCGCCGCCTGCTGCGCGGCACCGTCGTGGTCGAGTCGCTGGACGAGGCCCTCACCCTGCTCGCCGCGCACCCGGACCTCACCGCCGTGACCGGCGAGGGCGACGTCGTCTCCCGCCACCTCGCGCACGGCGGCTCGGCGGGCGCGCCCAGCCTGCTGGAGGTGCAGGCGTCGGTGGACGAGGCGGCCGCCGAGCTGCGGGAACTGACCACCCGCTGCGCCGAGCTGGCCGCCGTGTCCGAGGCGGCGGGGGAGCGGCGCCGCGCGCTCGCCGCCCGGGTGGAGGAGCTGGCCGGGCGCCGCAGCGCGGCCGAACGCGCCAAGTCCCGCGTCGCCCAGGACCTCGGCCGCCTCGCGGGGCAGGCCAGGGGCGCGGCGGGCGAGGCCGAACGCGCCGCCGCCGCCGTCACCCGGGCCGAGGAGGAGCTGGCCCGCGCGGTCGAGCAGGCCGAGGAACTGGCGGAACGTCTCGCCACCGCCGAGGAGGGCGCCGACGCGGACGAGGAGCCGGACACGTCGGTCCGCGACCGGCTCGCCGCCGACGGCGCCAACGCCCGGCAGACCGAGATGGAGGCGAGGCTCCAGGTCCGCACCCACGAGGAGCGGGTGCGCGGCCTCGCCGGGCGCGCCGAGGGGCTCGACCGCGCGGCCCGCGCCGAACGGGAGGCCCGCGTCCGCGCCGAGCGGCGCCGCGCCCGTATGCGGTACGAGGCCGAGGTCGCCGCCGCCGTCGCGGACGGCGCGCGGCAGCTGCTCGCCCACGCCGAGGCGTCCGTCGCCCGCGCCGCCGCCGAACGGGACGCCGCCGAGCGCGCCAAGGCGGAGCGTGAGGAGGCGCTCGCCGCCGAGCGCTCGGCCGGCCGCGGGCTCAAGGACGAGCTGGACAAGCTCACCGACTCGGTGCACCGCGGCGAGGTCATGGGGGCGGAGAAGCGGCTGCGCATCGAGCAGCTCGAAGCCCGCGCGCTGGAGGAACTGGGCGTCGACCCGGACGTGCTGGTCCGCGAGTACGGCCCCGACCAGCCCGTACCGCCCTCGCCGCCCGCCGAGGGCGAGGAGCTGCCGGACGACCCGGACCACCCGCGCAACCGGCCGCGGCCCTTCGACCGCGCGGGGCAGGAGAAACGGCTGCGGGCGGCGGAGCGCGCGTACAAGCAGCTGGGCAAGGTGAACCCGCTGGCCCTTGAGGAGTTCGCCGCGCTGGAGGAACGGCACCAGTTCCTCAGCGAGCAGCTGGCCGACCTGAAGAAGACCAGGGCCGACCTCCTCCAGGTGGTGAAGGAGGTGGACGAGCGGGTGGAGCAGGTCTTCACCGCCGCCTACCACGACACGGCGCGCGAGTTCGAGGGCGTCTTCTCGCGGCTCTTCCCCGGCGGCGAGGGCAGGCTGCTGCTCACCGACCCGTCGGACATGCTGACCACCGGCGTGGAGGTGGAGGCCAGGCCGCCGGGCAAGAAGGTGAAGCGGCTCTCGCTGCTCTCCGGCGGCGAGCGGTCCCTCACCGCGGTGGCGCTGCTGGTGTCGATCTTCAAGGCGCGGCCGAGCCCGTTCTACGTCATGGACGAGGTCGAGGCCGCGCTCGACGACACCAACCTCCAGCGGCTCATCCGGATCATGGAGGAGCTGAAGGGCAGCTCCCAGCTCATCGTCATCACGCACCAGAAGCGGACGATGGAGGTCGCGGACGCGCTGTACGGCGTGTCCATGCAGGGCGACGGCGTGTCGAAGGTCATCAGCCAGCGCCTGTCCTGAGCCGGCCGGAGAGCCAGCGGGTGAAATAGCCCCTTTTCGGGCGTAATGTGACTTCGGGCACGCTGTCCCGTCGGGAGAGCGCTGCCGACCCTCGAACCCGCAGCCGGATCGGTGATCCACGCGAGCCGGGGAAGACGGCAGGCGATGCCGTCGGACGGAACCTGGAGGGAAGCGTGACCCCGACCTCGAAAGCCGGTACGGAAGCCCCGAGGCGCCCGCCCCACCTGACGTTCGTCATCTACATCGCCGCCACCGCCGCGCTCGGCGGCTTCCTCTTCGGCTACGACAGCTCGGTGATCAACGGCGCGGTCGAGGGCATCCGCGGGCGGTTCGACGTCTCCTCGGGGCGCCTCGGCACGGTCGTCGCCATCGCGCTGCTCGGCGCCGCGGTGGGCGCGCTGGTCGCGGGGCGGCTCGCGGACCGGGTCGGCCGCATCAGGGTCATGCAGCTCGCCGCGTTCCTCTTCATCGTCAGCGGCATCGGGTCGATGCTGCCGTTCGCCATCTGGGACCTCGCCATCTGGCGCACGCTCGGCGGCGTCGCCATCGGCATGGCCTCGGTGATCGCGCCGGCGTACATCGCCGAGGTGTCGCCGCCCGAGTACCGGGGGCGGCTCGCCTCGTTCCAGCAGGCGGCGATCGTGCTGGGCATCGCGGTGTCGCAGCTCGTCAACTGGACCCTGGTGAACCTGGCCGACGGCGACCAGCGCGGGCACCTGCTGGGCATCGAGGCGTGGCAGCTGATGCTGGGCATCGAGGCCGTCCCCGCGCTGGTCTACGGGCTGATGACGTTCGGCATCCCCGAGTCGCCGCGCTACCTCGTCTCGCGCGGGCGGACGGAGGAGGCCAAGCGGGTGCTGGGCGACGTCGAGGCCAAGGGTACCGACCTCGACGCCAGGGTCCGGGAGATCGGCGACGCCCTGCACAGCGAGCACAGCTCCACCTGGCGCAACCTGTTCAGCAGGCGCACCGGGCTGCTGCCCATCGTCTGGATCGGCGTCGTCCTGTCGGCGTTCCAGCAGCTCGTCGGCATCAACGTGATCTTCTACTACTCGAACTCGCTGTGGCAGTCGGTGGGCATCGACCCGGAGAGCTCGTTCTTCTACTCCTTCACCACCTCGATCATCAACATCATCGGCACGGTCATCGCGATGATCTTCGTGGACCGGATCGGGCGGAAGCCGCTGCTGCTCATCGGCTCGATCGGGATGGCCGTCTCGCTGGGCACGACCGCGTGGGCGTTCTCCGCCAAGCGCGGCTCCGGCGACGACATCTCCCTGCCCGACCCCCAGGGCACCGTGGCGCTGATCGGGGCGCACGCGTTCGTCCTCTTCTTCGCCCTGTCGTGGGGCGTGGTCGTCTGGGTGCTGCTGGGCGAGATGTTCCCCAACCGGATCAGGGCCGCCGCGCTGGGCCTGGCGGCGTCCGCCCAGTGGATCGCGAACTGGGCCGTCACCCAGAGCTTCCCGACCCTCTCGGACTGGAACCTGTCGGGCGCGTACGTCATCTACACCTGCATCGCGCTGCTGACCATCCCGTTCCTGCTCATCTGGGTCCGCGAGACCAAGGGCAAGGCGCTGGAGGAGATGGGCTGACCCCCCGCGCCGGGCGGCGTCGGCAATACTTGGGGTCGCCCGGCACCCACCTCCTACAGGCAGCATCCAAGGGAATCGATGGACATCCTCATCCTTGTCGTAGTCATCGCCGTGGTCGCCGTCGCCGCGATCGCGGCGTTCCTCGTGCGCGGTCGCGGCGCCGGTACGGCGCCCCCGGGCGAGCGGCCCACGCCCACCGCGCCGCCCGCGGAGCCGCAGGTCGGCGAGGACTCGCAGGCGCCGCCCGACGAGGCGCGGCGCACCATCGAGGACGTCGTCCTCCCGCCGGGCACCTCGCCGCCCGCCGTCGAGGCCGAGGCGGAGGCGCCGCCCGTCGAGGTGCCCGAGCCCGCCGCCGGGCGCCTCGTACGGCTGCGGGCGCGGCTGGCCCGTTCCCAGAACACCCTGGGCAAGGGGCTGCTGACCCTGCTGTCGCGCGAGCGGCTCGACGAGGACACCTGGGAGGAGATCGAGGACACCCTGCTGACCGCCGACGTCGGCGTCCGCCCGACGCAGGAGCTGGTCGAGCGGCTGCGCGAGCGCGTCCGCGTCCTCGGCACGCGCACGCCCGAGGACCTGCGGGCCCTGCTGCGCGAGGAGCTGCTCACCCTGGTCGGGCCCGACCTCGACCGCGTGGTGCACACCGAGGGCGGCATCTCCGTTGAGGGCGAGGAGCGCCCGGCGGTCGTCCTCGTCGTCGGCGTCAACGGGACGGGCAAGACGACGACGACCGGCAAGCTGGCGCGCGTCCTGGTGGCGGACGGGAAGTCCGTCGTCCTGGGCGCGGCCGACACGTTCCGCGCCGCCGCCGCCGAGCAGCTCCAGACCTGGGGCGAACGGGTCGGCGCGCGCACCGTGCGCGGCCCCGAGGGCGGCGACCCGGCGTCGGTCGCGTTCGAGGCCGTGCGGCACGGCATCGCGGAGACGGCGGACGTCGTCCTCGTGGACACCGCCGGGCGGCTGCACACGAAGACCGGCCTGATGGACGAGCTGGGCAAGGTCAAGCGGGTCGTGGAGAAGCACGGGCCGGTCAACGAGGTGCTGCTCGTCCTCGACGCCACCACCGGGCAGAACGGGCTTGTGCAGGCCCGGGTGTTCTCGGAGGTCGTGGACATCACCGGCATCGCGCTCACCAAGCTGGACGGCACCGCCAAGGGCGGCATCGTCATCGCGGTGCAGCGGGAGCTGGGCGTGCCGGTCAAGCTGATCGGGCTCGGCGAGGGGCCGGACGACCTCGCCCCGTTCGAGCCGGAGGCGTTCGTGGACGCGCTGCTGGCCTGACGCGCGCCGAGGCGTCACGTTCCGGGGGGCGGCCCCGGCCCGGGGAGACCGGGCCGGGGCCGTCGCACGTACGAGGGGCGGCCGTATACGAGCCGGGTCAGGCGTGGCGGGTCAGCGAGGCGAGGGAGACGCAGGTGTAGGCGAGGGCGCCCAGCAGCAGCCGGGTGGTGGGCGGCGCGGCCGAGGCGCCCGTGCCCGGCGCGCGCAGCCAGCGCACCGGGCCGTGGCCGCCGTGGTCGGACGGCGGCGCCGTGATGTGCCGTCCTGGGCCGAGTCCGCGCAGGTCGAGCGGCGCGTCGGCCCAGCCGAGGCGGCGCAGCAGAGCGGGGAGTTCGGCGGTGCTGCCCGGGGCGACGAAGAACCAGGCGCGGCCGTGCGGCGCCAGGGCGACGGGGCCCATGGGCAGGCCGAGCCGTTCCAGCCGGGGGAGGGCGCGGCGGGCGGCGGGGGCGGGGGCGTCGAGGACGTCGAAGCTGTGGCCGGTGGGCAGCAGCACGGACGCGCCGGGCACCCAGGAGCAGCCGACGTGGTCGAGCGTCGCGCCCGCCGGGATGGTGAGCCCGGGATCGAGGGGGTGGGCGCCGGGGGAGGAGCAGCGGGGGCTGCCGCAGGAGCAGACGACCGTGCCGTGCTGCGCGCCCCGGGTGGTCCAGGCGCCCGGCGTCACGTCCCAGCCCCGCAGGCCGGTGTACTCGGCGACGGCGGTCGAGACCGGGCCCGGCCGCCGGGCCGCGAGCCGCAGGTCACGGATCTCGCGGATGCCGCCGATCGTGAAGCCCATGCACTCTCCAACGGGCCGCCCCGCCGATGGTTACGGCCCGGGGGTGGCGCCCCGGGGGAGCGCGCGGCCGTACGTGCGCCCCCGGCGTGCTTCGCCCTCCCCGAAGCGGTCGGCGTGCGCGCACAGGTGAAGCACGCGTGGTGGGCATGAGGGGGACGCGGAGGGGTGGCGAATGGTGGCGCTTACGGGCTGCCCCTCACCGGTACCGTGATCGTAGGATTACTTTCGGTTCATCGGTAGACGTGCCGTCAACAGTCCGCACGTCCGACAACACCCGGAACGGGGGCGTGACACCGTGGGGGTCAACGCGAGTGGTGACAGCCAGGCCAAACCGCCGAACGAGCGGCTCACCTCGTGGTTCCAGCGCAGCGGCTGGTCCAAGGGCGAGCTGGCCAGGCAGGTGAACCGGCGGGCCAGACGGCTCGGCGCGCACCACATCAGCACCGACACCTCCCGCGTACGGCGCTGGCTCGACGGCGAGCAGCCGCGCGAGCCGATCCCGCGCATCCTCGCCGAGCTGTTCTCCGAGCGGTTCGGCTGCGCCGTCGGCGTCGAGGACCTGGGGCTGCGCTCCGCGCGCCAGCCGGCCGCCGTCTCCGGCATCGACCTGCCGTGGGCCGGGCCGCAGACCGTGGCGCTGATCAACGAGTTCTCCCGCAGCGACCTCATGCTCGGCCGCCGCGGCTTCCTCGGCACGGCCCTCACCATGTCGGCGGGACCCGCGCTGATAGAGCCCATGCAGCGGTGGCTCGTGCCCACGCCCACGGACGGCGAGCCGCTGCCGGGGGCGCGGCTGCTGGCGGTGGCGGGCGGCGGCCGCGGCGAGGCGCGGCGCCTGTCCGGGATCTCCGAACCGGAGCTGGCCGTCCTGGAGGAGACGACCGCCCAGTTCCGGCGCTGGGACGCGCAGAGCGGCGGCGGCCTGCGGCGCAAGGCCGTGGTCGGGCAGCTGCACGAGGTCACCGACCTGCTCGCCGAGTCGCACCCCGAGCCGGTGCGCCGCAGGCTGTTCCGGGTCACCGCCGAGCTGGCGGAGCTGGCCGGGTGGATGAGCTACGACATCGGGCTCCAGCCGACGGCGCAGAAGTACTTCGTGCTCGCCCTGCACGCCGCGAAGGAGGCGGACGACCGGCCGCTCGGCGCGTACATCCTGTCCAAGATGTGCCGCCAGATGATCCACCTCGGCCGGGGCGACGACGCCCTCGAACTGGTGCACCTCGCCCAGTACGGCAGCCGCGACACGGCGACCTCGCGGACGCAGGCCATGCTGTACGCGATGGAGGCCCGCGCGTACGCGACGCAGGGGCAGCCCGCCAAGTGCCACCGCGCGGTGCGGATGGCGGAGGAGACGTTCGGCCAGATCGGGGCGGACGAGCAGGACCCGGACTGGATCGGCTTCTTCTCCGAGGCCGAGCTGAACGCGGAGAACGGCCACTCGTACCGCGACCTCTCCTACGTGGCCGGACGCAGCCCCACCTATGTGACGCGCGCCAGGCCGCATCTCGAACGGGCGGTCGCGCTCTTCGGCGAGGAGCGCGAGCGGAACCCGGGCGGGGCGCACCACCGTTCGTATGCACTCAACCTCATCGGCATGGCGACGGTGCACCTGCTGGAGAGGGAGCCCGAGGCGTTCGCGGCGCAGGCGGACGAGGCGGCGGAACTGGCCGGTCGGCTCCGGTCCGAGCGCGTCAACGACCGGCTCCGCAAGACGTACGCGGCGGCGCAGCGCGACTTCGGCGACGTCCCCGAGGTGCGGGAGAGCGTCGCGGCGTTCGCGGCGCAACCGCCCGCGAATTCGGCCGTCCGGGCGGTCTGACGCGCCCGTTCCCCCCGCCTGCGACACCCGCTCCCACCGGCTGTTCCGGCCCGTGGCCCCGCCCGGCGCGCCCTCGGCGCGCCGGGCGGAACCATGCGGTCGGCGCGGCCGGTTTCCGCCGCCGCGCGGCGGGCCGGCGGCGGCCGGAGCAGGTGCGGGACACCGTAGCCCGGCGGGACAGGCGCGACGATCCGCTTCATGAGGGCGTAACACGCGCTATGCCATCGTCACCTACGTGAAACAAGTGCGGCCATCGACCGAAACGGCCCTCCGAAACGCTGTGGCGAATCCTGACCCGACCGAAAACATGCCCGCACGGGTCGTCGTTCTGAGGAGACGTCCACTTTGATTCCTGAGGAAGTGCAGTCATCGACCAATATCGCCTACGTGGTCATCTGTGCCGCGATGGTGATGCTCATGACTCCTGGTCTCGCCTTCTTCTACGGCGGCATGGTCCGGGTCAAGAGCGCGCTGAACATGCTGATGATGTCCTTCATCTCGCTCGGCATCGTCAGCGTCCTGTGGGTGCTCTACGGTTTCTCGCTGACCTTCAGCGAGACGAGCACCAGTCCGATCCTGGGCAATCTCGACTTCATCGGATTCCAGGACATCACCGTGGACCAGGGTGAGCTGCTGGCCTTCGCCGTGTTCCAGCTGATGTTCGCGATCCTCACCCCGGCGCTGATGAGCGGTGCGCTCGCCGACCGGGTGAAATTCTCCGGCTGGGTCCTCTTCGTCTTCCTGTGGGTGACGGTCGTCTACTTCCCGGTCGCGCACTGGGTGTGGGCCGTCGACCAGGGCTGGCTGTTCAACCAGGGCGTGATCGACTTCGCCGGCGGTACCGCCGTCCACATCAACGCCGGTGCCGGCGGCCTCGCCGCGGCCCTGGTGGTCGGCAAGCGCATCGGGTTCAAGAAGGACCCCATGCGGCCGCACAACCTGCCGATGGTCCTGCTCGGCGCGGCCCTCCTGTGGTTCGGCTGGTTCGGCTTCAACGCCGGCTCCGCCCTGTCGCCGAACGGCACAGCCGCGATGATGGCGCTGAACACGCAGCTCGCCACCGGCGCGGCCGTCCTCGGCTGGCTGATCTACGAGCGCATCCGCCACGGCGCGTTCACGACCCTCGGCGCCGCCTCCGGCGCGATCGCCGGCCTGGTCGCGATCACCCCGTCCGGTGCCAACGTCAACCCGATGGGCGCCGTCCTGATCGGCATCCTCGCCGGTGCCATCTGCGCCTGGGCCGTCGGCCTCAAGTACAAGCTGGGCTTCGACGACTCGCTCGACGTGGTCGGCGTCCACCTCGTGGGCGGTGTCGTCGGCACCCTGCTGGTCGGCTTCCTCGCCACCGAGGGCGCGGGCTTCGAGCAGTTCGGCAAGCAGGCGCTCGGCGCCTTCTCGGTCATGGGCTACTCCTTCGTCGTCACCTACCTGATCGCGCTCCTGGTGCAGAAGACCATCGGCTTCCGCGCCACGGAGGAGGAAGAGGTCGCCGGCCTCGACCTGGCGTACCACGCGGAGACCGGGTACGACTTCAGCCAGACCGGCACCGGCTCCGTGCCGGTCAGCGCAGTCCCGGGTGCCGCCGGCGCGGCGGTCACGGGTGAGAAGAAGGTGGACGCATGAAGCTCATCACCGCGGTGATCAAGCCGCACCGGCTCGACGAGGTCAAGGACGCGCTGCAGGCCTTCGGCGTGCACGGCCTGACCGTCAGCGAGGCCACCGGCTACGGCCGCCAGCGCGGTCACACCGAGGTCTACCGGGGCGCGGAGTACACCGTCGACCTGGTCCCGAAGATCCGCGTCGAGATCCTCACCGAGGACGACGACGCCGAGCAGATCATCGACGTGGTGGTCAGGGCGGCCCGTACCGGCAAGATCGGTGACGGCAAGGTGTGGAGCCTCCCCGTCGAGACCACCGTCCGGGTCCGCACCGGCGAGCGCGGCCCCGACGCCCTGTAGGCCTCCGGACCTCTCCTCGGAACCGGGCGCCACCGAGCCGGGGGCGGCCACCCCCCCGCCCCGCGCGGGGGCCCCCCCCCCCCCCCCCCCCCCCCCCCCCCCCCCCCCCCCCCCCCCCCCCCCCCCCCCCCCCCCCCCCCCCCCCCCCCCCCCCGCACGNNNGGGGGGGGGGGCCCCCCGGGGGGGGGCGCCCCGCCCGCCGGGGCGCCCCCGGCCCCCCCCCCCCCCCCGGGCCCCCCCCGCGGGGGGGGCGCCCCCCCCCCCCCCCGGCGCGGGCGCCCCCGCCCCCGCCCGGCCACCCCACAGACGGCCCCCACACCGGCGAACCTCCCGCACCGGCGAAACCCCCCACCGGCGAAGAAGGGCACCACCGCATGACGGCGGAGACGACACCCACCAGCGGCGGCTACGCGGCCGCGCGCCTGCGCCTCCTCACCGCGGACGGCCCCACCGGGCGCCCGCGCCGCGCCGAACTCGCACGCCTCACCGACACCTGGCTCGCCGGACTCCTCGCCGAGGGACCGCGCCCCGGCCGCGTCGCGCTCGTCGCCGTCGGCGGCTACGGCCGCGGGGAACTCTCGCCGCGCAGCGACCTCGACCTGCTCCTCCTCCACGACGGCACCGCCTCGCGCCAGGAGATCGCCGCACTCGCCGACCACCTCTGGTACCCGGTCTGGGACCTCGGCATCGCCCTCGACCACTCGGTCCGCACCCTCTCCGAGGCCCACGAGACCGCCGCCGCCGACCACAAGGTCCACCTCGGCCTCCTCGACGCACGCCACATCGCGGGCGACGGCGCCCTCACCGCCGAACTGCGCACCGCGCTCCTCGCCCAGTGGCGCGCCCAGGCCCCCGCCCGCCTGCCCGAACTGCACGAGATGGGCCGCGAGCGCGCCCGCCGCTTCGGCGAGCTGCCGTTCCTCCTCGAACCCGACCTCAAGGAGGCACGCGGCGGCCTGCGCGACGCGACCGCCCTGCGCGCCGTCGCCGCCTCCTGGGTCGCCGACGCGCCCCGCGAGGGCCTGGAGGCCGCCCGCAGCACCCTCCTCGACATCCGCGACGCCCTCCACCTCGCCACCGGGCGCGCCACCGACCGCCTCGCCCTGGAGGACCAGGACCAGGTGGCCAAGGCGCTCGGCCTGCTGGACGCCGACGCGCTCCTGCGCCGCGTGTACGAGGCGGGCCGCACGATCGGCTACGCGTCGGACGTCACGTGGCGCGAGGTCGGCCGCGTCCTGCGCGCCCGGTCCGCGCGCCGCCGCCTCCGCACGCTCCTCGGCTCCCGCACCGCCCGCCGCCCCGTGGAGGAGCGCACGCCGCTCGCCGAGGGCGTCGTCGAGCAGGAGGGCGAGGTCGTCCTCGCCCGTACCGCACGCGCCGACCGCGACCCGGTGCTGCCGCTGCGCGCCGCCGCCGCGGCGGCCCAGGCGGGGCTGCCGCTCGCCCTCCCCGCCGTGCACGCCCTGGCCGCCGCCGACGCCCGGCTGCCCGTGCCGTGGCCCGCCGAGGCGCGCGAACAGTTCCTGACCCTGCTCGGCGCGGGCCCCGACACCGTGCCCGTGTGGGAGGCGCTCGAAGCCGCCGGGATCATCACGAAGCTCCTGCCCGACTGGGAACGCGTCCGCTGCCGCCCGCAGCGCAACCCCGTGCACCGCTGGACCGTCGACCGGCACCTCGTCGAGACCGCCGTCCGCGCGTCCGCGCTGACCCGCCGCGTCAGCCGCCCCGACCTCCTCCTCGCCGCCGCCCTGCTGCACGACATCGGCAAGGGCTGGCCTGGCGACCACAGCGTCGCGGGGGAGACCATCGCCCGCGACATGGCGGCCAGGATCGGCTTCGGCCAGGCCGACACCGAGACGCTCGCCACCCTCGTACGCCACCACCTGCTGCTGCCCGAGACGGCGACCCGCCGCGACCTCGACGACCCGGCGACCGTCGCCCTCGTCGCCAAGACCGTCGGCGACCCCGTGACCCTGGAGCTGCTGCACGCCCTCACCGAGGCCGACGCCCTGGCCACCGGCCCCGCCGCCTGGTCCGGCTGGCGCGCCTCGCTGATCGCGGACCTGGTCGCCCGCGTCGGAGCGACCTTCGAGGACGGCGGAACGGCCCGCGCCGTCCCGCCGGTCCCCACCGTCGCGGCCGAACGCCTCGCCGTCGAGGCCTCCCGCACCGGCGCCCCCGTGCTCGCCCTGCTGCCGCGGCCCGAGCGCGGCCCCGCCGCAGGCGACGGCGCCGACGGCCCCGCGACCCGGGACGGCCGGGACGCGGACGCCGAGCCCGAGCCCGAGCCCGTCGGCGTCGAGCTGATCGTCGCCCTCCCCGACCAGCCGGGGGTCCTCCCCGCCATGGCCGGGGTCCTCGCCCTGCACCGCCTCACCGTCAGGTCAGCCGAGCTGCGCTCCATCGACCCCACGGGCCAGGGACCCGTGCTGCTGCTCGACTGGCGCGTGGCCGCCGAGTACGGCTCCCTGCCCCAGGCGGAACGCCTCCGCGCCGACCTCGTCCGCGCCCTCGACGGCTCGCTCGACATCGCCGGACGCCTCGCCGAGCGGGAGGCCGCATACCGCCGCCCGCGCCGCCGCCTGCCCCAGGCGCCGCCGCCGCGCGTCACCGTCGCGCCCCTCGGCTCGCGGCTCGCGACCGTCATCGAGGTCCGCGCCCAGGACGCCCCCGGGCTGCTCCACCGCATCGGGCAGGCCCTGGAGACGGCGGGCGTCTCCGTCCGCAGCGCCCACGTCAGCACGCTCGGCGCCAACGCCGTCGACGCCTTCTACGTCACCGGGCCGGACGGCGCCCCGCTGCCCCCGGACGACGCCGCCCGCCTCGCCGCCGGGATGGAGCGCGCCCTGGCCGCCTGAACCCCGCCACCGGCGGGCTGACCGTTTCCGTGCGGGGCGGATAGGCTGGAGGGCACCGTTCCCCCAGCCGACCCGATGCTCCCCGAGCGTTCCCCCGACCTCTAAGGAACAGTCAGCGCCGTGTTCGACACTCTCTCCGACCGCCTTGCGGCAACGTTCAAGAACCTCCGCGGCAAGGGCCGTCTGAGCGAGGCGGACATCGACGCCACGACGCGTGAGATCAGGATCGCGCTGCTGGAGGCCGACGTCGCGCTGCCGGTCGTGCGCGCGTTCATCAAGCAGGTCAAGGAACGCGCCCTCGGCGCCGAGGTGTCCAAGGCGCTGAACCCCGGCCAGCAGGTCGTCAAGATCGTCAACGAGGAACTGGTCGGCATCCTCGGCGGCGAGACGCGGCGGCTGCGGTTCGCGAAGACCGCGCCGACCGTCATCATGCTCGCGGGCCTCCAGGGCGCGGGCAAGACGACCCTGGCCGGCAAGCTCGGCCGCTGGCTGAAGGGCCAGGGCCACACCCCGCTGCTCGTCGCCTGCGACCTCCAGCGCCCCAACGCCGTGAACCAGCTGTCCGTCGTCGCCGAGCGCGCGGGCGTCGCCGTCTACGCGCCCGAGCCGGGCAACGGCGTCGGCGACCCCGTCAAGGTCGCCGAGGACTCGATCGTCTTCGCGCGCGACAAGCAGTACGACGTCGTGATCGTGGACACCGCGGGCCGCCTCGGCATCGACGAGGAACTGATGCGCCAGGCCGCGGACATCCGCGACGCCGTGCGCCCCGACGAGGTCCTCTTCGTCGTGGACGCCATGATCGGCCAGGACGCGGTGACCACCGCCGAGGCGTTCCGCGACGGCGTCGGCTTCGACGGCGTGGTGCTCTCCAAGCTCGACGGCGACGCGCGCGGCGGCGCGGCCCTGTCCATCGCGCAGATCACCGGCCGCCAGATCATGTTCGCCTCCAACGGCGAGAAGCTGGACGAGTTCGACGCGTTCCACCCCGACCGGATGGCCTCCCGCATCCTCGGCATGGGCGACGTCCTCAGCCTCATCGAGCAGGCGGAGCGCACCTTCTCCCAGGAGGAGGCCGAGAAGCTCGCGGGCAAGCTGGCCAAGGGCCCCAAGGAGTTCACCCTCGACGACTTCCTGTCCCAGATGGAACAGGTCCGCAAGATGGGCTCCCTGTCCAAGCTGCTCGGCATGATGCCCGGCATGGGCCAGATGCGCGAGCAGATCAACAACCTGGACGAGCGCGAGGTCGACCGCACCGCCGCGATCATCAAGTCCATGACGCCCGCCGAGCGCAACGACCCGAAGATCATCAACGGCTCGCGGCGCGCCCGCATCGCGCGCGGCTCCGGCGTGGACGTCTCGGCCGTCAAGGGCCTCGTGGAACGGTTCTTCGATGCGCGCAAGATGATGTCCCGCATGGCGCAGGGCGGCGGGATGCCCGGCATGCCCGGCATCCCCGGGATGGGCGGCGGCGGCAAGCGCAAGGGCAAGCAGCAGCAGAAGCGCGGCAAGGGCGCCCGCAGGTCGGGCAACCCGATGAAGCGCCGCGAGGAGGAGGCGCAGCGCGCCGACGGCACCTTCGGTGCCACGGGCGCCGACCCCTCCGACTTCGAACTGCCCAAGGAATTTCGGGACATCCTGCCCCCGAAGTGACGCTCCCGTACGGGGCGCGCGGATACGGATTCACGCTCGGACCGCCGCGCCCCGTACCATCTCCGCCATGGCAAAGGCTCCCGTACTCACCCCCCAGGCGGATGACTTCCCGCGCTGGTACCAGGACGTGATCAGCAAGGCGGAACTGGCGGAGAACGGCCCGGTGCGCGGCACCATGGTCATCCGACCGTACGGGTACGGCCTGTGGGAGCGGATGCAGGCGGAGCTGGACGCCCGGATCAAGGCGTCGGGCGCGCGCAACGCCTACTTCCCCCTCTTCATCCCCCAGTCGTACATGACCAAGGAAGCCGAGCACGTCGAGGGCTTCGCCCCCGAGCTGGCGGTCGTGACGCACGGCGGCGGGAAGCAGCTGGAGGAGCCCGCCGTCGTGCGGCCCACCTCCGAGATGATCATCAACGCCTCGTTCGCCCGCTGGGTGCAGAGCTACCGCGACCTGCCCCTCCTGATCAACCAGTGGGCCAACGTGGTCCGCTGGGAGATGCGGCCCCGTGTCTTCCTGCGCACCACCGAGTTCCTCTGGCAGGAGGGCCACACGGCGCACGCCACCTACGAGGAGGCGCGCGACTACGCGGCGCACATCCACCGCGAGGTCTACCACGACTTCATGCAGAACGTGCTGGCCATCGACGTGGTGCCGGGCGTCAAGTCCCCCTCCGAGCGCTTCGCGGGCGCCATCAACACCCGCACGCTCGAAGGCATGATGGGCGACGGCAAGGCCCTCCAGATGGGCACCAGCCACGAGCTGGGGCAGAACTTCGCGCGCGCCTTCGACACCCGCTTCCTCTCCCGCGAGGGCAGCCGCGACCTGGTCTGGCAGACGTCCTGGGGCGCCTCGACCCGCATGGTCGGCGGCCTGATCATGTCGCACGGCGACGACAACGGCCTGCGCATCCCGCCGCGCCTCGCCGCCGTCCAGGCCGTCGTCCTCGCGATCAAGGACGACCCGGAGGTCCTGGAGACCGTCCGCAGGATCGGCGCCGCGCTGGCGGACGCCGGGGTCCGTGTCGAGGTGGACGACCGCACCGACACCCCCTTCGGCCGCCGCGCCGTCGACTGGGAGCTGAAGGGCGTCCCGGTCCGCGTCGAGGTGGGCCCGCGCGACGTCGCGGCCGGTACCGCGATGCTCGTCCGCCGCATCCCCGGCGGCAAGGAGCCGGTCGCCCTGGACGCGCTGCCGTCGCTGCTGCCCGGCCTGCTGGAGGAGGACCAGGCGCTGCTGCTGCGCCAGTCCCGCGAGCGCCGCGAGTCCCGTACGAGCGACGTGCGGACCGTCGAGGAGGCCGTGGAGGCCGCCGCGGCGGGCGGCTGGGCGCGCCTGCCCTGGTCCGAGGTGGGCGAGGAGGGCGAGAAGCGGCTCGCGCAGGACGCCGTCACGGTGCGCTGCCTGGTCGGCGCGGACGGTTCCGTGCCCGAGGCGGTCGACGGGGAGGTCCCGCCCGGCACCCTCGCGGTCGTCGGCCGCTCGTACTGACGCGCGGGTCCCGCCCGCCGGACCCCCCGGCGGGCGGGGCGTACGCCCCGGGCGCGCGGCGGCGGAATGAAGCCGAACTGACTGGTAAGTGCAAATTCGGGGACTTGACCCGGAATCGGAACACCCCGGGGGACTCGCTCGTTAGGTACGACGTGAGCACGACACCACCAGTTCTCGCCGCCGAGCTGGCACACGCGTGGGCCGACATTCAACGGCACCACCCGGAGCTGCCGGACCTGGCCGCCCCCGAGTCCCTGATCGGAGAGTCGTCGTCCGCCTGCGGCTCCGAGCTCTCCTTCGAAAGGCTGCTGCACGAGGCCGTGCACGGCATCGCCGCCGCGCGGGGTGTCCGGGACACCTCGCGGGCCGGGCGCTACCACAACAGACGGTTCCTCGCGATCGCCGAGGAGCTGGGTCTCGAACACGTCGAGGACCCCCACCCGAGCAGTGGGTTCTCGCTCGTCGCCATGACGCCGGAGACCCGGCGCCGCTACCGGCCCACGGCCGAGCGGCTGGCCCGTGCCCTGAAGGCGCACAACGTGGCCACCGCCACCGACACCAAGCGCACCTTCCGCGGCCCCGCCGCGCGGCACGGCTCCTCCGGGGGCGGCGTCCGGGTCAAGGCCGTCTGCGAGTGCGGACGGAACGTCCGGGTCGTCCCGTCCGTCCTGGCGCAGGCGCCCATCGTCTGCGGGGCGTGCAAGAAGCCGTTCCAGATCGTGGAGGCGCTGACCGCGTCGGCACCCCACTGACGTCCTGTGGCACAATGGGCGGCTGAACTCGACAGTCGCACAGGACCCTCTCTCCTCCGGCTGGCGCGTCCATCGGGCCCGTGGCGCCGCATCCCCACGCGGAGACCGGCTGTGGCCCATCACGTCAACATGCAGGAGACACCACTCCCGTGGCCGTCAAGATCAAGCTGAAGCGACTGGGCAAGATCCGGTCGCCCCACTACCGCATCATCGTCGCCGACTCCCGCACCCGCCGGGACGGCCGCGCCATCGAGGAACTGGGCCTGTACCACCCGGTGCAGAACCCGTCGCGCATCGAGGTCGACTCGGAGCGCGTGCAGTACTGGCTGGGTGTCGGCGCGCAGCCGACCGAGCCCGTCCTGGCGATCCTCAAGGTCACCGGCGACTGGCAGCAGTTCAAGGGCCTCCCGGCTCCGCCGCCCATGCAGGTGGCCGAGCCCAAGCCCGACAAGCGCGCCGTCTTCGAGGCCGCCGCCAAGGCGACCGGCGGTGAGGCCCGTGGCGAGGCCATCACCCCGAAGAAGAAGGCCGAGAAGAAGGCGGACGCCGAGGCCGCCGAGGCCCCGGCCGAGACGACCGAGGGCTGAGAATGCTCGAAGAGGCCCTGGAACACCTGGTGAAGGGCATCGTCGATCACCCCGATGAGGTCCAGGTCGCCTCCCGCACCCTGCGCCGCGGACGTACGCTCGAGGTCCGGGTCCACCCCGACGACCTCGGCAAGGTGATCGGCCGCAACGGCCGCACCGCCAGGTCGCTGCGCACGGTCGTGGGCGCGCTCGGCGGGAAGGGCATCCGCGTCGACCTGGTCGACGCGGACGACATCCGCTGAGGGCGCGCAAGGCATCGCACGAAGGGCCGGGGGCGGATCGCCGCCCCCGGCCCTTCGTGACGTCCGTGGCCGGACCCGACGGGTCCGCCGAACCGAGGAGTGGGAACAGAGCAGTGCACCTGGTCGTCGCGCGCATCGGCCGCGCCCATGGCATCAAGGGCGAGGTGTCCGTCGAGGTACGGACCGACGAGCCCGAACTGCGGCTCGCCCCCGGCAGCGTGCTGGTCACCGAACCGGACACCGCGGGCCCGCTGACCATCGAGAGCGGCCGGGTCCACAGCGGCCGGCTGCTGCTGCGCTTCGCGGGCGTCACCGACCGCTCCGGCGCCGAGGCACTCCGCAACACCCTGCTCCTCGCCGAGGTGGACCCGGACGAACTCCCGGACGACCCCGAGGAGTACTACGACCACCAGCTCACCGGCCTCGACGTCGTGACGGCCGGGGGCGAGGCGGTGGGCACCGTGCGTGAGATCGCGCACCTGCCGAGCCAGGACCTGCTGATCGTCGCCCGTCCTGGCGGCGGCGAGGTGATGGTGCCGTTCGTCTCCGAGATCGTGCCGGAGGTGGACGTACGGGAGCGCCGCGTGGTGATCGACCCGCCGCCCGGCCTGCTGGAGGACGTGGACCCGGGTGACGGCGGTGGCGACGACGGGGACGGCGCCAGGTGAGGATAGACGTCGTCACGATCTTCCCCGAGTACCTGGAGCCGCTGGACGTCTCCCTCGTCGGCAAGGCCCGCGCCCGGGGACAGCTCGACGTGCGCGTCCACGACCTGCGCGCCTGGACGCACGACCGGCACCACACGGTGGACGACACCCCCTACGGCGGCGGCCCCGGCATGGTCATGAAGCCCGAGCCCTGGGGCGAGGCACTGGACGCCGTGCTGGCCTCAGACGGCGGCGCTGACGGTGGTGACGGGGACGGCGGCCCGGTGCTCGTCGTGCCGACGCCGAGCGGGCGCCCGTTCACCCAGGAACTGGCCGTCGAGCTGGCCGCGCGCCCGTGGCTCGTCTTCACCCCGGCGCGCTACGAGGGCATCGACCGCCGCGTGATCGACGACTACGCCGCCCGCTGCGACGTCCGTGAGGTGTCCATCGGCGACTACGTCCTGGCCGGCGGCGAGGCCCCCGTCCTCGTGATGGTCGAGGCCATCGCCCGGCTGCTGCCCGGCGTGCTGGGCAACGCCGAGTCGCACCGCGACGACTCGTTCGCCCCCGGCGCGATGGCCGGGCTCCTGGAGGGGCCCGTCTACACCAAGCCGCCGGAGTGGCGCGGGCGCGAGGTGCCCGAGGTCCTCGTCAGCGGCCACCACGGGCGGATCGGCCGCTGGCGCCGCGACGAGGCCCTGCGCCGCACGAGCGCGAACCGCCCCGACCTCGTCGCGGGCGCCGACCCGGAGGCGTTCGACAAGCACGACCGCGCCACCCTCGCCGAGCTGGGCTGGGAGCCGGGTCCCGACGGGCGATTTGGGCGGTCGTCGCGGCCCGTGGAAGAATAGGCCGTCGGCCCGGCATTCCGCCCGGCGCGCGACCCTGCCACAGGGGGACCGCCGCCCGCCCGCGGAGCCGGGGCCCGAGCACACACCCAGACACCACGTACCGCCGTTGACCTGTGGCACCGGCGAAGAGAGCAGCAGGTCATGAACCTCCTCGACAGCGTCGACGCCGCCTCCAAGCGCGACGACATCCCCGCCTTCCGGCCCGGCGACACGGTCAACGTGCACGTCCGCGTCATCGAGGGCAACCGCTCCCGTGTCCAGCAGTTCAAGGGCGTCGTCATCCGCCGCCAGGGCGCGGGCATCCGGGAGACCTTCACCGTCCGCAAGGTGAGCTTCGGCGTCGGCGTGGAGCGCACCTTCCCGGTCCACACGCCGGTCGTGGAGAAGATCGAGGTCGTCACGCGCGGCGCCGTCCGCCGCGCGAAGCTGTACTACCTGCGCAACCTGCGCGGCAAGGCGGCCAAGATCAAGGAGAAGCGCGACAACTGAGCAGGTCCTCCGTCCGGTTACCATCACGGCGTGACGGATACCGACGCACGGCCCCCGGAGCGCGATCCCGCCTCCCGCCCTTCGCCCGGCGGGTGGTGGCGGTCGCGCTCCGCGCGTCTGTGGACCGCCGCGGTCGCCGCGACGGTGGTCGTCACCTGGTGCGTGAGCGCGTGGATCGTCCAGCCGTTCCGCATCCCCAGCGGCTCCATGGAGGGCACGCTGCGGGCCGGGGACAGGGTGCTCGTCGACAAGCTGGCGTACCGCTTCGGGGACCCGGTGCGGCGCGGGGACGTGATCGTCTTCGACGGCACGGGCTCGTTCACCGCCGCCGAGCCGCCCGACGACCGGGGGCCGCTGCTCGGCCTGCTGCACGGCGCCGCCGCGGCGGTCGGGCTCGCCGAGCCGGCGGAGACCGACTTCGTGAAGCGCGTCATCGGCGTCGGCGGCGACCATGTCCGCTGCTGCGACGACCGGGGCCGGATCGAGGTGAACGGCGAGCCGCTGGACGAGCCGTACCTGTACCCGGGCGACGCGCCGTCCGAGGTCGGGTTTGACATCGAGGTGCCGGAGGGACGCTTGTGGGTGATGGGCGACCACCGCTCCGACTCCGCGGACTCACGGCAGTACCTCGGCTCCCCCGGGGGCGGCACGGTCCCCGTGGACCGGGTCGTCGGGCGGGTGCAGTGGATCGCGTGGCCGGTCGGCCGCTGGGGATCGGTGGACTCAGGGGATGAGTGACCAGGACCGGGACCACGCGCCCCCGCCGGAAGGCGGCCGCCGCCACGCCGGGCACCGGCGGGCCGGGGGCGGCAGGGCGCGGCGCGAGCCGGTCGCCGCGTCCTCGGGCGCGGGCGCGGCGGAGGAGCCGCGCGCCACACTGCGCGGTCCCGGCGAGGGCCGGGCGGACCGGCGGCGGGCCGCCCGGCGCATCAGGCGGCGCAGGCGGCTGCGGGCCACCCGCGAGGTGCCGCTGCTCGTCGGCACGGCGCTGCTGATCGCGGTGGTGCTGAAGACGTTCCTGGTCCAGGCGTTCGTGATCCCCAGCGGCTCGATGGAGCAGACGATACGGATCAACGACCGCGTGCTCGTGGACAAGCTGACGCCGTGGTTCGGCTGGGAGCCGGACCGCGGCGACGTCGTGGTCTTCCGCGACCCGGGCGGCTGGCTCCAGGGCGAGCAGGCGGGGCAGGGCGACGACGCCCCGGTCGGGATCAAGCAGGTCAGGGACGCGCTCACCTGGATCGGGCTGCTGCCGTCGGCCGACGACCAGGACCTCATTAAGCGGGTCGTCGGCGTCGGCGGCGACACGGTCGCCTGCTGCGACGCCGGGGGCCGGGTGACGGTCAACGGCGCGCCGCTCGACGAGCCGTACCTCCACCCCGGGGACGCGCCGTCGGAGATCGAGTTCGAGGTGACCGTCCCCGAGGGCCGCCTCTTCGTCCTCGGCGACCACCGGTCGGACTCCTCGGATTCCCGCTACCACCTCGACGACGAGTGGCAGGGTACGGTACCCGTTGACCTTCTCGTGGGCCGGGCGGTCGTGATCGCGTGGCCGTTCTCCCACTGGCGGGGACTCGGTGACGACGGTCCGTTCGCGGAGGTGCCGGAACCGGGGGCGGGCGCCGCCGCGGCCCGCGCGGGCCCTGGCGCCGAGGCGGGCCGCGAGGAGATGGCGTCACTGCCGATCCCTGTGGAACTCCCGCTCGTTATGGGAGTGGTGGGCCTGTCGCGGTGGCGGATCGGGCTGGAGCGGAGCGTGAGGAGCGGATGTGGGGGATGTGGCCGTGGATGCGCGGGCCGGAGCGGACGAGCCGGGGGACGACCGGCCGGTGACGCCGGGTGCCGGAGCGTCCGACGAAGGGTCCCCCCGTCCGGACGGCGCCGCCGTGCGCCCGGGCGAGGGCGACGAGGCGGCGGTGGATGACGCCACCGCGGGCGAGCGGGCCGTGGGCTCTCCCGACGGGCCGGACGCGCCGGACGCCGACGGGACGGGCGGTGCGGGAGACGGCGGCGACGGGCCGGCCGACGACGGGGCCGCGGCCCCGGGCGGCGGCAGGCACGGGCGCAAGGCCGCCAAGCAGCGGTCGTTCTGGAAGGAGCTGCCGCTGCTGATCGGCATCGCGATCGTCCTCGCGCTGCTCATCAAGACGTTCCTGGTGCAGGCGTTCTCCATCCCGTCGCTGTCGATGCAGGACACCCTGCAGCGCGGGGACCGCGTGCTCGTGGACAAGCTGACGCCGTGGTTCGGCTGGGAGCCGTCCAGGGGCGAGGTCGTCGTCTTCCACGACCCGGGCGGCTGGCTGGACGACGGCCCCGAGGACGAGGGCGGCATCGGGTCGGCGCTGCGCACCGGGCTGAGCGCGATCGGGCTCATGCCGTCCGACGAGGACCAGGACCTGATCAAGCGTGTGATCGCCGTCGGCGGCGACACCGTGGAGTGCCAGCAGGGCGGCCAGGTCGTCGTCAACGGGCAGGAGCTGGACGAGTCGGACTACCTGTTCCCGGGCAACACCCCGTGCGACGACCAGCCGTTCGGCCCGATCACCGTCCCCGAGGGGCGGCTGTGGGTCATGGGCGACCACCGGCAGAACTCCCTGGACTCGCGCTACCACCAGAACCTGGAGGGCGGCGGCACCATCTCCGAGGACGAGGTCGTCGGCCGCGCCATCGTCGTCGCCTGGCCGGTGACGCGCTGGAGCACCCTGCCCGTGCCCGGCACGTTCGACTCCGTGACGAGTGCGGCGGCCGTGGTCGCGCCGGGCGCGGTCGGCCTCGCGGGCGCCGTGCCGCTGGTCCTGTGGCGGCGGCGCGTGGTGCTGCGCCGCCCGGAGGACGCGGCCGCCGTCCGGGACGGCGGGGAAGACGGCACGCGGGGCTGACCCCGGCCCGCCGCCCTCGATAGGGTCTCCACCGGCCCGTCGGCGGATCGCCGGCGGAGAGGGGAGGGGACCCGATGGGCGGTGCGGTGGACGGCGGGCGCGGCAGGGGACGGCTGCTGTCCGGGGCGGCCGTGGCCGTCGGGTGCGTGCTCTTCCTCGGCGGCTTCGTGCTGGCCGCGCTGCTGTACCAGCCGTACACCGTGCCGACGGGGTCGATGGCCCCGGCGGTGGCGGCCGGTGACCGTGTCCTCGCCCAGCGCGTCGACGGGGACGACGTGCGGCGCGGGGACGTCGTGGTGTTCCGCGACGAGACGTGGGGCGACATCCCGATGCTGAAGCGTGTCGTCGGCGTCGGCGGGGACGAGGTCGCGTGCTGCGACGCGGAGGGACGGCTGCGGATCAACGGCGAGCCGGTCACCGAGCCCTATGTGCACTCCCGCCACGGCGCCTCGGCCACGGGCTTCGACGTCACGGTTCCGGACGGCGAGCTGTTCGTCCTCGGCGACGACCGGATGGACTCGCTCGACTCGCGCAGCCACATCACGGAGACACAGACCGGGACCGTGCCGCGCGAGACGGTGGAGGCCCGGGTCGAGGCGACGGTCTGGCCGCTCGGCAGGCTGGGCGGCCTGCCGAGCCCCGGCGGTTTCGCGGATCTGCCGGGCGGGATCTCGGAACCGGGACCGCTGCGGCCCCTGTGCTGGGCCATGGGCGGCGGGGCCGTGCTGATCTTCGCGGGCGCCGCGTACGGGCCGCTCGCCCGCCGGGCGTCCCGGACGGGCCACCGGCGGCGTGCCGACGCGGCCGGTGGCGCACAATGAGGTAACGCACGGCTGAAGGGGATCACGCCATGAGTGCCGAAGACCTCGAAAAGTACGAGACCGATATGGAGCTGAAGCTCTACCGGGAGTACCGGGACGTGGTCGGGCTCTTCACCTATGTGATCGAGACCGAACGCCGTTTCTACCTCACCAACGACTACGAGATGCAGGTGCACTCGGTGCAGGGCGAGGTGTTCTTCGAGGTGTCGATGGCGGACGCGTGGGTGTGGGACATGTACCGCCCGGCGCGGTTCGTGAAGCAGGTCCGCGTCCTGACCTTCAAGGACGTCAACATCGAGGAGCTGAACCGCAGCGAACTCGACCTTCCGGAGGACTCGGGCTTCGGCGGCGGCCGGAGCACCTGACGCCCCGGGCTTCACCCGTACGGGCGACGGCGCTGTCCACAGGTGGCGGGTTGTCCACAGATTCACCGCCCGGCTCCCGGGCGCGGCGTGACCGGTGCAGGGTGGTCCCATGCTGTCCGTGATCGCGTCACCACTGGTCGTTCTCCTCCTGCTCCTGTCCGTCCCGGCGCCGGCCGCGCCGCCGTCCGACGGAGCGGCCGAGGTGGAGGGGCTGCCGCTGTGGCCGGTGCCGGGCTCGGACGGCGGGCGCCGTCCGGCCGTGGACCGCGCGTACGACCCGCCGCCCGCCCCGTGGCAGGCCGGGCACCGGGGCGTGGACCTGCTCACGGACGCGGGCGCCCCGGTGCGGGCCGCGGGACCCGGGCGTGTGACCTTCGCCGGACAGGTCGCCGGTCGCGGCGTGGTCACCGTCGAACTCGACGGCAGCGGTGCACCACCGGTCAGGATCACGCACGAACCGCTCTCCGTCGCCGTCACCACGGGCGACCGCGTGGCGGCGGGCGCGCTGCTCGGCACCCTCGCCGCCGGTCCTGGACACTGCGCGGCGCCCTGCCTGCACTGGGGCGCGACGCGGGACGGCGCCTATCTCGACCCGCTGACACTGCTGCGGCCCGACCTGCTGCGCGCGGGCCCGTCCCGCCTGCTCCCGACGACCGGCGTTCCCCTCCCCGAGGGGTGACATGGACCGGATACCGTCACCGGATGGAACCTCTCGTGCTCGAAGCGGGTGCCTTACGGCTGCGGCCCTTCAGGAGCGAGGACATCGACTGGGTCCACCGGGTCTCGCTCGACCCGCAGGTCCAGCGGTTCATCGATCTCCCCTCGCCCTGTCGGAGGACGGACGCCGCTGACTTCGTCGAGCGGCTGGCCGTGGACGGCTGGAGGAACGGGACGCGAGCCGAGTTTTTGGTCGGGTCGGCGAGGGAGTCCTGGCGGCGTCTCGGCCGTGTCGGGCTGCACCTGCGGGGCGACGGCACCGGCGAGATCGGTTACTGGACCGATCCGTCCGCCAGGGGGCGCGGGGTGACGACGGCCGCTGTGGTCGCCGTCTGCCGGTGGGCGTTCGACATCCGGGACCTCGCCCTCGTGGAATGGCGTGCCCAGGTGGGCAACGAGGCGTCGCGCCGGGTCGCGGAGAAGGTGGGTTTCTCCATGGAAGGGGTGCTGCGGCAGCGTCTCGTGCACCGGGGGTGCCGGGTGGACGCCTGGGTGGGGTCGCTGCTCCCGGGGGAGATCAGGGAATGAACGGGTGTGCTCAGCCGGTCACGTCGGCTAGTTTCGCGCGCAGTTGCAGCACCGACTTGGTGTGGATCTGGCTGACCCGGCTCTCGGTGACGCCGAGCACCTCGCCGATCTCCGCGAGCGTCAGCCCCTCGTAGTAGTAGAGGGTCACGACGGTCTTCTCGCGGTGCGGCAGCGTGTTGACCGCGCGGGCGAGCAGCCTGCGCAGCTCGCGGTCCTCGGCGACCTCCACCGGGTTGTCGGCGGCGGTGTCCTCCAGTGTGTCCATCAGGCTGAGCCGGTCGCCGCCCTCGCCCCCCGCGTGCAGCAGCTCTTCGAGGGCGACGACGTTGGCCAGGGACAACTGGCTGAAGACGGCGTGCAGTTCCTCCAGCGTGACGTCCATCTCGGCGGCCACCTCGGATTCCGAGGGCGTGCGCCGCAGCGACGCCTCCAGCGTGGCGTACGCCCGCTCGATCGCCCGCGCCTTCTGCCGGACGGACCGGGGAATCCAGTCGAGGGCCCGCAGCTCGTCGATCATCGCGCCCCGGATGCGGGTGATCGCGTAGGTCTCGAACTTGATCGACCGGCCCGGGTCGAACTTCTCGATGGCGTCGATCAGCCCGAAGATCCCGGACGACACGAAGTCGGCCTGCTCGACATTGGGCGGCAGCCCCACGCTCACCCGGCCCGCCACGTACTTGACCAGCGGTGAGTAGTGCAGGATCAGCTGCTCGCGCAGCCGCCCGTCGCCGGTGGTCTTGTAGGAGCGCCACAGTGCGTCGAGTGCGGAGGGCGCCGGGGCGAGCGCGGCCCCCTCCGTCGCGGCGGGCGCTGCCGTAGCCGCGTGCCGTGGCCCGGTGGAGTGCTGTGGCATACGAGGACTGGAACCGTTCTCCAGGATGCGGACGGGTGCTACGAGGACGGGGCGGCGCCGTGGACGTCGCCGAGGCGTCGGAACCCTGTGAGCGTAGCGTGACAGTCAGGTCGCTTTGCGCACGTGGGAGTCGCTCGGGTATGCGCAGATACGTTCCGCTGCCCGCACGGTGGTGTCAATCCCGGTGATGTGTCCGAGGAATCCCTCCCTCCGCGTGTCGGGACGGCCCCCGGCACAACTGCCAGCGATCGCCCACGCGTTCGACGAAGCCGAGGCAGCTCAGCTCGTGCAGCCGGGCGAGCGCCGCCTCCGGGCTGGTGCAGGCGCCCTCCGCCACCGCCGCCAGCCCGGCCGCCCCTCCGGCGGGCAGCGCGTCCAGGACCTGCCCCGCCTGCGGCGCCAACAGGTCGCGCGGGACGGCGGGGAACGCCTCGTCGGGGGCCAGCTCGCCCATGTGCCCGGCCAGTTCGGTGACCTCTCCCGCGCTGCCGACGAGGACGGCGCCGTCGCGGATCAGCTGGTGGGTGCCCGCCGACAGGCCGGAGGTGACCGGTCCCGGCACCGCCATCAGCTGCCGCCCCAGTCCGCCCGCCCGCCGGGCGGTCACCAGCGAGCCGCTGCGCCGCGCCGCCTCGACGACCACCGTCCCCCGTGTCAACGCGGCGATCACCCGATTCCGCTGAAGGAACCTGCCCCGCGTCGGGTGGTCGCCCGGCGGCAGCTCCGCCACCAGCAGGCCACCGGCGGCCACCCGCTCCAGCAGCTCCCGGTGCCCCGCCGGATACGCGCGGTCCACCCCGCACGCGAGGACCCCGACCGTCGCCCCGCCCACCGCGAGCGCGCCCCGGTGGGCGGCGCCGTCGATCCCGTACGCCCCGCCGGAGACGACCGTCCAGCCGCGCTCGGCCAGCGCGCCCGCCAGCTCGGCGGCGACATGCGCGCCGTAGTCCGTGCACGCACGCGCCCCCACCATGGCGACCGACCGCAGGGCGACGAACCGCAGCGAGCAGGGCCCCCGCACCCACAGGCCGATCGGTCTGCCGTGCCCCAGGTCGTCCAGCTGCCGGGGCCACTCCCGGTCGCCGGGACACACGAACCTGCCGCCCACCCGCGCGGCCAGCTCCAGGTCACGGCCGGGCGCCGCACGCCGCGTCCTGGCCCGCAGACCGGCCCACCGGTCGGATGACACGCCGGGCAGCGGACGGTCCGCCCGCAGCGCCTCGACCACGGACCGGGGCCCGTACTCCGCGAGCCAGCGGCCCACCAGCTCGTCACCCGGCTCGGCGACCCTCGTCAGCGCGGCCCGCGCCAGCCGCGCGTCCTCCGGCTCCCGCTCCGGCGCCGCGGGCCCCTCCCGCTCCTCCTCCGACACCGTCACCGTCACGGCAGGCTCCCCACCACACCGGCGCCCCGGCGCACCCCGGTGCGCAGTTCGAGCGCCGCGTCCACGTCCTCGGCCGTCGGCCGGTCGTGACCCGCCAGGTCCGCGACCGTCCACGCCACCCGCAGCACCCGGTCCAAGCCCCGGGCCGTCAGGAGCCCCCGGTCCATGTCCTGCTCGGCCCGCAGCAGGGCGCCCGGCACTGGCGCCCACCGGGTCCGCAGCTCGTGGCCGGGCACCTGGCCGTTCGCCGACCACGGCGTCCCCGCGAACCGCACACCCGCGCGCTCCCGCGCGGCCAGCACCCGGGCGGCGACCGCCGCCGTGCCCTCCCCGCCAGGCGCCGCCACCAGCTCGGCCCGGCCGACCGGCTCCACCGGCACCCGCAGGTCGATCCGGTCGAGCAGCGGGCCCGACAGCCGCGAGCGGTAGCGGCGCACCGTCGACGGCAGGCACTCGCAGTCGCCGCCCGCCGAGCCGTGCCTGCCGCACGGGCAGGGATTGGCCGCCATGACGAGCAGCACCCGCGCCGGCATCCGCACCACCCCCGCCGACCTGGCCACCACGACCTGCCCCGACTCCAGCGGCTGCCGCAGCGCGTCGAGCACCTGCGCGCTCATCTCCAGCGCCTCGTCCAGGAACCGCACGCCGTGGTGCGCCAGCGAGACGGCCCCCGGTCTCGGAACGCCGCTCCCGCCGCCGACCAGGGACGCCATCGACGCGGAGTGGTGCGGCGCGCAGTACGGCGGGCGCTCGATCAGCGGCCGGTCCCGCGGCAGGGCGCCGCACACCGAGTGGACGGCGGTCACCTCAAGCGACTCCCGCCGGGACAGCGGCGGCAGGATGCCGGGCAGCCGCTCCGCGAGGAGGGTCTTGCCCGCGCCGGGCGGCCCCTTGAGAAGGAGGTGGTGCCGCCCCGCCGCGGCCACTTCGAGCGCCCGCCTGGCGACCCGCTGCCCCGCCACCTCGGCGAGGTCGGGCCGCCGCTCGTCAGCCGTCAGCCAGGCGAGACCCGCCGTCGGCGGGCAGTCCCACCCCACGCCACCCGCCATCCCCGGCGGGCCGCCGGGATCACCCGGACCCGGCTCCTCCGGCACCGGCTCGTCGGCCAGCACCGCGATCAGCTGGCGCAGGCTGCGCACGCCGAGCACCGCCACCTCCGGCACGAGCGACGCCTCCGCCACCACGCACTCGGGCACGACGACCTGCCGGTACCCCGCGTTCGCGGCGGCCAGGACGGCGGGCAGCACGCCGCGCACCGGACGCACCCACCCGTCGAGCCCCAGCTCCCCGATCATCACCAGGTCCGCGATGGCCCGCGGATCGATCCGCTCCGCCGCCGCCAGCACACTGCACGCCACCGCCAGGTCGAAGCCCGAGCCGTGCTTCGGCACCGCCGCCGGACTCAGCCCCACCGTGAGCTTCTTCTGCGGCCACTCCGCACCCGAGTTGACCACCGCGGCACGGACCCGGTCGCGGCTCTCGGACAGCGACCGGTCGGCCAGCCCCACCAGGGAGAACGCGGCCACCCCCGGCTCCAGGTCGGCCTGCACCTCGACCACCACGCCGTCCACCCCGGTCAGGGCCACGGCACAGGTCCGCGCGAACGCCATCACGCCACCCCCCGCACGTGCTCCACGACCGGTGCGCCCCGCCGGGGCACCAGCACGCCCAGCAGGTCGATCCGCACACCGCCGGACGGCGGCGCGGCGTGCTCCGGCAGCCACCGCTCGCTCAGCCACCACTCGGCCAGCTCCCGCAGACGCCGCGTCTTGCCGGGCGTCAGCGCGGCCATCGGATGCTGGAAGCCGCCGCTCCTCCTGGTCTTCACCTCGCAGACCACCAGCGCCCCGTCCGCCGCCGCCTCCCTGGCCACGACGTCGATCTCGCCCGCCGGACAGCGCCAGTTGCGCTCCAGCACGGTCAGTCCCGCCTCGCACAGCCGCCGTACGGCGACGTCCTCCCCGAAGCGGCCCAGCGCACCTCGCCGGTTCATCCCGCATCACCTCCGCCCCCGACGATGGCCCGGCCCCGAGGAAGAAGTGGATCTTGGTGGAAAACCCGGCGGATGTGGACAACTCCGTCACCCCTGCGGGTGACCATCCGTGCGTGAGCGCTCTGTCGCCCCGGGTCCTCCCCGTCCCGTACACTTCTGGTGGCGATCCGGCAGCCCCGGATCGACCTCGCATGCCCCGCCACCCCGGCACCCGCCGGCCGGTCCACCCGGCCCCGGCGCCTCGGTGGCCGCGCACCTCGGTCCTCGGAACCGCCCGCCGCGCGCGGCGGCTCCAGGCTCAGCGCGCCGGGGCGTCAGGGGCGCCGCCCGGCCGGGCGGCGCTGACAACCGAGTGTCACAAGGAGAACGGCCATGGCCGTCGTCACGATGCGGGAGCTGCTGGAGAGCGGCGTCCACTTCGGGCACCAGACCCGCCGCTGGAACCCGAAGATGAAGCGCTTCATCTTCACCGAGCGCAACGGCATCTACATCATCGACCTGCTCCAGTCGCTGTCGTACATCGACCGCGCCTACGAGTTCGTCAAGGAGACCGTCGCCCACGGCGGCACGGTCATGTTCGTCGGCACCAAGAAGCAGGCGCAGCAGGCCATCTCGGAGCAGGCGGCCCGCGTCGGCATGCCCTACGTCAATCAGCGCTGGCTGGGCGGCATGCTCACCAACTTCTCGACCGTCCACAAGCGGCTGCAGCGCCTCAAGGAGCTGGAGGCCATCGACTTCGACGACGTCGCCGCCTCCGGTCTCACCAAGAAGGAGCTGCTCGTCCTCTCCCGCGAAAAGGCGAAGCTGGAGCGCACCCTCGGCGGTATCCGCGACATGCAGAAGGTGCCCAGCGCCGTCTGGATCGTGGACACCAAGAAGGAGCACATCGCGGTCGGCGAGGCCCGCAAGCTCAACATCCCGGTCGTCGCGATCCTGGACACCAACTGCGACCCCGACGAGGTCGACTACAAGATCCCGGGCAACGACGACGCGATCCGCTCCGTCACCCTGCTGACCCGTGTGATCGCCGACGCCGTCGCCGAGGGCCTGATCTCCCGCTCCGGTGTCGCCACCGAGGCCAAGGAGGGCGAGAAGCCCGCCGGCGAGCCGCTGCCCGAGTGGGAGCGCGAGCTGCTCGAGCGCGGCGAGGAGAAGCAGGCCGGCGAGCAGCCGGCCGCTGCCGAGGCCCCCGCTGCCGAGGCCCCGGCCGCCGAGGCGCCCGCCGCCGAGGCCGCCGCCCCGGCGGCCGAGGAGGCCCAGGCCCCCGCCGAGCAGGCTCCCGCCGAGCAGGCCTGACGCGGAACAGAGCGACGGCCGGGCGTACGGCGGCGGCGGGCGGACCACTCCGCCCGCCCCCCCGTGCGCCCGGCCGAGCGAGTGCCAAGCGATCCGATCGACTTCCGGAAGAGAATCCAGTAACCATGGCGAACTTCACCGCCGCCGACGTCAAGAAGCTCCGTGAGCTGTCCGGCGCCGGCATGATGGACTGCAAGAAGGCGCTCGACGAGGCCGAGGGCGACGTCGACAAGGCCGTCGAGATCCTGCGCGTCAAGGGCCAGAAGGGCGTGGCCAAGCGCGAGAGCCGCACCGCCGAGAACGGCGCGGTCGTCGTGCGCCTCGCCGAGGACAGCACCCGCGGCGCCCTGGTCGAGCTGAAGTGCGAGACGGACTTCGTCGCCAAGGGCGAGAAGTTCCAGGTCGTGGCCGAGGCCATCGCGGAGCACGTCTTCGCCACCGCCCCCGCCGACCTCGGCGCGCTGCTCGCCTCCGAGATCGAGCCCGGCAAGTCCGTGCAGACCTACGTGGACGAGGCGAACGCGTCGCTGGGCGAGAAGATCGTCCTCGACCGCTTCGCGCAGTTCTCCGGCGCCTACGTCGCCTCCTACCTGCACCGCACCAGCCCCGACCTGCCGCCGCAGGTCGGCGTCCTGGTCGAGCTGGACCAGGAGAACGCGCAGGCCGCCAAGGACGTCGCGCAGCACATCGCCGCCTTCGCCCCCGGCTTCCTGAGCCGCGAGGACATCCCGGCCGAGACGGTGGAGAACGAGCGCCGCATCGCCGAGGCCACCGCGCGCGAGGAGGGCAAGCCCGAGGGCGCCCTGCCGAAGATCGTCGAGGGCCGGGTGAACGGCTTCTTCAAGGAGAACGTCCTCCTCGACCAGCCCTTCGCCAAGGACAACAAGAAGACGGTGGGCAAGGTCCTGACCGAGGCCGGTGTGACGCTCAAGGGCTTCGCCCGCTTCCGCGTCGGCGCCTGACCCCGCCGCCTCGCGCCGCCGCGCCGTCGGCGACGGAACGGACTCCGCCCGGCTATTGTCGGGCGGAAGTCCGTCGGGCCGCAGGCTGTGCACCGGCCGGGACGACCGTAGTTGTGACGAGGAGGCCACCGCACGGACGGAACCGCACACGGAACCGCCGGCAGTGGCCTCCTTGGTGTGTGCCCGAGGAGAGTGCCATGAACCAGGACGACAAACCGCGGCGTTTTCTGCTGAAGCTGTCGGGAGAGGCCTTCGCGGGCGGCGGCGGGCTCGGTGTCGACCCCGACATCGTCCACACGATGGCGCGGGAGATCGCCGCCGTCGTACGGGACGGCGCGCAGATCGCGATCGTCATCGGCGGCGGCAACTTCTTCCGCGGCGCCGAGCTGCAGCAGCGCGGCATGGACCGGGCGCGCTCCGACTACATGGGCATGCTCGGCACCGTGATGAACTGCCTCGCACTCCAGGACTTCCTGGAGAAGGAGGGCATCGACTCCCGCGTCCAGACCGCCATCACGATGGGCCAGGTCGCCGAGCCGTACATCCCGCTGCGGGCCGTGCGGCACCTGGAGAAGGGCCGGGTCGTCATCTTCGGCGCCGGTATGGGCATGCCCTACTTCTCCACCGACACCACCGCCGCCCAGCGCGCCCTGGAGATCCACGCCGAGGCGCTGCTGATGGGAAAGAACGGGGTGGACGGGGTCTACGACTCCGACCCCGCGAAGAACGCCGACGCCGTCAGGTTCGACGCCCTGGACTACGGCGAGGTGATCACACGCGACCTGCGGGTCGCCGACTCGACCGCCATCACCCTGTGCCGGGACAACCAGTTGCCCATCCTGGTGTTCGAGCTGCTCACGGAAGGCAATATCGCCCGTGCGGTAAAGGGTGAGAAGATCGGCACACTCGTCAACAGCCAGGGCCGCCGGGCCTGAGCAGCCTCCCACACACCGAACCAGGAGCACGTGGTGATCGAAGAAGCCCTCCTCGAGGCCGAGGAGAAGATGGAGAAGGCCGTAGGCGTCGCCAAGGACGACCTGGCCGCGATCCGTACCGGCCGTGCGCACCCGGCGATGTTCAACAAGATCGTTGCCGAGTACTACGGCACCAAGACGCCGATCCAGCAGCTCGCCTCCTTCTCCGTGCCGGAGGCGCGGATGGCGGTGGTGACCCCGTTCGACAAGTCGGCGCTGCGCAACATCGAGCAGGCCATCCGCGACTCGGACCTCGGCGTCAACCCGACGAACGACGGCCACATCATCCGCGTCGTCTTCCCCGAGCTGACGGAGGAGCGGCGCCGCGAGTACATCAAGGTGGCCCGCACCAAGGGCGAGGACGCCAAGATCTCCATCCGCGGCGTCCGCCGCAAGGCGAAGGAGACCATCGACAAGGCCGTCAAGGACGGCGAGGTCGGTGAGGACGAGGGGCGCCGCGGCGAGAAGGAGCTGGACGACACCACCGCGAAGTACGTCGCCCAGGTGGACGAGCTGCTGAAGCACAAGGAAGCCGAGCTGCTCGAAGTCTGACCCCGACGACCGGCCGGGTGCGGCCCGGCCGGCGCCCGCACAGTGAGGACGAGGACGCACCCTCCCGTGAACGATTCATCCTGGGGACCGCCCCGGGCCACCGGTTACGTCGCGCAGCCCCAGGCCGCGCCGCCCGCCCCGGCGGGTCCCGCGCGCGAACCGGTCCCGGCGGCGCAGACTCGGCCTATGACGGAGCAGCAGCCCAGGAAGCGCGCGGGCCGTGACCTGCGTGCGGCGGTCGGGGTCGGGCTCGGCCTCGGGGCGGTGGTGGTCGCCGCGCTTTTCGTCTACAAGCCGGTCTTCGTCGGCGTCATAGCGGTGGCCGTCGTCGTCGGCCTGTGGGAACTCTCCACACGGTTCGCCGAGCGCAAGGACATCCACGTGCCGCTCCCGCCGCTGGCGGTGGGCGGCGCGGCCATGGTCGTGGCCGGCTACCTCGGCGGGTCCGAGGGCGCGTGGATCGCGATGGCGCTGACGGGTGTGGCCGTCCTGGTGTGGCGGATGCTCCGGCCGCCGGACAACTACCTGCGGGACGTGACGGCCGGGGTGTTCGTCGCGCTGTACGTGCCGTTCATGGCGACGTTCGTGGCGCTGATACTGAGCGCGGACGACGGTTCGTGGCGCGTGCTGACGTTCCTGCTGCTGACGGTGATCAGCGACACCGGCGCGTACGCGGTGGGCTGGCGCTTCGGGCGGCACAAGCTGGCGCCGCGCATCAGCCCAGGCAAGACGCGTGAGGGCCTGGCGGGCGCGGTGGCGTTCGCGATGACGGCCGGCGCGGTCGTCATGCCGCTGCTGATCGACGGCGGGACGTGGTGGCAGGGGCTGGTGCTCGGCCTCGGCGTCTCGGTCAGCGCGACCCTGGGCGATCTGGGGGAGTCGATGATCAAACGGGACCTGGGCATCAAGGACATGGGGTCCCTGCTGCCGGGGCACGGCGGGATCATGGACCGGCTCGACTCGATACTGCCCACGGCGCCCGTCGTGTGGCTGCTGTTCCTCGCCTTCGTCGGCGCGGGCTGAGCCGGCCGGGCGATCTGCGACACTGGCAGGACCATGCCTGCACCTGGAGAGCTCACGTTCATCGCGCCGCGCGGCGCCAAGAAGCCGCCGCGGCACCTCGCCGACCTCACGCCCGAGGAGCGCCGCGAGGCGGTCGTGGCGCTGGGCGAGAAGCCGTTCCGCGCACAGCAGTTGTCGCGGCACTACTTCGGCCGCTGGACCGCCGACCCGGCGGAGTGGACGGACGTGCCCGCCGCGGCGCGCGGGCGGCTCGCGGAGGCGCTGCTGCCGCCGCTGATGACCGAGGTGCGGCACATCGAGTGCGACGAGGGCGCCACCCGCAAGACGCTGTGGCGCCTGCACGACGGCACGCTGGTCGAGTCGGTGCTGATGCGCTACCCGGACCGGGTCACCATGTGCGTCTCGTCGCAGGCCGGGTGCGGGATGAACTGCCCGTTCTGCGCCACCGGGCAGGCGGGGCTCGACCGCAACCTGTCGACCGCCGAGATCGTCCACCAGATCGTGGACGGCATGCGGGCGCTGCGCGACGGCGACGTGCCGGGCGGCCCGGCGCGGCTGTCGAACATCGTCTTCATGGGCATGGGCGAGCCGCTGGCCAACTACCGCCGCGTGACCGGCGCGATCCGCCGCCTGACGGACGAGGCGCCGCACGGCGTGGGCCTGTCGCAGCGCGGGATCACCGTCTCGACGGTGGGCCTGGTCCCGGCCATGCGCCGCTTCGCCGACGAGGGCTTCTCCTGCCGGCTCGCGGTGTCGCTGCACGCGCCGGACGACGAGCTGCGCGACACCCTGGTGCCGGTCAACACGCGCTGGAAGGTCCGCGAGGTCCTCGACGCGGCCTGGGACTACTCGGACAAGTCCGGCCGCCGCGTCTCCATCGAGTACGCGCTGATCAGGGACATCAACGACCAGGCGTGGCGCGCCGACCGGCTGGGCCGGCTGCTCAAGGGGCGCGGCGCGCACGTGAACCTGATCCCGCTGAACCCGACGCCCGGCTCGAAGTGGACGGCGTCGCGCCCGGAGGACGAGCGGGCGTTCGTCGCCGCGCTGGAGGCGCACGGCGTGCCGGTGACGGTGCGGGACACCCGGGGCCAGGAGATCGACGGGGCCTGCGGGCAGCTGGCGGCGACGGAGCGGGTCTGACCGGCGGCTGTTATCGTTGGCCAGTAATTTTTCATCTTTCCGACAGGGGAGCGCTCGCAGCGCTGAGAGTGCGGCAACGGCCGCAGACCCTCGAACCTCGCCCGGGTCATGCCGGGTAGGAAGTTCGGAACCACTCTCGTGCTGCCCGCGCGCGCCCGCGCGAAGAAGGCGGCACCATGAAGCGCACCGCGACACTGGGCATATGCGGTCTCGCCCTCGCCCTCGGCCTGGTCACCGCCTGCGGCAGCGGCGACGACGGCGGCGACGAGGCGGGCGGCGGTGACGGCGGCGGCTCGCGCGAGGTGACGCTGGTCACGCACGACTCGTTCCTCGTCTCCGACGACGTCCTCGCCCGCTTCGAGGAGGAGTCGGGCTACCGCGTGAACGTCCTGCGCGGCGGCGACGCGGGCGTGGTCGTCAACCAGGCGGTGCTCTCGCGGGGCAACCCGCAGGGCGACGTGCTGTTCGGCGTGGACAACACGCTGCTGTCCCGCGCGCTGGACGAGGACGTGTTCGAGCCGTACGAGGCGGCGGGCCTGGACGCGATACCGGCTGAGTTGCGCCTCGACGACGAGAACCGCGTCACGCCCGTGGACACCGGCGACATCTGCGTCAACTACGACCGCGCGTGGTTCGCCGAGGAGGGCATCGACCCGCCCGAGACGTTCGCCGACCTGACCGACCCCGCCTACCGCGACCTGCTCGTGGTGGAGAACGCCGCGACGTCCTCGCCCGGCCTCGGCTTCCTCCTGGCGACCGTCGCCACCTTCGGCGAGGACGGCTGGCAGGACTGGTGGCAGCAGCTCGCCGACAACGGCGTCGAGGTCGTGGACGGCTGGGAGCAGGCGTACAACGAGCGGTTCTCCGGCTCGGGACAGGGCGGTGACCGGCCGCTGGTCGTCTCCTACGCCTCCAGCCCGCCCGCCGGGGTGGTCTACGGCGGCGAGGAGCGGCCGGACGAGGCGCCGACCGGCGTGTCCACGGGGACCTGCTTCCGGCAGGTCGAGTTCGCCGGGCTGCTGGCGGGTGCCGAGAACCCCGAGGGGGGCCGGGCGCTGCTCGACTTCCTGATCGGCAGGGACTTCCAGGAGGACATGCCGCTGCAGATGTTCGTCTCGCCGGTGCTGCCCGACGCGGCGCTGCCCGAGGAGTACACGCGGTACGGCGTCACCGTCGACGATCCGGTGACGATGGACCCGGCGGAGATCGCCGAGGGCCGTGACGGCTGGATCGACGAGTGGACCTCGCTGGTCGTCAGGTGACCGGCCGGGCCACCGCCGTACGGCTCGCGCTGCTCGCGGGGCCCGTCGCGTTCCTCGCCGTCTTCTTCCTGTATCCCGTGACCGCGATCGTGGGGCAGGGGCTGCGGGAGGACGGCGCCTGGCACCTCGGGCGTGTGGGCGAGGTGCTGGGCGACGGGGACACCGCCGGAATCCTGTGGTTCACGGTCTGGCAGGCCGCCGCGTCCACGCTGCTGACGCTGGCCGTGGGGCTGCCCGCGGCGTGGGTGTTCGCCCGGCTGCGGTTCCCCGGGCGGCGGGTGCTGCACGCGGCGGTGACCGTGCCGTTCGTGCTGCCGACCGTGGTGACCGGTGCGGCGTTCCTCGCGCTGGTGGGGCGCGGCGGGCTGCTCGACGACTGGTGGGGCGTGCGCCTGGACGAGTCGGTGTGGGCCATCCTGCTGGCGCACGCGTCGCTGAACTTCGCGGTGGTGGTGCGCATCGTCGGCGGGCTGTGGTCGCAGCTCGACCCGCGCCAGGAGGAGGCGGCGCGCATGCTGGGCGCCACGCGGCGCGCGGCGTGGCTGCGGGTCACGCTGCCCGCGCTGACCCCGGCGGTGGCGTCGGCGGCCGTGATGGTGTTCCTGTTCACCTTCACGTCCTTCGGTGTGGTCCAGATCCTGGGCGGGCCGCGCAACGGGACGCTTGAGGTCGAGATCTACCGGCAGACCGCGCAGCTGCTCGACCTGCCGACCGCCGCCGTGCTCACCCTCCTCCAGTTCGCCCTGGTCGCCGTACTGCTGGGCGTGCAGGCGCTGCTCACCCGCAGGACGGAGTCCGCGCTGAGTCTCGTGGACCCGGCGACGACCGCCCGCCGCCCGCGCGGCGCCGCGGAACGCGTCACGCTGGGCGCCGTCCTCACGGTCATCGCGCTGCTGCTGCTCCTCCCGCTCGGCGTGCTGCTCGAACGGTCCCTGTCCGTGCCCGGCGGGGGCTACGGCTTCGGCAACTACAGCTCGCTGTTCACCACCGAAGGCGGCACGTTCGTCACCGCCCCCTGGTCCGCCGTCGGCACCTCGCTGCGCTACGCCGCCGTCGCCACGGCCATCGCCGTCGTCGTCGGCGCGCTCGCCGCCACCGCCCTCGCCAGGCGCGGCGGCGGCAGCCTGCTGCGCGGCTTCGACGCGCTGCTGATGCTGCCGCTCGGCACCTCCGCCGTGACGGTCGGCTTCGGCTTCCTCATCACGCTGGACGAACCGCCCCTCGACCTGCGGTCGTCCTGGCTGCTCGTCCCCCTGGCGCAGGCGCTGGTCGGCGTGCCCTTCGTCGTCCGCGTCCTGCTGCCGGTGCTGCGCGCCGTGGACGACCGGCTGCGGCAGGCCGCCGCCGTGCTGGGCGCGTCCCCCGCCCGGGTGTGGCGCGAGGTGGACGTGCCCCTCGTACGGCGCGCGGTGCTCGTCGCGGCGGGCTTCGCGTTCGCCGTGTCCCTGGGCGAGTTCGGCGCGACCGTCTTCATCGCCCGCGCCGACAACCCCACCCTCCCGGTCGCCGTCGCCCGGCTGCTCAGCCGCCCCGGCGCCCTCAACTACGGGCAGGCGATGGCCCTCAGCGCCGTCCTGATGCTGATATGCACCGTCACACTGCTCGCCCTCGAACGCCTGCGTCCCGCCGAGAGGACGACGCCATGACCGCCTCGCACCCGCTGCTCGACGTGGACGGGGTCACCGTCGCGTACGGCGGCCGCGCCGTCTCCCGCACCGCGCTCCAGGACGTGCGCCTCACCGTCGCCGAGCACGAGACGGTGTGCGTCCTCGGCCCGAGCGGCAGCGGCAAGTCCACGCTGCTGCGCGCCGTCGCGGGCCTCACCGGCGTCGCCGCCGGGACGATCCGCCTGGCCGGGCAGGACCAGGCGGGCGTGCCCGCGCACCGGCGCGGGGTCGGCCTGATGTTCCAGGACCACCAGCTGTTCCCGCAGCGCGACGTCGGCGGGAACATCGCGTTCGGCCTGCGCATGCACAAGGTGCCCCGCCGCGAGGCCGAGCGCCGCGTCGCCGAACTGCTCGACCTGGTCGGCCTGCCGGGCGCGCAGCGCCGCGCGGTCGGCTCGCTGTCGGGCGGCGAGCAGCAGCGGGTGGCCCTCGCCCGCGCGCTGGCGCCCAGGCCGCGGCTGCTGATGCTGGACGAGCCGCTCGGCCAGCTCGACCGCGACCTGCGGGACCGGCTCGTCGTGGAGCTGCGGCAGCTCTTCCGCGACCTGGGGACGACGGTGCTGGCCGTCACGCACGACCAGGCCGAGGCGTTCGCGCTGGCCGACCGCGTGGTGATCACCCGGGCGGGGCGCATCGCGCAGACCGGCACGCCGGTCGAGGTGTGGCGGCGGCCCGCCGACGCGTTCGTGGCGCGCTTCCTGGGCTTCCGCAACGTGGCGGACGCGGTGGTGCGCGACGGCGCCGCCGCGACGCCGTGGGGGCCCGTCCCCGTGCCGCCGGGCACATCCGGCGGCGAACGGCGGCTGCTGGTGCGGCCGTCGGGGGTGCGCGTGGGCGCCCCTGGCGGGGAGCGGCGCGCGCTGGTGAAGGCGCGCAGCTTCCGGGGCGACCACGTCCTGGTGCTGCTTGAGTGCGGGGACGGGACGCCGCTTGAGGCGTCCTGCCCGCTGCGGGACGCGCCGGAGGAGGGCGCGGAGGTGGGGTACGCCTTCGACGCGGCCGAGGTCGTCGTCCTGCCCGGCTGACCCCGGCTCAGGCGTCCGCGCGGCGGCGCGCGGTCACGACGGCCTGCGGCGACCGTTCCACCGCGTCGGCCGCCCGCAGCAGCCGCGACACGGGCGCGAAGCCCGCCGCCGCGAGCGTCTCCTCGACGTACTCCAGCGGCAGCCGCGGGTACGCGAGGTCCACGGCGTGCCCGAACACCTCGTCCAGGCGCACCGGCTCCGGCCGCACCTGGAACGCCAGCTGCACCAGCCCGCCCGGCGCCAGCACGCGGCGGAACTCGGCGAACGCCGCCGGCAGTTCCCCCGGCGGCAGGTGGATCACCGAATACCACGCCGTGATGCCCGCCAGGCCGCCGTCCGGCAGGTCGAGCGCCGTCATCGACCCCTCCGCGAACCGCAGCCCGGGGAACCACTCCCGCGCCACCGCCAGCATCCCCGGCGAGAGGTCCACCCCGGACACGTCCAGGCCGAGACCGTGCAGGTACGCCGTGATCCGCCCGAAGCCGCAGCCCACGTCGAGGACGGGCCCGCCGCCCTCCGCCGCGACCAGTTCCGCGAACGTGGCGAGCAGCGCGCGGTCGAACGGCTTGTGGTCCAGCTCGTCACGGAACCGGTCGGCGTACTCCGGCGCGATCGCGTCGTAGGCCGCCCGCGTCGCGCCCAGGTGGTCGGGTCGTGTCATGGCGCGGGACTCTAGCCCACGCACCCCAACTGTCGCGCGCGAGACGGAAGTTTTCATCTGTACGCCCTTCCGGCGGCGACGTATGTTGTCGCGACGACGTCACCTTCCCCGAAGGGGTCCGTATGCGCCGCACCCTCCGTGTCCGCCCCGCCGCGTCCGCCCTCCTGGCCTGCCTCACCCTGCTGTTCGGCCTCCTCACCGCCGCCCCCGCCACCGCCGCCCCCTCCGCCGACCGCCTCCCCGAACAGTGGCGCAGCTACTGGGTGGACGGCTTCAACGAGGGCATCTACACCCCGGCGCAGGTGGAGCGCCTGATCGACGACGCCCTGGCCGTCAACGCCAACGCGCTGATCGTGCAGACCGCCCGCCGCTACGACTGCTTCTGCAACAACGCGCTCTACCCCCGTACGGACGCTGCCATCGACCCCGCCCCCTACGACCCGCTGGCCGAGGTGATCGAACGTGCCCACGCCGCCGGTCTCCAGGTCCACGCCTGGGTGAACGTCAACACCCTCTGGAACAGCACCACCCCGCCGACCTCGCCCGACCACGCCTACAACCAGCACGGCCCCTCCGCGCAGGGCCGCGACCGCTGGCTGAACCGTAAGGCGGACGGCACCGAACGCGTCGGCGCCAACACGTACATCGATCCCGGCCACCCCGACGCCGCCGCCTACATCGTCGCCGCCGTGCAGAGCATCGCCCGCGCCTACGACGTGGACGGCATCAACCTGGACTACGTGCGCTACCCCGACGGCAGTGCGCAGACCACCCACAGCGACTGGGGCTACAACGCCGTCTCCGTCGCCCGTTTCCAGCAGGCCACCGGCCGCACCGACGTCCCCGCACCCGCCGACCAGCAGTGGAGCGACTGGCGCCGCGACCAGGTCACCGGCCTCGTCCGCCACATCTACCTCGGCCTGTGGGAGGTGGACCCCGGCATACGGCTGTCCATGGACGCCATCACCTACGGCCACGGACCCCAGGCCGTCGGCGGCTGGGAGAACACCCGCACCTACGCCGAGGTGCTCCAGGACTGGGCGGGCTGGCTGGACGAGGGGATCATGGACACGGTCGTGACCATGAACTACAAGCGCGAGTGGGACCCCGACCAGGCCCTGATGTTCGCCGAGTGGTCCGCGTTCCTGGCCGACGCGCAGGGCGGCCGGCAGGCGGTCAACGGGCCCGCGCTGTACCTCAACGGCGTGGACGACAGCGTCGCCCAGGTCCGCCGCGCCCTCGCCCCCAGCCCGGCGGGCAACACCGCCGCCGGATGGAGCGGCTACTCCTACGCGACCCCCAGCATGGACAGCGCGGCGAACGGCGCGGCGGCCGAGCGCGCCCGCCTCGCCGAGGCGCTGACCACCGGCCCCGGCGCCCCGTTCGCCGAGCCGGCCGCCGTCCCGGGGATGCGGTGGAAGACCGCCCCGCGCGACGGCCACGTCACCGGCACCCTGGCCCTGCGTGACGGGACGTCCCTCGACCAGGCCCGGCTGACGCTCACCCCGCTCGCCGCCCCCGGCGCGCGCGAGAGCGAGACCCGGGCCGACGGCACCGGCTGGTTCGGCTTCGCGCACGTGGCACCGGGCCTGTATCTCGTACGGGCCGACCTGCCGCGCGGTGTGACGGGCGCGCCGGTCACCGTCGTGCACGTCCGGCGCGGCGGTATCGCCGAGGCGCGGCTGCCGGGGCTGACCGCCCGCTGACACCGGACGCACCCGCGGGCCCCCGCCAGGAGGCGGGGGCCCGCGGGGGGAGGCGCCGTTCAGCGCCCGGTGGGCAGGGTGATCAGCTGCACGGCCAGCCACGTCAGCGGCACGAAGACGGCGATCAGCGTCCCGATCCGTACGGCCGCCGCGCCGCGCAGCAGCCCGCGCGCGGCGCCGAGACGCAGCAGCAGCGCCGTGGCAGGACGACGCGCGGAGCGTGCCTGGTCGGCGGCGGTGGCGAATGTGCCCAGTGCGCAGAGGAGTACGACGGCGGTGCCCAGCGCGCCCAGTGGGCCGAAGTCGCCCAGGCCGTCCAGTTCCATGGCTGCCAGCACCACCGCGCAGGCGGCGGAGAGCGCGCCCATGGGACGGCCGACGCGCGTCGCCTCCTCCAGCAGACCGCGTCCGGCGAGCAGCCGCAGCACGCCGGGCCTGCCGGTGGTCAGCAGCAGGCCGCAGATGTGGATCAGTCCCGGCGCGGCCAGCACGACGCCCGCGACGATCAGCAGCCAGCCGCCCACCATGCCCGAACTGACGCCGCCGAGCGCGCCGTCGAGCGGCAGCCAGCCGTCCGGGGGGACGGCCAGCGGCTCCTCACCGGCGAAGGCGGAGACGGCGATGCCCGTGCCCATCAGCGTCGTGCCCCACGGGAATCCGGTGGGGAGCGGCGGCGGGGGTTCGGCGCGGGTGATCTCGGTCAGGTCCGTGACGACGACGGGCGTCGGCGCCGGGCGGCGCGCGGGGCGGGCGCGCATCGCCAGGGCGCTGGCCACGGCCGCCGCCGCGGGCGCGACCGCCAGCAGCGTGACCGTGGCACCGAGCGGCAGCGGGCCGCCGTCCGGCAGCGTCCCGGCCGCCGCGCCGTGGAACGGCAGGCCGGTCAGGTCGCCGCGCAGCAGCAGGAAGAGGCCGAGCGCCCCGGCGCTGCCGAGCCCCCCGGCCGCCGCCGCCGACACGGCCGCGAGCGCGGGCACGCGGGCAGGTCCGAGACCGACCACGTCCAGGCCAGAACGCGGCCTGCCCGCCGGTTCCGCGCGGGCCACGGCGACCGCCAGCTGGACGGTCGCCGCCAGCGGCACGGCGCACCACGCCAGGCGCAGCACGGCGGACCGCCCGCCGTCCGGGTGCGCGGCGGCGTAGGCGAGCGCGCTCAGCAGCAGGAACCCCACGCCGCCCGCCGCGCAGGCCAGCAGCAGCCGGCGCAGCAGCACGGCCGGGTGGGAGCCCCGGGCTAGACGGTAAGCGAGCATGCTTCGGCCACCGCGCCCGAGGCGCGGCCGTCGAGGAGGGTCACGGTGCGGTCGGCGAGGGTGGCCACCTCGGCGTCGTGCGTGGCCAGCACCACCGTGATGCCGTGCGAGCGGCCCGCCGTGGTCAGCGTCCGCAGGACCTGCGCGCGGTCGGCGCGGTGCAGCGGGGCGGTGGGCTCGTCGGCGAACAGCACGTCGGGCTTGTGCACCAGGGCGCGTGCCAGGGCGATGCGCTGGCGCTGGGACTGCACCATGGCGTACGGGCGTTTGTGCGCGCAGTCCGCGACGTCCAGGCGCTCCAGCCAGTCGAGCGCCGCGCGCCGGGCCGCGCGGTGGCCGGTGCCCGTCAGCAGCAGGGGCAGCGCCGCGTTCTCCCAGGCGGTCAGCTCGTCCACGAGCTGCGGCGTGTCGCCGACCCAGCCGAAGCGGTCGCGGCGCAGCCGCTCCCGTGAGGCGGCGTCCAGGGTGTGGATCGGCATGCTGTTGAACCAGACCTCGCCCTCGTCGGCCACGAGCTGCCCTGACAGGCAGCCGAGGAGGGTGGTCTTGCCGCAGCCGCGCGGGCCGGTGACGGCGAGGATCTCGCCCTGCCGGACGCTCACCGAGACCCCCAGCAGCGCGGGGGAGCCGTGGTGCGCGTGCCGCAGGCCGCGCCCCCAGAGCACGTCGTTGTCGGGTGGGGCCGTTTCTGGTGGAGCCATGGTCGGCGGCACCTCCGCTCGTATCGCCGTGGTTCGCCCTGGTCCCCCGACCGGGTGAACGAGAACGGCGCGGGAGACCGTCGAAGGCATCCCCAGCACGCTGGCACAGGCGGACGGGGGTGCGGCGGGCGACTCGGCGGGCGGTCCTAAGAATCCTCCGGACGGTGTACAGCGGATCGGGCCGCCGGGAAGATCTGTGCTCCAGGGCGGCGAACAGTGGTGTTTATCCGGTGTGCTGTCTTGTGCGGCGCCGGATCTCTTGTCGTGTGTGCTGTTCGCCGGGGCGGTGCCGGGCATAGTGTGGGGGCGCAGCAGGGTAAGAACGCAGGACGCCGGGAGACCAGGAGGGTTCCGTGACCAGCGAGCCGCGTCGGGTGCGCAACTACATCAGCGGGGAGTACCGGGACGCCGACGACGGGCGGACCACGGACATCTTCGATCCGGCCACGGGCGAGGTGTACACGACGGCGCCGCTGTCGGGTGCGGCCGACGTGGACGCGGCGATGGACGCGGCGGCGGCGGCGTTCCCCGCGTGGCGCGACGCAACGCCCGCGACGCGGCAGCTGGCGCTGCTGCGGATCGCCGACGCGTTCGAGAAGCACGCGGATGAGCTGCTGGAGATCGAGTGCCGCGACACGGGCAAGCCCCTGGAGCTGACGCGGCAGGAGGAATTGCCCGCGATGCTGGAGCAGATCCGCTTCTTCGCGGGCGCGGCGCGCATGCTGGAGGGCAAGGCGGCCGGTGAGTACATGGCCGGGCTGACCTCGTTCGTCCGGCGCGAGCCGGTGGGCGTGTGCGCGCAGGTCGCGCCGTGGAACTACCCCGTGATGATGGCGGTGTGGAAGTTCGCCCCGGCGCTGGCGGCGGGCAACACGGTGGTGCTCAAGCCGTCCGACACCACGCCCGCCTCCGCGTCGTTCGTCGCCGGGCTGATCGGGGAGATCGTGCCCTCGGGCGTGTTCAACGTGCTGTGCGGCGACCGCGACACGGGCCGCCTGATGGTCGCGCACCCGACGCCCGCCATGGTGTCCGTCACCGGCTCCGTCAGGGCCGGGACCGAGGTGGCGACCAGCGCGGCCAAGGACGTCAAGCGCGTCCACCTGGAGCTGGGCGGCAAGGCGCCGTGCGTCGTCTTCGAGGACGCGGACATCGCGGCGGCCGTCGAGGGCATCCGCGACGCGGGCTTCTTCAACGCGGGCCAGGACTGCACGGCGGCGGCGCGCGTGCTCGTGCACGAGTCGGTGCACGACGAGTTCGTCGCCGCGCTCACCAAGGCCACCGCCGACGTCCGCACCGGCGACCCCGCCGACCCCGACTGCTTCTACGGGCCGCTCAACAGCGCCGACCACCTGGAGAAGGTCGCCGGGTATGTCGACCGCCTGCCCGCGCACGCCACGGTCGTCACCGGCGGGCGGCGCGTGGGGGAGCGCGGCTGGTTCTACGCGCCGACGATCGTCACGGGCGTCCGGCAGGACGACGAGATCGTCCAGCAGGAGGTCTTCGGCCCGGTCATCACCGTCCAGTCCTTCATGGACGAGCCGCAGGCGGTCGAGTGGGCGAACGACGTGGAGTACGGGCTCGCCTCGTCCGTCTGGACGCGGGACCACGCGCGGGCCATGCGGCTGTCGAAGGCGCTGGAGTTCGGCTGCGTGTGGATCAACACGCACATCCCGCTGGTCGGGGAGATGCCGCACGGCGGGTTCAAGAAGTCGGGCTACGGCAAGGACCTGTCGGCCTACGGCCTGGAGGACTACACGCGGGTCAAGCACGTCATGACCGCGCTCTGAGGTCTGTGAGCGCTGTGAGGCCGTGAGCCTGTGAGTCTGTGAGGCGGAGAGGTCCCGCCAGGGCCGTGCCCGGGACGACGGGCGGCGCGTGTGGGCCGCCGCGGTCTCCCGGGCGCGGTGCGGTGTGCGGTGCCCCTCGTGGAGGGGGCGGGGTCAGTGGGCGGCGGCCCTGCGGGCCAGTTCGGCGGCCAGCGCGTGGCGGCACTTGCCCCGGCTGACGTGGTACTCGGCCCACCAGTGGCAGGTGCAGCCCTCGGCGATGCCGTCGTCGGCGAACGTCACCCGGTGGGTGCGGTCGGGCCCGGCGACGGTGGCCGTGCGCGCGCGGGGGTCGAGGCGCACCTGGCCCTCGGCGAGCAGCGCGCGGGCCGCGTCGAGCCGGGGGATGAGCCGCTGGGAGCTGACCGCGTCGTAGGGCAGGTCGCGGTGGTAGAACGCGGCGTCCGCCACGTCGTAGCCCAGCCGTCCCGCCGCGCCGAGCAGGCCGAGCGCGGCGCGGACGCGGGCGATGCCGAGGCCGGTGTTCCCGGCGAGCGCGCCCAGGTCGAGGCCGCCCCTGTGGTCGAGGAGCGGCTCGACGAGCCCCGCGTCCTCGGCGACCCGTTCGGCCGCCAGGGTGCCGACGGCCGGTGTGGTCGCGGCGAAGCCGGTGCGGGCGTCGCCCGAGAGGGTCAGCGTCAGGCGCATGCCCGGCATGACCAGCTCCCAGGCGGAGGCCGCGGGTTCGCCGTCCGCCGTGACCGGCGGCCCGTACGCGCGCAGGGACTCCGCGAAGCGCAGCAGCGGGCGCAGCGCGGCCAGCCGCGGGGCGCCCGCCAGGTGCACGGCGCCCGCCACCGGGCGCAGCGAGGTGCGCAGCCGGCCGTCGAAGGGGGCGGCCCACAGGGAGCGCGCCGTGCCGGTGCCGCTCGGCAGCATGGCCAGGAACTGGGCGGCCTCCGCCGGGCCGAGCGCGGCCCGCAGGTCGAGGCGCGCGGAGACGGCGTGGAGTCCGGCGAAGGCGCGCAGCCACCGCTCGGGCAGCGGGACGCGGCGCTTCGGCGCGGGCTCGGCGGACGTGCCGGGCGCCTCCTGGCCGACGGTCAGCCGCAGCGGCTCGGGGCCCCTGACCCGGCCGAGCGCCTCCCGCAGGGACGCGCCGAGGTCGACGCTCGTGCTGCCGCGCAGCGGGGTGCCCTCCGCGAGGGCGTCGGGCAGGACGTCGAGCCGCGCGGCGATGCCGCCGCAGACGGACAGCGACTCGAAGCGCAGCCGGGTGCCGTCCGAGCTGGCGACCGGGTCGCGCGGCGCGGCGGGGCGCCGCCGGTCGTAGCCCGCCTGGGCCACGTTCATGACGGCGAGCAGGGCCCGTGCGAATTGCTCCGGGTGCCGTACCCGGCCGTCGAACAGCCGGGGCGCGTCCTGCGGTCCCTCAGGTGTCGAACCCCCGTAAGTCGCCAATCTCATAAGGCCGTTGGGAACATCAAGTGCGGACGGCCGAAGGTATCGGTATGCGTGCCACCGTGTTGCCACCATGTGGGAACGTTAGCGCGTGCAACGGCTTGGTGGGCGTCTGCGGGACGTCAAAACCGTATCTCTGAGCGAAAATTGAGGGTGCTGAGCTGGTTGACGGCGTGTGCTCACCGGATGAACTCCTGGGGCGCGTGCGCTGACAGGGCGTTTGCTCACCGCCACTCCGCGCAGTCGTCGCCGGTGGTGGCACCACTGGCGGTGCGCCACCGGCGCCCACCCGGACGGCCGTGCGGGGAAGTATGGCACCGCGGGGGCCGGGCCGTCGCCCCCGCGGCCCGCCCGTTCACCCCGGATTCACGCCCCGGTCCCGCCGGGCCAGCACGGCGCGCAGCGCGCCGATCCTGTTGGTCGTCACGGAGTCCGCGCCCAGCGCGACCAGCCGCCGCATGACGCGCGGGCTGTCCACCGTCCACGCCGCCACCAGCAGGCCGCGCCCGTGGTCCTCCGCGACGGTCCGCGCCGTGACCAGGCCGAAGGGGTAGTTCAGCCAGCGCGGGCGCAGCTCGTCCAGCAGGGTGCCGCGCGGCCGCGCGGTGCGGTGCCACGTCAGGGAGATCTCGGCGTCAGGGTCGGCCGTGCGCACCGCGCGCAGCGCCACCGGGTCGCCGCTGTAGTAGACGCGCCCGGCGGCGCCCGCCCGGCGGACGGCGGCCAGCGCCGCCAGCGCCGTGCCGGCCGACCGCTCCGGCAGGTCGATCAGCGTCCGCACGGACGAGGTGACGGCCAGCGCGTCGTCCAGGACCGGCACGCCGCCGCCGGTCAGCTCGCGGATCTCCTCAGCCGTCAGCTCCGCCACCGCCCGCCGGTGGCCCCACAGCCGCTCCAGCGTCGCGTCGTGCACGACCACCGGCACGCCGTCCGCGCTGCGGCGCACGTCCAGCTCGACCGCGTCGGCCCCGGCCGCGACGGCGGAGCGGAAGGAGGCGAGCGTGTTCTCCCGCGCGTGGTACGGATCGCCCCGGTGGGCGACGGCCTGCACGCTCACCCGGGCCACGCCGCGAGGTACGCGTCGATCTCGCCGGTCAGCCGCGCCTTGCCCGCCGGGTCGAGGAACGAGGCGCGCACCCCCTCGCGCGCCAGCTCCGCGACCCCGGCCGCGTCGAGGCCGAGCAGCCGGGCGGCGATGGCGTACTCGTTGTTCAGGTCGGTGGAGAACATCGGCGGGTCGTCCGAGTTGACCGTCACCCGCACCCCCGCGTCCACCAGGGCGCGCAGCGGGTGCTCCTCCAGCGACGGGACGGCGCGCGTCGCCACGTTGGACGTCGGGCAGACCTCCAGCGGGATGCCGCGCTCGGCGAGGTGCGCGAGCAGCGCCGGGTCCTGCGCGGCGCTCGTCCCGTGCCCGATGCGCTCGGCGCGCAGCTCGGTCAGCGCGTCCCAGACGGTCCCTGGCCCGGTCGTCTCGCCCGCGTGCGGCACGCTGTGCAGGCCCGCCGCGATCGCCCGGTCGAAGTACGGCTTGAACTGCGGGCGCGGCCAGCCGATCTCGGGCCCGCCGAGACCGAACGCCACCAGCCCGTCGGGCCCCAGGTCGCACGCCAGGCGCGCCGTCTCCTCGGCGGCGGGCAGCCCCAGCTCGCCCGGGATGTCGAAGCACCAGCGCAGCACCACGCCGAAGTCGCGCTCGGCGGACAGGCGGGCGTCCTCTATGGCCTCCATGAACGCCACGTCCGGGATGCCGCGCTTCACCGACGAGTAGGGCGTCACCGTCAGCTCCGCGTACCTGATCCGCTGCCGCGCCATGTCGCGCGCGACCTCGTACGTGAGCAGCCGGATGTCCTCCGCGTCCCTGATCAGCTCGACCACCGAGATGTACACCTCGATGAAGTGCGCGAAGTCCCGGAATGTGAAGTACTGTTCGAGCGCCGTCGGGTCCTTGGGCACCGGCGAGTCGGGGTGCCGCGCGGCCAGCTCGGCGACGATGCGCGGCGAGGCGGAGCCCACGTGGTGCACATGCAGCTCGGCCTTGGGCAGCCCGGCGATGAATGCGGTCAGATCGGACAACGGGCCCTCCCTGGATGGACGATGCCCGCTCATCGTAGGCGGCGGCCGACCGGTCGCCGCGGGTCGGCCGTAGGGTGTGGCCGGACATCTGAGGAGGTCGTGTGACCGCGGAGCACCCCAACCCGTTCCGGACACCGGAGCCGGTGCCGCCCCCGGCCCCCGCCGGGCCCTACGCGCCGCCCGCCGGGCCCGGCCCGTACGCCCCGCCGCCGCCCCCCGGCGGCACCGCGGGCCACGGCATCCCGTCGCAGCAGCCCGCGCCGTACCCGTCGCCCTACGCCCCCGCGCCGCCCCCGCAGCCCGCCCCCTTCCCGCCCTCGCCCTACGCCCCCGCCGCCTACGCCGCGCAGGGGTACGGGACGCCGGGCGGCACGCCGCTGTGGCCCGCGCCGCCGCGCAACGGGGTGGCCACGGCGGCGATGGTCTCCGGCATCGTCTCCGCGTCGCTGTGCTGGACGTTCTTCCTCAGCCCGGCGACCCTCGCCGCGGGGATCACCGCGCTGGTCCTCGGGCGCATAGCCCTCATGCGCATACGGCGCGGCGCCGCGGCAGGGCGCACCAAGGCGCTCGCCGGGCTGTGGACGGGCCTGGGCGGCACGGTCGTCTCGGCCGTGCTGACCGTCCTGCTGGTCGCCTGGATCGGCGCGTCCACGCCCGTGGACTCGGACGCGGGCTCGGAATGGCTCGCCGGGCCGAGCGAGCAGGTCACCTGGGACGACGGGCTGAGCGTCACGTTCGACCGGCCGCGCGCGCAGGACGGCGGGACGGAGGACGAGGGCGTCGTCGTCCTGGTCGCCAATGTGATGAACGACGGCGACGGCACGGTGGACGTCTCGGCCGGCGACTTCCGCGCCCTCGCCGACGACGCGCGGGTGGCCCGCGGGGACGTGCTGCGCAGTGCGCCGCGCGACACCGTCCGCCCGGGGCAGACGCTGCGCGTCAGGTTCGAGGTGACCGTCCCGGCGGACACCGGGGTCGTCGGCGTGGACTACGCGCCGGGCGGCGGCCACGACACCGGCTTCTGGGAGTTCGACGTCGAGACCGGCCCCGCCGGGGACGGCGCGGGGAGCGACGGCGGGCTCAGCGGCAACCCGGGCGGCGACAGCCTCGACGTGTGACGCGCGCCACGCCGCCCGCCGCGCCGAGTCGCGTAACGATCCGCCCGCCGCGGCCTCCCCCTCCCCGAGACCCGTGACACGGGCGTCATGGCGCGAAGGGGAGGGCCGGGATGAGGACCGGAGACGGCACGAGCAGGACCGCGGTGGACTGGCTGGCGTCGGCGGCGCCGGAACCGGCGGCCTGCCGCTGGGAGTGGGAGCGGCACCCGCTCGGCGTGGCACTGCTGCCCGCCGGCCGGCTGTGGGACGTGCTGGTGGTGCCTGAGCCGCTGGCGCGGCCGACGCTCGACGTGCTGACGGTCCTCCTGGACCGGCCGGGACCCGTCCTGGCCGACCGGGGCGACCGGCGGATCGGGTTCTTCGTCCCGGCGGGCACGGCGGGCCGCTGGCTCGGGACGGGCGTGCGCGCGGCGGGCAACGGGAGCTGGATCGTCGTGCCGCACCCGGGGCGTCCCGCGGCCGGGGTGCGCTGGCTGGTGCCGCCCGACGGGTCCGGCGTCCTCACCGATCCGGGGCTGCTGGAGCTGGCGATGCACGAGGCGGCGGCCGTCGTGGGCCCCGTCTCCCGCGCGCCGCGTGTCGCGGCGGCGGTGGACGGACGGGCCGCCCGCCCCGGGGGGTGTGGGGCGGGCGGGTCCGTTCCGTAAGGAGAAGGAGAGTGCGGGAGTCTGGCCGCTCTCGCCACAGCCGACCGTACGGCAGCGCCCCGGCCGGTGGGCCGGGTGCCGCCGGACGCACATCACATCCGCGCACGGTCTTCAACATCAGGACAGCGGGTGGTGCACCCACACGCAGGGCTCGCAGTAGACGGCGAGGTCCTGGGCCGTGTCGCAGTGGACGGGGACCAGGGCCTCCGGCACCTCGACGGGGCCCGCGGTGTCGAACGGCAGGCCGGTCCAGGAGCGCCAGTCCGCGAGGCTCCCGGTGATCGTCATCGCGCGGGACGACACGCCCGTGATCCTGCCCCCGGCCCTGACGTGCACGCGCAGCCACGGGTCCACGGGCAGGCCGTCGTCGCGGCGCAGGTCCGCGTACGCGGCGGCGGGCATGCCGGGGTGGAGGTGCTTGGCGTTCGGCCTGACGGGCGCGACGAGGCTCGCGTACCCCTCGTCGGCGGCGGCACGGCGCATGGCGGCCAGCATCACCCCCGACAGGCCGGTGCCGCGCAGGTCGCGGCGGACGGAGATCTCCAGCGCGGACACGATCGTGCCCCTGCGCCCGGCGAGGCGGTCGCGCGCCGCCATGAGGATCACCTCGTCCCACCCGCCGGGCGGGAGGGCCTCGTCCGGGTCCGCCTCCCAGGTGAACGGGACGCTGTAGCCCTTGGCCGCCAGGCGGTCGGGCCGGTCGCGGTCCACGGCGATCAGGACGTGCGCGGGGTGCGCCGCCACCGCGTCGCCGTAGTACAGCGGCGACAGCATGTCCTCCCGCATGAACGCGGGCCAGTCGTTGAAGTCGTCGAGCAGCGGGACGAGGTCGGGGCGCTGCGCGGCGGTGGTCACCAGGAGGTCCATGGTCCGCTCCTTCAGGGGCCGGGGTACGGGCCGGGCGGACGTTACGGGACCCGCGCCGCCGCGCGCACGTGGTTTCCCGTACGGCGCGGCCCGGCCGTCCCCCGTGCGGGAGACGGCCGGGCCGGGCGTGCGCGGTCAGAGCGCGGCGAAGGCGTTCTCCAGGATGTCCAGGCCCTCGGTGAGGAGGTCCTCGCCGATCACCAGCGGGGGCAGGAAGCGGACGACGTTGCCGTACGTGCCGGTGGTGAGGACGAGCAGGCCCTCGGCGTGGCAGGCGGCGGCGACCTTCGCGGTGGCGGCGGCGTCGGGCTCCTTGGTGCCCGGCTTCACCAGCTCGACGGCGACCATCGCGCCGCGCCCGCGCACGTCGCCGATCGCCGGGTACTTGCCGGCCAGCTCCGCCAGCCGGGGCAGCATGATGTCGCCGATGCGGCGCGCGCGGGCCGGGAGGTCCTGCTCGCGCATCGTCTCGATCGCGCCGAGCGCGGCGGCGCAGGCGACCGGGTTGCCGCCGTACGTGCCGCCGAGGCCGCCGGAGTGCGCCGCGTCCATGATCTCGGCGCGGCCGGTGACCGCCGCGAGCGGCAGGCCGCCCGCGATGCCCTTGGCGGTGGTGATCAGGTCGGGCACCAGGCCCTCGTCCTCGGACGCGAACCACTGCCCGGTCCTGCAGAAGCCGGACTGGATCTCGTCCGCGACGAACACGATGCCGTGCTCCCGCGCGAACTCCGCGATCCGGGGCAGGAAGCCGCGCGCGGGCACGATGAAGCCGCCCTCGCCGAGGATCGGCTCCACGACGATCGCCGCCGTGTTCTCGGCGCCGATCTGCTTGGTGATCTGCTCGATCACCTGGGCCGCCGCCTCCTCGGCGCAGTTCTCCGCGCCGCTCAGCCAGCGGTACGGGTAGGCCATCGGGACGCGGTAGACCTCGGGCGCGAACGGGCCGAAGCCGTGCTTGTACGGCATGTTCTTCGCCGTCAGGGCCATCGTGAGGTTGGTGCGGCCGTGGTAGCCGTGGTCGAAGACGACGACCGCCTGGCGCTTGGTGTGGTAGCGGGCGATCTTGACCGCGTTCTCGACGGCCTCGGCGCCGGAGTTCACCAGGATCGACTTCTTGGCGTGGTCGCCGGGCGTGAGGCGCGCCAGTTCCTCGCAGACCTCGACGTACCCCTCGTACGGCGTGACCATCGCGCAGGTGTGGGTGAACTGCTCCAGCTGGGCGGCGGCGCGGCGTACGACGGCCTCGGCGCTGTTGCCGACCGAGGTGACGGCGATGCCGGAGCCGAAGTCGATGAAGCTGTTGCCGTCCACGTCCTCCAGGACGCCGCCGCCCGCGCGGCGCGCGAACACCGGCAGCACCGAGCCCACCCCGGCCGCGACGGCGGCGCTCTTGCGGGCCATCAGCTCCCGGGAGCGCGGGCCCGGGATCTCGGTGACGAGGCGGCGTCGCTGGGGGAGGGAGGGGCCGCCGGTCGTCTCGGTCGTGTCGCTCGTGGCGCTCATGAGGACTCCTCGTCGCGAAGGGGCGTGTGTCGGGTGCGTCCTTCGCAGGCTAGGGCCGCGCGGCGGCCGGGGGCACGCGCCGTGGCGGAGTGGTCGGCGCGGCTTCTTGGCCAATCCGTCAGGAGGCGGCCGGAGCCGGGCTCCCGGAGGGCCTAATGGTAATGTCGCGTCCAACCGTTAGAACGAGGGAAAGGGGTGACCGCGGTGCTCGTGTCGCCCGCACTGTCAGAGCCGCCCGGGACACCGGGCCTGCGCCCGCTGCTGCGCGCACTGCCCGTCTTCGCAGGGGAGACCCCGGGCTTCGCCACGGCGGCGGCCCCCGCCGGGCCCGTCGGCCTGTTCGCCGCCTGGCTGCGCGAGGCCGTCGAGGCGGGCGAGCCCGAGCCGCACGCCATGACGCTCGCCACCGTGGACGCCGACGGGTACCCGTCGGCGCGCGTGCTGATCCTGAAGGACGTCCTGCCGGAGGCCGCGGGCTGGCAGTTCGCCGTCCAGGCCGGGAGCCCGAAGGGGCGCGACCTGGCGCACCGGCCGTACGCCGCGCTCACGTTCCACTGGAAGGCGCTCGCCCGCCAGGTCAGGCTGCGCGGCCCCGTCACCGCCGAGGACGCGGAGTCCGCCGCGGCCGACTTCCGCGCCCGCGGCCTGCCCGCCCGCGCCGCCGCGTCCCTCGGCCGCCAGAGCACGCCGCTCACCGACCCCGCCGCGCGGGAACGCGAGCTGACCGCCGCACGGGAACGCCTCGCCCGCGATCCGGACGCCGTGCCTCCGGAGTGGACGCTGTACACGCTGCGGGCCGAACGCGTCGAGTTCTGGCAGGGCAGGCGCGACCGCGACCACGTCCGGCTGGCGTACGACCGCGACGGCGCGGCGGGCTGGAAGCGGGGGCGGCTGTGGCCGTGACCCAGGACCCGGCCGCCGTCCGGGACCTCGTGCTCGCTGCCCACCGCCGCCTCCGCGCCCTGCTGCCGCGCCTCGCCGACGGCGGCGAACGCGCCCCGAGCGCGCTCCCCGGCTGGTCGAGGGCGCACCTGCTGTCGCACGTCGAGGGCGTGGGCCGCGCCCTCGCGCGCCAGGCGCGGTACGCGGTGCGCGGCGAGCGCGTCGCCGTGTACGACGGCGGCCGTCCCGAGCGTGACGCGGGCATCGAGGCGGGCTCCGTGCGGGACGCGGAGCAGCTGCGCCGCGCCGTCGCCGCCGCGCTGGACGAGGCCGACGCCGCCTGGTCGGCGGTCGGCCCGGACGACTGGCGGCGGCCGGTGGGCTACCGCGACGGCGTGCTCACCGACGCGCTGCTGGCGTGGTGGCGCGAGGTGGAGGTCCACACGGCGGACGCCCTGCTCGGGTACGCGCCGGGGGAGTGGCCCCGCCCGTTCTGCGCGCACGCCCTGGACTTCCTGTCGGCGCGGGTGCCGGAGGGCGTGCGGCTGCGGCTGACGGCCTCGGACGGGCCGGAACGCGCGGAGTACGGCGCGGAGTCCGGCGCCGGGCGCGACGTGGCCGTGCAGGGGCGGCTCGCCGACCTGACGGCCTGGCTCGCGGGCCGGACGCCCGACGGCGCCCTGACACCGCCGGTGGCGCGGCTGCCCGCCCTCGACCCCTGGCCGTGACGCGCGGCCCCGCGGCGGCGTCCCACGGCGCCGCCGCGCCGGGCAGATGTCCCAGGCGAACGGGTATGCGACGGTCCCCCGTTGGGCAATCTCACCGGGCATCTCCCTCCGGGGCTTCCGGTCCCTCAGAACCGGCGCCGCCGGGGCACTAGATTGAAGGGCGACGCACTGTCACCCGATCGCCTGCTCAGGGGGCTTGGCAGCGAATGACCACGAACGGCGCGCCTGACGCGCACAGCGCACGCGAGGACGCACCGCCCGTCCCCCGCCCGCCCGGCACGCCGCCGGTGCCCCGGCATGCGCCCGACGCCGACGCGCCCCCTCTGGTCCGCTGGCTGCGCGCGCCGCGCCCGCCCGCCGTACCCGGCGTCTGGCGCACGGGACACGTCCCCAAGCCGCCCGAGGACCCGGACCGCCTCGGCGACCGCGAGCTGCACGGCGGCGCCGCCCTGGCGGCGATCACCGGCTGGGTCGTGTGGTCGCTGTACGCGAACGGCTACCTGCCGTTCGTCACCTGGCCGCTCGACTGGCTGGGCGCGGACTCCTGGGGCACGTCGACCGCCGGTCCGACGCTGCTGTGGCTGTACGAGCTGCTGTTCGCGTACCTCCTCGTGTACGCCTTCGCACGCGTCGGGAACGGGCCCGCGCTGTGGCGGCGCTGGCGGCCGTCGCTGCTGCGCAGGGTGTGCGGCCGGGCCGACATCCCGCCGCTGCCGCCGCGCGCCACCACCCGCGCGCTGGTGGCGCTGGCCGCGCTGTGGGCCGCCTGGCGCCTCAGCTTCCTCGGCATCTGGACGTTCTGGCTGGAGCCGCTGTACGCCGTCGTCCCCGACTCCTGGTGGCGCGACGGCGACACCACCGCGTACACCCTCGCGTACAACGCCCACTACCTCCTGTGGACGGCCCTCCTCGTCGCCCTCGCCGCCGCGGCGGGCGGCTGGCGGCACGTCCTGCGGCACTTCCCGCGCGGCGCCGCCGACGGCACGGCCGCCGCCGACCGCGCGCGCCTCGCCGACTTCGCCGAGCTGCGCGCCGCGGGCGCGCCCGCCGCCGCCGACCGGCTCGCCCGCGAGATCAGGGACGGCACGATGAGCGACCTCGACTACGCGCGCATCGAGCACGCCTGGCGCGCCGTCCGCAGCCGCCCCACCGCCCTGCCCGCCTTCGCCGGGGCCGCCGAGACCGAGGGCGCCGCCGCGTTCACCCACCCGTCGGGCGACCGCGACCTGCCCGCCCGCACCGCGCGGCACGACCTCCTCACCGGCCAGGTCCGCATCGGCACGGCCCTGGACGAGGACCGCAACGCCTACGCCTACCGGGGCGAGGAGGTCGCCTTCGACCCGGCCGTCCTGGGCACATCGCTGCTCGCCGTCGGCCCGCCAGGCTCAGGGAAGACAGGACGCGTCATACGCCCGGTCACCGAGGCCCTGTGCCTGCGCGCCCTCACCGGCCAGGCCGCCGTGGTGGCCGTCGGCACGGCGCGCAGCGCGCTGGGGCCCGACGCCGCGTTCGACATCATCGTGCGCGTCGGCGACCCGGCGAGCACCCACCACCTCGACCCCTACGGCGGCGCCGCCGACACCGACGAGGCCGCCGCGCTGCTCGCCGAGGCACTGGTCGGCGGCACCCGCGTGGACCCCGCCGAGGCCGCCGCCGTCCTCGTCCAGCTGATCGCGCCCTACCACGCGGCGTACGCGCGGCTCCCCGGCGTCCCCGAGCTGCGCGCCATGCTCGACGGCGCCCCCGCCCTCCTCGCGACCCTCCGCGACGACCTCGCCCACGCGGGCGCCGCCCACCAGCAGCGCGAACTCGACGCACGCGCCCGCCAGGCCCAGCGCCCCGACGACCTCGGCCCCCAGCTCGCCGACCGGCTGGCCGTCCTCGACCGCGCGGGCTTCTCCCTCGGCGCGCGCCCCTTCTCGCTGAGCGCCCTCGTGCACCCCGTGCGCGTACGCGTCGACCTCCCGGGCGGCGGGCACGCCGAGGCGGGCCGCATCATCACGCGCCTGCTGCTCGCCCAGTTCACCACCGCCGCGACCACCCGGGCGGACCGGACCCTCTTCGCCTGCCTCGTGCTGGACGACGCGACCGCCGCCGTCACACCCGGCACCGTACGCGGCCTCACCCAGCTGCGCCCCAACAACGCCGGTGCCGTCCTCGCCCTGCGCACCCTGGACGACGTGCCGTCCGCCCTGCGTACCGGGCTGCTGGGCGCGGTCGGCTGCCGGATGGCGTTCTCCGGGCTGACCACCTGGGACGCCGAGCACTTCGCGCGCGCCTGGGGCACCGCGTGGACCGAGGACCAGGAGACGACGCGCACGCCCGACCGCGCCGGCGGCGTGCTGCGGCGTACGGTCCGGGGCGTGCGCAAGCTGTTCACCGGCCGCGACACCACCACCGAGTCCGTCACCGTGCGGCGGGTCGAACGCGAGCGCTGGTCCGCGTCCGAGCTGGCCCACCGCGTGCCGCCCCGCCACGCGGTGGTGTCGATGACGACCGTCGGCGGCGAGCCGACCCCGCCGGTGCTCGTACGGCTCGGCTGAGCACCCCCGCCGCCCCCTATGGCGAGCGATGTACCGTGATGAGACGTGTTGTCCTGGCCCCCGAGGTGACCCATGCAGCCCACGCTCGCCTCCCTGGCCCAGCACACCGGGCTCAAGCTCGCCGTGCTCTCCGGGGAGGGCAGGCTGGAGACGCCCGTGCGATGGGCGCACGCCAGCGAACTCGCCGACCCCGTCCCCTGGCTCGACGGCGGCGAGCTGCTCCTGACGACGGGCCTGAAGCTGGCCGTGGACGACGCCGACGCGATGCGGGAGTACGTGACGCGGCTGGCGGGCGCCGGGGTCGTCGGCCTCGGCTTCGGGGTCGGCGTCAACCACCCCGAGGTGCCGCCCGCGCTGCTCGAAGCGGCCCGCGCGGTCGGCCTGCCGCTGCTCGAAGTACCGCGCCCCACTCCGTTCATCGCCATCGGCAAGGCCGTGTCCGCCGCCATCGCCGCCGAGCAGTACCGCACGGTCTCGGCCGGATTCGCCGCCCAGCGCGAGCTGACCAGGGCCGCCCTCTCGGACGGCGGGCAGCAGGCGCTGCTCGACCGGCTCGCCGTCCAGCTCGGCGGCTGGTGCGCCCTGTACGACCTGGCGGGGCGCGTCACCGGCGCCGCGCCCGCCTGGGCCGGGCGCCGCGCCGCCGCGCTGGCCGACGACGTCAGGGCCCTCGGGGAACGCCAGGCCCCGGCCAGCGCCGTCTGCGCCGGAGCGCCCGACGACGACCGCGTGGAACTCCAGTCGATCGGCGCGGGCCGCACACCCAGGGCCGTCCTCGCCATCGGCACCGGCGCGCCCCCCGGCACGGCGGAGCGGTACGCGGTGCAGTCCGCCGTCGCCGTGCTGACGCTGCTCACCGAGCGCTCCCGCGCGTACCAGGAGGCGGAGGGGCGGCTCGGCGGCGCGGTGCTGCGGATGCTGCTCAGCGGCGAGGCGGACCACGCCCGCGCGGTGGCGGGCCAGTTGTACGGCGGGCTGTTCGACGCGCCGCTGCGGGTCCTCGTCGCCGAGGTGCCGGGCACGGGCGAGGAGCGTGACGCGCTCGGCCGCGCCGTCGTGACGGCCGCCGCGCGGGCGGGCGAGCCGGTGCTGGCGGCGGCCGACGGCGACGGGCTGGTGTGGCTGCTGCCCGACGGCGGCGCCACCGCCGCGGCCTGCGCCGAGTACGCCGCGGCGGGGGAGCCGCCCGCCGGGCTCGTCATGGGCCTGTCGGCGCCGACGGGGCCCGCCGCCGTGGACTCCGCCTACCGGCAGGCGCGCGAGGCGCTGGTGGTGGCCAGGCGGCGCGGCCGCGTCCTCGTGGAGCACACCGACGTGGCGGCCGGGTCGATATTGCCGCTGCTGGCGGACGACGCGGTGCGCGCGTTCGCGGACGGCATGCTGGGCGCCCTGCGCCGCCACGACGAGCGGGGGAGGGGCGACCTGGTGGCGTCGCTGCGCGCCTGGCTGGCGCGGCACGGGCAGTGGGACGCCGCGGCCGCCGACCTGGGCGTGCACCGGCACACGCTGCGGTACCGCATGCGCAGGGTCGAGGAGATCCTGGACCGCTCGCTGGACGACCCGGACGTCCGGATGGAGCTGTGGCTCGCGCTGAAGGCGACCGCGCCGGGCGCCTGACCCGTACGGCCGCCGCCCCCGTTCCCCGGCTTGTCCCGGGGAACGGGGGCGGCTGTCCGCGCCGCGGTGCGCCGCGTCAGCAGTACGTGTTCTGCTGGCCCGTGATGCGGTACACGCAGTCGGCGTACTCCAGCAGCAGGAGCACCGCCGCGTCGTTGCGCGCCGTCTCGCGCGCGATGACGCTGCCCGGCGGGTAGAAGCCGCCGCCGCTGGCGCTGCGCGGGTACATCTCGAAGGTGTACGAGAAGATCCCCTGGTTCGCCCACAGCCAGTCGTTGATGGACCCGTCCGTGATGTACAGGTCGCTGGACTGCTGCGGCGTGTAGCCGTTGGTCCCCGCCATCTGCCGGCCGAGCGCCTCGAAGGCCGCCGCGTCGTCCGCCGTCAGGCCGGGGCCGGTGCGGTCGTACGTGTAGCCGTAGGGCCACAGCACCAGCTCGCCGTACGTGTGGAAGTCGATGTGCGCGGTGATCTGCTGCTGCCCGCCGACGACCCGGCTGCGCACGAAGTCGGCGACGACGCGCGTCTCGGTGGCCGACTCGGCGGACGGGCCGCGGTACGTCTCCGAGCTGGCCGAGCCGGACGAGCCGCCGCAGCAGCCCCAGCGGTACGCCCAGTTGCGGTTCAGGTCGGTGCCGACGTAGGAGCTGCCCGGCGTGGGCTGCCGGTTCTTGCGCCAGCTGCGGAACGAGCCGGACTCCTGGTCGTACACCTTCCCGTCCGGGTTGACGGACGGGATGAGCCACACCTCGCGGGTGTTCAGCAGCTCGGTGATGCGGGCGTTCGTGCCGTAGCCGGAGGTCAGCACGCTGAGGGTGCGCAGCGCCATCTCGACGGTCAGGTGCTCGCGGGCGTGCTGGTTGTGGGTGAAGAGGACCTCGGGCTCGTTCTCGTCCGTGGCGGCGTTGTCGCTGATCTTCACGGCGATGATGTCGCGGCCCTGGTAGGAGCGGCCGATGACCCGGGTCGTGACCAGGCTCGGGTGGGCGGCCCTGACGGCGTTGATCTCCGCCACGGCGGCGGCGTATGTGTGGTAGTCGGAGGGGGCGTTGGGCCGGATGTCGGTGGCGGCGGTGCCGGGCAGGGCGCTCAGCTCGTACCCGAGGGCGCGCAGGCGCCGTACGTCGGCCGCGTTCGCCGTGATGACGACGGAGTCCGCGCGTACCTCGTCGATGGCCGTGCCGGTCCTGGAGAGCGCGGTGCGCTCGGCGGCGGTGCTCAGCCCCGTGACCTCCCACTGCTGCACGGTGGCGGCCTCCGCCGCGGGGGACAGGGACGGGGAGGAGGCGGTGGCCTGCGTGCCGAGACCGGCGGCGAGGGCCAGCGCCACGAGGGCGGCTGCTGCGGTGCGCGCACGGCGCGCGGGTGTGCTGGGTCTGGTGCGGCTGGTGCGGCGGAACGGTCGCAAGGCTTCTCCCTGGGGTGTCCGATGCGCCGGTGGGCGGCCCCTCGTGGGGCGCCCCGCTGTGGTGCGCCAGGCTCGCGCAGAGCCATGCTCCGGCTCGTGACATGCTCCGGTCAATAGCGCCTTTCCGTGCCGCCCCGTGCCGCCTCCCTGCCGAAGTGGCGCGCCGACGCACCCCACCGCGCCACGCCGGACAAGAAGCCACGGGCGTACCAGCGCCTACGGTGGGAACCCAGGACAGCAGACACCACCGGAAGGCGGGCTCCGCGATGACGACGACCACTTCTCCGCAGCCGTTCTGGCTCGCCGGGCGGCAGGCGACCGGCGAGGACACCCTGGAGGTCACCTCGCCCTGGGACGGCAGGACCGTGGGCACGGTGAGCGTGCCCACGGCGGCGCAGACCGAGGAGGCGGTGGCCGCCGCCGCGTCGGCCGCCGCCGAGTTCGCCGCCACCCCCGCGTACGTACGGGCCGCCGCGCTCGACCGCGTGGTCGCGCTGCTGGCCGAGCGCACCGAGGAGATCGCGCAGCTGATCAGCGCGGAGAACGGCAAGCCCGTCAAGTGGGCGCGGATCGAGGTCGCCCGCTGCCAGTCCGTCTTCCGCTGGGCCGCCGACGAGGCGCGCCGCTTCAACGGCGGCACCGCCCAGCGCCTGGACGCCGACGCGGGCGGCGCCGGGCGGCTCGCGCTGACGCGGCGCGTCCCGTACGGCCCGGTGCTCGGCATCGCGCCGTTCAACTTCCCGCTCAACCTCAGCGCGCACAAGGTCGCCCCCGCGCTCGCCGCCGGTGCCCCGATCATCCTGAAGCCCGCCCCCGCCACCCCGCTCTCCGCGCTGCTGCTGGGCGAACTGCTCGCCGAGACCGAGCTGCCCGCCGGTGCCTGGAGCGTCCTGCCGGTGCCGAACGACGCGATGCCGTCCCTCGTGCAGGACGAGCGGCTGCCCGTCATCTCGTTCACCGGCTCCGTGCCCGTCGGCTGGTCGATCCGCGACTCGGTGCCGCGCAAGCGCGTCACGCTCGAACTCGGCGGCAACGGCGCGGCCGTCGTCCTCGCCGACTACGCCTCGGACGCCGACCTCGACTGGGCGGCCACGCGCATCGCGACGTTCTCGAACTACCAGGGCGGCCAGTCCTGCATCTCGGTGCAGCGCGTGATCGCCGACACCGCCGTCTACGACCGCCTCGTCCCGCGCATCGTCGCGGCCGTCGAGGCGCTCGTCACCGGGGACCCCGCCGACGACGCCACCGACGTCGGCCCGCAGATCAGCGAGGAGGCCGCCCGCCGCATCGAGGGCTGGGTGAACGAGGCCGCCGACGCGGGCGCCAAGGTCCTCACCGGCGGCACCCGGCAGGGCGCCTCCGTCGCGCCGACCGTGCTGGAGGACGTCCCGGCCGACTCCAAGGTGGCGCGCGAGGAGATCTTCGGGCCCGTGCTGCTGGTGACCCGCGCGGACGGCGAGGAGGCGGCGTTCGCGGCGGCCAACGACTCGGAGTTCGGCCTCCAGGCGGGCGTGTTCACGCACGACCTGCAGGCGGCGTTCCGCGCGCACCGGGCCCTGGAGGTCGGCGGCGTGGTGATCGGCGACGTGCCCTCGTACCGCGCCGACCAGATGCCGTACGGCGGGGTGAAGGCGTCGGGCGTCGGGCGCGAGGGTGTGCGGTTCGCGATGGAGGACTACACGTACGAGCGCGTCATGGTGCTCACCGGCCTCCAGCTCTGAGGCCGCTGTGACGTCCCGGGGGCGGCCGTGACAGCGCCCCCGGGACGCCGGTCAGCGGGCCAGGTCCAGCCGCTCCACGCGCACCGGCCCCCACAGGGTCAGCCGTATGTCGCGCACCCCTTCGGGGACGCTGGGGAGCGTCGCGGTGACCGTCGTGTACGCGTAACGGTCCCCTGTGGACGGCACGGTGAACTCCGCGCGCTGCCCGCCGCCCCCGGCCTCCAGCACGTCGAGCACCACCCGCGCCTCACCCTCCTCCTCCCGCGCCGCCCGCAGCGCCACGGTCACCGGGCCCGTCCCCTCGCCCAGCGCGCAGCGCCGGAAGACCAGTTCGCCCGGTACGCCGTCCGCCGCCGGGGCCACTGCCTCCCCGGCGCTCCTGCTGAGGTCCACGAGCACGACGCCCGCCGCCTCGTCGAAGTCGGCCGCCGCCAGACCCGCCGCCCCCACCGGGCGCGGCCCGGCGGGCTCTCCCGCGACGACCACCGTGGCCGTACCCCTGACGTCCGCGCTGGACGCGGCGGCCTGCACCTCGTACGCCCCCGGCTCCACGGTCCAGCGGCCGTGCGCCACATCCCAGAAGCCCAGCGCCTCCGCCAGCGGCACGGCGAACTGCACCCGCCGCGACTCGCCCGGCGTCAGGCGCACCCGCCGGTGTGCGGCCAGTGAACGGTGCGGGCGCGGCACGCTCGGCTGGACCGCGCGCACATAGAGCTGCACCACCTCGTCGGCCGTCACCGCGCCGGTGTTGGTGACCGTCACCTCCGCCTCCAGCACGTCGCCCGCCTGCGCGGCGGTCAGGCCGCCGTAGGCGAACGACGCGTACGACAGGCCGTGCCCGAACGGGTAGAGCGGCGTCCCGTCGAAGTACAGGTACGTGCTGCGCGCGGCGATCAGGTCGTAGTCACGCAGCCCCGGCAGATCGGCGTCGGACGCGTACCACGTCTGCGGCAGCCGCCCGGCGGGGGAGACGTCGCCGCACAGCACGCGCGCCAGCGCCGTCCCGGCGTCCTGGCCGCCGTGCGCCGTCCACAGGAGGGCGGGCAGCACCGCGTCGGCGTGCGGGACGGCGTACGGGTAGGACGAGGCGAGGACGAGGACCGTCCGGCCGTTGACGGCGTGCGCGGCGCGCCACAGGCGGTCCTGCTGCGGCGGGAGGCCCAGCGTCGTGCGGTCCTCGGTCTCGCGCCCGTTGATGTGCGGGTCGTTGCCCAGCACCACGACCACCGCGTCGGCGGCGGACGCGGCGGCGGCCACGTCGTCGCGGCCGTCCCTGGTCCTCCTGACGTCCCACACCGTGCCGTCGGCGCCCTCGGGCGCGGTGGCGAGGCCGCCGGGCCCGGCCAGCAGCGGGCGGCCGGTGGCCAGGTGCCGCAGGACGTGGCCGCCCGCGGCGGCGGGGTCGAGCGCGAACGTCTCCCGGACGACCCAGCCGTCCGGGCGGTCGGCCGAGGCGCGCAGCAGGCCGTCCTCGGCGACGGACAGGTAGCGGCCGTCGGGCGCGCGCAGCGTGAGGACGCCGCCGCCCCAGTCGGTCATGGCCAGGTCCGACGCGGCCTCCGCCGGGCCGAGCACGAGCGGCGGGAGGTCCGTACGGCCGCGCAGCAGCGCCGGGTCGAGTACGGCGGCCGCGCGCCCGCCCTCGCCGTCCGCGTCCGCCGCCGGGGCGTCCGGCACGGTCAGCCAGCCGCCGTCCGCCCGCAGCCGCACTCGGTCTGCGCCGTCCGCGAACGTCACGGACGCGACGCCCGGGTGCGCCCGCAGCCCGTCCAGCGGCGTGACGCGCCGCAGCAGCGAGCCGCTGTACCAGTCGAGCTTCACCTCGTCCGCCAGCGGGCCGACCACCGCGACGCGCGCCCCCGGCGGCAGCGGCAGCGCCCCGTCGTTCTTCAGCAGCACCACAGCCTGCTCGGCCGCCTCGCGCGCCAGCGCCCGGTGCCCGGGGGTGTCGAACGCGGCGTCGTCCGCACCGGCGGGGGAGTCGCCGTCGAGGAGTCCGAGCCGGATGCGCAGGTCGAGCAGCCGCGCCACGGCCCTGTCCACGTCCTCCTGGGTGATCAGGCCGCGCTCCAGCGCCCGCGTCAGCCGCGCGACGGTCGGCGCGGGGTCCTCGCCGTGGTCGGTGAAGCTGTCCACCCCGGCCCGCAGCGCGGCGGCGAGGCCCTCCTCGTGCGTCGGCAGGTAGCCCTGCGACCCGGCGATGTTGCTGGGCGCGCCCGCGTCCGAGCAGACGACGAGCGGCAGGCCGCTCCAGCGCCGCAGCTCGTCGGCCAGCAGCGGCGAGAGGTGGTTGGGGCGGCCGTTGACGAGGTTGTACGCGGGCATCACGCCCGCCACCGCGCCCGCGCGCACGGCGCCGCGGAAGGCGGGCAGCTCGTACTCGTGCAGTACGCGGGGGCGCAGCGTGGTGGACGCGGTGTCGCGGTCCGTCTCGTGGTTGTGCGCGAGCCAGTGCTTGAGGACGGGGGCCGTGCGCCAGTGGGCGGGGTGGTCGCCGCGCAGTCCGCGCGTGTACGCGGTGGCGAGTGCGGCCGTCAGGCGGGGGTCCTCGGAGTAGCCCTCCTCGTTGCGGCCCCACAGCGGGTGTCGCAGGGGATTGACGGTGGGGGACCACACGTTGAGTCCCACCCGGTCGTCGGCGGCGCGCATGGCGCGGACCTCGCGCCCGACGGCCTCGCCGACGCGCCGGACCAGCTCGTCGTTCCACGTCGCGCCGAGGCCGACGGCCTGGGGGAAGACGGTCGCGGGCCCCATCCAGGCGACGCCGTGCAGCGCCTCCTGGCCGGTGCGGAAGGCCGGGAGCCCGAGCCGGGGCACCGCCGGGGCGAACTGGTGCAGCATCGCGACCCGTTCCGCCGGGGTGAGCCGGCCGAGGAGGTCGGCGACGCGCGCGGGGACGCCGAGTGCGGGGTCACGGAACGGTGGTGGTCCGTCGGTCACGGGTCGCTCCCTTGCGATGGCGGCGGCCAAGCCGTGCTCCGGCCCGGACGTTCGAAGCGCTTCGATGCTGGATTTCCGGCGGCGTCCTGTCAAGACACCGACACCTGACGGACAGCCATCTCCTTGTGATCGCTGGCCAGTCGGGCGCCCCGGCGCCCCCTGCGGCAGGGAACTTTCTGCGGAACAGGGCTTGTGGTCCCGGGAGTCGGGTCTTAGCCTCGGCGCAACATCGAAGCGCTTCGATCACTGTGCCGCCACACGTCCGCCCACGTCACCGAGCCGCAAAGGTGTCCCCGCCATGCCGATTCCCCGTCCGGCGCCCAGCCGCAGACGATTCCTCAGCTCCTCCGCGTACGCCGCGCTCGCGGTCACGGGCGGCGTGCCCCTGCTGTCCGCGTGCGGCGGGAACGGCGGCGGTGGCGGCGGGCAGGAGGGCCGCGCCTCGGAGTCGCGGCTGCGGGAGATCCTGCCCTCCTACCGCGCGTCGGACGCCGCCGTGGAGCCCGACATCGCGCCGGAGAACGGGTCGAGCCCCGGCTACACGGCGTGGATACCCGACGAGGAGCTGGGCGTCTCGGTGCCCGAGGTCCCGGGCGGCGGCGGCGAATTCCGGGCGATGACGCCCCTGTGGGGCACTCCGCCCGGGGCGGGCAACGCGTTCTGGACCGCCATGGACGAGGCCATCGGCGTCCGCATGGACTGGGAGACCCAGGACGGCAACACGTACGGCGAGAAGCTCGGCGCCGTCCTCGCGGGCAACGACATCCCCGACCTGGTGTGCATCCCCGGCTGGAACCTCACCGGCCAGATCCCGCAGGCCATCGGCAGCCGCTTCGCCGACCTCGGCCCCCACCTGTCGGGCGACGCCGTGCTCGACTACCCCAACCTCGCCGCCATCCCCACCGGCGCCTGGCAGGCGTCCGTGTTCGGCGGCGCCCTGCGCGGCCTGCCCATGCCGGGCGCCCCCATCGGCGGCGTCGTGCCCTACTACCGCCAGGACGTCTTCGAGGAAAACGGCTGGGAAGTCCCCGCCGACGCCGCCGACTTCCTGGACTTCTGCGTGGACATCACCTCGGCGCGCAACGGCGTGTGGGCCTGCGAGGACCTCAAGTGGACGGCGTTCATCATCCACGGCGTGCTGCCCGAGAAGCCCAACTACTTCGACCGCGGCGACGACGGCCGCCTGGTCAACCGCTACGAGACCGACGCGTACCTCGAAGCGCTGGAGTGGACCCGCAGGCTCTACGAGGCGGGCGTCGTCCACCCCGACGCCGTCGCCGCGTCGGGCGACGCCAACCAGCGCTTCACGGCCGGCGAGGTCCTCATGTTCAACACCGGGGACGGCGGCTGGCACAACACCGTGGTCGAACAGCGCACCGCCAACCCCGGCTTCCACATGAACGCCTTCGACTTCCCCCGCCTCGCCGGGCAGGACCCCGTCGTCTACCTCGCCAACGGCTCCGGCATCTGGACGTTCGTCAACAAGGACCTCCCCGAGGACCGCGTCCGCGAGGCACTCCAGATCGCCAACTACACGGCGGCCCCCTACGGCACGGCCGAGAACCGCATGCGCGCCTACGGCGTCGCGGGCACCCACTACACCCTGGAGGACGGACTGCCCGTCCGCACCCCGCAGGGCGAGGAGGAGGTCGTCCCCGAGACCTACCCGTTCATCTGCTCCCCGGGCCACTCCATCGCGCTGCCCGACACCCCGCAGGTCGTCGAGGACTGGACCGGCTGGCAGAAGCGCAACCTGGCCTTCGCCCGCGAACCGCTCTTCTACGGCCGCCAGATCCAGGAGCCCGCCCGCCTCGCCAGCATCAACAGCGGCTTCGAGGACCTGGAGGACGACGTCGTACGCGGCCGCCGCTCCCTGCGCGACCTGCGCAACGCCGTGGACGACTGGCGCAGCGCCGGGGGCGACGAGCTGCGCGACTTCTACCAGGGCCTGCTGGACGAGGAAGGCGCCTGAGCGTGCCGGACCACCAGCCACCCGTGTCCCCGCGCACGGCCCCGCCGCCCCCCGTGGAGCCGCGGCGCGCCGCGTTCCGCCACCGGCTGCGCCGCGACTACCCGCTGATCCTGATGACGCTCCCGGCGGTCGGGCTGCTGGTCGTCTTCGCCTACGTCCCGATCGCGGGCAACGTCATCGCGTTCCAGTTCTACAGCCCCTACGCGGGCGACGGGTTCTTCGACTCCCTCGCCAACAGCGCCTGGACCGGCATGGAGAACTTCTCCCGGATGCTCGACGACCGGGACTTCTGGAACGCGGCCCAGAACACCCTGCTGTTCTCCTCGCTCCAGCTGATCTTCTACTTCCCCGTGCCCATCGCCCTGGCCCTGCTGCTCAACAGCGTCCTGCACCGGCACGTCCGCGCCTGGACGCAGGCCGTGCTCTACCTCCCGCACTTCTTCTCCTGGGTCCTGGTCGTCACCGTCTTCCAGCAGCTCTTCGGCGGCGCCGGGCTCGTCGCCCAGCTGCTGCGCGACTGGGGCTGGTCCGACGGCTTCGACCTGATGACCGACCCGGGCTTCTTCAAGTGGCTGGTCACCGCGCAGGTCATGTGGAAGGACGCGGGCTGGGGCATCATCGTCTTCCTCGCCGCCCTGTCCACGGTCAACACCGAGCTGTACGAGTCGGCCGCCGTGGACGGCGCGGGCCGCGCCCGCCGCATGTGGCACGTCACGCTGCCCGCGCTGCGCCCCGTCGTCGCCCTGCTGCTCGTCCTCCAGGTGGGCAACATGCTGACGGTCGGCGGCGAGCAGTACCTCATCCAGCGCACCGCCGTGGGACCCGGCGCCTCCGAGGTGCTCGACACCTACGTGTGGCACACCGGCATCCAGAGCGGTGACTTCAGCTACGCGGCGGCGATCGGCATCGTGAAGGGCGTCTTCAGCGTCGCCCTGGTGCTCGCGGCCAACCGAGTCGCCCACGCGATGGGCGAGCAGGGGGTGTACGCACGCCGATGACCGCCACCGACACGCGCCCCACCGGCGGCGCCCGTCCCCGCACCGGCGGCCCCGCCCGCACCGCGCCCCCGGGCCGCCGCGCCTCCCGCGACACCCGGCCCGCCTGGGAGGAGCCGCCCACCCGGGCCGGCCTGGGCGCCAAGGGCGCGATCCTGGTCCTCGCCGTCCTGGCAATCCTCTTCCCCGTCTGGATCGTCGCCGTCACCAGCGTCTCCGACGCCGAGACGATCTCCCGCACCGGCGGCCTTGTCGTCTGGCCCGACGGCGTGAGCCTCGACGCGTACCGCGAACTGCTCAGCGGTGGCGAGGTCTCCCGCGCCATGCTCGTCTCCCTCGGCGTCACCGTCGTCGGCACGCTGCTGAGCATGGCCGTCTCGGTGCTCGCCGCGTACGGCCTCTCCCGCCTCGGCTCGCTCGGCCACCGGCCGCTGCTGTTCACGCTGATGGCCACGATGTTCTTCGGCGGCGCGGGCATCATCCCCACGTACCTGCTGGTCCAGAGCCTTGGCCTGATGAACAGCTACGCGGCGCTGATCCTCCCCATGGCGGTCAACGTCTTCAACATCCTGGTGCTCCGCGCGTTCTTCATGAACGTCGGGCAGGAGATCATCGACAGCGCCCGCATCGACGGGGCGGGCGAGTTCCGCATCCTGTGGCAGCTCGTCCTGCCGCTGTCCCGCGCGGTGCTCGCGGTGATCTCGCTCTTCTACGCGGTGGCCTACTGGGGCAACTGGTTCGCCGGCTTCATCTACATCACCGACCAGGAGAAGCTGCCCCTGCAGAACGTCCTCCAGCAGATCGTGCTGGCCAACGAGCGCCCGGCCGGGATGGCGCAGGTCATCGGCACCGGCCAGATCCCCAGCCTCGCCGTGCAGACCGCCGTCATGATCCTCGCCCTGCTGCCGGTCGCCGTCCTGTCCCCGTTCGTCCAGCGCCACTTCAAGAAGGGCATGCTCATCGGCGCCGTCAAGGGCTGAGCCCCCCCGCCCGCCAGGTCCGCCGCACCACCCAGGGAGTCCTGTACGCCATGCGCCCGACCCTCGCCGACGCCACCCGAGGCCGCATCCTCTTCGGGGGCGACTGGAACCCCGAGCAGTGGCCGGAGGAGACCTGGCACGAGGACGTCCGCCTCATGCGGGAGGCGGGCGTCACCCTCGCGACCGTGGGCGTCTTCTCCTGGGCGTCCGTGGAACCGCGCCCGGGTGCCCGCGACTTCCGCACGCTCGACACCGTGCTCGGCCTGCTGGACGACGCGGGCATCGGCGCCTGCCTCGCCACCCCCACCGCGTCACCCCCGCCCTGGCTCGGCGCCCGCCACCCCGAGACGCTGCCGCGCGACGAGCACGGCGCCGTCGTCTGGTACGGCTCGCGCAACCACTTCTGCCCCTCCTCACCCACCTACCGCGAACACGCCCTGCGCATTACCCAGGACATCGCCCACCGCTACGGCTCCCACCCCGCCCTGCGCCTGTGGCACATCAACAACGAGTACGGAACCGCCTGCTGGTGCGACACCACCGCGGCCCACTTCCGCACCTGGCTCCAGGCACGCCACGGCACCCTCGACGCGCTGAACGAGGCGTGGGGCACCGCGTTCTGGAGCCAGCGCTACGACGACTGGGCCGAGATCCTCCCGCCCCGCCGCGCCCAGTACCTCCCCAACCCGGCGCACGTCCTGGACTTCAAGCGCTTCACCAGCGACGCCCTCCTGGAGTGCTTCACCGCCGAACGCGACGCCGTCACCGCCGCCTCACCCCGTGTCCCGGTCACCACCAACCTCATGCCGCTCTTCCCCGGCATCGACGGCTGGCGCTGGGCCGCCGAGGAGGATGTGGTGTCCGTGGACCTCTACCCGGACCCCGCCGCCGGGCCGGACGACCCCGCGGGAGCCGCCCACGGCGCGCTCGTCCAGGACCTCACCCGCTCCCAGGCGCGCGGCCCCTGGGCGCTGATGGAGCAGGCCGCGTCCGCCGTCAGCTGGCGGCCCGTCAACAAGCCGAAGCCGCCCGGTCTGACGCGCCTGTGGTCCCTCCAGGCCGTCGCACGCGGCGCGGACACGCTGTGCTTCTTCCAGTGGCGCCAGTCCCGGCAGGGCGCCGAGAAGTTCCACTCGGCGATGCTCCCGCACAGCGGCCCGCGCTCCCGCGTCCACCGGGAGATCCGCGCCCTGGGCGCCGAACTGCCCGCGCTGGACGCCGTCGTCGGCACCACGGTCCCCGCCCGCGTGGCCGTGCTCCACGACTGGCCCTCCTGGTGGGCCGCCGAGCAGCCGGGCCGCCCCTCCGACCAGGTCTCCTACCCGGCCGTCCTCGCCGCCTGGCACCACGCGCTGTGGCGGCGCAACCTCACCTGCGACCTCGCCCACCCCGAGGCCGACCTCACCCCGTACGACCTCCTCGTCGTCCCGCAGCTCTACCTGCTCGGCGACGCCGCGCTCGACTCGCTCGCCGCCCGCGTGCACGCGGGGGCCACTCTCGTGTGCGGCTTCCTCACCGGTGTCGCCGACCCCGACGACCGCGTACGGGACGGCGGCACGGACGCGCGGCTGCGCCGGATCCTCGGCCTCGCCGCCGTCCACGAGTGGTGGCCGCTCGCGCCGGGGGAGACCGTCACCCTGGACGACGGCACGACGGGCAGCCTGTGGAGCGAGGACATCGAACCGGCCGCACCCGCCGGTGCCACCACCGCCGCCGCGTACGCGACGGGCCCCCTCGCCGGCCACCCCGCGATCACCCGCCACCGCCACGGCGCCGGCACCGCATGGTACGTCTCCACCCTGCCGGAACCCACCGCACTCGCCGACCTGCTCTCCCGCGCCGCCGCAGCGGCCGGTGTCGAACCGCCGCTGCCCGCCGTACCTCCCGGCGTCGAAGCCGTCGGACGCGGTCCGTTGCTCTTCCTGCTGAACCACACCGCCGCCCCCGTGGAAGTCCCCCTCCCGACCCCGTACACCGACGTACTCACCGGCCGCCACCACACCACGGCCATCCCCCTGCCCCCCAACGGCGTCGCCGCGCTGCGCCCTTGACGCCCCGACCGGCGCGCCCCCACAGCGCTCACCCGTTGCGACGCAGCGTCGCCGAACACGGCTGTCCCCCGGCGGGCACGACCACCCCGCGCGACTGACCGCGTGCCCCGCCGCCGACGCGCCTGTCCTCCCACACGCCGATCTCCTGTCCCGGCAGTCAGCGCTGCCGCGGGCCCTGCCCGACCTCGGCAGCCCGACCACTCCACCGCCAAGGGCCACCGGCCCCCGTGTCGGCGACGCCCCGTCCGCCCGTGATCCCGCCGAGCGGGCCGGTCGCCGTGACCCGCGCCACCCAGCGAAGCCCCCGGTAACGCGACGCCGGGCCGCCGTCAGGTGCGTACGGGCGCCGGGCCCGTGCTCGCCCGCACCGTCAGCCGGGGCGGCAGCAGCTCCACCACCGGAGCGGTGCCCGCGTCCCCCACCTTCGCCATCACCAGCTCGACCGCCCGCCGCCCCATCTCCTGCGCCGGGAGCGCCACGGACGTCAGCGCCACCGACGTCTGCGTGGCCACCGTGTCCGGGCACACCGCCACCACCGACACGTCCTCGGGCACGGCCCGCCCCTGCTGCCGCAGCAGCCCGAGCAGCGGCCCGATCGCCGCCTCGTTCTGCACGACGAAGCCGGTGGTGCCAGGCCGTTCGTCGAAGATCCTGGCCAGCGTGCCCGCCACCGACTCGTAACTGCCCTCGCACGGCCGGTGCAGCACCCGCGCGCCCAGCTCGGCCGCCCGTTCCCGCACCCCCTGGACCGTCCGCTCGGCGAAGCCGGTGCGCCGCTCGTACACGGCGGCGGCCTCGCCCACGATCGCGATGTCCCGGTGCCCCAGCTCGGCGAGATGGTCCACGCACAGCCGCCCGGTGGCGGCGAAGTCCAGGTCCACGCACGTCAGCCCGGCCGTGTCCGAGGGCAGCCCGATGAGGACGGCGGGCCGTTCCGCCTCGCGCACCAGCGGGAGCCGCGCGTCGTCCAGCTCCACGTCCATCAGGATCATCGCGTCCGCGAGACCGCTCCCGACCACCCGCCGCACGGCCGCCGGGCCCTCCTGCCCCGTCAGCAGCAGCACGTCGTGGTCGTGCTCGCGCGCCGCCGTCGCGACCGCCACGGCGATCTCCGTCATCACCGGCACGTACATGTCGGTGCGCAGCGGCATCATCAGCGCGATGATCGCGGACCGGCTGCTGGCCAGGGCGCGCGCACCGGCGTTGGGGTGGTAGCCGAGTTCGCGGATGCTGCGCTCGACGCGCTCCCTCGTCCCGGCCGAGATGGTCCGCTTGCCGCTGAGGACATAGCTCACCGTGCTGGCGGAGACCCCGGCGTGCCGGGCGACCTCGGCGAGGGTGACCATCGGCTCTCTCCCGGGACGCAGGTGTGAAGCGCTTCGACGGCTGCCCGCGAAGCGGTCGCGTTGACCTTAGACCGGCCGACTGGCCATGTCCAGAGATGTGTTGAAGCGCTTCAACAACCGGAACCCGGCGCCGTACCGGCCGCCCCGCGCCGCGCATTTCCCGCCCCGCCGCCGGTACGCGGTGGCGTCGTCCGGGTACATACCGCAGCGGGCCGCGCACTGTCCGCCCCCGGCCGCACCCCCACCAGGACGAGGTGAGCGAAGATGTCGGTCTCCACCCGGGACGCCCGCCGTATCGCCGGAGCCGCCCGCCGCGACGGACGGGACACGGGGTTCGCCCGCCACCTCTTCCTCGGCCGCCTCCGCCTCGACCTGATCCACCCCCGCCCCGCCCCCGACCCCGCGGCGGCCCGCGCGGCGGACGCGTTCCTGGCCCGCCTCGCCGACTTCTGCCGCACCTCGCTCGACGGCCCGGCCATCGAACGGGACGCGCGCGTGCCCGACGAGACGGTACGCGGCCTCGCCGCACTCGGCGCGTTCGGCATGCGCGTGGACCGCGCGTACGGCGGCCTGGGCCTCGGCCACGTCCCCTACCACCGGGCGCTCGCCCTCGTCGCGTCCGTCAGCCCGGCCGTCGCCACGCTGCTCGCGGCGCACCAGTCCACCGGCGTGCCCGAGGCGCTCGCCCGCTTCGGCACCGAGGAGCAGCGCCGCGCGTTCCTGCCGCGCTGCGCGGGCGGGGCGATCTCGGCCTTCCTGCTCGGCGAGCCGGACGCGGGCTCCGACCTGTCCCGCGTCGCCGCGACCGCCGTGCCGGACGCCGGCGGCGACGGCTACCTGCTGGACGGTGTGAAGCTGTGGACGACGAACGGCGTCGTCGCCGAACTGCTCCTCGTCCTGGCCCTGGTGCCCGACGCGGGCCTCACCGCCTTCGTCGTCGAGGCGGACGCGCCCGGCGTCACCGTCGAGCACCGCAGCGCCTTCATGGGCCTGCGCGGCACCGAGAACGGCGTCATACGGCTGCACGGCGCCCGCGTCCCCGCCGGGCAACGCGTGGGCGCCGAGGGCGAGGGCCCGCGCATCGCCGCCGCGCTGCTCGCCGGGGGACGGCTGGCGCTGCCCGCGATGTGCGCGGGCGCGGGCAAGTGGTGCCTCAAGATCGCCCGCGAGTGGTCGGGCGCCCGCGTGCAGGGCGGCGGGCCCATCGCCGGGCACGAGGCGGTCGGCGCGCGGATCGCGTTCATCGCCGCCAGCGCGTTCGCCCTCGACGCCGTCGTCGAGCTGACCGGCGAGCTGGCCGACGCGGGGACGCCGGCCGGGACCGCCGCCCCCGACCTGCGCGTCGAGACCGCGCTCGTCAAGCTGTACGCGGGCGAGACGGCCTGGCGCGTCGCCGACGACCTCGTGCAGATACGCGGCGGACGCGGCTACGAGACCGCCGCCTCCCTCACCGCGCGCGGCGAACGCGGCGTCCCCGCCGAACAGCTCCTGCGCGACCTCGGCGTCCACCGCGTCCACGAGGGCTCCGCCGACGTCCTCCACCTCCTCATCGCCCGCGAGGCCATAGGAGCGCACCTCGCCGTCACCGGCGACCTCGTCGCCCCCGACGCCAGCCTCACCCGCAAGCGCCGCGCCGGGCTCGCGGCGGGCCGCTTCTACGCGCGCTGGCTGCCCACCCTCGCCACCGGCCGCGGCCACCTCCCGCTGTCCTACGGCGACTTCCACATCTCCGGCTACCCCGACCTCGCCGCCCACCTCCGCTGGGCCGAACGGTCGGCGCGCCGCCTCGCCCGCGCCACGTTCTACGGCGTCTCGCGCTGGCAGGGGCGGCTGGAGGCGCGCCAGGGCTTCCTCGCCCGCGTGGTGGACATCGGCGCCGAGCTGTTCGCCGTCGCCGCCGCCTGCGTCCACGCCGAACGGCTCCGCGCCGCCGGGGAGCACGGCAGGACGGCGTACGAGCTGGCCGACGCCTTCTGCGCGCAGGCCAGGCTCCGCACCGAGCACCACTTCCGCGCCCTGTGGCACAACGCCGACAAGACCGCCGCCACGCTCGCCGCCCGCGTGCTGGACGACCGCTACCTCTGGCTGGAGGACGGCGTCCTCGACCCCTCCACGCCCGGCCCCTGGATCGCCCCGGCGGGCCCGGCGCCCTCCCCGCGCAAGAACGAGCACCGCGCCATCCGCTGATCACGCCCCGCCCGCCGCGCACGCACGGCCGTTCCCCCCACCCCTTCGGTGCGGGAGCCGTCGCGGAGCGGTGACAATGGGGGGATGACCGAGAGCCCCGTCTGTCTCGCCGACCCCCATCTGCGTCCCTCGGCCGCGCCGCCGCCCGACGGACCGCGCGAGGTCGTCATCCTCGGATCGACCGGTTCGATCGGCACGCAGGCGGTCGACGTCGTCACGCGCCATCCCGACCGGTTCCGCGTCACCGGCCTCTCGGCGGCGGGCGGGCGCCTCTCGCTCCTCGCCGAGCAGGCGCACCGGCTGCGCGTCCGCACGGTCGCCGTCGCCCGCGCCGACCTCGCCGGCGCGCTGCGCGAGGCCCTGCGGGCGCTCTACGGCGCCGAGCCGCTCCCGGAGATCCTGGCGGGCCCCGACGCCGCCGGGGAACTGGCCGCCCGCCCCTGCCACACCGTGCTCAACGGGATCACCGGCTCGATCGGCCTCGCGCCCACCCTGGCGGCGCTGGAGGCGGGGCACGTCCTGGCGCTCGCCAACAAGGAGTCGCTCATCGTGGGCGGCCCCCTGGTCACGGCCCTCGCCAAGCCCGGCCAGATCGTCCCCGTGGACTCCGAGCACTCCGCGCTCTTCCAGGCACTCCTCGGCGGCACGCGCGGCGAGGTGGACAAGCTGGTCGTCACGGCGAGCGGCGGCCCGTTCCGCGGCCGCGGCCGCGCCGAGCTGGCCGCCGTCACCCCGGCCGAGGCCCTTGCGCACCCCACCTGGGCCATGGGCCCGGTGATCACCGTCAACTCGGCGACGCTCGTCAACAAGGGCCTTGAGGTCATCGAGGCCCATCTGCTCTACGGCATCCCCTTCGACCGCATCGAGGTCGTCGTCCACCCGCAGTCGTACGTGCACTCGATGGTGCAGTTCACCGACGGCTCCACGCTCGCCCAGGCCGGGCCGCCCGACATGCGGCTGCCCATCGCCCTCGGCCTCGGCTGGCCCGACCGCGTGCCGGGCTCCGCGCCGCCCGTGGACTGGACCCGCGCGCACACGTGGGAGTTCTTCCCGCTGGACACCGATGCCTTCCCCTCTGTGCCGCTCGCCCGGCATGTCGGTAGCCTCGGCGGTACCGCGCCCGCGGTGTTCAACGCGGCCAACGAGGAGTGCGTCGACGCCTTCCTCGCCGGGCTGCTGCCGTTCACCGGGATCGTGGACACCGTCGCCGCGGTGGTCGAGGAGCGGGACACCGTCCCCTCCGGAACCTCCCTGACCCTCCCGGACGTCCTCGAAGCGGAGACCTGGGCCCGGCGGCGGGCCCGCGAGCTGACCGGCACGGCGACCGGTGCTGAGCAGGAGAAGCAGGAGAAGACCGCATGACGGCGCTGATGTTCATCCTCGGCATACTCATCTTCGTCCTCGGGCTGCTCTTCTCGATTGCCTGGCACGAGTTCGGGCACTTCTCGACCGCCCGCATGTTCGGCGTGCGCGTGCCCCAGTTCATGGTCGGCTTCGGCCCGACCGTCTGGTCACGCCGCCGCGGCGAGACCGAGTACGGCGTCAAGGCCATTCCGCTCGGCGGCTACATCCGGATGATCGGCATGTTCCCGCCCGGCGAGGACGGCGCCGTGCGCAAGCGGTCCACCTCGCCGTTCCGCGGCATGATCGAGGACGCGCGCGCCGCCGCCTTCGAGGAGCTGCAGCCGGGCGACGAGAAGCGGCTGTTCTACACGCGCAAGCCGTGGCAGCGCGTCATCGTGATGTTCGCGGGCCCCTTCCAGAACCTCATCCTGGCCGTCGTGATCTTCCTCGGCGTCCTGATGGCCTTCGGGGTGAACGAGCAGACCACCACCGTCGCCAGCGTCTCCGAGTGCGTCGTCCCCCAGGACGAGGGCGCCCGCGACTGCCGCGCCTCCGACCAGCCCGCCCCCGCCGCCGCGGCGGGACTGCTGCCCGGCGACCGCATCACCGCGTTCGACGGCGAGCCCGTCACCGAGTGGGGCGCCCTCCAGGAGCGCATCCGCGACACCGTCGGCCCGGCCACCATCACCGTCGAGCGCGACGGCCGCTCCCTCGACCTGCGCGCCGACCTCATCGAGAACCAGGTCGCCAAGACCGACGGCGACGGCGGCTACGTCGAGGACGAGTACGTCAGCGCCGGATTCCTCGGCTTCTCCCCGGCCAGCGGCGTCGTCCGCCAGAGCTTCCCCGACTCGGTGGAGCGCATGGGCGACATCATGAGCAACGGTGTCCAGGCCCTGGTGGACATCCCCTCCGAGGTCCCCGGCCTGTGGAACGCCGCCCTCGGCAACGGCGAGCGCGAGCCCGACTCCCCGATGGGCGTCGTCGGCGCCGCCCGCGTCGGCGGCGAGATCTTCACGCTCGACATCCCCGCCAGCCAGCAGATCGCCACCGCGCTCTTCCTCGTCGCGGGATTCAACCTCTCGCTCTTCCTCTTCAACATGCTGCCGCTGCTCCCGCTGGACGGCGGCCACATCGCCGGGGCCCTGTTCGAATCGGCCCGCCGCAAGGTCGCCAGCCTGCGCAAACTGCCCGACCCCGGCCCGTTCGACGTCGCCAAGCTGATGCCCGTCGCCTACGTCGTCGCGGGGGTGTTCGTCTGCTTCACCCTGCTGGTCCTCGCGGCCGACATCGTCAGTCCGGTGAGTCTGACCGGCTGAGGTGCCGTAGGCTCTGAGTGCTGGAAACCGCCCGTCGCACCGTGGGGTTGCACACGTCCATGACAGCCATCTCGCTGGGAATGCCGTCCGTACCGCTCAAGCTGGCCGAGCGCCGCGCGAGCCGCAGAATCCAGGTCGGTTCCGTCCCCGTGGGCGGTGACGCACCCGTGTCCGTCCAGTCCATGACGACGACGCGGACCTCCGACATCGGCGCCACGCTGCAGCAGATCGCCGAGCTGACGGCCTCCGGCTGCCAGATCGTGCGCGTCGCCGTCCCCACGCAGGACGACGCCGACGCCCTGCCCGTGATCGCCCGCAAGTCGCAGATCCCGGTCATCGCCGACATCCACTTCCAGCCGAAGTACGTGTTCGCCGCCATCGACGCGGGCTGCGCCGCCGTCCGCGTCAACCCCGGCAACATCAAGCAGTTCGACGACCGCGTCAAGGAGATCGCCCAGGCGGCCTCCGCCGCGGGTACGCCGATCCGCATCGGCGTGAACGCCGGCTCCCTCGACCGCCGCCTCCTCGCCAAGTACGGCAGGGCCACCCCCGAGGCGCTGGTCGAGTCGGCGCTGTGGGAGTGCTCCCTGTTCGAGGAGCACGGCTTCCGCGACATCAAGATCTCGGTCAAGCACAACGACCCGGTCGTCATGGTGAACGCCTACCGGCAGCTCGCCGCCGCCTGCGACTACCCGCTGCACCTCGGCGTCACCGAGGCGGGCCCCGCGTTCCAGGGCACCATCAAGTCGGCCGTCGCCTTCGGCGCCCTGCTCAGCGAGGGCATCGGCGACACCATCCGCGTCTCCCTCTCCGCCCCGCCGGTGGAGGAGGTCAAGGTCGGCACGCAGATCCTCGAATCCCTCGGCCTGCGCGAACGCGGCCTGGAGATCGTCTCCTGCCCGTCCTGTGGCCGCGCCCAGGTGGACGTCTACACCCTCGCCGAGCAGGTCACCGCCGGGCTCGACGGCCTGGACGTCCCGCTGCGCGTCGCCGTCATGGGCTGCGTCGTCAACGGTCCGGGCGAGGCCCGCGAGGCCGACCTCGGCGTGGCCTCTGGCAACGGCAAGGGCCAGATCTTCGTCAAGGGCGAGGTCGTCCGCACCGTCCCCGAGTCGAAGATCGTCGAGACCCTCATCGAGGAGGCGCTGAAGATCGCCGCCACGATGAAGGACGACGGCGTCGCCTCGGGCGAGCCCGAGGTCTCCGTCAGCTGACGCACCGGGCACGGCACGGCCGCGCGCCCCGGGTACGCTGACCCGCACCCGCACCGCCTCCCGTCCGTGCTGCCCCCGGGCACCCGACCGCAAGGCACCGCCCTGTGCTGACCACCTCCACGACCCGGGTCCTGGGCCCCGCCGACCTCGGCGCCGCCCTCGCCGTCCTGAACAAGGACCCGGTCGCCCACGCGTTCGTCACCGCGCGCGTCCTCGACTCGGGGCTCGAACCGGCCTGGCTCGGCGGCGAGATGTGGGGCTGGTACCGGCGCGGCCGGCTCCAGTCCCTCTGCTACGCGGGCGCCAACCTCGTGCCGGTCGGCGCCGGGCCCGCCGCCGTGCGCGCCTTCGCCGACCGCGCGCTGCGGCAGGGCCGCCGCTGCTCGTCCATCGTCGGCCTCTCCGCGCCCACCGCCCGGCTGTGGGCCCACCTCGAACCGGCCTGGGGCCCCGCCAGGCTGCTGCGCCGCCGCCAGCCCCTGATGGCCACCGACCGCGCGCCCGAGGACATCACCCCCGACCCGGCGGTCCGGCGCGTGCGCAAGGACGAGATGGACATCGTGCTGCCCGCGGCCGTCGCCATGTTCACGGAGGAGGTCGGCGTCTCCCCGCTGGACGCCGACGACGGCGGCCTCACGTACCAGGCGCGCGTCGCCGAGACCGTCGGGACAGGGCGCTGCTTCGCCCGGATCGAGGACGGACGCGTCGTCTTCAAGGCCGAGATCGGCGCCGTCACCCCCGACACCTGCCAGCTCCAGGGCGTGTGGACCGCCCCCGACCGGCGCGGCGAGGGCCTGGCCACCGCCGGACTCGCCACCGTCCTGCGGCACGCGCTCGCCGACACCGCGCCCGTCGTCAGCCTCTACGTGAACGACTTCAACACCCCCGCGCTCACCGTCTACCGCCGCCTCGGCTTCACCGAGACCGGCGTGCTGATGAGCGTCCTGTTCTGACGCGCGCGCCCCGCGCCCCCGGCCGGGCGGGACTTCCGCCCGCCCGCGCGTTAGCCTCCCCGCATGACACCATCCCCCGGTGGCGCCGCCCCCGGCGACCAGCGCGTCCGCATCGCCCCGCTCGACCTGGCCGCCGCCGTGGACGAGGCGCTGGCCGTCCAGGCCGAGGCGTTCGGACTCACCCAGGAAGAGGTCTCCGTACGCCGCCACATCGTCCTGCGCCACGCCGCCGCGCCGGGAGCCCGCGCCCTCGGCGCCACCGTGCCCGACGGGACGCTGGTCGGCTTCGTCTACGGCATGCCCAACGACCGCGCGCAGTGGTGGTCCACCGTCGTCGAGCCCTACCTGCGCCGCAGCGGCAACGAGTCCTGGCTCGACGACTCCTTCACCGTCACCGAGCTGCACGTCCACCCCGACCACCAGCAGCGCGGCATAGGCCGCCGCCTCATCACGCGCATCACCGGCGACGCCGCGCAGCCGCGCTCGATCCTCTCCGCCGTGGACATGGAGAGCCCGGCCCGCGGCCTGTACCGCAAGCTCGGCTACCAGGACCTCGCGCGCCGCGTCATGTTCCCCTCCGCGCCGACCCCGTACGCCGTCATGGGCGCCACGCTGCCGCTGCGCGACTGACCGGCCTCCGCGGTCCGGCGGCCCTCACAGCCAGGTGGCGAACTCCAGCAGCATCTCGCCCTCGCCCGGCCGCCCCGTCCCGTACGCCCGCGCCGCGGAGGCCACCGCGCGGAAGAGCGCCCAGCCGCGCAGCCGGTCGGGGTCGAGGTCCACGGAGTTCGCCAGCCGCGTGACCCGGCGCCGCGTCGCGGCGGCGGCGCCCGCCGAGGCCACCAGGTCGTGCAGCCGGTCACGCGCCAGCCGCGCCAGGTCGTAGGCCGGTTCGCCGACCACCGGTTCGGGGCCGACCGCGAGCCAGTGGGCGCGTTCCGCGTCCGAGGCGAGCACGGCGCCCTGCCGGAAGTCGCCGTGCAGCAGCGCCTCGTCACCGGCGCCCGCCAGCAGCTCATCGCGCGCGTCCAGCGCCCCCGTGACCAGGGGCAGCGCCTCCGGCGGCGCCGCCGTCCGCATCAGCTCCGCCTGCGCCGCCGTCCGCTCCGCGACCGAGGGGAACGGGTGCCCCTCGCCCGGCGGCACCCACAGCCGCCGCAGCACCGACACCGCCTCAAGCGACGCCTTCGCCTCCGCCAGGGACCGCAGGGACGTCCCGGGCCGCAGCCGTTCGAGCAGCAGCGCGCCCGCCTCCGCGTCGGCGCGCAGCGCGCGCACCGCGCCGAGGCCGTCCCAGCGCCGCAGCGCCGCCTCCTCGGCGGCCACGGGGGCGGCGCCCGGCGCGGCCAGCTTCAGGGCGGCGGCGTCTCCGCCGGCGGTGCGCACGAGGACCGTCATGCTGGTCCGCCCGCCGGGCGCCACGACGCGCTCGGGGGCCAGCTCCCAGCGGCGCGCTATGCCGCCGGTCAGCTCAGGCAGCCGGGCGAGCCAGTCGTCCGCCCCGGCCGCCCGCTGCGCGCGCACGAGGTGTTCGGGTGGCAGCAGCTCCATGCTCAGCGGCTCCCGTCGGCCGCGTACTCGGGCAGCCCAGGGAACGGCACCGGAGCCCCTTGCCAGCGCGCCGCCCGGACCGCCGCCTCGGCCAGCGCCGCAGCGGCCTCGCGCCGCGTCTCCTCCCCGCCCGCCCCGACGAGGTCCGCGTACGCCGCGGCGAGCCGCGTCTCCAGCTCGGCCGCGAGCCGCACCGCGCCCTCCTCGTCGGCCACGTCGAACGGCAGCGCGTACGCGGCGGCGGACGCGACCGGCGTGCCGCCCATGTCGCGGACGGTGCGGTGCAGCGTGTCCCGGCGCGCGCGGTGCGCGGTGTACGCCTCGGAGACCTCGCGGCCCCGGTCGTCGCCGATCCGCCCGCCGACGACGCCGTAGCCGTAGACGGCGGCGTGCTCCGCGGCCAGCGCGGCCTGTGTCGCGTCCAGTTCGGACAGGGGGTCGTCCGCCAGGCGGCGGCCGGGACGGGTGGCGCGGAGGAGGGGGAGGGGGAGGGACGTCATGCGCGGGCCTCGTTCAGCAGATGGGCCTGGACCGAGCCGGCGGCGGCCAGCGAGGCGAGCAGCCGGGCGAGGTCGGCGGGCAGTCCTGGGAGGGCGTCGGTCCGCTCGCGGGCCAGGGACCGTTCCGCGTCGGCCAGGGCGGACAGGGCGGCGGCGGCGTCACCCGGGACCTCGGGGGCGTCGTCCGCCACCCCGGCGGCGGCCGGGTCGTCCGCGCTGAGCGCCGTCACATGGGCGGCCACGACCGCGCGCAGCGGGGCGAGCGTGCCGTCGAGCGCCGGATGGGCGGCGGCGGTGGCGTCGTACCTGGCCAGCAGGCCGTTGCTGTCGCGGGCGGCCCGGCGGCGCAGGCCCTGTGCGGACGCGGGTCCCGCGCCGCCGCCGCCCCCGCCGCCGCCGTCCGAGCCGGTGCAGCCGGACACGGCGGCGGTCAGACCGGTCGCGATCCCGCCGGCGAGGAGGACGCGTCTGGGCAGACGCGAGGATGTGCCAGAGGGCATGGCTTCCCGCACTTCCCGTCGTGAGAGAACGTTGTGAGAGAACGACAAGATCACCGCACGGTGAGCGTACCCGGGGCCCCGTCCCGTTCCCGCGCCACCCCGGAACCCCGGCGTGCCAGGCGGCGGGCGGCCGGGGGAGGGCCCGGGGGCCGCCGTCGGCGGTCGGCGGCACCCCCGGCAGGCGATAGGGTGTGGGCCGGGCGCGCCCCGACACGCTCCGTCCCACAACAGCACACGCGGCCGAGGAGTCACCCGGATGAGCACGATCCCGATCGAGAGGCTGCGGGCACTCCTTGAACCCCTGGCCGCCGCGCGCGGCATGGACCTGGAGGACGTGCGGATCACCCCGTCGGGCCGCCGCCGGCTGCTCCAGGTGGTCGTGGACACCGACGAGGGCGTGCAGCTCGACGCGTGCGCGGAGCTGAGCCGCGACGTCTCGGCCGCGCTGGACGAGACCGACGCCATGGGCGACGCCCCCTACGAACTCGAGGTCACCTCGCCAGGCGCCGAGCGCAGCCTGACCGAGCCGCGCCACTTCCGCCGGGCCACCGGCCGCCTCGTCCTGATCACACCGCACGAGGGCGCGGAGCTGACCGCGCGCATCACCGCCGTGGACGAATCGGGAGTGGATCTCCAGGTGCCGGGGGAGAAGGGACGCAAGCCCACGGCCCGCCGCATCGACTTCGACGGGATCGCGCGGGCGCGGGTCCAGGTCGAGTTCAGCCGCAGGGCGGCCGGCGACGACGACAGCAGCAAGGAGGCGTAGCCGTGGACATCGACATGAGTGCCCTGCGTTTGCTCGTCCGGGAGAAGGAGATCTCCCTGGACCTGCTGGTGGAGGCCATCGAATCGGCCCTCCTGATCGCGTACCACCGCACCGAGGGCAGCCACCGCAGGGCCCGCGTGGTCCTCGACCGCGCCACCGGGCATGTGACGGTCTGGGCCCGCGAGGAGCCGGAGGACCGCGAGGACGGTGAAGAGTCCGATGGGGGCGCGGAGCCGCCTGAGTTCGACGACACGCCGTCCGACTTCGGCCGGATCGCCGCGACGACCGCCAAGCAGGTGATCCTCCAGCGGCTGCGGGACGCCGAGGAGGACGTGACGTTCGGCGAGTACGCCGGGCGCGAGGGCGACGTCGTCGCGGGCGTCGTCCAGCAGGGACGCGACCCGAAGAGCGTCCTGGTGGACATCGGCCGCCTGGAGGCCATCCTGCCGCCGCAGGAGCAGGTCCCCGGCGAGGAGTACCCGCACGGCGCGCGGCTGCGGTCGTACGTCGTGCGTGTCGTGAAGGGGGCGCGCGGCCCGTCCGTCACCCTCTCGCGCACCCATCCCAACCTCGTCCGCAAGCTCTTCGAGCTGGAGGTCCCGGAGATCGCCGACGGCACCGTCGAGATCGCCGCGATCGCCCGCGAGGCCGGGCACCGCAGCAAGATCGCCGTGCGGTCCCTGCGCCCCGGGCTGAACGCCAAGGGCGCCTGCATCGGCCCGATGGGCGGCCGGGTGCGCAGCGTCATGGCGGAGCTGCACGGCGAGAAGATCGACATCGTCGACTGGTCGGACGACCCGGCCGAGATGGTGGCGAACGCCCTCTCGCCGGCCCGCGTCACCCGCGTGGAGGTGGTGGACGCCGCCGCCAGGTCCGCCCGCGTGACCGTGCCCGACTACCAGCTGTCGCTCGCCATCGGCAAGGAGGGGCAGAACGCCCGCCTGGCCGCCCGGCTCACCGGCTGGCGCATCGACATCAGGCCGGACACCGAGCCGTCCGGCGGGGCGGACGGGGAGCGTGCCCCCCAGGGCCGCGAGGACAGGCCGCGGCGCACGGGCGCGATCTGACGCGGCGGGCTCCCCCCTTCCCGGCGTCCCGCCGGGAAGGGGCGCGGCACGCCCGGGCGTTGTCATGAGCACCGGTACGGCGCCCCCTTTCGGCGCCGTGCGTACGGGGAGGTAGAATTCTCAGTGTCTGGTCCGACGCATGCCCGCGCCTGCCCGGAACGTACCTGTGTCGGATGCCGTCAGCGCTCAGCCAGGAACGGCCTGCTGCGTGTGGTGGTGAACGGGGATCGCTGTGTCCCCGATCTTCGCGGTACGCTGCCCGGTCGGGGCGCATACCTGCATCCCACGCCGAACTGTCTCGAACTGGCGGTCCGCCGTCGCGCGTTTCCCCGGGCCTTCCGGACCCAGGGTCCGCTCGGCACCGGAGAGCTGCGACAGGCGATCGGCGGGGAGGCGCCCGATGCGCCACGGACAGAGGCACAGTGAGAACAGCTAAGAAACGCCGCGCGGAACGGCCGCGCGGCAGGTACCTCGCGAGTTGGAAGTAGGTCGAGATTGCGATGAGCACTCGATGAGTACGCGATGAGTACGCCCGTGAAGTAGCGAAGGTCCGGCGGACGACCGACCCCGGACCGTAGAAGGAGCGAAGTGGCTAAGGTCCGGGTATACGAGCTCGCCAAGGAGCTTGGAGTCGAGAGCAAGGTCGTCATGGCCAAGCTCCAAGAACTTGGTGAATTCGTCCGTTCGGCGTCCTCGACGATCGAGGCGCCGGTTGTCCGAAAACTGACTGATGCACTGAGCGCGGGGAACGGCTCCGGCCGCAGGCCCGCGCGTCCCGGCGCGCCCGCCCCCAGGCCCGGCGCGCCGAAGCCTGGTGCCGTGGGCCCGCGCCCCGGCGCCCCGCGTCCCGGCGCTGCCGCGCCGGCCCCCAAGCCGGGCGGTCCCCGCCCGACGCCGGGCCCCGCGCCCACCCCCGGCCCGGCGGCACCGCGGCCCGCCGCCGCCAAGCCGGCGCCGGCCGCACCCGAGTTCACCGCCCCGCCCGCGGCCCCCGCGGGGGAGACGCAGGCGACGCGTCCGGCGGCACCGCGCCCCGGCGGCCAGCAGGGCCCGAAGCCGGGCGCCCGTCCGGCGGGCCCCAGGCCCGGCGCGGGTGCCCCCTCCGGCGGCCCCGCGGGCGGCCAGGGCAAGCCCGCCCCGGCCAAGCCGGGCGGCCCCAAGCCGGGCGGCAGGCCCGCGGGCCCGCGTCCGGGCAACAACCCCTTCACGACCAGCGGCTCCACGGGCATGGCCCGTCCGCAGCCGCGTCCCGGCCCCGCGGCGCGTCCGGGCGGCCAGGGTGCCCCCGGCGCCCCGCGTCCCGGCGGGCAGGACAGGCCTGGTCCGCGTCCGGCCGCCCCCGGTGGCAACCGCGCCACTCCGGGCAACATGCCGCGTCCCCAGGCGGGGCCCGGCGGCCCGCGTCCCGGCCCGCCCGGTAACCGTCCCAACCCCGGCATGATGCCGCAGCGGCCCTCGGCCGGCGGTCGTCCCGGCGGCCCCGGCGGCCGTCCGGCGGGCGGCCCCCGCCCGGGTGGCGGCGGCTTCGCCGGCCGCGGTGGCGGCGCCGGCGGCGGCGGTCGTCCCGGCTTCGGCGGTGGCGGCGGCGGTGGCGGCGGTTTCGCCGGCCGCGGCGGCGGCGCCGGTACGGGCACGCGTCCCGGTGGCGGCGGCGGTGGCGGCTTCGGCGGCGGCGGTGGCCGTCCCGGCTTCGGCGGCCGTCCCGGCGGCCCCGGTGGCCGCGGTGGCACGCAGGGCGCCTTCGGCCGTCCCGGCGGCCCGGCGCGGCGCGGGCGCAAGTCGAAGCGGCAGCGCCGTCAGGAGTACGAGGCCATGCAGGCCCCGTCCATCGGCGGCGTGATGCTGCCGCGCGGCAAGGGCGAGGCCATCCGCCTCTCCCGTGGCGCGTCGCTGACGGACTTCGCCGAGAAGATCAACGCCAACCCGGCGTCGCTCGTGCAGGTCATGTTCAACCTCGGCGAGATGGTGACGGCGACCCAGTCGGTCTCCGACGAGACGCTGCACCTGCTCGGCGACGAGATGAACTACACCGTCCAGATCGTCAGCCCGGAGGAGGAGGACCGCGAGCTGCTCGAGTCCTTCGACATCGAGTTCGGCGAGAACGAGGGCGGCGAGGAGGCCCTGTCCTCCCGTCCCCCGGTGGTCACCGTCATGGGCCACGTCGACCACGGCAAGACCCGCCTGCTCGACGCGATCCGCAAGACGAACGTCATCGAGGGCGAGGCCGGCGGCATCACCCAGCACATCGGTGCCTACCAGGTCTCCACCGAGGTGAACGGCGAGGAGCGGCGGATCACCTTCATCGACACCCCGGGCCACGAGGCGTTCACCGCCATGCGTGCCCGCGGTGCGAAGTCCACCGACATCGCGATCCTGGTGGTCGCGGCGAACGACGGCGTCATGCCGCAGACGGTCGAGGCGCTCAACCACGCCAAGGCCGCCGACGTGCCGATCGTCGTCGCCGTCAACAAGATCGACGTCGAGGGCGCCGACCCGACGAAGGTGCGCGGCCAGCTGACCGAGTTCGGTCTCGTGGCCGAGGAGTACGGCGGCGACACGATGTTCGTGGACATCTCCGCGCGCCAGGGCACCAACATCGAGGGCCTGCTGGAAGCGGTCATCCTGACCGCCGACGCGACCCTCGACCTGCGGGCCAACCCGGAGCAGGACGCCCAGGGCATCGCGATCGAGGCCCACCTCGACCGCGGCCGCGGCGCCGTGGCGACCGTGCTGGTCCAGCGCGGCACCCTGCGGGTCGGCGACACGATGGTGGTGGGCGACGCCCACGGCCGCGTGCGCGCCATGCTCGACGACACCGGGCGCAACCTCAGCGAGGCCGGGCCCTCCACGCCCGTCCTGGTGCAGGGTCTGACCAACGTGCCGGGCGCCGGGGACAACTTCCTCGTCGTCAGCGAGGACAGGACCGCCCGGCAGATCGCCGAGAAGCGCGCCGCCCGCGAGCGGAACGCGGCGTTCGCCAAGCGCACCCGCCGGGTGTCGCTTGAGGACCTGGACAAGGTGCTCAAGGCGGGCGAGATCCAGCAGCTCAACCTCATCCTCAAGGGCGACGCGTCCGGTTCGGTCGAAGCCCTGGAGTCCTCGCTGCTCCAGCTCGACGTCGGCGAGGGCGTGGACCTGCGGGTGCTGCACCGCGGTGTCGGCGCGGTCACCGAGACCGACATCGACCTCGCGGCGGGCTCCGACGCCATCGTCCTCGGCTTCAACGTGCGCGCCGAGGGGCGTGCCACGCAGGCGGCCGAGCGCGAGGGCGTGGACGTCCGGTACTACTCGGTCATCTACCAGGCGATCGAAGAGGTCGAGGCGGCCCTGAAGGGCATGCTGAAGCCGGAGTACGAAGAGGTCGAGCTGGGCACGGCCGAGATCCGCGAGGTCTTCCGCTCCTCCAAGCTGGGCAACATCGCGGGTGTCCTCATCCGCTCCGGCGAGGTCAGGCGGAACACCAAGGCGCGCCTCATCCGCGACGGCAAGGTCGTCGCGGAGAACCTCAACATCGAGGGTCTGCGCCGCTTCAAGGACGACGTCACCGAGATCCGCGAAGGCTTCGAGGGCGGTATCAACCTCGGCAACTTCAACGACATCAAGATCGACGACGTCATCGCCACCTACGAGATGCGGGAGAAGCCCCGCGTCTGACCCACCCGGGCCGGGGCCCGTCGGCGGAGCAGCGAGCGCGCTGAAACTCCGTCGATGGGCCCCGGCCCCGGCCGTTACGATCACCACATGTATACCGGGACGCTGTCGTTCGACCTGTTGCTCGGCGATGTCAGATCGCTCAAGCAGAAGCGCTCCGTGGTCCGGCCCATCGTGGCCGAGCTGCGCCGGAAGTACGCGGTGAGCGTGGCCGAGGTCGGCGACCAGGACCTGCACCGCCGCGCCCGCATCGGGCTGGCGGCGGTGTCGGGCGACGCGGGGCACCTCACCGGCATGCTCGACGAGTGCGAGCGCTGGATGGCGGCCCGCCCCGAGGTGGAACTGCTGTCGGTACGGCGGCGGTTCCACGGCGACGAGGACGATTAGCGAGGAGACAGACCAGTGGCCGACAACCCCCGGGCCAAGAGGCTGGCGGACCTCATCCGCGAGGTGGTCGCGCAGAAGCTGCAACGGGACATCAAGGACCCGCGGCTCGGCAGCCGGGTGACCATCACGGACACCAGGATCACCGGCGACCTGCGCGAGGCCACCGTGTTCTACACGGTGTACGGCGACGACGCGGACCGCGCCGAGGTCGCCGCCGGGCTGCGGAGCGCCAAGGGCATCCTGCGGTCGGCCGTGGGCGCGGCGGCGGGCGTCAAGCACACGCCGAGCCTGGAGTTCGTCCCGGACGCCCTGCCCGAGAACGCGCGCAGCCTCGACCACCTCTTCGACCAGGCGCGCGAGCGCGACGAGGAGCTGCGGCGCGCGTCGGAGGGCGCGGACTACGCGGCGGGCGCCGACCCGTACGTCAGCAGGGACCGCGACGACGACGGCGAGGTGCCGGAGGACGGCACCGGCAAGGACGAGCGGGAAGACTGAGCCGGCCATGAGCCGCACCACCAGCACCCCCCCGGACGGGCTCGTCGTCGTGGACAAGCCCGCCGGTTTCACGTCCCACGACGTCGTGGCCGTCCTGCGCGGCGTCGCCCGCACGCGGCGCGTCGGCCACGCGGGGACGCTCGACCCCATGGCGACGGGCGTCCTCGTCCTCGGCCTCGGCCGGGCGACCCGCCTGCTCGGGCACCTCGCCCTGACCGAGAAGGAGTACCGGGGCACCATCCGCCTGGGCCAGACGACGGTCACCGACGACGCCGAGGGCGAGGTCACCGGCGCGGCCGGGGCCGCCGGGCTCGACCCGGCGGCGGTCGCGGCGGGCGTCGCCGCGCTGACCGGCGACATCATGCAGGTCCCGGCGAAGGTGAGCGCCGTCAAGATCGACGGGAAGCGCGCGTACCGCCGTGTGCTCGACGGCGAGGACGTCGAGATCCCGGCCAGGCCGGTGACGGTCTCCGCGTTCGGCGTCACGGCGGCCGCCGAGCGCGCGGCGGAGGACGGCACGCCCGTCACCGACCTCGACGTGACGGTCGTCTGCTCCTCCGGCACGTACATCCGCGCGCTCGCCCGCGACCTCGGCGCCGCGCTCGGCACCGGCGGCCACCTCACCGCCCTGCGCCGCACGCGCGTCGGTCCCTACGGCCTCGGCGCGGCGCGCACGCTGGACGAGCTGCGCGCCGAGCTGACCGTGCTGCCGCTCGGCGAGGCGGCCGCCGCCGCGTTCCCCCGCTGGGACGTGGACGAACGGCAGGCGCGCCTGCTGGGCAACGGCGCCCGCCTCGGCACCCCGGCCCTCCCGCCGGGCCCGGTGGCGGTCTTCGGGCCCGCCGGGCGGTTCATCGCGCTGATCGAGGCGCGGGACGACACCGCGCGCAGCCTCGCCGTCTTCGTCTGAGCCGCACGGGTCCGCCGCCGTTCACCCGAACGGCGGCGCGACCGTGCAGAACCGCCCCGGGCGGGGCAGAGTGCTCCCGCGCCGGTCCGGCACCGGCGGCGGCACGGGAGGTTCGGCAGATGGCGTACGAGCGCGCGCTGGTGCAGATCCGCGACCTGGCGGGGCGGGTGCGGGGACGCGGCTTCGTCGCCGACCGGGACAGCGGCACGGTCGTCACGACCCACGAGGCCGTCGACGGCCTCGCCAGGCTTCTGCTGCGCACCGGCGACGGCGACACGCGGCAGGTCCGCGCGGCGGCCGTCACGCCGCTGCCCGAGTGGGACCTCGCCCTCGTCGACGCGCCCGGCATCCGCGCCGAACCGCTGCTCGTCGGCGGCGAACGGCCGCCCGGCACCGCCGTCCGCGTACGGCTCGACGCGTGGACCGACTCGGTGCTCCTCGCGGGCGGCCCCGCCACGTACACGGCCACCGACCGCCTCCACCGCGTCCCCGACACCGTGGCGCTCCCGCTCCCGCCGGGGCGGCTCGCCGCCCTGCGGCTGAACGCGGCGTACAGCGGCAGCCCCGTCGTTGACGGCGTGACGGGCGCGGTGGTCGGCGTGCTGGGGACGGCGCTGCACTGCGCGGGCCGCGCGGCCGGGCTCGCCGTACCGCTGCACGCCGCCGCGGCCGCCGGAGGGCCGCTCGCGGGGCTGCTGCGGCGCAACGGGCGGGCCGTCCCCGGCTTCGGCGCCGACCTGACCCCGGCGGGGCTGCGCGCGCTGACCGCCGCGACGCTGCCCGCCGTCCCCGGCGGCTGGCCCAGGGACGGGGAAGGGGGCGGGGACGGGACGGCGGACGAGCTGGCCCGCTTCGAGGCGGGGACGGTCCAGGTGCTGCCCCTCGCCGCCCCGCCCGGGGAGGAACGGGCCCTGGCCGTCGCCGCGTACGCCGCGCGGCGGCAGGCAGGTGGCGGCCCCGTGCTGTGGCTGCGCGGCGACGTCCTGCGGGACGGCGACCACAGCCTCCGGGACGCGCTCGCCCGCGCGCTGCCCGGCGTGGACCCGGACGTCGCCGCCCGTGTCGCGCGGGACGACGGGCGGCGGCTGCTCGTCGTGCTCGACGTGCCCGACACGCCGGGAGGTGCCCCCGCGGCGCGCCCGCAGGGGTGGTCGGCGGCCACCTGCGCGTGGCTGCGGGCGGCCGACGTGCGGCTGGTCGTGGTCTGTTCGCCGGGGCTGCGCGCGGACCTGGCGGCGACCCACCGGCTCGACCTGGTCGTACGGCGCGTCGTCCGCGCGCCCGGCTGCGGTGCGTCGGCGGGCGAGGTGGCGGAGCGGCTGCGGGAGGCGGCGCGCCGCTCGGTGGGGACGGGGGCGCTGGGGCGGCGGGCGTTCGAGGCGCTGTTCCCGGCGGCCGGGGGCTGGGGCGGCGCGGTGCTCGGCGAGGGGGTGATGCGGCGTGAGGGCGCCGGATACCGGTTCGTGGACGGCGAGTTCGCCGACTGGCTGCACGGGCCGCACCTCGACCTGGACGCCACGCTCGCGGCGGCGGCGCGCGGCGCGGTGCCGCGCGACCGGGCCGGGACGGTCGTCCAGGCCGTGCTGCACCTGGCGCGCCGGGCCGGGACCGACGCCGTACGCCGCCGCCTGAGGCCGCTCGCCGAGGCCCTGGACGCGCCGGGCGACCCCGGCTGGTGGGCGCGGCACCTGCTGCGGGCCGTGCCGCTCGGGCTGCCGGAGGCGGCCGGGCTGCTCGCCGAGCTGCGCTGGCTCGCCGACCGGATCGGCGGACTCGCCCTGCCCGTGGGCGCGTTCGGGCCCGCCTTCTGGCGGGGGCTGCGGCTGCCGGCGGAGGAGACGTTCGACCTGCTGCGGCGGCTGCTGCCCGCCGACGCGCCCGGGACCGGGGGCGAGCGGTTCCTGACGGCGGCCTCGGCGCTGCTGGCCGACGTGCCGGGCGCGGGCGTGGCGGCGGTCGCGCGGTGGCTGGGGGACGAGCGGCCGCTGCGCTGCGGCAGCGGTCCCGCGCCGGGCGAACTGACCGTGGCCACCGCCGCGCAGGCGCTGCTGTACGCCCACCGGGGCCGCGCGCCGGAGACGCTGGCGGCGGTCCTCGCGGGGGCGCCGTGGCCGCGTGCCGGGGAGCTGCTGGCCGAGCTGGCGGGCGAACGGGTCGCGGGGCCCGCCGCCGGGCAGCCGGCCGTGCCGCGTGCCGTCTGCGGCCGGGCCGGGTGAGGCGGCCGTCCTCACCGGCCGTGGCGCCAGGTACCTTGGACCGGCAGGACCACCGGCAGCGGTGGCGTGGGCCCAGGTGGTGAGGAGCGGAAACGGTGCAGCGCTGGCGTGACTTGGCGGACATCCCCGGGGACTGGGGACGCAGCGTCGTCACCATCGGTTCGTACGACGGTGTTCACCGCGGGCATCAGCTGATCATCGGCCGGGCGGTGGCCCGCGCGCGGGAACTCGGTCTGCCCGCCGTCGTGGTCACCTTCGACCCGCATCCGAAGGAGGTCACCCGGCCGGGCAGCCACCCGCCGCTGCTGGCGCCGCACCCGCGCCGCGCCGAGCTGATGGCGGCCCTGGGCGTGGACGCGGTGCTGGTGCTGCCGTTCACCAAGGAGTTCTCGCAGCTGACGCCCGCCGACTTCGCCGTGAAGGTCCTCGTGGAGAAGCTCCACGCGCGCGCGGTGGTGGAGGGGCCCAACTTCCGCTTCGGCCACCGCGCCGCCGGGACCGTCGCGACGCTCACCGAGCTGGGCGGCACGTACGGCTTCGAGGTCCTGGTGGTCGACCTGTACGAACGGGGGACCGCGGGCGAGGGGGAGGCGTTCTCGTCGTCGCTGGCGCGGCGCCTGATCGCCGACGGCGACGTCGCGGGCGCGGCCGAGGTGCTGGGCCGCCCGCACCGCGTCGAGGGCGTCGTGGTGCACGGCGCGCGGCGCGGACGCGAACTGGGCATCCCCACCGCCAACCTCGACACCCCGCCGTACACCGCCGTCCCGGCGGACGGGGTCTACGCGGGCTGGCTCACGGCGGCCGGGGAGCGGATGGCCGCCGCGATCTCGGTCGGCACCAACCCGCACTTCCACGGCACCGAGCGCACCGTCGAGGCGCACGCGCTGGGGCGCACGGACCTGGACCTGTACGGGATGCGCGTCGCCGTCGACTTCACGGCGTTCGTGCGCGGGCAGGAGACGTTCGACTCGCTCGACGCGCTGCTGGAGAAGATGGCCGACGACCTGCGGCGCGTCCGCGAGCTGACCAGCGGCGGCTGACCGGACCCCCGGTTCCCCGGGGGCCCGGCGCGCGCGTCAGCGCTGCGGGGGCGGCGCGCCCCAGCCGCCTGGCTGCTGCGGGAAGCCGTAGCCGGGCGGCCCCGGCGGGGGCGGCTGCTGCTGCACCTGCGGCGGATACCCGTACTGCGGCTGCTGGGGCTGGTGCTGGCCCGGCTGCGCGCCGGGCGCCGGGTACCCGTACCCCTGCGGCTGCCCCTGGCCCGGCAGCGGCGGCGCCACCTGCGGCGGCATCCCGCCGTCCGGCGTCCACAGCCCCTGCTCCTGCTGCATCCGGGAGAAGTCCTCCGCGATCAGCGCGGCCAGGTCGAAGTACGCCTGCCGGGTCTTGGGCCGCATCAGGTCCAGCTCCAGCTCGGCCCCGGCCGCCAGGTGCTCGTCGAAGGGCGCCACGACGACACCGCGGCAGCGCGTCTTGAAGTGCGCCACGATGTCCTCGACCTTCACCATCCTGCCGGTCTCCCGCACCCCCGAGATGACGGTGATGGAGCGGCGGACCAGCTCCCCGTACCCGTGGGCGGCGAGCCAGTCGAGCGTGGTGCTCGCGCTGCTCGCGCCGTCCACCGAGGGCGTCGAGACGATGATCAGCTGGTGCGCGAGGTCGAGGACGCCGCGCATGGCGCTGTAGAGCAGGCCGGTGCCCGAGTCGGTGAGGATGATCGGGTACTGCTTGCCGAGCACCTCGATGACGCGCCGGTAGTCGTCGTCGCTGAACGCCGTGGAGATGGCGGGGTCCACGTCGTTCGCCAGGATCTCCAGACCCGACGGCGCCTGGGACGTGAAGCGGCGGATGTCCATGTAGCTGTGCAGGTACGGGATGGCGCCCACGAGGTCGCGGATCGTCGCCCCGGTCTCGCGGCGCACGCGGCGGCCGAGCGTGCCCGCGTCCGGGTTGGCGTCGATCGCGATGACCTTGTCCTGCCGCTCGCTGGCCAGGGTCGCGCCGAGCGCGGTCGTCGTGGTCGTCTTGCCGACGCCGCCCTTCAGACTGATGACCGCTATCCGGTAGCAGGACAGGACGGGCGTGCGGATCGCGGCCAGCTTGCGCTGCCGCTCCTCCTCGGCGGCCTTCCCGCCGAGCCGGAAGCGGGACGGCGGCTTGCTCGCGGGCTGCGACCGCTGCTTGGCGCGGCGCTTGTCGTTGAGCAGGCGGTCGGAGGACAGCTCGACGGACGCCGTGTAGCCCAGCGCGCCGGGCTGCATCTGGACGGGGCTGCTCTCCTGGTCGGGCCAGCCGCCCGCGCGGGGGTCCTGGGGCTGGGGGCCGGGACCGGCCTGGCCCGGCAGCTGCGGGCCGGGGCCGGGGGGCACCTCGCCCGGCGGCAGGGCGCGCCGGTCCGGCTGCGCGTACTGCTGCGGCCCCGGCGGCTGGGGGAACGGCTGCTGCACGCCCGGCCCCTGCTGCTGGGGCAGCTGCGGCAACTGCGGCTGCTGGGCCTGCTGCGGCGGCAGTTGGTGCTGCGGGTACTGCGGGGCGAACGGGTGCTGGCCGCCCAGGCTCGGCTGCTGCGCCGGGCCCGGCCGGGGCATGCCCGGCGGCAGGACCGGGCCGCCCTCGGCGGGCGTACCGGGTGACGGCCACTGTCCGGGCGCGGGCTGCTGGTGCGCGGCGGGCTCGGGCCACTGGGGGAGCGCGGGCCGCTGCTCCTGGACACCGGGGCCCTGCGGCGCGCCCTGCACGGGGCGGGCGTAGGGCGGAAGGCCGGGCGGTCCCGCGTTCGGCGGGCCCGGCGGCTGCGGGGACGGCTGGGACGGCGGCTGGGGCCACGGCTGCTGCTCGTTGCCGGGCCGGTGCTGGGCGGGCTCCGGCCACTGAGGCTGGGCCGGGCGCTCGGGCGCGGGGGCACCGGCGACCGAGGGCGGGCCCACGGGTCCCGCGAGGCGGGGGTCGGCGGTCTGCTGCGGCTGAGGCGGCGGCAGCGGCTCGGCGTCGTCCTCCACCTCCAGCGCGGCCTCGGTCCCCGTTTTGGCGAACTCGACCTCGACGCTCGGGCCCTCCGGCGCCGCCGGGCGCATCGGCGGGGTGAACACCGCCGTGTGCTCAGGGGCGAGGGCACCGGCGGGCGGCGGCGGCGCGGGGGCCTCGGCGGGGCTGTCCTGGGCCGGGGGCTTGATCTGGAAGTCCGGCGGCAGCGGCGGGAGTCCGGCGGGCGCGGCCGACGGCGGCGAGGCGGGCGGCGGGGGAGCGGCCTCGGGACGCACGGGCTCGGGGCCCGGCGCGTCCTGGGTGTCCCCGGACGCCTCGGCGGGCGCGTTCTCCGGCCCGGGGTCGGCGACCTCGGCGGGCGGCGGCACGTTCTCCGGCTCCGAGCGGGCGGGCGGCGGCGGGGGAGCGGGCCATGCGGGAGCCGCGTTCTGCGTGTCCCCCGTCGCGGCCGGTGCCGGTGCCGGCCCGGCGTCCTGCTGGCCTTGCTGCTGCTCCTGCTGCTGCCTGGCCTCCGCGAGTGCCTTGCGGACGGAGGACGGCGAGAACTTCATCGTCCGCCCGTCCGGTTCCTCGCCGCCGTCCTGCGCGGGCGGCGGCGTCGCGTGCGGTCCCGGCGCGGGAGCCGGGGGCGGCGGGAATCCGGGCGGGCCCGCCTGCGGCGGCGGGGCCGAAGGCGGTTGCGCGCCACCGGCGGCGCCCTGTGCCGCGCCCTCGGGCGGCGTGGCCGCCGCACCGCCCGAGTACCAGGCGGGCGGGGTGTAGTCGATGGTGAACTGCCCGGTGGTCTCCGACTCCTCCTCAAGGAGATCGTCATCGGGCCGTTCGTCGGCGGAGGTGTCCTCCGCTGGGCGAACCCTGTCCCGATCGCTGCTCACGACGCGCCTCCCGCTCCTGGTATTGCATCCCTGATCCGCACCTCGTGGGGGTTCCGCTACCCGGATGACGGACCGGAGCCCCAGAGCGGTTCCCGCGGCACGGGCTCAGGGCACTGCGCACAGCTCCACTGCCGTGTCGCCACTCACCCTAGTGGGCGTACAGCGAAGACCCGTAGTCCTCCCCGCCCCCACGCACGCCCATATCGGCCGAAAATCGTCCGGAGCAGACCAGTTGTGAGTGAAGTGGGCGCGATGTGTCAGTTGTGTGCGTCCAGGCGGCTCGGGTTCCCCAGGAGACCGGTCTCGCTGTCGGTGGGCACCAGGCGGACGAGCCGCCGCGCCGTGCGGGTGCACCACAGCGTCGCGTCCTCGGCGAACGTGGACAGCGCCTCGGCCTGTACCGCCGGGAGTGCCATCACCCGGCCGACCTGCCGGGCCTCCTCCGGCGAGACGCGCTGCACCCCGACCAGCGCGGCGCGTTCCATCAGCCGTGTCGCGGCCGGTCCCAGGTAGGGCAGCAGCGTCAGGACCGGCTGCCAGGGCGCCGACGCCACCCGCCCGCGCGGCGGCCGGACACCGCAGTCCCGCACCACCAGCACGGGACTCCCGAGCGTGGCACCCAGCGGCGGCACCTGGCCCACCTCGTGCAGTGTCATGCACTCGAGCCCGCCGTTGGCCGCCTGGGCCAGCCGCGCCCACACGTGGGCACGTCCCGTCTCGACGGCCACCCGCGCCCCGGTCGCCACCGCCCGCAGCGCCAGCACCTGCGCCGTCCAGACGCCGCCGACCAGCACCATGTCGTACGGCACCGGGTGGTGGATGCCGAGCACGGCCGGCCGCGACCTGCTGTCCACCCCCACGATGATGCCGTCGTCCCCGACCGGCAGCGCCAGCCGGGACAGTTCCCCGACCGACAGCACATGTCCCCCGCGCGGCATCAGCCCATCCCTCCCAGCGGCAGCGTCGCCCGCAGGCCCGCCACCTGTCGCCTGTCCATCCTCACCAGGCCCACCCGCGCGGTGCGTGCCGCGCGCGTCAGCGCCCGCCCCGCGGACCGCAGTTCGCGCTCCCCACGGCCCGTCACCCGGACATGCCCGGTGACCTCGACGGCGCGCGGCCCGTGGGCCCGCAGCGTCAGCGCGAACGTCGTCGCGAACGCGGGCGCGGACGTCAGCAGCGCCACCAGGGCGGGCAGCGGCGCCCCGCCCGCCCCGAGCAGCGGCCAGCGCGCCACCCGGAACGTCGCGTGCCACCGGTCGTCGCACCGCCACGCGCGCACGCCCTCCGCCGTACGGCGCGGGCGCGCCCCGTCCCCCTTGCCGACGAGCGTCGTCACCAGCGGGTCGGAACTGGCGCACGCCGCCACCGCCGACAGCAGCTCGGCCTCCGACAGCACCGTGGCCGAGAACCCCGCGCCCGCCAGGCGGCTCACCAACTGGTCGGCCGCCCGCGCCAGACACCGCTGCGCCCCCAGCAGCCCTCCGCCGCGTACGGCCACCGCCTCCGGGCACAGCTCCGGGTCCAGCCGCAGCGTCACCCACGTCAGCCGCAGCGCGGGCGCGCCCCCCGGCCCATGCGCCTGCAGCAGCGAGTAACTCGCCCCCGCGACCGACCGGCTCGGCAGGACAGGCGCCGGTGCGGGCTGCGTGTGCTGCACACACTGCACCGACGCCAGGCGTATGCCGTCCGTGTCCAGCGCGTCGTGCAGCAGCGTCAGCGGCAACGGCCGCCCGTCCAGGCCCGGCTGCAAGGGCGTCAGCCCCGCCTCCACCCGCAGCACCACCGTCAGCGAGCCGCCGGTCTCCACCATCCCCATCTCGCGCCGCTCCCGCCCGTCCCGCCCGGCACGCGCCGCGAACGCGTGGCACCGCAGCCCGGGACGGCACTCCTCGGCCAGCGAGAACAGCGGGTCGGCCCCCGCGGGCAGCGGCAGCGGCACAGCCGCCGCCCGCCGCCTCCGCCGCAGCGCCAGCGCCGACCCCAGCCAGCCGGTCAGCGTCTCTCCCTGACGCCACGCCAGCACGACCAGCACCAGCAGCGCCACGGGTACGGCCACCAGCGCCGCGAGCGGATACCGCAGCCAGCCGTCGGCCGCCCACGCCCCCAACACCAGTCCGCCCGCCGCCTGGACACACACCAGGGGCCACAGCGCAAGCAGCCCGCCCACCCCCGACACGGGCCTCGGCAGCACACCCCCCTGCGCGGCAGCAGCCCCCTCGGGACCCCGTACGGACGCCCCCGCCGCGACGGGCGTCGTCGCCGTCGCCATCATCCGCCCCCTCCTCCCCGTGACCGGACCGTCACCCGGCATAGTAGAGCCCGGGTCCGACAGTTGGTCACGGGCAGGGGGAGGAACGCTCAGTCATGGCGTCACGCAAGGACGAACTCAACGCCTACACCTACGCGAAACGCCGCACCGTCGCGGCATTCCTGCGGCCGTCGCCCACCGGCACGGAGGAAGGCGCGCCCCGCCCGCTGCGCGCCGTCGTCCCCGGCGCCGTCGCAGGCGCGCTCGTCCTGATCGGCTTCGGCGCCTGGGGCCTGTTCCGCCCCGCCGTCCCCGAGGGCTGGGACGAACCGGGCCGCCACGTCATCATCGGCAGCGACTCCACGACCAGGTACGTCGTCCTGGAGACAGCCGGGCGCACCCAGCTCCACCCCGTCCTCAACCTCTCCTCCGCCCGCCTCCTCCTCGAGAGCCCCGACGCCCTGTCGATCGTCAACGTGGACGAGGAGCAGCTCGACAGCGGCACCATCCCCCGCGGCCCCACCCTCGGCATCCCCTACGCCCCCGACCGCCTGCCCGACGCCGCCGAGGCCGCCGCCGCCAAACGCTGGGCCGTCTGCCAGCAGCCCGGCGGCGACGGCGGCACCGTGCAGCAGGCCGTCTTCGTCCTCGCCGACCGCGACACCGCCCGCGTCGAGGGCGACGAACGCCTCACCGGCGGCGAACTCCTCCACGTCCAGGACTCCGCGGGCACCGACCACATCGTGGACGCGGCGGGCACCAGGTACCGCATCGGCGACGACGGGACCGGTGAGGAGGAACGGCGCCTGCTGCGCCGCCTCCTCACCTCGGGCGGCGAGCCGCAGCGCGTCACCGACGAGTGGCTGGCCACCCTCGCCGAGGGGTCCCCCATCGTCTTCCCCGAACTCGACGGCGCGCCCGGCGAGGACGCGGGCGTCCCCGGCCTGCGCGCCGAACTCAACCGCGTGGGCACGGTCCTGACCGCGCGCACCGGCGACGGCCCGCAGCAGTACGCCGTCCTGCCAGGCCGCGTCGTGCCCGTCTCCGACTTCACCGGCATGCTCCTGACCAACCGCCCCGGCGCGGAGTCCCTCGGCATGGCGGGCGAGCCCGTCCCCGCGGGCGCCGCGGACTTCGACCCGGCGCCGCCCGAGGAGAGCATCGACCGCGACCGCACCTGGCCGAGCGCCGAGCCCGCCCCCGTGGACGACGCCGCGCGCGACACCCTCTGCTCCGTCCTCCTCTCCGTGGACGGGGACGGCGGCACCGAGGTCGCCACCTGGGCCGGGGAGGACTACCCCGCCGCCATCGCCTCCGGCGCCGCCACCGCGTACGTCACCCCGGGCTCGGGCCTCCTCTACCGCCAGGTCCAGGGCGAGCAGACCGAGTCGGGCGGCGTGTTCCTCGCGACCGACACCGGACTGCGCCACGCCGTCCAGGTCACCGCCGACGGCGACGAGGCGGGCGAGGAGGCCCAGACCCTCCTCGGCTACGGCGGCATCACCCCCGTCCCCGTCCCCGCCACCTGGTCCACGCTGCTGCCGACCGGCCCGCAACTCGACCGCGACAGCGCCGCCCAGCCCCAGGGGTCCTGACATGACGACCCACCGCATCCTCCCCGCGCTCACCTGCCTGGCGCTGCTCGCCCCCGCGTCCCTCACCGCCGCCCCCGCGGCCCACGCGGACGGCGGACGCTGCTCGTTCCCCGCCGACCCGATCGCCGAACGCCCCTGGTCGCTCCAGCGCGTCCAGCTCGACCGGCTGTGGACCCGCACCCGGGGCGCGGGCGTACGCGTCGCCGTCATCGACAGCGGCGTGGACACCACCAACCCCCAGCTCACCGACGCCGTCGACGCCACCAGCGGCGGCGACTTCCTCCCCGGCGACACCGGGCCCACCGACGACCCGGCCGGGCACGGCACCAAGGTCGCCGGCATCATCGCCGCCCGCGCCCTCGACGGCTCGGGCTTCGTCGGCCTCGCCCCGGAGGCGACCGTCATCCCCATCCAGCAGAACGACACCGAGGGCAACGGCACCGTCGCCGGGCTGGTCCAGGCGATCGACCACGCCGTCGCCGCCCGGGCCGACATCATCAACATCTCCCAGGACGTGGACGGCGCCCTCGGCCCCGACTCCCAACTGGAACGCGCCGTGGACGACGCGCTCGCCGCGGGCGCCGTCGTCATCGCCTCCGTCGGCAACAGCGGCGCCGACGGCCGCGACCGCCGCACCTACCCGGCCGCCTACGAGGGCGTCCTCGCCGTCGCCGCGTCCGACCGCAACAACGAGCGGGCACCGTTCTCCCAGCCGGGCGACTTCGTCGGCATCGCCGCGCCCGGCGTGGACATGGTCTCCACGGTCCCCGGCGGCGGCCAGTGCGTCGACAACGGCACGAGCTTCGCCGCCCCCTACGTCGCCGGCGTCGCCGCCCTGCTGCGCGCCGCGAACCCCGGGTGGACACCGCGGCAGATCGTCAGCCACCTCCAGCAGACGGCGGAACGCCCCGCCCCCGGCCCCGACAGCGACATCGGCTGGGGCGTCGTGGACCCCGTCCGCGCCCTCGCGCCGACCGCCGCCGTCCCCGGCCCGGCCCCCACTACGGACACCGGCGCGCCCGCCGCACCTGCCCCCGACATACCGGCGCTCGACCTGTCCGAGACGCACGCGGAACGTGTCGCGCGCCGGGGCACGTACGCCGTCCTCGCCGCGGCCGTCCTCGTCGCCGCGCTCGCGGGGGTCTCCCTCGTCCTGCGCGACCGGCGCCGCCGCCACCGCGCCTGACACGCGCCCCGCCGGGAAAAGAGGAGGCAGCGCGTCCACCGCGTGTGCGAGGGTCGGTGCCCATGCCGACACCATGGATGATCGACGAACTCGCCCACGCGGGCCCCGAACACCTCGACGAGGAGTTCGTCGCCGGATTCGACCGCAAACAGGGCTACCCCGACCCCGCCCCCGACATCGACGCGCTCCGCGCCCACGGCATCGCGGAGGACGCCACCGTCGTGGACCTCGGCGCGGGCACCGGGCGCTTCGCCCTCGCGGCGGCGCGCGCGTTCGCCCGCGTCGTCGCCGTGGACATCTCCCCGGCGATGACGCGGGTCATCGGCGAACGGGCCGCCGCCGAAGGCCTCACAAGCCTGGAGCCCGTACGGGGCGGCTTCCTCAGCTACGAGCACACCGGCCCGCCCGCCGACGCCGTCCACAGCCGCCACGCGCTGCACCAGCTGCCGGACTTCTGGAAGACGGTCGCGCTGCGCCGCATCGCCGCCCTCCTGCGCCCCGGCGGCGTCCTGCGGCTGACGGACCTGGTCTACGACTTCGCGCCGGACGAGGCGGAGGACGTCTTCGCCGACTGGCTGGCGGGCGCGTCCACCGATCCCGCGCGCGGCTACACGGCCGACGACTACGCCGAGCACATCCGCACCGAGCACAGCACCTACCGCTGGCTGCTCGAACCGATGCTCACCGCGACGGGCTTCGAGATCGTGGACGCCGACTACCGCGGCCGGCTCTTCGGCGCCTACACCTGCGTCCGGCGCTGACCGCACCGGGACGGCGGCGGGGTCACTCGATGTCGAACTCGCCGTCCCTCGCGCCGAGGACGAACGCCTCCCACTCGGCGGCGGTGAACCGCAGCACCGTGTCGGGATCCTTCGAGTTCCGCATCCCCACACCGCCCCCGGGCAGGTACGCGATCTCCACCTTCTCGTCCTGCGGCCCGTCCGGGGCGCTCAGCCACTCGACCCCGGAGATGTCCAGGGAGTACAGCTCGTTCTTCTCGCGCTCCTTGCGGGCGGCGATCTCCTCGGGCGTCTCGGTCGTGGCCATCTGTGCGCTCCCCTTGGACTCAGGCGTCAACTCGGGTCCGCGCGACGGCCGCGCGGCAGCCCGTAGGTGATCGTAACGCAGCGGACTGTCACCGGGCGGTGAGAAGCCAGTTGGTCCCCAGCAGCAGCACGAACCCGGCCACCAGCACCGCGGTCCCGAGCCGCGTCCGCCCCCGGCGGCTCATCTCGATCACGGCCCCGCAGAGGATGAACGCGGCGCCGTAGAGACCTATGGACTGCAAGGACGAGCCGTCGCCCAGCTGGTAGACGAGCACGACCGCCATGACGGCCATCGCAGCCCCCGCGATCCCCATCCGCAGCCGCCTGGCCTGGCGGGGAGTGAGCCCCTGCTGTGTCGAAGTCACGCCAGCAGCATAAGCGTTCGGTGTCCGGCGCGTATGCGTAGCCGGGCTGGTCACGATGACGGATGTGACCCGACGGTTCGGTAACTAGGCTGGGTTCGCGGGCCGCGCCCGTGTTTCCGGGGGAGCAGCCCGCTGGCCAATCGCGTTGCGTCACCGAGGGTGCACCGTCATAGGATGGTTGGCCCACGGTGACGGGAGGGGCACGAGCTGTGGAGGAGGGGGAGGGGAAGCAATGGAGTTCGATCCACGGACGCCGGTCGGCCCGGCGCAGCAGGATCTCCACGTGGAGACCCAGTCGCTCGGGAGTTTCACGAATTCGCTGTCGCTCCGGCTGGAGGAGATGCAGGCGGCCGGTATCAGCCCGGCTCTCGCCGATGAACTGATCGCCAGGCCGGAGCAGTTCGGCGCCCCGGGGATGGTGCCGGGGGACTTCGGCAGGCAGTACGACGGGATGCGCGCGCGCCTCGCCGAGTTCATCCGCTTCCAGCAGGAGGCCATCGAAGCGCTGGGGATCTTCACGCGCCTGTCGCAGCGGAACTTCGAGGCACTCGAAGCGGACCAGCTCGCGCGGCTGCGGGAGATCATGGACGGCTGGCAGGAACGGGCAGCACAGGCCGAGGACCCGTCCGCGGGGGGCGGCGGGGGCGGCCGGGACATGAAGCTGTAAGGGGATCGGAGGGGGGAACATGCCCAACTACGAGTACTACTCGCACAGAGAACTCGCCGCGGCTCTGGAAAGCGCCGACCCACGGGGGCTCGCGGACCTCGGCAAGCGGCTGCGGCGATTGGCTCCCGAGCTTTCCGAGACCGGCGCGTCGATCGCCGTCCAGATGACCAACGTCGCGTGGCAGGGCGAGACGGCGGACGTCTTCCGGGCCTGGGGCAAGCACTTCCACAAGCAGTCCCGGGCGCTGGGCCAGTACGTCGAAACCATGGGCCAGAGCATGGAACACGCCGGCCAGGCGGTGTGGGAGGCCCGCGCGACGATGCCGGAGGCGCCTCCGGCGATCGTGATGAATGACCCGCTCGACGGAACGCCCCTGGGCGAACTCAACCGCCAGGAAGCCATCGGCGTCATGGAACGCCTCGCCTCCAACTACCGGGTGGCCGCCGAGAGACTGCAGAGGGTGGAGGAGCCGGGGTTCGAACTGCCCATCATGGACCTCGGCCAGGTAAGGGCGGTCCCTCCTGCACAGCCCGCTTTTCCGTCTCCGTATGACGCCTCTGGCTCTGACGTCAGAGACTCCGGGACGGCACCGGGTGGTTTCCCCGGTCAGACGGATACCGGCACGTCCGCAGAGGCAGGAACGCGCCCTGGAGCCGGTTCTCATCCTGCCTACAACAGGGGAGTGACGGAGCCGATCCCGTCGGCGTACGTCCCGCCCCTCGGGGACGACCGTATCGGTACCTCGCTGGATTCGCTTCCTGGGGACTCGGCCACCAGCCTGTTGCCTCCGCCCCAGTCGGCCGGGGAGCGGGTGCAGATGCCGCCCGTCAGCAGGACCGGCGTGCCCGGGGACACGTTTGTCCCCCTGCCGCCGCCGAGCCAGGGGAGTCAGGGTCGGTGGAACGGTCAGACCGGCCGCTTCGGATCGCAGACACCGGGTGGGTCGCAAGGTCCGTACCCCCGCGACTACGCGGGGGCGCAGTCAGCGAGGAACGCACCGTCCCCGCTGCCCCGCACGGTCGGTGACGCGGCAGCCGGACAGTCCGCTCCCGTGGGTCGCCCGATCGGTCCTGGCCAAGGCGGTGGGCGTTTCGGTTCCACCCCGCCACCGCGCAGCGGAATCGTTGGGGGCATTCCCCGCCCTGCCGAAAGGCTGACCAAAGGAATTCCTCGTGGCGGTGCTCTCGGCGTGGGGACGGTTCCTGCCCTGCGGGACCCGGGGACAGGAGCGGTGCGTGGACCGGGTGGCGGGCTTGTAGGGCGGCCTCCGGTAGCCGGTCCGACCGGCTACCGTGCGGACGGTTTCCGCGACAGCCGGGCGTCCGGCGCCCCCGGAAATGAAGCCATCCCTGGCCGTCCGGTCGCTCGTGATGCGGGCCGTGTCGGAGGGATCACCGGGCGGGGACGCCAGCAGAAGCGACGGCGGCGCCGCAATTCTGGCCGGGGGGACAGGACCCAGAGGGAGAGGGACACCCCATCGTGACGTTAGGCCTGAAACTTCTGCCGCGAAGGCGTCGCCGACGGCTTCTCGTCGTGCTGACCTCCGCAATGCTCTTGTGGGGAAGTGTTCTTCCTCAGACGCGTGCGGACAGCCCCGACAGTCCCTGGTATGCCACCACATACCGCCTCGAAGAGATCTGGGAACGTACCCGAGGAGAAGGCATTACTGTCGCGGTCATCGACACCGGGGTGGACAGCTCCTTGCCCGAGTTGGAAGGACAGGTCCTTGAAGGCACTGACTTGACCGCGGGTGAAGACGGCGCTCACGTCGACACGAACGGACATGGCACCGGTGTGGCCTCCCTGATCGCCGGTACCGGTGCTCAAGGAGGCGTCCGCGGGCTCGCTTCCGAGGCGAAGATTCTTCCCATCCGTCTCAGCGAGGGTCTGCCCAGCGACGACCTGAGGGGATGGGTCTTCCAGCCAGAAGTACGGATGGCTCGGGCAATCCGCTATGCAGTCGACGAGGGTGCCCAAATCATCAACATCTCGATGGCCGGGGTGGTACAGAGCAGTGAGCGAGTTGTCGACAATGCCATGGCGGCAGCGGCGCGAGAGGGTGTCCTGATCTTCGCCGGCACCGGCAACGAAGGCGACGCCGAGAACGAATCAATGTTTCCCGCCGACCAGCAAGGCGTGATCGGGGTCGGCGCCGTCGACAGGAACGGGGAGCGGGCCGGGTACTCGACCTACGGGCCGCAGGTGGCTGTCGCCGCGCCGGGGAACGACGTGCCGTGGCGCTGTCCCGATCTCGACGGGCCGGTCTGCCTCGACCCACGCGGCGGCACCAGCAGTGCCACCGCCATCGCCTCCGGGGCCGCCGCGCTGATCTGGTCGGCGCATCCTGACTGGACGAAGAACCAGGTGCTGCGCGTCATGGTCGAGACGGCCGTGCGGACCGACGACCAGATCAGGGACGACTACACCGGCCACGGGATGATCCGCCCGGACCGGGTGATCCTCGACGGCGAGGGCGACCCGGGCGATCCCGACGTCAACCCGCTGTTCGCCCGGTACGAACGATCCCTCGACCCGCCCCCCAGCGCGGAGCCCACCGCGCCGGAGGACGACGCCGAGGGAGGCGAGGAGAACGCGGGCGGCGCCGCCGGTGAGGAGCCGGAGGACCAGGCCCGCGAGGACGCCGACGCCATGCCCCGGATCTTCCAGCAAGGCTCGGACGGCGGGGGAGGGTCAGGGCCGGTCGTGCTGTTCGGCCTCGCCGGCGCCGTCCTGGTCGGCGGTGTCACCACCGCCGTCGTACTACGGCGGCGCGCCGCCGCCGATGTCCGCAGCAAGTGATCGACAAGAGGAGGGGTTCGACATGACGGATGCCGCAGGCGCCGGTCAGGACGTCGTCGTCAGTGAGGAGAGCATCACCGCTCTCACCACCACGATGGACGAGGTGCTGATCCAGCTCGACAACACCCGGCGCGGCGTCGCCAACTCGGCGGGGGACGCCATCGCCGGCTGGCGCGGCGAGGCCGCGTCGCAGTTCGGCTCGGGTGCCGAAGAGGCCCGCAACACGCTCAACCGGCTGATCAACTCGGTGGGCAACCTGAAGGAACTGGTCCAGATGAGCCGTGACTCGTTCACCGCCGAGGAGCAGGAACAGGCCTCCCAGCTGCGGTCGGTCAACGCGGGTTACCAGGACCTCCGGCTCAACAGCGGCATCGCCGACCTCTGACCCGACCGCTCGCACCGGCACCACCGACCACAGGAAGGCACGTCCATGACCAACATCGGTGTCAGCTACGCCGCCCTCTCCGCGGGCGCGGAGGGACTCACCCACGAGGAGCGCCAGCTCATCACCAAGCTGGACGACCTCAGGGCCGGACTCACCCGCGTCGCCGCGGGGTGGACCGGTGAGGCCAAGGCGGCGTTCGACGTGAACATCGCCGTCCTCGCCGAGGAGACGGGCCGCCTCGCCACCCTGCTGGGCCGCACCGGCAACCAGGTCGCCGAGGCCGGAGCCGCCTACCGCGCCACCGACCTCCGCCTGCGCGGGGCGATCGAGGGCGGCTGACAGCCCGCCCCGCCCGACGACGACCGGGGTGGTACCGGCGGATCAGCCGCCGGTACCACCCCGGTCCGTCGTACGCCGGTCCCGCTCGGACCGGGCCCGCTACTCCTCCGGCAGCCAGCCCAGCTGCACCAGACCGCCGTTCCGCTTCCGCGACACCAGCTGCGCCCTGCCGGGCGGCAGCGTCCGCATCCGCGCCCCGTGCAGCAGCTCGCCCTCCTTCGGATCGCCCGACAGCAGCAGCCCCTGCGCCCCCAGGTCCCGCATCCGCCCGAGGAACGGGTCGAACAGCCCGCGCGACGCCCCCGCCGCCCCCCGCGCGATGACGAAGCAGATGCCCGTGTCCCGCGCGTACGGCAGGTGCTCCGCCAGCATCGCCAGCGGGTTCTTGCCACCGGCCGCCGTCAGATCGTGGTCGTCCACGATCACGAACATCCGCGGCCCGCTCCACCAGTCACGCGCCCGCAGCTCCTGGATCGTGATGTTGTCCTTCGGCGCGCGCTTCTGGAACAGGCTGTGCAGCGACATCACGTCCGTGTGCAGCTTCTGCTCCGAGGTGGCGTACCCGGCCACATAGCCCTCCGGCACCGCCGCCATCAGCGAACGCCGGAAGTCCGTCACGGCGAACCGCGCCTCGGCCGGGGAGAACCGCTCGGTCAGCTTCTGCATGACCAGCCGCAGCGCCGCCGTCTTCCCCGACTCGCTCTCGCCGATGACGAAGAGGAACGGGTCGCGGTCGAAGTCGACGTACACCGGCTCCAAATCGGTCTCGCCGATCCCGATCGGCACCCCGCGCTCCGGCCGCTCGAAGCCCTTCGGCAGGTCGGCCGCCGCGAACCGGCGCGGCAGCATCCGCACGGACGGCGCCGCCCCGCCCGCCCACGCGTCCCGCACCGCGGCGACCAGCCCCGCGGTGCCCTCCGCCAGGTCCGCCGCCCGCGCCACGCCGTCCAGCCTGGGCAGCGCCGATATCCAGTGCAGCTTCTCGGGCGTCTGCCCCCGGCCCGGCACGTCGGCCGGGACCGCCCCGGCCACCTTCCGGTCGAACTCCGAGTCGAGCCGGTCGCCGAGCCGCATCTCCAGCCGGTTGGTCAGCTGGTCCTTGAGCGCGGGACGCAGCTCCATGTACCGGGACGCCGTGACCACCAGGTGGACGCCGAAGCCGAGGCCCCGCGCGGCGATGTCCGTCACGACCGGCTCCAGCGCCATGTCGTACTCCTGCTTGAACGCCGCCCAGCCGTCGATCAGCAGGAACACATCGCCCCACGGCTCGTCGGGCAGCTGCCCGGCGGCGCGCATCCGCCGGAACGTCGCCATCGAGTCGATGCCCCGCCTGCGGAACAGCTCCTCCCGCCGAGCCAAGACCCCGCCGACCTCCGCGACCGCCCGCCGCACACGGTCCGGGTCGAGCCGGGACGCCACACCGCCGACGTGCGGCAGCCCCGCCATCGTCACCAGCCCGCCGCCGCCGAAGTCCAGGGCGTAGAACTGCGCCTCCGCGGGCGTGTGGGTCAGCGCGAACGACGCGACGAGCGTCCGCAGCAGCGTCGACTTCCCCGACTGCGGGCCGCCGACGACCAGCATGTGGCCCCCGGCACCCGAGAAGTCCCGGAACAGCACCTCCCTGCGCTGCTCGAACGGCTTGTCCACCAGGCCGAGCGGCACCGCGAGCGCCCCCGACCGGCCGGGCGCCTGCAGCCCGCGCCCCTCCACGACCCGCAGCCCCGGCAGCAGCTCGTCCATCGTCGGCGACGAGTCGAGCGGCGGCAGCCACACCTGGTGGGCCGCCGGACCGCGCCCTTCGAGACGCCGCACGATCACGTCGAGCACCGTCTCCGCCAGCGCGTCGTCCTGCGGCGGCGCGGCGGGCGCGGCGGCCAGCGCCGTCCGCGGGTCGGGCTCCGCGTACCGCACCGCCACCGGCTCCGCAGTGAACAGCACCGGATGGCGCCGCACCGGACGCGGCCCGCTCGGCGCCGCGGGCGCGGCCGGCTCGCGGTACGGCCCGGAGACGTACGCCGCCTTGAACCGCGTCATCTCCTCCGTGCCGAACTTGACGATGCCGGAGCCCGGGATCTGCGGCAGGTGGTACGCGTCCGGCGTGCCGATCGCCGTACGCGACTCCGCCGCCGAGAACGTCCGCAGACCGATCCGGTAGGAGAGGTACGTGTCGAGGCCGCGCAGCCGCCCCTCCTCCAGCCGCTGCGACGCCAGCAGCAGGTGCACGCCGAGCGACCGGCCGATCCGGCCGATCTGGATGAACATGTCGATGAAGTCGGGCTTCGCGGTGAGCAGCTCGCTGAACTCGTCGATCACCAGCACCAGCGACGGCAGCGGCTCCAGCGGCGCGCCCGCCGCCCGCGCCTTCTCGTAGTCGTGCAGATTGGCGTAGTTCCCCGCCGCGCGCAGCAGTTCCTGCCGCCGCTGCAGCTCGCCGCGGATCGAGTCCCCCATGCGGTCGACCAGTGTCAGGTCGTCCGCCAGGTTCGTGATCACGGCCGACACGTGCGGCAGCCCGGCCATCCCCGTGAACGTGGCGCCGCCCTTGAAGTCGGCCAGCACGAAGTTCAGCGTCTCCGACGTGTGCGTGACCGCCAGGCCCAGCACGAGCGTGCGCAGCAGCTCGGACTTCCCCGACCCGGTCGCGCCCACGCACAGCCCGTGCGGGCCCATGCCCTCCTGCGCCGCCTCCTTGAGGTCCAGCATCACCGGCCGGCCCTCCTCGTCGACGCCGATCGGCACCCGCAGCCGCTCGCCCGCCGACCGGGGCCGCCAGGTCCTGGCGACGTCCACCGTCGCCGGGTCGCCGAGCCCGAGGAGGTCGGCGAAGTCCAGGTCGGCCAGCAGCGGCTCGTCCTCGTCGGCCGCCGTCCCCAGGCGCAGCGGCGCGAGCTGTCTGGCCAGCGCCTCCGCCGCCGCGAGCGGCAGGACGTCGGGCTCGCCGTCGAACACCGATCCGTCGGGCGACTCCAGGCGCAGCAGCCCCGGCCGGCACCGCACGGCCAGCCCGTCCCGCGCCGTCGGCGCGTCCCCGCCGGGCGACACCTCCACGAGGGTGACGCCCTGGAGCCCCTCGGCCGCCGCGAACGCCGAGTGCGGCGGCACCCGCGCCCCGTCCAGCAGCACCAGCACGTGCGGCTGGTCGAGCACCGGCTTGCCGCCGGGCGAGAAGCGTCCCCGCCCTTCCAGCAGCGGCACCAGCTCGGGTTCCACGTCCACCAGGCTCCGCGCGAAGAGCCTGCGCGACCCGGCCCCGTCCTGCGCCGCTCCCTGGAGGTGCGGCAGCCACTTCGTCCACTCCCAGCGCCGCACGGCCTCGTCCCCCGCCGCCACGACGACGACCCGCACGTCCTCGGGGGAGTGCAGCGCCACCAGCGAGGCCACCAGCGCACGGACCGTCCCGTACACCGCCTCGGCCTCACCGCCCACCGCGATCCGGTGGAACGCGCGCAGCGACACCGCCATGGGGAGCCCGTGCACCGTGCCGTGCGTGTCCAGGAACCGCCTCCGCGCCCCCGCCGTCAGCGGCTCCAGCTCGTCCACCGGCGCGGACTCGGCGGCCACCAGCGGCGTGACGAGCTGGTGCTCGCCGAGCCCCAGCCGCACCTGCCCGAAGTCCCCGTCGCCCGCCCGGCGTTCCCACACCCGGCCGCCGTCCGCCACCAGCGCCCACAGCTGCTCGGGCGCCGGATGCAGGTACAGCTGCGTGTCCCGCTGCTCCCGCGCCGTCTCCCGGACCGTCTCGCGCGTCCGCGACAGGTACCGCAGGTAGTCGCGCCGCAGCTGCGCCATCTCCCCCTGCGTCCCCCGCCGGAAGCGCACGATCATCGCCACGACCATCGCGCAGGTCGAGACCAGCATCAGCAGGCCCATGATGCGCATGAACGGCGCGGCGTTCGGCATGAAGAAGAAGACGACCGAGGAACCCATGCCCAGCATCGGCACGAGCTGCATCAGCACGCCCTCCTGCTGCCCCCTCGGCAGCTCGGGCGGCGGCAGCAGCGTCACCGCCTCCTCGGCGGCCCGCTCGGGCAACGCCCGCGGCGGACGCTTGACCACGACCTGACTCATCGGGACCCCCCGGTCACAGCTGATGCCTTGTCACCGATCCTAGTAGGGACCACCGACAGCACAGCGGGTAGGGTGGCGGGCGCAGTCCGTGCCCGGGGAGGGAGACAGCACGTGAGCACGACCGCGACCACCGGCTTCTGCCGTGTCACCATCGCCGCGCCCGCCAGCCGGATCGACATGGCCCTGCCGGACGACATCCCGCTCGCCGACCTCAGCCCGGAGATCCTGCACCTCAGCGGCGCCGAACCGGAGCCGGGCGCGCCCGTCGGCTACCACCTCGTACGCCGCGACGGCACCATCCTCGACGGCGCCCGCACCCTCGCCGCCCAGCGCGTCCTCGACGGCGACGTCCTCGCCCTCCGGCCCTTCGCCGACTCGCTGCCGCCCCCGGTCCACGACGACGTCACCGACGCGATCGCCGACGCCGTCACCCGCGACCGCCTGCTGTGGCACGAGGACCTGCTGCGCACCGCCGGCCTCACCGCGGCGGGCGTCCTCGGCGCGCTCACCGCCGCCGTCCTGTGGGCGGGCGAGCCCGGCACCCACGGGATGCACGGCATCCCCGGCCTCGTCGCCGGGGTGCTCGCCGTCCTGTTCGCCGCCTTCGCCGCCGTGCGGGCACGGGTCTACGACGACCACGCCGCCGCCGTCGCGTTCGGCCTCGCCGCCCTGCCGCACGCCCTGGTCGCGGGCACCGGGCTGCTCCCGCTCGACCCGGGCCACGGCGTCGGCCGCCTCGAACTGCTCCTCGGCCTCCTGGCCGTCCTCGTGGTCTCGGTGGCCCTGATCGCCGCGCTCCCGCGCGCCGCCGCCTGGTTCACGGCCACGGCGGGCGCCGCCGCCCCGGCCGCCCTCGCCACCTTCGGCGCCATCGCGACCGACGCGGAGCCGACGGCCGCCGCCGCCGTCTGCGTGCCGTTCGCCCTGGGCGCCCTCGCGTTCCTGCCCGCCCTCACCGCGAGCCTGGTGCGCCTCCCCATCGGCTACACCGCCCCGCGCCCCGGCTACGAGACGGACGACTCCGCCGACTCAGCCCCGCGGACCGACCCTGTCGACACCGCCCGCATCGCCGCCCAGGCGCGGCGCGGACACCAGATCCTCCTCGGCCTCACCGGCGGCTGCGCGCTGCTGGCGACCAGCGCGTCGGCCGTCCTCGCCTTCTCGTCCGACGGCTGGGGCCGCCTCCTGGCGCTGGCCGCGGGCATCGCCCTGCTCACCCGCGCCCGCCTCTTCCGCTACGCCGTCCAGGTGACGACGCTGCTGGCCGCCGGGCTCGTCACCCTCGCGCTCCTCGCCCTCGGCCACGCGCTCGGCACCTCAGCCGACGGCGACCTGCGCACCCTCTGGCTCGCCGCCGCCCTCACCGCGGGCGCCGCCCTCATCGCCTCCGTCGCCCTGATCGTGCCCCGCGCCGGTCTCACCCCGTTCTGGGGGCGGGTCCTCGACCTCACGGAGGGCGCGGTCCTCCTGTCGCTGATCCCGCTCTGCCTCGCCGTGCTCGACGTCTACGCCGAGGCCCGCGGCCTGACGAGCGGCTGACCCCGCCGCCCGAGCCCCCCACCTGCCCGGATGTGCTCGGCACGCCGATCTGTTGTACCGTGCTCACTGGCCGTTTGCGTACGCGCCCCCGGAGTCTTCTGGAGGAAGCGCTCAGCGGACCCCGCCTCCCGAGTTCAGGAAGCTCCTCCGCGCATCAGGCGGAGGCACTCGGTGGCCCTACATGACATCCCCAAGGAGTACGTGTGTCGTCGCTCGACGCCGCTACGAAGAAGCAGATCATCGCCGAGTTCGCCACGCAGGAGGGCGACACCGGCTCCCCCGAGGTCCAGGTGGCGCTGCTGTCCCGCCGCATCTCGGACCTGACCGAGCACCTGAAGACCCACAAGCACGACCACCACTCCCGCCGCGGCCTGCTGCTGCTGGTCGGCCAGCGCCGCCGCCTGCTCCAGTACCTGGCGCGCAAGGACATCCAGCGCTTCCGCGCGCTGGTCGAGCGCCTCGGCATCCGCCGCGGCGCGGCGGGCGCGAGGTAGTACGCCCACGAGGGAGCGGCCACCGCTGGCGGGGCCGCTCCCTTCGCCGTATACCGGTGCGTGTACGGAACACACACGAGACACCCCGGCGCCGGGCCCGATGCCCGGCTCCTTTGTAGGCTGGACCCGACGTACGGATCGGACGGCCCAGCCGGACGACCCAGCGAGACGACGCAGGAGGCGGAGCGCCTGCCAGACCGTCGCCGGTCCTCGGTAGTGGCTTCCGGGCAGTGCCCGGGGGCTTCGATCGAAGGCCGGCTCGTCGGAGGTGCTCCACCCCACCCGCCCCCGCCGCAGGGGGCGCAGAAGAGGAGATATTACAAGGTGGAGAACGAGACCCACTACGCCGAGGCCGTCATCGACAACGGCTCCTTCGGCACCCGCACGATCCGGTTCGAGACCGGGCGGCTCGCCCGCCAGGCCGCCGGCTCCGCGGTCGCCTACCTGGACGACGACACCATGGTGCTGTCGGCCACGACCGCGTCGAAGAACCCCAAGGACCAGCTCGACTTCTTCCCGCTCACGGTGGACGTCGAGGAGCGGATGTACGCGGCCGGCAAGATCCCCGGCTCCTTCTTCCGCCGCGAGGGCCGGCCCTCCGAGGACGCCATCCTCACCTGCCGCCTGATCGACCGGCCGCTGCGCCCGTCGTTCCGCAAGGGCCTGCGCAACGAGATCCAGATCGTCGAGACGATCATGGCCCTCAACCCCGACCACCTGTACGACGTGGTCGCCATCAACGCCGCGTCCTGCTCCACGCAGCTCGCCGGCCTGCCGTTCTCCGGCCCCATCGGCGGCACCCGCGTGGCCCTCATCAGCGGCCAGTGGGTGGCGTTCCCGACGCACACCGAGCTGGAGGAGGCCGTCTTCGACATGGTCGTCGCCGGCCGCGTCCTGCCGGACGGCGACGTCGCGATCATGATGGTCGAGGCCGAGGCGACCGACCGCACCATCGAGCTGGTCAAGGGCGGCGCCACCGCGCCGACCGAGGAGGTCGTGGCCGCCGGCCTCGAAGCCGCCAAGCCGTTCATCAAGGCGCTGTGCAAGGCGCAGTCCGACCTCGCCGCCAAGGCCGCCAAGCCCACCGGCGAGTTCCCGATCTTCCTCGACTTCCAGGACGACGTCTTCGAGGCCCTGTCCGCCGCCGTGCGCGACGAGCTGGCGCAGGCCCTCACCGTCGCGGGCAAGCAGGACCGCGAGGCGGAGCTGGACCGCGTGAAGACGGTCGCCGCCGAGAAGCTCCTGCCGCAGTTCGAGGGGCGCGAGAAGGAGATCTCCGCCGCCTACCGCGCGCTGACCAAGCAGCTGGTCCGCGAGCGCGTCATCCGCGAGAAGGTCCGCATCGACGGCCGCGGCGTCACCGACATCCGTACGCTCGCCGCCGAGGTCGAGGCGATCCCGCGGGTGCACGGCTCGGCCCTGTTCGAGCGCGGCGAGACGCAGATCCTCGGCGTCACCACGCTGAACATGCTCCGCATGGAGCAGCAGCTGGACACCCTCTCCCCGGTGACCCGCAAGCGCTACATGCACAACTACAACTTCCCGCCCTACTCCACCGGCGAGACCGGCCGCGTCGGCTCCCCGAAGCGCCGCGAGATCGGCCACGGCGCGCTCGCCGAGCGCGCCCTCGTCCCGGTGCTGCCGACGCGCGAGGAGTTCCCCTACGCGATCCGGCAGGTCTCCGAGGCCCTGGGCTCCAACGGCTCCACCTCCATGGGCTCCGTCTGCGCCTCCACCATGTCGCTGCTGAACGCCGGTGTGCCCCTCAAGGCGCCGGTCGCCGGTATCGCCATGGGCCTGATCTCCCAGGAGATCGAGGGCGAGACGCACTACGTGACGCTGACCGACATCCTCGGCGCCGAGGACGCGTACGGCGACATGGACTTCAAGGTCGCCGGCACCCGCCAGTTCGTCACCGCCCTCCAGCTCGACACGAAGCTCGACGGCATCCCCGCCTCCGTGCTCGCCGCCGCCCTGAAGCAGGCGCGCGACGCCCGGCTGCACATCCTCGACGTGATGAGCGAGGCGATCGACGTCCCGGACGAGATGTCCCCGAACGCGCCGCGCATCATCACCGTCAAGATCCCGGTGGACAAGATCGGCGAGGTCATCGGCCCCAAGGGCAAGATGATCAACCAGATCCAGGAGGACACCGGCGCGGACATCACCATCGAGGACGACGGCACGATCTACATCGGCGCCGCCGACGGCCCGTCCGCCGAGGCCGCCCGCACGACGATCAACGGCATCGCCAACCCGACGATGCCGGAGGTCGGCGAGCGCTACCTGGGCACCGTCGTGAAGACCACGACGTTCGGCGCCTTCGTCTCGCTGCTCCCCGGCAAGGACGGACTGCTGCACATCTCGCAGATCCGCAAGCTCGCCGGCGGCAAGCGCGTCGAGAACGTGGACGACGTCCTCGGCGTCGGCCAGAAGGTCCAGGTCGAGATCGCCGAGATCGACCAGCGCGGCAAGCTCTCCCTCATCCCCGTCCTGGAGGAGGAGGCGTCCTCGGACGCGGCGGCCGAGGACGGCGCCGACAAGTGACCCGCAGCTCAGCCAAGGCCACGGCCCGCCCCACCGCTCCGGTGGGGCGGGCCGTGCCCGGTCCGCGCCCCGCCGACGGCGCCGCCGTCCGCAGGACGGTCCTCCCCGGCGGCCTGCGGGTCGTCACCGAGACCGTGCCGGGCGTACGGTCCGCCACGTTCGGCATCTGGGCGCGCGTCGGCTCCCGGGACGAGACCCCGGCGCTCGGCGGCGCGACGCACTATCTCGAACACCTGCTCTTCAAGGGCACCGAACGCCGCAGCGCCCTGGACATCTCGGCCGCCGTGGACGCGGTCGGCGGCGAGATGAACGCCTTTACCACGAAGGAGTTCACCTGCTACTACGCGCGGGTCCTCGACACCGACCTGCCGCTCGCCGTGGACATCGTCTGCGACATGCTCACCTCGTCCGTGATCGCCCCCGAGGAGGTCGACGCCGAGCGCGACGTCATCCTCGAGGAGATCGCCATGACCGAGGACGACCCGAGCGACGGCGTGCACGACCTGTTCGCGGCCACGCTCTTCGGCGACACGCCCCTCGGCAGGCCGGTCCTCGGCACCGTCGAGACCGTGAACGCCCTGACCCGCGACCGCGTCGCCCGCTTCTACCGCAAGCACTACGACCCGACGCGCCTCGTCGTCACGGCCGCGGGCAACGTCACGCACGAGGACGTCACCGCCCGCGTCGCCGCCGCCTTCGAGGCCGCGGGCGCCCTGCCCGGCACCGGCGACGCCGAGCCGGTCGGCCCGCGCGGCGGCCACCGCACGGTCCGCGCGGCGGGCAAGCTGGACGTCGTCACGCGCCCCACCGAGCAGGCCCACCTGATCCTCGGCATGCCGGGCCTGTCCCGCCACGACGAGCGGCGCTGGGCGCTGAACGTGCTGTCCACCGCGCTCGGCGGCGGCATGAGCTCCCGCCTCTTCCAGGAGATCCGCGAGAAGCGCGGCCTGGCGTACAACGTCTACTCCCACACGTCCGGCTACGCGGACTGCGGCCTCTTCGGCATCTACGCCGGCTGCCGCCCCGACCGGCTCGGGGACGTCCTGGCCGTCTGCCGCGAGCAGCTCACGCAGGTCGCCGAGCACGGACTGGACGACGACGAGGTGCGCCGCGCCATCGGGCAGCTCGCCGGGTCCACGGTCCTCGGCCTGGAGGACACCGGCTCGCTGATGCACCGGCTGGGCAAGAGCGAGCTGTGCTGGGGCGAGCAGCTGACCGTCGACGCCATGCTGGAGCGCATCGCGGCGGTCACCCCGGACGACGTGCGCGAGGTGGCGCGCGAGATCCTGGGGCAGCGTCCCTCGCTGGCCGTCATCGGCCCGGTGAAGGACCGCCAGGCCGCCCGTCTGCGGGACGCGGTGGCCTGACCGGCCGCGGACACCCCCGGACCCCTGGGAAAGAGATGAGTGACACGATGAGCAAGCTGCGCGTGGCCGTGATCGGCGCCTCGGGACGCATGGGGTCCGAGGCGGTGCGCGCGGTGTCGGCGGCCGAGGACATGGAGCTGGTCGCGGCGCTCGGGCGCGGCGACCGGCTGGAGTCCCTGGTGGACGCGGGCGCCGAGGTGGCCGTCGAGCTGACCAGGCCGGACGCGGTGCTGGCGAACCTGGAGTTCTGCGTCGCGCACGGCATCCACGGCGTCGTCGGCACGACGGGCTGGACGGACGAACGGCTCGCCACCGTACGCGGCTGGCTCGCCGACGCGCCCGGCACCGGCGTCCTGATCGCCCCGAACTTCGGCATCGGCGCCGTCCTCACCATGCGGTTCGCGGCGCAGGCGGCCCGTTTCTTCGAGTCCGTCGAGATCGTCGAGCTGCACCACCCGGACAAGGCCGACGCGCCCAGCGGCACGGCCGTACGCACGGCGCAGCTCGTCGCCGACGCGCGGGCGGCCGCGGGGCTGCCCGCCCAGCCGGACGCGACGGCGTCCGCGCTCGACGGCGCCCGCGGCGCGGACGTCTCCGGCGTCCCCGTCCACGCGGTGCGGCTGCGCGGCCTGGTGGCCCACCAGGAGGTGCTCTTCGGCGACGAGGGCGAGATCTTCACGCTCCGGCACGACTCGATGAACCGCGGGTCGTTCATGCCGGGCGTGCTGCTGGGCGTGCGGCGGGTCGGCGGCGCGCCGGGCCTCACCGTGGGGCTCGAACACTTCATGGACCTGGACGGCTGACCGGTGCGGGCGAAGATCACCTACATCGTCCTGTGCGCCGTCCTCGTCGGCTACTTCCTGCTGACGGGGCACCGCGGTGTCGTCCTCGTGGCGCAGGGCACGTGGGTCACGGTCCCGTTCGGCCTCGCCGTGCTGGTGCTGCCGCTGATCGGCGCGTGGTTCCTGTGGCGCAGCGGCCGCTTCGTGCTGGACGCGAACCGGCTCGCGCGTGAGCTGGAGGCCGAGGGCGGGCTGCCGGTGGACGAGCTGGCCAGGACGCCGAGCGGCCGTATCGACCGGGCCTCGGCGGACGAGGTCTTCGCCGTGCGCCAGGCGGAGACGGAGGCGTCGCCCGGGGACTGGCGCTGCTGGTTCCGTCTGGCGGTCGCCTACCACGACGCCCGGGACACGCCGCGCGCCCGCAAGGCGATGCAGCACGCCATCGCCCTGCGCGCGGGCCGCGCGGGCACGGACACGGACAGGGAGCCCGGCCTGTCCGGCCGGACTCCCTGAGGGCTTGGGAGGGTCTGCGCGCCCCGCCGGTCAGCGGTGCTCGGCCGCCCACGCCTCGACGGTGTCGGCGGCGCGGTCGAAGGACGCGGACCGGCCGAGGAAGTCGGCGCTGTGGTCCGTGAGCAGTGTGGCGAGGGGCTCGCCCTTGCGGCGCTCGATGTGGAGGGCCTGGCCTTGCACGCTGCGGGGCAGGCCCAGCCACTTCACGGGCTGCTGGACGGTGCTCACCCGCGCCACCTCGCGCCAGCGGAGCGTGCGGGTGGTGAGCAGTCCGACGCGGCGCAGGCCGCGCGGGCTGACCCAGATGCCGATGCGCAGGATGCGCAGGGCCAGGGCGATGACGACCAGTGCGACGCACACGGTCGCGCTGGCTCCGGACGGTGGGCCCGCCATGGCGATGACCAGGGCGGATATCAGGATGTAGGCGGCCAGCAGCAGCATGATCGCCGCGACGGCCACGCGCCAGGGGCCGAGCCGGTAGGGGCGGCGCCAGGAGTCCAGACCGGAGTGGACGAGCGGTGTGTCCGGGGCGTCGCGGTCGGATTCTCGGTCGGCCGTGAGGAAATGCAGGGGCAAAGCGGAGTCCTCGTTCGTATCACAGTCGGATTATCCGGGGGGACAGTGCTGTGAACGGTGAGGCTATCGCGCTCAGCGGCCGTCGGCTGCTTCCGGTGCGTGGGGGGCCTGCTGCTGGTCCACGTCCAGCGCCGGTCGTCCGAGCAGCAGCGCTCCCACCAGCGCGGCGGCGACCACCAGGCCGAACAGCAGGCCGCCGAGCAGGCGGCCCACGGTCGGCCGCGGGCGGCGCGGCGGCTCGACATCGCTGAGGAACTCTCCGGCCGGATCGGCCATGACATCCACCCCCTCATCGCAGGCAATACAAAGTTATCAAATGAAGAATCCGACTCCCGGGGAGAAGTCGGTTTCCACCCGTTTTCCCCCATCGTCCCCCGTACCCGCCCCGGCCCCGTCCCCGCTGTCGGTGCCTGGCCCTAGGCTGGTCCCCGCTCCGCCGTCCACCGGGAAGGACCCGCAGGTGACCGACACCCCCAGCTTCCGCAGCGACATGACCGTCGAGCTGGTCAAGCACAGCGCCGCCGACACGGACGTGCTCTTCGCCGCCCGTGTCTCCACCGCGGGGGAGCAGTCCATCGAGGAGGCGGGGAAGGACCCGGAGCGCTCCCGCGGCCTGATCAACTACCTCCTGCGCGACCGGCACGGCAGCCCGTTCGAGCACAACTCGATGACCTTCCTCATCAGCGCCCCGATCTTCGTCTTCCGCGAGTTCCACCGGCACCGCGTCGGCTGGTCCTACAACGAGGAGAGCGGCCGCTACCGGCAGCTCGGCCCCGTCTTCTACGTGCCGGCCGAGGACCGCAGGCTGGTCCAGCAGGGCAGGCCGGGCAAGTACGAGTTCGTCCCGGGCACCCAGGACCAGCACGCCCTGGTGACCAAGACCCTGGAGGACACCTACCGGCAGGCGTACGCGGCCTACCAGGAGATGCTCGCCGCCGGGGTCGCCCGCGAGGTGGCGAGGGCGGCCCTCCCGGTCGGCCTGTACTCCTCGATGTACGCGACGTGCAACGCGCGGTCGCTCATGCACTTCCTCGGCCTGCGCACCAAGGACGAGCGCGCCGCCGTCCCGTCCTTCCCCCAGCGGGAGATCGAGATGGTCGCCGAGCTGATGGAGGCCGAGTGGGCGCGGCTCATGCCCCTCACCTACGCCGCCTTCAACGCGAACGGCCGAATCGCCCCCTGACCGCCGCCACGCCCGCCCCCACCGGTGGCCGGGCGAGCGGAAAACCCGATTGAAGTGTCACGTATTGCGACATTTCACTAAGTTCATCTAGGGTGAATGAACGGACCCGGCGCTGTCTGAACCCCCGAGCAGACGGTGCCGGGTTCTCCCCGATGCACGCCCCGATGGCCCCCGGCACGCTGAGCTGCGAGTAGCGTGGAACCTATGGCTCCGACCTCCACACCGCAGACCCCCTTCGGGCGGGTCCTGACCGCCATGGTCACGCCATTCACGGCGGACGGCTCCCTCGACGTCGACGGCGCCCAGCGCCTCGCCGCCCACCTGGTGGACGCCGGCAACGACGGTCTGATCGTCAACGGCACCACCGGCGAGTCACCGACCACGAGCGACGCGGAGAAAGCGCGGCTCGTGCGGGCCGTGGTCGAGGCGGTCGGCGACCGCGCCCACGTGGTCGCCGGGGTCGGCACCAACGACACGCGGCACAGCCTGGAGCTGGCCCGCGCCGCCGAGCAGGCGGGCGCCCACGGGCTCCTCACCGTCACCCCGTACTACAACAAGCCCCCGCAAGAGGGCCTGTACCAGCACTTCACCGCCATCGCGGACGCCACCGGCCTGCCCGTGATGCTGTACGACATCCCCGGCCGCAGCGGCGTGCCGATCACCACCGAGACCATGGTCAGGCTCGCCGCCCACCCGCGCATCGTCGCCAACAAGGACGCCAAGGGCGACCTGGGCCGCGCGAGCTGGGCCATCGCCACCACCGGCCTCGCCTGGTACTCGGGCGACGACATGCTGAACCTGCCGCTGCTGTCCGTCGGCGCGGTCGGCGTGGTGTCCGTCGTCGGCCACGTGGTCACGCCGGAGCTGCGCGCCCTCATCGACTCCTACACGAGCGGTGACGTCGCGAAGGCCACCGAGATCCACCAGAAGCTGCTGCCCGTCTTCACCGGCATGTTCCGCACCCAGGGCGTGATCACCACCAAGGCCGCCCTCGATCTCCAGGGCCTCCCCGGCGGCCCCCTGCGCCTGCCCCTCGTCGGCCTCAGCGCCGACGAGACGGCACAGCTCACGCGCGATCTCGCCGCCGGCGGGGTACAGATCTGAACACACAGACGTTGCCCGAGGCGCGGATTCCCGCACCCAGGGTGATAACTGAATACCGACCAGTGCATACAGTCACGCGCGCCACAAGCCCGCAACGGGGCGGGTGGCGCGCGTGGTCAGGAGAGTCTCTTGAGTCATCCGCATCCAGAACTCGGCCGTCCGCCGAAGCTTCCTGAGGGTGGCCTACGCGTTACCCCGCTCGGCGGCCTCGGCGAGATCGGCCGGAACATGACCGTCTTCGAGTACGGCGGCAGGCTGCTCATCGTCGACTGCGGCGTCCTCTTCCCGGAGGAGGAGCAGCCCGGCATCGATCTGATCCTGCCGGACTTCAGCTCCATCACGTCCCGGCTCGACGACATCGACGGCATCGTGCTCACCCACGGCCACGAGGACCACATCGGCGGCGTCCCGTTCCTGCTGCGGCAGAAGCCGGACATCCCGCTCATCGGCTCGCGGCTGACGCTCGCCCTCATCGAGGCCAAGCTCCAGGAGCACCGCATCCGCCCCTTCACCCTGGAGGTGAAGGAGGGACACAGGGAACGCATCGGCCCCTTCGACTGCGAGTTCGTCGCCGTCAACCACTCGATCCCGGACGCCCTCGCGGTCGCCATCCGTACACCGGCCGGCATGGCCGTGCACACCGGCGACTTCAAGATGGACCAGCTGCCGCTCGACGGCCGCCTCACCGACCTGCGGGCCTTCGCCCGGCTCGGCGAGGAGGGCATCGACCTGCTCCTCGCCGACTCCACGAACGCCGAGGTGCCCGGTTTCGTCGCCCCCGAGCGCGACATCTCCGGCGTCCTCCGCCAGGTGTTCGCGCGCGCGGACAAGCGCATCATCGTGGCGAGCTTCGCCAGCCACGTCCACCGCATCCAGCAGATCGTGGACGCCGCGTACGAGCACGGCCGCCGCATCGCGTTCGTCGGCCGCTCGATGGTCAGGAACATGGGCATCGCCCGCGACCTCGGCTATCTGCGCGTCCCTCCGGGCCTGGTGGTGGACGTCAAGGCGCTGGACGACCTCGCCGACAGCCAGGTCGTCCTCGTCTGCACGGGCTCCCAGGGCGAGCCGATGGCGGCCCTGTCGCGGATGGCCAACCGGGACCACCAGATCCGCATCGTCGAGGGCGACACGGTCATCCTCGCGTCGTCGCTGATCCCGGGGAACGAGAACGCGGTCTACCGCGTCATCAACGGCCTCACGCGCTGGGGCGCGAACGTGGTGCACAAGGGCAACGCCAAGGTCCACGTCTCCGGCCACGCCTCGGCGGGCGAGCTGCTGTACTTCTACAACATCTGCAGACCGAAGAACCTGATGCCGGTGCACGGCGAGTGGCGCCACCTGCGCGCCAACGCCGAACTCGGCGTCCTCACCGGGGTCCCGGCCGAGCGCATCGTCATCGCCGAGGACGGCGTGGTCGTCGACCTCAAGGACGGCAAGGCGAAGATCGTCGGCAAGGTCCAGGCGGGCTACGTGTACGTGGACGGCCTGTCCGTCGGCGACGTCACCGAGTCCAGCCTGAAGGACCGTCGCATCCTGGGCGACGAGGGCTTCATCTCCGTCGTCGTGGTGGTGGACAGCAGCACGGGCAAGATCGTCAGCGGTCCGAGCATCCACAGCCGCGGCTCCGGCATCGACGACGCGGACTTCGCCGCGGTCATCCCGAAGATCGACGAGGCGCTGGCCAGGTCGGCCCAGGACGGCGTGGTGGAGTCGCACCAACTCCAGCAGCTCGTACGGCGGACGCTCGGCAAGTGGGTGTCCGACACCTACCGCCGGCGCCCCATGATCATGCCGGTCGTCGTCGACGTCTGACCCTCAGCACCGGGCGGGGCGCCAGGATTTGCATCCGGGCGCCCCGCTCAAGTACGTTTACGTCATCGCCGCCGGGGGAAGCCGAACAGGCCAACTGCCAAGGCTCCCAAGGCAGGCGAGCAACACCGAAGGGAAGCGCCCGGAGAGGCCTGAGAGGGTCTTGAAGGAAGCGTCCGTTCCTTGAGAACTCAACAGCGTGCCAAAAGTCAATGCCAA
>NZ_JBITKT010000011.1:0-167737 GCF_044461265.1 Streptomyces sp. NPDC049879 | reverse complement strand
CAATTGGCATTGACTTTTGGCACGCTGTTGAGTTCTCAAGGAACGGACGCTTCCTTCAAGACCCTCTCAGGCCTCTCCGGGCGCTTCCCTTCGGTATGTCCACTACTTTAGAGGCATTCCCCGGCTTTTCCAAATCGGCCCCCGCGCGGTCTATTCGGGCCATGCCGAATAAGACCCTTGCGGGCTTCGAGATGTCGAGCGAGAGAGTGCCACTTCAGTGGCGGAAGCCGCTTACCGGAATCGCCGTTGTACACGGCGGCTCGGTGGCAGCTCGGAGAACGTTACGCCGCTGTGGCGGGCGCGTCAAACCGGCTGCTCAGGCGGCCACCGGGGCCTCCGCCTCGCGGTCGGCGGCCACCACGTCGCCCGTCTCCCCCGCCGCGGCGGCACGTCTGCCGACCACGAAGACATAGAGGAGGAACAGCGCCTCCGCCACCACCCCGATCGCGATCCGCGCCCAGGTCGGCAGACCCGAGGGGGTCACGAAGCCCTCGATCAGTCCGGAGACCAGCAGGACCACGGCCAGCCCGACGGCCATGCCGAGGGCGGCCCTGCCCTCCTGTGCCAGGGCCGTCGCGCGTGTCCGCGGCCCCGGGTCGATCACCGTCCAGCCCAGGCGCAGGCCGACCCCGGCCGCGAGGAAGACGGCCGTCAGCTCCAGCAGGCCGTGCGGCAGGATCAGGCCGAAGAAGACGTCGAGACGGCCGGCCGAGCCCATCAGCCCGACGCCGATGCCGACGTTCACCGCGTTCTGGAGGAGCACCCACAGGACCGGGATGCCGAGCAGCGCGCCGAAGGCCAGGCAGGTCGCGGCGACCTGGGCGTTGTTCGTCCAGACCTGGGCCGAGAAGGCGGCGGCGGGACTGCTGGAGTAGTACGTCTCGTACTGGCCGCCGGGCCGCGTCATCTCGCGGAGGTCCTCCGGGGCGCCGAGAGCGGCCTGGACGTCCGGGTTCCCGGCGATCCACCAGCCGGTCACCGCGATGACCAGGACGCTGACCAGTGCGGCGGGCACCCACCAGCGCCACGTGCGGTAGCAGGCCGCGGGAAAGGCGGAGGTGAAGAAGCCGAGCGCGTCCCGCCAGGTCGCGCGGCGGGTGCCCACGACGGCGCTGCGGGCGCGGGCGACGAGCGTCGTGAGCCGGCTGATGAGCGCCGGGTCGGGGGCTGTCGACCGCAGCTGGGAGAGATGGGTGGCCGTGCGCTGGTAGAGCGTGACCAGCTCGTCGGCCTGCGCGCCGCCGAGCCTGCCCCTGGGCGTGCGCAGCAGGGCTTCGAGGCGTTCCCATTCCGCCCGGTGGGTGGCGACGAAGACGTCCAGGTCCATGGGACAGAGCTTGTCAGACGGGAATGCCACACTGTCCAGAGGAAGGGGGTCACGATGAGTCAACTGGTGACGGGGGACGCGGTCGTCCTGGGGCTCCAGCCCGCGCGTCTGCCGAGCCGGGCGATGGCCGTGCTGCTCGATCTGCTGATCGTCTTCAGCGCCTATCTGCTGATCTCGATGCTGCTCCTCAGCTCCGTGTTCTCCCTCGGCACGGCCGCGACGGCGGCCGTGCAGGTCGCCCTCTTCGTCCTCCTGCTGGTCGGTGCCCCCATCGCGGTGGAGACGCTGAGCGGGGGGCGCTCGGTGGGGAAGGCGGCGTTCGGGCTGCGGGTGGTGCGGACGGACGGCGGGCCCATCCGCTTCCGGCACGCGCTGGTCCGCGGGGCGGTCGGGGTGGTCGAGCTGCTCCTGACCCTCGGGACGGTCGGTGTCATCGCGTCGCTCGTGTCGGCGGAGGGGCGGCGGCTCGGGGACATCTTCGCGGGCGCGCTGGTGGTGCGCGAGCGGCTGCCGGGGGCGGCGTCACGGCCCGTGCCGCCCGCCCCGCACTGGCTCGCGGGCCACTTCACCGAACTCGACCTGTCCCGGGTGCCCGACGATCTGTGGCTGTCCGTACGGCAGTTCCTCACCAGGCTGCCGCAGCTGGACCGGACGGTGGCGTGGTCGATGGGGGTGCGGCTGTCGCAGGAGCTGATGGCGCGTGTCGGTGTCGCCGCGCCCGCCGGGGTGCAGCCGGTGGACTACCTGTCCGCGGTGATGGCCGAGCGGCAGCGGCGTGAGGCGGCGCGGATGTACGCGGCGGGTCAGCACGTGCAGCACGTACAGCAGTGGCCGCAGGCGCAGTACCCCCAGCAGCAGTACCCGCAACAGCACTACGCGGCGCCGCAGTACGCGCCCCAGCAGCCGTACTTCCAGCCTGAGCAGCAGGCGCAGCCGCAGCCCGTGGCCGAGCCGCGGGAGATACCCGTGGAGGAGCCGCCGTCCGGGGGCGGGTTCACTCCGCCTGGGTGAGGACGGACGGGGGTGAGTCGAGTGCCTCCAGTTCGACGCCCGGTGCGGCGAGGACGACGTCCCCCGCGAGGTGGACCGTGCCGCGCGCGCCCGTCTCCAGGTCGTCCAGCTGGTAGTGGTCGACGGTGAGCGTGCCGGTGTCGGTGGCGTGGTCCTCGGAGCCGAGGAGCGTCCAGCCCTGGTCGAGTGTGCGGGGCGCGAGGTGCGGTGCGGTGAAGGCGACCGTGCGGACGCGTGCCGTGGGGGCGTCCGGGGTGAGGCGCAGCAGGCGGGCGGTGGCGATGAGGAAGGCCGGGGACTCGCCGGAGAACGCGCGGCCGTCGGCGGTGCGCTGCTCGGCGTCCGTGCCGTCCGCGCCCATGCGCACCCAGGTCAGGCCGTCGAGGGCGGCGCCGCGTACGCGCCAGTGGGCGGCGGCCAGTTCGAGGCGTATGGGGCGGCCGAGCGCGTCGAGGGTGAGGTCCACGGAGCCCGTGGGGGCGCCGGTCCCGGTCGTGCGCCGGGAGACGTACCGCCATCCGGTCGGGCCGGGCGCGCACTGGAAGTGCTCGTCGGCCGGCGGGGTGCGGTCGTCGGGGTCGTGCAGGCGGTAGCGGCCTCTGGGCATGGGGTGGAGTACCGGTGCGCCCGGCCCCGCGAACGGGGCCGGGCACAGGGACGGCTGGTCAGTAGCGGTAGTGCTCGGGCTTGTACGGGCCCTCGACCTGGACGCCGATGTACGACGCCTGCTCGGGGCGCAGCACGGTGAGGCGCGCGTCGAGCGCGTCCAGGTGGAGGCGGGCGACCTTCTCGTCGAGGTGCTTGGGCAGCGTGTAGACGCCGGTCGGGTACTCGTCGGTCCGCGTGTAGATCTCGATCTGGGCGATCGTCTGGTTCGCGAAGCTGTTGGACATGACGAACGAGGGGTGGCCGGTGGCGTTGCCCAGGTTCAGCAGGCGGCCCTCGGACAGGACGATGATGGTGTGGCCGTCCGGGAAGGTCCAGGTGTGGACCTGCGGCTTGATCTCGTCCTTGACGACGCCGGGGACGCGGGCGAGACCGGCCATGTCGATCTCGTTGTCGAAGTGGCCGATGTTGCCGACGATCGCCTGGTGCTTCATGCGGCTCATGTCGGCGGCCATGATGACGTCGCGGTTGCCGGTGGCGGTGACGAAGATGTCGGCCGTCTCCACCACGTCGTCCAGGCGGGCGACCTGGTAGCCGTCCATCGCGGCCTGGAGGGCGCAGATGGGGTCCACCTCGGTGACGATGACGCGGGCGCCCTGGCCGCGCAGGGACTCGGCGCAGCCCTTGCCGACGTCGCCGTAGCCGCAGACGACGGCGGTCTTGCCGCCGATGAGGACGTCGGTGCCGCGGTTGATGCCGTCGACGAGGGAGTGGCGGACGCCGTACTTGTTGTCGAACTTCGACTTGGTGACGGAGTCGTTCACGTTGATCGCGGGGAACAGCAGGGTGCCCTCGCGGAACATCTCGTAGAGGCGGTGGACGCCGGTGGTGGTCTCCTCGGTGACGCCGCGGATCTCGGAGGCCGCCTGGGTCCACTTCTGCGGGCTCTCGGCGACGGTGCGGGTCAGCAGTTCGAGGATGACGCGGTGCTCGTCGTTCTCGGCGGTGGACGGGTCGGGGACCTTGCCGTCCTTCTCGTACTCGACGCCCTTGTGGACGAGGAGGGTGGCGTCGCCGCCGTCGTCGAGGATGGCGTTGGGGCCGCCGGTCGGCGCGTCGGCCCAGGTGAGGGCCTGCTCGGTGCACCACCAGTACTCCTCCAGCGTCTCGCCCTTCCAGGCGAAGACGGGGATGCCGGCGGCGGCGATCGCGGCGGCGGCGTGGTCCTGGGTGGAGAAGATGTTGCACGAGGCCCAGCGGACGCGGGCGCCGAGGGCGATGAGGGTCTCGATGAGGACGGCGGTCTGCACGGTCATGTGCAGGGAGCCGGTGATGCGGGCGCCGGCAAGCGGCTGGGCGGCTCCGTACTCCTCGCGCAGGGCCATCAGGCCCGGCATCTCGTGCTCGGCGAGGGTGATCTCCTTGCGGCCGAACTCGGCGAGGGAGAGGTCGGCGACCTTGAAGTCGCCGGAGGTGTTCGACGTCATGACGTCTGCTCCTGTGGAGGTGAGCGGATGGCGGACAGGGTGCGGCGTCGGGCGCGCGGGGGGGCGCGACCGTGCTTCCGCGGTCCGTCGGAGGGCCTTCTTACCCCTCGGCCGGGCGGTGTGCCGCCCGACTGCCATCAGCATCGACTGTGACTCCGCCGCCGAATCTACACCGCGGCCCCCGGGGCGGCTCAAGGCCCGGCGGTCGATACCGGCCACACGTCGCGCCGGGGCGGCGCGTTCCGCCGTCCCGGGGCGGGGCGGTCAGGGGGCGACGGCGGCGCGGAAGAGCGTGCCGGAGCCGGAGGCCTCCACGCGGTCGGCGGCGGTGGCCCAGGCGGACCGGCCGGGGGCGAGGGTGAGGGTGGTGCCGTCGGCGGTGCGCAGGTCGGCGTGTCCTTCGGTGCACAGCAGGATCTGCGGGCTGCCGTAAGGCAGGGCGCGCGGGGGTGCGCCGTCGGTGAGGAGGTGGCGCGAGAGGCGGAACTCGTCGATGGGCACGTCGTACGTGTGGTCCGCGCGATCGGCCGGGTCGCCGACGGGGCCGATGACGCCCGGGTCCGTCGGCTCGAAACGGACGATGCGCAGGAGTTCGGGCACGTCGATGTGCTTGGGCGTGAGGCCGCAGCGCAGGACGTTGTCGGAGTTGGCCATGATCTCGACGCCCAGGCCCTTGAGGTAGGCGTGCGGGACACCGGCGGCGAGGTAGAGCGCCTGGCCGGGCTGGAGCCGTACGTGGTTGAGCAGCATCGCGGCGATGACGCCGGGGTCGCCGGGGTAGTGGCGGGCGATGTCGGCGTAGGCGGCGTACGGGCCCTCGGGGTCGTCGGCGCCGAGGCGTGCGGCGGCCTCCGCGGCCTGGGTGGCGGAGGCGGCGATGGCGTCGCGGTCGGCCGTCAGGACGGCGGTGAGGACCTCGCGCAGGGCGTCGGTCGCGGGGCGGGCGCGCAGCAGGTCGGCGTACGGCTTGAGGCTGTCCACGCCGAGGCCGTCGAGGAGGCCGGCGGTCGCGGCGGGGTCGCGGAAGCCGCAGAGGCCGTCGAACGGGGTGAGGGCGCAGATCAGTTCGGGCTTGTGGTTGGCGTCCTTGTACGTGCGCTCCGGCGCGTCCGCGGGGACGCCGCGCGCCTCCTCGGCCGCGTAGCCGGCCTGGGCCTGGGCGCGGTCGGGGTGGACCTGGAGGGAGAGCGGTGACCCGGCGGCCAGGACCTTGAGGAGGAAGGGCAGCGACGGGCCGAAGCGGTGGACGGTGTCCTTGCCGAGCTGGCCCTCGGGGTCGGCGGCGATGGCGTCGGCCAGGGAGAGCGGGCCGCCGGGGCGTTCGAGGCGGGAGGGGGCGCCCGGGTGGGCGCCCATCCACAGTTCGGCCTGGGGCTCGCCGGTGGGCTCGGTGCCCAGGAGTCGCGGTATGTCGGTGGTGGAACCCCAGGCGTAGGGCCGGACGGTGTTGGTGAGGCGGTCCACGTGTGCGTCGTTCCTTTGCGGTTCTGCCGGTGGCGCGCGGCGGGCTCGGTCAGCCGCGGGCGCCGGAGGTGAGGGCGAGGTAGACGGCGGCGAAGTCGAGCTGGGCGATCAGCTCGGCGGCGGTGGCGAGGAGGCCGCCGCCCTCGGCGATCGCCGGTTCGCCGAAGGCGATGCCGTGTGCCTGTGCCAGGTCGCGGGCGGTGTCGGCGGCGCTGCCGGTGCCCTCGTCGGTCGCCGGGAGGGGGCTGCGGAGCAGCAGGACGCGGGCGTGGAGGGGCGCCGGCTCGTCCACGCGGTCGCGGAAGAAGTCGTCGGGGTCGCCGGTGGAGGCTGCGAGGTTGCCGGACAGCAGCGCGCGGTGGGTGAGGAGCGCTTCGGGCAGCTCGGCCGTGAGGGCGGGGCGTCCGGCGAGGGAGGCGAGGGTGGTGGCGGCGTGGCGGGCGGCGGCGCCCGCGACGGGCCCTTCGCTCCACAGGAGCGGGAGGGTGTCGGCGAAGCCGGTGGCGAGGGTCTTCGCCGGGTTGTCGGTCGTGCGGACGGTGGGTCCGCAGCGTTCGGCGACGGAGTCCAGGCGGTCGGCGAGGAGTTGGAGGGCGGCCGGGCTCGCGTGGGGGTCCTCGTCGGGGCCCGCGCCCGGCGGCGGGTCGAGCAGGCCGAGGCGGTCGGCGAGCATCAGCGCCGGGGTGACGAGGGCCCAGGCGTGGCCGGGGGTGGCGGCGGGGCCGCCCGTCTCCAGGTAGGGCGCCGGGGTGAGCGGGATGACGGGGCTGCGCCGGTGCGCGGCGACGCCCGCCAGGGGGCTGTCCGCCGGGGCGATGACGGCGACCGCGCAGCCACGGCGGAAGGCGGCCTCGACGAGCAGTGCGAGGCCGGGCTCGGAGCCGTCGGACGTCGTCAGGAGCAGCAGGTCCAGTGAGCCCACCCAGCGGGGCAGCGGCCAGGTGAGGGCGCCGTGCGCGGCCAGCGGGCCGGTGGGGCGCAGGTGGGTGACGCGGACGGAGTCGCCCGCCAGGGCGGTGAGCAGGCCCGCGGTGAGCGGGGTGGCCGGGCCGGTGCCCGCCACGAGGAGCGTCCCCGGGCGGCCCTGCGGGGTGAGGCGGCCGAGGTCGGACTCCTCCGCTCCCCTGGCGGCGGTGCGCACCTGGGCGCCGGACGCGGCGACGGCGCGGAGCATGCCGTGCGGGTCGGCGCGGAGCAGTTCGTCCGGGGCGTCGAGCAGCGATTCGTCGATCATGCGGGAGCTCTCTCCGGTCGCCGTGCGGCGTGCGTGTCGGGCCGGGGTCAGCCGGTCCTGCGGGCCTCGTCCTCCAGGAGGACGGGGATGCCGTCCTGGACGGGGTAGGCCAGTCCGCAGGTGTCGCTCGTGCAGACGAGTTCGCCGGACTCGGCGTCCCCGGTGCCCTCCTCGGCCTCCTCGCGCAGCGGCGCGTGGCAGGCGGGGCAGGCCAGGATCTCCAGCAGAGCGGCCTCGACGAGCGGCATGGCGTCTCCCCTGCGGCTGTGCGGTGCGGGCGGGAGGCCCGTACGCGGGTGGTGTCGGATGGTGTCGCTGTTGTCGCGGATCACCCTACCCGCAGGTCCGCCGCCCCGGCGCGGCGAGCCGGGGCGGCGGGTGACGCGGTCAGGCGCGGACGAGGGCGAGGACCTCGTCGCGGACCTTCTCGACGGTGCCGGCGTCGCGGGCCTCGACGTTGAGGCGCAGCAGCGGCTCGGTGTTGGACGGCCTGATGTTGAACCACCAGTCCGCGGCGGTGACGGTGAGACCGTCCAGCTCGTCGAGCGTGACGCCCTCGCGGTCGGCGAACGCGGCCTTGACGGCGGCGGCGCGGCCCTCCTGGTCGTCCACGCGGCTGTTGATCTCGCCCGAGGCGGCGTACCGGTCGTAGGCCGAGACCAGGCCGGACAGCGGTCCTTCCTGCTGCCCGAGCGCGGCGAGGACGTGCAGGGCGGCGAGCATGCCGGTGTCGGCGTTCCAGAAGTCGCGGAAGTAGTAGTGCGCCGAGTGCTCGCCGCCGAAGATGGCGCCGGTACGGGCCATCTCGCCCTTGATGAACGAGTGTCCGACGCGGGTGCGGACGGGCGTGCCGCCGTTCTCCCTGACGACCTCGGGGACGGTCCACGACGTGATGAGGTTGTGGATGACCGTGCCGCCCGGCGTCTTGCCCAGCTCGCGGGCGGCGACCAGGGCGGTGATGGCGGACGGGGGGACGGGCTCGCCGCGTTCGTCCACGACGAAGCAGCGGTCGGCGTCGCCGTCGAAGGCGAGGCCGATGTCGGCGCCGGTCTCGCGGACCTTCGCCTGGAGGTCCACGATGTTGGCGGGATCGATGGGGTTGGCCTCGTGGTTGGGGAAGGTGCCGTCCAGCTCGAAGTACATCGGGACGAGTGCGACGGGCAGGTCGGCGAGGACGGTCGGGACGGTGTGGCCGCCCATGCCGTTGCCCGCGTCGACGACGACCTTCAGCGGGCGGATGCCCGACAGGTCCACGAGGGTGCGGAGGTGGGCCGCGTAGTCGCCGAGGACGTCGCGCTGCCCGATGGCGCCCGGCTCGGCGACCGGCTCCGGCGCGCCGTCGGCTGCCCAGCGCTCGACCAGCGCGCGGATGTCGGCGAGGCCGCTGTCCTGCCCGACGGGGGCGGCTCCGGCGCGGCACATCTTGATGCCGTTGTACTGCGCCGGGTTGTGGCTCGCGGTGAACATGGCGCCCGGCACGTCCAGGGCGCCGCTGGCGTAGTACAGCTCGTCGGTGGAGCACAGGCCGATCTCGGTGACGTCGGCGCCGCGCCCGGCGGCACCCTTGCCGAAGGCGCGGGAGAGACCGGGGGACGACGGACGCATGTCGTGCCCGATGACGATGGCGGTGGCGCCGGTGATCTCGGCGAACGCGGCGCCGAACAGCTCGGCGAGCCGCTCGTCCCACTGATCGGGGACCACACCGCGTACGTCGTATGCCTTCACGATCTGTGACAGGTCCGGCACAGCTAACCCCTTGTCTGGCGGTGGCTTCATGGGCGGTGTCCGGGCCGTCCTGTGGTCCGCTGACGGGGCGTTCGGCGGACGGTCCGGTCGGGAGCGCTCCACCGTTCAATGTACCGGCCGCCGATCACTGCTCCGGGGAGCGCAGAATGCGCAGATGCCCGCGGCGGGCGACCTCAACCGGGTCCGCGCCGCGCGGCGGGGGCCCGGGGGGCGGGTTCTGGCGGGGCGGCGGGGTGCGGGCGGCCTCGCGGACGGCGTCGGCGAGCGCTTCGAGGTCGTCCCCGCTGGGCCGGGCCGCCGCCGGGTCCACGGCGAGCCTGACGACCTCCCAGCCGCGCGGCGCGGTGAGCCGCTCGGAGTGCTCGGCGCACAGGTCGTAACAGTGCGGCTCGGCATAGGTGGCCAGGGGGCCGAGGACTGCGGTGGAGTCCGCGTAGACATAGGTCAGGGTCGCCACGGCGGGGCGGGCGCACGCGGTGCGCGAACAGCGGCGGACGGGACTCACGATGTTGGACCGTACCGCACTCCTGAGCGGGCCGCGACGACTCGGGGCGGCGTCACCCCGCCGTGTCGCCCTAGGGGCGTCCGGCCTGTACGGATTCGCCCGGAGGTTCGGTGTTGTCCTCCCCCGGGACGGTCCCGCACCGTGTGCTCACCATCTGGCGCCCCGTCATCTATGGTCGGACGTTGATGGACGATTCCAGCGGCGCATCCCCGGCTCCCCCGGGTCCGGCGGGCAGGCACCGGCACCGGGACAGGCACGGCCGCGGCATGCGCGGACCCGTGGCGCCGCCGCAGGTGCCGCTCGCGGTGAGCAGGGCGGACACGTTCGACTCGCTGGTGCACGACTCGGCCGAACGGCTGCGGCGGCGGCTGCCGGAGCTGGACGACGTGGTGTTCGCCGTCCTGGACGTCCCGCTGCTGCCGCCGGAGGGCGGGGGCGGTACGCGCGGGGTGTCGCCGGACGCCGTGCCGCTGGGCGGGGTGCTGCGCGGGAAGGGCACGCGGCCGGACCGCATCGTCGTGTACCGGCGGCCGGTGGAGCTGCGCAGCAGGGACCGTGACGAGTGCGCGCAGCTGGTGCACGACGTCGTGGTGGAGCAGGCGGCCGAACTGCTGGGGCTCGCGCCGGAGTCCGTGGACCCGAGGTACGGGCAGGACTGAACCTGGAGGTCCGGTCCCGCCCGTACGGCCCGCGTTCAGTCCGTGAGGATGGACAGGTCCTGCTCCGTCCCGGGCACGGCGACCGTGGAGTGGTCGTCGGGCAGCGTCTGGACGGTGACGAGCGGCGCGTCGCCGTCGCCCATCGTGAGGATGCGGGCGGCGTGGAGCGGGCCGCCGTCCGTCTCGACCGTGAGGGAGTACGGCGCCTCGGTGCCGTCGGGCAGCTCGGGGTCGAGGGCGAACGTCGTCCTGCCGTCCACGGTGTACTGCTCGGTGACGGGCTCGCCGCCGTCCGTTCCCGCCGAGACGGTGACCGACACGTCGACCGCGTCCTCGGGGGCGGTGAGGATGAGGCGGGTGCCGGACGCCGTGTTGCCGGTCGCGGTGGCGCGGTGCCCCACGGGGGCGGTGACCGGGATGAACGCCGTCTCCGGCGGGGCGTCCTCGTCGTCGCCGCCCACGATCACCTGGAGCGCGGCGAAGACCGGGCCGGTGCCGGTGCCCTCCGCGCGGGTGAGGACCAGCGAGCCGGGCTCGTCCTGCGTCAGGCCGCCGAGGTCGACGGCGGTGACGGCGCCCGCCGTGACGTCCACCGTCTCGTGCCCGGCCGGGGTGATCGTGCCGCCGCCGCCCGCGAGGCCGACGTCGAGGACGACGTCCGCGTCACCCGGCGTGAAGGCGAACAGCCGGACGCTGCGCGCCCCCGCCGGGATGCCGGGGAGGACGAGCGCGCCGTCGGGGGCGGCGGACGGGGGCAGCCAGTCGGCGCCGCCCGCCGTGTCGACCGCCTCGATCTGCGCGCCGATGCGCCCGCTGCGCGCCGTCACGTGGACGGCGAGGGCCGGGATCTCCTCGGCGGTCAGCGTCGCGAGGCGGACGGGGACGCTGCTGCCGCCGGGGACGGCGATGTTCTGGCCCGCCTCGCTCTCGACCGCGCCCTCGGGGCCGTACAGCTCGATGTCCACGACGGTGGCGGCCGGGTCGGGGTTGGTCAGGTGGACGTAGTCGTGGCGGGCGGCGCTCGTGCTCGCGCCCGCGAACCAGAAGTCCGTGTCGGGGGCCTGGCAGGCGGTGCCGAGGAGGGCGTCGCCGCTGTCGCCCTCCGTCCTGGTGGTCTGCTGGACCGTCCAGCCGGGGGCGAGGGCCTCCTCGGCGGTGCCGGTCAGCGCGGGGTGGTCGGGGCCGGTGACGCGGCCGGTGACGGGGATGCCGGGGCCGGCCAGCGGGAGGACGGGGTCGGGGGCGTCCTCGGCGTCGCCGGACTCCCCGGACTCGTCCGTCTCCTCGCCGTCCTCCGGCTCCCCGGCATCCTCCTCGGTGCCGGGGGCGTACTCCGGCGCGGGGACGAGCGCCGCCAGGCTCTCCTGCTGCTCCTCCCCTTCGCCGTCGGGCGCCTCGGGCGCCGACAGGCCGGGGAGCGGCGGGGTGTACGCGGTGTACCAGGTCGTCGCCGACTCCGCGGACGTGGGGCGGGGGCAGGCGAGCGTGGACCGTTCGACCGGGCGGGGCTCGGTCGGCGGGGCCGCCGCCTCGCCGTCCGCCGGGCGCAGCGCGGCCGCGCCGGTGATCGCGCCGATGGCGGCGACGACCGCGACGAGGGACATGAGGGTGCGGTTCACCGCTGGTTGCTCCCGTCACCGTAGTCGGCCGGGTAGTCGTACGGCCTGACGTGCTGGGGGTCGTAGGGACTGCCGTCGTACCCGTCCTGGCCGTAGCGCTCCTGGCCGTTCCAGCTGCCGTCCTGCTGCTGCGGGATGGCGCCGCCGTCCTGGTAGCCGCCGTCCTGGTAGTACGGGCCCTGCTGCGCGTACGGGTCGCCGTACCCGCCCTGCCCGTACGGGTCGGGGGCGTAGTCGGGCTCCGGGGCGTACGCGGGCGCGGGGTCGGGCTGCTGTTCCGCCTCGGGCTCCGGCTCGTGCGCCGGCGCGCCGGGCACTCCGTCGGGGGTGAGGTCGGTGTCCGGGCCCTGCTGGGCGGGGACGGTCGCCGTCCGGCGTGCCCTGCGGCCCTGGGCGGGCTCCGCCTGCTCCTCGGCCTCCGGCAGGTCGTCGTCCAGCTCGCGGCGGCGGCCCGGCAGGGCGAGCACGCACAGCACCAGCAGGCAGAAGCCCTGCGCCCACACCCACACCGTGTGGGTGAACGGCGTCTCGTGGACGACGTCGAGTCGTCCGCCGCCCGCCGGGAGTTCGAAGCCCTGGGCCCAGCCGTCCAGCGTGACCGGGGTGAGGGCCCGCCCGTCCAGCGTGGCCTGCCACGCGTCCGAGGCGCTGTCGGCGAGCCGCAGCGTGCGGCCCTCCGGCCCGTCGGGCAGGTCGGTGTGGATCTCGACGGTGTCCGCCGGGACGGGGACCGCGTCGGCGTCCGGGGCGTCCGCCCCCGCGGGCAGGACCATGGCGCGGGCCACCTCGCGGTCGACGCGCCACAGGGACGTGCCGTCCTCCTGGCTGAGCCGCTGGAGTCCCGGGGTGGTGTCGAGCACGCGCCGCAGTTCCTCGGGCGAGCCGTCCTGCACGAGGACGTACCGCACCGCGTATCCGGCGAGCACGGCCGTCTGGTCGGCGCCCGAGCCCGCGACGAGTTCGCCGACCGCCTGGCCCAGGGTGTCGTTGGCGCCGAGGGCGTCGGCGAGGTCGGCGTCGCCCAGGCGGGCGCCCGAGCCGCGGACGAGGGTGTACGTGACATGTCCCGCCGGTTCGGAGCCGCCGCCGGGGCGTCCGGACAGGACGAGGGTCCTGGCCTGGTCGCGGGTGGTGCTCTCGGCGGCGACGAACGCGGGCACCTGTACGGCGTTGCCGCGTTCCAGGGGCCCGTCGGCGCCGCCGAGCGCCCAGCCCGCGGCGACCAGCAGCGGACCGGCCGCCGCTGTGCCCGCGACGGCCACGGCGAGCGGCTGCCGCCAGCCGAAGCTCTGCGCGGCGACGCGGTACCGGGCGCCGTCCGCGCCGAGGACGCCCGCGCACAGCAGCGCGAGGCCGTAGACGAGCGTCGCGGGCCCGGACCAGGTCTCGCCGCTCGACCAGACCGCGAAGAGCAGGCCGGCGAGCGCCACCGTCCAGGCCGTGAGGATGGCGGGGCGGCGCTCGGCGCGCAGGAGGGCGCCGAGCGCGGCGAGGACGACGCCGATCAGCAGCCAGGTGCCGGGGGTGCCGGGGCCGCCCGGGTTGGCGTTCAGCAGCTGTGCCGCGCCCGGTTGCCCGGTGTCGAACGGCAGCCCCGCCTCGTGGAGGAACTCGGCCGGGCTCAGCAGCACCGACCACGACCACGGGCCGAGCAGCACGGCGGGGGTCAGGAGCACGGCCGCCGCCCGCAGTGCCTTCGCCTTCAGCACGCCGGGCGCGGGGCGCAGCGGGAGGACGAGGGCGACGACGGCGAGCAGCAGCGTGAGCGGCCAGACGACGGGCGTGAACGCGGTGGTGACCGTCAGGAGGAGCGCGTACGCCCACACCGCGCGCCAGGGTCCGCGCCCGCCACTGGTGTGACCCGCGGCGAGGACGGCGCAGCGTGCCATCAGGGGCAGCAGGACGGCGAGGACCGCCGTGCCGATGCGGCCGCCGGCGAGCGCGCCGGTGACGGCGGGCAGGAAGGCGTACGCGATGCTGCCCCAGGCGCGCAGGAGGCGGGACATGACGAGCGGCCGGGACGCGAAGTAGGCGCTGGCGCCCGCCAGGGGGACGGAGGCGACGAGCAGCAGGCTGATGGCGCCGCCCGGGCTGCCGAGCAGCAGTGTGGAGAGCAGGCCGAACAGCGCGAGGTACGGCGGGGCGTTCTCGGTGCCGCCGGTGCCGACGGGCTGCCAGGTCTCCAGGTAGCGGTCCCACAGGGCCGAGGCCTCCGCGGGGGCGGGCAGCAGGGCGCCGCCGGTGAGGGCGCCGCCGCCGATCAGGTCGCGGCAGGCGAGCAGCGAGGCGAGGAGGAGGCCGAGGAAGAGCATCGGTCCCGGGCGCCGCGCGAGGCGGCGCAGGCGGGCGAACTGCTCGACGTGGAGGTCCTCGGCGTCGTCGTCGGTCGGGCCCGACTCGACGGCGCCGTGGCGGCCGCCGGAGGAGGCGGCCGGGTCGTTGCGTCCCCCGAAGTTGCTGACGACCTGTTCGGCGGTGGTGCGGAGGGTGGCGCCCGCCGGGGGGAAGAGGGGGCGCAGTTCGCGCGGGTCGAAGCCGGGGGCCGTGGCGCGCTTGCGGTTGCGGCGCGCGGCGAGGATGCGTTCCGGTCTCAGGAAGGTGCTGAGCAGTCCCGCGGTTTCGTCGAGGGCGCGGCCGGGGAGCTTTCCGACGAGATAGCCGAGGACGCGCAGGAGGGTGCCGAGGACGAGGCGGAAGACGACCCAGGGCAGGGTGCGTCCTGGCGCGTTGACGAGGAGCGCGTAGGCGGCGGCCGCCTTGTCCACCCGGTGCGGGCTGCCGCCGAGCCGTCCCGCGCAGTCGATGGAGCGGCGTTCGCGCGCGGCCGCCTCGGCGTGGCGGACGACGGCGGCCGGGGCGACCAGGACCTGGTGTCCGGCGGCGTGGGCGCGCCAGCACAGGTCGAGGTCGTCGCGCATGAGCGGCAGGCGCCGGTCGAAGCCGCCGAGTTGCTCGTACACGTCGCGGCGGATGAGCATGCCCGCGCTGGACACGGACAGGACGGGTCTGACCTGGTCGTGCTGGCCCTGGTCCTGCTCGCGGCGGTCGAGGCCGGTCCAGCGGCGTCCGCTGTTGGCGACGCTCGCGCCGGTCTCCAGGAGCTGCCTGCGGTCGTACCAGCCGCGGAGCTTGGCGCCGATGACGGTGGCCGAGGGGCTGGCGTCGGCCTGGCGGAGCAGTTCGAGGAGGGCGTCGGGTGCCGGGGCCGAGTCGTCGTGCAGCAGCCACAGCCAGTGGACCGGTTCGCCGTGGGGGAACTCGGGCAGGTCGTAGGTGCTGTTGTCCCAGGTGCGGGTGACGGGGTCCCAGGCGGGTGGCCGCTTGAGGTAGGGCAGTTCGTCCGGCGTGAGGACGGGTGCGGTGCGGGTCGCTTCGGCGACGGCGGCGCCGAAGCCGGTGCGGCGGGCGAGGTGCAGCACACGCTCGGCGCCGAGGGCTTCGGTGACCAGGGTGGCGGAGGAGTCGGCGCTGCCGGTGTCGGCTGCGATGACGTCCTGGACCGGCCGGTCCTGGCCGAGCAGTCCCCGGAGAACCTCGGGGAGCCAGCGTTCGCCGTCGTGCGAGACGAGCACAGCGGTGACGACGTGCCGCGGGAATTCGGGATGGCTTTGCACGGACATCGAGGGCGGGCCCCGGTTCGCTGGACGGTGGTGGACGTCGCACCACACTAGCGGCTGGGAACGGCCTGACCCTCCTGTCCGGCGGGCCCGTCCCGCCGGTCGGCGCGCCGGGCGCGTCAGACGGCCGCCTTCTTCAGGCGGCGGCGTTCCCGCTCGGACAATCCGCCCCAGATACCGAAACGTTCGTCGTTGGCGAGGGCGTATTCGAGACATTCCGAGCGGACCTCGCAGGCGAGGCACACCTTCTTCGCCTCGCGTGTGGAACCGCCCTTCTCGGGGAAGAACGACTCGGGATCGGTCTGGGCGCACAGCGCGCGCTCCTGCCAGCCGAGTTCTTCGTCCGCCTCTTCGACGAGCAGTTGTTGGAACAGCTCGGTCATATGCGCGCCCCTCGTCTTCTTTGCGTCCCCGTGATGCCGTCGTTATCGATCCCGCTCGAACGACATGAGTGAAATTACAAGTGTGGGGCTCTGCGGCAGTCAAGCCACGATCTGCCATTCACCAGATGATTCACCCTGCGGCACCACAGCCATACGGAAAGTGTTCAAATCGGCACAAACTATGCTCGCCCACCCCACCACCGGCCTCCCAACCCGGTCGATCTCATTCACTTCGGGTCTCCTTGTGCAAAGAAGGACGACCACGCGCGCCGACGCGTTGCCACCGGCGTACGACAGCGACAGGGATCACAGCCGCATCACGGATGAGCAACGGGGCACCTGTCCCGGACCTGCCGCGCATAAACCTTTCCGCATCCAGACGGACCGGAAGTGATGAAACAATGCCCGTGGCCGCGTACCCCGTTGACCGGGACGTACGCGGACGCGCGCGTCCGCGCGTACCCGCCGGTCCCGTCCGGCCGGGTCCGGTCCGACGCTCACCGGCCAGGCGGCCGTTCACCTTTCCCGACGTCAGAACACCCCAGCCGTCCGAGCGACCCGAGCAACCGAGCACCCAGAGGCGCACCGCACTCCATGGACAACGACAACGCGATCGCCGGCGACCCGCTGGCGATCCCCCACCTGCTGCCGCCCGTCACGGGGCACCCCGCCACCGTCGCCCAGTTCGCCGGCCTCGCCGGTGCCCTGGCCGGGGACCGGGAGTGTTGGGCGCCGCTGGTGCGGTACGACGCGGTGAGCCGCTGGTACCACCGGCTGCGGACGGGTCCCGGGTACGAGGTGTGGCTGCTGAGCTGGGTGCCAGGACAGGGCAGCGGGCGGCACGACCACGGCGCGTCCAGCGGCGTGTGCGCCGTCCTGTCGGGGGCGCTCACCGAGGACGCGGGACCGCGCGGCGCGCGGGTCCTGACGCCCGGTTCGCTGCGCGTCTTCGGCCCCGGCTACGTGCACGAGATGGTCAACGCGTCGCTGGAACCGGCCGTCAGCCTCCACATCTACTTCCCCGGCCTGACGGAGATGCGGATGCACCCCCGGGAGGCCGCCGCACCCGTCGCACGGGCCGCCCTGGGCTGCTGACAGACTGGCGCGCATGCGACGTATCGTGGCTCTCTCCGGCGGCATCGGCGGGGCCCGCTTCCTGCGGGGCCTGCGCCGGGCCGCCCCCGAAGCGGACATCACCGTCATCGGCAACACCGGCGACGACATCCACCTGTTCGGCCTCAAGGTCTGCCCCGATCTCGACACGGTGATGTACACCCTGGGCGGCGGCATCCACGAGGAACAGGGCTGGGGCCGGGCCGGGGAGACGTTCGCCGTCAAGGAGGAGCTGGCCGCGTACGGCGTCGGGCCCGAGTGGTTCGGGCTCGGCGACCGCGACTTCGCCACGCACATCGTGCGGACGCAGATGCTCGCGGCCGGCTACCCGCTCAGCGCCGTCACCGAGGCGCTGTGCCGCCGGTGGGAGCCGGGCGTGCGCCTGCTGCCGATGACGGACGACCGCGTCGAGACGCACGTGCTGACCGACGACGGCGACGGCGGGCGCAAGGCCATCCACTTCCAGGAGTACTGGGTGCGGCTGCGCGCCGAGGTGCCCGCGCACGCCATCGTGCCGGTCGGCGCCGAGCAGGCGAAGCCCGCGCCCGGCGTGCTGGAGGCGATCGGGGCGGCGGACGTGGTGCTCTTCCCGCCGTCGAACCCGGTGGTGAGCATCGGCACGATCCTGGCCGTCCCCGGCATGCGCGAGGCGATCGCCGACGCGGGGGTCCCGGTCGTGGGCCTGTCCCCCGTGATCGGCGGGGCGCCGGTGCGCGGCATGGCGGACAAGGTGCTGGCGGCCGTGGGCGTGGAGCCGACGGCGGCGGCCGTCGCCCGGCACTACGGCTCCGGGCTGCTGGACGGCTGGCTCGTGGACACGGTGGACGCGGACGCGGTCGGGGCGGTGGAGGAGGACGGCATCCGCTGCCGCGCCGTGCCGCTGCTGATGACGGACCTCGACGCCACCACCGAGATGGCGCGGGCGGCGCTGGCGCTGGCCGGGGAGGTCGTGAACCCATGACAGGCGAGGGACAGCCGGCGGGGGACGCGCCCTCGTACGCGGTCTGGGCGCTGCCCGGCATCCCCGAGGTGCGGGCCGGGGACGACGTGGCGCGGCTGGTCGCCGACGCGGCGTCGGGGGCGGGACTGCCCGGCCTCGCCGACGGGGACGTCGTCATCGTGACGTCGAAGATCGTGAGCAAGGCGGAGGGGCGGCTGCGGCAGGCCGACGACCGGCAGGCGGCGATCGACGAGGAGACCGTACGGGTCGTCGCGCGGCGCGGGCAGGCCAGGATCGTGGAGTCGCGGCAGGGGTTCATCATGGCCGCGGCCGGGGTGGACGCGTCCAACACCCCTGTCGGCACCGTGCTGTTGCTGCCGGAGGACCCGGACGCGTCGGCCGAGCGCATCCGGCGGGGGCTGCGGGAGCTGCTGGGCGTCGAGGTCGGCGTCGTGGTCACCGACACGTTCGGCCGGCCGTGGCGCGAGGGGCAGACGGACGTGGCGATCGGCGCGGCCGGGATCGAGGTCGTGGACGACCTGCGGGGCGGCACCGACCCGTACGGCAATCCGCTCGGCGTCACCGTGACGGCGCTCGCGGACGAGCTGGCGGGGGCCGGTGACCTCGTGAAGGGGAAGACGGCCGGGCTGCCCGTCGCCGTCCTGCGCGGGCTCGGGAACCGGGTCGGGGAGACCGGGCAGACGGCGCGCGACCTGATCAGGGACGCGGCCGGGGACATGTTCCGGCTGGGGACGTCGGAGGCCGTGCGGGAGGCGGTGACGCTGCGGCGGACCGTGCGGGAGTTCACGGACGAGCCGGTGGACCCGGCGGCGGTGCGGCGCGCGGTGGCCGCCGCGGTGACCGCGCCCGCGCCGCACCACACGACGCCGTGGCGCTTCGTGCTGCTGGAGTCGGCGGGGGCGCGCAAGCGACTGCTCGACGTGATGCGGGACGCGTGGGTCGCGGACCTGCGGCGGGACGGGAAGTCCGAGGAGAGCATCGCCCGGCGCGTGCGGCGCGGCGAGGTGCTGCGGGCGGCGCCGTACCTGGTGGTGCCGTGCCTGGTCGCCGAGGGGGCGCACGCCTACCCGGACGAGCGGCGGGCGGCGGCGGAGCGCGAGATGTTCGTCGTGGCGATGGGCGCCGGGGTGCAGAACCTGCTGGTCGCGCTCGCGGGCGAGGGCCTCGGCTCGGCGTGGGTGTCGTCCACGATGTTCTGCCGGGCGGCGGTGCGGGCGGAGCTGGGGCTGCCGGACGACTGGGACCCGATGGGCGCGGTCGCGGTGGGGTACGCCGCGGGGCGGCCGAAGGCGCGGCCGGCGCGGGACGTGGAGACATTCGTAGAGGTCAGGTGAGCCGTCGAGGTCAGGTGAGCCGTAGAGGTGCGGTGAGCCCGGCGGGGCGGTGTCAGCACAGGACGTCCTCGGCCGTGGTGGTGGGCGGGGCATGCCCTTCGGGGGGCGCGCTGTCGTTCTTGTCGCGTGCGCCGGAGCGTCCCGGCTCGTCCGGCAGCGGCTCGTCCTCGCGTACGGCGTCGAACAGGCGGTCGGCCGCCGTTCCGTCCCAGACGACCGTGGAGCCGAGGCCGGGGACGTCGCGCGCGGTGTCGGCGATCGGGACGGAGCCGAAGCGGGTGTCGGAGGTCGTGAGCCTGCCCATGGCGCGGGCCAGCGTCAGCATCTCCTCGGCGCCGAACCCGCGGTCGGCGCTGACCGAGCCGAGGAGGGCGTCGACCGTGTCGGACAGGCGTCCGGGGTTGAGGAGCGTGCCGCTGCCGAGCGCCTGGTCGAGGAAGGCGGCGAGGAAGCGCTGCTGGCGTTCCATCCGGCCGAGGTCGGAGGCGCCGTCCACGTGGCGCGCCCGGACGTACGCGAGGGCCTCGGCGCCGTCGAGGGTGCTCGTGCCGGCGGGCAGGTCGAGGCCCGCGTAGTCGTCCTTCAGCGGGCGCTCCGCGCAGACGCGGACGCCGCCGACGACGTCCACGGCCCGCATGAAGCTGACGAAGCTGACCTCCAGGTAGTGGTCCACGCGGACGCCGGTGAGGTCCTCGACCGTGCGGACCATCAGCCCTGGGCCGCCGTGGGAGAGCGCGGCGTTCAGCTTGTCGGGGTGCGCCGGGTGCTGTTCGCCCGTCACGGCGAAGGTGTGCTCCGGCAGATCGGCGTACGAGTCGCGGGGCAGGCCGATGAGGTCCACGCGGTCGCGGTCGGCGGAGACGTGGAGCAGGAGGACGGCGTCGGCGCAGTGGCAGGCGGTGCTGCCGAGGTGGTAGGCGCGGCGTTCCTCGTCGGTGAGGCCCTCGCGGGTGTCGGTACCGACGAGGAGGATGTTCAGGCCCCGGCCCGCCTCGGGGCGGCCCGCCAGGTCGTCGAACGGATCGACGCGGTGCACGCCGCCGGTGACCGTGCCGACCACGCTGTGGCCGACGCCGCTGGTGGCGAGGACGAGGGCGGCCAGGCCGGCGGCGGCGCGCAGGGCCCGGCGGCGGGTGCGTCGTGCGGGCATGGTCCACCACCTCCCGACGTCACGGTATGGCCATACGATCTACCGACCGGGGCGGCGCGCGCCGGGTTCGCCCGTTCGCGGGAACGCGCCCCGGGGTCCGGCGATCCCGGCCCCCGGCCCGTACGGCACATCGGCGGACAGCGACACGCGGGCCGGACCGGGACCGTGATCGCCGCGCGCCCGGTCGCCGAGGGCAGCCGGGTGTGGACCCGCCGGGCTCGACGTGGCGCACAGCGCGTCAGGGCACCCGGGGTGGACGGGCACGGGGTGCTGTCGCCCCCGGACGTGATGGAGCAGTAGGGCGGCTGGCGAGGGGCCGGGCGCCCGGGCGCGTCACCAGGTGTACATGGGCAGCGGGTTGACCTCCATGCACGTGTCCGAGTCGGCGCCGGAGAGGATGTCCTCCTCGTCGACGGCCTGGCCGCCGCCGTCGCCGCCGCTCCCCTCCCCCGTGCCGCTGCCGCCGTCGTCCGGGGCGGGCGCCTCGGACGGCGGGACGAACTCCGTGCCCTCGCGCCAGTCGGCGCCGATGATCAGCGTCACCTGGTCCACGCTCGTGGAGATCCGCACCGCGCTGCCCGGCAGGCCGAGGGCCTCCGCGACGGCCTGGGCGTTCGGCTTGTCGGCCTCGTCGGCGTACAGGACGCGGGTGGTGACCTCGCTCGACATCGTCGCGTCGGTGGCGGCCTGGGTGAAGCCGAGGCTCAGGAGGTGGTCGGTGATGACGGCGGCGCGGCCGTCGACCGGGACCTGGCCGTCGGCGCCCGTGCCGTTGCGCACGGCGACGGGGATGGCGTCCTCGGGGTCGGCGGTGGCCTCGGCGGAGGCGTCCGCGCCGGACTCGGCGGGGGCGGCGTCCTGGTCGTCGAGCGGGATGTCGTCGCGGACGAGGGCGAAGAGCGCCTCGGCCTCCGCCGTGTCGGGGACGATCCGGTTCTCGTCGTCCGGGTCGGGGAGCCAGGGGAGGGTGACGCTGTTCATGCGGTCGCCGGGCACGGAGCGCAGGTCCTGGCCGAGGTCGTAGAGCTTCTGGACGCTGCCGAGGCCGTGGTCGACGGTCAGGGCGTTCGTCGCCGCCTCGGCGAGGTCCATGAGCTGGCCGGCGTTGGTGAGCGAGGTGCTGTTCTGCAGCTCGTCCACCATGTTGCTCAGGTACATCTGCTGCGCCTTGGTGCGGCCGACGTCGCTGCCGTCGCCGAACGCGTGGCGGGTGCGCAGCCACTGGAGGGCCTGCTCGCCCTCGACGACGCTCTCCCCGGCGGGGAGGCGGAGGTGGGAGTCGGGGTCGGCGATGTTCTTGTCCACGCAGACGGGCACGCCGCCCACCGCGTCGGCCATGCTCACGACACCCGCGAAGTCGAGCATCATGAAGTGGTCGATGGGTATGCCGGTCAGTTCCTCCCAGGTGGCGACGGTGCAGCCGGGGCCGCCGTGGCCGAGGGAGGAGTTGATGGCGGCCTTCGTCACGGCCGGGTACACCTCGCCGGTCTCCGGGTCGGTGCACTCGGGTATGGAGACCATGGTGTCGCGCGGGATGCTGATCAGCGTGACGTTGCTGCGGTCGGCCGAGGCGTGCATGAGGATCTGGACGTCGGCGCGCTGGCCGCCGTCGCCGCCGCCGCCGAGCGCGGCGTTCTCGGCGCCCTCGCGGGAGTCGGAGCCGAGCAGCAGGATGTTCAGCGGCGTCTGGCCGGCGGCGTTGGGCTGGGAGCGCTCGACCTGGCTGTTGCCGAGGTTCAGCTCCTCCTTGTCCAGGTTGCCGTTGAGGTGGCGTATGTAGAGGTACGCGCCCACGGCGACGGCCAGGACGACGAACGCCAGCGCGCCCGAGCCCCAGACGAGGGCGCGGCGCCAGCGCGGCTTGGGCTTCTTGCGGCGCCGCTGCGCCCGCCCGCCGGTGGCCGGGGCGGGGGACGGCGGAGGGCCGCCGGGCCGGGCGTCCGGGGCGGCCCGCTGGAGCGGGACCGTGCCCTGGTCGCGGTGGAGGTCCTCGTTCCTGGCGCGTGCCGCCGCGCGGGCGGAACCGGCGGAGGACCCGCCGTCATCGTCGCCGCGCATTCCGCCTCGCCGCACGGGTACCTCCACTCTTCTCCGGTCGCGGGGCGCGGGCCACGGGGGTGGCGCCGCTCGTCTCAGGAGGCGCAGACATCCTCGTCCGCCTGGATGCTGTCCACGCCGTCGGGGATCTCGGCGGGAACCTCGATGGGCTCACCGGCGCCCCGGAAGTCGTCACCCAGGACCAGGACCATCGCCTCGCGCTCGCCCGACTCGCCCGGCAGCTCCTGGAGCGCCGAGTCCGGCAGGCCCATGACGGCGGCGAGGGTGGCGGCCTGGTCGGCCTGGTCCGCACGGTACTCCAGAGTGGTGGTCTCCTGGGGCTCCGGGGCGTTGCTCTTGTTGGTCGCGAGGCGCATGCCGTGCTCGTTCTGCAGCCACGTGAGGGTGTCCTGGGCCGCGCCGATGACGCCGCCGCCGTTGTAGATGTCCACGCGGACGTCCTCGGGGGCGGCGCGGTTCGCCTCCTCGGCCGCCGCCTCGGCCGCGGCCTCCTCCTCGGCGGCCCGGTCCGGGTCGATGTCCTCCTGGAGCATCCGGAAGATCGGCGCGGCGCGCTCCTCGTCCAGGACGACGGTGGCGCGTTCCTCCGGGGCCTCCTCCGGGTTGTCGCGCACGGGGAGGGTGACGAAGTTGACATCCGACATGGGGATGCGGCCGATGTCGGAGGCGAGGTCGTAGAGGCGCTCGATGTCGCCGATGCCGGTGTCCACGGTCAGCGCCTTGGTGGCGGTGTCGGCGAGGTCCCAGAAGTCGGTGAGGCTGGAGAGCATGTCCGACTCGGTGACCTGGCGGGCCATGGAGGCGAGGAACTGCTGCTGGAGGCGGATGCGGTCGAGGTCGCTGCTGTTCCCGACGCCGTAGCGGGTGCGGACGAAGGAGAGGGCGTCCTCGCCCTGCAGGACGTGGTCGCCCGGCGCCAGGTCGAGGCCGGACTTCTCGTCCACGATGTGCTCGCTCACGCAGACCGGGACGCCGCCGACCGCGGTGGAGAGGTCCTTGACGGCGTCGAAGTCCGCCATCATGAAGTGGTTGATCGAGACGCCGGTGAGCTGCTCGACCGACCGCCAGACGCAGCCGGGGTCGCGGCCGAAGGCGCCCATGCTGGTGTTGAAGCGCTCGCCGTAGGTGGCGGGGATGGTCTCCTTGCTGCCGTCCTCGTGGGTGACCTCGCACTCGGGTATGTCGGTGACGAGGTCGCGCGGGATGCTGAGGGCGGTGGCGTGCTCGCGGTTCTGGGAGAAGTGGATCAGGATCGTGGTGTCGTTGCCCTCGCTGGCCTCGCCGCCGTACGAGTCGTTCCCGTCGCCGGTGCGCGTGTCCGTGCCGATGATCAGGAGGTTGACGGCCTCGTCGTGGGAGAACGGGTTGTCTATGCCCGTGTCGACCTTGTCGATGTTGCCGTTGAGGCGGTCCCAGGCGTACCAGGCGAGGCCCGCGGCGACGACGACCACGAAGGCGGTCGAGCCGCCCACCCAGAGGAGGGCCTTCCTGGTGCGGGAGCGGCGCGGCTTGGCCTTGCGGCGGCCGCGGGCGGCGCGGCGGCCGCCGGGCGGGGCGGTGCCGGCCCGTTCGGCCGGGGTGTCGCCGACGGGGCGGGGGCCGGTCGCGGGGCCGCTGCCGGTGCCGCTGGTCGTCGGGGCGGAGCGGTCCCCGGTGCTCTCGACGGACGGGGCGCGACGCTGCCGTGGCGGCGCGTTACGGGGTGTGCCCGTTCCCTGGTCCGCCGGGGGGCGGGCGGCCGGTTCCGGCTGCCGTGCCCCTGGCAGTCGCAGTTCGTAACTGCCGGTGTCCGGGTTGAACACCCACTGATCCGCGGGGTCGATGTCGCCCGCGCCCCCACGTCCCTGCGCGTCCACGTTTCGGCTTGCCCTCCGTGTGCCTTCTAGAGGATCAGACGGCACACACTAGCGGGCGGTTTCAGGCGCGGGGGATCTCGGTGACGCATTCCACCCCTTTCGAGGCGGACCGGCGCGCGCCCGGGGTCGGACGCGTCACCTCTTCTCCCCCGGCAATCCTCGGATTTCCCTATCGTCCGCACAAAGCGGCGTCCCCGGCGCCCGTGGGGCGTACGGAGTTGTCGCCGCCCCATTCGGGATCGACTTCCGTGTCGGCGCGCAGGGCGGTGAACAGGGAATTGGCGTCCGGCTGGGCCGGGAGGCCGTTGTCCAGGGGCACGGTGAGGAAGCGGAGGCCGTCGTCCGGAACGGCCCGGACCTGGCGGACGAGTTCGTACAGTTCGACAAGGGAGTCGAGTTCTGTGTCGGATGTGATGGACGAGGTGAGTGCGTCAAGGACCGGCAAAAGTTTCGCGGGGTTGAGCAGGACGCCGCTGCTGGAGACTTTGCGGGCGAGGGCGTCGAGTGTGCAGGTCCTGACGCCGCCCACCGCGTCCGCGACCTTCCGCAGGGCGGTGAAATCGACGATCAGATGATGATCGATGCGGATTCCCGTGAGGCGTTCCAGGGTGCGGATGGCGCAGGCCGTGCCGCCGCTCTCGAAGGAGAGGGCGAGCGGGCCGCGGCGGGCGGCGAGGTCCGTGCCGTCGGCGCCCGTGCAGGCGGGGATCTGGGTCGTCAGGTCGCGGGGGACGCCGAGCGCGGTGGCGCTGCGGCCGTCGCCCGCGAGATGCAGGAGGACCAGGGACTCGGCGCGGCGGGGGGAGCCGTCGGGTGTCGCGTCGGACCGGATCAGCAGGACGTTCTCGGCCTTGCCGGGGGCGCGGGCGGGGCGTTCCGCGCGGTGCCGGTCCAGCTCACGGGCGGTGGTGGTGTCGGTGGTGAGCCTGCCGTCGAACCCGCGCAGGGACAGCCAGCCGACCAGCGCGCCGGCGAGCACCAGGACCGCCGCCCCCAGCGCGATCCAGCGCAGGCCGCGCGGACGTCGCCGCCGCGGTGGCTCAGGCGGCTCGGCCGCTGGTCCGGCGGGCGGGTGGTAGGCAGGTTGTCGCGGCACCCTCATGGGGACGATCCTGCGGGCGCCGCCGCCGGGCGGCCACTGTCACTCGGCGAAGTGGGTGACGCGCTCACTCTCCCGCCGGGCGGCCCTGGCGGCGGCGTCGAGGTGGTCGGCGTTGCGGCACAGGACGAGGGACGAGCCGGCGGCGAGCGGGGCGAAGAGACCGGCGGACAGTCCGGGCCAGGTGCCGTAGCCGGCCTGGGAGAGGAGGCGGCTGCCGGGGCCGAGGCCACGCTCGGCGGCGTCGGCGTGCGCCAGCGCGAGGACCTGGGCGCCGGTGAGGTCGCGGCCGCCGACGCTCAGGGCGACGTCGTCGGGCCCCGGGGGGTCGTACGCGTCGAAGGCGTCCGGCTGGGCGGGGACGGCGACGGCGTAGTCCGTGAAACCGGCCGGGGGGTCGGTGAAGCGGGCGCCGAGGGGGCGGAGGCTGAGGGCGACGCGCTCGCCCGCGCAGGCGCGGGCATCGGCGAGCCGGTCGGGGCCCGAGACGACCAGGTCGGCGTCGCGCGGGTCGCCGTCGACGTCGGCGATGACGCCGGTGGCGGCGCAGGCGAGGAGCCAGGCGGCGGTCTGCCAGTGGGCCGGGAGGAGGAGGGCGAGGCGGTCGCCGCGTGCCGCGGACAGCTCGTCCTGGAGGAGGTTGGCGGTCTTGGCCACCCAGTTGGCGAGGGTGGTGGCGGACAGTTCGACGCGCTCGCCGGTGGCGTCGTCGTAGTACGTCAGCAGCGGGCGCGCGGGGTCGGCGGCGAGCGCTGAACGCAGGAGGTCGGCGGGAACGCGTTCGGTGGAATTCATCGCCGTCAGCGTAGCCGCGGGCACCGGCGGCCCGCGGGGGCGGTACGGAACCTCTTTCGGGCTACAGCGGGAAAACTCCCTTGACCTGCGACGAGCAGCGACGGTTACTCTGTGTAGCGAGAGGAGTACGCCATGAATAGACAGATTTGCCGCTTGTACGCAAGATCAGCTGTATGCGTGCATTCACTGCTTCCTCCTTCGCCGCCTCCCGGTTCGCCTCGCCCTTCATGGCGACCGTCGGGGCCGCCTGCTCGGCCGCCCTGGCGGTGCCCCTCGTCCTCCTGCCCGGTGGTGCCGCCCAGGCGGCGGACGTCCCGGCGGGCGGTCTCCAGTCCCTGCCCCTCCAGCCGCTCAGGGGCCTCCAGCCACTCGACGCGGGCGGTGGTGAGGCCGGTGACCCGGCGGAGAGCGCGGCGGGCGGGTCCGGCTCCGCCGCGGGCCAGGGGCTTCCGGCCACGACCACGGAGCCGTTCTCCCTGCTGGGCATCGTCTGGACCGACGCGGACGCCGAACTGCACGGGCGGGCGCAGGTGAGGACGCGGGCGATCGGCGACGGCGGGACGGACGAGGCGGGCGGGGACGGCGGGAACGGCGGGGGCGGCGGGGAGGAGGAGTGGTCGCCCTGGCGGGAGCTGGAGGCCGACCCCGCCCACACGCCCGACCCGGACTCGGCCGAGGCCGCCGACCCGGGGGTGCGCGGCGGGACCGCCCCGCTGTGGGTCGGCCCTTCGGACGGGGTGCAGGTCCGCGTGCTGCCGGACGACGGGTCGGCGGCGGAGGAGGGCCTGCCGGACGGGCTGCGGCTCGAACTGATCGACACCGGGCAGGACGCGGCGCCCGAGGCGGTCACCCAGCCGCAGGCGGTCGTGCCCGCCGCGGCGGCGGCCGGGGCGCACGAGGGGCCGCGCCCGCCGATCGTCATCCGCTCCGGCTGGGGCGCCGACGAGAGCCTGCGGGAGAGCGGCTTCGCGTACACGGACACCGTCAAGACCGTCTTCGTGCACCACACGGCGGGGACGAACGACTACTCCTGCTCGGAGGCGCCGTCGATCCTGCGCGGCATCTACCGCTACCACGTGGAGAGCCAGGGGTGGCGCGACGTCGGCTACAACTTCTTCGTCGACCGCTGCGGCACCATCTACGAGGGGCGGGCCGGCGGTGTCGCCGAGCCGGTCCAGGGCGCGCACACGCTGGGCTTCAACCACAACAGCATGGGCGTCGCCGTGCTCGGGACCTACTCGAGCACCAAGCCGAACAAGGACATCACCGACAACCTGTCCCTGCTCACCGCGTGGAAGCTCGGCCTGCACGGCGGCGACCCGCAGGGCACCCGCAACCGCACGTCCTCGGGCGGCAAGCACGCGGCGGGCACCACGATCAAGCTGAAGAACGTCTCGGGCCACCGCGACGCGTACAGCACGGACTGCCCCGGCGGCGAGCTGTACGCGTCGCTCGGCACCATCCGCTCCACCGCCGCCCGCCTCCAGGGCAGGTGACCCGGGCGGATAGCCTTGCCGGTCGTGCCGGACCGAAGCTGGGCGCCGCCCGAACCGTACGACCTGCGCCGCAGCCTGCTCGTGCTGCGGCGCGGGCCGTACGACCCGGCGTTCCGTGAGACGCGCGACGGCGCGGTGTGGCGGGCGACGCGGACCCCGCGGGGTCCGGCGACGGTGCGGCTGCTGCCGGGCCGTCCCGTGCGCGCGACGGCCTGGGGGCCGGGCGCCGACTGGGTGCTCGACCGGCTCCCCGCGCTGCTGGGGGCGGACGACGCGCCGGACGCGTTCACCGCGTGCCATCCGCTGGTCGCCGAGGCGCACCGCCGCCACGGCGGGGTGCGGCTGATCAGGACGGGGCTCGTGCTGGAGTCCCTGATCCCGACCGTCCTCGAACAGCGGGTGACCACGGAGGAGGCCTACCGCGCCTGGCGGCTGCTGCTGCGGCGCTTCGGCGAGCCCGCGCCGGGGCCCGGCGGCGAGGCGGCCCCCGAGCTGTGGGTGATGCCGGAGCCGAGGACGTTCGCCCTGCTCCCGTCGTGGGAGTGGCACCGGGCGGGCGTGGACCCGAAGCGTTCGGCCGCGGTGGTCCGCGCCGTACGGCTGGCCGGGCGGATGGAGGAGGCGGCGCGTCTGCCGCTGCCCGCGGCGCTGGCCCGGCTCCAGGCCGTCCCCGGCATCGGCCCGTGGACCGCCGCCGAGACCCTCCAGCGCAGCAACGGCGATCCGGACGCCGTCACCGTGGGCGACCTGCATCTGCCCGGCGTCGTCGGCCACGCCCTGGCCGGGGAGCGCGAGGCCGACGACGCCCGGATGCTGGAGCTGCTGGCTCCCTACGCCGGGCAGCGCTACCGGGCGACGCGGCTGATCCTGCTGTCCGGCGTCCTGCCTGCCCGCCGGGCGCCGCGCCAGCGCCACGCGCGGATCGCCCGGCTCTGACTTGCCCCGGGTCTCCCCCGCGGCCGGACGACGCGTGCGACGTCACGCGGCGGTCCCGACGTTCCGGATGCGCCCGGAGACGCGGTCGCGCTCCTGGGTGAGCCGGTCGAGCCCGCGTCCGATGTGCGTGACGCAGGTCACTTCCTCTGCCCTTGAACCTCACGCCAACGTCAGGTCCTACGTTGGCGGTGCCGCCGGGAACCGCGCGGATCAGCACACCGGCCCCACCCGGGCCGGCCTTGCCGAAAGGGCACGTGGATGAACCTCTCCGGAGCGACGGCGCTGGTGACCGGCGCGAACCGCGGGATCGGACGTCACCTCGCGGCGCAGCTCACCGGGCGCGGCGCCAAGGTGTACGCGACCGCCCGCAGGCCCGGCAGCATCGGCCTCCCGGGCGTCGAGGTCCTCCGGCTCGACGTCACGGACCCGGAGTCCGTCGCGGCCGCCGCCGCGGCGGCACCGGACGTCGATCTGCTGGTGAACAACGCCGGGATCTCCACCGGCACCAACCTCATCGGCAGCGGGACGGACGCCATCGCGCGCGAACTCGACACGCACTTCTGGGGCACCCTCGCCATGGTCCGCGCCTTCGCCCCCGTCCTCGCCGCGAACGGCGGAGGCGCGATCGTGAACATGCTCTCGGCGCTGTCGTGGTTCTCGTACGACGGCAGCAACGCCTACGCGGTGGCCAAGGCGGCGGAGTGGAGCATGACCAACGGCATCCGTCTGGAACTGGCGGAGCAGAAGACCCTCGTCACCGGAGTCGTGCTGGGGGCGGCCGACACCGACATGATGGCGGGCGCCGCCTACGACGGGCCCCTCACCGACCCCGCCGATGTCGCCCGTGCCGTGCTCGACGGCGTGGAGCAGGGGCGCGTCGAAGTCGTCGTCGACGAGTGGAGCGCCCACGTCAAGGCGTCGCTGGCCGCCGACCCCGCCGAGTTCTACGGGCAGGCGCTCGGCTGACGCCACCGAGCCGGGCGGCACCGGCCCGTTCGGCCGCCCCGCGCCGCCGTCCTGGGGGGGCACCTCCCAGGCCTTGCGACGCACCGCGTCCGACAGCGCCGCCCGACCCGACGAGACCCGGACGACGGACCCTAGACGTCCGTGGGGAACGGGCGGCCCGCGCGCAGTGCGGTGATCTCGCGGCGTCGGGCGAGCCGGTGTGTGCGGCGGATCTGCGCCTCCTGGAAGCGGCGCTTGTCCCGCTCGCTGCCCGGCAGGACCGGCGGCACCGGGCGCGGCCTGCCGTCCTCGTCCACCGCGGCGAAGACGAGGTAGGCGGTGGCGACGCGGGTGGCGGGCGCCGCCTCGTTCCACCGCTCGGCGAGGACGAGGGCGCCGATCTCCATCGAGGTCCTGCCGGTCCAGTTGCACTGGGCGCGGACGTGGACGAGGTCGCCGACCCTGACCGGTTCCAGGAAGACCATCTCGTCCATCGCGGCGGTCACCGCCGGGCCGCCGGAGTGGCGCCCGGCCACGGCGCCCGCGGCGTCGTCCACCAGTTTCATGATCACACCGCCGTGGACGGTGCCCAGGAGGTTCACGTCGTTCTGCGTCATGATGTGCGACAGCGTGGTGCGGGACGCGGCGGTGGGTTTTCCGGGCAGGTCCTGTGGCAGATCGGTCATAGGGGTCAGGGTAGGCAGGGGCCTTTGCATCAGCTTCGCCACAGTCCCTGTAGCGCGTTTTTGCCGTACGGCCGACGCGGGGCAGACTCCTCGTTATGAGCGACTGGCCGGACGGGTGGACGGACGAGCAGGGCAACCGCAGCAGATATGGGCGCGGCAGCGCGGACGCACGCCCCGAGGGCGCCCGGGTCATGCCGCACGTCCCGCCTGGCCGGGCGCAGCGCCCGCCGCGCCAGCGGACCCCGTACGACGCGGACCGGGGGAACGGCGCGCCGCAGGGCGGCTCGTACGACTCCGGGTACAGCGACGGGCAGATCTACCGGGGCTCCGGCCACCGGCAGGGCCCGCCGCCCCCCGCGCCGGGACCGCAGCCGCCCGACCACGGCCCGCGGCCGCGCCGCCGCTGGGGCCGGATCGTCGGCTTCTCGGCGCTCGGCCTCGTGCTCGTGCTGCTGGTCACCGGCGTGGGCACGTACTTCTGGGCGGACGGCAAGCTGCGCCGCGAGGTGGACCTCTCGGCCCTTGAGGACCGGCCGGAGGCGGGCGAGGGCACCAATTACCTGATCGTCGGCTCGGACAGCCGCGAGGGCCTGACGCGCGAGCAGCAGCAGGACCTGCACACGGGCAACGCCGAGGGCAAGCGCACGGACACGATGATGCTGCTGCACGTCGGCAGCAACGGGAACACGATGGTGAGCCTGCCGCGTGACTCCTGGGTGACGATCCCCGAGTTCACCGGCTCCGAGAGCGGCAACCGCATACCCGAGCAGCAGCGCAAGCTCAACGCGGCGTACGCGATCGAGGGCCCCTGGCTGCTGGCCCGCACCATCGAGCACAACCTGGACATCCGCATCGACCACTACGTCGAGATCGGCTTCGGCGGCTTCGCCAACGTCGTGGACGCCCTCGGCGGCGTCGAGATGTGCTTCGACGAGCCGATCCAGGACGAGAACTCGGGCGCCGACTTCGCGGCGGGCTGCCAGCAGCTCGACGGCCGGGAGGCCCTCGCGTTCAACCGGCAGCGGTACCAGGAGGCCGAGGGCGACCTCGGCAGGACGCAGAACCAGCAGGAGTTCCTCAGCACGCTGGCCAACCAGGCGGCGTCGCCCTCCACGATCCTCAACCCGTTCCGCCTCTACCCGGTCCTCGGGGCGAGCCTGGACGCGCTGATCGTGGACGAGGACATGTCGCTGTGGGACCTGCGGTCGATGTTCTGGGCCATGCGCGGCGCGCACCGGATGAACATCCCGGTCTCCGACCCCGGCTATGCCACGTCGGAGGGCTCGGCGGTGCTGTGGGACGAGGAGCAGACGGCGCAGCTGATGGACCAGCTGCGCAACGACGAGCGCGTCACCGTGGGCGTGGACGAGTAGCGGCGCGCCCCTCCCCCCGTTCGCCCGGCCGCCCGCCGGGACCGGCAGCGCGCCGGTCCCGGCGGGCGGTCGTGTCACCGGACGCAGAGGCAGAACGGGTGGCCCGCCGGGTCGGCGAAGACGCGCCAGTCGCGGGTGCCGCCGTGGTCGTCCTCCAGGAGCTTCGCGCCGAGGGCGATCACCTGCCGCTCCGCCTCGTCCATCCGGTCGGCGGGCACGTCCAGGTCGAGGTGGAACTGCTGGCCGTGCTCGGTGCCGGGCCACTCGGGCGGCCGGTAGCCCTCGGAGCGCTGGAACGCGAGCTGCCGCCCGTGGGGGCCGTCCAGCTCGACCCACTCGCCGCCGTTGTCGTCCTTGTCCGACACCCGCCAGTCGAGCACGGCGGCGTAGAACGCGGCGAGCGCGCGCGGGTCGGGACAGTCCAGCACGGTCACTCCCATGGTGGCGATGGCCATGTGCGTCTCAGCTCCTCGGTGTCGGCGGCCCGGACGGGCCGTGGGGGTCATCTTCCGTCAGCCTGTCCGGAAACCGCGAGCGCGATACGGGGTCAGCGCGTACGGGCCGCCTCCCGCGCGGCGCGGCGGGCGAGGACGCGGTCGTGCAGCGTGCCCATCTCGCGGAGGGCGGCCTTGCGGTCGCGGGCGGCGAGGCGGTCCACGTACAGCTGCCCGTTCAGGTGGTCCGTCTCGTGCTGGAGGCAGCGGGCGAAGTAGCCGCGGCCCTCGACGACGAGCGGGCGGCCGTCCTTGTCCGCCCCGCGCACGACGGCGCGGCCGGGGCGCGCGAGCGGCACGTACGGTCCCGGCACGGACAGGCAGCCCTCGGGCTCCTCCAGGAGGCTGCGGTCACCGGCGGGCAGGTCGTCGAGCACGGGGTTGGCGATGTGGCCGACGTGGCGGGTGCCCCACTCGTCGGTCATGTCCCAGACGAACAGGCGCAGGTCGACGCCGATCTGGTTGGCGGCGAGCCCCGCGCCCTCGGCGACGTCGAGGGTGGCGAACATGTCGTCGATGAGCGCGGCCAGTTCCGCGCCGCCGAAGTCCGTGACGGGGCGCAGGGCGCGGTGCAGGATCTCCTCGCCGATGACGGTGACGCGCCGCGGTGTGCCGCGGACGGCCTCGGGCGACGGGGCCGGATACCCCTCGACGGGCTGTCCCTGGACGAGTACGGCCATCCCGGCACGCTCCTCACTGCTCGGCGGATGCCCCTGCTTGACGGGCGCTTTGCAAAGTACCAGACTTTGCAAAGTGACCGAAGACGACGAACGGACCCTGGCGCCGCTCCCCCCGCACCCCGTACGCGACGCGCTGCTCCGCCTGTTCGCCGAGCTGGCCACCGTGACCTCGACCGAGGCCGCGCGGCGGCTCGGCGTCAGCTCGGGCCTGTGCTCGTTCCACCTGCGGCAGCTGGCCAGGCACGGGGTGATCGAGGAGGCGCCGCACCGGGGCGGCGGGCGCGTACGGCCCTGGCGGCTGCGGACGGACGCGCCGGACGCGCCTGAGGAGGCCGCCGCGGGCGACGGGACGCTCAACAGGGCGCTGGAGGACGAGAGTTACCGCCACTGGCTGGAGAACCGCGACCGTGCGCCCGGGGAGTGGCGGCGCGACGCGGCGTTCAGCGAGGTCCTGCACCTGACGCCGGACGAGCTGGACGAGGTCGCGGGCGCGCTCCGCGCCGTGCTCGCCCCGTACCGCGACCGGCGGGGGCGGCCGGAGGGCGCCGCTCCGGTCGCGGCCGTGGCGCGTCTGTTCCCCCTCCTGGTAGACCTGCCCCATGGACGCTGACGAACCGGCGCTGCTCCCGCTGCCCGACGGCGGGCGGCGGCCGCCCGTCACCTGCCGCCTGTGCGGGCGGCGGCTGTACGGGCGCGAGGCGCGGATGTGGGGACTCGGCCCGGAGTGCCGGGCGAAGCTGGCGGTGCGCGTGGCGCCGCTGCCGCCGGAGCACCCGGTGGAGCAGGAGACGCTGCCCGGAACCTGACGGAGGCGTGATGCGATGATCAGCTCATGTCTCTGCTTGCCGCCGCGCGCCGCCGTACCCCGCTGCTGCTGATACCGGCGGTCCTGCTCGCCGCCGCGTGCGCGCCCGAACAGACGGACACCCACGCGGCGTCGACGCCGGCGGCCACGCCGAGCCCGCCGGAGCACGGGGACGCCCGGCGTATGGCGCCGGAACCGGATGCCGCGAGCGCCGGGCAGACCTGCCCGCCGGAGGGCGTGCGGCTGACCCCCGGGCTGGTGGACGCGGCCCTGGGCGCGCGTGGCATGCGCGTGACGCTGACGAACTGCGGGACCGAGCCGTACACCGTCGAGGGCTACCCCGTCTTCACCGTGCTCGACGAGGACGCCGCGCTCCTCGACGTCGAGCAGGAGCGGAGCGCCACGGCGGCGGAGCCCCCCGCCGAGGTCGTCGTCCCGCCGGGCGGATCGGCGTACACGGTCCTGGAGTGGCGCAACACGGTGACTGACGTCACGCGCCCGGCCACCCTCGGCACGGAGCTGTCCTTCCTCACCTCCGAGGACGGCGCGACGCAGTCCGTCTTCCCGGACGGCGGCCTCGACCTCGGGACCACCGACCTGCTGAAGGTGACGCCGTGGACGGCCGCGGAGGCGGAGTAGGGACGCCGGCTACTCCACGGGCCGCAGATCCGGCTCCTCCGTCAACCCGCCGTCGTCCTCACAGCCCATCTCACCCGCCAGCGCGAAGGCGGCAGCATGGGCAACCGTCATCATGGCGCTCTCCTGGCCCGTGTCCGCGTACACTCCCCAGCGCGCGACGTCAGTGACGAGTGTGGTGGACCGGCCGTCAGCCGTCGGGACCACGCAGTCGAGGAAGAGCACGGCTCGGTCGGACGACGCATGGGCCTCACGCCCCATGGGATACACCCTGGAGCCCTCGGGAAGATCACCGTCGTCCGTGAGCTGATAGGAACGGGCCGTGCTGTAGGTGATGGTCAACGTCATGATGGAACTGGCCTGCGACTCGTAAACCACGCACATCTCGTACCCACCGTCCCGAAGGCCCTCGTCGGGAACGCCGACCTCCCTCGTGAGTCCTTCGGTGATCTCGCCGAAGCCGGTGGAGGAATGTGCGACATAGGCGGGACTTCCGGTGATCTCCTCAAGAGCCGCCGTCACGCCCGGACCGTCCATCACTCCGCACGCCTCCGAGCGATCCGTCATGGTCGGCGCGGGGGTGCGTGCTTCGCCATTCCGGTCCTCGCCCGAGCAGGCGAGGAGGAAACCGCACAGGAACAGCGCCGCAGCTACACACCTGGAACTTTTCAACCACATCATCCGTTTCGCCCGTCACCCGGTCTGGGGCAGCAGCCCCAGCCGAGCCTGGTTGCCCGTACCCAGCATGTAGCCGGTGTTCATGCTGCCGAACAGGTCCTGTCCCAGGCCGCTGGTGTTGTCGATCCCGTGGCGTTCGAGAAAGGACGAGATCGGTGCGCTCACGTTCTCGTAACCGGCACTGAAAATCCGCGCCCCGGCACTCTGCGTCTCAGCGGAACTGTTCTGCTGGTCGGACCGCGACCACTCCCCGAGCCACTGTCCCATCTGCTCAGTGGCTGCTCCGCTCCCCGCCGTCACAGCGAGAGGAATCAGGATCGCGCCCGCGGCGGCGGGCGGCATGAGGGCCACGGCTCCGGCCACGGCCATCCCCGTCCCGTACCTCAGCCAGCTGGTCCTTTCATCCAGCGCCCGGTTGAACGCCTCGTCCCCTGCGGCGCCTTCGGCCCTCAGCTGGTCGACACGGGCCTGGTCGAGAAAACCCTGGACCTGTGCCCCGATTCCGACGGCACTGCGTGCGCGGCCCTCGTCCACCGAACCGTCAGCGCCCAGCTGATCCTCCAGAAGAGCGGTCGTCAGGACGCGCTCGGCCTGCGAAAGGGTGGCGTAGGAGTCCGGATGCTGCCCGATCGTACTGAGGAACGGCTGGACGTTGTCGCCGAACCTGGCGTGCAAGGGCATGCCGTCCCAGTCGGGGCCGAACAAGCCCACGTTCGGCTGTCCCCCGTCCAGCGCCCAGTTGATGTCATCGACATAGCCTGCCGCCATGGCCCCGAGACTGTCCGCCAGCGCGGAGAGGCGGTGGGAAAGGCCCGGGTCGTGCGCGAAGCGGGCGACGACGTCCTCCATGACGCCCACCGAGGCCTCGGTGCGGGTGATCTCCAACGGTGTCTCGTCCCAGGCGTGGCCGAGGGTTGCGGCCTCCAAAGCGTGGCCGAGGGCGTCCGGCAGGTGGTCGGCGGACCCCTCTGCGGCAGCAGCAGCATCGTGGGTGTTGACGTCGGGGAACTGTGCGTAGCCCTCTTGGAGAAAGTAGTCGATGTAGCCGGAGACCGGGCTGTCCCCGCCGCGCAGGATGCCCGCGTCGCCGTCCGGGTCCACCGTGCCGTCCTCGCGGTACGCGGTCGGGGTGGCCGAGAAGAACTGTGTGGCCGCCTCCGGGCTGTGCCCCAGTGCCTCCAGGACGCCGAGCACCGGGTCGTAGCCCGCGCCGTTCGCGCCCACCGGGTTGAACGGGTGCTCGGGACCGGCGCCGCCCTGTCTGGCGTCGGCGAAACGCAGCGGGTCGTCCGCGTGCAGTTGCACGACGTGCTCGGCGATGGGGGTGAGGAACGCGGGGTCGTACGCGCCGTACCGGAGTATGCCGCCGAGCAACTGGTAGCCGTAGGGCCCCTCGACGGCGTGCGCGGTCAGTGGCAATCGCTCGGTGCCCAGCCGCCGGAGATCCTCGCCGAACGAGGCGGGCAGGTGGTGTCCGTTGTCCGGATCGGTGGCGGTGGCCAGGCCGAGACCGAGGTTGCGTTGCAGCGCCTGCACCTGTTCGAGCCGGTGCTCGTCCACCTCGTAGCCCTCCCCCATGGTGCTCATGCTCAGGGAACCGAAGAGAGTGAGCGTCCCCTCGGCGCCGAGTTGCCGGAACAGCCCTGTGGTGAACTCCGGGGAGTCGCGGTTGTCCGCCAGCAGCTCGTTGAACTGCTCCAGCTCGCGCGACGACATCTGGTCACCCTCCCGGGCGAGCAGCAACGCTTGGGCCAGCTCCTCCTGGTCGAGCGTGGTGTACACGGGGGCGCTGAAGTCGTGCCGGTCCTCGTCGGCTTCGGCCAGCAGCGCGCGGGCCAGCGTGCGGTCCGCGTCGTCGAACCTTTCCACCAGCACGTCCACGCGCCGCTGCATCGCCGCCACGGCCTCCCGTTCGGCCGTGAAGTTGGCGCCGTAGTCGGGGTCGAGCAACTGGCGCGCCGGATCCTCTGTCATCGAGCGCCGCGCGGCGACGGCGCCGGACTCCGAGACCGTCAGCGCGGCGGCCGGGGCATCGATCTCGACGAGTTGGCGCAGTCCGTCCTGCGCCGCCTTCAGAGTGGCGTGGCCGTCGTCGAGGAGCTGCGCCAGTCCCCTGGCAGCCGCGGCCGCGTCACCGAACTCCCGGACGCTCTGCGCCACGAAGGCCCGGGTGACCGAGGCGTTGACACCCTCCCAGCGCGCCTGCTCGGAACGGGCCAGCAGTGTGTCCCGCGCGTCCTGGGCCAGGTCTTCCAGCCTGCCCGCCATGGCCGACCAGTCGTCAAGCGCCGCCTTGAGCCCGCCGAGCGACGCGTGCCACACCTGGGTGAAGGTCAGCGTCATCCGTGCTCACCTCTCACCGGAGAGACGGCGGTCTATCTCCGTGATCGAGAGGGAGGCGGCGATGTCGGCCTCGTCCTGCTGGTGGGCGGCGGCGGAGTGGTCGAGGTGGTTGGAGATGTGCGCGCAGGCGTCCAGCAGCGTCGTCGTCTGGCCGGCCCAGGTCTCCAGGAGGGTCGCCAGGGCGGTGCCGGTGACGAGGCCGTCGGCGGTCAGCCCCGTCGCGGCCTCGGCTGTGGCGGCACGCGCGTGGTCGGCGTCGGTGGCGAGCCGGCCGTGCAGTTCGTACGCCGCCGAGCCGACGCGTCCCAGGTCGTCCTGGTGCACCGACAGGTCCCGCGTGGCGCGTGCCGACTCGGCCTGGATCGCGCGCCACTCGTCGTCGAACGACATGGCTCCCCCTCCGCCCTTCGCGCCGCCCCCGCGGCAATGGCTCTGTCCCCCAGCCCCTGTCCCCCCAGGAGAACTCGACACACGGTACCCATGGCTTCACTTTCTGTCCACGCCCGAACGGGTGACAGCCGCACGGTGTCAGGCGGCGCCGAAGAGGGGGAGGCAGTCCGTCGTCAGGCCGGTGAGGGTGACGGGCACGGTGCGGTGCTTCTCCCAGCGCTCGCGCGACAGGCGCAGGCGGTGTTCGGTGGCCGGTGTGCCGCGTACGACGACCCGCGCGAGGCCGTCGCGCTCGTAGCCCAGCTTCTCCGACACGCGCAGCGAGGCGGCGTTGTGCGTCATCGCGCCCGAGACGGCCTCGGCCGCCCCCAGGCCCGCGAACGCCAGCTCCAGCACGGCGGCCCGCATCTCCGTGCCGAGGCCCTGCCCCTGGTGGGCGCGGCCGAGCCACGAGCCGCTGGCGGCCTGGCGCAGGACGGCGAACCCGTCGGCGCCGAGCGACTGGTAGCCCACGGGCCGGTCGTCCAGGAAGGCGACGAGGCCCATCGACCACGACTCGGGTGTCCACGCGCCCAGTTGACGCCAGTGGTACTGGACGACCGAGCGGGCGCGGTCGGGCGGGGGCAGGTCGGTCCAGGGGACGAGGAAGGGCATCTCGTCCGGGGGATGGACGCCGGGGAGGACGAGGTCGGCGAGGCCGGCCAGCTCCTCGTCCGTGGGAAGGCGGAGCAGCAGACGCGGGGTGCGCAGGCGGATGCCCATAACGGGCCAGTGATCGATCAGCATGGCCCATTCTGTGACCGGTTCCGCGCACCCCGCATCCGATTTCGACCGGGGTGACGGTCAGTTCACATTCGCCGAGAACGAGTTGACGCCGAGGCCCGCGCCGCCCTGCCAGGGCTCGAAACCGGCCTGGACGCTCGTCAGGTACCAGGACGGGTTCGCCAGCCCGCGGCTCACCGTTACGTCCACGAAGTCCATCACGTCGAAGCTGAGCGAGCCGATGGCGGACGGCGCGACGAAGGAGATGACCTGGTTCGCGCCGTTGCTGCCGGTCCAGACCTGCCAGCTGCGGCCGGCCACCGTCGCCGTGCCGGACTGCGACCCGATCGGCTGGATCGGGCCGACGCGGTTGAGCCAGATCATGATCTCGGTCTGGTTGACGCCCGTCCGCTTGGGCGTCGGGTCGAGCCAGATGTCGTACGACGCGTTGTACACGGCGTTGCCGGTGTACTGGTACGAGATGCTGCTCTGCGCGCTGCCGATCGAGCTGATCTGGCGGGGCAGGTTGGTGCCGGGCGAGCAGTTCCCGTAGTGGCAGCCGAAGTAGACGGACGGGTACGACTTGGGCGCGCCGTTGGTGGGCACGCTGCCGTCCGCCTGGGTGATGCGGAAACCGCTGCCCGAGACGTCGATGCACTGCGTCGCGCTCGTGCCCCAGCGGTTGTTCTGGACCGTGTAGCGGCCCTGGATGGTGGTGGAGCCGTACTGGTCGCAGATGACGGCGTCCGCGCCGATGGGCCCGGCGGCCCCGGCGGTCGGCGTGGCGGTCAGCAGGCCCGCGACGGAGGCGACGGCGGCCAGGACCGCGACCACCGCGCCGCGGAACCGGGACCGCGCGCCTCGCGTGCCCGTGAGGACGGATGTGGTGCTCATGTTGCTCCCTTCGGACGGTATGTGCGTTCGGGGGAGCGCTCCCAAGGCGATACCGCCGTGGAATCTAGGGGCAACGGGCACGCACGGCAAGGGGTCGCGCACGCACGGGCGTCACGGCGTGCGCGTCAGGGCGCGGGCGTGGCCGCCGGGGCGGGGGTCTCGCCGGTGGCGCCGCCGTCCGGGCCGTCGCCGGGGCCGCCCCGCCGTCCGCCCATCAGCCGGTTGCCCACCCACATGCACGCCCACAGCCCGACGCCGATCAGCATCAGCCAGCCCGCCACCTCGTAGTCGTCACCGGCGCGGCCGGACAGCGGCGTCGCCAGGTAGACGCAGAGCACGGCGCCGATGACCGGCAGCGCGGTGGGGGCGCGGAAGTGCTTGTGCTCGACGGGGCTGCGGCGCAGCACGAGGACCGCCACGTTGACGATGGCGAAGACGCACAGCAGCAGGAGCGACGTCGTGCCGCCGAGCGCGGCGAGGTCGGCGTACCCGATGAGGAGGAACGCGAGCAGCGTCGTGAACACGATGGCGACCCAGGGGGTGCGCCGCCGGGGCAGGAGGCGGCCGAGCGGCGCGGGGAGCGCGCGTTCGCGGGACATGCCGTACAGCAGGCGGCTGGCCATCAGCATGTTGATCAGCGCCGAGTTGGAGACGGCGAACATCGTGATCCACGCGAAGAGGTCGATGGGGAAGCCGGGGGCACCCGCCTGGACGACCTTCAGCAGCGGGGTGTCGCCCTCGCCGAGGTCGGCCGGGGTGACGAGCGCGACGCTCGCGATGGCGACCAGGACGTAGATGACGCCGGTGACCGTCAGTCCGATGAGCATGATGCGCGGGAACGTGCGGACCGGGTCCTTCGTCTCCTCCGCCATGTTCACCGAGTCCTCGAAGCCGACCATGGCGAAGAACGCGAGGGCGGTCGCCGCGCTGACGGCGCCGAACGCGGTCTCGCCGCCGCCCGTCTCGAACTCGGTGACGCGGCCGAACTCGCCCTGGCCCTGCACGATCGCCCAGACGCCGACGCCGATGACGATCAGCAGCCCGGAGAGTTCGACGGCGGTCAGCGCGACGTTCGCCTTCACGCTCTCGCCGACGCCGCGCAGGTTCACCAGGCTGATGAGGACCATGAACGCGAGGGCGATCGTGAGGGTGACGCGGCCGTGACTGCCGTCCACGTCGAGCGCGGACAGCAGGTTCGCGGCGAACGCCTTGGACGCGCTGGACGCCGAGGTGAGGCCGGACGCCATGACCGCGAAGGTGACGAGGAACGTCAGGAAGTGGATGCCGAACGCGCGGTGGGAGTACGCGGCGGCGCCCCCGGCGCGGGGGTACTTCGTGACGAGTTCCAGATAGCTGGTGGCCGTCAGCATCGCGACGACGAAGGCGCACAGGAAGGGGAGCCAGACCGCCCCGCCCACCTCGGCGGCGACGGTGCCGGTCAGCGCGTAGACGCCGGTGCCGAGGATGTCGCCGATGATGAAGAGCAGGAGGAGGCCAGGGCCCATGACCCGCTTGAGTTCGATCGGTTCCGCCGGTGCCGGCGGGGTGGCTGGATTCCCCATGGTCTCTGGCATGCCCGGACCCTAGCGCACCACACCCGTCACAAAGTGGGAGAAATGGTGCGCTTGTGGTGACTGTCCGTGGCGAGCGGGGGGGCGTCAGGCCGTGGGCCGCCCGAGGGCGCGGTACGTCCAGCCCGCCTTGCGCCACAGCGCCGGGTCGAGGGTGTTGCGCCCGTCGAGGATGCGGCGGGCGGTGACCACCTCGCCCATGGCGGCCGGATCGACCTCGCGGAACTCGCGCCACTCCGTGAGGTGCAGCACGGCGTCGGCCGACTGGGCGGCCTCCAGGGCGGACGAGGCGTAGGCGAGGGTGGGGAAGACGCGGCGGGCGTTCTCGGTGGCCTTGGGGTCGTAGACCGTCACCTGGGCGCCCTGGAGGTGCAGTTGGCCCGCGATGTTGAGGGCGGGCGAGTCGCGGACGTCGTCGGAGTCCGGCTTGAAGGCGGCGCCGAGGACGGCGACGCGCTTGCCGAGCAGCGAGCCGTCGAGCGACTCGCGGGTCAGCTCGACCATGGCGGCGCGGCGGCGCATGTTGATCGCGTCGATCTCGCGGAGGAAGCCGACGGCCTCCGCCGCGCCCAGCTCGCCCGCGCGCGCCATCAGGGCGCGGATGTCCTTGGGGAGGCAGCCGCCGCCGAAGCCGATGCCCGCGCGCAGGAACTTGCGGCCGATGCGGTCGTCGTGCCCCAGCGCCTCGGCGAGCTTCACCACGTCGCCGTCGGCGGTCTCGCAGATCTCGGCCATCGCGTTGATGAAGGAGATCTTGGTGGAGAGGAACGCGTTGGCGGCCGACTTGACCAGCTCGGCGGTGGGCAGGTCGGTGACGAGGAACGGCGATCCGGCGGCGACGGGTGTGGCGTACACCTCGCGCAGGGCCGCCTCGGCGCGCTCGCTGGTCACACCGGCGACGATGCGGTCCGGGCTGAGCGTGTCCTCGACGGCGAAGCCCTCACGGAGGAACTCGGGGTTCCACGCCAGCTCGGCCTCCTCCCCCGCCGGGGCCAGCTCGGCGATGCGCCGGGCGAGGCGGGCGGCGCTGCCGACCGGCACGGTGGACTTGCCGACGACGAGGGCGGGCCGGTCGAGGTGCGGGGCGAGCGCGTCCACGGCGGCGTCGACGTACGACATGTCGCACGCGTATTCGCCGGGCCGCTGGGGGGTGTTGACGCAGATGAAGTGGATGTCGCCGAAGGCGGCCAGGTCCTCGAACGAGGTGGTGAACGACAGGCGCCCGGTGGAGCCCGGGAGTCCGGCGACATGGCGGCCGAGCAGCTCGTCGAGGCCCGGTTCGTAGATCGGCGCGTGTCCTCTGGCCAGCTTCTGGATCTTCTCCGGCACGATGTCGAGGCCGAGGACGTCGAAGCCCAGCTCCGCCATGGCCGCCGCGTGGGTGGCGCCGAGATAGCCGAGGCCGATGACCGTGATCTTCGTCGGGCTGTTCACGGGTCCAGAGCATAGCCCCCGCGACCGACAGCGGGCCGCGAGCACCGGCGCCCGTTGCCCCGGACGGCGACGGTGCGCTTTAGTTACTTAACAGTCGTTAGCATCGCCGCAGCCGTCAGCAAGGAGTTGGGACCCGTGGTCCGAGCCGCAGACTTCGATCTCTACCGCCCCGCCGAGGAGCACGAGATGCTCCGCGAATCGGTCCGCGCGCTGGCCGAGGCGAAGATCGCGCCGTACGCCGCCGAGGTGGACGAGGCGGGCCGCTTCCCGCAGGAGGCGCTGGACGCGCTCGTGGCGAACGACCTGCACGCCGTGCACGTCCCCGAGGAGTACGGCGGCGCGGGCGCGGACGCGCTGGCGACGGTGATCGTCATCGAGGAGGTCGCGCGGGTGTGCGCCTCGTCGTCCCTGATCCCGGCCGTGAACAAGCTGGGCTCCCTGCCGGTGATGCTGTCCGGCTCGCCCGGGCTGCGGGCGAAGTACCTGGCGCCGCTGGCGAAGGGCGACGCGATGTTCTCGTACTGCCTCTCCGAGCCGGACGCGGGCTCGGACGCGGGCGGCATGCGCACGCGCGCGGTGCGCGACGGCGACGCGTACGTGCTCAACGGCGTGAAGCGCTGGATCACCAACGCCGGGGTGTCCGAGTACTACACGGTGATGGCCGTCACCGACCCCGACAAGCGCACGCGCGGCGGGATCTCGGCGTTCGTCGTGGAGAAGGGCGACGAGGGCGTGTCGTTCGGCGCGCCGGAGAAGAAGCTCGGCATCAAGGGCTCGCCGACGCGCGAGGTGTACCTCGACAACGTGCGCGTCCCCGCCGACCGGATGATCGGCGAGGAGGGCACCGGCTTCGCCACCGCCATGCGGACGCTCGACCACACCCGGATCACCATCGCAGCGCAGGCGCTCGGCATCGCGCAGGGCGCGCTGGACTACGCGAAGGGGTACGTGCGGGAGCGCAAGCAGTTCGGAAAGCCCGTGGGGGACTTCCAGGGCGTGCAGTTCATGCTGGCCGACATGGCGATGAAGCTGGAGGCGGCGCGGCAGCTCACGTACGCCGCGGCGGCGCGGTCGGAGCGGGGCGACAGCGATCTGACGTTCTTCGGCGCGGCGGCCAAGTGCTACGCGTCGGACGCCGCGATGGAGATCACCACCGACGCGGTGCAGCTCCTCGGCGGCTACGGCTACACGCGGGACTACCCGGTCGAGCGCATGATGCGGGACGCGAAGATCACACAAATTTACGAGGGCACGAACCAGGTCCAGCGGATCGTCATGGCCCGCAACCTGCCCTGACCCCCCCGCGCGGCGCGGCGGGGGCCGTACGGGCTCCCCGCCGCGCGCCGCCGTCACACCGCGCCGTCCTCCGCGGCGGGGGCGGCCCGCCGTTCCAGGAGCGCGGCGATGCCGTCGAGGACGAAGCGCAGGTTGTAGAGGAAGTCCTCCTCGGCCGAGGAGCGGTCGTCGGCGAAGACGCCCGACCTCACCAGGCGCGACAGGGCCGGATAGGCCGGGTCGTGCACCACCGTCTCCAGCATCCGCTGGTACGCCTCGCCCCACTCCATGTAGTCCATGCCCGTGCGCGGGGTGGCGCGGAGCATGGAGACCTCCTGGCGCACCTCGCTGAGGACGAAGCCGGAGACGACCATCAGCACGCCGAGCTTCGTCTCCTCGCTCATCGGCGTGTCCGACAGCGAGGCGAGCAGGACCTCCATCCACGCGATGTTGTTGGGCCCCATCGGGGGGCCGCTGATAGGGATGTCGATCATCCAGGGCCGCGCGACCATGAGGCGGCGCACGTCCTTGCCGTAGGCGAGCAGGCGGCCGTACCAGTCGTCGGGCCAGCCACTGGTGTCGGGCCGCCCGGTGCCCATCTCGAACATGAGGTCGAGCAGGTCGTCCTTGCCCGGCACGTAGCGGTAGAGCGACATCGTCGTGACGCCCACCTTCTGCGCGACCTTGCGCATCGACACGCCGTCGATGCCCTCGGCGTCCGCGATCTCGATGGCCGCGCCGACGATCTGGTCCAGGGTGAGGCTGCCGCGCGGGCCGCGCGTCCCGGGGCGCTGCCGCCGCCAGAGCAGGTCGAGCAGGTATTGCGGGTCCCGTCCGCCGCCTTTCGGCTCGGTGGCCATGCCCGTTCTCCCGTTCCCTCGGTCCGGCCCGCCCGCCGGTTGACGTCATCCTAGAACTGTGTATGGTGTACAACGAAATCTACAGTGTAAACAGTTTGCGCTGTAGAGAGTTCCTTGTACTCAGGGGGTTCCCCATGGCAGACCTCGCCATAGCGGCCGACGGGCTGCGGAAACGGTTCGGCGACCCGGGCGGCGGCGGCAAGCTGGCGCTGGACGGCTTCGGCCTGACCGTGCCCGCAGGAACGGTCCACGGGCTGCTCGGCCCGAACGGCGCGGGCAAGACCACCGCCGTCCGCGCGCTCACGACACTGCTGCGCTACGACGAGGGCCGCGCCGAGATCTGCGGCCTCGACGTCGCGCGGCGACCGGACGAGGTACGCGGCCTCATCGGGCTCACCGGGCAGTACGCGGCCGTGGACGAGCAGCTCAGCGGACGGCAGAACCTCGTCATGTTCGGCACCTTCCACGGCCTCGGCCGGCGCGGGGCGCGGCGGCGGGCGGACGAGCTGCTGGAGCGGTTCGGCCTCACCGAGGCGGCCGGGCGCAACGCGGGGCAGTACTCGGGCGGCATGCGCAGGCGTCTCGACCTCGCGGCGAGCATGGTGCGCGTACCGCGCGTCCTCTTCCTGGACGAGCCCACCACCGGGCTCGACCCCCGCAGCCGCAACCAGGTGTGGGACGCGGTCAGGTCCCTCGTCGCAGGGGGGACGACCGTCCTGCTGACCACGCAGTACCTGGAGGAGGCCGACCAGCTGGCGGACCGCATCTCCGTGATCGACGCCGGGCGGATCGCGGCGGAGGGCACGGCGGACGACCTGAAGGCGCGGCTCGGCGGCGCACGGATCGAGGTCGTCGTGCGCGACTTCGCCGACCTGGCGGGCGTGACGCAGCTGCTCGCCGGGGTGGCCGGGCCGGGGGCGCGGCCGGAGTCGGACCCCGACACGCGGCGGGCGTCCGTACCCGTCAGCGATCACGTGGCGGCGCTCACCGGAGTGGCGCGGGCGCTGCACGAGGCAGGCATCACGGTGGAGGACATCGGCACACGGCGGCCGACGCTGGACGAGGCGTTCCTGCACCTCACCGGACACACCACGGACGCCGGGAAGGAGCGTGCCGCATGAGCGCGGACACGGTGCACGAGGGGTACGCCCCGGCGCGGCGGCGGGGGCTCGTCGCGGACAGCCTGACGATGACGCGGCGGCACATGGCGCACCTCGTGCGGGTCCCCGAGGAGGCGGTGCTGTACTTCGTGCTGCCGATCATGTTCGTGCTGGTCTTCGGCTACGTCTTCGGCAGCGGCATGTCGGTCGCGGGCGGCGGGAACTACCGGGAGTTCCTGGTGCCCGGCGTCTTCGCGATGACGATGCTGTACGGCATGGGCGCGAGCGGCACCGCCATCGCCGTGGACGTGCGGCGCGGTGTCGTGGACCGCTTCCGCTCGATGCCGATCGCCCGCCCCGCTCTGCTGATGGGCCGGTGCACGGCCGACCTGCTGCGCGCGCTGGTGGAACTGGTGGTCGTCCTGGTGTGCGGCCTGCTGGTCGGCTGGGACTGGCACCGGGGCATCGGGCGCGCGGCGCTGGCCCTGCTGCTCGTGCTCCTGCTGCGCGTGGCCATCACCTGGATCGGCATCTACCTGGGCCTGGTGGTGCGCAACGAGGAGGCCGTGGGCGGCATCGTCTTCCCGCTGGCCTTCCCGCTGACCGCGGTGTCCAACGTCTTCACCTCCCCCGAGCTGATGCCCGGCTGGCTCGGCACCGTCTCGGAGTGGAATCCGCTGTCCGCGACCGTCACCGCGCTGCGCGACCTGTTCGGCAACCCCGGCGTCAGCGGCGGCGGCTGGGCGTCGGACAACGCGCTGCTGCTCGCCGTGGCGTGGCCGGTCGTGCTGACGGCGGTCTTCGCGCCGCTGGCCGTACGCCGCTACCAGGCGCTCAGCCGCTGACCCGGCCGGGGGACGGCGCGCGGGGGGCAGGGCCCGGGGAACCGGGTCCTGCCCCCCGCGCGTGTGGGGACGGGGTGGGCCGTCAGGCGGTCACGCCGTGCTGCGCCAGGTAGGCGATCGGGTCGATGTCCGAGCCGTAGTCGGGGCCGGTGCGCACCTCGAAGTGCAGGTGCGGGCCGGTGGAGTTCCCGGTGGAGCCGGACAGGCCGATCTGCTGGCCCGTGGAGACGGTCTGGCCGACGCTGACGGAGATCGACGACAGGTGGGCGTACTGGCTGTAGTGGCCGTCGGCGTGCCTGATGACGACCTGGTTGCCGTACGAGCCGCCGGAACCGGCCGTGATGACCTCGCCGTCCGTGATGGCGGCGACCGGCGTACCGCTGCCGACCGGGAAGTCGGCGCCGGTGTGGTGCCCGGAGGCCCACAGGGACCCGGCCGTGCCGTAGCCGCTGCCGTGGACGCCCGCGACGGGGGCGACGTACGAGCCGGTCGCGGGCTGCGCGGCGGGCGCCTCGGCGGGCGCGGGGGCGGCGGCCTGGGCGGTGACGGAGATGCCGTCGAGCGTCAGGGTCTCGCCCGGGTGGATCAGGCCCGGGTCGGTGCCGACGACGTCCTTGTTGGCGCCGTACAGCGCCTCCCAGCCGCCGTCGACGCCCTGGGCGGCGGCAATCTTCACCAGGCTGTCGCCGGGCTGGACCTCGTATGTGTCGGGCGTCGCGGCGTTCGCCCCGCCCGCCGCGACGAGGGGCAGGGCCACGCCGGCGCCGCCGGCGGTGAGCAGCAGGGAGACGCGGGAGATGCGGCCGGCTCGCCGGCGACGGTGACGTCCGTGTGCGGGCATGCGTGTGCTCCTCTCCGACGCCTGCGAGGTCAGCTGTCGGGTTCGGGCCGGAGACTGCCCGGCCGACGGCGTTCCGGGCACACGGATGCCCGGTGCACGGCGTCGGCTTCACCCCGAGCCGGTGCGTCCCCTGGGGTCGGCACCGGCGGAATTGGGTCCCCCGCTCCTGTCACGCGGAAAGCTCTGTGTCCCCGCCTCCGGTGACAGGACTCGGCGTCCGGGGGCGGTGCGCCGCGGAGACGCGGCGCGGCAGAACGTTAAGCCGATGAATTCGGACGGCACAAGAAAGAGGGCGCAGAAGGAGTGTGACCGGCGATACCCGGACGAGGCACCCGTCACACCGCGCGTCCGGTCCGGCACGGAGGGCGAGAACCGGCGGCGGTGACGCACCGTCAACGACCCTGGTCCGGCCGTTGATCGGCGGACGGCGGTTGACGCGCGTCACGTTCACAGGATGAACGGGCCGCGGGCCGAGTGAACTCGGTCACCAGGAGGCAACCGGCGTCCACTTGGCTCCGCTATGCGGCAGATGCCCGTTTCGTTCGCGAGGGTCAGCCGTCGAGCCGCGCGAGGGTCGCGAGCGACGGGCCGCGCCGCCCGGCCACGTCCCGGGCGACCGCCTCGGCGTCCCGCAGGACGCGCACCGCGTTCCGCCACGTCAGCTTCGCCAGGTCGGCCTCCGACCAGCGCCGGTCGAGCAGCTCGGCGACGAGGTTCGGGTAGCACGCGACGCTGTCGAGGCCGTCCGGCAGGTACGCCGTCCCGTCGAAGTCGCCGCCGAGGCCGACGTGGTCCACGCCCGCGACGTCCCGCATGTGGTCGAGGTGGTCGGCGACGGTGGCCACCGTGGCGTGCGGCCGGGGGTGGGCGGCCTCGTACGCGGCGAGCAGGCGCATGGCCTCAGGCGTGTGGTCCAGCGGCCGGAAGCCGTGGGCGCGCATGTGGTCGGCGGCGCCGGTGAACCACTCGTACGCGGCGGGCAGCACGAACTGCGGCACGAAGGTCGCCATCGCCACCCCGCCGTTGGACGGCAGCCGCTCCAGCACGTCGTCCGGGATGTTGCGCGGGTGGTCGCAGACGGCGCGCGACGACGAGTGGGAGAACAGGACCGGCGCCTCCGTCACCCGCAGCGCGTCGCGCATGGTGCTGGGGGCCACGTGCGACAGGTCCACGAGCATGCCGAGACGGTTCATCTCGCGCACGACCTCCTCGCCGAACGCGGACAGGCCGTCGTGGCGGGGCGCGTCGGTGGCGGAGTCGGCCCAGTCGATCGTCAGGTTGTGCGTGAGCGTCATGTAGCGCACGCCCAGTGTGTGGAGGGCACGGAGGGTCGCCAGGGAGTTGGCGATGCTGTGCCCGCCCTCCGCGCCCATCAGCGACGCGATACGGCCCTCGGCGCGTGCGGCCTCCAGGTCGTCGGCGGTCAGCGCGCGGCGCAGCGACCCGGGGTAACGGGCGAGCAGCGCGGCGACCGCGTCGATCTGCTCCAGGACGGCGCTCACAGCGCGGTCCCCCGCGTACTCGGCGGCCACGTACACCGACCAGAACTGGCCGCCCACGCCGCCCGCCCGCAGCCGGGCGAGGTCCGTGTGCAGGCTGGCGCTCTGGTCGGCGGCGATGTCGAGGCGGTCCAGGTCGTAGCCCGCCTGCTCGCGCAGGGCCCACGGCAGGTCGTTGTGCCCGTCCACGACGGGGTGTTCCGCGAGCAGCGCGCGGGCCGCGGCGAGGCTGTCGGTCACGCGGCGGGCCCTTCCGCACGGGCGGCGCGCAGTCGGCGGCCCTTCTCGGTGGCCTGCTCGCGCAGGGAGAGCTGGAACTCTTGCATCCGCGTCAGCAGCGCCTCGTCGTGCGCGGCGAGCAGGCGGACGGCGAGGAGCCCGGCGTTGCGCGCGCCGCCGATGGACACCGTCGCGACGGGCACGCCGGCGGGCATCTGCACGATGGACAGCAGCGAGTCCATGCCGTCCAGGTGCTTCAGCGGCACCGGCACGCCGATCACCGGCAGCGGCGTCAGCGCGGCGAGCATGCCCGGCAGGTGCGCCGCGCCGCCCGCGCCCGCGATGACCGCCTTCAGGCCGCGCCCGGCCGCCTCCTCCCCGTACGCGAGCATCTCGTGCGGCATCCGGTGCGCGGAGACGACGTCCACCTCGTGCGGCACGCCGAACTCGTCCAGCGCCTCGGCGGCGGCCCGCATCACCGGCCAGTCGGAGTCCGATCCCATCACGATGCCGACCAGGGGCGGGCGTCCTGCGGTGTCCTGCGGGCTCATTCGGTGATGACTCCTCTGAGGTAGTCGGCCGCGTGCCGGGCGCGCTCCCTGACGTCGTCCAGGTCGTCGCCGTAGGTGGTGACGTGGCCGACCTTGCGGCCCGGCTTCACGTCCTTGCCGTACATATGGATCTTCAGCTTCGGGTCGCGCGCCATGCAGTGCAGGTAGCCCTGGTACATGTCGGGGAAGTCGCCGCCGAGGACGTTGGCCATCACCGTCCAGCGCGCGCGGGGGCGCGGGTCGCCGAGCGGCAGGTCGAGCACGGCCCGCAGGTGGTTGGCGAACTGGGAGGTGACGGCGCCGTCCTGCGTCCAGTGGCCGGAGTTGTGCGGGCGCATCGCCAGCTCGTTGACGAGGACCCGGCCGTCCCTGGTCTCGAACAGCTCGACGGCCAGGTGGCCCGTGACGTCCAGGTCGGCCGCGATCCGCAGCGCCAGCTGCTGGGCCGCGAGGGCGAGGTCGTCGGGCAGGTCGGGCGCGGGGGCGATCACCGTGTCGCAGACGCCGCCGACCTGCACGGACTCCACGACCGGGTACGCGACGGCCTGGCCGTGCGGGGAGCGCACCACGTTCGCCGCCAGTTCGCGGGCGAAGTCCACCTTCTCCTCGGCCAGCACGGCGACCCCGGCGCGGAACGGCGCGGTGGTCGCGGCGGCGGAGGCGGCGTCCGGCACGACCCACACGCCCTTGCCGTCGTACCCGCCGCGCACCGTCTTCAGCACCACGGGGAACCCGCCGGTCTCGGCGGCGAAGCGCACCACGTCGTCCGGGTCGGCCACGACGCGGTGGCGCGGGCAGGGGACGCCCAGCTCGGTGAGCCGGGCGCGCATCACGCCCTTGTCCTGCGCGTGCACCAGCGCGTCCGGGCCGGGGCGGACGGGCACGCCGTCCGCCTCCAGGGCCCGCAGGTGTTCGGTCGGGACGTGTTCGTGATCGAAAGTGATCACGTCACAGCCCTTCGCGAACGCGCGGAGTGTCGCGAGATCGCGGTAGTCGCCGATCACGACGTCCTGCACCGCCTGCGCGGCGGAGTCCTGCGGCGTGTCGCTGAGCAGCCTGAATCTGATGCCGAGCGGGATGCCCGCCTCGTGGGTCATACGGGCGAGCTGCCCCCCGCCGACCATGCCGACCACGGGAAATGTCACGCACACAGCGTATCCGCCACGCCCCCGGAGGACGCAGGGAGGCGCCTGGTTACCATGGCTGCCATGACCGAGGCGCTCACACTCCGCGACCGGCTGCGCGGAGTCGCGCGGGAGGCGGCCAAGTTCGGCACCGTCGGGGCGTTCGGTTTCCTCGTCAACGTCGTGGTCTTCAACCTGTGTACGCAGGCGGCGGGCCTCGCCCCCGTGCGCTCCGGCGTGATCGCCACCTCGGCCGCGATCTGCACCAACTACGCGGGCAACCGCTACTGGACCTACCGCCACCGCGACAAGACCGGCAGGAGCCGGGAGGCCGGACTCTTCCTGCTCTTCTCCGGCGCGGGGATGGTCATCGAGAACGGGCTGCTCGCGCTCTCGCACTACGGCCTCGGCTTCACCTCGCCCCTCGCCGACAACCTCGCGAAGAACGTCCTCGGCCTCGGCATCGGCTCGCTCTTCCGCTTCTGGTCCTACCGCACGTGGGTCTTCCGCGCCACCCCCGCCACCGCCCCGGCGGAACCGGCGCCCGGCGGCACCGTGCGGACGACCGGCCCGTCAGACGCGGTCTGAGCCGCCGCCGCCCTGCTCGGCGGCCTCCCGGCTCAGGAACAGCGCGAAGACCGGCGGCCGCGCCTGGAGCAGTTCGAGCCGCCCGCCGTCCGCCTCCGCCAGGTCGCGCGCCACCGCGAGGCCCAGGCCCGTCGAGTTGCGGCCGCTGACCGTGCGTTCGAACACCCGGGCGCCCAGCTCCGAGGGGACGCCGGGGCCCTGGTCGGTGACCTCGACGACCACCTGGTTGCCCGTCGTGCGGGTGCGCAGCGCGACCGTGCCCGCGCCGTGCATCAGCGCGTTCTCGATCAGGCAGGCGAGGACCTGCGAGACGGCGCCCGGCGTGCCCACCGCGCGCAGGCCCGCCCGGCCCGAGTGCACTATCGCCCGGCCCTCGCTGCGGTAGGCGGGCTTCCACTCCTCGATCTGCTGGACGACGACCTCGTCGATGTCGAAGGCGACGGCGGAGCCGAGCCGGGGGTCGCGGGAGTTCGTCAGCAGCCGCTGGACGACGTCGGTGAGCCGCTCCACCTGCGCCAGGGCGATCGCCGCCTCCTCCTGGACGGTGTCGCGGTCCTCGGTGGCGATGATCTCCTCGAGCCGCATCGACAGGGCCGTCAGCGGGGTGCGCAGCTGGTGGGAGGCGTCGGCGGCGAGGCGGCGCTCCGCCGTCAGCATGCGGGCGATCCGCTCGGCGCTGGCGTCCAGGACGTCGGCGACGCGGTCCAGCTCCGGGACGCCGTAGCGGCGGTGGCGGGGGCGCGGGTCGCCCGAGCCGAGCCGTTCCGCCGCCTCGGCGAGGTCGGTCAGCGGCGCGGAGACCCGGTTGGCCTGCCGGACCGCCAGCAGCACGGCGGCGCCGACCGCCAGCAGCGAGACGACGAGCGTGATCGTCACCATGCGGCCGATCTCGTCGCTGACGACGCTGCGCGGCTGCGCCACGGTCACCCGCTCGCCGTGCACGCCGGTCTCCACGGCCGTCATGTCCTCGCCCGACGGCTCCTCGCCGATCAGGACCGGCTCCCCCTCCGCCAGCTCGATCTCCACGAACCGGTCGGCCGGCACAGACGCGCGCAGCTCCTCGGCCGTGACCGGGTCGCCGGACGCGATCCGGCTCTCCACGTCCGCCAGCACGCGGGCCGCCTCCGCGTCCAGCCGGTCGCGGGCGGTCGACTCGATGGACCTGGCCTCCACCAGGAAGAGCGAGAAACCGAAGACCGCGAGGACGACGAGGACGACGGCCAGGGTCGAGTTGATCAGGCGACGGCGCACGGCGGGGGTCCGTCAGCTCTTCTCGAAGCGGAACCCCACGCCGCGGACCGTGGCGATGTAGCGGGGGTTGGCCGCGTCGTCGCCGAGCTTCTTGCGGAGCCAGGAGATGTGCATGTCGAGGGTCTTCGTGGAGGACCACCAGGTCGTGTCCCACACCTCGCGCATCAGCTGCTCGCGCGTCACGACGCGGCCCGCGTCCCGTACCAGCACGCGCAGCAGGTCGAACTCCTTGGCGGTCAGGTGCAACTCCTCCTCGCCCATCCAGGCGCGGTGCGACTCGACGTCGATCCGGATGCCGTGGACGGCGGGCGCGGGGGCGGACTCCGTCGTGCCGCGGCGCAGCAGGGCCCGGACGCGGGCCAGCAGCTCGGCCAGGCGGAACGGCTTCGTCACGTAGTCGTCGGCGCCCGCGTCGAGCCCGACGACGGTGTCCACCTCGTCCGCGCGGGCCGTCAGGACCAGCACGGGCAGGGTCAGACCCTCGGTGCGCAGCCGGCGGCAGACCTCCAGGCCGTCCATCCCCGGCAGGCCGAGGTCGAGGACCACGAGGTCCACGTCGCCGCGCAGTCCTGCGCGCAGGGCCGCGGGGCCGTCCTCCCGCACGTCCACCTCGTAGCCCTCGCGACGCAGGGCACGTGCCAGCGGCTCCGAGATGGATGCGTCGTCCTCTGCGAGCAGTACTCGGGTCATGGGGCGATGGTAGACGCCCCGCGACGCCGTACCGGTGTCACCGGGCAATCCCGGCGGACGGCGGAGGACCCGGTGGAGCCGGGAGGGGCGGACGGGCCCCGCGGGTCACGCGAGGCCGGGCGGGGCGGCCACCTCGGCCCAGACGGTCTTGCCGCCGGACGCGGTGTCGTGCGCGACGCCCCAGTCGAGGCAGAGCCGTTCCACGATGAACATGCCGTGGCCGCCTGGCTGGCCGGCGCGGCGGGTGGTGCGCAGGGCGGGGTCGCCCTCGCCGCCGTCCACGACCTCGATGCGCAGGACCTTCGCGGCATGGCCGACGCGCAGCTCGTCGGGGCCCCCGGCGTGGAGGCAGGCGTTCGTGACCAGCTCGGAGACGACGAGCAGGGCGTCCTCGGCGGTGGCGCGCTGCTCCTCCGTCTCGGAGGGGAGCCAGCCCCAGTCGTGCAGGGCCTCGCGCAGGAACTCGCGCGACCGCGCGACGACACCGGCGGTGCCCACCAGCCGCAGCCGTCTGATCTGCCGCATCGGCTCCGCGCGCGGGCGCCCCTCGTCCGCCGTGTCCGTGTCCGCGTCCGCCGCGTCCTCCGTCACCGGCGGGGCGCCGTGCTCCCGCACGTCCGTGCCGGTCTCGCCCACGGCCTCGGCGCCCACCACGTCCCCGTAGCCGGCGGTGCCGTATCCGCTCTCGTCGACGGCGGCCGGGCTCTGTGGCTCCGGCCCGGGGTCACCGCTGCCTGCCGGGATCGGCCGGGTCGCATTCATGCCCACGCCTCCCCTCACCGCGTCCCCACGCTGCTGAAACGTTCGTCCGCCGGCGTCCTGGGGACGCCGGGGACACATCGGTCTGTGTGGTCTCCTGCCCGGAGGGCGGGTCGCCACACCCACCCCATCCCGGCAATCGTGTGACGCGCGCGCCTGTGGCGGTTCGGCGCGTATCGCCCGTCACTCAGTCCGCCGGGAGCGCCGCGAGGGCGTCGGCAAGGGTGCTGTGCACGGTGAAGACCGAGCCGGCACCGGTTATCTCGAAGACCCGGGCGACGATGGGCCGCATCGCCGCCAGGTGGATCTCGCCACCGACCGCCTCCGCCTCCAGCCGTGTGGCCAGCAGCACATTGAGTCCGGTCGAGTCGCAGAACTCGAGCGCCGAGCAGTCGATGACGATACGGCGGCAGCCGTCCGCGATGCACTGCTCCAGGGCGTCGCGCAGCGCGTCGGCAGAATGGTGGTCCAGCTCACCTGCCGGGGTGACCACGGCGCCAGGCCCGTTGCGCCGCACGTCGATCGTCAGCTGCTTCCGGTGCGCGCTGTCCGGTGTCCCGCGGTCCATGCAGCCCCCTCTTCTCCTCCGAGCCTTCACTGGCTAGGTTCGAAACCTTAGCCCGTGCCCTCTGGTCCCGACAGCCGAACGAATCGGGCATCCCTCCGGTTCCGGGCGGAGCGAACTTGCCAGGGCGGCCCGATCCCCGATAGGCGTAGGGGTTGAAGGAATCCGATACGGCCGGCTTGGAGGCGCCGCACCTCGCAGTGCACGTCACGGCTTCGGCAGCCATATGCCGAGATACTTACGGAGGACACCGTTATGTCACCCGCCCCTCGACCGCGCACGTTCACGGCGGCGGACCCGGTACTCGAACCGGCCGCCACGGCGTTCGTGCCTGCGCAGTTCCGGGCCACGGAGGACGATCTGTTCGCGTCCCTGGCCGAACTGCCCCCGTTCGAGGACGTGGCGCCGCCCGACGCGCGCGCCCTGTCGAAATCCCTCTTCGCCCGCCTGGCGGCGCTTGAGGAGGGCACCCACGCCTACGCGTATGTCCGCAACACGCTGGTGGAACTCAACCTGGCGCTGGTCCGCTTCGCCGCCTCGCGCTTCCGCTCCCGCAGCGAACCGATGGAGGACATCGTCCAGGTCGGCACGATCGGGCTGATCAAGGCGATCGACCGGTTCGACGCGGAGCGCGGTGTGGAGTTCCCCACATTCGCGATGCCGACGATCATCGGGGAGATCAAGCGGTTCTTCCGCGACACCTCGTGGTCGGTGCGGGTGCCGCGCCGTCTCCAGGAACTGCGGCTCGACCTCGCCAAGGCGGGCGACGAGCTGACGCAGCAGCTGGACCGCGCGCCCACCGTCGCGGAACTGTCCGAGCGGCTCGGCGTGCCGGAGGACGAGGTCGTCGAGGGACTGACGGCGTCCAACGCGTACACCGCCAGCTCGCTGGACGCGCAGCCGGAGGAGGACGACAGCGAGAGCGCGCTGGCCGACCGGCTCGGCTACGAGGACCACGATCTCGAGGGCATCGAGTACATCGAGTCGCTGAAGCCGCTGATCGCCGGTCTGGCGCCGCGCGACCGCACGATCCTGTCGCTGCGGTTCGTCGCCAACATGACGCAGTCGGAGATCGGCGAGGAGCTGGGGATCTCGCAGATGCACGTGTCGCGGCTGCTGACGCGGACGCTGGCGCGGCTGCGACGGGGGCTGCTGGCCGAGGACTGAGCCGGGCGCGGGGCCGCGGTGACGCCCCGATCCCGCAGGCGCCGTTTCCGCGCCACCGCAGGGGCCCGCCGGGGCATTCACGACCTTCACGTGCGTGGATGCCCCGGAGGGCCTCTTTCGCGTGCGCGCGGGGCGGCGGAACGGCCGGGCGGCTCAGGGGGCGCCGAGCAGCGGGGCGATGTCCGGGAGGGTGGCGAAGGACTCGCGCATCCTCGCCTTGAGCGCGGCGCGATCGGGCGCACCGCCCTCGGACCAGCGGGCCAGCGCCCAGCGCCAGGCGGTCAGGAAGAGTTCGAGCAGCAGGCGCAGCTCCAGCTCGGAGCGGCCGGGCGGCAGGCTGACGGCGACGACGCGGTCGGTGACGTCGGCGCAGTGGCGCAGGCTGTGCGCGACGAGGACGGGCGTGCGGTCGCACAGCGCCCTGCTGGCCAGGAACCGGGTCTCCCACCCGTCGGCCATCGCGTCGAGCGCCGCGTGGAGCGCGGCGACGTGGTCGGGCAGCGGGGACGGGCCGGGCGGGTGCTGTTCGACGTGGGCGAGGTACGCCGCCCACAGCTCCTTCTCGGGCGCGAGCGCGACGTCCTCCTTCGAGGCGAACATGCGGAAGAACGTCCGCTGGGAGATCTCCACGGCGTCCACAAGTTCGTCCAGCGTGGCGGCGGCGAAGCCCTTCTCGGTGAACAACCGCAGCGCCTCGTCCACCAGCGCGTGCCGGGTGCGCAGCTTCTTGCGCTCCCGCAGCGTCAGTCCGGTGTCCGTCATGCGACGGAGTCTACCCGCCGCCGGTGACATCCAGAAGCCTGTTGCACGCATGTGCCGGTGACTGGCACTATCTGTCCGTCGCCCGGTCGGGGACCTCCGTCCCCACCGGCGCCGCCCGACATCTGCGTGCCCGACCGACAGAGAGGTGACGCGCCATGCGTGCCTGGACCATCGACCACTCGGCTCCCGGCCATCTCGCGCCCGCCGAGGTGCCCGACCCCGAGCCGCGCCCCGACGAGGCGCTGGTCCGTGTCTCCGCCTTCTCGCTGAACCACGGCGAGGTCACGCACGCCGTGCCCGAGGGCGAGGCCGGCACCGTGCCCGGCTGGGACGCGGCGGGCGTCGTCGTCCGGGCGGCGGCGGACGGTTCGGGGCCGCCGGTGGGCACCCCGGTGGTCGGGCTCGGCGAGGGCGGTGCCTGGGCGGAGCTGCGCAGTGTGCGGACGGACTGGCTCGGCGCGATACCGGAGGGGGCCGACCCCGGCGCGGCCAGCACGCTGCCGGTCGCCGCGGGCACGGCGCTGCGGGCGCTGCACCGCGTGGGGCCGCTGCTGGGCCGCCGTGTGCTGGTGACGGGGGCGGGCAGCGGGGTCGGGCGGTTCGCGCTCCAGCTCGCCGCGCGCGGCGGCGCGCATGTGATCGCCACGACGCGGGACGCCGCCAACGAGGCGGCGCTGCGCGCGCTGGGCGCGGACGAGGTGGTCGTCGGCACCGAGGGCATCACGGACGGGCTGACCGCGCCGGTGCACGGCGTGCTGGACACGGTGGGCGGTGGTCATCTGGTGGCGGCCTTCGGCGCGCTGGCGTCGCACGGGACGCTGGTGGCGGTGGGGCACACGGAGGGACGGGGCGAGACGTTCCCCTTCGGCGCGCTGTTCGGCTCCCTGGGGCACGACCGTGTCGTGACGACGTACTTCCTGCTGCACGACGGCGTCGGGCTCGGTGCGGACCTGAGCTGGCTGGCCGGGCTGGTGGCGCGGGGTGAGCTGGACCCGCAGATCGGCTGGCGCGGCTCCTGGGACCGCACCGGTGAGGCGGTCGCGGCGCTGGGCGAGGGACGCGTGACGGGGAAGGCGGTGCTTGAGGTCACTCCCGCCACGGGGGGTTGAGGACGCGGGGGCGGCCGTATCCTCGGCACCGTGCGAGAGACCACTGTGCCGGGCGACACCGCGCCCTTGGACGTACCGATGGTTCCGACCGTGCTGACCGTCAACGTCGGCAGCGCCGGAGCGGTGGCGACGACCGACGCGCCGTCGGGACTGACCGGGATCGACAAGCGCCCGGTCGCCGGGCCAGTCGCCGTCAGCGCCCCGGGACCGCGCGGGGTCGGCGGCAGCGGGCTCGCCGGGGACACGGTGTGCGACCTGCGGTTCCACGGCGGCGACGACCAGGCGGTGTACGCGTACGCGCGGGAGGACCTGGACCGCTGGGAGGCGCTGCTCGGGCGCCCGCTGGCCAACGGCGTCTTCGGCGAGAACCTGACGACGGTCGGCGCCGACCTGTCGGACGTGCGGATCGGGGAGCGGTGGCGCGTCGGCGGCGGGCTGGTGCTGGAGGCGTCGAGCCCCCGCATCCCGTGCCGGACCTTCGCCACGTGGCTCGGTGAGCGCGGCTGGATCAAGAGGTTCACCGCGGAGGCGCGTTCCGGGGTCTACTTCCGGGTGCTCGTCCCCGGTCCTGTGTGCGCGGGCGACGGCATCGAGGTGCTGCACAGGCCGGACCACGAGGTCTCGTCGATGTTCCTGTTCAGGGCCATGACCACGGCGCCGGAGCTGCGCCCCCGGGTGATCGCCGCCGGGGACGCGCTGCACTCGCGGGAACGGGCGCGGGCCCGCGCGTGGGCGGGCCTGCCCGCGGCGGCCGACGGGGCGGCGGACGCCCCCGTGCCCGACCCCGCCTGACCGGGGCGGGTGCCTCAGGGACGCGTGCCCAGCGCGGCGTCGATGCTGCGCTGGCGCAGATGCCGCCGCATGTAGAGCGACAGCGCGGCGATCCCCAGCAGCGCGACGGCGTACGGGGCGCGCAGCCCGGCCTCCCGGCTTACGAGCGCCTCCACCGCCACGGCCAGGCCGCCGACAGCGGCCATGCCCAGCGGCATGGTGCCCCAGCCGAGGAGGCGGTAGACGCTGTTGACGCGGCCCAGCAGGTGGTCGGGGATGAGAGTCTGCCGCAGCGAGACTGTCACGACGTTCCACATCACCACGCCGAAGCCGGAGATGCCCATCGCTGCGCCGACCGCGTAGGCGTTCGACGACAGGGCGGCCGTCCCGTAGGCCACGCACTCGATGGCGAGCAGGCAGAAGAGGGACCGCGCCTCGCCGATACGGCGCGTCAGCCGCGACGCGAGCAGGCCGCCGAGCAGGCCCCCGACGCCGCCCACGGACGTGAGGACGGCGAAGCCGAGCGCGCCGAGGCCCAGGATCTCCTGCGCGTACAGGACGTAGGTCGCCATGGCGCCCTGCCCCACCATGTTGAGGACGGCGAGCGAGATGGCGAGCGGGCGCAGCAGCGCGTGGCCCCACAGGTAGCGGACGCCCTCGGCGATCTCGGCGCGCATCCGCCGCCGGGTGGCGGGCGCCGCCTCGGCGGGCCCCGGCTGGGCGGGCACGCGCACCGCCCGGAAGGTGCCGCGCAGCGTGAGCAGCAGGACCCCGGCGACCACGGCGGTGAGCGCGTCGAAGGCGAACGGCACGGCGACGGCGACGCCGATCAGGAAGCCGCCGAGCGGGCGGGCGAAGAAGTCCTCGGTGACGACCTGGCCCGCCATCAGCCGCCCGTTGGCCGCGGCGAGGCGGTCGCGGTCCACCAGCGAGGGCAGCAGGACCTGCGAGGTGTTGTCGAAGAGGACCTCGGCGAAGCCCAGGACCAGCGCGCACACGTACAGCAGCGGCAGGGACATCACGTCGAGGGCCACGAGCAGCGCGACGGTCCCGACCACGACGGTGCGCGCGGCGCTCATCGCGAGCATGATCCGGCGGCGGTCGAGTCGGTCGGCGAGCACCCCGGCCGGGAGGCTGAACAGCAGCCAGGGCAGGCGGACCGCGGCGCCGACGAGGGCGATGGCGAGCGGGTTGCCGGTCAGGGTCGTCGCGAGCCAGGGGAAGGCGATGGCGCTGGCGCCCTGGCCGAGGTTGGAGAACGTGACGGCCGCCCACAGGCGCAGGAAGCGCGAGCCGAGTCCTGTGGCGGGCGCCACCGGGGCCGGGGGGCCGGGCAGGGGCGCGGCCGGGTCGGCGACCGTTCCTGACGGGTGGGGTGGCGTGGCGGCGCCCTCGCCGCCGGTGGTCCGTCCCCGGGTGTCCTTCGCCATGTGCTGTTCTCTCTCCGCCGGGCCGGTGTGGTCCGCCCGGCACGGTCGCGACCCTAGTGCTGTGACCGGAAAGGTTCACCGACTCACGACGCCCGGCGTGGGGGCACCTCCCAGGCCTCCAGGCCTGGGGGAACCTCGCTGCGTTACCGAATCGCGCAAGTACGGCCGAGTACGAGCTGCGATCCGGCGCCTTGCGATGCACCGCACCTGGGGGCACCCCCAGCCGCCAGGCTGGGGGAGCCGTGACCCGGCAAACCTCCCCGGCCACAGCACTAGACGACGCGCCGTCCGGCACGCCAGACCATTGTGACGAGGGGGACGCCGGGCCGGTAGGCGAGGTGGACGGGCGACGGGGCGTCGAGGAGGACGAGGTCGGCGCGGGCGCCGGGCGTGAGACGGCCGATGTCGGTGCGGCGCAGCGCGGCGGCGCCGCCCGCGGTGGCGGACCAGAGGGCCTCGTCCGGCGTCATGCCCATCTCCCGGACCGCGACGGCGATGCAGAACGGGAGCGAACTGGTGTAGGACGAGCCGGGGTTGCAGTCGGTGGCGAGGGCGACGACGGCTCCGGCCGCGAGGAGGCCGCGGGCGTCCGGGTAGGGCGAGCGGGTGGAGAACTCGCAGCCGGGCAGGAGGGTCGCGACGGTCCGGCCGCCGCTGTCGGCGAGGGCCGCGATGTCGGCGGCGGTCAGGTGGGTGCAGTGGTCGGCCGAGGCGGCGCCCAGTTCCACGGCGAGCCGGACGCCGGGGCCGGGCCCCAGCTGGTTGGCGTGCAGGCGCGGCGTCAGTCCCCGTGCCGCGCCCGCCGTCAGGACGGCGCGGGCCTGGTCGGCGTCGAAGGCACCGCGTTCGCAGAAGGCGTCGATCCAGCGGGCGTGGGGGGCGGCGGCGTCGAGCATCGGGCCGGTGACGAGGGCGACGTAGGCGTCGGGCGCGTCGGCGTACTCGGGCGGGACGACGTGCGCGCCGAGGTAGGTGACCTCGTCGGTCATGCCGCGCGCGATGCGGAGGGCGCGGGCCTCGTCGGTGACGGTGAGGCCGTAGCCGGACTTCGTCTCGGCGGTGGTGGTGCCCTGCCGGAGCATCTCGCGGAGGTGGGCGGCCAGGCGGTCGGCGAGGTCGGCGTCGGTGGCGCGGCGGGTGGCGGCGACGGTGCGCCGGATGCCTCCGGCCGTGTACGGGCGGCCCGCCATCCGCGCGGTGAACTCGTCGGTGCGGTCACCGGCGTACAGGAGGTGGGCGTGTGAGTCGACGAAGCCCGGGATGACGGTGCGGCCGCCCGCGTCGACGTGACTGTCAGTGGCGGGTGCTTCACTGGTCGTGCCGGTCCAGACGACGCGGTCGCCTTCCAGGGCGAGGGCGGCGTCGTGGACCGGGCCGAGCGGACCGGCACCGAGGGAGGGGTCGTTGGTGACGAGGGTGCCGATGTTCGTGATGACCGTGCTGCGGCTGCTGGCTGGGCTGGTGTCGGCGGTCGGCATCGGCTGCGGTCTCCCGGCGGGTGGTGCGGGCGGGCGGGGGTCAGGCGGCGCGGTGCAGGGCGGTGATGGCGCGGTCCAGGAGCCGGGGGACGTCGGGCATGAGCTGGTGCACGCCGTCGCGGACGATGTGCCGGCCGGCGACGACGGTGTGCCGGACGTCCGCGGCGGTACCGGCGGCGAGCGCCGCCTCCACGGCGAGGGCGGGCGGGCAGCCGGTGGTGCGGACGGTGTCGAGGGCGAGGGTGGTGAAGTCGGCGAGCGCGCCCGTGGCCAGCCGTCCGCCGTCGGGGCGGCCCAGTGCGGCGTGCCCGGCGGCACCGGCCGCCCGGAGCAGTTCGGCCGGGGTGAAGTGGCCGCGTCTGCCGGTGCGCAGCCGTTCGCCCCCTTCGAGGGCGCGGGCCTCGGCGAGCGGGTCGATGACCGTGTGGCTGTCCGTGCCGAGGCACAGCGGGCTGCCCGCGTCGCGCAGCCGGGCGGCGGGCCCGATGCCGTCCGCCAGGTCGCGTTCGGTCGTCGGGCAGAGGCAGACGGCGGTGCCGGAGCCGGCGAGCAGGCCGATGTCCTCGTCCGTGAGATGGGTGGCGTGCACGGCGGTCGTCCGGGGGCCGAGCAGCCCGTGGTCGGCGGCGAGGCGGGTGGGGGTGACGCCGTGGGCGCGGCGGCAGTCGTCGTTCTCGGCAGGCTGCTCGGAGAGGTGCAGGTGCAGCGGGGCGTCCCGGTCGGCGGCCCAGCGGGCGACGGTGGCCAGCGCGGCGGCGGGCACGGCGCGGACGGAGTGGACGGCCGCGCCGACGCGGACGGCGGGACCGGACAGCTGGTCGTGCAGGGCGGCGGCCCGGTCCGCCCAGGCGTCGGCGGTGCCGTCGCTGAAGCGCAGCTGGCGGGGGCCGGGCGGGCTGCCGAATCCGGCGGCCAGGTAGCAGGTGTCGAGAAGGGTGAGGCGCAGGCCGGCGTCCCGGGCGGCGGTGGCGAGGGCGAGCCCCATCGCGTTGGGCTCGTCGTAGGGGGTGCCGTCCGGGCGGTGGTGGACGTAGTGGAACTCGCCGACGGACGTGATGCCCGCCAGTGCCATCTCCGCGAAGACGGCGCGGGCGAGGGCGGCGTACGAGGCGGGGGTGAGCCGGGCCGCGATGTCGTACATGCCCTCGCGCCAGGTCCAGAAGGTGGCGCCGCCGACCTGGGAGAGGCCGCGCAGCGCCCGGTGGAAGGCGTGGCTGTGGGCGTTGGCGAAGCCGGGGACGGTCAGCCCCGGCAGGGCCACGGCGCCGACCGGGGGCGCGGCGAGACCGGGGTGCACCTCCGTGATGCGGCCGGACGCGTCGGTGGCGAGCGCGACACCGGGCTCGACCGTCCCGTCGAGCCAGGCGAGTTCCGCCCAGTACAGCTGCGCCGTCAGGGACACGCGAGGCCCTCCAGTACGCGGGTGAGCGCGGCGACACCGGCCAGGCAGTCGGCCTCGTCGGCGTGCTCGGCGGGGGCGTGCGAGACGCCGGTGGGGTTGCGCACGTACAGCATGGCCGTGGGGACGGCGGAGGCGAGGACGCCCGCGTCGTGGCCGGCACCTGTCGGCAGGGCGGGGGGATCGCCGCCGACGCGGGAGGCGACGAGGCCGCGGAGCCCGCCGTCGAAGTGGACGGCGGCCGTGGCGGACTCGCGCGTGATGTCGACGGTCACGCCGTCCCGTTCGCCGCGCTGGGCGGCGCTGTCGGCGATGGCGGTGACGAGGCCGTCGAGCGCGGTCTGGTCGGGGGCGCGGCAGTCGAGCCAGCCGCGGACGCGGGACGGCACCGCGTTCACCCCGCCGGGTTCCGCCGCGACCTTGCCGAAGGTGGCGAGGGCGCCCGCGAGCCTGGCCCGCTTCCTGGCGGCGAGGACGGTGTGGGCGTACGTGAGCATCGGGTCGCGGCGGTCCTCGACGCGGGTGGTGCCCGCGTGGTTGGCCTCGCCGCCGAAGTCGAGGCGCCAGCGGCCGTGCGGCCAGATGACCGAGCCGACGCCGACCGCGTGCGGCGTACCCGCCAGGGCGCGGCCCTGCTCGATGTGCAGCTCGACGAACGCGCCGATGCGCGCGAGGCGTTCGGGATCGGGCCCGAGGCCGTCCGGGTCGAGTCCCGCCCCGGCCAGGGCGCGGTACAGGGGGACGCCGTCCGCGTCGCGCAGGGCGCGCGCCCTCCTGGGGTCGAGCTGCCCGGTGGCGAGCCGCGACCCGGCGCAGGCCACGCCGAAGCGGGCGCCCTCCTCGTCGGCGAACGCCACGACGCCCAGGGGGCGCCGGACCGGCCGTCCCCGGGCGCGCAGCCCGTCCAGCGCGGCGAACGCGGAGACGACGCCGAGCGGCCCGTCGAACGCGCCGCCGTCCGGCACCGAGTCGAGGTGCGACCCGGTGACGACGGCGTCCCCCGCGGCGGGGTCGCCCTGCCAGGCCCACTGGTTGCCGTTGCGGTCGGTCTCGTGGCGCAGGCCGCGCGCGTCGGCCTCGGTGCGGAACCAGGCGCGCAGCTCGATGTCGGCGGCCGTCCACGCGTAGCGGCGGTACCCGCCGGTGGCGGGGGCGCGGCCGATGGGCAGCAGCCGTTCCCACATCGTGCGGAACGAGGCGGCGGCGGCCGGGTGCGGCGCGGTGGTCACGCGGTCTCCCGCATCGGCACGCGGACGCCGTGCTCCTCCGCGACGGCCTCGGCCCGCTCGTACCCGGCGTCCACGTGCCGGATGACGCCGGTGCCCGGGTCGTTGGTGAGGACGCGGCGGATCTTCTCCCCCGCGAGCGGGGTGCCGTCCGCGACGGTGACCTGTCCCGCGTGCAGGGAGCGGCCCATGCCGACGCCGCCTCCGTGGTGGACCGAGACCCAGGAGGCGCCGGACGCGACGTTCACCATGGCGTTGAGCAGCGGCCAGTCGGCGATGGCGTCCGAACCGTCGCGCATCGCCTCCGTCTCGCGGTAGGGGGAGGCGACCGATCCGCAGTCCAGGTGGTCGCGGCCGATGACGACGGGCGCGGACAGCTCGCCGGAGGCCACCATGTCGTTGAACCGCTCCCCCGCGCGGTCGCGCTCCCCGTAGCCGAGCCAGCAGATGCGGGCCGGGAGCCCCTGGAAGCGCACCCGCTCCCCCGCCAGGCGCAGCCAGCGGGCCAGCGGCTCGTTCTCCGGGAAGAGGTCGAGGACGGCGCGGTCGGTGGCGGCGATGTCCTTCGGGTCGCCGCTGAGCGCGGCCCACCGGAAGGGCCCCTTGCCCTCGCAGAACAGCGGCCGGATGTAGGCGGGGACGAAGCCGGGGTAGTCGAAGGCGCGCTCGTAGCCCGCGAGCCGTGCCTCGCCGCGCAGGGAGTTGCCGTAGTCGAAGACCTCGGCTCCCGCGTCCTGGAAGCCGACCATGGCCGCCACGTGCCGCGCCATCGAGTCGCGGGCGCGGCGGACGAAGTCCTCGGGGCGTTCCGCGGCGTGGGCGGCCATGTCGGCGAAGCCGATGCCGAGGGGCAGGTAGGCGAGCGGGTCGTGGGCGCTGGTCTGGTCGGTGACGACGTCCACCGGCGCGCCGCGCGCCAGCAGCGCGGGGACCACCTCGGCGGCGTTGCCCAGGACGCCGATGGACAGCGCGCGGCGCTCGCGGCGGGCGCGTTCCGCCTGGCGCAGGGCGTCGTCCAGGGAGTCGGCGGCCACGTCCAGGTAGCCGTGGGCGACGCGGCGGGCGATGGCGCGCGGGTCGCAGTCCACGCACAGGGCGACGCCGCCGTTCATCGTCACCGCGAGGGGCTGCGCGCCGCCCATGCCGCCGAGCCCGGCGGTCAGGGTGAGGGTGCCGGCCAGCGTGCCGCCGAAGCGCTTGGCGGCGACGGCGGCGAACGTCTCGTAGGTGCCCTGGAGGATGCCCTGGGTGCCGATGTAGATCCACGACCCGGCCGTCATCTGGCCATACATGGTGAGGCCGAGGTGTTCGAGGCGGCGGAACTCGTCCCAGTTCGCCCAGTCGCCGACCAGGTTGCTGTTGGCGATGAGGACGCGCGGGGCCCACTCGTGGGTGGTCATGACGCCGACCGGGCGGCCCGACTGGACGAGCATCGTCTCGTCGGGGCCGAGCGTGCGCAGGGTGCGGACCATGGCGTCGAACGCGTTCCAGTCGCGCGCCGCCTTGCCGCTGCCGCCGTAGACGACGAGCCGGTCGGGGTGTTCGGCGACGTCGGGGTCGAGGTTGTTCTGCAGCATCCGCAGCGCCGCCTCCTGGGGCCAGCCCCTGGCGGTCAGCGCGCCGCCGCGCGGTGCCCGGACGGGCCGGGGTCCTGCCGGACCTGCCATGCGTGCCTCCCCGGTGAGGACGGACTGTGCCTTGCGCGCGCACCGATCCCTCCGACTGTAGGGGCTGAGCAAGGCGAGTCAACAACCCCGCACCGGCCGCCCCCTGGGCCCGCCGGACGCCGCCCGGCCCGCCCGTACCGCGGGCCGCGGCGGGTCAGGCGCCCGTCGGCGCGTCGAGGAAGTCGAGCACCAGGGGGCTCGCGACGGCGTGGAACTCCTCGAAGTAGGCGTGCCGCGCGCCCGGCAGGAGGTGGAGCCGCGCGCCCGGTATGCGGTCGGCGAGCAGGGGCGCATTGGCCGCCGGGTTGAACGTGTCGTCGCTGCCGTGGACGACGAGGGTCGGCGCGGTGACGCGGGGCAGCGCGTCCCAGGCGTCGTGCCGCTCGCTGGCGGTGAAGTGGCGCCGCCGGGCGTACACCGGCATGTCCGGGTCGCCGATGGTGGTCCACGGGCCGTGGCGGCCCTCCAGCCACGCCGGGGTGTACATGAGGCCGAGCAGGATGCGGGCTGCCTCGCGGGGCGTGGCGCGCGCCAGGGAGCGGCTGATGGCCTCGTCGCGCGGGACGCTGTGCGGGCCGCCCGGTGTGGTGCAGCCGAGGACGAGGCGCCGTACGCGGTCCGGGTGGCGGACCGCGATCCACTGGGCCGCGCGGCCGCCCATGGAGGTGCCGTACACGTCGGCACGGTCGAGGCCGAGGTCGTCGAGGACGGCGACGGTGTCGTCCGCGAACTGCCGCGTGCTGTACTCGTCGCGCGGCTTGTCGCTGTCCCCCGTGCCGCGGTAGTCGAGTGTGACGGTGCTGCGCGCGGCGTGGAAGTCGGCGCGGACGGGGTCCCACCAGCGGTGGGTGTTGGCCTGCCCGGCGAGCAGGACGAGCGGCGCGCCCGTGCCCTCGACCTGGTAAGCGATGCGCGTGCCGTCCGGGGCGGTGGCGTGCGGCATGGTGGCGGGCCCCCTGGGGGTGTGCGGTCCGGAGGCGGGACGGCCGGTCCCGCCGCCGAGGATCGTGGCACACCCCGGGCCGCCGGGCGGGACCAGGTCCCGTGGGCGGGCGTGACCGGAACTGGTCGCGGGTGGGCGGGACAGGACGCTTCCGACCGTTGTCGCACCGGCTCCGACCGGTTCACCGGTCGGTGTCTCCTTCACTGACGAATTGTCAGTGCCCTCCCCTACAGTCGGGCGCATGAACGAGACGCAGCAGGACACGTACAGGCAGCAGGTCCAGGCCCCCCGGGGCAGCGAGGGGTGGGGGGCCGCGCGCTGGGGTGAGCGGCGGCCCGGTGTCCCGGTCGTCATGTCGCTGGCGGAGGCGCTGGGAAGGCCAGGGGGAGCGGGGCGGCGTGCGATAGCGGACCGGGCGGTGCCCGGCGGGTGAGCCGGGCGCCCCGGGGACTCAGGGGAACCGGCGATAGGGGGGCTACCCCTAATGGCAACGGCCGGTCGGCCCCCGTAGCGTGGACCGCATGATGAGTGGCAGTGACCGCGGCTTCGAGCGTGACCCGGAACTCCGGGCGGATCTCGACGCCGCGTTGCAGACCCGGAAGGAACTGGGCCCGGCGTACGAGGCGGAGCTGGTCGACGCGTTCCTGGAGAAGGTCGAGCAGCGCGTGGACGCGGCGGTGGAGAAGCGCGTCCGGCGGCAGCTGGCCGAGCAGCAGATGGTGATCGCCAGGGGCGGCCGGACCAGGACCCCCGGCGAGGTCAGGGGCCCCGGTACCGAGTTCATCCTCGCGTCGATGTCGCTGGTGCTCGCCATCCCGCTGTCGGCGATCGCCGCGAACCTGGCCGACATGGAGGGCCTGCTCACCTGCTGGGCCGGGATCGTGGCCGTGAACGCCTGCTACGTCCTGCGGCGCGGCGCCCACCGCGGCGAGGACGACTGACCGCCGTACGTTCGTCCGCGGGCGGGCCGCGCCGCTGCCCGGAGCGCTGACGCCCGCCGGTGGACGGTTGTGCGGGCGCTCCCACCGCCGCCGGTGGTGGTCGTAAACTTCCGGCCTCCCGTGCGCGCCTGTCTGGTCAAGGGGCGGCCGCTTGCCCGGGTGGGAACGCCGACACCCGACAGCCGCATCGGCACGTGACCGTCCGTCGCCCGCAGGGGCCGAGGGGGAAGAGGTTGGCGGGGACCGCCGCACCCCGGTGAGCGCATCACCAGGGGCGGGACGACGGCGGTCCCCGCGGGGACGCCGGCCGGGTCGGGGCCTGGCGTCCGGGCGACCAGGGAGGTCCGGGAGCCGCTCCGGAGGTCCTTGGTGCCGACAACCGCTACTCTGCCGGGCCGGTGTTAACGACGCGTTGCCCAGCCGTGACACTTCGGGATCTCTTGTCCGGCCCTTCCGCGACGCTCCGGAGTCGGCGGCTCAGCGCCCGCCCGCGAGATAGGCCAGCAGGTCCTGCCTGCTGACCACCCCGGTCGGCTTGCCGTCCACCAGGACGACCGCCGCGTCGGCCTCGCGCAGCACCTGCATCAGGTCGGCGACCGGCTCGCCCGAGCCGACGTGCGGCAGCGGCGGGCTGACATGGGTCTCCAGCCGGTCGGCGAGGGCGGCGCGCTGCGTGTACAGGGCGTCGAGCAGCTCCCGTTCCACGACCGAGCCGACGATCTCGGCGGCCATGACGTCCGGGTGCCCCGCGCCCGGCTTGACGACGGGCATCTGCGAGACGCCGTACTCGCGCAGCACCTCGATGGCCTCGCCGACCGTCTCGTCCGGGTGCATGTGGACGAGCGAGGGCATGTCGCCCTCCTTGGCCCGCAGCACGTCCCCGACGCGCGCGGTGGGCTCGCCGCCCTCCAGGAAGCCGTAGTCGGCCATCCACTCGTCGTTGAAGATCTTGCTGAGATAGCCGCGCCCGCCGTCCGGCAGCAGCACGACGACCACGTCGTCGGGGCCCAGGCGCCGCGCGACCTCCAGCGCGCCGACCACGGCCATGCCGCACGAGCCGCCGACGAGCAGCCCCTCCTCGCGCGCCAGGCGCCGCGTCATCCGGAAGGAGTCCTTGTCCGAGACGGCCACGATCTCGTCGGCGATCTTCCGGTCGTAGGCGTCGGGCCAGAAGTCCTCGCCGACGCCCTCCACCAGGTAAGGACGCCCGCTGCCGCCCGAGTACACCGACCCCTCCGGGTCGGCGCCGATCACGCGCACACGCCCGTCGCTGACCTCCTTGAGGTAGCGGCCGGTGCCCGAGATGGTGCCGCCCGTGCCGACGCCCGCGACGAAGTGCGTGATCCGCCCGTCCGTCTGCCGCCACAGCTCGGGGCCGGTGGTCTCGTAGTGGGACAGCGGGTTGTTCGGGTTGCTGTACTGGTCGGGCTTCCAGGCGCCCGGCGTCTCGCGCACGAGGCGGTCGGACACGTTGTAGTACGAGTCCGGGTGCTCGGGATCGACGGCCGTCGGGCAGACGACGACCTCGGCGCCGTACGCGCGCATCACGTTGATCTTGTCCGTCGAGACCTTGTCCGGGCAGACGAAGATGCAGCGGTACCCCTTGCGCTGGGCGACGATGGCCAGGCCGACGCCGGTGTTGCCCGACGTCGGCTCGACGATGACGCCGCCGGGGCGCAGTTCGCCCGACGCCTCGGCCGCCTCGATCATCCGCAGCGCGATGCGGTCCTTCACCGAACCGCCGGGGTTGAAGTACTCGACCTTGGCGAGCACGGTCGCCCGGATTCCGGCCGTCACCGTATTGAGCTTCACCAGCGGGGTGTTGCCGACAAGGTCGATCATCGACTCGTGATACTGCACCTGGGTCTCCGCACGTCCGGGGCGCGGGAGCGGGTTCTTCCGCCCCACCGGCAGCACTGTATTGCGTTGCGCGGCGCGCCGCGCTGGGCACCACACAGGTGAGGAGACGGGTCGGGACGGGACGGACGGGAGGCGTGAGGCTTGCCATGTCGTCAAGGGCGCGGGTGGCACGGAGGATCGCGACCGCGGCGGCGCTGGGCGGCGGCGGCATCAGTGTGCTGGGGGGCGCGGCGGTCGGGCTGCTGCTCACCGAGGTGCGGTACGCGCGGCGGCGGCTGAGCGGGGGCGGCGACCGTGAACCGCCGGTGGCGGACGGGCTGTACGGCGCCGCGTTCACCGACGCCCCGGGACCGCCCCTGCGCCTGGCCCTGCTGGGCGACTCGACGGCCGCGGGGCAGGGCGTACCGCGCGCGGGGCAGACACCCGGCGCACTGCTCGCGGCGGGGCTCGCGGCCGTCTCCGAGCGCCCCGTCGAGCTGCACAACGTCGCGCTGTCCGGCGCCCGTTCCTCCGACCTCGAACGCCAGGTGTCGCTGCTGCTCACGGAACCGGGCCGCGCGCCCGTGCCCGACGTGTGCGTGCTGATGATCGGCGCGAACGACATCACCGGCCGCGTCTCGCCCGCCCGTTCGGTGAAGTACCTGTCGGAGGCGGTGGCGCGGCTGCGCACCGCGGGCTGCGAAGTTGTCGTCGGCACCTGCCCCGACCTCGGGTCGGTGGAGCCCGTGGCGCAGCCCCTGCGCTGGCTGGCGCGGCGGCTGTGCCGGCAGCTCGCGGCGGCGCAGACGATCGCGGTGGTGGAGCTGGGCGGCAGGACCGTGTCGCTGGGGGCGCTGCTCGGGCCCGAGTTCGCCGCGCACCCGAGGGAACTCTTCGGCCCGGACCGCTACCACCCCTCCGCCGAGGGCTACGCCACCGCCGCGATGGCGATCCTGCCGACGCTGTGCGACGCGGTCGGGGTGTGGCCGCTGGAGGAACGCCCGCCGTCGCAGCGGCGCGAACGCGTCCTGCCGGTGGACAAGGCGGCGGCGCGCGCCGTGTCCGAGGGCGGCTCCGAGGTGAGCGCGGCGGACGGCCCGGACGGCGCCCGGGGCGCGGCCGGGCAGCGCGCGCCCCGGGCGCTGCTGCGGCTGCGGCGCAGGCGGCGGCTGCCGGAGGAGGAGCGCGATCCCGTCGCCGGGAGCGGGACGTGACAGCCGATACTACCTGCGAGTAACTTCGGGGTACGGGCCGCGGCACCCGCCGCGGCACCTCCGAGAGAGGCCAGGGACATGCCTGAAGCAGTGATCGTCGCCGCCGCACGCTCCCCGATCGGGCGCGCCGTCAAGGGCTCGCTGAAGGACATGCGGCCGGACGACCTGACCGCCGCGATCGTCCGCGCCGCGCTGGACCAGGTGCCCGCGCTCGACCCGGCCGACATCGACGACCTGATGCTCGGCTGCGGCATGCCGGGCGGCGAGCAGGGGCACAACCTCGGGCGGGTCGTCGCCGTGCAGCTCGGCCTCGACCGGCTCCCGGCCTGTACGGTCACGCGCTACTGCGCCTCGTCCCTCCAGACGACGCGGATGGCGTTCCACGCGATCAGGGCGGGCGAGGGCGACGTCTTCGTCTCGGCGGGCGTGGAGACGGTCTCGCGGCACCGCTTCGGCTCCTCCGACGGCCAGCCCGGCACGCGCAACCCGCTCTTCGCCGCCGCCGGGGAGCGTACGGCCACCCGCGCCGAACGGGGCGGCGAGGGCTGGCACGACCCGCGCGAGGACGGCGGACTGCCGGACGTCTACATCGCGATGGGGCAGACCGCCGAGAACCTGGCGCGCCTCAAGGGCGTGACGCGCGAGGAGATGGACGCGTTCGGCGTCCGCTCGCAGAACCTGGCGGAACGCGCCGTCGCGGACAGCTTCTGGGCGCGCGAGATCACCCCCGTGACCACGCCGGACGGCACGGTCGTCGCGGCCGACGACGGCCCGAGGCCCGGCGTGACCCTCGACGGCGTACGCGGCCTGAAGCCCGTCTTCCGCCCGGACGGCCTGGTCACGGCGGGCAACTGCTGCCCGCTCAACGACGGCGCGGCGGCGCTCGTCGTGATGTCCGACACCAAGGCGCGCGACCTCGGCATCACACCGCTCGCCAGGATCGTCGCCACGGGGGTGTCGGCCCTCTCGCCGGAGATCATGGGCCTCGGCCCGGTGGAGGCGAGCCGCCAGGCGCTCGCCCGCGCGGGGATGGGCGTCGGGGACATGGACCTCGTGGAGATCAACGAGGCGTTCGCGGCCCAGGTCATCCCGTCCTACCGGGAGTTGGGCGTGGACCCGGAGCGGCTGAACGTGAACGGCGGCGCCATCGCGGTCGGCCACCCGTTCGGCATGACGGGGGCGCGTATCACGACTACGCTGATCAACGCGCTGCGATGGCACGACAAGCAGTTCGGTCTGGAGACCATGTGCGTCGGCGGCGGCCAGGGCATGGCCCTGGTGCTCGAGCGCCTGAGCTAGGCGGGCCCCGCGGGTCCCCGGCGCCAGGGCGCGTCCGGAGCGCGGGAGGCGCTCCGCGGGACGGGGGAGGCTGAAGTGACATCCGTCACCCGGTATATACGGGCGATACCGAAGCGCCCCCGGGATGTGATGCAGGGCGGAAACGGACGGAAAAGCGCAGCTCACAGCGGTGTGCGCGGGACGCCCCGGACGAAGGACCTGTCCGGTGGATGACGTTGTGCACTGCACGCCGTGGCCTCGCCCCGGAAACCTGGGATAAGAAGTCAGGGACAAGAACACTGGGAGCGAGTCCGTGAGCGCCATATCCGTCATCCTGCTGGTGACCGCAGGCACCGCCGTCGCCCTGGGCGCGGGAGCCCTGATCACCGCGCGCGGGCTGCGTGCCGACCTGGCCGCCCTGCGCGCGGAGCTGGCCGCGCACCGGGTGCCGGGCGCGCGGCCCGTGCCGCCGGAGGAGATCCGCCGCGCCGTCGCGGCCGCGCTGGCGGACGAGCGGGACCGCGAGCTGGCGGAGGCCCGCGCGTACTGGGCGGAGCAGGACGCGGCCGAGCACGGCGTCCCCGGCGGGCTGCTCTCGGGGCGCGGCGGCCTCGGCCACGACGTGGCGGACGCGGACGAGGAACTGCTCGACGCGCTCCTGGAGCGTTACCTCCTCAGCGACTCGGGCCTTCCCGGCCCTGGACGCGACGGGGCGCCGCTCATCCCGCGCCAGTCGGCGGAGGCGATGGACGAGGACCCGGCCGGTGCCGCGGCCGGCGCCGAGCAGGACCCCCAGGACGGCGGCGAGTCGCCCGAGCTGGCGGCCGCCCGCCGCCGCCACCCCTCGCACCCGGGCTACACCCTGTCCGGCGAGCCGGTGGACCGCTCCACAGCGGCGGAGCGCGCGGCCCGCGACGAGCACCGGCGCACGGCCGAGCGGCTCGCGCGGCTCGCCGAGGCGCGGACGCCGCTGGCGGACGTGCGCCCGGGGCCGCTGGGCACGCTGGACGTCTTCCTGTTCACGGACGGCACCACGCTGTGCCTCTCCCCCAGCCACCAGGAGGCCGCCGGGCGGCTGGCCGAGGCGGTACGGTCGGGGGAGCCGCCGGTGCTGATGGGCGGCTCGGGAGTCTCGGGGGCGTACGCCCTCACGTTCTCCTGCGGCGACGACAGCGTCTACCTGCTGGCGGACCGCGTGGTCGCCTCGTCCTACCTCAACGAGCCGAACGAGTAGCCGTACGTGACCGAGCGCCCCCGCCCCGACGACCTCGACGCCGCCGTGGACCGCGTCGCCGACCGCGTGCGGCCGATGCCGGAGAGCGCGCTGCGGCGCGGCACCGGCGCCCGGGGGCTGGCGCTGGCCCGCGAGCTGGCCCGCCGCGCGCAGCTGGTGGAACGCCCGGACGCGCCGCCGCGGGAGCTGCCGGACGACGGGCTGTACGTCGTCGGGGACCAGGTCGCCGTCGCGGGCCACGACCTGGCGCACGCCCTGCGCGCCGCCCCGCCTGGCCCGGCGGCCGAGGCCGAGCTGGCGGCGGCGCTCGACCTGCTGCGGGCCTTCTGATCCGGCCGGGTCGGCCTGGTCGCCGGACGCGGCGCCCGTACTCGCGCGATACGACAGCGCGGCGAGGTCCCCGTCCCGGCAGCACGGTCCCGGGAGGACCCGGTGGACGGGCTCCAGGGGCCGCACCCGGGCGCGTACGGGTCGCAGGGCACCGAAGACACCTTCTCCACCGGGCACACCCGGGCGACACGGCGAGCGTGCGCGTCCGAGGGCGTCACGAGCAGGAGGCCCTCCCCCGGCGGGCACCGGAGCCGCTCAGCCGCCCGGGTGCGTGCGGGTCGCGCGGCTCCGGAGGCACCTTCGCCGGGCGCGCTCAGGCAACGCGGCGAGCGGGCACGTCCGGGGGAGTCACCCGCAGGACGGCCGCTTCCCCGGCATCGCGCCGGCGCCCAGGTGCGTACGCCTTGCGCCCGTACGCACCCGGGCAGGGCCGCCTCTGTCGAGGCAGGCGCCGGGACCCCTCAGGCGCCCGGCTGCCGCCGCGCACACACGTGGGCCCCGGCGGGAGGTCTCCCGCCGGGGCCCACGGACGGTATGTCACACCCGTGCCTGCCCGCGTCAGTCACCTTGCAGGATGGCGATGAGCCGCAGGAACTCCAGGTAGATCCAGACCAGCGTCAGGGTCAGGCCGAACGCCGCCAGCCACGACTCGCGCTCCGGGGCACCGTAGGCGATGCCGTCCTCGACCATCTTGAAGTCGAGGGCGAGGAAGCAGGCGCCGAGGACGATGCCGATCAGGCCGAAGACGACGCCGAGGGCACCGTCGCGCAGGCCGAGGCCGTTGCCGTCACCGATCAGGGCGACGACCAGGTTGACCATGGCCAGGAGGACGAAGCCGACGGCCGCGGCCAGCACGAACTGCGTGAACCGCTGCGTCACCCGGATGATGCGCTGCTTGTACATGAACAGCACACCGGCGAAGACCGCCATCGTGCCGATCACGGCCTGCATCGCGGCGCCGGGCGCCACCTGGTTGATCGCCGCGCTGATCGTGCCGAGGAACAGGCCCTCGAAGACGGCGTAGGCCAGGATCAGCGCGGGCGAGGCCTCGCGCTTGAAGCTCTGCACCATGGCCAGGACGAAGGCGACCAGGGCCGCGCCGACGCCGAGGGCGACCGGCAGGTCGCCGATCCAGGCGGCGGCCGCCGCGAGGACGACGGTGCCCAGGGTGAGCGTGGTGCGGGAGACGACCGAGTCGATCGTCATCACACCGGCGCGCTGCGGTGCGGCCGGGGGCACGGCACCGCCGGCGGGGCCGGTCTGCGGCTGGGCGTAGGGGTTCGCGGGCTGGGCGTACGGGTTGCCCGGCTGCGCGTAGGGGGTGCTCGGGCCGCCCGCGTAGGGATTCCCGGTCTGCGGCTGCGGTCCGGCGTTGAAGCCGGCGTAACCACCGTCCCGACTGAACCCCCGACGCGTGAGGACCGGGTTGCTACTCCTCATCTCACTCCTCCATGGCCGCACGGCACGGCCTTGACCACCAGAGTAATGCGTTCGCAAAGAACGCACGGTAGTGCAGTCGGGGAAACGAGCGGAAGGGGGTTTGTGTTCCCGTACGGACTCGGTACGCGGCCGGGCGGGACGCCCGGTCACCGCGCGGGGGGACGAGGGGCGCGGGTGTCCGGGCGGAGGGAGCCGGACGCGGCGCCCCGGCGGGTCCGGGGCGTCCCCCGCGACGGACGCGGTACGGGCGGGGGCGGACGTCTGTTCTCCGGTGCACCGTCCCCGGTCACCGGTTCGAGCCCAGGGATGCCCGGAGCCGGACTTGAACCGGCACGGCCCGAAGGCCAGCGAGTTTTAAGCTCGCCGTGTCTGCATTCCACCATCCGGGCACAGATCCCCAAGCCGTACCGGGCACGTGCGCGCCAGGGCCTCTACCGAGCTTATCCGGCCGATTCGGCTGAACACCGGTGCCCCAGGCCGATGTTGTCTGATTTTATGAGCCCCTGATGGCTCATCAGACCAGCACCGGGCGGCCACGTGCCGTTTTGACTCCGTCACACGAGCGACGCGGTGGACGAGGATTGACGCAAATCAACCCTCCGCATCCTCACGGGCACACAGGGGTGCCGTCCTCCTCAAGGATGACGCCGGGACACGCGGCGTACCCCTGAAGAGAACAGAGAACAAGCACGATGACGGATCGCGCCCGGCGGGCGGCGTGGCGGAGGATGGCGGGGCACCATCAGCCACCCACTCTCCAGGAGCGCTCCCGTGTCCACGTTTGCCGACGCCTCCCCGGCCGCCCCCACCGCGCCGGTGGCCGCACGTGCCATCGACCTGACGAAGGTCTACGGCAGCGGTGAGACCCAGGTCGTCGCCCTGGACCACGTGTCCGTCGAGTTCCGGCAGGCCGAGTTCACCGCGATCATGGGGCCGTCCGGCTCGGGCAAGTCCACGCTGATGCACTGCATGGCGGGTCTCGACACGGTCTCCGGCGGCTCGGCGCACATCGGCCCGACGGAGATCACGGGGCTGAAGGACAAGAAGCTGACCCAGCTGCGCCGTGACCGCGTCGGCTTCATCTTCCAGGCGTTCAACCTGCTGCCGACGCTGAACGGCCTGGAGAACATCACGCTGCCCATGGACATCGCCGGGCGCAAGCCCGACAAGGAGTGGCTGGACCGCGTCATATCCACCGTCGGGCTGGCCGACCGGCTCAAGCACCGCCCCGCCCAGCTCTCCGGCGGCCAGCAGCAGCGCGTCGCCGTCGCCCGCGCCCTCGCGAGCCGGCCGGACATCATCTTCGGCGACGAGCCCACGGGCAACCTGGACTCGCGCGCCGGCGCCGAAGTCCTGGGCTTCCTGCGGGAGTCGGTGCGCGAACTGGGCCAGACGGTCGTGATGGTCACCCACGACCCGGTCGCGGCGTCCTACGCGGACCGCGTGGTCTTCCTCGCCGACGGGCGCGTCGTCGACGACATGGCGGACCCGACCGCCGAGCGGGTGCTCGAACACATGAAGCGGTACGACGTCAAGGGCCGCACCAGCTGACGCGGCCGCCGCCGTTCCACCGGTACCGCACAGACCGACCTCACCCGACACCGTTCCCGGGAATCCAGCATGCTCAGAACCGCCCTGCGCAACGTCTTCGCGCACAAGGCGCGCTTGCTCATGACGACCCTCGCCGTCCTGCTCGGCGTCGCGTTCGTCGCGGGCACCCTCGTGTTCACCGCCACCCTCTCCGAAGCCTTCGAGCGCAGCGCGGAGGACGGCCTCGCCGACGTGGACGTGGCCATCAGGCCCGACGACGACAGCGACGCCGCCGAGGAGACCCCGGGCGGCGCCGCCGACCTGCCGCCGGAACTGCTCGGCGCCGTGGCCGCCCTGCCCGGCGTCGCCTCGGCCACCGGCGACGTCTCCGGATTCGCCGCGCTCGCCGACAAGGACGGCGACCTCGTCGGCGACGGCTGGGACACGACGGGCGCCAACTACTTCGCCGGCGCCGACGGTTCGGGCACCGACGCGCGCTACCCGCTGGCCGAGGGCCGCGCCCCCGAGCGCGACGGCGAGATAGCCGTCGACGCGAAGACGGCGGAGCGCACCGGCTACGCCGTGGGCGACACGGCCCGCCTGTCCGTGGACGGCCCCGTCCGCGAGGAGACCATCACCGGCGTCTTCACCACCGACGACGGCGCCGTGGCGGCGGGCGGCTCGCTCGTGCTGTTCGACACCGCGACCGCCCAGGAGCTGTACACCTCGGACGGCGGCTGGACCGAGATCGTCGTGGCTGCGGAGTCCGGCACCTCCCAGGACGCGCTGCGGGAGGCCGTCGCGCCGCTGCTGCCCGACGACGCCGAGGCCGTCACCGGCGAGCAGGCGGCCGAGGACCAGGCGGAGAGCATCGAGGCGACCACCAGCGGCATGCGGACGGCGCTGCTCGGCTTCGCCGGGATCGCCCTGTTCGTCGGCGTCTTCATCATCGCCAACACGTTCACCATGCTGGTGGCCCAGCGCACGCGTGAGCTGGCGCTGCTGCGCGCGGTCGGCGCCAGCAGGCGGCAGGTGACGCGCTCCGTCCTCGTCGAGGCGCTGGCCGTCGGCGCCGTCGCGGGCGCGGCCGGGCTCGCCGCCGGCATCGGCATCGCGGCCGGGCTGCGCGGCATCATGTCGGCGACCGGCGTCACCGTCCCGGACGGGCCGCTGGTCGTCTCGGCCTCGTCCATAGCCACCCCGCTGCTGGTGGGCGTCGTCATCACCGTGCTGGCCGCCTGGCTCCCCGCGCGGCGCGCGGCGAAGATCCCGCCGGTGGCGGCGATGAGCAGCCTGCACGCGGTGCCCACCATGCGCGGCCTGCTGGTGCGCAACGCGATCGGCGCCCTGTTCGCCGCGGCGGGCGGCGCGCTCGTCCTGGCGGGCATCGGCGCGGACGACAGCGGGGCCACGATGGGCCTCGGCGCCGCCCTGCTCGTCATCGGCGTCTTCGTCCTCACCCCGCTGCTGTCCCGGCCGGTGATCGCGCTCGCGTCCCCGCTGATGCGGCCGTTCGGCGTCTCGGGCAAGCTGGCGCGGCTCAACGCGGTGCGCAACCCGCGCAGGACCGCCGCCACCGCGTCCGCCCTGATGATCGGCCTCACCCTCATCACGGGCATGACGGTGATCGCCGACTCGCTCGCCAAGGGCATCGACCGGCTGGCCGCCGAGTCGATGACGTCCGACTACGTCGTCTCGATGGCCAACTTCGCGCCGCTGTCGCCCGAGGTCGGGAGCACGCTCGCCGAGCAGCCCGGCGTCACGGCCATCAGCGGGCTGCGGGCCTCGCCCGTCCTGGTCGCCGACGACCCGGACGTGCAGTACCTCACCGGCGTGGACGGCGCGGCGATACCCGAGCTGGTGAACGTCCGCTTCACCGCCGGGTCGTTCGACGGCCTCGACGGGCAGAACGCCGTCGTGGACGAGGACATGGCCGACGAGTACGGCTGGGGGCTCGGCGACACCGTCGACGTCACCTGGGAGGACCAGGAGACCGGCAGCCTCACGGTCTCGGGTGTCTACGAGGGCAACGAGCTGATCAGCGGCATCATGCTCGACAGCGCGACGCTCGACCCGCACATGAGCCGCGTGCGGGACTTCCAGGTCATGCTGCGCACCGAGGACGGCGCCTCCGACGCCGCCAAGGACCGGCTGGAGAGCGCGCTCGGCGACAACCCGGCGATCCTCGTCCAGGACGAGGAGGACATCTCCGAGGACATCGCCTACCTCTTCACGCTGATGCTCAACATGCTCTATGGGCTGCTCGCGATGGCGGTGATCGTCGCCGTCCTCGGCGTCATCAACACCCTCGCCATGTCGGTCTTCGAGCGGCGCCAGGAGATCGGCATGCTGCGGGCGATCGGTCTCGACAGGCGCTCCACCAAGCGCATGGTCCGGCTGGAGGCGATCACCATCGCGCTGTTCGGCGGCGTGCTCGGGCTGGCGCTCGGCGTCTTCTTCGGCTGGGCCGTGGGCCAGGTGATAGGCGACGCGATGTCGACGTACGAGATGGTCCTGCCCTGGGGCCGCATGGCGGTCTTCCTGCTGCTGGCCGGGCTGGTGGGCGTCCTGGCCGCCCTGTGGCCCGCCCGCCGCGCCGCGCGGCTCAACATGCTGGAGGCCATCAAGGCCGACTGACCGCCGGGACGGAGGGAACGGCGCGGCCCGGCCGGGAGAACCCCGGCCGGGCCGCGCCGTTCCCGTCGGGCGGTCCGTCAGGCGGCGCGTTCCACCCAGGCGCGGGGGCGCAGCGGCAGTGACGACGCGCCGTCCGCCGGGGGACGCACGGCGAGGATCTGGTTCACGCCGATCCGCCCCCGCTCGAAGGCGAGCGCGGAGGCCGCCATGTACAGCCGCCAGACGCGCGCCCGCCCGGCGCTCGTCAGGCGCACGGCCTCGCCCCAGCCCGCCTCCAGGTTGCGCACCCACTGCCGCAGCGTCAGGGCGTAGTGCTCGCGCAGCGCCTCGGCGTCCCTGACCTCGAAGCCCGCGCGCTCCAGCAGCCCGGCCGTCGTGCCGACCGGCGCCAGCTCGCCGTCCGGGAAGACGTACGCGTCGATGAACGGGTCGATGCGGTAGGCGCCCTCGTCCTGCCACGGGCGGCGGGCGATCTGGTGGTTGAGGAGCCGCCCGCCCTCGCGCAGGAGGCCGAACAGGCGCGTGGCGTACTCCTGGTAGCGCGCGGCGCCCACGTGCTCCGCCATGCCGATGGAGGAGATGGCGTCGAACGGCCCGTCCGCCGTCTCGCGGTAGTCCTGGACGCGGATCTCGACGCGGTCCTCCAGGCCCTCCTTGAGGACGCGTTCCCGCGCGTAGGCGGCCTGCTCCTCGGAGAGGGTGATGCCGACGACCCGCACCCCGTACTCGCGCGCCGCGTGGATCGCCATCGAGCCCCAGCCGCAGCCGACGTCGAGCAGCCGCTGCCCCTCGCGCAGGGCGAGCTTGCGGCAGACGAGGTCGAGCTTGGCGGCCTGGGCCTCCTCCAGGGTGGTGTCCTCCGTGCCGAAGACGGCGCACGAGTAGACCATCGAGGGGCCGAGCACCAGCTCGTAGAAGTCGTTCCCCACGTCGTAGTGGTGGCTGATGGCGGCGCGGTCGCGGCGCAGGGAGTGCATCGGCCCGCTGCGCCGTGACACCTCCTCGGGCGGCGGGGGCAGCGGGACGGGGACGACCGGGCCGATCAGGCGGACGAGGTCGCGGACGAGGGAGAGGCGTGTGGCCGGGGCGAGCGGGGGGCGCCGCGCGGCGAGCGAGGTCAGGCGGTCGAGCGCCTCGTACAGGTCGCCCTCGACGTCCAGCTCGCCCGCGACCCAGGCGCGCGCCAGGCCCAGTTCGCCCGGCCGGTAGAGGAGGCGGCGCAGGGCCCGCCGGTGCCGTACGACGAGGACCGGTCCCGTGGTCCCGGGCGGCCCGGCCTCGCTGCCGTCCCAGGCGCGCAGGCGGACGGGGAGCGGACCGCCGAGTACCTGTTCGATGAGTGCGGCCAGCCGTTGGGCAGCGGGCATACGGACACACCTCCAGAAAAGGGAACAGTCTGATTCTGTTCAGCCCGGAGAGTCAGGCGATCCAGAAACGCCCGGGGAGGCAGGTGCATTCCGCAGGTATTAACGCCCGAGGCGTAACAAAGCGGTACAAAACGTGGCACAAGGAGAGGGTAAAAAGTAGGAAAAGCGCCCGTCGCCGGGAGGCGCGCACGGCGGAGGGGGCGGTCCGGCTTCCGCCGTACCGCCCCCTCCGGGGTCGCTCTGATGCCTGGTCAGCCCGCCTTGACGGTGGGCTTCGCCTCGGCCTCGGCCGGTGCCGCGGCCAGCCGCTTCTGCTCGGCGGCGGCCGTCACCGGCGCCGCGGCCTCGTAGAACTCCTCGCGCGGCCGCTCCATCGCGCCGAGCGAGACGACCTCGCGCTTGAGGAACAGGCCGAGCGTCCAGTCCGCGAAGACGCGGATCTTGCGGTTCCACGTCGGCACGGCCAGGCCGTGGTAGCCGCGGTGCATGTACCAGCCGAGCCGCCCGCGGAAGCGGAAGGTCAGCTTGCCGAGCTTGATCGCGGCGACGCCCTTGTGCAGGCCGAGACCGGCGACCGCGCCCATGCTCGCGTGCTTGTAGTCCTTCTGCGGGAAGCCGCGCATCCCCGAGATGACGTTGTCACCGAGGACCTTGGCCTGCCGCAGGGCGTGCTGGGCGTTCGGCGGGCACCAGGCGTTCTCGACACCCGCGGCGCGGGCCGCGAGGTCGGGGACCTGGGCGTTGTCGCCGGCCGACCAGATGTAGTCGGTGCCCTTCACCTGGAGCGTCGGCTCGGTGTCCACGTGGCCGCGGGGGCCGAGCGGGAGGCCGTAGCGGGCGAGCACCGGGTTGGGCTTGACGCCCGCCGTCCAGACGATGGTGTTCGAGTCGGCGGTGACGCCGTTGCTCAGCTCGACGTGGCCGTCCACGCAGGAGTTGACCGACGTCTTGAGGTGGATCTCGATACCGCGCGCGGCGAGGTGCTCCAGGCCCCACTCGCCGAGCTTCGGGCCGACCTCGGGGAGGATCTTGTCCGCGACGTCCACGAGCACGAACCGCATGTCCTCGCGGGTGATGCCCGGGTAGTACTTGGCGGCGTCGCGCGCCATGTCCTCGACCTCGCCGATCGTCTCCGCGCCGGCGAAGCCGCCGCCGACGAAGACGAACGTCAGCGCCTTGCGGCGGATCTCGGGGTCGGTGGTGGAGTCGGCCTTGTCGAGCTGCTCCAGGACGTGGTTGCGCAGGCCGATGGCCTCCTCCACGCCCTTCATCCCGATCCCCTGCTCGGCGAGCCCGGGGATGGGGAACGTACGGGAGACCGCGCCGAGCGCGACCACCAGGTAGTCGAACGGGACCTCGTACGGCCGGCCGACGAGCGGCGCCACGGAGGCGACCTTGCGGTCCTGGTCGATGGAGGTGACACGGCCGGTGAGGACCTCGGCCTTGGGGAGCACCCGGCGCAGCGGCACCACAACGTGACGCGGGGAGATGCTTCCTGCTGCCGCTTCGGGGAGGAAGGGCTGGTACGTCATGTAGGAACGCGGATCGACGACGGTGACGGTCGCCTCGCCGTACCGCATCTTCTTCAAGATCCGGCGGGCTGCGTACAGACCGACGTACCCGCCGCCTACGACGAGAATTCGGGGACGCTCCGTGGTGCTCATGCCATCGAGTATCCACCCGGCCCAGGGGGGTAGCTCGTGAGGGGCTTCACAAGCATGGGGTGCCGTTCTGCTACACTGCGCCCCCTTTTCCGCCCGCCGTCCGCGCGGGGCGGCCGGCGGCGGCGGGGCGGAGGGCGCGCGTGCGGCCGTAACCGGACGAACGCCGCAGCTCGCGGCCGGTGCGCCGGGCGCCCCGTGGCGGCCGCCACTCCCCCGCCGCCCGGTGCGCGGCCCGGCGGCTCCGGTACGGAACCGGCCCGCCCAGCGGCGCTTTCCGGCCACCCGGACCCGTCGGCGACCCGTCCACCACCCTTGTGGGGTCGATCCCATGTGAAAAACTTCACGAACCTTTCGGCGGGGCACTTCCCCGGCACCGGACGCACCTTCCGCGCGGAGGACGGCAGTCGTCCGCGCGCAGGCCGCTGACCTGCGCGTACACCTGCCGGGCGCCCGGCGTGTACACATGCCGTATGAGAGACGACATCGCGAGCGTACGGGCGGTCCGCGCCCGCTTCGCCGACCACGTCGAACGGGCCGGGCGGGGGATCCCGACCGTGATCACCCGCCACGGGGTGCCCGTGGCCGCACTGGTGCCGATCGCCGACTTCGACGCCGCCGAGGAGGCGGCGGACCTGCGGCTGTCCCGCGAGGCGGAGGCCGAACTCGCCGCCGGGGAACCCACGGTGTCCATGGCGGAACTGGTGGCGGGCCTGTTCCCCGAGCGGACCGGCGGCGCCCCGGCGTGACGGCGGGCGCGGGCCCCGGCGTCAGGCGTGGTCGGCCACGCCGTAGGCGATGCCGTCGAGGATGTCGTGCTCGCTCACGACGACCTCCGACGCGCCCGTGCGCTCCATGACGCGGCGCAGGATCAGCGCGCCCGCGCCGATGACGTCCACGCGGCCCGGGTGCATCACGGGGATCGCCGCGCGCTCCGCGTGCGTGGCGGCGAGCAGCCGGTCGGTGGTCTCGCCGACCTGGCCGACGCCGATGCGCGCGTGGTGGATGGCGCCCGGGTCGTACGCGGTCAGGCCGAGGGCGATCGCGGCGACCGTGGTGACCGACCCGGCGAGGCCCACCAGCGTGCCCGCCTCGGTGAGCGGCACCCGCTCGGCGGCCAGGTCGAGGGCGGCGTCGATGTCGGCCGTCATGGCGGCGACCTGTGCGTCGGACGGCGGGTCGGCGACGGCGCCGTCGTCGCCCGTGAGGTGGCGCTCGGTGAGCCGGACGCAGCCGATGTCCACGCTGCGCGCCGCCCGTACGCCGCCTGCGCCGAGGACGAACTCCGTCGAGCCGCCGCCGATGTCCGTCACCAGGTAGGTGTCCTGGGCGAGTTCGCGGGTGGCGCCGGTGAACGACAGGGCGGCCTCCTCGTCGCCCGTGACGACCTCGGGGGTGACGCCGAGGATCTCCCGCACGCCGCGCGTGAAGTCGTCGCGGTTGGCCGCGTCGCGCGTCGCCGAGGTGGCGACGAAGCGGACCCGCTCGGGCGGCACGCCGTGCGCCCGGATCGCGTCGGCGTACGCGCGGCAGGCGGCGAACGTGCGCTCCAGCGCCTCCGGGGCGAGCCGCCCGGTGCGGTCCACGCCCTGGCCGAGGCGCACGATCTCCATGCGCCGGTCGAGGTCGGTGAGCAGCCCGGTGCCCGGGTCGGTGCGGGCGACGAGGAGGCGGATCGAGTTGGTGCCGCAGTCGATGGCGGCGACGGACGTCATGCGGGAAGGTCCTCTCCTGAACCCGTGCTGCTGCTGTCGGCGGCCCCGCGCGGGACGCAGGGCCCCTTGCGCCACCACTCGGGCAGCATCGCCAGCGCCTCGTCGCCCAGCGGGTTGACGCCTGGCCCGGCGGCCAGGGAGTGCGCGACGAGGACGTGCAGGCACTTCACGCGGTCGGGCATGCCCCCGGCGCTGGGGAAGCCGGGGAGGACCCCGATGGCGTCGCGCCGGGCGATGTAGTCCTCGTGGGCGGCGCGGTAGGCGGCGGCCAGCTCCGGGTCCTCGGCGAGCCTGGCCGTCATCTCCTTCATCACGCCGTTGGCCTCCAGCGTGCCGATGGCGGACGCGGCGCGGGGGCACGTCAGGTAGTACGTGGTGGGGAACGGGGTGCCGTCGGGCAGCCGGGGGGCGGTCTCGACGACGTCGGGGTTGCCGCAGGGGCAGCGGTGGGCGACGGCCCGCAGCCCGCGCGGGGGGCGGTCGAGCTGGGCGCGCACGACGGCGGTGTCGGCGGCGTCGGGGGCGGTGGGTGTCGTCTCCACGGGGAACTCTCCGGTCACGGCTCATCGGGGGCGCGGACCCGTCCCGCCGTGCCGCGCGCGGCGGTCACGGTGTGGCGTCCGCGCCGTCGGCGCGGTCGAGTCCTTCCCACATCTTCTCGTGCCACGGCCGCTCCCCGGCGGCGCCCCTGTTCTCCAGGCGCTCGCCCTCGTCCGCCTCTGCGGTGTCGCCCGGGTCGGGGATGACGTAGCCGACCTCGCCCGGCAGGACGAACAGGAGCCGTTCCCTGGCCTGCCGCTGGACGTACGCGTCGTCCTGCCAGCGCGCCTTCTCGTCGCGCAGCTCGGCGACGCGGTCGCGCGCCTCCTCGGCCTGGCGGCGCTGGTCGGCGATCTCGGAGCGCTGCTGGATGTACTGCCGCAGCGGGTACGCGAGGGCGACGACGAGGGAGCAGATCACCAGCGCGAGGACGGCCGCGCGGCCGGTGAGGCGCACCCGGCGGGGCCGGGGGGTCAGCCTGCGGGTCTGCGCCTGGTAGACGCGGGCGGCGGCCTGTTCGCCGAGCGCCCGCAGTCTGGTGGCGGTGGAGAACCGGTCGCGCTCCGCGGCCACGTCGCCTCCCGTCCCGGCCCTGCCGTGTCGCCGTCTCGTCCGTGCACCCGTCCCCGCCACCGTACGGGACGGAGGGCGGGGAGGGGCGCTGGGGACGGGTGGTGGCGGGCGGATGTCGCGCCCGCCGGTGCCGTACGGGTCAGCCGCGGAAGCGCGGGAAGGCGGTGCGGCCCGCATACACGGCGGCGTCGTCGAGGATCTCCTCGATGCGCATCAGCTGGTTGTACTTGGCGACGCGCTCGGAACGGGCGGGCGCGCCGGTCTTGATCTGGCCGCAGTTGGTGGCGACGGCGAGGTCGGCGATGGTGACGTCCTCGGTCTCGCCGGAGCGGTGGGACATCATGCACTTGAAGCCGTTGCGCTGGGCCAGCTCGACGGCGTCGAGGGTCTCGGTGAGGGAGCCGATCTGGTTCACCTTGACGAGCAGCGCGTTGGCGGAGCCCGCGTCGATGCCGCGCTGGAGGCGCTCGGGGTTGGTGACGAACAGGTCGTCGCCGACGATCTGGACCTTGTGGCCCAGGGTCGCGGTGAGGGCCTGCCAGCCGTCCCAGTCCTCCTCGCTCAGCGGGTCCTCGATGGAGACGAGGGGGTACGCGTCGACCAGCTCCGCGTAGTAGGCGGTCAGCTCCTCGGCGGTGTAGGCCTTGCCCTCGAAGGTGTAGACGCCGTCGGAGAAGAACTCGGTGGCGGCTACGTCGAGGGCGAGCGCGATGTCCTGGCCGGGGGTGTAGCCGGCCTTCTGGATGGCCTCGACGATGAGGTCGAGCGCCTCGCGGTTGGAGCTGAGGCTCGGCGCGAAGCCGCCCTCGTCGCCGAGGCCGGTGCCGAGGCCGCGCTCCTTGAGGACCTTCTTCAGCGTGTGGTAGGTCTCGGCGCCCCAGCGGACGGCCTCGGAGAACGACTCCGCGCCGATCGGGGCGATCATGAACTCCTGGATGTCCACGTTGGAGTCGGCGTGCGCGCCGCCGTTCAGGATGTTCATCATCGGCACCGGGAGCTGGTGCGCGTTGGGGCCGCCGAGGTAGCGGAAGAGCGGCAGGTCGCGGGACTCGGACGCGGCGTGCGCGACGGCGAGGGAGACGCCGAGGATGGCGTTGGCGCCGAGGGACGACTTGTCGGCGGTGGCGTCCAGGTCGAACATGGCCTGGTCGATGAGGCGTTGCTCGGTGGCGTCGTAGCCGACCAGCTCGGGGCCGATCTGCTCGATGACGGCGAGGACGGCCTTCTCGACGCCCTTGCCGAGGTAGCGGCTCTGGTCGCCGTCCCGCAGTTCGAGGGCCTCGAAGGCGCCGGTGGAGGCACCGGAGGGCACCGCGGCGCGGCCGGTGCTGCCGTCGTCGAGGCCGACCTCGACCTCGACCGTGGGATTGCCTCGCGAGTCCAGGATCTCGCGGGCGACGACGACGTCGATGGACGGCACGTGGGTCTCCTTCTGTCACGGGGCCTGGTGCGGCTGCTGGGCGCGGGGCTTCTCGGCGCCCGAGCCCTCTGAGCCTAACCGGCCCGTGGGCCGCCACCGCCCCTCAGCTCGCCAGGTCCGGCTGAACATCCGACGAACTCGCAGCTCAGCGGGGGTGCCAGCTTTTTGTTTATCCAGTGAAGAAAACCCGGTGCCCGGGGGTCGTGCGACCCCCGGGCACCGGGCCTGTACCCTCCGCGCGCGGCGGACGGCTCAGAGCACGAACTGCTGGCCCGGGAGGATCAGGTCCGGGTCGCCGCCGATCACGTCCTGGTTGTCGGCGTAGATCTGACGCCAGGTCGTGTCGTGGGCGGCGGCGATGGCCGACAGGGTGTCGCCCGGCTCGACCGTGTAGTCGCCGGTGGCGGCGGGGGCGGCCTGCTGCACGACGGGGGCCTCCTCGACGGGCGCGGGCGCCTCCTCGACGGGGGCTTCCTCGACGGGGGCTTCCTCGACGGGCGCCGGGGCCTCCTCGGCCGGGGCCGGCTCGCTGCCGCCCAGCTCGGGGGCGGGACCGCCCGCGGACAGTCCGGCCTGGGCGCCGCAGACCGGCCAGGCGCCGGGGCCCTGCATGGCGAGCAGGTTCTCGGCGGCGGCGATCTGCTGCTCCTTGGTGGCCTGGTCGGCGCTGGCGGCGTACTGCGTGCCACCGGCCGCCGCCCAGCTGGACGCGGAGAACTGGAGGCCGCCGTAGTAGCCGTTGCCCGTGTTGATGGACCAGTCGCCGCCGGACTCGCACTGGGCGACGGCGTCCCAGGTGTCGACGGAGGCGGCGCTGGCGCCGGTGGCGCCGATCAGCGGCACGGCGAGGGCCGCGCCGGTCACACCGGCGGCGGCGGCGAAGCGTACGGGCCTGCCCGGACGGCGGTGACGGCCCTTGGCGGAGGAGAAGCGCATGACGTTCCTTCTCACCGACGCCTGCGAGGTGAGCTGTCGGGTTCGGGCTGGTGAGTGCCCGGCCCCGGATGCCCTGCGGCGTCCGGGACTTCACCCCTAGCCGTTCCGTACGGTGCGTACGGCGCGGCGTCCGCGGCCCGGCCATGACGGCCGCCGGGTCGCGGGTTCGGGTCCCCCGCTCCTGCCCGCGGTGGTGCGGTGGTGGTCCCCCGGACCGGGGCAGGATTCGGCGTGGTCGGTCCGGGCGCCCGGCGGTGAACCGGGCGCAGGACACTAAACACACGTCGCCTAACGATTCAAGAACGATCAAGATCGTCCGAGATCGGTAAAGATCGCCACAATGCCGCGTCGCACTCGCGAACACCCTGAATCCGCGCAGGTCATGCGGCAATCGGACAGGTGGGACGAGAGGGGCGGAACGGAAGGCGGGAGAGACGATGCTCACACCCCGCACGCCCTCGCGGACCCCACCCCGGGCGCCCCCGCCGTTCAGGCCGCGGCGGACCTCAAGTACGCGCGGCGACGCGGGGAGATGGCGACGGTATCGCCCCCCATGTCGGATTTGTGAAAGGCGGCCGCGCCCCGGCGGAACGGGAGGACCGCCCCCCGCAGCGCGCGGCGCCCCTGCGCGGAGACGGGCGCGGCCGACTCCTCGGGACCGCCCATCTCCTCCTCGGCCTGCGCCTCCTCGGCCTCCTCGGCCCAGTCGACGTCGTCGCCGTAGTCCTCCCGGTACTCCGGCCGGAGACCGGCCCGCGCGGCGAACCGCCGGGCGCCCGCCCTCCCGGCTGCCGCCGCCCCGGCACCGCCGTCCCTGACCTGCCACGGACGACGCTGACGACCAGTCCCCGAGCGCATTTTGTAGGGCCTCCCTGAACGAACATGTACGAACACTGTTGCGGCTGAGGGGAACCTAGCCCTCCCCACCACTCGATCACAAGCCGATCCCACAGAGATCACGCGCGGATCACACTATTGACGCGGGGTCACCCGTCCCGGCCCGAACTCCACGGGCAGGGCGCGGAGTCCGCGCATGATGAGGCCGCCGCGCCAGCGCAGCGCCGACCAGTCGCCGCCGGGGCGCAGGTCGGGCAGCCGCGCGAGCAGGATCTCGAACGCCGTGCGGGCCTCCAGGCGGGCCAGGGGCGCGCCCAGGCAGTAGTGGATGCCGTGCCCGTAGCCGAGGTGCGGATTGTCGGCGCGCGCGAGGTCGAGGCGGTCCGGGTCGGTGAAGCGCGCCGGGTCGCGGTCGGCCGCGGCGAGGACGACGAGGACGGGGTCGCCGCGTTCCACCGCCTGCCCGCCGAGCGTCAGCGGCTCGTCGGCGAACCGCCAGGTGGCCAGCTCGACCGGCCCGTCGTAGCGCAGCAGTTCCTCGACGGCGCGCGCGGCGCGGTCGCCGCCGTCGGCCGCGTCCGCCGCGAACAGGCCGCGCATCGCGTCGAGTCGGCCCGGCGCGCGCAGCAGGGTGTGCAGCCCGTTGCCGATGAGGTTGACCGTCGTCTCGAAGCCGGCGAACAGGAGGATGAACGCCATGGCCGCGGCCTCCTCCTCCGTGAGCTGCTCGCCGTCGTCGGAGGCGCGGATGAGCCCGGAGATCAGGTCGTCGCCGAGGTCGGCGCGCTTGCGGTGGATCAGCTCGGCCAGATACGCGCGCATCCGCTTCACGGCCCGCCCTACGCCGCCGCGCCTGCCGGTGGTGTGCAGCATCATCCCGGCCCACGCGCGGAAGTCGTCCTGGTCCTCGCGCGGGACGCCCAGCAGGTCGCAGATCGCGAGGATGGGCAGCGGGAAGGCGAAGTCGTCGATCAGGTCGGCCGAGCCGCGCGCGGCGAACCCGTCGATCAGGGCGTGCGTCAGCTCGCGCACCCGGGGCTCGAACGCCGCCACGCGCCGGGGCGTGAACGCGGCGGACACCAGGCGCCGCAGCCGCGTGTGGTCGGGCGGGTCGATGTTGAGCAGGTGCGTCATGACACCGGCGCCGCGCTCGCCCGGGATGCCGACGCGGCCCCGCGCGTGGGCCTCGGCGGTGTGCGCCCCCGGGTTCTTGCTGAGCCGCGGGTCGGCGAGCGCGCGGCGGGCGTCCGCGTAGCGCGTCACCAGCCAGGCCTCGACGCCGCTCGGCAGCGTCGCCCGGTGCACCGGCGCGTGCTCGCGCAGCCAGGCGTAAGCGGGGTACGGGTCGGTGGCGAAGGCGGGGTCGAAGAGCGCGGGCGGCGCGTCCCCGCCGACCGGGCAGCGCGGCTCAGGCACCGGACGGCTCCCGCCGGTCGGGGATCACGGCCGAGACGCGGAAGCCGCCGCCGTCCGTCGGCCCCGAGACGAAGCCGCCGCCCAGCGCCATGACGCGCTCGCGCATGCCGAGCAGGCCGTTCCCGCCGCTCGGCAGGCGCGCGCCGGGGACCTGCGCGCCCTCCGGGGCGTCGTTCTGCACCAGCACGGCCACCTCGCCGTCGCGGTGCGCGAGCCGGACGCGGGCGGCGGCGCCCGCCGCGTGCTTGTGGACGTTGGTGAGCGCCTCCTGCACGACGCGGTAGGCCGTGGACTCGACCGGCTCCGCGTAGCCGCGCGGCTCGCCCTCCACGGACAGGTCCACGGACATGCCCGCCGCGCGCGACTGGTCGATCAGCGCGGCGAGCCCGTCGAGCGCGGGCCCCTCCGGCGGCGGGACGGCCTGGGGTCCTGGGGCCGCGGGCGGGCCGGTGGGCGCGGGGCGGGGCGGGGCGGCGACGAGGGGCTTGTCGGCGGCGCGCAGGACGCCGAGCATCGTGCGCAGTTCGGTGAGTGCCTGGCGGCCCATGTCACCGATGAGGGTGGCGTTGCGCGCGGCCTGCTCCGGGTCCCTGGGCGCCACGGCGGCGACCGCGGCGGCGTGCACCACCATGAGGCTGACGCGGTGCGCCACCACGTCGTGCATCTCGCGGGCGATGCGGCGGCGTTCCTCTCCCCTGGCCCACTCGGCGCGCTCCTCGGCGCGCTCGGCGAGGAGGACCAGCTCCCGTTCGAGCCCGCCCGCGCGGTCGCGCAGGGACTCGACGAGCCGCCGCCTGGCCCGTACGTACATGCCCAGCAGCACGGGCGGCACGACGAGGACGACGGCGAAGATCCCCGCGACCAGCGGACGGAACCAGGCGGGCATCGGCTGCGCGTCCAGGCCCGGGTCCTGCTTCAGCAGCAGCAGCGTGACGGCGAACGAGCCCGCCGCCTCCGCCGCGGCGAGCGCGCCGACGAGGCGGCGGGGCGCGTCCGTGGTGGCGAGGGTGTAGAGGCCGACGACGGTCAGGACGTCGCCCATCGTCGTGGGCAGGATGGCGATGGCGATGAGGATGACGGTCAGCGGGCGTTTGCGGCGGATGACGACCGTGCTGCCCGCGACGATGCCGAACAGCGCGACCAGCACCGGCGGCAGGCCCGTGCGCTGCGCGAAGTTGAGGCCCTGCATGACGCACTCGGCGGCCGACACCAGCGCGAGCCCTATGTCGAGCGCCGCGCTGCGCCGCCGCGTCCACCACCACAGCCGGTACCCCCCACCGGCTGTGGTCTCCTCCCCCGAAGTGTTCATGCCGACCAGCCTACGGGCGGGATCGGCACGTTTTCAGGAGGGTGCGCGGGGCCGCGGCGGGGCCGTCCGGCCGTCGCGTGGAGGGGGGCCGGGCTGGCATAGTGTGGGGTGTCCGGCGGGCGGCGGGTGATTGCAGCCGTTCTGGCGGGCGTTGCCATCCCCTGTGGTGTAATCGGCAGCACTGCGATTTTTGGTGTCGTAAGTCCAGGTTCGAGTCCTGGCGGGGGAGCCTCAGTGGCCCAGGTGGCGCAGGCAGAGCTGTTCGTCCGCTCTGAGCTGGAGCACCAGCGGGTCGTACGGGCCGCGGTCGGCGGTCAGGTCGTCGGCGAGGCGGCGTATCTCGGGCAGGGCGCGCTCGTACTGGGCGGTGTCCAGCAGGGTCGCGGCGTACTGCTTGCGCAGGGTGCGTACGACGGGTGACGTCTCGCCGAAGCGCTGCGCGGCGGCCGGGAGCGTGCGCCGCAGCAGGTCGGCGACCTCGTGGTAACGGGCCTGGGCCAGCAGCTGCTTGATCTCCTCCAGGCTCGCCGTGAGGTCGGGCTCGGGGGCGGCGTGGCGGGGCGGCCAGGGGGCGAGCGGGTGGCGCAGCGGGCGGGTGGGGTCCAGCGGGCTGTCCGCGCCTGTGCCTGTGCCGGGGCCCGCGGTGTGCAGGAGTTCGGCGAGGGGGACGAAGAGGGCGGCCGCGCTCCGGGGCCGGTCGGCGGGGTCCTTGGCGAGCAGTTGGTGGATCAGGTTGGCGAGCCCGGCGGGGAGGTCGGGGCGCAGCCCGGCGAGGGGGACGGGCTCCTCGTGCAGCTTCTTGTAGAGGAGGCCCGCCGGGTTGGGCGCGGTGAACGGGACGCGGCCGGCCAGCAGTTCGTACCCGATGGCGCCGAGCGCGTACAGGTCGGCCGCGGGGCCGACGGGGCTGCCGCCGACCGCCTGCTCGGGGGCCATGTAGACGGGCGTGCCGAGGAGGGTGCCGGTCCGGGTGAGGCGCGCCTCGTCGGTGTCGTCGGTGACGGCGGCTATGCCCAGGTCGAGGACGGTGATCCGGCCGTCGGGGCGGACCATCACGTTGCCCGGCTTGAGGTCGCGGTGGACGATGCCGAGGGCGTGCACGGCGGCGAGCGCGGAGCAGAGCTGCGCGAGGACGGCGACGGCCCAGGGCCAGGGGTACGGGTCGTGCTCGGCCAGGTGGTCGGCGAGGTCCGAGCCGTCGACGAGCTGCATGACGAGGAAGAGTTCGGCCCCGTCCTGTCCCGCGTCGTGGACGACGACCAGGCCCGGGTGGTCCACGCGGGCGGTGGCGCGGCACTCGCGGAGGAAGCGGTGGCGCAGGCTGTCGGCGTCGCCGTGGCCCGAGCCGTCGGCGAGGCGTTCGGCGTCGAGGAGCTTGACGGCGACGCGGCGTCCGCCCAGGGCGGTGTCGCGGCCCGACCAGACCTCGCCCATGCCGCCCTTGCCGAGGGGTTCGGTCAGTTCGTAGCGGCCCGCGAGGAGACGGGGGGAGGTCACCGGCCCTCCTGGCGGCGCAGGTACTCGCCCAGTTCGTCCAGTTCGGAGGCGACCTGGCGCATGCGGGACGAAGTGGAGGGTGACGGGGTGGGGGTCGCGTGCGGGGTGGGGGTCGCGTAGGCGCCGGGCGTGGGGGGCGGGGTGGGGTGGGGGGTGCCGTAGGGCGACGGGAGCGGCTGCTGCTGCGGGGGGTGGGCGCTGTGGCTCGGCAGGTAGCCCGTGAGGGCGGCGTGGACGCAGGCGCCCAGGATGAGGAGGACGGTGTAGGTCCCGCCGATGGCGCCCGCGGTGCCGTCGTTGTCGCTGGGGATCGTGATCAGCATGGTCAGCTCGCCCGCCGACAGCACCCCGTAGAGGGTGGCGAAGAGCCAGTCGGAGCGGCGTCCGCGGCGGGTCGCGATGTGGAGGAACGGCACCCAGGAGAGCACCCCGAGCGACAGGAGGGGCACCACGGCGAAGAGCCACCGCAGGACCTCGGCCCGGATGTCCCGGCGGGGCGGTGGCGGGGCCGTGGGCGGACCGTACATCGCACCCCCATCGGGTATCCGTTCGAGCGGTGCGACATGTCAGGCACCGCGGATCTGGATGATAGCCCTCCCCGCCGGGCGCCGTTCAGGGTCCGTCGTCGCCGGGCGGGAGGGTGCCCTCGGTCAGTCCGTCCACGGTGCCCTGCGCCAGGCGGCGGCCGAGTGCGGCGGCCTGGGCGAGGGCGTTCTCGAAGGCGGCCAGTTCGGCGAAGCGGCTGCCGTAGCGGCGTTGCAGGGGCAGCGGGAGCCGGGGGACCTTGAGGCGGCGCAGGTCGATGCGTCCCGCGGAGGAGGCGTAGCTGCTGGCCTGCCGTGTGTTGGCGCTGCCGCGCAGGAATCCGGCGAGGAACCACGGGTCGAGGGCGGTGGGGTCGGGGCGCAGCAGGCCGGTGTGGCGTTCGGGGGTGGTGCCCGCGTCGCTGTCGGGGACGACGTACGGGGCGGCGCTGCCGTCGTGGAACAGCGGGACCAGGATGTCGCCGGGGCGGGTGGGGGGTGGGTCGGTGGGGTGCAGTTCGAGGGCGCCGGAGCGGGCCAGTTCGCCCACAGTGACCGTCGACCAGTGCGGGGCGCCCGCGGGGACGTCGCCCGGGGGTACGGGCACCGGTGCGAGTTCCAGGGTGCGGCGCAGGGTCTCCTGGAGGTCGCGCTGCACGGCGGTGAGGGCAGAGCCGCCGGTGGTGTGCCCGGGTGGGGGCAGGTGGCGGGCGGGGGTGAGGTCGACCTCGTCGTCCAGCAGGTCGATGACGGGTAGCGCGCGGTGCACACCGGGGCGTGCGGGGAGGTCGCCGTCGCGGTCGAAGGCGGTCCAGGCGGTGAGGACCGTGCGGTGCAGGGCGGGCCAGTCGAGGCCGTCACCGGCGCGGGCGCCCGGGGCGCGGGAGGTGACGTTGCCGGTCTCGACGACCAGCAGGCGCGGTTCGGCGGCGGTGGGGGACGTGGGGTCCGGCTTGCGCAGGACCCACAGGTGCAGGGGCAGGCTGTGGGGCGGGGCGGCGCCGGTGGGCAGGGCGATGACGGCGCGCAGGGTGCCGCGGCGCAGGAGGCTGGAGCGCAGGCGGCGGCCGGTACGGCGGGCGGCGACGGCGGGCGGCATGAGGATGACGGCGGTGCCGCCGGGGCGCAGGCGGGCCAGGGTGTGCTGGAGCCAGGCGAGTTCGGACTCGGTGCGGGCGGGGAGTCCGTACTCCCAGCGCGGGTCGTAGGACAACTCGGCGTGGCCCCAGTGGCGTTCGTTGAACGGCGGGTGGCACAGCGCGGCGTCGGCGGCGAGTTGGGGGAAGGCGTCGGCGAGCAGGGTGTCGCCGGGGCGGACGCGGACGCTGTGGCTGCCGTGCAGGGCGAGCCGCAGTCCGGAGAGGTGGGCGAGGAGCGGATCGGCGTCCTGGCCGTGCAGTTCGGGGGGCGGGGTGCCGTCGGCGCTGCGGGCGGCGGCGAGCAGGGTGCCGGGGCCGCAGGCGGGGTCGTACACGGAGTCGGCGGGGCCGGCGAGGGCCGCCATGAGGGACGCGACGTCGGGCGGGGTGAGCGTCAGCTGGCGGGCGGCGGCGTCGAGATGGCGGCCCAGCAGGAAGTCGAACGCCTCGGCCGGGCTCGTCCCGGCGGCCAGGCGCGCGGTGGCGTCGGCGGCCTCGTCCGCGCCGCCCGGGGGGCGGTCGCCGTGCTGGAGGAGCTGGTCGCCGAGGCGGGCGACGGCGGCGGCGGGGCCGTCGCGGTCGGACTCCACGAGCTGCCAGAGGCGTTCGCGCAGGGGGACTTCGGCCAGCTTTCCGTGGGCGCGGAGCCAGCGTTCGACCTCCGGGAGGGCGAACGTGGGGCTGGTCTCCGTACCGCCCACGGGCTGGGGGAAATGGTCGTAGCGGCGGCGCCAGTTGCTCACCGCCGCCCGCCCTACTCCGGCGAGCCGGGCGATACCGGCTGCGGTGACCTCCGAGGTGTGGCCCGGCACGTGACTGCCTCCTGTCGGCTGCGCGGTGGGATGACCTTACCCACAGTTCCCGGGTTTTCGATACACAGCATGGCGAAGGCCGTTCACAGACTTGCCTGTTGACTCGATTCACAAGCCGTGTTCTCATTGACCCGTCGGCCCGAGGGGGTCGGCGTTGACTGAGGGAGGGAACCTGACATGGTCAGGACCAGGAAGCGGATGACGGCCGTTGCCGCGATCGCCGTGGCGGCGCTCACCATGGGCGGCGCGCTGACGGCGTGCTCCAGTGAGGACGACGGCGACTCCGCTTCTGCGCAGGAGACTTCGGGCTCGGAGTCGGGGGGCCAGGAGGACGAGGAGCAGGCCGGGGCGGAGCCTTCCGAGGACGCCGACGCCGCCGAGGACACCGGCGACGCGGCCGCAGAGGAGGAGGCTCCGGCGGGTGGGGGCACGTACGGCGCGGGCGAGGGCGTACCGTTCGACGGCGACGTGACCGTCACCGTCTCGGCGCCCGAGCCCTACACGCCGGACGAGTACGCCGTGGGCCACACCGAGGGCAACAGCGCGTACGCCGTGACGGTCACCGTGGAGAACTCCGGTTCCGAGGTGTACGACACCGACATGCTGTTGGTCACCGCGCGGGCCGGTGACGACGGCGTGGAGGCGGAGGAGATCTTCGATGAGACCATGGGGTCCGGCTTCGGCGGGGCGCTCCCGGCCGGTCAGACGGCCACCGGGCAGTTCGCCTTCGACGCGCCCGCCGACGCGGCGGCGCTGAACGTCCTGGTCGAGGACATGGACGACTTCGAGAGCAACGGCGAGACCTGGACCCTCACGTTCTGACCCCCGCGCTCCGAACACCACTGCGCCGCACGGCGGCACCGGCCCACGCCGGGCGGACGGGACCCCCGTGTCCCGCCGCCCGGCGTCCGTGTGCGCGGGCGCCTGTGAGCCTCACGGGGCGCCGCGTCACGCGCCGGACCACGCCTGACCGGTGGTCCGCGTATCCCGTCGCGGGTTCACGCCACCGGGCGCCGTGCATCGCGAGGCGCCGTATCCTCCGCGCGGTGGCGCTCCCGCCCGGAGCAGGCGCTGTTCAGCGCCGTCCAAGTCGCACGGTGAACGGCCGTGCCACCAAACCCGCAGTGCGGAACGGCTCTCGCCGACCACCGCGTGATGGCCGGGCACCACCCCACCGACGACCAGGCCGGATGTCGTGGCGCAGGCGGGGTCCCGGAGGGATCGGGCGCCGGGCGGTTGTCCCCCACCTGTGTGACGCGCAGTTCGGCACCGCCCAGGTCGCGCAGCAAGCGGCCGGCACCCCGGCCCGCATTGACGAACGGGCTCGCCGACCGCTGTGTACGTCGGCGCAGAACGGTCGTCACCGGGTACCGCGCCGGGTGTCGTCGGGCTGGCGGGTCCCCGGAGGGTGTCAGGCGCCGGGTGTCGGGCGGTTGTCCTCCACGTGTATGAGGCGCAGTCGGGTGCCGTCCAGATCGCGGAGCGAGCGGCCGTGCAGGCCGATGCCCAGGTCCGAGCCGTCCGGACCGGCCGCCGCGTCGTCGGGCGCCACGTACGTGAGGACGTCCGGGTGGTGGCCGGTGATCACCCAGCCGCGCCCCTCGCCGAGGGATATCACCCCGAAGTCGCCCGCCGGGGAACCGGCGTGCACGGGGCCGAACTCCCCCAGTATCCGGACGGCCTGGCGCGCCAGGTCCTCCTCGGGCCGCACGAGGACGACGCAGGTGCCGTGGGCGAACAGCGCCCAGGACTTGTCCGGCGCGTCGAGGATGCCGCGCCAGGCGGCGACGAGCTGTGCGGTCCCCACCGGGCTGTCCGGGGCGTCGGCGTCATTCATGCGCCCCATCCTGGCGCAGGGCACTGACAACGGGCCCGACCGTCCCGCACGTGACGCCCAGCGCCGCGAGGTCCTGCGGGCGCGGGCGCAGCTGGTCGGCCGTTGCGGGGGCCTCGTCCGGCGTCCGTTTGAGGATGGCCGCCGCGCCCTCCGGCGCGATCACCGCGAAGTAACTGTCCGGCACCGCCCACGTGTTGCCGGGCGGCGCCAGCGCCAGCGCGCCGCCGGAGCCGCCCTCGCCGACCAGGAGCCCCGTCACCGGCACCGGGGAGGTGGCGACGGCCGTGAACACGTCGGCGATCGCCGGGCCCGCGCCCGCCCGTTCGTCCTCCGGGCCGTTGGCCGCGCCCGGGGTGTCGATCAGGGTCAGCACCGGCACGCCGAGCCGCCCCGCGAGCCGGATCAGGCGGGCGGCGGTGCGGTAGCCCGCCGGGGTGGTGCGCGTCCCGCGCTGGGCCGCGTAGGCGACCGTACGGCCCGCGCGGCTGCCGAAGCCGCACAGCATCCCCGGGTCGGTGCCGCCGCAGCGGTCGCCGCTGACGGGCTCGCGGACGTCGAAGTACGCGTCGAGGTACGCGTCCGCGCGGGGCCTGCCCGCCGCGCGCGCCCTGGTCACGGCCTCCCAGCCGCTGCGGGGCAGCAGTTCGGGGGGCGCAGTGGTGCCGGAGCCAGGCGGTTCGGCGGGGGCGAGCGGGTGCGGCGGCGCCAGCAGGGCGACCAGGCGGCCGAGCCTGGCGGGCAGTTCGTCCGGCGCGACGACGGCGTCCACGTGCCCCGCCGCGTACTGGGCGCGTGCCGTGTACGCCGCCGGGTCCGCGCCGGGCGGCCGCACCCGTGAACCGGCGAAGCCGATCTGCGCCCCCTCGACGGCGAGCACCACGTCCGCGCCCGCGCCGAGGACGGCCCAGCCGCCGCCCGTCGTCGGGTCGCGCGCGACGGCGACCTGCGGCAGCCCGGCGGCGCGCGTACGGGCCGACTCGGCGGTGAGGCGCTGGAGTTGAGCCAGCGCGCGCATGCCCTCCTGCATGCGGCTGCCGCCGGTCGCGAGCAGCGAGACGAGGGGGACGCGGCGTTCGCGCGCGGCCTGGTGCGCGGCGGCGAGCAGGTCGCCGGTGCGCTCGCCGAGCGAGCCGCCGAGGAAGCCGAACTCGAACGAGACCAGCACGACGTCGCGCCCGCCGATCCGCGCCGTGCCGCACACCACCGACTCCGCCTCGCCGGTGCGGCGCGCGGCGGCGGCGCGCGCCGCGTCGTAACCGGCCCAGCCGATCGGGCCGTCCGGCGGGCCGGGCGTACGCGGTGGTGCGGTGGGCAGGTCGCGGAAGTCCTCGGCGACGGCTGCCGCGGCGGCGCGGGCGCCGGGCTCAGGCATGGAGGGACCGCTTCAGGATCTTGCCCATGTCGTTGCGCGGCAGGGCCGTCAGGTAGCGGACGACGCGCGGGCGCTTGTGCGGGGCGAGGAGCGCGGCGACGTGTCCGGCGAGCGCGTCGGCGGTGGGCGGGCTCGCGGGGTCGGCGGGGACGATCCAGGCGACGATCCGCTCGCCGAGGTCGGGGTCGGGCTCGCCGGTGACGGCGGCCTCGCGGACGCCGGGGTGGCCCAGCAGCGCGTTCTCGATCTCGCCCGCGCCGATCTTGTAGCCGCCGCTCTTGATGAGGTCGGTGGCGCGGCGGCCGACGATGCGGACGCGGCCGTCGGCGTCACGCGTGGCCATGTCGCCGGTGCGGAACCAGCCGCCGGGGGCGAACGCGGCGGCGGTGGCGTCGGGGCGATTCAGGTAGCCGGTGAAGAGGTTGGGCCCGCGCAGCTGGATCTCGCCGACGGACTCCGCGTCGTCCGGCGGCAGTTCGGCCCCCGCGTCGTCCACCAGGCGCAGCTCGACGCCCGCGAGGGGCGTGCCGACCGTGCCGGGGGGCGCGTCCGCGTCGTCGAGGCGCACGGAGGTGTTCATCAGCGTCTCCGTCATGCCGTAGCGCTCGACGACGCGGCGGCCGGTGGCGCGGGCGATGGCCTCGCGGTCGGGGGCGGGCAGCGCGGCGGAGCCGGAGACGAGCAGCCGGGCGCCGGCGAGGGCGCGGACGAGGCGTTCGTCCCCGTCCAGTTCGGCGGCGATGCGGTGGTACATGGTGGGGACGCCGAACAGCATCGTCCCCTCCCCCGCGAGCGCTTCGGCCGCCGCGCCGGGCGAGAAGCGGCCCAGGTGGTGGAACGCGGCGCCGCGCCGCAGCGGGCCGAGGACACCGAGGATCAGGCCGTGGACGTGGAAGAGGGGCAGCGCGTGCACGAGGACGTCGTCGCGCGTCCACTGCCAGGCGTCGGCGAGGGCGTCGAGGTTGGCGCGGATCGCGCGGCGGGGCAGGACGGCGCCCTTGGGCGGGCCGGTGGTGCCGGAGGTGTAGACGATCAGGGCCGGGGCCTCGTCGGGGGGTTCGGGGTACTGGGTGCCGGGGGCGCGGGCGGCGATGTCCACGTCCGTACGGGGCAGGGCGGCGGCGGGGCCGGGGAGCCCGGCGCCGGGGGCGGCGAGGAGGGCGGCGGGGGCGCTGTCGCCGAGGATGTGGGCCAGTTCGGCGTCGCCCGACTTCGGGTTGAGCGGCACGGCGGGCACCCCGGCCAGCAGCGCGGCGGCGACGGCGACGACCGTCTCGGGCGACGGCGTGGCCCAGACGGCGACGGGCCTGCCGGGCGTGAGCCCCTCCGCGACGGCGCGCGCGGCCCCGGCGAGCGCCGCGTGGCTGAGCGTCAGGCCGTCGAAGCGCGCGGCCGGGCGGTCCGGCGGCACGGCGGCGGAGAGGGTGGGCAGCAGCGGGGTCACGTTCGTTCCTCCCGTGGGTGGGGATCAGCCGAGTCCTGGGACGACGAGGACGAGCCACGCGGCGGCGGGCACGACCGCCACCACGGCTCCTCCGTACATCATGAGCTGCCGGAAGAACCGTTCCCGCCGGTCCTCGGGCGCGGCGGCCAGGACGAGGGCGCCGTTGGTCGAGAAGGGGCTGACGTCCACGACGGTGGCCGAGACCGCGAGGGCCGCGACCATCCCGACCGCCCCGATCTCGCCCTGCGCGAGGAACGGCACGGCCAGCGGGATCAGCGCGCCCATGATGCCGACGGACGACGCGAACGCCGAGATCAGCGCGCCGATGTAGCACAGCACGACGGCGGCGAGCAGGGGGACGCCGATGTCGCCGACCGCGTTGCCGGCCCAGGTGATCGTGCCCATCTCCTCCAGCACGCCGACGTAGGTGAGGACGCCGCAGATCAGCAGGACGGTGGACCAGGCGATCTCGGAGACGGCGCGGCGGCCCTCGTCGGGCCAGAAGACGTTGAGGACCACGGCCAGGGTGACGGCGGTCAGGCCCGCGTCCAAGTCGAGGACGAGGACGGAGAACACGAGCGCGGCGAGGGCGGCGAGCGTGGCGGCGCGGGCGGGGGTCAGGCCGGTGGCGGCGCCGTCCTCCTGGTCCGTGTCGCGCGGGGTGTCGTCCTCGCGTCCCGACAGGCGGGTGCCGCCGAGGGTGACGAACAGGACAGTGGCGATCAGGAGGTTGGCGACGAGGCTGGCGAGGAAGAGGACCAGCTCGTTGCCCGGCAGGCCCTCGCGGTCCACGATGCCGTTGACGATCGACCCGTAGATGGAGATCGGCGAGAAGCCGCCGCCCTGCGCGCCGTGGATCACCATGCCGCCCATCAGGAGCGGGCTGATGCCGTAGCGCTGCGCGAAGCTGAGGGCGATCGGCGCGACGATGGCGACGGCGGCCGGGGACAGCGCGCCGATGCCCGTCAGGGCGGCGGTGATCACGAACATCACCCACGGGATGAGGGCGATGCGGCCGCCGACCAGGCGGATCGCGGCGCGCACCAGCCAGTCCGTCGTGCCGTTGGCGCGGGCGATGGCGAACAGGTAGGTGATGCCGACCAGGACGACGAACAGGTCGCCGGGGAATCCGGCGAAGATGCCGTCCGCGTCGAGGTCGGCGACGAGTTCGCCGACACCGAAGGCGGCGGCGAACGCGAGGACGCCCATGTTGATCGAGCGGGTGGTCGCGACGACGAAGACGACGGCGAGGACGAGTATCGAGATCAGTTCCGGGGACACGGCGGCTCTCTCCCTCCGGCCAGAATTGGCCAAGTGGCTGAACCACAGTGGGTCTCGGGCGCGCCGCCGTCAATACACCGGACGGAATTGGTCCGGCCACTCGGCCACCTCCGGTGCCGAGGCGCGGTGTTACGCTGCCCGGATGTCCGACGACGCCCTGCGCCCGATGGCGCGCACGCGGCTCTACGAGCAGGTGGTGGAACGGCTGCGGAGCCATGTCGCGGACGGCGGGCTGCGCGCGGGCGACCGGCTCCCGCCCGAACGCGAGCTGGCGCAGCGCCTCGGCGTGAGTCGCGCGTCGGTGCGGCAGGCCATCGTCGTCCTGGAGGTGCAGGGCCTGGTCGAGGTGCGGCACGGCGGGGGCACGTACCTGGTCGGCGACAGCCTCGACGCGGAGCCCGTGGAGCGGCTGATGGAACGCCGCAGGCGGCTGCCCGACGTGCTGGAGGCGCGCGAGGCGCTGGAGACGAAGCTCGCCGAACTCGCCGCCGAGCGCCGCACGGAGGACGACCTCACGGCGATAGCGGCGGCGCTCGACCACATGGAGCGCGAGATCGCCGGGGGCGGGCACGGCGTGGAGGGCGACCGGCTGTTCCACGCGGCGGTGACGGCGGCGGCGCACAGCGCGCTGCTCGCGGAGTTCATGCGGTCGATCGCCGAGCAGATCGCGGAGAGCAGGACGGAGTCCCTGCGGCAGCCGGGCCGTCCGGCGCGTTCGCTGGCGCAGCACCGGGCGATCCAGGAGGCGATCGCGGCGGGGCGGCCCGGGCCCGCGGCGACGGCGATGCGGCGGCATGTGCGGACGGTGGCGAAGGTGCGGCTGCTCAGCTGGGACCCGTCGTGACGGCGCGCGACGGGGGGCCCGTGCTGGAGGGGCCCTGGTACGTGACGCTGAACGAAGTGCTGGCTTTCGTGCTGGAGTTGGTGGCCATCGGCTGCCTGGCCTGGTGGGGGTTCGGGACGGACGGCGGCGTGGTGGCGCGTACGGCGCTCGGGCTCGGACTGCCGCTGGCCGGGGTGGTGTTGTGGGGGCTGTTCGCGGCGCCGAAGGCGCGGGTGCGGCTGCCGCTGGCGGGGGTGCTGGCGGTGAAGGCGCTGGTGTTCGGCGGGGGCGCCTGGGGGGTGCACGCGCGGGGGCACACGGCGGCGGCGGTCGTGCTGGCGGCCGTGACGACCGTGAACACGGCGGTGGCCGAGACGGCGCGGCGGCGGGCCCGTACCCGCTGAGCTGCGCGGGCGCATACTGGCCCGCATGGAGCTGATCGCCGCGGGACGGGACGCCGACGTGTACGCGCTGGACGGGGAGCGCGTGCTGCGGCGTTACCGGCGCGGCGGGTCCGCCGAGCACGAGGCGCGGGTGATGGCGCACCTGGCGGCGTGCGGCTTCCCCGTGCCGCGCGTGCACGAGGTGGCGGGCGCGGACATGGTGCTGGAGCGGCTCTCCGGGCCGACGATGCTGGACGTGCTGGCGGCGCGGCCGTGGCGTGCGCGGGCGCTGGGGCGTGAACTGGGCGCGCTGCACGACCGGTTGCACCGGATACCCGCCCCGGGGTGGCTGCGGGAAGGCGCGGCGGGGGCGGGTGACGAGCGGGTGCTGCACCTGGACTTCCATCCGGGCAATGTCGTGCTGACGCCGCGCGGGCCCGTGGTGATCGACTGGCGTGACGCGGCGGCGGGCGACCCGGCGGCCGACCTGGCCATGACGCTGGTGACGGTGGGGACGTCCGACATCCCGTGGCGCGGCGTGCGGCTGGGGCGCCGGGCGCTGCTGCGGGGCCTGCGGGCCGGGTCGCGCGCCGATCCGGGTCCGGCGATGCGGGAGGCCGTCGCGGTGCGGCTGGGCAATCCGAACGTGACGCCCGCCGAGGCGGCCAGGCTGCGGGCCCTCGCGGGCGCCCTGGGCGCCGCCTGACCGGCTCGCATGTCAGGCGCCGTTGTCAGTGGCACCTGCTTCCATGAGGGCACGTGGGAGAGCCGGTGCGGACATGCGGCGGCGTTCTAGGGGGAGGCAGCCATGGGCACGTGGGACAGCGGCAACTTCGACAACGACACGGCGGCCGAGCACCTGGCCATGGTGATCGGGCGGCTGGTGGACGAGATCGTCGCGGCGATGGCGGGCGATCCGGTGGGAATCGAGCCGGACGAGTACGGGGGCGTCGTCGTGCCGTGCAACGCGGAGCTGCTGACCGTCCTCGCCCGCGCCGGGTACGGGGCGGGAGCCCTGCCGGGGCGTGCGGTGGTGGAGGAGTGGCGGCGCCGGTTCGTGGAGGTGTGGGAGCGGACGATCGACGGGCTCGAACCGACGCCCGAGTACCGCGCGAAGCGGCGCGCGATACTCGACCGCACCTTCGACGGACTGGCCGAGGTCGCCGCCGAGGAGGCGGACTGACCGCAGGGCGCGCCGGTCGTCAGGTGTCGCTCGCGGCGAGGCGGACGCCGAAGGCGGCGATGACGGAGCCGGTGATCCTGTCGAGCACGCGCCTGGCGCGGGGCCGCTGGAGCGCGCCGCGCAGGCCCCGCGCGCACGCGACCAGCACGGACGACCAGGCCAGGCCAAGGACGATGTGGACGGAGGTGAGCAGCAGGCCCATCAGGAAGTGGGGTGTGCCCGGCGGGATGAACTGCGGCAGGACGGCGACGTAGAAGACGCCCACCTTGGGGTTCAGCAGGTTCGTCAGGGCGCCCTGGCGGAAGCCGCCGGCCAGCGCGCCGGACAGGTCGGGGACGGCGGTGTCCGCGGCGGCCGTCCCGTCCGCGCGGCCGCGCCACGTGGCGGCGACCATGCGGACGCCGAGCCAGACGAGGTACGCCGCGCCTGCCCAGCGCAGGCAGGTGTACGCGAACTGCGAGGCGGTGAGCAGCGCGGTCACGCCGAGCGACGTGAGCGCGCCCCACACGAACGTTCCGGTCTGTATGCCGAGGACGACACCCCAGGCACGCCTGCGGTGTCCGAGTCCGGCGGTGCGGAGGATGAGGGCGGTGTCGAGTCCGGGAGTGAGCGTCAGCAGCCCGACGACCAGGGCGAAGGACCACAGGGCGGTGGCGGTGTCCATGGACCGCCAGCGTACGGCCGCCGCCCCCGCGCGCGGCGGCGGGGGGCGGCTCGGCAGGTCCCGGTCAGGAACCGGGGATGGTGGTGAGGAACTCGCCCGTCCACGCGAGGAGTTCGCGCCCGGTCAGCGGCTTCCCGCCGATGCGGGCGGTCGTCGGCCTCGGCACCAGGACCTGCTGGGTGGACCGCTTGACGACCGAGCCGGGATAGACCCGGTTCAGCCGCAGCTCCTGCGACTCGCGCAGGTCCACCGGCGAGAAGCGGATGCGGCTGCCCTGGAGCGTGACGTCCGTGACGCCGCAGGAGCGGGCCAGCATCCGCAGCCCCGCGACGAGCAGCAGGTTCTCCGTCGCCTCGGGCAGCGGCCCGTACCGGTCGGTGAGTTCCTCGCGGACCGCGCGGATGTCCTCCTCGCTGTTCGCGGCGGCGATGGCGCGGTACGCCTGGAGGCGCAGCCGCTCCCCCGGCGCGTAGTCGTGCGGCACATGGGCGTCGACGGGCAGCTCGATCTTGACTTCGAGCAGCGTCTCGTCGGGCTCGCCCCCCTCGCCCGACTCCAGCGCCGCGCGGTAGTCCGCCACGGCCTCGCCGACCATGCGGACGTACAGGTCGAAGCCGACGCCCGCGATGTGCCCCGACTGCTCGCCGCCGAGGAGATTGCCCGCGCCGCGGATCTCCAGGTCCTTCATGGCGACGTACATGCCCGCGCCCATCTCGGTGTGCTGCGCGATGGTGGCGAGCCGCTCGTGCGCCGTCTCGGTCAGCGGCTTCTCCGGCGGGTACAGGAAGTACGCGTAGCCGCGCTCGCGCCCGCGCCCGACGCGGCCGCGCAGCTGGTGCAGCTGCGAAAGGCCGAACATGTCGCCGCGCTCGACGATCAGCGTGTTCGCGTTCGAGATGTCGATGCCGGACTCGACGATCGTCGTGGACACCAGCACGTCGGACTTCTTCTCCCAGAAGTCCACGACGACCCGTTCCAGCGCGCCCTCGCTCATCTGGCCGTGCGCGGTGGCGATCCGTGCCTCCGGCACGATCTGCCGCAGGCGCGCGGCGACCCGGTCGATGGACTCGACGCGGTTGTGGATGTAGAAGACCTGGCCCTCGCGCAGCAGTTCGCGGCGGATCGCGGCGCCGATCTGCCGCTCCTCGTAGGGGCCGACGAACGTGAGGACCGGGTGGCGCTCCTCCGGCGGCGTCGTGATGGTGGACATCTCGCGGATGCCGGTGACGGCCATCTCCAGCGTGCGCGGGATGGGCGTGGCGGACATGGTGAGGACGTCCACGTTGGCGCGCAGCTTCTTCAGCTGCTCCTTGTGCTCCACGCCGAACCGCTGCTCCTCGTCCACGATGACGAGGCCGAGGTCCTTGAACTTCACCTCGGACGAGAACAGCCGGTGCGTCCCGATCACCACGTCGATCGCGCCGTCGCGCAGCCCTTCGAGCGTCGCCCGCGCGTCGCTCTCGGACTGGAAGCGGGACAGGGGGCGCACGTTCACGGGGAACTGGGCGTAGCGCTCGGAGAACGTGCCGAAGTGCTGCTGCACCAGCAGCGTCGTCGGCACCAGCACGGCGACCTGCTTGCCGTCCTGCACCGCCTTGAACGCCGCGCGCACGGCGATCTCCGTCTTGCCGTAGCCGACGTCGCCGCAGATCAGCCGGTCCATGGGGACCGACTTCTCCATGTCCTCCTTGACCTCCGCGATGGTCGTCAGCTGGTCGGGCGTCTCGGCCCAGGGGAACGCGTCCTCCAGCTCGCGCTGCCAGGGCGTGTCGGGGCCGAAGGGGTGCCCGGGGGCGGCCATGCGCGCCGAGTACAGCTTGATGAGGTCGGCCGCGATCTCCTTGACGGCCTTGCGGGCGCGCGCCTTCGTCTTGGTCCAGTCGGCGCCGCCGAGCCGGTGCAGCGAGGGCGCCTCGCCGCCCACGTACTTGGTGACGAGGTCGAGCTGGTCCGTCGGGACGAACAGCCGGTCGCCCGGCTGCCCGCGCTTGGCCGGCGCGTACTCCACGACGAGGTACTCGCGCGTGGCGCCCTGCACCGTCCGCTGGACCATCTCGATGTAGCGGCCCACGCCGTGCTGCTCGTGGACGATGAAGTCGCCCGCCTCCAGCGTCAGCGGGTCCAGGGTCTTGCGCCGCCTGGCGGGCATCCTGGTGCCCTCGCGGCCCGCCGCCCGCTGGCCGGTGAGGTCGGTCTCGGTGAGGACGGCGAGCCGCAGCGCCGGGGCGACGAAGCCGTGCTCGACCGCGCCGCACGACACGTGCACGACGGACGGGCCGAGGTCGGCGGGCAGCACCGGGTCGAGGCGGGCGGGGATGTTCTCGCCGCCGAGGATGTCCACGGTGCGGCTGGCCGGGCCCTGCCCCTCGGTGAGGTAGACGACGCGCCAGCCGTCGGCGAGCCAGCCCTTGGTGTCGGCGAGGGCGCGGGCGGTGTCGCCCCGGTAGCTCTCGGCGGCCCGCAGGCCGAGGCGGAGCGTGTCGTCGCCCTTCACGCCGTCGTCGCCGCCCGGCTCGGGCGGCAGGTCGCCCGCCTCGCCCGCGTCCACGCTCTGCGAGAAGGGGGACACGGACCACCAGGGCATGCCGAGCGCGGCGGCGTGCTCGCGCACGTCGGCCAGGCCGCGCAGGGACGCGGCGCCGACGTCGATCGGCGCCTCGCCGGTGTCGCTCATCGAGGCGGCGGCCCAGGAGGCGTGCAGGAACTCCTGGCTGGTCGCGACGAGGTCGGCGGCCCGGGTGCGGACGCGTTCGGGGTCGAGGACGACCGTCATCGAACGGGCGGGGAGGACGTCGAGGAGCAGCTCCATGTCGTCCACGAGGACGGGCGCCAGGGACTCCATGCCCTCCACGGCGATGCCCTCGGCGATCCTGCCGAGCAGTTCGACCAGCTCGGGGTGGGCGACGGCCAGCTCGGCGGCGCGGCGGCGCACGTCGTCGGTGAGGAGCAGCTCGCGGCAGGGCGGGGCCCACAGGCCGTGCTCGGCCACTTCGAGGGACCGCTGGTCGGCGACCTTGAAGTAGCGGATCTCCTCGATGTCGTCGCCCCAGAACTCCACCCGGAGGGGGTGCTCCTCGGTCGGCGGGAACACGTCGAGGATGCCGCCGCGCACGGCGAACTCACCGCGTTTCTCGACCAGTTCCACCCTGCTGTAGGCGGCCGCCGCCAGCGCCTCGGTGACGGCGGGCAGGTCGGCGCTCGTGCCGGTGTGCAGCTCGACGGGGACGAGGTCGCCCAGGCCCTTGACCTGCGGCTGGATGACCGAGCGGATCGGGGCGACGACGACCGAGACGGGACCGGCGCCCGGATCGTCGGCGCGCGGGTGGGCCAGGCGCCGCAGGACGGCCAGGCGGCGGCCGACCGTGTCCGCGCGCGGCGACAGGCGCTCGTGCGGCAGGGTCTCCCAGGCCGGGTACTCGACGACGGTGTCCGGGGGCAGCAGCGAACGCAGCGCGGCGGCCAGGTCCTCGGCCTCGCGGCCGGTGGCGGTCACGGCCAGGACGGTGCGGCCGGTGCCGCGGGCGAGCGCGGCGAGGGCGAAGGGCCGCGCGGCGGGCGGGCCGACGAGATCCACGTGGCGGCGGGCGGCGTCGCCGGTGGCGGCGACGGCTTCGGCGAGCGTCGGCTCGTGCGAGACGGCGGCGAGCAGACCGGCGAGAGACATCAGAGCTTTTCCGTCCCCGGAAATGGACAAAAGATGGACAGAGCGGGCAACACGAAAGCCCGGCGGGAGCACCGACCGGGGGGTTCCAGGGTACGCCGCCGCGCGGGTGACCGCGTCCTGGCCCGGGACGGGCCCGTCCCGGGCCAGGACGCCCGTGACGCTTCGCGCGCGCGTTCCCGCCGCGCCCGACAGGCTCGGCCGTCGTCCCCCGGCCTGGCCGCCGGACGGCCCGCGACACGCGCCGACGCCGACCCGCCGCCGAGGCCCGCGCCCCCAGGCGAGCGGGGCGGAAGCCGAGCGGCCCGACCGCGAGGCCCCGCACACAAGATCGAACGGCGTGATCCCTCCCGGGCTGTGAACGGACGCGACGTGCCCACACGAGTCGCGGCCCTGTCCCCCGACGGGCGCAAGGGCGTGAGGCGACGAGGAGCGGGAGGCCCGCGCCTGCGCGCACAGCCGTACCCGGTGAGGACGCGGGCGGCTGGGCGGTCTCGTGTGCCGGAAGCCCTCCGGCGTCTGCCGCGCGGCTGTCGGCTCCGTGGGCAACGCGGCCGTGATGCCCGTGACGTGCGGCTGTGCTCGGACGCGCGTGGCCGATGCGCCCCGGCCCGGCGGCAGCGCGTACAGGCAGTCGCGGCGGAGAAGCCGCCCGGAGGAGCCGTCCGGGGCTGCGCCCAGGCGCGGGCGGGGCGGCGGGTCAAGTGGGTGCGTGGGCCGCGTGACAGCGGGTCGGGCCCGGCCGGGACCTTCGCGTGCCGGGAGCCCACGGTGTTGGTGCCGTAGCGGGCGGGGACGAGCAGCGCGACCGGAAGGTGGACGACGGCTCGGATGCGGCGCGTCGCGCGGTCCGAGGAGGAACCACCGCCGTCGGCGAACGGGGGGCACGTGGGCGCGTGCCGGAGACTCTCCGGCGCCGGTCGCGGCAGCGGGCAGGCCGCGCCGCGTCAGGTGGGCCGGGCGTCCGTCTCGGCGCGCAGGCCGCGCAGGAGCAGGTCGAGGCCCCGGGCGAACTCCTCGTCCGCCGGGAGGCGCCCGGCGTCGGCCGCCGTGGCGGCCAGCAGCGGGTAGCGGTCCGCGGGCAGTGCGGCCAGGATGCCGGTGCCGGGTCCCGCGAGCGGGCCGAGCCGGTTGTTCTGGAGCGCGCCGACCAGGTAGCTCGTCAGCGCGCGCAGCGCGGCCACGCGCCGGACGCCGCCGAGGCCCGCCCCGGTCAGCACGCCGAGGACCGCCTCCGACCAGCGCCACACGCCCGGCGCGGACTGCCGGTGGGCCACCAGCAGCGGCACCGCCTCGGGGTGCTCGCCCACCGCCGTCCGCACGCGTCCCATCAGCGCGGCCACCTGCCGGTCCCACGGCAGGCCGGGCGGAGGCGTCACGTCGACGTCGCGCAGCACGCGGTCGACGACGAGGCGTTCGAGTTCGGCGCGGTCGGCGACGTACCGGTACACCGCCATCGTGGACATGCCCAGTTCGGCGGCGGCGGCGCGCATCGTCAGGCCGCCGAGTCCGTCGCGGCCGAGGACGGCGAGCGCGGCGTCGGCGAGCCGCTCGGGGGTGAGGGAACGGGGTCGTGGCATCGCCTTGACAGCGTACCCCGTACGCTCATAGCGTCCCGTTAGGCGTACGTCGCACGCTTACGCCTCGTGCCCAGCGAAGGGACCGATCACGCATGCCCACACCCCACCCCTCCCCGCCCCCCGGGCCCGGCTCCGTCGTCGCCCCGCGCGAGCTGACGGCGCTCGGCGGCGGGAGCATCGCCGTCCCGGCGCGGGACGGGAAGCTGGTGCACCTCCAGTTCCGCCGCTTCGCGGGCTGCCCCGTCTGCAACCTGCACCTGCGGTCCGTCGCGACGCGGCACGGCGAGATCACCGCCGCGGGCATCCGGGAGGTCGTGGTCTTCCACTCCCCCGAGTCCGAACTCGCCCCGCACGCCGACGGGTTGCCGTTCCCACTGGTCGCCGACCCGGAGAAGGCGCTCTACCGCGAGTTCGGGATCGAACGCGGCGCGCGCTCCGTGCTCAGCCCGCGCGCCTGGCCCGCCATGGCGTACGGGGTGCTGCGGGACCTCGGCCCGGTGCTGCTCCGCCGCCGCCGGCCACCCGTCGCGCGCCCGGAGGGCGGACGGCTCGGCCTCCCCGGCGACTTCCTCATCGCCCCGGACGGCACGGTCGTCGCGGCCAAGCACGGGACGCACGCCTCCGACCAGTGGTCCGTGGACGAACTGCTCGCCCACGCCGCCACCGCGCGCGCCCGGTGAGCTTCGACCGGGCCGCCGACGCCGCCCGTTACGAGGTGGTGGGCGGCTGGTGCGACGAGCCGCTGTTCGCCGCCGCCGCCATCGGACCGGGGGACCGCGTCCTCGACATCGGCTGCGGCTACGGCGGCACCACCCTGCGCGCCGCCGCACGCGCCGCCCCGGCGGGCGAGGCGGTCGGCATCGACATCGCCGGGCCCCCGCTCGCCCACGCCCGGGAGACGGCGGCGCGGCGCGGGGTGCGGAACGCGGCGTTCGTGCGCGGCGACGCGCAGACGCACCGTTTCGCCGACGGCGGGTTCGACATCGCGCTCAGCCGCAACGGCGTCATGTTCTTCGCCGACCCGGCCGCCGCGTTCGCCACGATCGGCCGGGCCCTGCGCCCCGGCGGCAGGCTCGCGTTCACCGTCCCCGGCGACCCGGCGGCGAACGAGCTGCCGCGCGTGCTCGGGACGGCGCTGCGCGGCCTGCTGCCGCCCCGCATGGACGTCCGCGGCGCACCCGGCGTGTCGTCGCTCGCCGGGCCGGACCGGATCGCGGAGGTCCTGACCGGCGCGGGCTACGAGGCGATCACCGTCACGGCCCTGGAGTCGCGGCTGCGGCTCGGCGCGACGACCGCCGAGGCAGCCGCGTTCCTCCGGGCCTGGGGCGCCGTGCGCGACGCCCTGCCCGACCCGGACGATCCGGCCGTGCAGGACGCCCTGGCCGGGGCGCTGGAGCCCGTCGGCCCCCGGCCGCGCGCGGCGGTCCTGCTCGTCACCGCCCGGCGACCCGGATCTCCGGCTCGTGGCGGACGGGGAAGTTGACGGACGCGGCGATGAAGCAGCTCTCGGACGCGGGCCCGTGCAGCCGCGTCGCCGTCTCCACCATGTGCGCCTCGGCGACCGTCACCACCGGCCGCAGCACGACCTCGGTGAACGCGCCCGCGCCGCCCGTCTCGTCCATGGTGCCGCTCGCCGCGTCCTCGTAGGCGGTGACGACGACCTTCCGCAGCGAGCAGAGGGCGAGGTAGCTGAGCATGTGGCACTGGGAGAGGGCGGCGACGAGGAGTTCCTCCGGGTTCCAGCGCGCGGCGTCGCCGAGGAACGCGGGGTCGGCGCTGCCGGGGAGGGCGGCGGTCTTCCCGGCGGCGGTCGCCTCGGTGTCGCGCGCGTAGGTCTTGTAGGCGGTGGTGCCGCCCGAGGCGGCTCCGGTCCAGCGGACGGTGACGTCGTAGCCGTGCTGTCGTGCCCTGCTCACGGGGACCGCTCCTTCACATGACGAGTGCCGATCCCCCCATGATCCCGCACCCAATCTGACGTGAGCATGCCCCTAATCTGTTACCTGCAGCTCGCGGTGAAGAAACGTTCCGCCGCGACGATGGCACGTGAGCCAGGCCCCTGTCCGCCCCCACAGCGAGGGACTTCGCGTGATTCCCCACTTCTACGCGCGTCACCGCATAGCCATGGCCGCGGCCCTCACCGGCGTCGCCACCGTGGCCTCCCTGCTCAACGGCCCCGCCGCGCAGGCCGCGCTCCCGACACCGGTCAGCGCCGCGACGGCCCGCTCGTACCTCGCCGCCCTGCCCGTGGCCGCCGAGGACCGCACGGGCTACAACCGTGACCTCTTCCCCCACTGGATCACCCAGAGCGGCGCCTGCAACACCCGCGAGGTCGTCCTGCGCCGCGACGGCACGAACGTCGTCACCGACAGCAGCTGCGCGGCGACCAGCGGCAGTTGGTACTCGACCTACGACGGCGCCACCTGGTCGGCCGCCTCGGACGTGGACATCGACCACCTGGTGCCGCTGGCCGAGGCCTGGGACTCGGGCGCCGACGCGTGGACGACGTCCCGCAGGCAGGCGTTCGCCAACGACCTGACGCGGCCCCAGCTGATCGCCGTCACCGACAACGTCAACCAGTCCAAGGGCGACCAGGACCCGGCGCAGTGGCTGCCGCCGCGCACCGCGTACCGCTGCACGTACGCCCGCGCGTGGGTCCAGGTGAAGCAGTACTACGGGCTCTCCGTGGACTCCGCCGAGAAGAGCGCCCTGAGCGGCATCCTCAACGGCTGCTGACCCTCCTCTCCACCGCCCGGCACCGCCCGGCACCGCACCCCAGGACCGCCCTCCTCCGCCGCCCCGTCGTGCTCACAACCGCCGGGCGGCGGAGGGGGGTTCGCCGGGTCAGCCGCGCCGCGCGGCGAGCCAGGCCTCGAACGACGTCGGCGCGATGCGGGCGCCCTCCGCCGGCAGCAGCACGTTCCCCGCCATCTCGGCGCCGAACAGCCCGTCCCAGCTCGGGACGAGACGCACCTCCCGCCCCCGGGCCGCCAGCGTGCGGCGGGCCATGTCCACGAGGTCCTGCGGGCCGGGGCCCGCCAGGCCGGGGTGCCTGCCCTGCGGGGCGCCCGCCGCGACCTCGGCCAGCACGTCCGCCACGTCGCCCGGCGCGACCGGCCGCACGAGCAGCGGGGGCAGCGTGGCGACGCCGTCCTGCTCGGTCCAGCCCGCGACCATCTCCGCGAAGTCGTGGAACTGCGTGGCCGGGACGATCGTCCACGGCACAGGACCGGCCGCGACGAGGCGTTCCTGCTCGCGCTTGCCCGCGTAGTGCGCGTTGCCCTCCACGCGGTCGATGCCGACGATGGAGAGCAGCACGTGGTGCCGCACCCCGGCGCGCTGCCCGGCGGCGAGCAGGTTGCGCGTGGCGGTGCCGAAGAACGCGACGGTCTCGGCCGGGTCGGCGGCCGTGCTGTTGGTCGCGTCGACGACCGCGCCGGCCCCGGCGAGGGCGTCGTCGAGGCCCTCGCCCGTGACCACGTCCACCCCCAGGGACCGGCTGACGCGGACCACCTCGTGCCCGGCCCGTTCGAGCGCGGCGGCGGTCAGGGCTCCGATGTTCCCGGTCGCTCCGGCGACGACGATCCTCATGGGCTGTCTCCCTCTGCTCGGTGGCTGCCCGGACTCTATCTCGGACTAAACACGTCCGCAATCTCCGAGATAGGATCGGGTGTCATGAAGCTGCCCGTGAGCACCGAATGGCTGTTGCACTGCGCCACGACCCTGGCGCAGCTCGACGAGCGGTCCACGACGTCGGCGGCGCAGCTCGCGCGCTACTACGACCTGCCGCCCGCCTCGCTGGCCAAGCAGTTGCAGGCGCTGGTCAGGGCCGGCGTGCTCGCGGCGACGACGGGGCCGCGCGGCGGGTTCCGGCTCGCGCGCCCGGCGTCGGCGATCTCGCTGCTGGACGTGGTGGAGGCGGTGGACGGCCCGGCGTCGCCGTACGAGTGCCGCGAGATCCGGCAGCGGGGGCGCGGCGCGCTGCCCGCCGAGGACTGCCGCGACACGTGCCTGCTGGCGCGGAAGATGGCCGAGGCGCACGACGCGTGGCGGCGCAGCCTGGCGGGGACGACGCTCGCCGATGTCGTCGGCGAGCTGCCGCCGTCCGCCCCGGCCCGTACGCGGCGGCGGATGTCCGACACGGCGGGCGGCTGACCGTCAGGCGGCGTCCCGGCCGGTCAGGGCGGTGACGCGGATCTCGACGCGCATGCCGGGCGCGCCGAGCGCGGCGACGCCGATCTGGGTCCAGATCGGCGCCCGGTCGCCCATGCGGCGGCGGAACTGCTCGACCATGGCCCGGTTGTGCGCCTCGCCGATGGTGCCGGCCCCGGCGGGGACGTGGTACGAGTCGACGGCGACGACGTCGCGCCAGGTCGCCCCGGCCTCGGCGAGGGTCCGCTCGACGTTGTCGAAGGCGCGCGCGATCTCGTCCTCCAGCGCCTCGGGGAACGCCACCTCACCGACCGATTCCCACGCGGGGCCCCAGCCGCCCTGGCCCGAGATCTCGACGCGGTCCCCGATCCGCACGGCCTGGCTGTAGTGCAGGGCGGAGCGGAGCGCCGGACCGTAGCCCGGCGTGACGAAGAACTCGGGTGCCGGCATGGCGCCCACCTCTCGATTGACTTCACGCATGAAGTGAACGTAGCACGGTTTCGCTTCACGCGTGAAGTGAAACGCGCTTGGTAGGATGCCCGCATGACCGGCTCCACGGCCCCGGACGCCGGGGGTGACACCCCGGACGGGCCGCAGTGGCTCACGCCCGCCGAGAAGGACGCGTGGACGGGCCTCGTCTCCCTCGTCCTGCTGCTGCCGGGACGTCTTGAGTCCCCGCTCCAGCGCGCGTCGGGCCTGACGCTCTTCGAGTACCTGACGCTGAGCCACATCTCCGAGTCCCCCGGCCGCCGCCTGCGGATGAGCGAGCTGGCCTACCTCGCCAACGGGTCGCTCTCGCGGCTCTCCAACGTCGTCAAGCGCTTCGAGGCGCGCGGCTGGGTGGCACGCTCCCCCGACCCGGACGACGGGCGCTACACGCTCGCGGCCCTGACCGACGCGGGGTACGAGGTCGTCGTCGCGGCGGCGCCGGTCCACGTACGGGCGGTGCGCGAGCTGGTCATCGACCCGCTGACCGCCGCCGACCAGCGCGCCCTGGCGCGCATCGCCGCCAAGCTGCGGACGCGGCCCGTCGATCTCGCCTGAGCGCTCAGCCCCAGGTCAGCGGATCGAGGCCGAGGTAGAAGCGCGCCCGGTCGTGGTCGAGGGGCGTGCCGTAGCGCGCGGCGAACGCGTCGTCCGCCTCCCGCGCCGCGTCCTCGCCGGCCCAGGTCTCGCGGGAGTTGGCGAGGAGGAGGGCGATGTCGGCGTACGGGTCGGCGCGGCCGAGGCGGCCGAGGTCGATGAAGCCGGTGACGGTCGCGGACTCGGGGTCGAGCAGGATGTTGGGCAGGCACAGGTCGCCGTGGCAGACGACGGTCTGCGCCGCCTCCTGGGCGAGGCGCGCGTCGAGCTGGGGCGTGAGGCGGGCGAGGAGTTCGGCGGGGGGCGTCGCCTGCTGCTCGTCGGGAAGGAACTCAGGGTTGACCGCGCCGCGCGCGACGACATCGAGGGCCAGGGCGTACATGGTGGTGAGGTCGCGCGTGAACGGGCAGGTCCGCGGCGGCAGTTCGTGCAGCCGCCGTACGGCGTCCGCGATGGCCGCCCAGGACGCCCGGAGCGTCGCGGCCGGAACGCTGTCGGCCGGGACTCCGGCGACGGCGCTGGTCGTCAGCTCCGCTCCCTCAGGGCCTTCGCGCCAGTCGAGGACGCGCGGGCACGGCACACCCTGCGCGCCCAGCCACTCCACGCGGTCGCGCTCCGCCCGGAGCGACGCCTCCTGCCCGGCCGGGACCCGTTTGAGGTACCACGTCCCGTCGGACGACCGGTACACCGCCGCCCCCGACTCACCGCGCGTCACCTCGTCCACAGGCCCACACTAAGGTCTGTCCGGCGGCCCGCCACAACGGCCACCTCGACGTCGTGCGTGAGCTCGTCGACGGGCGGACCGGCGCCTGAGATCTGTCGTGCACGTCACGAGCGGAGCCGGAGCCGGATCGAGGCGAGGGCAACGGTTCGGTGCCGTCCCGCCGCCAAGGCCGCAGCCGTCGCGGCGAATCCGGTTGCCCGGTGCCGGGCAGGCAGCGATGATCCCCCTCATGTTCGATGCCGCACCTACGGGCTCCGCGCTACGGCCGTATCCCAAGATCTCCGCAAGGGGAGGGCTCGGCGTGTCCGGGGCCCGGGATTGGGTCGCAGCGGAAAAAGTGCATGGAGCGCACTTTGCCGTGGTGTGCGAGGGAGCGGGGGTTCATCCGGCGAAGCGGCGTGAGCTGCTGGGCGATGATGCGCTGGATGGCTTCTTCGGCGTGAGCACGATCTGGCCGGTGCTCTCGGTGGCGGCGGCCCGTTTCGCTTCCGCACTCCGCAGTGCGTGGGACGACGCCGCGAAGGTGACGATCTACGGTGAGCTGGCCGGTGGAAGCTACCCGCACCCCGATGTTCCCGCCGTCGCCGGGTCCGAGCCGGTACAGACAGGCGTCTGGTACGCGCCGGGCCTGCAGTGGCTGCCGTTCGACGCATCGGTCGAGACCGCCGAGGGACGCTGCTGGATCTCCGACCGCGCACTGCGTGACGGCGCAGCCGCCGCAGGGCTCAGCTGTCCTCCCGCTCTTGGGCACGGCACACTGAACAAGCTCCAGGAGCTGCCGTGCGCCTTCCCCACAAGGGTCCCAGCGCTCTTCGGGCTGCCCGAGCTGGCAGACAATCTCGCCGAAGGCTATGTCCTCAAGCCAGCCGGCCGATGGCTGGAGGCGGATTCCGCAGGCACAGGCGGCGTACGTCCCGTGGTCAAGGTGAAGCAGAAGTCCTTCGCGGAGGACGCGCGGTTCGACGGCGCACGTCCCTGTCTGCCGCCGCCGCAGGGAGCGGCCGGGATTCCTGCCTGGCTTCTGATCGAGGCCTCGGCGCTCCTCACCCCCGCTCGCGCGGCCGCCGTGGTCAGCAAGCTGGGCCCCCGCACTCCAGTGGATGTCGTGGCGGAGGAGATAACCCAGGATGTTTCGGAGGAGCTTGCCGAAGCACTGGGAGGCCTGGAGGACACGCTCCTGCGCGCTGTGGAACGGGCGCTTCTGTCCGGCGCGCGCTCCTTGGCGGTCTTCGACGCGAAGGACCGTCACCGCTCCCGGACAGGCAGACCAGGCACACGATGACGGCAGTAGGTAACTGCTTCTCGGTGGGAACTCAAGGGTTCGTCGTCGTGCTCTGCGGAGTTGCTTCCGTGGGTTCGGGGCCGACTCGCGACCTTGCCGTTCCGGTCCCCTGGACCGGCAACACGCCGCGCGGCCCCGCACCCACGTACGCGCAGGTGCGGGCCCTCGTCGACGGGCCCGGCGTCACATGCCGGTGAGCTTGTCGAGGTCGGGGGCGTAGACGGTCATCCAGTGCGGGTTCAGCCGGTAGTAGACGACCTCGCGGTTCCAGTCGAAGGCGTCGTCGTCGTAGAAGTCCTGCAGGTAGGCGAGGAGTTCCTGCCAGTCGGCCGTGGTCGCGGCGTCCTGGGGGTTCAGCTCCTCCACCGTGCCGTGGGCGAACACGCCGAGGTCCTCGCCGCGCAGGTGCGCGACGCTGGCGGCCGGACGGGCCGCGAGATGACGGGCCTTGGCGGCGTTGCGCGCCGTGCCGAAGTGCCACCGGCCGTGCAGGAAGTGTCCGTCGGCGCCGCTGATCCGCGGTTCGCCCTTCGCGGTCACCGTGGAGAGGGCGAGCGTGCACATGCCGGTGAGGACGCCGGTGAGCTGCGCCGCCGTGATGGTGCGGCCCTCGACGATCGAGCGGAGGTGTGCGGTCGAGCCGGAGAGGGAGGAGCCGAGGAGGGACTGGAGCTTGTCGAGTTCTTCTGGGGTTTCGCGCATACGGCCATCGTCGGCCGTAAACCCGACACCCTCTGTCGTCATTGATGAAGCAGCGGAGGTGTCCTGACGGGCGGTGAGGGCGGAGACTCGTCGCATGACGGACATGGGGGCGTTCCGGGAGGCGGTCACCGCGTGGGCGGCCGGTGGGCCGGGCGACGGGGTGCGGGAGCTGGCGGCGCGGCTGCCGGTGCGGACGGTGGTCCTGCTCGAAGGGCCGAGCGACGTCGCGGCGGTCGGCGCGCTGGCCGCCCGCCGGGGCCGGGACCTGGCGGCCGAGGGCGTGTGCGTCCTGGCCATGGGAGGCGCGATGAGCGTCGCCCGGTATGCGCGCCTGCTCGGGCCGCCCGGCCTCGGCCTGCGCCTGACAGGGCTGTGCGACGAGGCCGAACGGCCCTTCTACGCGCGCGGCTTCGAGCGGGCCGACGCCGCGCGGGAGGAGTTCTTCGTCTGCGCCGCCGACCTGGAGGACGAATTGATCCGCGCGCTGGGTGTCGCACGCGTGGAGGAACTCGTCACCGCGGAAGGCGACCTGCGCGCGCTGCGGACGTTCGCGCGCCAGCCCGCGCAGCGGGACCGTACGGCGCACCAGCGGATGCGGCGCTTCCTCGGCACGAAGAAGGGCCGCAAGATCCACTACGGGCGGGTGCTCGTCGAGGCCCTCGCCCCGGACCGCGTGCCCGCGCCGCTGGACGGACTGCTCGCCCGCCTGTGACCGTCCGCCCGCCCGGCGTCAGCTCTCGCCCGTGGCGCCCAGGTAGTCGGTGGAGAGGCGGACCGCGCCGAAGCGGGGGAACGTGTGGGTGACCGCGAAGTCGTGCTCGGCCGCGGTGAACCCGGCCATCGCGTCGGCGGCGAACTCGATCTCGTACCCGTGATCGCTCGCCGCGCGCGCCGTGGACTCGACGCCCATGGTGGTGACGAGTCCCGCCATCACCACGGTGTCCACGCCGCGTTCGCGCAGCCGCGCGTCGAGGTCCGTGGCGTGGAAGGCGCCGACCGTGTGCTTCACGACCACGATGTCCGCCGCCTCAGCCACCCCGTCGGCGAAGCCGCTGCCGGGGGGCTGCTCCGCCACGCCGGGGCGGTCGACCCGTACGGCGGCGACCGGCCGCCCGGCGTCGCGGAACGCCGTGGCGAGGCGGCGGCAGCGGCCGAGGACCTCTTCCCCGGTGTGCGGGGCGAGCGGCAGGCCGATGATGCGCGGCATGAGGTCGATCAGGACGAGGCAGGAGGTCACGGTTCCCGATCGTAGGGGCCGGGGGATGATCCGCCGCATGGACATCTTCACGTTCGACCGGGCGGAGCGCGCCGTGGAGCGTTTCGGCAGTGTCGGCACGCACGCGACGCGTATCGCCGCCGGTGACGGTGGTGCCGTGTCGGCGACCTGCCTGTCGGTGGCCCCCGGCGGAACGGTCGGCGCGCACCCGGCGACCGCCCCGCAGGTCTTCCTCGTGGTGGCGGGTGACGGCTGGGTCGCCGGTGGAGACGGCCGCCGGGTGCCGGTCGCGGCGGGCACGGGGGTGCGGTGGGAGGCGGGCGAGACGCATTCCTCGGGCAGCGAGGGTGCCGCGGGCCTGACGGCGATCGTGCTGGAGGGCCATGGCCTGCGTGTCTTCCCGCCGGACGCGACCCCCGGCACCCGCCTGGCCTGACGGCCGCGCCAGGCCGGTTGGACGCGGCGGTTCCCGTACTCGCCATGCTGCCTGTCACGGTGCGCTCCCTTCATGAACCATCTGGTCACGCAACGTAACAGGCGGCACTGACAATCCGCCCCGCCGCCGGATCAGGACTGCACGAACAGGCAGAACGGATGCCCGGCCGGGTCGAGCAGCACCCGCCAGCGGTCCGGCGAGGGCTGCGACGAGGGCTCCGTCGCCCCCAGCGCCAGCATCCGCGCCTGCCCCGCGTCCAGGTCCGCGACGCCCAGCTCCATGTGCGCCTGCTTCGCCCGGCCCGCCTCCGGCCAGGTCGGCGGCTCGTACCCGTCGATCCGGCAGCAGCCAACGCCGGGCGACCCCGGGTTCCCCAGCAGCACGAAGTCGTCGCTGCCGTAGATCACCGGCAGCCCCAGGGCCTCGCCCCAGAAGCGGCTCAGCTCGGCGATGTCGGCGCAGTCGAAGGAGACACCGGCCCAGGTGGCGGGTGCCGCGCCGGTGGTCTCGGTGTTCTCAGTGGTCTCAGTGGTCTCAGCGGTCTGAGTGGTCCCAGTGGTCTCAGTGGTCATGCCGACGACCGTAGGACCCGACCCGGACAGCTTCGGTCCTGGTCGGCGAGACTGTTCCCGTGATGAGCACTTCCGCGCGCCTCCTGCGGCTCGTCTCCCTGCTGTCGGCCCGCCCCTCGTGGACCGCCGGTGAACTGGCGGAACGCATGGAGGTCACCGAACGCACCGTCCGCCGCGACATCGCCCGCCTGCGCGAACTCGGCTACGGCGTGGACTCCGACCCCGGCCCCTGGGGCGGCTACCGCCTCGGCCGCGGCACGCGCCTCCCGCCGATCAGCCTGGACGACGAGGAGGCCCTCGCCGTCGCCGTCGGCCTGCGGGAGGCGGCGTCGGGCGGCGCGCTGGGCGGCGACCAGGCGGCGCTGTCCGCCCTGTTCAAGCTGCGGCAGGTGCTGCCCCGGCGGATCGCCGAGCGGCTCGGGGAGATGGACACCGCGTTCGTCCGTCTGCCGGGGAACGGCGAGCGCCAGGTGGCGGCGCGCACCCTGTTCGACCTGGCCACCGCCTGCCGGGCCGCCGAGCGCGTCCGCCTCACCTACCGCGACGGCGAGGGCCGTACGACCGTGCGCGACGCCGACCCGTACCGCCTGGTCCACACCGGGCGGCGCTGGTACCTGGTCGCGCGGGACGTGGCGCGCGGCGCGTGGCGCACGTTCCGCGCCGACCGCGTCCTCGCGACCGCGGGCACCGGGCTCCCCGCCGAGTACGGCGACCCGCCCGATCCCGCCGGGCTCGTCAGCCGCAACACCGCCCTGCGCGGCTACCCGTGCACGGCGGTCGTCCGGCTGCCGCTGCCCATGGCGGCGGCGCTGCGGATCGTCCCGCCCTCGATCGGCACCCACCGCGAGGACGGCGAGGAGGCGACCGTCGTCGAGGTCGGCGGCGCCGACCCGGACGGCCTCGCCCGCTACCTCCTCGGCCTCGGGACGCCGCTGCGCGTCCTCTCCCCCGACGACGTGCGCGAGGCGCTGGTCCGGCGGGCCCGCGAGCTGAGCGCGCTCAACGGCCCGCCGGACGGGGCCTGACGTCAGGCGGTGCGCAGCTCGGCCACGACCACGCCGAAGGGCGGCAGTTCGACGGCGGGCAGCGGCGCGCCGTCACCCAGCGCGTGCAGCGTCCCGGCCGCCAGGAGCGGCGCCGCGGTGACGGGCTCCGCGTGCTGGCTCACGAACCAGACGAACGCGCGCCCGTCCTCGTGCTCCATGCGCCCCACCAGGACCCGCGGGTCGTCCACGGTCACCTCGGGCGTGACGCCCGCCTCGGCCGCCAGGGCCGCGTACAGGCGGTGCGTCGGCTCGGGGTTGACGCGCGGGGTGATCGCGGCCATGTGCTCGACCGGGTAGGTGCACAGGACCATCCGGCCGCCGCCGACCGCGTACGACAGCAGAGCGGGCCGCCCGTGCGCGTCGGTGGCGACGACCTCGGCCCCGGCCGGTTCGACCGGCAGGAAGCTGCGGGAGTTCTCGGTGCCCGCGACGGCGAAGACCAGCTCCTCGCCCGCGCGGATCGCGCCGAAGTCCCGCTGGAACGTGAGGCGCACCTCGTCGTCGGTGATCGGGTCGGTGAGCCCGTACCGCAGCTTCTTCACGACGCCGAAGGTCTCGTCCAGCTTCGGCCACCACGGGCCGCGCTGCACGCCGTGCTCGCCGGTGAAGTAGGACGCGTACACCGTCGCGCCCGCCTCGGCGCGCGCCCGCAGCTGCCGCCAGCCGGGGGCGGTCAGCTGCTTGGCGGACGGCAGGAGGTAGAGCGCGCAGTCGTCCGGCAGCCCGTCCGCCTCGCGCGCGACGCCCACCGGCAGGTCGGCCTCGCGGGCGGCGACGTACGCCTGGCGGGTGTGGGCGAAGACGCTGGACGCGTCCTCCGGCTGCGTGAAGGGGTAGCGCTTCTCCAGGAACGAGGAGACGACGAGCGCGATCCGCGTGTCGGGCCGGTGGAGGCGGGCGATGTCCACGGCGGCCAGGACGTCGGTGAAGCGCTTGACCTCGCGCAGCTGCTCCTTCGGGCGGCCCTGGTCGTCGGTGAGGCCGAAGTGCATCTCGAACGGGTGGTGGGAGTAGGGCTCCTGGTTCCACAGCTCGTCGTAGTCGGTGTTGTTCCAGGGCATCCAGCCCGTGGCGCCGGCGAGGAGGGTGTTGTGGAGGATCTGGCGGTAGTAGTGGGCGGCGTTCTCCTCGGACACGTAGTCGGAGGTGAGGCCGAACTCCTCCATGATCACGGGCTTGCCCGCGATGTCGAGCAGCTCGCAGACGAACGCGGCGCCGAGGTGCTGGCGTACCTCGTCCGTCTCCATGCGGTAGACGTGCGGGCCGTGGAAGTCGATCAGCTCCGCCAGGTCGCGGACGCGGAAGCCGTTGTCCGCGCCGGTGATCTCGACGCCCCAGGCGCCGTCGCCGACGGACACGGGCTGGCGGGCGCCGGTGGAGCGGATCGCGTCGATCAGGGTCTTCGCCCAGGCGGTGACGGCGGCGGCGTCCACGGTGCCGATGCCGCGCGACTGCCAGTGGGCGTAGATCGGGATCTCGTTGGTGAGCAGCCAGCCCGCGACGGCGGGGTGGTCCTTCCAGCGGGCGGTCAGCTCGCGGACGTACCACTCCTGCTGGGCGACGAAGGAGGGGTCGGAGAAGATGTCGCGGCCGTCGCGCCAGGCGGGGTCCCAGTTCTGGCCGGACATGTGGCCGACGATGAAGGTGGGGATCGTCGTCATGCCCAGGGCGTGGTGGCGGTCGAGGAAGTCGTCGAAGTGGGCGAGGAGCCGGTCGTCCAGGGTGTTCTCGGCGGGCATGAAGTCCGGCCAGTAGAAGAAGGACCGGGTGAGGGTGATGCCGTGGTCGCGCATCACGCGCAGTTCCTCGTCGATGACGGCGGGACGGTAGTCGCGCCACATCAGGGGGCCGCCGGTGCGGGACCAGTAGTTGACGCCGATCCAGACGGACCCGTCGGGGAGTTTCGCCGCGTTGCGCTTCATCGGTGGACCGTTCTCTCTCGTGTGCCGCTCGGTTGTCGTCCACGGACAGGTATATCGTTACACCGATCGCGCTGTCGAGAGTCCGCTGAAGAGGAACGTCACGCCCAGTGGAACGTTTTCCTGTCTGCTGACGGCGCCCGGCGCGTCCGGCCGCTGGTACGGTGTGGGCACCTCGCCCCGGCACCAGGCGGCGGCGCGGTGGACGACCGAGGGGAATGCCAGGTGGCGGGACGCAAGGGCGCGGCGAAGCCGACCATCGCGGACGTGGCGGCGCTGGCCGGCGTGTCCGTGTCGGCCGTCTCGAAGGTGGTCAACGGGCGCGGCAGCATCTCCGCGCCGACCAGGCAGCGCGTCCTCGACGCCGCCGACAAGCTCCGCTGGTCGCCCTCCGCCACGGCCGTCGCGCTGCGCGGCGCCCGCACGCGGGCCATCGCCATGGTCGCGAGCCGCGCCCCCGACGTCCTGGCCGCCGACCCGCACTTCACCGTGCTCATCGCGGGCATAGAGCGCGAACTCGCCCCCGCCGACTACGGCCTGCTCCTCCACATCGTCGGCGAGGAGCCGGACGCCGAGGAACGCGCCTACCGGCGCCTCGCCGGCGAGCGGCGCGTGGACGGCGTGATCCTCACCGAGAGCCGGGTCAACGACCCGCGCTTCCAGCTGCTGCGGGACCTCCGGCTGCCGGCCGTCCTCGTCGGCGAGCCGTGGCCGCGGGACGCCGTGCCGGCCGTCGGCGCGCCCGGCCAGGACGCGGGCATGAACGAGGCCGTGGCCCATCTGCTGGGCCTCGGCCACCGGCGCTTCGCGTACCTCGCGGGGCCGGAGGACCGGGTGCACACCGCGTACCGCCGCCGGGTCTTCGAGGCGGCGCTGGCGGAGGCGGGGCTGCGCCCCGGCTGGATGGTGACCACCGACTTCACCCCGCAGGACGCGGCTTCGGCGACGTCGGAACTCCTCCGCCGCGAGAACCCGAGCCGCCCCACCGCCATCCTGTACGCGAACGACACCATGGCCATCGCCGGTATGTACGCGGCCCGGCGGCTCGGTTACGACGTGCCGGGGGACGTCTCGGTGGTGGGGTACGACGACCTGCCGATGGGCGATGTCGTCTTCCCGGGGCTGACCACGATCGGGCAGGACCTGACCCAGCTCGGGCGCGCGGCGGCGGCGGAGATGTTCCGGCTCCTCGACGTCGGGCGCGCCGACGAGACGCCGCTGCCCGCGCTCACGCCGCCGCGCCTGGTGGTCCGCGAGTCCACGGGCCGGGCGCCGCGGGACTGAGAGCGGCCGGACCGGCGCGGGGACGTTCACCGGTTCGAGGGATACCGGACATCGTCGCGATGCGTATACCTTGAACCCATGAAGCGCTACGGAGAGTCACCAGTCGGTCAGGGCGGAGGGCTTCCGCCGAGCCCGCCACATAAGGGCGCACGGGCCCCGGGACCCGCCCGCGCGGCGCCGGACGGGGAGGCGGCCGACACCAGTGGCGCCAAGCCTGGCGCCATCCGGGCACCACGCGACACCACGCGACACCATTCGGCGCCACCTGGCGCCACCCACGCCTCATCCGCGCGCCACAGCGGGCCACCAGCACCCCCCGCGCCACGACATCCCCGGCCACCACCTGCACGTTTTCGCAGGTCGGGACGGTCACCACCGCGCCCGGTATCCGCGCGGCGCCATCGGGGGTTGCGCATGGCATCACTCTGATGCCATGATGACGCCATGGATCTCACCCCGTATGTCGAATCCCTCCGCCGCGAACTCGCGGTGGCCGCCGAGTCCGGCGGGGAGGAGGCCCGTGAGCTGGCCGAGCGGCTCACCGCCCCCCTGGAGTCGGCGACCCGGCTGACGCTGCTCAACGTGCTCTCCGCGGCGATGGACGAGATCACCCGTGAACTCGCCCCCGGCTCCGTCGACGTACGGCTGCGCGGTCTCGACCCGGACTTCGTGGTGACGCCCCCGCCCACCGACAGCGCCGCCCCGGCGCACGAGGGCGGGCTCGCCGAACCGTTCAGGGCCCCGGCTCCCGCCGAGGGCGACGAGGGCGGCACCGCCCGCGTCAACCTGCGCCTGCCCGCCCAGCTCAAGGCGCGCGCCGAGGAGGCCGCGAACCGCGAGGGGCTGTCGGTCAACGCGTGGCTGGTCCGGGCGGTGTCGGCGGCGGTCGGCGGCGGCGGCGAGCCGCGCAGGCCGGAGAAGACCCAGCGCAGCGGACAGAGCATCACGGGATGGGTGCGCTAGCCGCGCGCCCGCCCCGCCGTTCCGGTCACACCACCACCTCACCCCACCACCTCAACCAGCACGTCCCACCAGCGGGGACGCCCCGAAGACCCAGGAGAACGGGACAGCCATGCCTTCTTTCGACACCCCCGGACCGATCTCGGCCACCGCGCACGTGGAGGCCGGCTCCATCCGGTTCACCGCGGGAGACCGCACCGACACCGTGGTCGAGGTGCGGCCCCGCGACCCGGAGCGCGACGCGGACGTCCGCGCGGCGGAGCACACCGAGGTCACCTTCGCCAACGGCGGGCTGACCGTCAGGATGCGCAAGCAGCGCCACCCCTTCGGGCGGCGCGGCACCGTGGACGTGACGGTCGAGCTGCCCACCGGCTCGCACGTCGAGATGACCGGCGCCTGGGCCCAGGTGCTCGGCGAGGGCAGGCTCGGCGAGGTCCGCGCGCAGACCTCGGCGGGCGACGTCCGCCTCGACACGACCGGCCCGCTGCGGCTGACCGCGTCGCACGGCTCGATCACCGTCGGGCGGGTCGAGGGCCCGGCCGAGATCACGACCAGCTCCGGCAGCCTGCGCGTCGGCTTCGTCGACGGTCCCGCCGTCCTGAAGAATTCGCACGGCACCACCAGCGTCGGCACCGTGACCGGTGACCTGCGGGTGAGCGGCGCCCACGGTGACATCGACATCGCACACGCCGAGTCCTCGGTCACCGCGACCACGGCCCACGGTGCCCTGCGTGCCGCCGATGTCGCGCGCGGCACCGTCCAGCTGGAGACCTCCTACGGCGCCATCGAGGTAGGCGTCCGCGAGGGCACCGCCGCCTGGCTCGACGCCAGTTCCCGCGCGGGCCAGGTGCGCAACACGCTCACGGCGTCCGAGTCCCCCGAGGAGGCCGACGACACCGTGGAGGTCCGCGCCCGCACCCGGTTCGGCAACATCGAGATCCTTCGCGCCAAGATCTGAGCCGGGCGCCCAGCCCGCCCCCTACCGTCCCGCCTTCCCACCACACCGCCTTCCCACCACACCGCCTTCCCCTGGGAGGACCCCATGCCTTCTTCTGTCATGCCCACATCCAACGAGGGTGCCGGTCCCGCGCGGCCCGCCGCCATCTCCGCCACCGGGCTGCGCAAGTCCTACGGCGACAAGCCCGTGCTCGAAGGGATCGACCTGCACATACCGGCGGGCACCGTCTTCGCGCTGCTCGGCCCGAACGGCGCGGGGAAGACGACCGTCGTAAAGATCCTCTCCACCCTGCTGTCCCCCGGCCCCGGCTCGGGCGAGATCCGCGTGGGCGGCCACGACCTGGCCGCCGACCCGCAGGCGGTGCGCGCGGCGATCGGCGTCACCGGGCAGTTCTCCGCCGTCGACGGCCTGATCACGGGCGAGGAGAACATGCTCCTGATGGCCGACCTGCACCACCTGTCCCGGCGGGAGGGCCGCCGCGTCACCGCCGACCTGCTCGAACGCTTCGACCTCACCTCCGCCGCGAGGAAACCGGCCGCCACCTACTCCGGCGGCATGCGGCGCCGCCTCGACATCGCCATGACCCTCGTCGGGAACCCGCGGATCATCTTCCTGGACGAGCCCACCACCGGCCTCGACCCCCGCTCCCGCCACTCCATGTGGCAGATCATCCGCGGACTCGTCAGCGAGGGCGTGACCATCTTCCTCACCACCCAGTACCTGGACGAGGCCGACGAACTCGCCGACCGCATCGCCGTGCTGAACAGCGGCCACATAGCGGCCGAGGGCACCGCCGACGAACTCAAGCGCCTGGTCCCCGGCGGACACGTCCGCCTGCGCTTCACCGACCCCGCCGCCTACCGGTCCGCCGCCACGGCCCTGCCCGAGGCCGCCCCCGGCGACGAGTCCCTCACCCTCCAGGTCCCCAGCGACGGCAGCCAGCGCGCCCTGGGCTCCCTCCTCGGCCGGCTCGACGCCGCGGGCGTCGAGGCCGACGGACTGACCGTCCACTCCCCCGACCTGGACGACGTGTTCTTCGCCCTCACCAGCAGCGCCGCCCGTCCCCACCAGCCCGAGGAGATCTCCCGATGAGCACCCTGGCCCTCGCCGCGCGCGACTCGACCACCATGCTGCGGCGCAACCTCCTGCACGCCCGCCGCTACCCCTCCCTCACCCTCAACCTGCTGCTCACCCCGATCATGCTGCTGCTGCTCTTCGTCTACGTCTTCGGCGACGTGATGAGCGCGGGCATCGGGGGCGGCGGGGACCGCGCGGCGTACACCGCCTACATCGTCCCCGGCCTGCTGCTGATGACCATCGGCAGCACCACCGTCGGGACCGCCGTGTCCGTCTCCAACGACATGATCGAGGGGATCATCGCCCGTTTCCGCACCATGGCGATCCACCGCGGCTCGGTGCTCGTCGGGCACGTCGCGGGGAGCGTCCTCCAGGCGGTCGTCAGCGTCGTCCTCGTCACCGGTGTCGCCGTGGCCATCGGCTTCCGCACCACGGACGCCACCGTCACGGAGTGGCTCGCCGCCCTGGGGCTGCTCGTCCTCTTCGCCCTCGCGTTCACCTGGATCGCGGTCGGCATGGGCCTGATCAGCCCCAACGCCGAAGCCGCCAGCAACAACGCCCTCCCGATGATCCTGCTGCCCCTGCTGTCCAGCGCCTTCGTCCCGCTGGACACCATGCCCGGCTGGTTCCGGCCCATCGCCGAGTACCAGCCCTTCACCCCCGCCATCGAGACACTGCGCGGACTGCTCCTCGGCACCGAGATAGGCGCGGACGGCTGGCTCGCCGTCGGCTGGTGCCTGGCCCTCACCGTCCTCGGCTACCTCTGGTCCGCCTCCACCTTCGACCGCGACCCGGAATGACCCCGCGAACCGCCGGGGCGGCGCACACCGGCACCACGCCCGAGTGCGCCGCCACACCGGCGTCTGCCAGAATCGCCGGGATGACCCCAGCCGCCGCCGGTCGCGCCGCCGAGGCGCTGCACCGCTTCAACGCGCGCCACCCCTGGGACCACAACGCCCACTACCACCCGTGGATCACCCGGCAGTTGCCCCGCCACGTCACCAGCGCGCTGGACGTCGGCTGCGGCAGCGGCGACCTCGCCCGGCTCCTCGCCCGCCGCGCCACGCGGGTGCACGGCATCGACGCCGACCCGGCCATCCTCGCCCGCGCCCGCGCACTGACACCGCCCGCCCTGCCCGTCGCCTACACCCTCGGCGACGCCATGACCGGCCTGCCGCCAGGACCGCACGACGCGATCACCTGCGTCGCCGTCCTCCACCACCTCCCGCTCACCGAGGCGCTCACCGCCTTCCGCGAGCACCTCGCACCGGGCGGCACACTCGTCGTCCTCGGCCTCCACCGCCCGCGCACACCCGGCGACTTCCTCCTGGAGGCCGCCGCGATCCCGGCCAACGCCGCCCTGGGCTGGCTGAAGAACCGGGGCCGCCGCGCGCCGCGCCCCGTCGCGATGACGGCGCCGACCCGCCCGGCGGAGACGACGTACGCCGAGATCGTCCGCGAGGCGGGCCGCGTCCTGCCCGGCGCCCGGATACGCCGCAGGCTGTTCTGGCGCTGGTCGCTCGTGTGGCACAAGCCCTGAGGCGCGGCCGGGCGGGCGGGTGTCACTCGAAGCCGGCGACCCGGTGCGGGACGTACGGCTCCTCCAGCGCCCCGGCCTCCTCCTCGGTCAGCTCCAGGTCCACGGCCAGCAGCGCGTCGTGCAGGTGCTCGGGACGCGTCACGCCGATCACGGGGGCGGTGACGGCGGGCCGGCGCAGCAGCCAGGCCAGGGCGACAGCCGCCATGGGGACGCCGCGCGCCCGGGAGACCGACGCCACCGCGTCCACGACCCGCTGGTCGGCCGCCTCGGTGCCCTCGTAGAGGCTGTCCCCGAAGGCGTCGTCGCCGGTACGCGGCGTGGCGGCCGGTGCGGGGCGGGCGAGGCGGCCGCGGGCGAGGGGGCTCCACGGCAGCACGCCGACGCCCTGGTCGGCGCAGAGCGGCAGCATCTCCCGTTCCTCCTCGCGGTTGAGGAGGTTGTAGTGGTCCTGCATGGAGACGAACCGGGCCCACCCGTGCGCGCCCGCGGTGAACAGGGCCTTGGCGAACTGCCAGGCGAACATGGAGGAGGCGCCGACGTAGCGGACCTTGCCGGACGTCACCAGCGCGTCGAGCGCGGCGAGCGTCTCCTCGACCGGGGTCGCGGGGTCCCAGCGGTGGATCTGGTAGAGGTCGATGTAGTCGGTGCCGAGGCGGCGCAGGCTGTGCTCCGCCTCGGTGAGGATGGCCTTGCGGGAGAGTCCGCCGCTGTTGGGGCCCTCCCGCATGGGGCCGAACACCTTGGTCGCGACGACCACCTCGTCGCGGCGCGCGTGGTCGCGCAGCGCGCGGCCGAGGATCTCCTCGCCGCTCCCGGCCGAGTAGACGTTGGCCGTGTCGAAGAAGGTGACGCCGTGCTCCAGGGCGGCGCGGACGATCTCCCGGCTCTCCTTCTCGGGGAGGGTCCAGGTGTCGGCGCCGCGTCCGGGTTCGCCGAAGCTCATTCCGCCCAGGCACAGCCGCGAGACGTCGAGCCCGGTGGACCCGAGTTTGGTGTATTTCATCCGGCACCTTCGTGACGTAGTGCGGTCAGATCGTCGCAGAGCAAGTCTAGGTGGGGCTGGCCCGCCGTCAGCCGGCTGCGCAGGGCGAGGGTCCGCATCCCGGCGGCCCGCGCCGCGGCCAGGCCCGCCGGGGCGTCCTCGACCACGAGGCAGCGCGCCGGTTCGGCGCCGAGCGAGGCCGCCGCGCGCAGGTAGCCCTCGGGGTCCGGCTTGCCCGCCGCCACGTCGTCGGCGGTGACGAGGACGCGCGGCTCGGGGAGCCCGGCGGCGCGCAGGCGGATCTCCGCGAGGCGCCGCCAGGCCGAGGTGACGACGGCCCACCGGTCGGCGGGCAGTGCCGCGAGGACGCGCCGCGCGCCCGGGACGGCGGCGATGCCCTCGCGGCACGCCTCCTCGGCCCGTACCAGCGCGGCGATCTCGCGTTCGACCTCGGGCGGGGGCAGATGCGGGGCCATCAGCGCGACCGTCTCCCGGTTGCGGCGGCCGTGCGAGACCCGGAAGAGGGCGTCGCTGTCGATGCCGTGCCGGGCGCACCAGGCGAGCCAGGTGCGTTCGACGCAGCGGCTGGAGTCCACCAGGGTGCCGTCCATGTCGAACAGCACGGCCGCGCACTCCAGCCGCCGCGTCGCGCCCCGGTCGGTGACCGTGAGGCGGAGCACCGTCAGCCCTGGCCCGGCCGTGCGCCGCCGGGCCGGCGGGCGCCGACGTAATTCTGTCCCGCGCCGCGGTTGGCGACCAGTTCGGGGCTGGGCCTGGACGGGTCGGCGTAGACGTTGCCCGCGCGGTCGGTGCCGCGGGCGAGGTAGATCTGGTGCCGGTCGCCGACCTCCTCGTGGTTGAACCGCACGTCGGTGCTGATGTAGCGCATGGTGAAGCCGCAGCGGCGCCTGGCGCTGACGTTGGCCTCGCTGCCGTGGACGAGCGTGGCGGAGTGGATGCTGCACTCGTTGGGGCGCAGGCGGAGGGGGACGGCCTGAGCCGGGTCGACGCTGTCGGGGTCGAGTTCCTCGTCGAAGACGCTGGTGGGGTTGGTCGTCGGGCGGTAGCGCCTGGCGCCGGGGGCGTGGCTGCCGGGGACGACGCGCATGCAGCCGTTCTCCTCGTCCACGGGGTCGAGCGCGAGCCAGACGGTGACGGCCTTGGCGGCGGGGATGATGGTCTCCCGCCAGTAGTAGGCGTCGTCGTGCCACGGCACGCTCTTGCCGTCCCCGGCGGGCTTGCAGAAGAAGTGCGCGGAGAAGAGCGCGATGTCCGGGCCGATGATCTGCTCGACCAGGTCGAGGACGCCCGGGTCCAGTAACCAGTCGAACAGCCGGGTGTCGGTGAAGTGCGGGACGTCCATGTCCTCGGGGCGCATGCCGCCCGGGAGGTTCACGAGCTTGTCCTCGAAGTGGGCGCGCAGCTGGTCGAACTTCTCCTGCGGGAGCAGCTGCGGCACGGTCAGGTAGCCGTTGCGTTCGTAGAAGCGCAGGTCTTCCTCGGTGAGGCGGGTGCTTGTCGCGATGGTCATGGGACCTCCTGTCGCTGTGTCGGTTTCTCTGTCGGTTTCTCTGTCGGTTTCTGTGCCGGTTTCTGTGTCGGTCGCTGTGCCGGTCAGGTCAGCAGCAGTCCGGTGACGGCCAGCAGGTCGCTGTCCGGCAGGTACGCGCCGTGCACGCGGGCGCGCGCCCGGCGGCCGAGCGCGGCGCCGTCGACCGCGCCGCCGGTCACGTCCGTGACCAGCCGGGCGAACGCCGCCAGGTCGTGCGGGTCGTCGAGGAGCAGGCCGGTGCGGCCGTGGTCGATCTGGTCGGCGATGCCGCCGACGGCGCTGCCGACGACCGGGCGTGCCTTCCACATGGCCTCGGTGACCGTGAGCCCGAAGCCCTCGGCGAGGCTCTTCTGGACCACGAGGCCGGCGGCGCGCTGGGCGGCGTTCACCAGGCGCGCGTTGTCGTCCAGGTCGTGCATGGGGAGGCAGACGAGGCGGGTGCGGCGGCGGACGCCCGGGGGCAGGGCCGTCCACGCGGCGCGGCACACCTCGAACCAGTGGGCCTGCTCGATGTCGTCGGGTATGGACGCGGGGTCGGGGCCGATGAGGGCGAGGTGCGCGTCGGGCACGGCGGCGAAGCCGGTGAGGACGGCGTGCATGTCCTTCAGCCGGTCCCAGCGCGACACCTGGACGACCAGGGGCGCGGCGGGGTCGCGCGGGCCGTCGGCGAGGACGTACCCGGGGGCGTCGCCCGGCCCGAGGCCGCAGCGTTCGAGGAGGCCGGGCAGCCGGTCGGCGGGCAGCGGCTCGTTCTTCGGGGCGAACGGCCACAGCACCGGGGGGATGACGGCCGCGCGGTGGTGGGCCAGCTCCTCGGGGATGTGCCGCCGTACGGAGAAGACCACGCCGTCCGCCTTCTCCAACAGCGGCGCGAGGGCGGCCCACGCCTCCCGCGAGCCGGGCGTCGGCGCGTCCACGCCCACGTGGCAGCGCCAGTGGACACCGGCGGTGACGCTGCTCAGGCCGGGGACGAGCCCGGCGGTCTGGTGGTCGTGCAGGAGGAGGACGTCGGCGGGGCCGAGGACGGTCCGCAGGCGGTCGGCCTCGGCGGCCAGGTGCCGCGTGTAGCCGTCCAGGTCGCCGGGGCGCAGGCGGTCGGCGTCCTGGACGCTGCCGTAGGCGAGGTTGCCGAGGCGCTTGGTGGTGTCGAAGAACGCCGGGTCGCCGTCCACCACCGCCCAGCGCACGGGGACGCCGAGCGCGCGGTAGAAGGGGACCAGGACGTGCAGCATCTCGGCCACCCCGCCGCCGGCCGCGGTGGAGTTCACGTGCCACAGGGTGCCGCCGTCCAGGCGGCGGCGGAGTCGGCGGGCGGCGTCCTGGAGCCGGTCCGCGCGTTCGGGGCCGATCAGGGTGAGGAACGCGTCCCGTGTCGCCGGGGGCATGGCCGGGGTGTCGATGACATGCATAGGAGTCCTTGCCTTGGCCGGTCAGAAGATGAGGAGGCGGCCCACGAGCCAGGGGAAGAACATCGCGCCGACGCTGGCCGTGCACAGGCACACGGCGCTGGCCTTGCCGCTCACGCCGACGCGCTTCTCCAGCAGGGTGAACGCCGAGGGGAACACGGGCGCCATGAACAGGCCGAACACCACCGTGCCGACGGCGACCGAGCCCAGCGTCGGCGCGCCGAGGCCGAAGAGCGCGGCCAGGACGGCGGCGCTGCCCGCGAACGCGGCGGCCAGCAGCCGTTCGGGGGCGTACCGGCCCGCGAGGGGCGCCCACAGCAGCCGGCCCGCCGTGACGGCGATCCAGAAGAGCGCCGTGAAGTAGGCGGCGTCGGCGGTCTCGTGGGTGAGGCCGCGGTCCGCCACGTAGGTGGGGATCCAGCCCGCGAAGCTGATCTCCGCGCCCACGTAGAGGAACAGCATCGCGGCCACCAGCGGCAGCACCCACGCCTGCCGGGTGTCGCCGCCGCTGCCCGTACGGGGCCGGTCGACGGTGACGGTGGGCCCGGGCAGCATCCGCAGCAGCCACACGAGGAGGACCACGGCGAGCACCGCGCCCGCCCAGTACGCGGGCACCAGCTGCCCGGTGGCCCGCAGGGAGAGGGCGATGGCCACGGGCATCAGGAGCGAGCCGAGGCCGAGGAAGAAGTCCGCGACGTTCATGAACGGACCGACGGTGCCGCGCCGTTCACGTACCAGCAGCGTGTTCACGGTGACGATCAGGAACGTCTTGCACAGGCCGAGCGCCCACCACGCGGGCAGCATCACGGCGCGGCCGGTCAGCAGGGGCAGCGTCAGCATCAGCGCGATGAGGCACGCCAGCGCCAGCGCCGCCTGGAGGTGCGTGGGGAAGCGGCCCAGCAGCCAGCCGGCGAGCAGGGAGCCGCACACCGAGCCGAACGAGTCCACCGTGAACAGCAGACTCAGATCGGCCGGTGTGCCGCCCGAGCGCTCGGCCAGGACGAGGAGCGAGGGCCCCAGCATGGCGGAGAGGACCCCGACCAGCGTGAAGCAGAGGAAGTAGGCCGTCGTCTGCGAGGTGACGCCCTTCGTCACCGATGGCGGCGATGGTGCGGTCGCCACGTTCTCCACGCGTGTTCCCCTCCGGTGTCCGGCTGATGTGCTGCGCGTACCGTCCGTCAGGCGACCGCGCCCACGCGGGCCTTGAGCAGGCCGACGAGGATGTGGTTGACCGACAGCGCCATGTCCTCGAAGTGGAAGTTGTTGTCGTTGGCGCCGGTCTGGCCGGGGAACGCCGAGGTGCCGGGCACGACGAGGCAGACGTCGGCCAGCTCCCGGCAGCGCCCGCCGTTCCCCTTGGTCATCGCGAAGGTGCGCGCCCCGGCGTCGCGTGCCACGGTGAGGGCGCGGACGACGTTGGGCGAGTTGCCGCTGCCGGAGAACGCCATGACCAGGTCGCGTCCGCCGACGAACGGGGCCAGGGAGGCGGCGAACATCTCGTCGGGCCCCAGGTCGTTCACCAGCCCGGTGAGTTCGGACGGGGAGCCGCAGAGGCTGACGAACCGCAGCCTGCGCACGCCGGCCGGCAGCGGGCGGGACTTGTCCTCGCTGACGAAGGGGTGGTGGGTGAAGTCGCAGAGGAAGTGGTCGAGGGTGCCCGCGTTGCCGCCGTTGGCCATGGCGTAGACGGTGCCGCCGCTGTCGTACGTCTCGAACAGCATCGTGGCCACCTGGTCCAGCTGCTCGACCGGGAAGTTCTCCATGACCTTCTGCTGCTCGGCGAGGTAGAGGCGGATCAGTTCTGCGCTGCTCACCTGGCCCCCTCGTGCTCGCTGTCGATGCGGCCGTCGCCCCGGCCGGTGTCGTCCTGCCAGCGGATGACGTCGTCGAGTTCGCTGGTGGACACCTCGATGGAGGTGTACGTGCGCTGCGCGATGACCCGGTGCAGGATGTCCGGCGCCGAGGACCAGCCCGTGCGCGGGCCGTGCAGGGCGGCGGGGATGCGGGCGGGGTCGACGGCCTCGGTCGTGTCGGCGGGGGCCCGCAGGCCGTTGAGCACCTTCGCCTCGCCCTCGACGACGTAGTTCGTCTCGGCCTTGAAGCGGTGCGACTGGAGGGAGGACTGGTGTCCGGCGGTCATGTGGATCTGCTTGACCGCGTAGGGCGGGCCGTCGAGGTTGGCCGTGTACCAGATCTCGTGGCCCCACGGCTTGTCCACCGTGTAGTCGGAGGCGTCCCGGCAGGCGGGGGGCGGGGCGGGGGTGTCGAGGAGGGCCGCGGCGTCGTCGGCCTCGCGGACGGTCCCGGCCCGGGTGCCGGCCTCGATGACCAGCGCCTCGGTGTCGCCGCGGTTGACGAGCCGGTAGACGCTGCCTGGCGGGGCGTGCCAGCCGGTGAACGTGCCGTACCGGGTCGTGCTCACCTCCCCGGGGGCCGCGGCGGCCTCCAGTTCCACGGCGCCGCCGATGACGATGTGGGTGCGCAGGTCGTCGGGGTGGCGGCGGAACGGGGTGGTCCCGCCCGCGGGCAGGGACAGCTCGGTGAACACGTAGCGCCGGCCGGTCGCGTCGCCGACCAGGTCCCGGACGGTCGAAGTGGTGGATGGCGGCACGGGTCTCACACTCCTAGGGCGGCGAGGGAATCGGCGAAGGCGCGGATGTGGCCGGTGACGGCCGGGGTGTCGAGCCGGTAGCGGGCGTAGAGGTCCTCGGGGGAGGCGGCCTGCCCGTAGTCGGGGACGCCCCAGGACGAGAAGCGGGGCGGCCGGTCGGCCTCCAGGAGGATGCGGCCCACCTCGTCGGCCAGGCCGCCGGTGACGTAGTGGTCCTCGATGACGAGGACGCCGCGGTGGGAGTCGCCGAGGGCGCGCACGGCGTCGCGGTCGGCGGGGAGGGACGACAGGTTGACGACGGTGGGGTGGATGCCGTGCCCGGCCAGCCCTTCGAGGCTGTCGAGCACCGCCTCCACGACGCCGCCCATGGTGACCACGGCGATGTCCTCGCCGGAGCGGAGCACGTCGGGCTGGCCGAAGACGAAGCGGTGTCCCGGCTCGTGGAACTCGCGCTGGGGCTGGCGGCACAGCCGCAGGTAGGTGGGGCGGCGGTGGCCGGCGATGTACTCCAGCATGGCCCGGGTCTCGGCCCCGTCCGCGGGGTGGAGGATCTCCAGGTTGGGCAGGGTGCGCATGACGGCGATGTCGCGCAGGCCCATCTGGGTCGGGCCGTCCTTGCCGATGGCGAGTCCGGCGTGGGTGCCCACGAGGACCACGCCCGCGTCGTTGAGGCCGACCGACTGGAAGATCTCCAGGTATTTTCCGGTCAGGAAGTGTCCGAAGCTCGCGACGAACGGTCGGAACCCCTCCTGGGCCAGTCCCGATGCGACGCCGATGGCGTTTGCCTCAGCGATTCCGCATTCGAAGAACCGATCGGGGAAGTGGTCTCTGAAAGCCAGGGTCTTGGTCGCCGAACCGAGGTCGCAGTTCACCACGACAACATTGTCACGCGCGTCGCCGAGTTCCGTCAGGGCCGCGCCGAACCAGTCTCTCGTGGCCTTCATCGGGCCACCCTCAAATAGCGCAGGCTTTCTTCCAGTTCATCGGGTTTCAACAGCCCGCTGTGGGAGCCGCCGAGCAAGGGGGCGCGGTCCGGGCCGAGATAGCCCTTCTGCGTGTGCGCGATGACGGCCGTCGGGCGCCGATGCTCCCGGCGGGCCGCGGAAAACGCCTGCCGCAGCTCGTCATGGGAATGTCCGTTCACCTCTCGGACGGACCAGCGGAACGCCGTGAGTTTCTCCGCGAGGGAGTCGAGCGGGAGGGTCGATTCGACCGTGCCGTCGCTCTGGCGGCCGTTCGCGTCGATGACCAGGGTGAGGTTGGAGACGCCGCGCGCCCCGGCGTACATGACCCCCTCCCAGACCTGGCCCTCCTGGCACTCGCCGTCGCCCGCGAGGCAGTACGCGTGCCCGCCGCCGTCGCGCAGCCGGCGGCCCTGGGCCCGTCCGATCGCCACCGAGAGGCCCTGCCCCAGCGCACCGGTGCTGACGTCGACGAACTCGCAGCGCGCGCGGTCGGGGTGGCCCTGCAGCGGGCTGTCCAGCGTGCGGAGGGTGGACACGAGCCCCGCGTCGAGGTCGCCGCCGACGAGGAGGGCGGCGTACCAGGCGGGCGCCGCGTGCCCCTTGGACAGGACGAACACGTCCCGCCCCGGGCCCCGGGACCAGCGCATCTGGTCGAACCGGAGCACGGCCATGACGTCGACGGCGGACAGCGAGGAGCCGATGTGGCCGGACCCCGCGTCGTGGATCATGCGCAGCACGGCGGCGCGCATACGCCTGGATAAGCTTTCGAGATTCGGGACTTCGGGCTCCTCCAGGTCGGCCTGAATGGCGAGGTCCTCGCCAATTCTTCCGATGCTGGACGCCGAAAGCGAATGCGTCATCAGATTCGTCTTCCCTGGGATTGAGTTCCTATGGCATGCGGTCTTCGGTACCACGCCATTTTCACGGGATCTTCGCGGGATCCCAGAAGGGTGCACCGCTCGCACAAGAGGCGGTCACCGGCTCATCCGGAAACGAGTACGTGAGCTCCATCCCCACTCTTGCTCAGGATCAGATCTCCTTCAACAGGCGCATGGCAGGTTGACCAGAAGGCGGCGTGGGAATTTTTGGGGAATGCCCGGGTTTTTCATGGAGCCGTGCCGCGGCTTTCTCCCGGCGAGCGGCCGGGTATCGGACAATTTCCCTTCCCGGCGGACGTGTTCTCCGGCTCCGGATGTGCGGGGAGCAGCGGATGGTGCGGGTGGGGAGGAAGGGGACCGGCCGCTTTCCGGTGCGGTCGCGAACCACCCGGCGGACGCACTCCGCCGGCTCTGTCAGACCCGTGCGCCATGATCGGTGGCGGACGCCGAGGGCGCGTCCGGTGGGGAACCGGAGGGCTGGAGCATGGACATGGACCGCCTCGTGCGCGCACTGGCGGCGCCCGACACCCGGCGTGACGCGGCCGACGCGCTGGCCGGGCTGGGGGCGGCGGCCGTGCCGCCGGTCCTGCGGGAGCTGACGGACGAGGACTCCCCCGTGGAGTGGTCCACCTCGGCGATGCTGCTGCGGCGCCTCGGGGCCGCCGCCTTCGACGCGGTGGTCCGGTGCCTGGCCGTGGCGGGGGCGCCGGAGGTGCGGCGCAGGCTCGCCTGGACGCTCGCGGGCTACGGGACGGCCCTGCTCGACCGGTACGTCGCGGCGCTGTCGCATCCGGCGGCGATCGTGCGGGAGAAGGCGGCGATCGGCGTCCAGTACTGCGGCGCGGACGGCTTCCCCGCCGTGCCCGCGCTGCTGTCCCTGCTGGACGACGAGGACGCGGACGTGGCGTCGCGCGCGGGGTTCGTCCTGGCGCAGTTCGGTCCCCGGGTGATACCCGTGATGCGGCGCATACGGGCCGAGGGGCCGGGGCGGCAGCGCGCCGGTGCGCTGGCGGTCCTCGCCTCGGTCGGCGGGGAGGCGGCCCTGTCGGAGCGCGACCGCGCGGCGGTGGAGCGGCTGATACGCGTCAAGCTGACAGGCGACCGGCCGCGGGCGCCCGAGACCTGCTGGCTGCACTGGATCGCGGTGCCGACCGGCGACCAGGCGGGGGTGATGGCGGAGCTGGGCCTGTCCCGGCCGCGCCGGGTGACGTTCGCCCTGGGCAACGACGTGGTGGACGCCGACAGCCACGAGCGTGACCTGCGGCGCGTCTTCGTCACGCCGGAGCTGGACGGCTGGACCTTCGTCATCGGCTCCTGGTGCGACCCGGCGGACGACGAGCGGCGGGCGGACGTCGCGCGGCTGTGCGTGGCGCTCAGCGAGCGGTACGGGCGGGCGCAGGCGTACTCCTTCAGCGAGCAGGACGACGCCTCCGGGTGGCTCGTGGCGGAGGGCGGCACGGTCCTGCGGCACTGGTGGACGGCCGACGGGGAGGACGTGCCCGACGAGGACGCGGACCGGGCGCGCGGGGTGATCGGCGACCCGCTGCCCTGCGAGGTGGCGCGCCGCGCGGCGATCGAGGCGGAGAACGCGGGCGAGCCCGAGGACATCGAGGGGGAGTGGAGCTGGGCGCTGCGGGAGATGGCGCCCGAGGTGGCGGCGGCGATGGGCCTCAGCCCGCTGGACATCACGGAGGACACCCCCGTGCGCGGCACGGGCGTCGTGGCGCTCACCCCGCGGGGCGGCGGCGGGGAGGCGTTCCTGGGGGCGTACCGCATCTGAGCCGCGGGACCGGCGGTGCGCCGGTGCGGCGTCCCGCGCCCTGCCCCGTGTATGACAGCGGAGCGGGCGCTTGGCTACCCTGGACCACGCGACCGGCGCGCCCGGCCGCACGGCGGTGGGGCCCGCCGTACCCGAACCGCGGCACCGTCGCCGACAACGGTCCCTGCCTGGTCCATCCGCGCGCCCGCGCGCGCCCAGCAGGCAGGAGAACGCCCCGTGAACGACCAGCCCGACCGCCCCGGCACCCCGCACTCGCCCATCGACCCGGACGCGGCGCCCACACCGGGCCGCAGCGAGGCCCAGGTCCTCGCCGCCATCGCGGTGGGCGGGGCGATCGGCGCCTGCGCGCGCTACGGCGCCGGGCTGCTGTGGCCGGTGCGCAGCGGCGCCTTCCCCTGGACCACCTTCGCGGTCAACCTCACGGGCTGCGCCGCCATGGGCGTCCTGATGGTGCTGGTCACCGAACGCTTCACCACGCACCGGCTCCTGCGCCCGTTCCTCGGCACGGGCGTGCTGGGCGGCTACACGACGTTCTCCACGTACGCGACCGACGCCCGGCACCTCCTGTCCGACGGCCACACGGTGACGGCGGTCCTCTACCTGGCCGCGACCGTCACGGGCGCCGTCGCCGCCGTCCTGGCCGCCGCGCGCCTGACCCGCCGCCTCGCCGGCCTGCCCTCGGGACGGAGGCACGCGTGAACTGGCTGCTGGTGATCGCCGGAGCGCTGATCGGCGCGCCCCTGCGCTACCTCACCGACCGCGCCGTCCAGGCCCGCCTCGGGACGCTCTTCCCGTGGGGCACGTTCACGGTCAACATGCTGGCCTGCGCCGTGCTCGGCTTCCTCAGCGCGGCGGCGGTCCCGGCCGACGTCGAGCACTTCCTCGGCCCCGGCGTGTGCGCGTCCTACAGCACCTACTCGACGTTCTCCTGGGAGACACTGCGCCTCGCCGAAACCGGCACCCCCCTGCGCGCGACGGCCAACACCCTGGCCTCCCCCCTGGTCGGCCTGACAGCCGCCTTCCTCGGCACCGCACTCGCCCACGCCCTCTGACCCCGCGCACGGACGAGCCGCCCCCGGGGTGGGGGCGGCTCGTCGGGGTCGGGCGGGGTGTCGTCAGTCGGTCGCGATGGCGTTGAGGATGTTCATGCGGCTTGCGCGGATCGCGGGGAAGAGGGCGGCCAGCAGGCCGACCAGTGCGGAGCCGAGGAAGACGATCACGATCGTCGGCCACGGGATCTCCAGCACGTCCATCCCCTCCAGCGCCATCAGCTGCTGGCCCGTCACGCCCCACGCCATGCCAAGGCCGAGGCCGAGCAGTGCGCCGAACAGGGCGATGGCGACGGATTCGAGGCGGATCATGCGGCGCAGCTGGCGGCGCGAGAGGCCGATGGCCCGCATGAGGCCGATCTCGCGCGTCCGCTCCACCACCGACAGGGCCAAAGTGTTCACGACGCCGAGGATGGCCACGATGATGGCGAGCGCGAGCAGGCCGTAGACCATGTTGAGCAGCCCGCCGATCTGGCTCTGGAGCATCTCCTTGAACTCGGCCCGGTCCATGACCTCCATCTGCGGGTACGGGTCGAGCGCCGCGTCCAGGCCCGCCGCGACGGCGTCCTCCTGGCCGTCCTCCGCGGTGACGAAGAGGAAGACCGGCAGCGCCAGCGCCTCCGCCGGGACGTACTGCTCGGCCGTGGCGAGCGAGACGTACCAGGCGCCGACGAGCGCGCTGTCCGGGGAGACGATCGCGCGGATCGTGAGCGTGGCCGTGTCGCCGTCCTGGAAGGCGACGTCCAGCGTGTCGCCGAGGGCGAGGCCCTCCTCGGTGGCGAAGTCGCTGTCCACGGAGATGCTGTCGGGTCCGAGCGCGTCGGCCATCGAGCCTTCGAGGACGTCGAGCGCGACGTCGTCGTTCCAGGTGTCGGGGACCGCGCCGATCCTGGAGTCCGTCTCCGTGCCGTCGGGCGCGGTGACGTCCACCTCGATGTCGCGGTACGGGGTGAGGCGTTCGATGCCGTCCACGCCCTCGACGGCCCGCTGGATGTCCTCGGTGACCGGCGACATCACCGCGGGCTGCACGATGTAGTCGGCGCCGAGCGACCGGTCGATCTCGTCGGTGGCGGAGGCGACCATGGACGTGCCGACGACGGACAGGCCCACGACCAGCGCCAGGCCGATCATCAGCGCGGAGGCGGTGGCGCCGGTGCGGCGCGGGTTGCGCAGCGCGTTGCGTTCGGCGAGGCGGCCGACCGGGCCGAAGACGCGGAGCAGGACCGCCGCGATGAACCGGACGACGAGGCCGACGAGCGCCGGGCCGACGAGGATCAGCCCGAGCAGGCTGAGCAGCACGCCGAGGCCGAGGAGGCCGCCGCCCGCCGCCGCCTCGTCCTGCGCCGCCGCGGCGGCGAGCGAGGCGAGTCCGGCGAGGCTGAGGACGGCGCCGATCGCCGCCCTGATCCGGTTCGCCCTGACGTCGCCCGGCATGCCGGCGTCCCGCAGCGCGGCCATGGGGCTGATGCGGGCCGCGCGGCGCGCCGGGACGTACGCGGCGAGCAGCGTCACCACGACGCCGAGGACGACGCCGATGACCGGCACGCTCGGGTCGATCGTCAGGTCGTCGGTGCTCAGCTCGACGCCGATGGCGCTCATGAGGGCCATCAGCCCGACCGCGACGCCGACGCCCACGCCGAAGCCGACGACGGAGCCGACGACGCCGAGCAGCAGGGCCTCGGTGAGCACGGACCTGTTGATCTGGCGGCGGCTCGACCCGAGGGCCCGCAGCAGTCCGATCTCGCGGGTGCGCTGCGCGACGAGCATGGAGAACGTGTTGACGATCAGGAAGATGCCGACCAGCAGGGCGATCCCCGCGAAGCCGAGCAGGACCCATTCGAGGATCGAGAGGACCTCGCCGATCGAGTCGCGGTTCTCCTCCACGAACTCGTCGGCCGTCTGGAGCTTGTACGCGTCGGCGCCGACGGCGTCGCCGACCGCCGCCTTGAGCTGCTCGTCGGTGACCGCGCCGGTCGAGTCGACGTACAGGGACGTGTACGCGTCCTGGCCGCCGAGGAGGAGGGCGCGGGCGGTGTCGAGGTCGATGTAGAGGAGGGAGGCGCCGGGGTTGGTGACGGTGAACGCCGCGATGCCGGAGACGGTGAAGTCCTGGTCGCCGCCGACCGTGACGAGGCGCACGCGGTCGCCGATGCCGAGGTCGCGGTTCTCGGCGGTGTCGGCGTCGATCATGATGTCGCCTGAGCCCTCGGGCGGGCCGCCCTCGGTGATCTCCATGGACCGCAGTTCGATGTCGGACCAGGTGGAGACGATGGTGGGGGCGCCGGTGGTCGGGCCGATGTTCTCGTTGTCCTCGTCCACCGCGACCGCGCTGGTGGAGACGACGACGCCGGTGACACGGTCCACGCCCTCGACGTCGGCGATCTCGTCGGCGACCGAGGCGGGCAGGGAGTCGGGGACGCCGGTGGCGGACCCCTCGTCGTCGAACATGCCGCCCTCGCCGTCCTCGGCCGCCGGGGCGACCATGACGTTCGAGGCGGTGTCGGCGAAGAGCTTGTCGAACGTCGTGTTCATCGTCGCCGTGAAGACGAGCGTGCCGCAGACGAAGGCGACCGACAGGACGACCGCCATGCCCGACAGGGCCATGCGGCCTTTGTGCGCGAAGAAGTTGCGCACCGAGGTCTTCAGGACGGTCATGAGGTGCGGCCCTTGGCGTCGAAGTGGCGCATGCGGTCGAGGACGCGGTCGGCGGTCGGCTGGTGCATCTCGTCGACGATGCGGCCGTCGGCGAGGAAGACGATGCGGTCGGCGTACGCGGCGGCGGCGGGGTCGTGGGTGACCATGACGATGGTCTGGCCGAGTTCGTCGACCGAGCGGCGCAGGAACTGCAGGACTTCGGACCCGGCGCGGGAGTCGAGGTTCCCGGTGGGCTCGTCGCCGAAGATGATGTCAGGGCGCGCGGCGAGGGCGCGGGCGACCGCGACACGCTGCTGCTGGCCGCCGGACAGCTGCGCGGGGCGGTGCTTGAGCCGCCCGGCCAGCCCGACCGTCTCGATCACCCGGTCCAGCCACTCCTTGTCGGGCTTGCGGCCGGCGATGTCCATGGGCAGCGTGATGTTCTCCAGCGCGTTCAGCGTCGGCAGCAGGTTGAACGCCTGGAAGATGAACCCGATCCGGTCCCGCCGCAGCTTCGTGAGCCGCTTGTCCTTCAGCCCCGTGATCTCCGTCTCCCCCACCCATATGCGGCCGCTGGTCACCGTGTCGAGCCCGGCCAGGCAGTGCATCAGCGTCGACTTCCCCGACCCCGACGGGCCCATGATCGCCGTGAACCGCCCCCGCTCCACGGACACACTCACCCGGTCGAGCGCGACCACGCGCGTCTCACCCGACCCGTACGCCTTCACCACGTCGTCCGCCCGCGCCGCCTCGGCCGCGTGCCGCCCGTTCCCCCCGGTCGCCGGGTCCACCACAGCCGTAGCCACGGTCCGTCTCCTTCAGTCGGTGCGCCGCTCCCGTCGAGCGGCTGTTCCTCTCCTGCCCCCTCAGGCTAGAAACAGGGACGGCCCCGGCTCGTCGCCCGCCGGTATGAACGCGTCCCCCCGGCCGTCTCGGGGATGCCTCGGGGCCAACCCTGAGAACCGCCCCTGAGAACCACCCCGCCACACGCCCGCCCACGGCGCCGGGACGGCCGCCGTGCACCCCTGTCACCCACCCGTCATAAATTCACCCCCAGTTCACTCCGGCGCTGCGCCGGGGCCACTCTTTCTGCGCACTATTGAGCGGTCCGGAATAAGCAACGACTCATTCATGACCTCCGCTCATCGGCTGTGCTCATCGGCAAGGCCCCACCCGGTCGTATGGAGTTGAGCACGGTGGAAGGCACAAGGTGCTGAGGCAGCAACGCGACATCGCCGGCCCGGCCGCGAAGCCCCGGGACCCGCAGTGGGAGAACGTGCGGTACATCGCCGCGGCGACCGTTCTCGTCGGGCATGCCATCACCCCGCTCCGCGACCAGTTCCCGTTCATGCACTGGCTGTACAACGCCTCGTGGCAGCTGGGCGTGCCCGCGTTCGCCCTGATATCTGGCCGCTTCAGCTCGGCGCTTCCGCTGACCGGGCGGGCGGCAGGGCGGCTCGTCACCGGAATCGCACTCCCCTATGTCGCCGTTTCCCTGGTCACATCGATCCAGCTGTGGGCGATCGACAGGGAATGGCATTTCTCCCTTGTGGAACCGGCGGCGACACTGTGGTTCCTGCTGTCGCTGATCTTCTGGAAAATGGCGCTTCCCTATGTGGTGACGCTGCGCTGGCCCCTGGCCATTTCCGTGCTCCTCGCGCTGACCGTCGGATTCGCCGAGGACATCGGCTACCCCTTTTCCGCTTCGCAGACGATCACTTTCTTCCCGTTCTTCTACCTCGGTCATCTCCTGCGGGAAAGAGAGGGTTTCGCGGCGGCCGTCGCCGCCGTGCCGCGCTGGGCCGCCGCCCTGGTCACCGCGGCCCTCGCGGGCGGCGCGTGGCTGCTGAACGACCGGCTGTCCCCCGAGTGGCTGGCGATGAAGCGGCCGTACAGCGCGGAGGACTTCGCGTTCGCCCGGGGCGTCCCGATCCGTGCGGCCATCCTGTTGTGGGGCGTGATCGCGGTCCTCGCGCTCGTCCGCCTCGTACCGCGCCGCCACGTGCCGCTGATGACTTCGCTCGGCACCGCGGGCATGTACATCTACATCCTCCATCCGCTGGTGCTGACCCACTTCCACAACATCGACTTCTTCGCGCGGATCGACACCGACGCCGAGGCGCTCGCCGTCCTCGCGGTGGCGGTCGCATCGACCGTCGTGCTCGGTTCACGCCCGGTACAGGCCCTCACGCGCCCGTTGGTCCAGCCGCGGGGCCGCTGGCTGCTGCGCCCGCCGGAGAGGCTGCCGGACGCCGCGGACGGCCGGGGAGGGACGCCCCCGCCACCCCGTTCCCCCGCGGCCTCCCCGGCGGCGCCGCAGGGCGCCGGCCCCGCCTCCCGGTCCGGGTGACCCCGGCCCGCTCCACCGTCACGCACCGCCTCGCACCGCCACCGGACCAGGAGAACTGGGAAGAAGATGCACATCGCTGTCTTTGTCGAGAACCGCAACGGCGTCGACCTGACGCGGCGCATCATGACCGCGCCCCGGGCAGCCCGCCACACGTTCTCGGTGTTCACCGCCGATGTGAACGGAGAGGTCGCCCGCTGGATCGCCGAGGAGGCCGCGCACCGCCTCGACGGCGTCACGGTCCGCAACCTCTTCGAGGTGGGCGAGGCGATGAGCGACGACGAGTTCGCCCAGGCGCTGAAGGTCCGCGCGGCCGGTTACGCGCGCGAGCAGGGCATCGAGCGCGTCGTCCTTTTCAACGACCAGTCGCGGCGCGGACGCAAGGTCACCGAGGCACTGACCGACGACCTGCCGGTCGTCCTCGTGCAGGACGGCCACCTCGACTTCCACTACAAGCGGCTCGGCACCGGCCGCCGCGACCAGAACTGGTACTACGGCGCCTCCCGCCCCGCCGCCGTCTGCGTGTGGGGCCCGGCGATGGCACAGCACGTCGGCTTCCGCACCGCCGAACCCGGCCCGCCCGTCCACATCACCGGCGCCCTCGGCCACAGCGACGACCCGACGCTCCTGACCGTCGCCCGCTCCGGCCTGCACCGCACCACCCGCGAGGCCGACGCGCCGCTTCGCGTGATCGTCCTCGACCAGCCGCTCGGCGACCAGGGCAAGATGCCGCGCCCCGCGCACCGCGATGAGCTGACGCGGCTCGTGGGCGCGCTGGGCGAGCACGGCACGGTGGACATCAAGCCGCACCCCTCCACCCAGGCCGCGCACCTGACCTGGCTGGCCGGGCTGCCCGGCGTGACGGTGCTGGAGGCGGACACGCTGCTCGACGCGGACGCGCTGGCCGCGTACGACCTGGCCATCACGTTCTTCTCCACCACCTACCTGCAGACGCTGCGCGCGGGCGTCCCGCTGGTGCTGTACAACCCCGAGGCGCTGAACATCGTCTTCCCCACCATCCACCACCCCCTGCTGCGCAACGCGGGCACGACCGAGGAGGTCGCCGCCGTCACGTCCCGGCTGCGGCGGTCCCGCAAGTTCCTCGCCAACCAGCACGGCTCGCCCATCGAACACTTCCTCGCGTTCCGCGACGACGTGGCCGAACAGATCATGACCGTCGTCGAGGACGCCGTGCCGCCGCGCCCGGTGACCGAGGGCGGTACGGGCGCGGCCCCCGGCGCGGTCCGCCCCAGCGGCCTCTCCCTGGCGGAACGGGCCCTCGCCGAGGTCGAGCGGCGCGCGAACCGCCCCTCGACGCTCGCCGTCGTCGGCGTGAGCTTCTCGTACATCACGGGTGTCGCCGTCCCCGTGCTCACCTACACGCAGGCGCTGATCGCCCAGTCCCCGGTGGACGTGCACTACTTCGACCTGGCCGCGTTCCCGCAGCCCGAGCACGCCGCCGACGCGCTCGCGGACGCGGAGATCGTGCTGATCAACAGCATGGCGCCGTTCTGGCGTTCGCCGATCGCCAACGGGCTGGTGGAGGGCCTCCTCGACGCGGGCCGCACGGTGATGCTGTACGCGCACGAGACGGAGTACGTCTTCAACTACGAGGCGGAACGGTCCGCCGAGCGGCACGTCGAGATGCTGAAGCTGCTGCCCCGGCTGACCGTGCTGTGCGTGTCGAAGGCGCAGGCCGACATGTTCCGCCAGCTCGGCGTCACCGACCCGATCGTCATCTACAACACCGTCCCCCGCGACATCCACCGCACGCGGGCGTCGGCGACAGTCGCGGAACGCCCCCGCATGGTCATGGTCGGCACCGTCCAGGACCGCAAGGGCGTGGACCTGTTCTCCCGCGTCGCCGAACTGGCGTACGCGCGCGGCCTGCCGTGGCGCTTCAGCTGGGTCGGCTGGAAGACGCCGCGCATCGCCCGCCGCACGCTGCTGTCCGACCGCGTCGAGTGGATGGGCGCCCTGTCCCGTGACCGCGTGCGCGAGGAACTGGCCGCGTCCGACGTGTTCTTCCTGTCCAGCGTGGACGACCCGATGCCGCTGTCCGTAGTGGAGGCGGTGCAGCACCGGCTGCGCATCGCGACGTTCCACCGCGTCGGGTCCCGCGAGGTCCTGGAGGGCGTCAGCGGCTACCGGGCCTACACCGAGTACACCCCGGAGGCGGCGCTCGACGCGCTCGCCGCCGTACTGGACGAGGACGTGGACGAGGAGCGGTACCGGGAGGTCGAGGAACTGTTCGACATCCCGGCGTTCAGCGCCCGCATGTCGGCAGCGCTGTCGCTGCCCGCGCCCGGCGCGGCCGTGGCGCACGACGAGGAGGAGGCGCGGAACCGCTTCTCGGTGGCGATCGGGCAGAGCGTGGCGTTCCGCACCGACGAGTTCCGCGACCACCTGCGGGCGGGCCAGGACGCCAACGCGTTTCGCATCGGCAAGGAGATCCTGCGCCGGTCCACGCAGTCGACGGACGTCCTGGTCGGCATGGCGGAGCTGCACGCGCGGGCGGGGCGGGCGCAGGACGCGCTGACCATGCTGGGCGGCGCGGCGTGCGTCGGGGGGCGGCGGTCGCGCGTGTGGATGGAGATCGCACGGGTGGCCGAGATGCTGGGCGCGGAGGGGCGTTCGCTTCAACGGTTCGCGCGGCGTGAGGCGTTGCGTGTCAAGGTGCGGAACAGGGCGGCCCGCATCGGTGGCGCGGAATGACGCGGCCTGCCGCGCGATGCTCCCTGGCCTTCGCGGGCCGCGCTGCATAAGATCGACCGACTCGACCCACGTACCGCAGGTTTCCGCACACGGGAGTGCAAGGTGAAGCGTCGCGCGTCCCTCCTGTCCCTGACCGCAGCCGCTGCCGCCGTTGCGCTCCTGACCGGCTGCTCGACGGGCGGCCATCCGGGGCAGGCCGCCGTGGTGGGCGGCGAGGACATCTCGCTGGCCAGTGTGCAGGCGCAGGTGGAGGCGGTGCGCGACGCGCAGCGCGCGCAGCCGAACGCGGACGAGCTGATCGCGTCGAGCGGCTCCCTGTCCCGGCAGACCGTGGACTTCCTCGTCTACCTGGAGGTCCTGGAGCGGGCGGCGGCCGAGGAGGGCGTGGAGGTCAGCCGGCGCGACGTGCAGGAGGCCCGTTCGCTGGCCGAGCAGAACGTGGGCGGCGAGGAGGCCCTCGCGGAGGCCGCGCTGATGCCGCAGCAGGGGCTGCCGCTCGCCGGTGACGAGCAGATCGACATGGTGTTCCGCAGCAACCTGCTGATCCAGCGCCTCGCGGAGCGCCTCGGCGCGGCGAACTCGCCGGAGGGGCAGCGGGCCATCGTGGAGCTGCTCGGCCGCACCGCCGACGAGATCGGCGTGGAGGTCAACCCGCGTTACGGCCGCTGGGACCCCGAGCAGCTGACGCTCGGCGAGGCCGACCAGCCGTGGGTGCGCGCCGAGGGCGGCGCGGGCGACACCGCCGAGGTCCCGGCACCGCCCGCCTGACGCCGGGCTACGCTCGACGGGTGAGCGAGCGAGACAGTGACCGCACGGGGCCTGGCCGGATCGTCCTGCTGACCACGACGCACCGGGTCGCGCCCGGCCTGCTGTCGTGGGCGGCCTGGCGGGCGCTGCGGACGGCCGACCGTGTGCTGTGCCGTGACGCCGCCCACCCGCAGCTGCCGTACCTGAAGGACGCCGGGGTGGCCGTGGAGACGGCGGCGCCCGCCGCCGCCGAACTGGTCGCCGCCTGCGCGGGGGGCCGTACGGTCGTGGTCCTCGCGGGCGCGGAGGGCGAACGCGCGCTGACGGACGGGCTCGCCGCCCTGGCGGGCTCGGGGCGCGCGGGCGCGCTGCCCGATCTGGAGCTGCTGCCCGGCTCGTACGACCTGCCGGGCGCGCGGCTGCTCGACCTGGTGGAGGTCATGGACCGCATCCGCGCGGTGTGCCCGTGGGCGTCGGGGCGGACGAGCGCGGAGCTGGCGGCTTACGGCGTCGAGGAGATGTACGAGCTGGTCGAGGCGGTGGAGACCGGCGACCGCGTGGGGGTGCGCGAGGAGTTGGGGGACGTGCTGCTCCAGGTGGTGTTCCACGCGCGGATCGCGGAGGAGGACCCGGAGGAGCCGTTCGGGATCGACGACGTGGCGGGCGGGATCGTGGAGAAGCTGGTGCGGCGGCATCCGCATGTCTTCGGCGACGAGGTCGCGGAGACGGCCGAGGACGTGAAGGCGCAGTGGCTCCGGATCAAGGGTGTGGAGAAGGGCCGTGCGTCGGTGACGGACGGGGTGCCGCTGGGGCAGCCCGCGCTGGCGCTCGCCGCGAAGCTGGTGGGCCGGGCGCGGGCGGCGGGTCTCGACGTGCCGCTGCCCGGGGCGGGGGCGGGGGCGGAGGGGTACGGCTACCGGCTGCTGGCGCTCGCCGCCGAGGCGGGGGCGGCGGGGGTCGACCCGGAGACGGCGCTGCGGGCGGCGGCGCGGACGTACCGCACGGCGATCCGCGCGGCGGAGGGTGCTCCCGACCCCGGCGGGGACTGACCGCCCGCCGGGCGCCGGGCGGCTTTGTCAGTGCCGTCCGCTACGCTCCGTGACCATGAGGATGCGAGGATGGACGGCGTGGTGGGGCAAGTCCCGTGAGGGCGGCGGTGCCCGGGGCTTCCCGGGCAGAAGTGCGGGCGCCGCGCGCCGTGTCGGCATGTGGTCCGCTGCGCTTGCGGCGGTGGTGAGGAGACCCGGCACCGGCCAGGGCGGGATCCGGGGACCGGCGAAGTGGCCGGGCGCGGAAATCAGTTCGCAGAGGGGTGGCCCTGCGGGCGCACGGGCAACAGCTGCCCGAGCGGAACGCGACGGCGGGATCGGCCCACCGGGGAATCCCACTCCCCCGCCACCGGACGACGCCGGGACCACCCGGCCTCGCAGACGGACGCCACCGCCCGCCAACGCCCCAGGCAGCACAACGCCCTGCCGAGCGGACACCGCCCCGTCCTGGGAACAGCTTGCCCTGGAAGACCTCACGGGCAGACGTCGGACCCGCGGAGCGCTCTCACACGCCAACGCCCCGGCGAACAGCACGCTTCGGCACGGCCGGTCCGGCGCGGGAGCCGGGCGAGCCGACGCCGCCCCGTCCCGCGATCGGCTGCGCGACGGTCCGCCGATGCCGGACCGCGCTACAGGAAGAGACCCGGCACACAGGGCGCCACCGCCCGCCAACCCCTGCCGAAGCGAGGCATCCAGGCAAGCCGGCGGTGTCACCCCGTCTCGTGGTGGCCTGGCGCCGCCCGGCCTTGAAGGACCGGGCGGGCCGCGAGGCGGGCGTCTCCCCGCCGGGGGTGGTGCCGTGCCGTTCGTATGGCTGCCGTGCGGCGGAGTCCGGCCGCCGCGGCCGTCTCAGCGGAAGGCGGCGGCGTTGCGGCGGGCCCAGGCGGCGAACGAGCCGGGGGCGCGGCCGGTGACGCGGGCCACGTCGGGGCTGACCCGCAGCTCCTCGCCGGTCGGTTCGCCGAGGATGGCCAGCGTCGTCTCGACCACCGGCTCGGGCATGAACGCGCCCATCGCCGCCCGCGCCTCCTCGCGCGTCCACTCGGTGAAGCCGACCGGCTCGCCCAGCGCCTCGCCGATCGCCCGCGCCTGCTCCCTGGGCGTGACGGCGGCGGGGCCGGTCAGCATGTACTCGCGCCCGGCGTGCTCGTCCTCGCGCAGTGCGGCGGCGGCCACCGCCGCGATGTCGTCCGGGTCGACCACGGGCAGGCCGACGTCGCCGAACGGCGCCGCGACGGCCCGGTGTTCGCGTACGGACGGCGCCCACGCGTACGCGTTGGAGGCGAAGCCCCCGGGGCGCAGCAGCGTCCACTCCATGCCCGAATCGCGCACCGCCTCCTCCCACGCGCGGGCGAGGCCGCCGTGGGACTGCGAGCCGGGGCGGGTGACGACGCCCTGGGACGACAGCAGGACGACGCGGCGGACGCCGCCCGCCCTGGCGGCGGCGAGTATGCGGTGCGGGTCCACCAGGTGGGCGGCGGCGCCGGTGTTGTGCAGGAACAGCGCGTCGGCGCCGTCGAACGCCGGCCGCAGTCCGTCCGGTTCGGTCAGGTCCGCCGCCAGGTGGCGTACGCCCTCGGGGACGTCCGCCGCGGTGACGGCGCGGGAGACGGCGGTGACCCGCTCCCCCGATGCGGCGAGTTCGCGGACGAGCGGACGGCCGACGTTCCCGGTGGCCCCTGTGATGACGATCATGGCGCGTTTCCTCTGGGTGAGAGTGCGAACGGGCGGGTGCGTCCCGCCCCCGGCCGAGGGAAGCTACCATCGCGGATGTAGTAGGTACCTAGAAGATAGTGACTTGCCAAGGGGGATTCCGGATGGTGGAGAACGCCTCGTGGACGGCGGCCGCGTCCTCGGACGCCGGGGGCGCGTGCCCCATCGGGCCCGTGGTGGACATCGTGTTCAGCCGCTGGACGACGCCGATCCTGTGGTCGCTCCACGCCTACGGCCGCCAGCGCTTCGTGGAACTCCAGCGGAACGTCGGCGGGATCACCCCCAAGGTGCTCACCCAGCGGCTGCGCCAGCTCGAACGCGACGGCCTCGTCCTGCGCACGTACCACCCCGAGGTGCCGCCGCGGGTGGAGTACGAGATCAGCGAGCTCGGCCTGAGCCTTGCCCCGCTGTTCGCGCACCTCGCGGGCTGGGCCGCCGAGCATCTCCCGCGCGTCGAGCGCGCGCGGGACGCCTACGACGCGGCGCCCGCGCCCCGCGCCGTGGTCTGAGCCGGCGGCCCGGGGAGGCCGAAGAGTTCGGCGAGCGAGGCCGCGTTCTCCCGGGTGACGCGCAGCAGTTCGCGCTGCCGCCCGTGGACGTCCGCGACGGCCGCCTCGTGGTCCGTCAGCAGGCCGACGGCCCGCTCGGTGAGGTCGGCCGCCAGGTCGGGCGCGTGGATGGACACGCCCCATTCCGGCCGGTCGATGTCGGCGAGGAAATAAGCCAGTTTCGGGTGCGAGACGAGGCTCAGGGCCGGGGTGCCGCAGCCGAAGGGCAGCATCGTCGCGTGGCCGCGCATCCCGATGACGAGGCGGGCGCGGCGGTAGGCGTCGAGCAGTTCCCCGTTCGTCAGGTCGTAGAGCCGGGCGACGGGCAGGGTCAGGCCGTGTTCGCGGCGCAGGTCGTGGACGAACGCCTCGTCCGCCGGGGTGTGGGCGGCGTACCGCACGTCGGCGTGGGCGCGCAGGCTGCGGACGGCGCGGGCCATCTGGTCGAGGAAGTACCCGTAGTCATGGCCGAAGCGCAGTCCGGCGCGGTCGTAGGCGCAGTTGAGCAGGACGGTGTCGGTGCGGTCGCCGGGGGCCGGGTCGGTCCAGCCGGGGACGAGGTGGCGCAGCACCGTCGTGGGGCAGGGCTGGTGGTGTACGCGGTCGCGCAGTCCGGCGGGGAGCAGTTCGCGGACGCGCTCGACGGAGCCGCGGTTGCGCAGGCCGACGAACGCGGCGCACTCCACGAGGGTCCGCAGGCTGCCCGCGATGCGGCCCGGCGCGAGGTGCTGCCCGTCGAAGAGGTTGAAGCCGACGCCGAAGACCGCGAGGGGCGCGGTGATGCGGCGCAGTTGCTCGTCGGGGACGTTCCACTGCCAGCCGCTGTTGCCGTTCGGCCAGGTGTCGGGGAGGAAGAGGCCGCCGCCGCCGACGATCACGCCGCGCCGCGCGTTGAGTTCGGCGAGCACCCGGTCGTCCACGAGGCGGTGCACGGGGACGGTGTGCCAGCGGGTGGCGTCGGTGGTGGGGCCGAAGCAGCGGCGGACGGCCTCCGGGAGGATCTTGTCGCCCGCGTTCTCCTGCTCGTAGGCGTAGTACGCGACGTGGGCGACCTGTTCCGTGGCGGGCACAGGCGGCGGGGGTGTGGCGCCCGGCAGGGTGCGGGCGTGGAGGGCGCGGCAGCCCGGGTCGGTCGGGTCGGCGTCGAGGCCCTGGCGGGCGTAGCGGTGGGCGTCGGTGTCGCGGCCGTGCAGCCAGGCGAGGCGGGCGAGCTGGGCGAACGCGCGGGGGGCGACGACGGGGTGCGCGGTGGCGACGAGCAGGTGCGTCTCGGCCTCGGGGTAGCGGGACAGGGCCATCAGCGCGCTGCCGAGCGCCTCGTGGTTGCGGGCGCGGCGCGGATCACCCGCGGCGGGGGCGAGCACGTCGACGGCCTCGGCGTACCGTCCCTGCTGGTGCAGTGCGGAGCCGACGACGCGGGCGAGGCCCGCCGGATCGACGCGTTTGCCGGCCGGGGTGACGATCGGGCCGTCCGCGCCCAGCAGCGGAAGGGCGCAGTGGAGCAGCAGGTCGTGCGCCTTGCGGCCGGGCAGGGCGCAGTACTCGGCGTAGAACTGGTGGGGCGTCAGATCGGGTGGGGACGCCTCGGCGGTCGCTGCGTCGTGTTCGGACCCGAAGGGTTCCACGGAGCCTGTGGGGCCTGCGGGCTGTGGGTCCTCGGTGGGCTCGTAGGGGACCACCGGCCGGCGGGTGCGCAGCAGCGGCGCGAGGTCGTCGCGTACGAGGCCCTCGGCGGGCAGCGTGATGACCGTGTCGTAGTCGCCGTACCCCTCGTCCTCTCGCCGGGGCACCAGGCGCGGGTGGAAGCGGCGGGCGGCGGTGAAGTCGGCGTCGGGCAGCCCCGGATGCAGCAGGACGACGTCCTCGCAGACCGCGGGGCTGGTCAGCGCGAGACTCCGCAGCAGCGCGGGCAGCCAGGACAGCCGCTCCGCGTCCACCCTGGCCGCGAACGCGACACGGCGCTTCCGGTGTTCCATGATCCTCCTCGGCACGCGCTGACCGACTCTGCCAAACGGCCGTCGTTGTCGAGGTGTTGTCCGGTGACACAGCGGGTGAACTTCCCATGGCCGGGGGGCGTCCCCGGCCATGGTCACGCGCTGTCGGCGAGCGCGAGCCGGTGCGGCGCCGCCCCGGTGAGGAGGGTCGTCAGCCCCGCGAGCACGTCGTGCCCGAGGAACCAGTCGCCCGTGTGGTCGATCGCGTACAGCCGTCCTTCCCTGTCCACGGCCAGCAGCGCCGTGCCGCCGCTCTCCTCGCCTAGCGGGCACAGCTGGGTGTCGAGCGCGTGCCCCAGCTCGCCCAGCGTCCGCGTCCAGTGCAGCCCGCGCAGCGGGTCGACGACGACGCCGCTGGGCGCGTACGCCGCTCCCGGACCGGCCGGGTGCAGCGTGAGCGGCCCCAGTTCGGCCCAGGTCTCGAACGCGGCCGGGAACAGCGCGTGCGTCCGCCCGTGCGCCGACCGGTGCCCGCTGAGCGCGTCGGCCCACTGCTCGGCCCGCGCCGCGTGCCGCCTGCCCGGCTGCCACCCGGCCTCCGCGAGGGCCTGGTGGACGGTCCCCACGGCCCAGGGCGCGCCCGCCGCGGGCCCCGCGCGGTCGGGTCCCGGGCTGGACGCGGCGCTGACGCTGTGGACGCCGAGGCGGGCGTTCAGCATCGTGCACGTCCGGCAGTGCGGGGCGTACGCGCCGTGCTGCGGGTCGCCGTCCTCCCGGATGTGCCGCGTGGTGAGGCCCGCGCCCGCCAGCGCGTGCCGTGCCTGGTCGATGTCGGCGGCGCCCGCGTCGGTGAGGACGCGGGACAGCAGGGCGACCTCGGGGCAGCGCCCGAAGTGCCGTTCGCGCTGGGCGGTGCCGAGTTCGCCGAGTATGGCCGCGACCACCGGGTGGAGGGCGGGCATGGTGGCGCTGCGGATCGCCGTCGCGGTGAACGCGCCGCGCTCCGGCAGGGACAGCGCGGCGGCGGTCGTCGGGAGGATGCCGTCCCGGCGCCGCAGGAGCTCGGGGGGCGCCGGATGGACCGGCGGCTGCCCGTGGGTATCCGTTATCACGCACACGATCGTGCCACTGAACACGCGACCCCTTACGCTGTGCCGGAACAGCGAGAGTAAGCAGCAGGGGGCGTAACGCCATGACGACAGGTCGGCTCGGACAGCAGGCCGCGCCACCGAACAGGGCCTATGCCGGACAGGTGGTGCAGTTCCCGGACCCGGTGCGGGCCGCGCGCTTCCCGCTCGGAATACGGGTGGACGCGCAGGGTTATCCGGATTTCTCGCCGTACGCCAGGGCGGCGGCCGAGATCGCGGAGCCCCCCGACGGCTTCGGCGTGGACGAGCTGCGGCTGACCGACTACGTGTCGGCGAACGCCGCCCTGCACGCCGCGCGGCACGAGCTGTGGGCGGACCTGTCCCCCGTCGCCACGCCGCACGGCTGGACGTGGCACCACGTGGCGAACTCCCGGCGGCTCGAACTGATCCCCGTGGAGGTCAAGGCGCTCCTGCGCCACCACGGCGGCCTCGCGACCACCGCCGTGGACCAGCACAAGCGGGGCACCAGGCCGCTCAACGAGACGCGCCCGGTGCACTTCTCCGTGCCGCACGGCGTGGCCGTCCCCGAGGACCGCGTGCGCGCCGCCGAGCAGAAGCTCGGCTACCGGCTGCCGGAGGAGTACCGCTCGTTCCTCAAGGCGGGCGGCGGCTGCGCGCCCCGTGGCGTGGCGCTGGACGCGGAGCTGGGCCTCCTGATCGACCAGCCGTTCTTCACCCTGCGCGAGGAGGCGGCGGTCAACGACGTCGTCTACGTCAACAAGTGCCTGCGCGACCACCTCACGAAGGACTACCTGGGCGTCGCGTTCGTGCAGGGCGGCATCGTCGCGGTGAAGGTGCGCGGCGAGGACACGGGCTCCGTGTGGGTGTGCCCGTACGACGACGCGCGCGACCGGGACGGGCTGACGATCGAGCAGCGCGTCGCCGACCTGCTGCTGCCCTGCGGCACCGACTTCGACGACTTCCTGCTGCGGCTCGCGGGCAACCCGCCCGAACTGGCGTCCGTGGCGGACCTGATGGTGGACGGCGGGTTCGCGCAGGCCGTCCCGGTGGAGGGATGAGCGCGGTGGTCACGTTCGCACAGGCGCAGGAGCGCGCCGAGCGGTGGGTGAACGGCGCGCCGGACGGCGGGCCGCGCCACGAGGTGCGGGTCCGCGAGTTCGACCTCGGGTTCGTCGTGTGGGCCGAGGACGACGCGAGCGGCCCGGTCGGCGGGAAGAAGCTCGTCATCGCCCGGGACAGCGGCGACACCACGCTGTGGCCCGCGCTGCCGGCCGACGAGGTGATCCAGCGGTACGGCGAGGAGTACGGGCCCGCGGCGGCCGGGGAGCCCGCCGCCGCGCCCGCGCCGCAGGCGGGCGCGGAGGCGACGTCGTTCACGCTGATCCCGCCCGAGGTGCTGGCCGCGCGGCCGCCGGGCAGCCCGGCGCCGGAACCGCGCGTACCGTCCGACCCGACCCCGGCCCCGACCCCGCCCCCGGCGCCCGTGCCTGCCGCGCGGCCCGCGGCGGACGAGTCCACGCCGCCGCCGTCCGGCGCGCCGTGGGCGCCCCCCACGCCGTCCCTGGCGGCCGTGTCGCCGCCTCCGCCGCCGCCCGGCGCGTCGGTGCCGCAGCCGCCCTCGCCGTGGGACGACGTGGACGCCACGCCCGCCCGGCGGGAGCCGGCCGACGCCTCGCCGTGGGCCGGGACGGACACGTCCGAGTCCGGTGAGGGGACGGAGTCCGTGGCGCCGCCCGCCACCGTGTTCTCGCCGCCGCTGGCCGAGGACGAGGGGAAGCCCGCCGACAAGGCGCCCTCCGGGCCCACCGGCATGTCCTCCGAGGCGCGGACGGCGATCATGCCGCAGGGCAGCAGCCTGCCGCGCACCGCCGTGCACCCGTCCGTACCCGGTGCGCCCGGGAAGCCGGACGCGCCCGAGCCCCCGCAGGCGCGGGACACCCCCGCGAAGGCGGATCCGCCGCCCGCCGTCCCCGGCCCGTCCGGCCCGTCCGGCGCGCCCGTCGGCCCGCCGCCCGCCCCGGGCGGCAAGGCGCCGGACGCCGCGGCCAACGCGTACGTCCCCACCCAGGCCGTCTCCCCCGAGGTGATCGCCGAGCTGAAGGCGGCCGCCGCGGGCCGTCCCGCCCCGCCGGACGCCAGTGACCTGGCGCCCCGGCCGCCCGGCACCCCCAGCCCGCTGGCGGAGACCGCCCTCTCCCACCGCCCCACGCCCGACCAGGCCGTCCCGGGACCGCCTCCCCCGCCGCCGGGCATCGTCAGCAGCCCTCCGCCCGCGCCGCAACCTGCGCAGCACCAGGGCCGGTTCACCCCGGCGCCCCCGCCCGCCGCGGGCACCCCGCCGCCGCAGGGCATCGGCACCCCGCCGCCGCCCCCCGCGCCCGGCGCCGGCTACGGCTATCCCCCGCCCGGCACGCCCACCGTGGGCTCCGGCTACATGGCCGTGCTCCGCTACCGCGCGCCCGACGGCTCCGAGCAGCAGCTCATCCGCCGCTCCGCACCCGGCATGCCGCACCCGGAGTGGCAGATCCTCTACGAGCTGCGCTCCATGAACGTGCCGCCGCAGCAGGTCATCGAACTGCACACCGAGCTGCAGTCCTGCGAACTGCCCGGCGCCTACTGCGCCCGCATGATCCGCGAGACGTGGCCCCAGGTGCGCGTCACCCACACGGCCGCGTACGGGCGTGACCTCGCGTCCCGGCAGGCGGGCGTACGGCATCTGGTGGAGCACCAGGACGAGCTGAAGCAGTTCGCCGACGGCCCGCCCCGTTCCGCCCCCGTACGGGCCCCGCTGCAGCCGCAGCAGGCCGCGCCCGCCGTGCCGCTCGACGCCATCGGGCAGGAGCTGGTGCAGGCGTACGGGCCGCAGGGCGTCTTCCGCTACACGCCGCAGGCCGTGTCGCGGCAGGGTGTGCCGGAGATCGTGGCGCAGAGCCTGGTGTGGTCGGGCGTGCCGGTGGAAGTCAACCCGTTCTTCTGGGCGCAGGCCCAGGCGGGGCGGCCGATCCCCACGCTGGGCGAGCTGGCGGTGGAGCGCGGCGTGCAGCCGGCGCCCGACGCGGGCTCGTACCTGGTCGTCGGCTCGGACTTCGGGCGGCAGCTGTGCGTGCAGTACGGGACGGCGCACATCGTCGCCGTGCCGCTGGAGGCGGGCCCCGGCGGGCAGCCGGTGCCGCCGCAGTTCGTGAACGCGTCGCTGCCGCAGTTCGCGCGGTGCATGGCGCTGCTCGGCCGCATGTGGCGGTTGCGCTACGGGCTGAACAGCGAGCAGGCCGGACGCTGGACCACCGACTTCCAGGCCCAGCTCGGCTCCCTCGACCCGCAGGCGCTCGCCGACCCCGAGAGCTGGTGGGCCGTTCTCCTGGAACAGATGTGGGACGGCCTGCTGTAGGCCCTGCCTGACAAATCCCGCCTGGGCGCCAACGCCTGGCACGGCACCTCGCTGCGTTGTCGGAACGCCCAAGTACTCCAGCACGAGGGCATCCCTCCGCCTTGCGATGCACCGCACCAGCCGCTGCCGCCCCCGCCTGGCGGCGGACGGCGCTATTTGTCAGACACGGCCTTGCGGGGATCATGTCCTCATGACGGCTTTCCCGAGCGCACGCGGCCGTGGCTACCGGCCCGACCAGGTCGACCAGGTCGTGGCCGGTCTCAGCCGCGAGCGCGACGAGGCATGGCGGCGCCTGGGCGCGCTCGGCGAGCGCGTCGACGCGCTGGCCGCCGAGGCGGCGCGGCTCGGCGCCGCGGTGGCCGCGCTGCCGCCCCCGGCATACGAGTCGCTGGGCGAGCGCGCCACGCTGCTGCTCGCCGAGGTGGAGGCCGAGGCGGCGGCGCTGCGCGAGGCGGCCGACGAGGAGGCGCGCGGGCTGATCGAGCGGGGGGCCGCCGAGGCGCGCGCGCTGCGCGACGTGGCGCGCGCCCAGGCCGCCGACCGGCGCGCGGCGGCGGACGCGGCGGCGGACGACGTGCTCGGCCGCGCGACGGCGTACGCCGGTGAGCTGATGACCGAGGCCAGGCGCGAGGCCGCCGCGCTGCGCGACCAGGCATCCGAGGCGCTCGCCGAGGTGACGCGCCGCTGCCGCGCCCTGGTCGCCGAGCAGCGCGCCAGGCACACGGCGGAGGGCCGCGCGCTGGACGAGCGGCTGGCGGCCGTGCAGGCGGAGACCGACGCGCGCGTGGACGAGCTGACGTCGCGCGGCGAGGCGCTGCTCGCGCGGGCGCGGGAGGAGCTGGCGTCGGCCGAGGCGACCGCCAGGGACCGCGAGGAGACGGCCGACGCGCGGCGCGCCGAGCTGCTCGCCCGGGCGCGGGAGCGGCGCCAGGCCATCGAGCGCGAGTCGGAGGAGCTGGCCCGCGACCACGGCGAACGCGCCGACGATGTGCGCGCCCATCTGACGCACATCCGCAGCACCCTCGCGGCGCTCACGGGCCGTACGCCGCGCCGCGCGGCGCCCTGGGAACGCGACGGCTGACCGCCGCCCGCCACCCCGCCCGGCTCGTACGTCTGAACGGGTGCGGCGGGCCGTGCCCCGGTATCCTGCGGGAATCCCCCATTCCCGAAGGACCGAAGGACGCGATCCCGTGAGCTCCAGTCGCCCGGCAGCCATCATCGTTCTCGCAGCGGGTGAGGGGACCCGCATGAAGTCGTCCACGCCCAAGGTGCTGCACGAGATCTGCGGCCGCTCCCTGGTGGGCCACGCGGTGACGGCCGCGCGGGGTCTCGACCCGGCGGAGCTGGTCGTGGTCGTGGGCCACGGCAAGGAGCGGGTGAGCGCCCATCTGGCGGACATCGACTCGGGCGTACGGGCGGTGGTGCAGGAGCGGCAGCTGGGCACGGCGCACGCCGTGGGTGTGGCGCTCGCGGCACTGGCGGCGGACGGGGTGGAGCCGGCGGGGACGGTCGTCGTGACGTGCGGGGACGTCCCGATGCAGACGGCGGCGACGCTCGGCTCGCTGGCCGCGACGCACGCGGCGGACGGCAACGCGGTGACGATGCTCACCATGGAGGTCCCCGACCCGACGGGTTACGGCCGTGTCGTGCGCGGCGCGGACGGCTCGGTGGTGGAGGTCGTGGAGCACCGGGACGCGACGGAGGAGCAGCGCGCGATCCGGGAGGCGAACGCGGGCATCTTCGCCTTCGACGGGCGGCTGCTGGCGGACGCGCTGGCCCGGGTGGACACGGACAACGACCAGGGCGAGCAGTACCTGCCGGACGTGGTGCGCATCCTGCGTGAGGACGGTCACCGGGTCGGCGCCTGCGTGGCGCCCGATCACCGCGAGCTGGTGGGGATCAACAACCGGGTGCAGCTCGCGCAGGCGCGGCGGCTCATGAACGACCGGTTGCTCGAAGAGGCCATGCTGGCGGGTGTGACGGTCGTGGACCCGGCGACGACGTGGCTGGACGTCACGGTGACGTACGAGCCGGACGCGGTGATCCACCCCGGGTCGCAGCTGCTGGGCGCCACCCATGTGGCGGCGGAGGCCGAGATCGGTCCTGGCACGCGGCTGCGGGACACGGTGGTGGGTCGTGGCGCGGTGGTCAGCAACACGGTGGCGGACAGCGCGCACGTGGGGGCGGGCGCGAACGTCGGCCCGTACGCGTACCTGCGTCCCGGCACGGTCCTCGGCCAGGAGTCGAAGGTGGGGACGTTCGTCGAGCTGAAGAACTCGGCCATCGGCGAGGGCACCAAGGTGCCGCACCTGTCGTACGTCGGCGACGCCACGATCGGCGACCACACGAACATCGGCGCCGCCACCGTCTTCGTGAACTACGACGGCGAGGAGAAGCACCACTCGACGGTCGGCTCGTACTGCCGCACGGGCGCCGACAACATGTTTGTGGCACCTGTCACGATCGGGGACGGTTCCTACACCGCCGCCGGGTCCGTCATCACTCGCGACGTCCCGCCGGGATCACTCGGCGTAGCCCGTGGCCAGCAGCGGAACGTCGAGGGCTGGGTGGGCAGGAAGCGCCCCGACTCGGACGCCGCGCAGGCCGCCGAGGCGGCCCTAGCTGCGATGGAGCGGAAGCCGGGCGAGGCCTGACAGGTACGGTAGGGGATGCCCCCATAAGGGTGAACGAGCGCCGACGCGGCTACAAGGAGACACATCGTGACCGGGATCAAGACCACCGGCGAGAAGAAACTCATGCTCTTCACCGGCCGCGCGCACCCTCAACTCGCGGAGGAGGTCGCCGCGGAGCTGGGGGTGGGTCTTGTCCCGACCAAGGCCGTGGACTTCGCGAACGGCGAGATCTACGTGCGTTTCCAGGAGTCGGTGCGCGGCGCCGACTGTTTCCTCATGCAGAGCCACACGGCGCCGATCAACAAGTGGATCATGGAGCAGCTGATCATGCTGGACGCGCTGAAGCGCGCGTCCGCACGCTCGATCTCCGTGATCATCCCCTTCTACGGCTACGCCCGCCAGGACAAGAAGCACCGCGGGCGTGAGCCGATCTCCGCGCGCCTGATGGCGGACCTGCTCAAGACGGCCGGGGCCGACCGGATCATCACCATGGACCTGCACGCCGACCAGGTGCAGGGCTACTTCGACGGCCCGGTGGACCACCTCTTCGCGCTGCCCGCGCTGACGAACTACATCGGCGGCCGGGTGGACCGCGACCGGCTGACGGTCGTCTCCCCCGACGCCGGGCGGGTACGGGTCGCGGACCGCTGGGCCGACCGGCTGGCGGCGCCGCTGGCCATCGTCCACAAGCGGCGCGACCCGGACGTGGCGAACCAGGTGACGGTGCACGAGGTCGTCGGCGAGGTCGAGGGCCGGGTGTGCGTGCTGGTGGACGACATGATCGACACGGGCGGCACGATCTGCGCGGCCGCGGACGCGCTGTTCGCCAACGGCGCGGCGGACGTCATCGTGGCGGCGACGCACGGCGTCCTGTCGGGCCCGGCCGCCGACCGCCTGAAGAACTCGCGGGTGAGCGAGTTCATCTTCACCAACTCGCTGCCGACGCCGAGCGAGGTGGACCTCGACAAGATCACCGTCCTGTCGATGGCCCCGACGATCGCCCGCGCGGTCCGCGAGGTCTTCGAGGACGGCTCGGTCACCAGCCTCTTCGAGGGCGACGCCTGATCCCCCTTCCCGAGCGGGGGAGGCCGCCCCACCGGCCGTGACCGGACCGGCCCTCCCCCGCCGGGCGCGCACGCCGGGGCCCGGGCGACGCGCGCGCCCCGCTTTCCGGGAGAGCGCCCCCCGTTCGCGCACACGCCCCGCCCCGGCACCGCCCACCGCGTGACGCGGCGAACCTGATCGATGCCCACAGCATCCACCGCATCCTCCCGTGCGGACGCCCCGCCGCATGGCGGCCCGTCAGTAGACGGCGAGCCGGTCCACCAGCATCCGCACCCTCCGGTCGGTGTCCTCCGGCAGCAGCCGTCCCGTCCGGGTCAGGGTCGCCACCCCGTGCAGGCACGCCCAGAACACCTCGGTGAACAGCTCCGGGGCGACGCCCTCCCCGGCGACCCCGCCCAGGGGCTCCAGCAGTGAGGCGAAGGCGTCCTTGAGCACTTCCGGGGTGTCCTCCTGGGCGTACGCGAGGCCGCCGTCGAGCTGGAAGATGGCGTCGTAGACGGCCGGGTTGCGTTCGGCGAAGTCGAGGTAGGCGCGGGCGAGGGCGTACACCCGGGCGCGCGGGCCGTCCGCTGCGGCGGTCGCGGCCCGCACGGCGGCGGCCAGCTCCGCGGCGCCCTGGAGGGCGACGGCGCCGATGATCTCGCGTTTGCCGCGGAAGTGGCTGTAGAGGACGGGCTGGCTGTATTCGATGCGCTCGGCGAGCCGGCGGGTGGTGACCGCGTCCCAGCCCTGCTGCTCGGCGAGTTCGCGGGCTGTCGCGACGATGAGGCGCTCCCGTTCCGCCCGCTCGCGTTCCTTGCGTTCCTGTACCGACATGATGAGACTCTAGCACCGCTAGACGAGAGAGCAACAGCAGTGTTAGCGTCGCTTCGTCATCTAGCAGCACTAGACGCCAAGGGGCTCGTCATGCTCAACGCGCTTGAGGTCGTCACCACCGTGATCGTCGGTGTGATGGTGGGGGTGGAGTTCTCCGTCGCCTTCTTCCTCAACCGGATCTTCAACGCCCTCCCGGAGGACGGCGGCCAGCTCGGCCGGGCCCACGGCGGCCGGATCCTCGGCGCGGTGATGCCGTTCTGGTACATCGGCTCGCTCGTCCTCGTCGGCGTCTGGGCCGCCGCCGGGTGGGGCGACGACGGCACCGGCCTCGTCGTCGCCTCCGGCGCGCTGCTGATCGTCAGCGTGCTCATGTCGGTGCTGGTGCTCGTCCCGATCAACAACCGGGGCAAGACGTGGACCCCGGAGAACCGGCCTGCCGACTGGAAGCAGCAGGTGGACCGCTGGGACCGCTTCCACTACGGCCGCGTCGCCGTCATCACCGCCGCGTTCGCCCTGCTGGCCGCCGCCCTCGCCTGACCCCGCGGCCCCACCCACCCCTCCGCACCATCCCATCCCGGAGAAGGAAGCCCTCATGGCCGTCGAGCTGAACCACACGATCGTCCCCGCCCGTGACCCGCAGACCTCGGCGCGGTTCCTCGCCGACATCCTCGGCCTCGAAGTCGGTCCGCCGGTGGCACACTTCACGCCGGTCACGCTGTCCAACCGCGTCAGCCTGGACTACGACCGGCTGGACGACTTCGAGCCGCACCACTACGCGTTCATGCTCGGCGAGCAGGAATTCGACGCCGCCCTCGCACGGATCCAGCACAGCGGGATCACCCACTACGGCGATCCCGCGTGCAAGGAGACCGGGGAGGTCTACCACAGCAGGCACACCCCGGGCCGCAGGGGCACGTACTTCCGGGACCCCGACGGGCACCTCATGGAACTCCTCACCCAGGGCGACCCCAGGCTCTGAGCCCGCACGACCCACCAAGCCCGCCGGCTCACGAAGACACCCAAGGAGAACGATGTCCCTCAAGCGGATCAACACCGTCGTGACCACCGCCTTCATCCTCTTCATCATCTGGTTCGGGCTGGAGTTCGTCCTGGCCCCGGAGTCGACTGCGCCGACCTTCGGCCTGCCGAGCTGGCCGTCCGGCGACGGCGGCGGCTTCCTGGTCATCAAGGGGATACGCGACCTCACCCTGGCCCTCGTCCTGGCCGTCCTGCTGCTGACGGGCCACCGCCGGGCCCTGGGCTGGGTGCTGCTGGCGGAGTCCTTCGCCGCATTCGGCGACATGACGACCGTGCTGGCCCACGACGGCTCCACGGCCACCGCACTCGGCGTCCACGGCCTGACCGCGGCGGCGATGGTGGGCAGCGGCCTGCTGATGCTGCGCGAGACACGCAAGCCGACGACCGCCCCCGCAACACCGACGGCAACGCCCGCCCCGCAGCCCGCCTGATCACCTCGGCCTCACCCGGTGGCGCCCCAAACGCCCCTCCCCACCAGACGCCCACTTGACGCTCCATGGCACGGCCGACAACGATCGGGCCGCACGGTTCGCCGGATGCCGGGCGAAGGAGGGGCCGAGGAAGGGAGGGGCGCGGTGCGTGCCCGTTTTCTCGGCAAGCCCCTGAACTCCCCTTCGGCGCGACGCGGAGGGGGAAGGAAACTGAGCCGGCTCACGGGAGACGAGTTCGGGCGGCTGTTCCACTCGTTCGAGCACACCGCTTTCCGCCTTGAGACACGCGAGCGCTACGACGTGGACTACGAGAACGAGTCCTTGCGGAAGTTCCTCGCGAAGGAGCGGGACGAACTGCCGTGGATGCGGGACTGGCTGACCATGATCCGTGACGCGACGGCACAGGGACGCCGTTTCCACCGCGTCCGCGTCGTCAGCCTGCCGCTCAGCGACTACAGCCGATTCGGCGTGTGGCGCGCCCAGTTCACCAACGGCGCGGGCGAGGACATCCGCTACCTGACCCGGGACCGCGCGACCGCCGCCGGTCTTCCTCTCCACGACTACTGGCTGTTCGACTCGCACAGACTGGTCCGCATGCACTTCGACGAGAGCGACGCCTTCCTCGGCGCGGAAGTCGTCGAGGACACGGAAGAGATCGTGCGCCACAACCACTGGCGGGACGCGGCGTGGCATCACGCCGTAGAACGGGACGAGTTCGCCGCTGAACAGCACCGCGAATCCGCCTAGTGCCGTGCCTGCCCGTCACGCTGCCGCCGACGTCGGCCGACGCCCCTTCCACGTACTCCTCGGCGTCCTTTCGGCTCGCGCCGCGCCGACCGCATCGTGGTCCTGCACGAAGGCCGCGTCGTCGGACAGGGCGCGTACTCGGGGTCCGGCCGAGGTGAGACCACGGGCCGCGACGGGCCGGCCTGAAATCATCGGGCGGCGCCGTCGAGCTGATGCGGCACGCGGCTGCCGCGCCGTTCCCTGAGGCCCGGGCCCTCGTCGTCCACAGCCCTGCCCGGCGAATTCCCTTAGCCGTCGGCGCGCTGTTGTTGTATACCCGTCCACACATGATCATCATGAACGACCCGGACCACGGAGGCTCGAACGGTGCGCCGGAGATGGCAGGAGACCCAGTCGGCCTTCGAGCGGGGCTGGTACGAGCACGAGGGGCGCAGGGTGGACCTCTCGGCCGCTCTGGACGACATGCGCCGGGGGACCCGGCTCTACCTCCCGGGCGAGCTTCGCCGCCTGCCCTTCCCCGAGGGCACGGACGACACGCGCGTCGAGGTGACGGACGAGAGCACCCTGGAAGCGGTGGAACGCCTGGCCGGGGCCGGACGCGTGGCGGTACTGAACTTCGCGTCGGCCCGCAATCCGGGGGGAGGAGTGGCCCGCGGGGCGCGTGCCCAGGAGGAGAGCCTGGCCCGCTCCAGCGCGCTGTACGACGCGTTGATCCGGTGTCCGGAGTTCTACGAGTTCCACCGGGACAATCCCGATCCCTTCTACAGCGACCGGATCGTGTACGCGCCGGACGTACCGGTGTTCCGCCGGGACGACGGTTCCTGGCTGCACGCACCCCTGCGCGCGGCGTTCCTGACGTCGGCCGCGCCGAACCGCCGGATGATCGAGCGGGACCGCCCCGGGGCAGCGGGGAGAATCCCGGCGGCGCTGTCGACCCGCGCCCGCGGTGTGCTCGCCGTAGCGGCCCATCACCGCGACACCCACCTCGTGTTGGGCGCGTGGGGTTGCGGCGTGTTCGGCAATGACCCGGCCGAGGTCGCCGAGGCGTTCGCGGTCCACCTGCGCGGCGACTTCGCGGGTGTTTTCGAGCATGTGGTGTTCGCCATCCTGGACTTGGACGACGCGACACGCGAGTCGTTCGAGTGGGCGTTGACCGGCACCCCATGACGTCGGCCAAGGGCTGGTTCCCGAGAGATCGGACGGTCTGCGCGCGGGCCCGTTCCACCGTAGGGATACGCCGACAGGACAGCCTCTGCCGCGCTGACAGACGTTTCATGTCCTGCTTGGCGGAGGCCGCGCAGGCTGTGGGGTGATCCGGGGCGGGGGGTGTCAGGTGATGTGGGACGCGATGGTGTGGGCGCAGGGGAGGGGGGTCGTATGGGTTGTGTCCACTTCCAGGTCGTAGGTCACGCCCCGGTGCACGGTCTCCGCCTGCGAACGTGCCATCCCCGTCGTCCGGTCGCCCCGCGCCGTCTCCCGCAGGGCCGCCACGTCGGGGGCGCAGTGGACGCCCACCCACAGGACGTCCAGGCCATCGAGCGCCTCGCGCCAGTGCTGTTGGGACGCGGCGCCGCCGAGGAACACGTCGTCCACCACGAGCCGCGCCCCCGCGCGGGCCGTCGCCGCGAGGCCGCGCATCCACGCCGCCTCCAGTTCGCGGAAGCCGCCGCCGACATGCACCGCGCCGTCCGCCGCGAACTCGATGCCCTCCCCCGGCTCCCGCAGCGCGGCGGGCAGCGCGTCCACCAGCGCGTCGATCCCGAACGCGAGCCACGGCCCCGGCAGGACCGCCTGGAGGCACCGGGCGATCGCCGTCTTCCCGCAGCTCGACCCACCGTTGAGCAGAATCACGTGCGTGGTCATCGCGTCAATCTAGTGGCAGCGCGCGCACGTCACCCGCCGTACCGCCGCGCCACCGCCGTGAAGGCGGCCTTGGGCTCCCAGTCCATGTCCGGGTAGGCCTGCCCCCGGCCCCCTTCGAGGAGTTTGACGATGCCGAGGCCCGCCCGGTCCAGGTCGTCCCTGGGGTCGCCGTCCGGGCGGTGCAGGTAGCCGGCCAGGGCGAAGAGGTAGACGAACGCGCTGTCCACGCCTTCGGTGTCGAAGATCTCCAGCAGTTCGTCCAAGTACGCGGCCTGGCCCGCCTCGTCGCGCTCGTACACGCCGTTCAGCCGTACGGGCGCCCTGGTCTCCGGGTCGTGCTCGACGACGTCCAGCACCCGCCCGCCGCGGTCCCCCGCGCCCTGGTAGGCCGCGGTGCCGAAGCCGGTGATGGCGAGCGGCTTCGGGCCCTGGGCGAGCGTGCGCACCGCGTCCCTGAACCGGTCGGCGACCTCGGCGGACCGGATCAGCTCGTACGTGACGATGTCGAAGGGCGTCCAGTCCACCTGCTCGAACTGGATGGCCGCGTACGTGAGCCTCCCCCCGAAGCGCTCGCGGACGGCGGCAGCGGCGTCGCGGAGGAACGCGTTGACGCGCGCGCCGAGTTCGCGCATCGCCCCGGCGGGTCCCCCGGGTCGGCCGAGCAGCAGCGCGACCCGTTCCTCGGGGCTGTCCCCTGGCAGGAACCCCCGGTTCATCACGCTCAGTTCGACCCCCGCGACGAACACGACCGCCGCGCCCTCCCGCCGGAGCCGTTCGGCCCGCTCGGCGCAGTCGCGGAAGAGCGTGAGGATCTCCTCCGGTTCCGACTCCAGCGGGTAGGGCGAGAACCAGACCTCCAGGCCGAGCGCGGCGGCGGCCTGGGCGGCCTGCTCCAGCCGGTCGGGGTCGCCGCCGACGATGTGGACCGCGTTGCAGTGCAGGTCGTCGCGGATGACGGCGAGTTCACGCCGGACCAGCGCCGGGTCGGACCGTTCGTGGGAGATCCGGCCGTCCACGACGAATCCGGTGTCGTAGGTCATTCCTCGTGCCCGCATGGCGGCGTACGTCCTCTCTGCCGGTTCCTGTCGTCGGGGCCGAGACTCGCAGGAAAAGTGCGTACACGCAAGTTTGCGCGCGCGCAGTGAGATGTGGAACGCTGCCCCCGTGACGACACCACCGCCGGGGCTGCGGGAACGGAAGAAGCAGGCCACGCGCGAGGCGCTCCGCGAGGCGGCCCTGCGCCTGGCCGTCGAACGCGGCCCTGAACACGTCCGCGTCGAGGACATCGCCGAGGCCGCCGGTGTCTCGCCGCGCACCTACAACAACTACTTCGCCAGCCGCGAGCACGCGATCGTGTCCGCCGTCACCGCGGACCGCGAGGCACGGATCGCGGCGGCGGTCGCGGCACGGCCCGCGGGAGTACGCCTCGCCGACGCTGTCACCGAAGCGGTGGTCGAGCAGTACACGGACACCGGCGAACGCGCCCGCGGCGTACTGCTGTTGATCACCACCCGGGCCGCACTGCGCGACGCGTTCCTCGGCAGCACGGCGGGCATCGAGCCGCCGCTCACGGCGGCGATCGCCGAACGCCTGGGGGACGCCGGACCGCACACGCCCCGCGTCCTCGCGGCGAGCGTGGCGGCGGCGGTGCGCATCGCGCTGGAGGGCTGGCTCCAGCCGACCGGGAACGCCGGAGGGCTGGTCGTGCCCTCCGGCCCACTCCCCGACCGGCTCCGCGCGGCACTGGCCCCCCTCGCGCCCGCGTTCGACGCCGCAGAAGCCCCGGCCGGGGTCAGTCGTCGGGATCGGGATCGGGGTCGGGGTCGGTGAGGATGCGGAAGGCGAGTTCGGCTTCGGTAGGGAGGGCCCGTCGTAGGTGTGCGGCGTGGTCGAGTGCGGCGAAGACGCCGAGGCCGAGGGCGATGTCCGCCGGGTCGGGTGCGGTGGTGTCGAAGTCGGCCGGGTCCTCGCCGAGCCGGATCAACGCCCGCCGGTAGGCCCGCCACCAGGCCCGGTCGGTGTGGACGAGGGCGCGGCGGGCGGTCTCGGCCGGCCCCAGCGCCGCGACCGCACCCGATACCGCTCCGAACGCGCCCGCCACCACGA
>NZ_JBITKT010000010.1:0-234161 GCF_044461265.1 Streptomyces sp. NPDC049879 | reverse complement strand
CGCGCCTGCTCCGCCAACTCCCGCGCCGCAGCCAACGACGACTCCGCCGCATCCACCCGCCCCTGCGCCGCACCCCGCGCCTCATCCGCCGCCTGCCGATCCCGCGCCGCCGCACGCACCTCCCCCTCATCCGGCGCAGGCACACCCTCCCCCTCCCCCTCCCGCTGAAGCCGCTCCGCCTCCTCCCCAGCCCGCGACACCCACCCCTGCGCCTCCCCCAACGCACCCTGCGCCGACACCAGATCAGCCTGCGCAGCAACCGCCCGCTCCAGCGCACGATCCGCCTGCCCCTGCGCCGTCTCCAGCTTCGGCCAATACCCCTGCAACGCCCGCGCACACAGATCGTACGAATCCCGCAACTTCGTCAGATTCCCCGGCACACCATCGAACTCGCTGCGGAACGCCTCCGCCGACAACCCCGCCCAGTCCTGCACCGCACGATCCGACGCCATCGACCGGATCTTCCCCAACGCCTCACCCACATCATCCGCGAACTCCTGCAACTCATCCGCAAGACGCCGCACCTCACCCGGATCACCCGGCACCGGATCCGCATCCAGATCCAACGGACTCCAGTCCGACGCACGCCCCACGAACCCCACCCCCTGTACCCAGGCGATCACGTTCAGCCAGAGAACCATAACGGCCCCCACACACACGCCACAACGACGCAACCAGCCTGCTGAAAGGCGCAACGGCTCGCTGCGGTAAGGGAGTTGGCGACCGGTGCGCCGAAGGGTCTACCGCTCGGCGAAGACGACCGACCAGGGGCCCGGGGTGTCCGGGGCTGTCAGGTCGGTGGGCTGTGCGGAGGTGCCGGTGAGGACCTCGGCGGCGATGGCCGCGAAGCGTGGTGCCGCCGGGTGCGCGGAACGGGCGGGCCAGGCCGGAGTCGTGGTGGCGGTCAGCGGGTGGCCCGCGAGGGGGCGCCAGGCCACGCGCGGCTGGCGGCCCGCGAACTCGGCGGGCGCGAGGGCCACGCCCTGGCCCGCCAGGACGAGGCCGAGGACGAAGTCCGGGTTGCGCGCGTGCCGCACGCGCGGCGGGACGTACCCGTGGTCACGGCACGTGTCGAGCACATGGTCGTGCCACTCGGGCGCGGCGCCGCGCGGCGCGAGGATCAGGTCGTGGCCGGCCAGGTCGGCGAGGGCGGGCGCGTCGCGGCGGGCCAGGGGCGACAGGCGCGGGACGACAACGCCGAGGCGGTGGGAGACGGACGGGCCGCGCGCCAGCTCGGGCGCGTGGAACGGCTCGTGCGGCAGGCCGACGTCGAGCCGCCCCTCGTCCAGGGCGCGCAGCTGCTCGGCGGACGTCAGCTCGTGCAGGTCGATCTCCAGGCCAGGCGCCTGCTCGGCAGTGCGGCGCAGCATCTCGCGCAGCGCGGTCGCGGGGGTGTCGGGCGGGACCCCGGCGCGCAGCGTGCCCAGCGTCCCGTCCCGTACGCCCGACATCACCGCGCGCAGCCTGGCGTCGGCGGCGAGCAGGCCGCGCGCCTCGTCCACCAGCAGCCGCCCCGCCGGGGTGAGCGCGATGCTGCGCCGCGACCGGTCGAACAGCGCGACGCCGAGATCGCGTTCCAGCCGCTGCACGGACTGGCTCAGCGGCGGCTGGGCCATGCCGAGCCGCTCGGCGGCGCGGCCGAAGTGCAGTTCCTCGGCCACCGCGAGGAAGTGGCGCAGGTGGCGGGAGAGGTCCACGCGGCGACGATAGACCAGGCGGGGGACGATGGGCGCATGGAGGACACCCTTGCCCTGGACATCCGGCTGCATGTGCGCGACATCGACCGGGAGGGCGGCGGCGCCGAGACGGGCAGCGGCGCGGACGAGCAGGTCGTCATCGCGTCGGTCCTGAAGGTGCTGCTGGTGCTGGAGTTCGCGCGGCAGGTGGCGGCCGGGCAGCTCGACCCGGCGGAACGGGTCGTGGCGCGGGCGCCCGACCGGCTGGGCGGCTGGGGGCTCGCGGACTGCGCGGACGACGTGGAGCTGTCGCTGCGCGACCTCGCGTACTTCTCGCTGTCGATGAGCGACAACACGGCCGCCGACCTGCTGCTGCGCCGCGTGGGCCCCGATCTGCTGCCGGTGCTGGCGGCCGAGCTGGGCATGGCGCGGACGCGGGTGCGGGGCGGGCCGCGGGAGGTGCTGGAGTCGATGTTCGCGGACGTCGGGGTGCGGGACGCGGCGGAGTTCGCGGCGGCGTACCCGGCGCTGCCGGACGCGCGGAAGCGGGCGCTGCGCGTCTTCGACCCGGAGCACACGACGTCGAGCACGCCCCGGGACATCACGCGGCTGATGGCGCTGCTGTGGCGCGACGAGGCCGGGCCGCCGGAGGCGTGCGCCCTGGTGCGGCGGCTGATGGCGCGGCAGATGGCGTGGACGCGGCTGCGGGCGGCGTTCCCTCCCGAGGTGGAGGTGACGGGCAAGACGGGCACGCTGCCGGGCCTGCACATGGAGGCGGGCGTGGTCGCGTACCCGGACGGGGGGCGGTACGCGGTGGCCGTCTTCGGGGCGACGCGGGAGTGGGACGCACGGAGTCTGGACGTCGATCTGGCGCTCGGCAGGGCGGCGCGTGAGGCGGTGGAGAGGGTGCGTGACCTGCGGTGATATGCGAACGGGTATGGCGCGGGCGCCCGGTGGATCTTGGACGCGGGGCGGCCGGGGGTGCTTCCGTGTGCCGCACGTGAAGACCTGAGAGGGGCGTGTGACATGGCGGGAGTCGGCAGGCGGGGCTTTCTGCGGACGACGGTGACGGCCGGGGGCGCGATCGCGGCCGGGAGCGTCGCGGCGGGAGCCGGGACGGCGGCGGCGGCCGGGGAGCAGCGGCGGCGGCAGGCGGGGACGCGGACGGCGCAGGCCACGTTCAGCTGGCTGGGGAACGCGGGCTGGCGCGTGGAGGCGGGCGGGACCGTCCTGCTGGTGGATCCGTACCTGAGCCGCTACGACACGGGGCTGTTCGGCACCGGCCTCCGGCCCGCGACGCAACTGACCGTCGCGGCGGACACCGTGGACGCGCACACGGCGGGCGCGAAGCACGTCCTCGTGACGCACACCCACTGGGACCACTTCAACGACGTGCCGCACATCGCGAAGACCACCGGCGCGCGGGTCTTCGGGACGTCGACGGCGTACAACCTCGGGCTCGCGATGGGCGTGCCGTCCGGGCAGCTCAGCCCGGTGAAGGGCGGCGAGGTGCTGGACCTGGGGGACGTGGTGGTCGAGGTGGTGTCGTCGCTGCACAGCCGCAACCCGTCGTGGTCCCTCCTCTTCCACGGCACGCGCCTGACGCCCCCGGCGGAGCCCCTGACCATCGCGGACCTGCCGGAGGGCGACACGCTGGCGTACCAGGTGACCGTGAAGGACGGCCCCTCGGTGTTCTTCACGGGCGGCAGCGACTTCGTGGAGCGGAACGCGGCGGGGCTCGCGCCCGACGTGGCGATGATCACCCTGCAGGCCAGTGACGCGACGTACGACTACGTGCCGCGCCTCCTCGAAGCGCTCGGCAGGCCCGCGACGGTCGTGCCCGTGCACTGGGACAACTTCGAGGTGGCGCTGGCGAACCCGCCCGCCGTCCCCGACGAGGAGACCGGGCGGCGGCTGGAGGCGTTCAAGGCGGCCGTGCGGCGGGTCGCGCCGCGCAGCAGGATCGTGATGCCCGAGTACCTGACGCCGTACCGCTTCTGAGCGCGGCGCCCGGGTCAGCGTTCGGGCGCGGCGGTGCCGAGGTGGCCCGCGTGGGCGGAGTGGCGCTGCGCCAGCTCCTGGTAGCGCTCGGCGGTGCCGCGCAGCCCCGCCGACTCCTCCGGGGTGAGAGCACGGCGGACCTTGCCCGGCACCCCGGCGATCAGCGACCCGGGCGGCACCTCGGTGTCCTCCAGCACCACCGTCCCCGCCGCGACCAGCGAACCGGCGCCGATGCGGCAGCCGTTCAGCAGGACGGCGCCCATGCCGACGAGGGCGCCGTCCCCGACCGTGCAGCCGTGGACGACGGCCCGGTGCCCCACGGAGACCTCCGCGCCGAGGACGGCGGGGCGCCCGGGGTCGGCGTGGAGGACGCAGCCGTCCTGGACGTTGCTGCCCGCGCCGATCTCGATGCGTTCGAGGTCGGCGCGGACGACCGTCCCGTACCAGACGCTGGCGCGGGGGCCGAGCGTGACGTCGCCGACGAGCGTGACGCCCGGCGCGATCCAGGCGGAGGGGGCGAGACGGGGGCTGTGGTCGCCGAAGGGGATCAGGGTCATGCGGCCCATCCCACACCACTCACGACGGGACGACGAGCCGCGTCTCGTACGCGAGAACGGCCGCCTGGGTGCGGTCGCGCAGGTCCAGCTTGACCAGGATGCGGCTGACGTGGGTCTTCACCGTGGACTCGGCGACGACCAGGTGCGCGGCGATCTCGGCGTTGGACAGGCCCTGGGCGACGAGGGCGAGGACCTCCGTCTCGCGCTCGGTCAGGGTGCCGAGGCGTTCCCTTGCGGGCGGCCTGGGCACGGTGTCGAGGCGCGCGAACTCGGCGATCAGGCGGCGCGTCACGGTCGGCGCCAGCAGGGCCTCGCCCGCCGCGACCAGGCGGACGCCCTCGGCGAGCTGCCGGGCGGAGGCGTCCTTGAGGAGGAAGCCCGACGCGCCCGCGCGCAGCGCCTGGTAGACGTACTCGTCGAGGTCGAAGGTCGTCAGGACGAGGACGCGGGGCGCGGACTCCCCGGCGGCGGTGATCGCGCGGGTGGCGTCGATGCCGTTCATGACCGGCATGCGGATGTCCATGAGGACGACGTCGGGGCGCAGTTCGGCGGCGCGCTCGACGGCGTCGCGGCCGTCCACGGCCTCGCCCGCGACCTCGATGCCCGGCTGGGCGCCGAGGAGGACGGAGAAGCCCTCGCGGACCATCATCTGGTCGTCGGCGATGAGGACACGGACGGTCATGCGGCGCCTTCCGTTTCTCCGGCGGGGGCGGCGGGGGCGGCTGGCAGGAAGGCGGTGGTCTCCCAGCCGCCGTCCTCCGTGGGCCCGGCGACCAGCTCGCCGCCGAGCATGGTGACGCGCTCCCGCATCCCGGTGAGGCCGTGCCCGGCGCCGGGCGACGGGGGGACCGGGCCGGTCGGCGGGCCGTTGACGACGCGCAGGCCGAGCCCGCCGAGCACGTACGACAGCTCCACGCGCGCCGTGCTGCCCGGCGCGTGCCGCAGCGCGTTGCTCAGCGCCTCCTGGACGATCCGGTACGCCGACAGCTCGACGCCGGGGGCCAGCTCGCGGACGGCGCCGGTGACGGCCTTCTCCACCGGCAGGCCCGCGCCGCGCACGCCGTCGAGGAGCGAGTCGAGCAGGGCCAGGGTGGGCTGCGGCGCGTCCGGGGCGTCCTCCTCGGCGGCGCGGACGACGCCGAGGATGCGGCGCAGCTCGGTGAGCGCGGCGACGGCGTTCTCCCTGATGGTGGCGAACGCGCGGGTCAGCTCGGGCGGCGGGTCGGTGACGCGGTAGGGGGCGGCCTCGGCCTGGATGGCGACGACCGACATGTGGTGGGCGACGACGTCGTGCAGCTCGCGGGCGATGGTGGTGCGCTCCTCAAGAACGGTGCGGCGGGAGCGCTCGATGGCGGTGACGGCGGTCTGGGCGACGACCTGGCGGCGCGAGTCGTACCAGGCGCGCAGCAGGACGGTCGTCACCAGCACGGCGAGGGAGGCGACGGCGAGGGTCAGTTCGTCGGACGAGCCGGTCGGGTTGGGCAGCGCGCCCGCCAGGACGAACCCGGCGAGGACGGTGAAGGACCAGACCCCGGCGGTGACCCGTACGGGGGCGGTGAGGGCGACGGCGAGCAGGACGAGGACCTGGGCGGCGAGCCCCGCGTTGGTCCACGGCCAGGCACCGCTGTCCACGTACCAGCTGGCCTGGAGCCAGGTGAGCAGGAGCGAGGCCCACCAGCCGAGGAGCGGCCTGACGGTGGCGAGCACCGGCGGCAGGATCACCAGCGGGACGTGCGCGCGGCCCTGCCAGCTGATGGTGAAGTCGCCCATCTCGGTCGTGTAGGCGGCGGCCGCCAGGACGAGCACGGCCAGCCCCGCGAGGGCGTACGAAACGGCCAGGCCCGCCGGGGAACCGTCCGGCAGCAGGCGGGCGGCCGTCCTGCCGAGGCGGCCTGGCAGCGGCAGGGGCGGCAGGGTGCGGCGGACGGCGGCGTGCCGGAACAGGTCGTCCCACAGGCTGCGGAGGGTGCGGCGGGCCGTCAGCAGTTCGCTGTGCGGTCCGCGCGGGGCGGGGGCGGGGGCCTGCTCGGTCATGTCAGGGACGCTAGACGCGCGGGACGGACGGGGCGTCCCCCTGTGCGGGGATCTCCTCCGTCCGTCCCGGGATGTACACGGCGCCGTGGATCAGGACAGCGCGCTGCCCGCGACCCAGTCGTCCCACGACAGGTTCCAGCCGTTGAGCCCGTTGTCGGGGGCCATCTGCTCGTCGGGCGAGTTGGTCACCACGATGACGTCGCCGATGATCGACTCCTCGAAGAACCAGTACGCGTCGGTGTCCTCGTCGTCGGCGCCCTGCGTGTCGTTGAGGCCTATGCAGCCGTGGCTCGTGTTGGCGCTGCCGAAGGTGGCGTCCGAGGCCCAGTAGTTGCCGTGCACGAAGGTGCCGGACGTGGACAGGCGCATCGCGTGCGGCACGTCGGGTATGTCGTACTCGCCCTCGCCGTCGTCGTCCGTGAAGCCGACGGTCGCGCCGTTCATCCGGGTCTCCTTCTGCTTCTCGGAGATCACCATCTGCCCGTTGTACGTCGGGTTCTCGTCGCTGCCGGCCGAGATCGGGAGGGTGCGCAGCTCCTCGCCGTCGCGGAACACCGTCATCGTCTTGGCCTCGGCGTCCACGGTGCTGACCTGCGAGCGGCCGATGTCGAAGGCGAAGTCGCGGTTCTGCACGCCGGTGACCCCGGTGTCGCCCTCGATGCCGTCGAAGCCGAGGTGCACCTCGACGTGCGTGTGGGGCAGCCAGTAGTCCTCGGGGCGGAAGTCGAGGCGCTGGTCGCCGAACCAGTGGCCGACGACCTCCTGGCCGCTGCTGGTGTTGATCTCGACGGCGGCCTCGATCTCGGCCTTGTTGGTGATCGGCTTGTCGAAGTTGAGCGAGATCGGCATGCCGACGCCGACGGTGGTGTCCTCGTCCGGCGTGAAGTAGCCGATGAAGCTGTTCTCGGGCGAGACCGTCGTGAAGGCCGCCGACTCGTGGGCCTCCCGGCCCTCGCTGTCCGTGGCCTGCACGGTGAGGCTGTAGGCGGTGGCGCGTTCGAGCTGGTCGTCGGGCTGCCACGAGGCGCCGTCCGCGGATATCGTCCCGGCGACCTCCGTGCCGGACTCGGACTCCGTCAGCACGACCTCGTCCAGCGAGCCGTCCTCGACCTGGACCTGCACGTCGCTGTTGATGCCGACGTTCTCGGCGCCGTCGTCGGGAGTGATGGAGATCACGGCCTGGGAGGTGTCCGCCTCCTCGGCCGCCCGGTCCGCGTCGGTCTGCTGACTGGTCTCCGAGCCCCCCGTGCCCGAGTCGCCGGAGTCGTCGTCGCCGCCCCCGCCGCACGCCGTCAGTGTCAGTGCTCCGGTGAGCAGCGTCGCCGCCACCGTCAAGCCCTTGCGCCGCATGCCGTCCCTCATCACTCGCCGCTCCGTCCGCCACCGCGTCCCCGCGGGGCACACCCCCGTGGGACACAAGGGAGAAAACGCGGTCCCACGGCAGCCGGTTCCACTGTAAGTGAATCCGTGCGGTGAACCACACGTTCGAGTGACGGCCGGTCACTCACCCGGGTGGCGGAGTCACCGTGTGCCGCCCCGGCCGCCGTCCGCGTCCGGGCCGGGGCCGTCGTCACCAGGGCCCTCGCCAGGTGTATCGGTGTCGTCATCCAGTTCGTCCCATGCGTCGTCCGGGTCGTACTCGGCCTGCTCGCTGCTCCAGGACGCCTGCGCGAGCAGCACGCCCGGCACCTCGCCCACCAGGTCGATCGGGTCGATGAGGTACGCCACGGCCTCCGCCTCGTCGCGCGAGACGGCCTGCGCCGCCTGGTCGCGCTCCTCCTGGGGCATCAGCTCGTCGCCCTCGATACGCGCCCAGGCGGCCCTGATCAGCTCGTCGGGCTCCGTGATCTCCAGCACCATCTCCACGCGAACGCGGACGTGACGCGTCTGGTCGGTCATGTCTTCACTCATGCCCCGGAGAGTAAGGTCCAAGGCGCCGCCTCTTCCCCGCGACCCGCGGCGCCCGTAACATCGCTGCCCATCGCCGCCAATACGCGGCGAGGACCGTACGACCCCCGGGAGCGCTTGTGGACGCCAACCCCACCGCACGCGTCAACCGCCGCGCCATCGTCTGTGGTCTCGTCGCAGCCGCCGTCCTCGGTCTCGGCTGGTTCCTGCCCTCCGCGCACCCCGAGTCCGACGCGGACGCGGGCGGGACCTCCCTGACCGTCGAGGAGGTCCAGCCGCTCGACGAGGGCTGACGCACGACCCGCGCGGGACCCCGCGCGCCGCACCACCACGACCGGCCCGCCCCGGCCGCCGCTCAGGCCAGCGGGCCGGTCACCCCCTCCGCCGCCGCCACCAGGCCGCCGCCGCGCACGAACGCCTCCGCCGCCGCCAGGTCGGGCGCGAGGAAGCGGTCCTCCCCCGCCCCGCCGACCCCGGCCGCGCGCGCCGCCGCAACCACCGCACGCGCGGCGGGCCCCGGCAGCAGCCCCTGTGCGGCGAGCGGCGCTCGCAGCTCCAGGGCGCGCGCCGCCGCGAACAGCTCGACCGCCACCACGCGCGTCAGCCCCTCCACCGCCGCCCGCAGCTTGCGCGCCGCCGACCAGCCGAGGGACACGTGGTCCTCCTGCATCGCGGACGACGGGATCGAGTCGGCCGACGCGGGCACCGCCAGACGCTTCAGCTCGGCGACCAGCGCGGCCTGCGTGTACTGCGCGATCATCAGCCCCGAGTCGACGCCCGGGTCGTCCGCGAGGAACGGCGGCAGCCCGTGCGACCTGTTCCGGTCGAGCAGCCGGTCCGTGCGGCGCTCGGTGATCGACGCCAGGTCGGCCGCCGCGATGGCCAGGAAGTCCAGGACGTAGCCGACCGGCGCGCCGTGGAAGTTGCCGTTCGACTCGACGCGCCCGTCGATCACCACCGGGTTGTCCACGGCCGCCGCCAGTTCCCGTTCCGCGACCGCCAGCGCGTGCGCCAGGGTGTCGCGCCCCGCGCCCGCGACCTGCGGCGCGCAGCGCACGGAGTACGCGTCCTGCACGCGCGGCGCGGCGTCCTGGTGGTGGCCGGTGAGCCCCGAGCCATGGAGGACGCGCAGCATGTTCGCGGCGCTCACGGCCTGGCCCGGGTGGGGGCGCAGGGCGTGCAGCTCGGGGGCGAGGACGCGTTCCGTGCCGAGCAGGGCCTCCAGCGTCAGGGCGGCGGTGATGTCGGCGGAGGTGAAGAGCCTGGCGAGGTCGGCACAGGCGAGCAGCAGCATGCCGAGCATGCCGTCGGTGCCGTTCAGCAGGGCCAGGCCCTCCTTCTCGCGCAGTCCGACGGGCTCGATGCCGTGCGCGGCGAGCAGTTCGGCGGCCGGTCGCACGCGCCCGTCGGGCCCCTCAGCCTCGCCCTCGCCGAGCAGCGTCATGGCGCAGTGGGCGAGCGGCGCGAGGTCTCCCGAGCAGCCGAGCGAGCCGTACTCGTGGACGACCGGGGTGATGCCCGCGTTGAGCACGGCGGCCATCGTCCGCGCCACCACGGGCCGCACGCCGGTGTGCCCGGACGCGATCGTCTTCAGCCGCAGGAACATCAGCGCCCGCACCACCTCGCGCTCCACGCGCGGGCCGCTCCCGGCGGCGTGGGAACGCACCAGGTTCCGCTGGAGGCGCGTGCGCAGCTCCGGGCCGATGTGCCGGACGGCGAGCGCGCCGAAGCCGGTGGAGACGCCGTACACCGGCTCGGGCCCGGCGGCCAGCGCGTCCACTGCGCGGCGCGCCTCCTCCATCGCCGCGACAGCGTCGTCCGCCAGCGCGACCCGCGCCCCGTCCCGCGCGACGGCGACGACATCGGCGGGCGTCACGCCCCGGACGGAGAGGGTCACGGTGCTGCTCTGCATAGCCATGGGCAGCAACCTAACGGCGCTGCTAGGGTCTGCGGCAGCGTCGCGTGCCGGCAGCGGATCGCGCTGGGCATGGAGGCGCCGTAGCAAAGGACTCCCGGACATGGAGACCGCTCCGACCGCGCGGTGAGCCGCGCACGGGCCCACGCGTGGGGCCACGAACTACGCACCGTCCACAACCGCCTCCGCAGCCAGGTACGGCGGATACGCGACAGCCTTGAGGCGGGGGAGCCCCGCGAGGAGACGGCGGCGGACCTGCGCCTCTTCTGCGTCGGCTTCTGCACCGCGCTCACCCGCCACCACACCGCCGAGGACGACGCCCTCTTTCCCCGGGTGCTGGCCGCGCGCCCGGACCTCGCCCCGGTCGTCGAACGGCTCATGGAGGACCACGCCCTGCTCGAAGGGCTCATCCGTGAGCTGGACGCCGCCGTACGGCACGCGCCGCCGGACGAGCTGCTGAGCCGGCTCGACGGCGTGGAGGCGCTCATGGAGTCGCACTTCGGCTTCGAGGAACGGCGGCTCGTCCCCGTCCTCGACGCGATGACCGCCCCGGACCCGCCCGCCGCGACCCTGCTGGGGACGGACCCGCCCGGGGAGGGGTGAGTCGAGCGGACGGCCGGCGGACGGAGCGAAGCCGCTGACGGCGGCCGCCCGTCGCCTGGGCCGGGTGCCGGGAACATTCCCCGGCACCCGCGGCGTTCTCACCCGGGGCCCACGGGCCCCGTTCCCCGGAGAGGAGACCCCGCGTGCTGATCGGCGAGCTGTCGCGGCGTACCGGCGTGCACGAGCGGCTGCTGCGCTACTACGAGCAGCAGGGCCTGCTGCACCCCCGGCGCACGCCGAGCGGCTACCGGGACTACCACGAGTCCGACGTACGCGCCGTCCGCCGCATCCGCGAACTCCTCGCCGCCGGACTGAACACCGCCACCATCGCGACGGCCCTGCCGTGCCTGCACGACGAGGGCGAGCGCATGGTGCCCGTCTGCCCCGAGATGGTGAAGCGGCTCCGGCACGAGCGCGACCGCATCAGCCGCGCCATCGCCGAACTCGACGCGTCCCGCAGCGCGCTCGACGGCGTCATCTCCGCCGCGTCCGACCACGGCCCCGGCCTGGCCTGAAACCGCCTGGTCACACGACCGGTCGAGACAGACGGGAGCCGCGCTCCGTTTCTTTTCCGGTGAACGGGCAGGTCAGCGCCCCGGTGGACAACGTTTCCCGATCTTTCCTTTCCGGAAACCGGCACGCGATGGCTAGCATCCGGACATCCAACGCCGGCCCAACTCCCGGAGAGACCATGAGACTTCTCGCCCGAGCCGCCACCATCGCCGGATCGGTGGCACTGATCGCCGGTGGCCTGTCGGCCGGCTCCGCGAGCGCGGCGTCGTTCTGCGACCACCTTCAGCGCGGCTGGGGCTCCGCCTGTTTCGAAAGCTGGGGCGACCTGTTCAAGGTGCGCGACGGCAAGGCCGACGGCTACCGCGTCGTCGCGATCTGGGAGACCGACTACGGGCGCTCCGGCGAGTGCCACAACGCGACCGGCGCCAACCCGTCCAACTGGGTCACCTGCAACTACGACATGAAGGAGACCGGCAGCGTCCGGTTCCGTGTCTGCCTGCGGGACGGCGCCACCGGGCTGAACCAGTCCTGCGAGTTCTGGACCCAGTGGTGGGACATCGGCGCCTTCTGACCCCTCCGGGACCCACGCGGCGGGCGTCCCCTCAATGCGGTCCCCGCCCCCGGATCGTCCGCCGCTCCGCCCCCTCGGCCACCGCCGCCTCCGCGAGCGCCACCGCCGCGTCCCCCGCGCCCCCGCGGCCCGCCACCACGGGCAGCCGTGAACGCGACGCCTTCGCCTCGTACTGCGCCGCGTCCGCCAGCCGGAAAAGCCCCCGCGCCGACCGCACCGGCCCGATCGCCTCCCCCGTGGACGCCACCCCGCAGGCCACGCCCTCCCCCAGCTCCAGCTCGGCCGCCCGGTGGCAGATCTCCTCCGCCGCCCGTTCCACCACGGCCGCCTCCGCGCCGACCGCCAGCAGGCAGAACTCGTCCCCGCCGAGCCGCGCCGCCAGCGCGCCGGGCACCCCCGCCGCACACCGCGACAGCACCGAGCCGAACCGTTCCAGCAGCCGGTCCCCCGTCGCGTGCCCGTATGTGTCGTTGACCCCCTTCAGCCCGTTCACGTCGCACACCACCAGCGTGACGACGGCCCCTGTGGCGCGGTGGCGTTCCAGCGCCTCCTCCAGGCGTATGTCCACCGCCCTGCGGTTCGCCAGCCCCGTCAGCGGATCGGTGTACGCGAGGCGCCGCGCCTCCGCCAGCCGCTCGTACTGCACCAGCCCGGCCCCTATGGCCGACGCCAGTACGGACGCGAAGTCCGCGTCCGCCCGCCCCAGCGGCTCCGCCCCGGCGCCACGCGCCACGTACAGCTCACCCCAGGCCCGCCCGTTCAGCACCAGCGGCGCCACCACGCACGACCCGCGCCCCCGCGCGCGCAGTCCCAGCACCCGGCGGCTCACACGCGGCCCGTCCGCCGTCTCCACCCACGCCTGCGGCTCACCGCCACGGCCCCTCCCGCCGCTCAGGCCTCTCCCCTCACTCAAAAACTCTGTGATCTCCGGAAAGTCGTGCACGGGGTACGACTCGTCCGGCGGGAAGCGCTCCTCCCCCTCGGCCAGCTCCCCCGTGTTCACCAGGACACGCAGCCGGCCCCGCTCGCGTTCCCACACCGACACGGCGGCGAACGAGGCGCGCAGCGCCAGCCGCGCGCCCTCCGCCGCCGCGAGCGCGACATCGGGCAGCGCCTGCGCCGCGGCCATCCGCTGCGCAAGGTCCACGACCGCGCGCACCCGGCTCTCGTCACCCATACGCCCAGGCTATGGGCGTTCCGCGCGGTTTGGTGCTTTCAACTACTCCTTGCCCGCACTTACCGGCCGTCCCCCGAGGGTCACAGAACGGGCCCGCGCGCCCCTAGGGCGCGTCTTCCGGATCTTCCCGGGGCCGCGCTGCCGGCGTGGGGGCACCTCCCGGGCCCCCTTGGGCCTGGGGGAACCTCGCTGCGTTGTCGCATCGCGCGAGTACGAAACGAGTACGAGCTGCGATGCTCCGCCTTGCGAGGCACCGCATCCGACAACGCGGCCTGACCCGACAAGACCCGGAAGACGCGCCCTAGAGCCCCGGCCACTCCGGGGTCCGCTTCTCGTTGAACGCCGCCACGCCCTCCGCGCGGTCGGGCGAGAACGCGACGGTACGCCAGGCCGCGTCCTCCACCTCAAGACCGGCCGCGAGCCCGAGCCCCTGGCCGAGCCGCAGGGCGCGCTTGGCGGCGCGCAGGCCCACCGGGGAGTGCGCCGCGATGCGCGCGGCGAGGTCGAGCGCCTCCGCGCGCGCCGCGCCCTCCCCGTCCCCGGCGAGGACGTCGACCATGCCGAGCCGCAGCGCCTCGGCCGCCTCGACGCGGCGGGCCGTGAAGATCAGCTCGGCGGCGCGCGCGGCACCGACACGGCGCGGCAGCAGCTGCGTGCCCCCGCCGCCGGGGATGACGCCCACGGACACCTCCGGCAGTCCTACGACGGCGGTGGGGTCGGCGACGATCAGGTCGCACGACAGCGCCAGCTCGTACCCGCCGCCGAGCGCGAAGCCGCGCACGGCCGCGACGGCGGGCTGCGGCAGGTCGAGGACGGCGGTGAACGCGGCGCGCAGCACCGTCCGGTGCCGTCCGAACGCGGCGTCGTCGAGACCGTTGCGCTCCTTCAGGTCGGCGCCGACGCAGAACGCGCGGGGGTGCGCCGACGTCAGCACGACCGCCCGTACGCCCGGGTCGGCCGCCAGGTCGGCGCAGGCGGCGGTGAGGTCGCGGGCCAGGGCGGTGGACAGGGCGTTCATCGCGGCGGTGCGCTCCAGGGCCAGTTCGGCGACCCATCCCCGCCCGTGACGGCGGACCGCCACCCACTCGCCGTACCGCCGCTCGTCCGCCGTGCCGTCCGCCGTGTCAGCCATGGGCGCATTCTGGCACCGGGGGCGCACCCGGCGGCAGGGCGCGGCGGCGGGTCAGGCGGTGTCGTCCCGGCGGGTGAGCAGCCACGGTTCGACGATGCCGAGGCCGCGCACGGGCCGCTGGTAGAGGGGCTGGAGCGCGAAGCGGTAGCCGGGCGGGCGGGCGTCGCCCGGGTCGGCCGCGTCGGCGGCCTTCTCGGAGCGCGGCGCGAGGCCCGCGGACGTCAGCTCGTCCCGCATCGCGCCGTCCACCAGGACCATGTCCTTGGGCGCTATCGAGGTGAGGCGGCTGGCGAGGTTCACCGTGTTGCCGAAGACGTCGCCCATGCGCGTCGTGACGGTGCCGAAGGCGATGCCGACGCGCAGCTCGGGCATCATCGGGTCCTCGCGCAGCGTCTCCACCAGGCGCAGCCCGATGTCGGCGGCCGTGCCCGCGTCGTCGGCGGCGAAGAGGACCTCGTCGCCGAGCGTCTTGATCAGCCGCCCGCCCTGCGCGGCGACCTGGTCGGCGGCCGTCGTCTCGAACGCCTCGACCAGCTCGCCCAGCTCCTCCTCCTCCAGGCGCCGCGTGAGCCGCGTGAAGCCCACCAGGTCGGCGAAGCCGACCGCGAGGCGGCGGTCGACCATCTCCGCGTCGTCCTGGGCCTGCACCACGCGCCCGGTGGCCGCGGCGAGCTGCCGCCGCCACACGTACACCAGGAACTCCTGCAGCTCCGGCAGCAGCAGCTCGACCAGCGGCAGCGCCACCTCGGTCCTGGTCATGCCCGGCTCGGGCGGCTCGGTCAGCCCTTCGAGGAACGAGTCGATCTGCCAGTCCGCGAGCCGCGCCGTGGTCTGCCCCGTGGAACGCGCCACCTGGATCGCCATCGGCTCGCTGAGCAGCCCGGCCTCGACGAGGCCCGCGAGCCGCCGCAGCGCCAGCACGTCGGCCTCGGTGAGCACGCGCGCCTGCCCTATGTCCGGGAAGCCCATGGCGCGCCAGAAGCGTGCGGCCAGTTCCATGGAGACCCCGGCGGCGCGGGCGGCCTGGAAGGGCGTGTACTGGCGCTCCGCGCCTATGATCAGCGCCTCGATGCGCAGCGCGATGGTGTCGTCCGACTCGTCGTCCGGGTCGGGGTCGAGGGAGACGGCGGGTACGCGTCCCGGCGGGGTGTCGGGCGCCTGGAACGCGGGTCCCTGGAACGCGGGGCCTGCGGCACCGGCCACGGCGCTCCCGTTCGCGCTGGGCACGCGGGGTGTGGTGCCGGGAGTGCCAGGAGTGCCGGAAGTGTCGGGTGTGCCGGAGTGGTCACGGTCGGCGACGGGTCCGGTGCCGGACCCGCCGGCCGGGTCGCCGGGCGGAGCCGCGTCAGCCTCGGCCACGGTCACCGCCCGCCTCCCGGGAGGCGTTCCCTTCGCTGCGCGCTGCTCCACCGGTCGGTCCGCAGCAGCGCCCGTCGCGCGTTCTCACGCGCCCAACCCTACGGCAGGTGTGCCGTGAGTCACGTCGCCCGGAGGTGCACGATGTCGGCCGCCGCGATCTCGTGGCGCGTTCCCTCCGCGGTGGCGATGACCAGCCGTCCGTCGCCGTCGACGGCCACGGCCTCGCCGCTCAGCTCGCCGCCGCCCGGCAGCTCGGCGCGTACGCGGCGGCCGAGCGTGGCGCACCCGGCGGCGTAGGCGGACTGGAGCGACCCGGCGGCCGGGTCGCCGCCCGCGGCGGTCCACTGGCCGTACCACTGGGCCAGCGACCGGAGCACGGCGCGCAGCAGGGGATCGCGGTCGACGGTGGGCGCGCCCGCGAGCGCCAGTGACCCGGCGGTGGGCACGGGCAGCTCGTCCGCGCGGAGCGAGACGTTGAGGCCGATGCCGAGGACGACGCCGCCGTCCGCGCGTTCGGCGAGGATGCCGCCGAGCTTGCGGTCCTCGCCGCCGACGCGCACCAGCAGGTCGTTCGGCCACTTCAGGGCGGTGTCCACCCCGGCGGCGCGGGCGAGCGCGGTGGCGGTGGCGACGCCGGCGAGCAGCGGCAGCCATGTCAGGCGTTCGACGGGGACGCCGTCCGCCTCCGGGTCGAGCAGCACGGAGAGGAAGAGCCCGGAGCGCGGGGGCGCGTCCCAGGAGCGCCCGAGCCTGCCGCGTCCGCCGGTCTGCGCCTCGGCGACGAGGACGGTGCCGGGCGCGGCGGCGCCGGTGCGGGCGGCCTCGGCGAGGTCGGCGTTGGTGGAGCCGGTGGTGTCGGTGATGTCGAGGCGCGTCCACAGGCCGCCGGGACGGACGAGCGCGGCGCGCAGCGCGGTCGCGCTGAGCGGGGGGCGGTCGAGGTCGGACCAGCGGCTCGGCGTAGGGCTCATGCGGCCACCCTACGGGTGTGACGCACGGGGCACGTCCGGCGCCGGGCGGGCGACGTTAACCTACGGAGCGGTAGCCGCCCGAGGACGAGTAGGAGCGACCGGTGTCCGACGCTGACGACATCCACACCACCGCGGGGAAGATCGCCGATTTCCGCCGCCGCGCCGAGGAGGCGACGCACGCGGGGTCGGCGCGGGCGGTCGAGAAGCAGCACGCGAAGGGGAAGCTGACGGCGCGGGAGCGGATCGACCTGCTGCTGGACGAGGGGTCGTTCACGGAGCTGGACGAGTTCGCGCGGCACCGGGCGACCGCGTTCGGGATCGGCGCGAACCGGCCGTACGGGGACGGCGTGGTGACCGGGTACGGGACGGTGGACGGGCGGCAGGTCTGCGTCTACTCGCAGGACTTCACGGTCTTCGGCGGCTCGCTGGGCGAGGTGTACGGCGAGAAGATCGTCAAGGTCATGGACTTCGCGCTGACGGCGGGCTGCCCGGTGATCGGGATCAACGACGGCGGCGGGGCGCGCATCCAGGAGGGCGTGGTCGCGCTCGGGCTGTTCGCGGAGATCTTCCGGCGGAACGTGCACGCGTCCGGCGTCGTGCCGCAGATCTCGCTGATCCTGGGGCCGTGCGCGGGCGGCGCGGTGTACTCACCGGCGATCACGGACTTCACGGTGATGGTCGATCAGACGTCGCACATGTTCATCACAGGTCCCGATGTGATCAAGACGGTGACGGGTGAGGACGTCGGCTTCGAGGAGCTGGGCGGCGCGCGGACGCACAACACCGTCTCCGGTGTCGCGCACCACATGGCGGGCGACGAGAAGGACGCCGTCGAGTACGTGAAGGCGCTGCTGTCGTACCTGCCGTCCAACAACCTGTCGGAGCCGCCGGTCTGGACGCCGGGACCGGAGGCGGCCGATCTGACGGCGACCCCGGCGGACGAGGAGCTGGACACGCTGGTGCCGGACTCGGCCAACCAGCCGTACGACATGCACGAGGCGATCGAACGCGTCCTGGACGACGGGGAGTTCCTGGAGACGCAGGCGCTGTTCGCGCCCAACATGATCACCGGCTTCGGCCGCGTCGAGGGCGCCTCGGTCGGCGTGGTGGCGAACCAGCCGACGCAGCTCGCGGGCTGCCTCGACATCGACGCGTCGGAGAAGGCGGCGCGCTTCGTGCGGACCTGCGACGCGTTCAACATCCCGGTGCTGACCTTCGTGGACGTCCCCGGCTTCCTGCCGGGCACCGGGCAGGAGTACGGCGGCATCATCCGGCGCGGCGCGAAGCTGATCTACGCGTACGCGGAGGCGACGGTGCCGCTGATCACCGTGATCACGCGGAAGGCGTTCGGCGGCGCGTACGACGTCATGGGGTCCAAGCACCTCGGCGCGGACCTCAACCTCGCCTGGCCGACGGCGCAGATCGCCGTCATGGGGGCGCAGGGCGCGGTCAACATCCTGCACCGGCGCACGCTGGCGGCGCTGGATTCGGACGAGGAGCGCGAGGCCGAACGCGCGCGCCTCACCCAGGAGTACGAGGACACGCTGCTGAACCCGTACGCCGCCGCCGAGCGCGGCTATGTGGACGCGGTGATCATGCCGTCCCACACGCGCCGCCACATCGTGCGCGGCCTGCGGGCGCTGCGCACGAAGCGGCGGCAGCTGCCCCCGAAGAAGCACGGCAACATCCCGCTCTGACCCGGCGCGCGGCCCCGGTCAGTCCACGGAGACGGAGAGCTTCCCGAGGCTGCTCTGCCGGAACGCGGCGAGGGCGGCCGGGGCCTCGCCGAGCGCGTACGTCGCGGTGATCGGGACGGTCAGCCGGTCCGCCGCGACGTCGGCCGCGAGGCGGTCGAGCGTCGCGGTGTCCGGGTCGGCCATGACGCCGGTGACGGTGAGGCGGTCGCCGACGCCGTCGTGCGGCGCCCAGTGCAGCACGGTCGCCAGCCGCCCGCCGTCGGCCAGCAGGGGCGCGAGGGCGTCGGCGTCGCCGGCGAGGTGGATCGCGGCGGCCAGGCCGCGCGGCGCCAGGGCGCGCACCTGGCCGGTGAGGTCGTGCGTGTGGTCCACGACGTGGACGCGCGGGCCGAGCAGGTCGGCGAGGAAGCCGGACTGCACGCCGGGGCGCGCGGTCGCGATCAGGCGCGCCCCGCGCGCGGCGATGTACTGGGCGGCGATCGCCCCCACGCCGCCGGTGGCCCCGGCCACGAGGACCGGCTCGCCCGGCCGCGGGTCGACCGCGTCCACGCAGGCGAGCGCCGTCGTGCCCGCGAGCCCGAGGGCGCCCGCGTCGGCCAGCGACACCCCGGCCGGGATGCGGGCGACGCCGAACGCCTCGGGGACCGTCACGTACTCCGCGAGCCCGCCCTCGCCGACGGGCGGGCGCACCGTCACGCCGAACACCGCCTCGCCGACGCCGTACCCGGTCACCCGCGCGCCGATGGCCTGGACCGTGCCGGCGAAGTCCTTGCCGAGGACGAGCGGGTACGCGCCCCGGTCGCCGAACGCGCCGTCCGCCACCTTGAGGTCGATGCCGTTCACCGACGACGCGGCGACCTTCACCAGCAGCTCGTCGGGGCCCGGCTCCGGGTCGGGCACCTCGGCGACCTCCGGCTCGGACGGCACCTTGCTCCTCAGTACGACCGCGCGCATCGCATGTCCTCTCCACCACGTCGGCACGTCCCGCGAAGCCTAGGATGGCCGGGCACCCCGACCGGGTGACCGACGCGACCGACACGGGAGTGGCTGATGATCACAGTGGTGCGCGGCAATCCTTCGGCGGAGGAGCTGGCGGCGGCGCTGGCCGTCGTGCAGGCCCGGCTCGCGGCGGGCGCCGCGGCGGCGGACACGCCGGGCGTACGCCCCCTGCGCGCGTGGGCGGACCCGGCGCGCGCCCTGACCCGGGGGCTCCCCGCGCCGGGGCAGCACGCCTGGCGCACGAGCCTGTGGCCCGCCTGACGCCCGCCCGCCTCAGCCGGTGACCACCTCCTCGGCGGCCAGCGCCTCGGTGCGCGTGGTGACGGTCTCCCGCAGCAGGTCGGCCGCCGTCCCGATGGCCTCGGCGTCGGCCCCGGCGTCCGTGGCGCGGGTGACGAGGGAGTCGAGGAGGTCGGTCGCGGTGCCGGAGGCGTAGAACTCCTCGTACAGGTCGCGGTACGCGTCGTGGTAGGCGTCGTCGAACGCGTCGAGTTCGAGGAAGCGGGTCTTCAGCACGTTCCCGCCCATCCCGCCGAAGCCCCCGGCCCCCGCACCGCCACCGCCTTCCTCCCCGGCACCGCCGCCGCCCGGGAACCGGCCGCCCTCCGGCGGCTCCATCCCCTCCGGCAGTTCCATGCCCTCGGGCAGTTCCATCCCTTCCGGCGGCTCCATGCCCTCGGGGGGCTGCATGCCGCCCGGCGCCTGGCCGCCTTCCTGCCCGCCCTCCTGGCCCCCGCCGGGACGGCCGCCGCCGAAGCCCATGCCGGTCTCCTCGTCGGGACCCGTGGTGGCGTCGCCGCTGAGCGCGAGGTTGAAGTCCCAGCCGAGGACGCTGAACTTCTTGGTGTCCAGGTCGTACCAGAGCAGGTAGTTGCTGCCGGGACCGGCCATGTCGTCGCCGTTCAGCAGCAGGTTCTGCGTCGCCGTGTAGGCCGCGAAGGACGGGATGTCCACGTGGTCGCCCAGCTCGGCCGCGAACTCCTCGTCGCTCGCGTTCTCCGCCCACCGGATGAGGTCCATGACGGGCTGGAGGTCCTGACTTCCCTTCTTCGTCAGCTGGTTGAAGTCCGCCTCGTACGCGGTCGGGTCGTCGCCCTGGTACGTGAAGCTGCTCCCGGCGCGGGCCTTGTAGAGGACGCCGTTGTCGCCCAGGGTGTCCGTCGCGTACCCGGCGCCCGGGTTCTCCACGACGAGCCGGGTCGCCGCCGGCTCGTTGTTGACGGTGAACGACGAGAAGGTGAAGCGTTCGGCGGGCTGGCCCGACGCCGCCATCAGGCCGAGCGAGACCGCCTCGTTGAGCGGCACCTCGCCGTCGCTGCCGGGGCGCACGGCGAGTTCGCGCATGCCCTGGTAGGCGCGGCCCTCGGCGTACTCGTCCAGGCTGATGAGCCACGGGAGTTCGCCGGGCTTGTCGAAGGACAGCTGGGTACCCATGCCGCCCATCCCGCCGAAGCCGCCGCCTCCGCCAGGGGCCTGCTCGCCGTCCTGCTGCCGGCCACCACCCGGGAACTGACCGTCCTCGGGAAGCTCCACCCCTTCGGGGAGTTCCATCCCCTCGGGGAGTTCACCGCCCTCCGGCAGCCGCCCGCCGCCCGGCATCCCGCCCCCGCCGCCGAGCGACTGGAGCGTGGAGTTGCCCTTCAGCCGCAGCCCGACGCTCGGGATGAACGTGCCGTCGATCGTGAGGTCCGCCTCGATGTACTCCTTCGTGCCGTCCTCCTCGAACGCGTCCGCCATCCGCCGGTAGTCGTCCTCGTCGTACTCGACCTGCACGGTGTGCGTGACGGACTCGTCGAAGAGGTCCACGGCGCCCGCGATGTCGTCGGTCACCACGTCCCCCTCCGCGTCCGAAGCGCTGGTGACCAGCGGCGTGACGCGGGCGTCGCCGAAGTAGACCAGCAGTACGGCCAGTCCGGCGGCGAGCAGGGCCATGGGCCGCCAGTTCTGCCGCAGCCGGACCGGGACGCGGCGGCGCAGCGCGCGCATCACAGGTCCGTCTGGTCGTATCCGGTGAGCACCGCGACCCGCTGGCCACGCGTCCGTTCCTGGAGCGCGCTGACGAGCTGGCCCGGCTTGTGCCCCTTGCGCAGCCGCACTGTGTAGAACAACTCGGTCAGCGCGCCGCCCCGTACGGTCTCCGTGCTCACCAGCTCGAACTCGCTGGTGTGCGCGGCCAGTACGTCCTCGATGTCGGCGGTGAGGTCCTCACCGGTGGGCATCTGCGCCTTCACGACCTGGCGCTGCACGTCGAGGCGGAACATGTTGAAGCGGTTCATCACCAGGATGACCGCGCAGATCACGACGCCGCCGAGCACGGCCAGCGTGTAGAAGCGGGCGCCGCAGGCCATGCCGAGGCCCATCACGAGGAAGATGAAGCCGACGTCGCGCGTCTCCTTCACCGCGTTGCGGAAGCGGACGACCGACAGGGCGCCGACGAGGGAGAACGCGCGGGCCAGGTTCGACCCGACGACCAGCAGGATGATGGCGACGATCATGCCGACGATCACCAGCGTCTGGACGAACGACTGGCTGTAGGAGACGTTCTTGTGCGTGCCGCGGTAGACGTAGCCGACGAGCGTGCTCAGCGCGAAGGACAGCAGCAGGCACAGGATGATGTCGGCGGTGCTGAACGTCCCGCTGAGGTCCTGGAGATCAAGGGACACGGGTCTTCTCCTCCCGCCCGTGGGGCGCGGGCGTCGTGGCGGCGGTGGGGGTGACGGGGAGCATGGGGCTCGGGTGGTGGGCGGGTCCCGCCTCGTGCGCGGGCTCCTCGGGGATGTGGAAGGCCGAGCGGGGCGCCTTGCCGTACGCCTCGACGCTCTGGCAGTACTTGGAGACGCGGACGACGGTGAGGTTGCGCCGCGCGGCGAGGTCGGTGAGCCAGTACGGGACGCGCTCGTTCGCCTTGATCTCCATCACGGCGAGCCGCGGCGGGATGATGAAACGGTTCTCCGCGGTGGCCGTGCCGAGGTGGAAGTCGCGGTCGCGGCCCCGCACGCGCCGGTCGAACGTGACGCGCAGGCCGGTGTCCTGGTCGCGGCCCACCAGGGCCTCGCGGCGGTAGCCGGTGATGGCGGTGGGCCGCAGGTCGAGCCGCACGAGGAGTTCGAGCACCTCGTCGGCGAACCCGCGCTCCCGCTCCCCCACCTCGGCCGATTCGCGCCGGTCGCACAGCGCACGCGCGGCCCGGTAGGGCAGCCGCAGGCGGCGCTTCTGGGTGACACGGTTGACACGCTGCTTGATCTCGACATAGACGGGCGACTCGTCGGTGACGTCGTGCGCCTCGCCGTAGTGCCGGATGCGCAGCTTCCGGCGGAACTTGATGCCCTCGATCTTCTCCCAGTAGAACCGCAGCGACGGGGTGTCGTAGTACAGGCTCCAGACGCCGTATCCGCCGGGCGGGCAGTGGGCGTCGGTGTCGAGGCGGACGGCGAGTTCGTCGCGGAGCGCGGGCACGTCCGTCGCGGGCACGAGGTACTTGATCTCGTAGCGGTTGAACGCGTGCAGTCGGCTGGCCACGCCGGGGCCGTGGCGTGCGTCGGCTGTCATTCCGTCTCCTTTCGTGGTCGGGCCGCGCGGCGGACGGGGGGACGGAGACCGGTGTTCCGGCGCACGGCATCCGGAATTCACCTCCCGTCAACCAACTGGGTCCGTATGAGAAGGAGATGAGAACCGGGTGAGAAGCCGCTCAGTGACCGGCCTCACACGGAGCGGAACGGGGCGAGGCGGGCACCCCGGGCGCGTGCCCGGCGGCGTGAGACGCTGGGGCGCATGAGAAGACTCGTGCTCGCCTCGCAGTCCCCCGCGCGGCTCTGGCTGCTGCGGCAGGCCGGACTCAGCCCCGAGGTGGTCGTCAGCGGCGTGGACGAGGACGCGCTCGACGCCCCGGACCCGGGGGCGCTCGCCCAGGTGCTCGCCGAGGCCAAGGCGGCGGCGGTGGCGGCCCGGCCCGAGGCGGCGGACGCGGTGGTCGTGGCCTGCGACTCCGTGCTCGACCTCGACGGCGAGGCGTTCGGCAAGCCCGCCGACGCCGGGGAGGCCGCGGCGCGCTGGAAGGCGATGCGCGGCCGCACCGGCGTGCTGCGCACCGGGCACTGCGTCATCGACACGGCGAACGGGCGGCGCGCCGCCGCGACCGCCTCGACCACGCTGCGGTTCGGCGAGCCGACGGACGAGGAGATCGCCGCGTACGTCGCGACGGGTGAACCGCTGTCCGTCGCGGGCGCGTTCACCCTCCAGGGGCGGTCGGCGCCGTTCATCGACGGCATCGACGGCGACCCCGGCACGGTGATCGGCCTGTCACTCCCGCTGCTGCGGCGCCTGCTGCGGGACGGGATCGGCGTCGGGATCACCGACTTCTGGACGTGACGGCCCCGGCGGCGGGGTGAGCGTCAGCGTCCCGACGATCAGCGCGAACACCGCCATCAGCACGGCGAACACCGTCCAGTCCACGACCGCGAGCGTCAGCGCGCCGAGCACGGCGTGCAGCCCCGCGCCCGCCGCGAGCACCCGCCGCCAGCCCCGGCCGGGCGGCCGGTCCCGCACGGCGACCCGCAGCAGCGGCACGGCCGTCAGCGCCAGCGCGCCCGCGACCAGCACGCCGCCGCTCCACGCCGCCGCCACGAGCACGCCGGGCGGCACGCCCCCGACCTCGATCTCCTGACGGTCCGCCGCCACCGCGAGGGCGGCGTGCGCGACCCCGGCGACGACCGCGCCACCCAGGCACCCGAGCGCCGCACCGGCCGCCACACCGCGTCTCGCCCGCTGCTCGAAGGCGTCCATGCCCGGCAGGTTACCGAGCGGTAACGCCCCCGGCAATGGGTCGTGCGCGCGCATCGGGGCGCGGCGGCGTCTCCCGGCCGCCCCGACAGGTGAACGGTGGCGCGCGGTTCGTCGAGCGCCGCGCGGTGGTGCCGACCAGTTCCCGCGGGACGCGCGTCGGCCAGGGTGATCCGGTGGGCCACCAGGTCGTACAACTCCCGGACGATGCGCGGCCGTTCCTCGGCCATCCGGCGGCGGTCCCGCTCGGCGTGCCCGAGGACGCCCGCGACCAGCGGGAACGCCACCACCGCCCCGACACGGCTCGCGTTCCTGCCACGACAGGGCCCCGACAAGGGCGCGGCGGCGACCAGCAGGGGGGCCGAGGTGAGCGACACGGCGCTCGCCGCGTGCCGGTCACGGGGCCCGGCGGCTCCGCTGCTCACTCCTGTCACCGTCTCGCCGTCGGGGCGGGACGCCGCCGGGTGCGTACGCGCCACACCCGCCGGACCCCCTCCGGAGGGGGGTGGTCCGATTCGCCGAAGCGCAAAGTTTCCGCATCGTCGTTATCCGGTTCCCACAAACTGTCCGGACGACTGCTGTGCCGGAGTACCGGACTTTCGGCCCGGCCCCGGAATCGGTCGGTAATCGCCCGCGGGGCGCGTACCTTGGGACCGCAGGGCGGACCGCCCGGCGGAGCGCCCGCTCCCACCCTCCGTGTGGGCGAGGTCACTCCTGTGGGCGACTCGTTGCGAGGTGTCGCCACTACCTAAACTCACCTTGTTCCGAGGAGGGAGCCATCGTGCGCAAGGTGCTCATCGCCAACCGCGGCGAAATCGCCGTCCGGGTCGCCCGTGCGTGCCGGGATGCCGGTATCGCCAGCGTGGCCGTCTACGCCGAGCCGGACCGCGACGCCGTCCATGTCCGGGCCACCGACGAGGCGTTCGCGCTGGGTGGCGACACCCCGGCCGCCAGCTACCTGGACATCGAGAAGGTGCTGAAGGCGGCCGCGGACTCGGGCGCCGACGCGATCCACCCGGGGTACGGATTCCTGTCCGAGAACGCCGAGTTCGCGCAGGCCGTGCTCGACGCGGGCCTGACGTGGATCGGCCCGTCCCCCGACGCCATCAGGGCGCTCGGCGACAAGGTCGCCGCCCGGCACATCGCGCAGCGCGCCGGGGCGCCGCTCGTCGCCGGGACGACCGACCCGGTCTCCGGATCGGACGAGGTCGTGGAGTTCGCGCGGGAGAACGGGCTCCCCGTCGCGATCAAGGCGGCGTTCGGCGGCGGCGGGCGCGGCCTGAAGGTGGCCCGCACGCTGGAGGAGATCCCGGAGCTGTACGACTCGGCGGTGCGCGAGGCGGTCTCCGCCTTCGGCCGCGGCGAGTGCTTCGTGGAGCGCTACCTCGACCGCCCCCGGCACGTCGAGACGCAGTGCCTCGCCGACACGCACGGCAACGTCGTCGTCGTCTCCACCCGCGACTGCTCGCTCCAGCGGCGCCACCAGAAGCTCGTCGAGGAGGCGCCCGCGCCGTACCTCACGCCCGAGCAGAACGCCGAGCTGTACCGCGCGTCGAAGGCCATCCTCAAGGAGGCCGGCTATGTGGGCGCCGGTACCTGCGAGTTCCTCGTCGGGCAGGACGGCACCATCTCGTTCCTTGAGGTCAACACCCGCCTCCAGGTGGAGCACCCGGTCTCCGAGGAGATCAGCGGCATCGATCTCGTGCGCGAGCAGCTGCGCATCGCGCAGGGCGAGGAGCTGGGCTACGACGACCCGCCGCTGCGCGGGCACTCGATCGAGTTCCGCATCAACGGCGAGGACCCGGGCCGCGGTTTCCTCCCGGCGCCGGGCACGGTGACGACGTTCGTCCCGCCGCTCGGCCCCGGCGTGCGCGTGGACACCGGCGTCGAGTCCGGCTCGGTGATCGGCCCGGCGTGGGACTCCATGCTGGCGAAGCTGATCGTGACCGGCGCGGACCGCAGGCAGGCGCTGGAGCGCGCGTCGCGCGCGCTGGCGGAGTTCCGCGTGGAGGGGATGGCGACGGTCATCCCGTTCCACCGCGTGGTGGTGCGCGACCCGGCGTTCGCGCCGGAGATCGCGGGGCGTGAGGGCGAGCCGTTCCTCGTCCACACCCGGTGGATCGAGACCGAGTTCGTGAACAACCTGCCCGCGTTCGACGCCGTGGCCGGCGAGGGCGAGGAGTCCAGCCTGCGCGAGACGGTCGTGGTCGAGGTCGGCGGCAAGCGCCTTGAGGTGTCGCTGCCCGCGACGCTGGCGATGCCGCTGGCGCGCGCGGCGGTCGCCGGGGGCGCGCGCCCGGCGCGCCGGAAGGCCGGGGGGCGTGCCGCGGCGGCGGCGACGGGCGCGGCGCTCGCGTCGCCCATGCAGGGCACCATCGTGAAGGTCGCCGTCGAGGAGGGCCAGCAGGTCGCCGAGGGCGAACTGGTCATCGTCCTGGAGGCGATGAAGATGGAGCAGCCCATCACCGCGCACCGCGCGGGCACGGTGACGAGCCTGTCCGCCGAGGTCGGCAGCGCGGTCTCGGCGGGCGCCGTGATCTGCGAGATCAAGGACTGACGCACCCACCACACCCATCCGGCCGGGCCCCCCACGGGCCCGGCCGGACGTGCGTGCGCTTCCCCCCGCCGACGAGAGGCGTCTCCCCTCCCGGCGGGCGGGACATCCGGTCGGCGCCGCCCGCGTGACGCACCGCACCAGCCGTGGCGCGGACCCGGCACAGTCCAGGAGCGGGACGGCCGCGCGGCGTTGACTCGCTTCCGCGCCGGACTCACCGCTCCTCCCGGCGCAGGACGGCCATGGCTGAGGAGTACGGTGACGAGGCAGCCGACGGGCGTTCACCCTCTTCCGCGCGGGAGACCGTGCGCCGTCGGCGAGGTGCCTCCGGCAGACGGCGCGCCGCCACTCCTTCCGCCGCGGGCCAGGGCAGGGCCGGGCTCAGGAGCGGGACGGCGCCCTGCGGCAGACGGACCTCCACCCGGTGCGGACGCCCACCCCCACGCCGGGCCCACCGCCGCTTCCGGAACCGCTCGGAGCAGGACCGCAGGACGTTCACCGGCTCCCGACGCCCGGACCGACCCGGCGGGGCGCGCTGCCACCTCTCCTGACACGGGCCGGGCCGGGCCGGGTTCGAGAGCGGGGACGGACGGCAGGGCGGGCGCATCCGCCCTCCGGCAGGCGGGCGTTCGCCCGAAACGCGGCCCGGCGGACGGTACGCCGCGCCGGACCCACCGCCTCCCCCGGAGCCGGACGGGCACGGCTGAGGAGCGAGGCGGCGCAGCAGCCCACCCACCTTCCCGCGGACGACGAGACCGCCAGGTCCCGCCCCCGTCTCCCGCAGGTACGCCGACAGCCCGGCAGCCGCGCGGATCACCACGGCGCGGTCCATCCGCATCGGGCCCGCGCCCCCCGCGACGCGCAGCCCCGCCATGCTGTCCGGAACGCCCGGCCCGGCGGGGCGTGCTGCCACCTCTCCCGACTCGGGAGCGGGGACGGTCGTCCGCCCGCTTCCGCTGCCCGGTACGGACGCACGCGCCCGCGCCGGGGACCGTCCCGCCGGCGCGCCCGCGGCCCGCGGGGTGCCTCAGCGGCGGCGGGGTGGGGCCAGGTCGCCCAGGCGCTGGCCGAGGGGGCCGTGGCCCGTTGCGCGCGGGCCGGGCAGTTGGGCCTCCCTGGGGTCGCGCGCGTCGCGCAGGTCGCGGCGCGGGCCGTCCAGCGGCGGTTTGACGCCCGGCTGGTGCCCGCCGCCCGCCAGCGAGACGCGTACGCCCTGGTCGGCCAGCGCGTCGATCTCCACGCCCGCCTTGGCGGCCTCCGGCGGCGGCTGGTCCGTCACCAGGTGCGTGATGTGCTCGGTCGGCACGGTCTGGAACGCCGTGTCCGTCCCCAGCTTGGTGTGGTCCGCCAGGACGACGACCTCGGCGGCGGCGCGCACCAGGGCGCGGTCGACACTGGCGGCCAGCATGTTGGACGTGGACAGGCCCCGGTCGGCGGTGAGCCCCGAGCCGGACAGGAACGCGCGGCTGACGCGCAGCCCGAGCAGCGACTGCTCGGCGCCACTGCCGACCAGCGCGTAGTTCGAGCCCCTGAGGGTGCCGCCGGTCATGACGACCTCGACACGGTTGGCGTGGGCCAGGGCCTGGGCGACGAGCAGGGAGTTGGTCACCACCGTGAGGCCGGGGACGCGGGCGAGCCTGCGGGCCAGTTCCTGCGTCGTGGTGCCCGCACCGACGACGATGGCCTCGCCCTCGCGCACCAGGCCGGCCGCGTACTCGGCGATGGCGGTCTTCTCGGCGGTGGCGGCCATCGCCCGCTGGGGGAAGCCCGACTCCCGGGTGAAGCCACCCGGCAGGACCGCACCGCCGTGCCTGCGGTCCAGCAGTCCTTCCGCCTCCAGGGCGCGGACATCGCGCCGCACCGTCACTTCCGAGGTCTGGACAACGCGGGCGAGCTCCCGGAGCGACACTGCCCCGTTGGCCCGCACCATTTCGAGAATCATCTGACGACGTTCAGCAGCGAACACGGAACTGACAGTAACCCCAACGACCATCTTGTTTCAGCAGGTTGCGGGGAATTTCCGAAGTTGTCTATACGTGCGCCCCGGGCGTGCTATGTGCCGCGCGCGCTCGCCCGTGAGCCGCGCGCTGACCAGTGCCTACTGTTCCTCGGCGAACTTCCGTGTATGCAGCTGGCGCGCGGCCTCGGCGATCGAGCCGGACAGAGACGGGTACACAGTGAACGCTTTTGCGATCTGTTCCACCGTCAGACTGTTGTCCACCGCGATCGAAATCGGATGGATCAGCTCACTGGCGCGCGGCGCCACGACCACGCCCCCCACCACGATCCCCGTGCCGGGACGGCAGAACAGCTTCACGAAGCCGTCGCGGACGCCCTGCATCTTGGCCCGCGGATTCCGCAGCAGCGGCAGCTTCACCACCCGTGCGTCGATGCGCCCCTCGTCCACGTCGGACTGCGTCCAGCCCACGGTGGCGATCTCGGGGTCGGTGAAGATGTTCCCCGAGACGGTCCGCAGGTCGAGCGGCGCGACCGCGTCGCCGAGGAAGTGGTACATCGCGATGCGCCCCTGCATCGCCGCGACCGACGCGAGCGCCAGCACACCCGTGCAGTCCCCGGCCGCGTACACGCCAGGCGCCGACGTGCGCGACACCTTGTCCGTCTTGATGTGGCCCGACTCCTTGAGCCGCACGCCCGCCTCGGCCAGGCCCATGTCCGCCGTGTTCGGGACCGCGCCGACCGCCATCAGGCAGTGCGTCCCCGAGATGACCCGCCCGTCCTGGAGCGTCACCTCCACGCGGTCGCCGACCCGGCGGGCGGCCGAGGCGCGCGAGCGGGAGAGCACGTTCATGCCGCGCCGCCGGAAGACGTCCTCCAGCACGGCCGCCGCGTCCGGGTCCTCGCCCGGCAGCACGCGGTCGCGCGACGAGACGAGCGTCACGCGCGAGCCGAGCGCCTGGTACGCGCCCGCGAACTCGGCGCCGGTCACGCCGGAGCCGACCACGATCAGCTCCTCCGGCAGCTCCTTCAGGTCGTACACCTGCGTCCAGTTCAGGATGCGCTCGCCGTCCGGGCGCGCGTCCGGCAGCTCGCGCGGCTGCCCGCCCACGGCGATCAGCACGCCGTCCGCGACCAGCTCGCTCTCCGCCCCGTCCGGGTCCGTCACGGTGACGCGGCGCGACCCGTCCGGCGCCTGGTTCGGCTCCAGCCGGCCCGTGCCGCGCAGCAGCCGGACGCCCGCACGGGTGACGGAGGCGGTGATGTCGTGCGACTGGGCGAGCGCGAGGCGCTTCACCCGCCGGTTCACCTTGCCGAGGTCGACCCCTATCCCGCGCACCTCGTCGCCGATGCCGTCGCCGTCGTGGTCGATCTCGATGCCCAGCTCCTCGTGCGAGGAGTCGAAGCCGGTCATCACCTCGGCGGTCGCGATCAGCGTCTTGGACGGCACGCAGTCGGTGAGCACCGAGGCGCCGCCGAGGCCGTCCCGGTCGACGACGGTCACCTCCGCCCCGAGCTGCGCGGCCACCAGCGCCGCCTCGTAGCCGCCAGGTCCGCCACCGATGATCACGATCCGAGTCACCCCTCCAGTGTCGCGCACGCCCCGCCCGGGACCGGCACGGCCCCGGGGGCGGACTTCGCCGGGTCACCCGCGCCTCTCCCGTACGCTCAGTGCCATGTCGCTCTACGCCGCATACGCCGGAAACCTCGATCCCCGGCTGATGTCCCGCCGCGCACCGCACTCGCCCCTGCGCAGCACCGGCTGGCTCACCGGCTGGCGGCTCACCTTCGGCGGTGAGGAGATGGGGTGGGAAGGCGCCCTGGCCACGATCGTGGAGGCGCCCGTCTCGGACGTGTTCGTCGCGCTCTACGACCTCGCGCCCGCCGACGAGGAGGCCATGGACCGCTGGGAGGGGGTCGGCCTCGGCATCTACCGGCGCACGCGCGTGCGCGTCCACACGCTGGACGGCGACGAGACGGCGTGGGCGTACGTCCTCAACGCCTACGAGGGCGGCCTGCCCTCCGCCCGTTACCTCGGCGAACTGGCGGACGCGGCCGAGTCCGCGGGCGCACCCCACGACTACGTGATGGAACTGCGCAAGCGCCCCTGCTGACGGCACACGCTCTTCACGACCGCACCCGTGCGCGCGCACCCGGGCGTGGCCGAGATCGAACCGTGCCCGGACCGTGCCCCGGAAACCCTCTACGCGCGTAGGAGATGAACGGTTAGGCTCAGCGCGTGAACGCTTCCGATATTGACCAGCCGGCCGGTGCGGCCGCCGCCCGGCTGCGCGAGCTGACCGGTGTGACCAGCCACGACGTCGCCCTCGTCATGGGCTCCGGCTGGGTCCCGGCGGCCGTGGAGCTGGGTGAACCCGCCTTCGAGTGCGACTTCACCGAGCTGCCCGGCTTCCCCCCGCCCACCGTCGAGGGCCACGCGGGCAAGCTGCGCTCCTACCGGGTCGGGAGCAAACGCGTCCTGGTCTTCCTCGGTCGCACCCACGCGTACGAGGGCCACGGCGTCGCCGCCGTCGCCCACGGCGTCCGCACCGCCGTCGCGGCGGGCTGCGGGACCATCGTGCTCACGAACGGCTGCGGCGGCCTGCGCGAGGGGATGCGCGTCGGCCAGCCCGTGCTGATCTCCGACCACATCAACCTCACGGCGACGTCCCCCATCGCGGGCGCCCGCTTCGTGGACCTCACCGACCTGTACTCGCCCCGGCTGCGCGCCCTGTGCCGCGAGATCGACCCGTCGCTGGAAGAGGGCGTGTACGTCCAGTTCCCCGGGCCGCACTACGAGACGCCCGCCGAGATCCGCATGGTCCGCGCGATCGGCGGCGACCTGGTCGGCATGTCGACCGTCCTGGAGGCCATCGCCGCGCGCGAGGCGGGCGCCGAGGTCCTGGGCATCTCCCTGGTCACCAACCTCGCCGCCGGGATCACCGGCGAGCCCCTGAACCACGAGGAGGTCCTCCGGGCCGGGCGTGACTCCGCCGCCCGTATGGGGGCCCTCCTCGCCAAGGTGCTGGGCCGTATCTGACCATGAACGCATGACCGATCACGACGACACCGACCTGTCGCGGGACCTGACCGCGCGCGCCCGCGCCTGGCTCGCCGAGGACCCCGACCCGGAGACGCGCGCCGAGCTGTCCGCGCTGCTGGCGGCGGACGACCGCGGCGCGCTGGCGGAACGGTTCGCCGGCACGCTCCAGTTCGGCACGGCGGGGCTGCGCGGCGAGATGGGCGCGGGCCCGATGCGCATGAACCGCGCCGTGGTGATCCGCGCGGCGGCCGGGCTGTCGGCGTACCTGCGGGAGACGGGGGCGGGGCCCGGCGGCCTCGTCGTCGTCGGCTACGACGCGCGGCACAAGAGCGCGGACTTCGCCCGGGACACCGCCGCCGTGGTGACGGGCGCGGGCCTGCGGGCCGCCGTCCTGCCGCGCGCGCTGCCGACGCCGGTGCTCGCGTTCGCCATCCGGCACCTGGGCGCCGTCGCGGGCGTCATGGTCACGGCGAGCCACAACCCGCCGCGCGACAACGGCTACAAGGTGTACCTCGGCGACGGCAGCCAGATCGTCCCCCCGGCGGACGCCGACATCGCCGCGCGCATCGCGGCCGTGGGGGCGCTGGCGGACGTGCCGCGGCCCGAGGCGGGCTGGGAGACGCTCGGCGAGGACGTCGTGGAGGCGTACCTCGCGCGCAGCGGCGCCGCGCTGACGGGCGGCTCGCCCCGTTCCGTCTCGGTGGTCTACACGCCGCTGCACGGGGTGGGGCGGCCGGTGCTGGCGGCGGCGTTCGCGCGGGCGGGCTTCCCGCCGCCGGTGGACGTGCCGGAGCAGGCGGAGGCCGACCCGGACTTCCCCACCGTCGCGTTCCCCAACCCGGAGGAGCCCGGCGCGATGGACCTCGCCTTCGCGGCGGCCCGCGCGTCCTCCCCCGACCTGGTGATCGCCAACGACCCGGACGCCGACCGCTGCGCCGCCGGTGTCCCGGCCCCGGCGGCCGAGGGCGGCTGGCGGATGCTGCGCGGCGACGAGGTGGGCGCGCTGCTGGCGACGCACCTGGTGCGGCGCGGGCGGCGCGGGACGTTCGCGGCGTCCATCGTCTCGTCGTCCCTGGCGGGCCGCATCGCGACGGCGGCGGGGCTGCCGTACGAGGAGACGCTGACCGGCTTCAAGTGGCTGGGGCGCGTGCCGGACCTGGGCTTCGGCTACGAGGAGGCGCTCGGCTACTGCGTCGACCCCGAGGGCGTGCGCGACAAGGACGGCGTCACGGCCGCGCTGCTGCTCGCCGAGCTGGCGGCGGAGGAGAAGGAACGCGGCGGGCGCACCCTCGCCGATCTGCTGGACGACATCGCCGTGGCGCACGGCCTGCACGCGACGGACCAGCTGTCCGTGCGGGTCGCGGATCTCGCGGTGATCGCGGACGCGATGGCGCGGCTGCGGTCCGCGCCGCCGCGCGCGCTCGGCGGGCTGGCGGTGGAGGCGGCGGAGGACCTGGCGGAGGGCGCCGGGGGGCTGCCGCCCACGGACGGGCTGCGGTACCGGCTGGCGGGCGCGGGCGCGGTGGAGGCGGCGCGGGTGATCGTGCGGCCGAGCGGGACCGAGCCGAAGCTGAAGTGCTACCTGGAGGTGGTCGTCCCGGTGGAGGGCCACGACGCGCTGCCGGACGCCCGCGCGACGGCGGCCGGGGCGCTGGCGGCGGTCAAGCGCGACCTGGCGGAGGCGGCGGGCCTGGAGGTGTGACGCCGGGGGGCGCGACGAATGCCAACCGTTCCGCCCAGCAGCGGCGACTGCCGACGGGGCACCCGGCACCGAAGTACGCGCGGCGAGTGCGACGCGTCCAGCGGAGCCGCCTTGGCGTGTGCGGGCACTGCCGCGTACTGCCGACGGGCCGCCCGGGACGGAGGCGTGCGACGGGTGAGCCGCCCTCCGCGCGAGCTGCCCAAGGCGGAAGTACGCGTGGTTGGTGGTGAGCGGCCAATGCGACCGTCCCAGCGCGTGCGGGCACTGCCGCGTCCCCAGCCCGGGCTCCCCCGGGTGGGCCGGTGGGTGTCGGCTGTCGGGTGCGGCCCGTTGGTTGTGCCCCGCGGCGGGTGGGCGTCAGGTGGCGGGTGCGGCGCGTCCCGCGAGGACGGCCTCGGTGAACGCGGGCGGGGGCAGGTAGGCGTGGTGCGTCACGTAGTGGTGCACCATCGTCGGCGCGCACAGCCACACCCCGTCCGGCGTGACCACGCGGACCTCGGCCGTGCCGAGCAGTACGGACGCGCCTGCGATGGCGGCGTTCACGGGGAAGCCGGGCGTACCGTCCGCGTGCGGCCGGTCGCAGGCGTGCATGCCCCGCGTCTGCGCCCGCCGCTCGTCGCGGCACAGCAGGCCGAGCCGTTCGGTGAACCCGGCGGGGGGCTCGCCCGTGGGGAGGTCGTGCGGGGCCGCGAGCCAGCCCACGTTCAGCGCCGTGACGCCGGGCGGCACGGTCCCGGGCAGGTAGGTGTACGGGGTGAGGTCGGCGAAGTGGGTCATGTGGCGCGGCTTCCGGTGTGAGGGCGGGGGCGTGGGTCAGAGGACGGAGCGGCAGGCGGCCCAGTGGACGGGGCCCATGTTGGGTCCGATGAGGGCGGACAGGCGCGTCGGCTCCGTCACCGTACGCGGTGCGCCGACGAGGCTGAGGCCGTCCGGCGGGTAGAGGTGGTAGTCGGGGACGCGGCTGCCCGGGCCCCAGACGCGGACCGGGACGGGGTTCGCCATCTCGATCCGGTTGCCGAGGAAGTTGTCGATCGACTCCCCGTGGCGTGAGTAGAAGTGCAGCCATGTCCCCTCGGGCACGGTGACGAGGGAGGGGTCGGCCGCCCCGATGCCGCCGTGGCCGCTCAGGACGATCTGCCCGTCGGGACGCCCGTAGTTGACGTCGATGGGGCAGGGCGCCAGGCCCAGCGGGTCGGCGTGCGTCTGGGGGTTCTCGACGTAGGCGACGGGATTGCGTGCCGGTGCGAGGCCGAGCGGGTCGGGGCTGGTGTAGCGGGCGGTGGCGGGGTCGTAGTGGCGGTGCAGGTTGTAGTGCCAGCCGGTCTCGTCGTCGGCGTACTGGCCGGGGAAACGCAGCGGGGTGTCCGTGGTGGCGCCGGGCGCGGTTGTGGTGACGCCCCAGACGGTGGCGCGCGCCTGCCAGGCGATCCGGCCGCTGTCGTCCACGAGTTCGGTGGGCGCGCCGGTCAGGCCGGTGACGATGGCGTGGAAGCGGGCGTCGATCTCGCTGTCGGGCGCGGTGGCGGCGTCGAAGGGCGCGGGGGCGCGGCGCTCGGTCTGGGCGACGGGGCGCAGTTCGTGGTGGTCCCAGGTCAGCGTGGTCGCGGTGGGGTCGGCGGCGCTGGTGGTGGTCTGCTCGATCAGGGTGGAGCCCGACCAGGCGTAGGTGGTCTGTTCGGCGACGGTGCCGTCGGCGGCGAGCCGCTGTTTGGCGGTGCGCCGGTCGAACGGGTCGTAGAGGTAGCGCCAGCGGGTGCCGTCCGGGGTGGTGACCTGGGTGAGGCGGTCCTCGGCGTCCCACTCGTAGCGCCACGTCTCGGGCTTGCGGGAGAGGCGTTTGCGGCGGCGCAGGACCGTGCGGCCCGCCGCGTCGTACTCGTGGTGGACGGCGCCCGCGGTGAGGACGCGCGTGCCGGCGTACTCGCGTGCCCCGGTGGTGGCGGTGTCCTCGTCGGGCCACTGGGCGGCGGTCTGGTTGCCGAGCGGGTCGTAGGCGTACGCCTCGGGGCCGCCGGGTCCGGTGGTGCCGGTGATGCGGTTCAGCGCGTCGAGGGTGAAGTCGGTCCGTCCTGCGGCCGGTTCGGTGACCGAGGCGGGGGTGCGGTCGGCGTGGTGGGTCCAGGTGCGGCTGACCGGTGTCCCGCCGGGCGCGGTGAGGGTCTGGCCGGTGAGGAGGCCGCGTTCGTCCCATGTGTGGTGGAGGGTGAGGCCGGGGCCGAGGGTGCGGGCGGTCTCGCGGCCCGCGTGGTCGCGGTCGAAGCGCAGAAGGCGGGTGCCGGTGCGCAGTTCGGCGGGGCGTCCGGCGGCGTCGTAGCGGGTGGCGCTGTGGTGCCCGGCGGGCGTGGTGCGGCCGACGGGGCGGCCGAGCGGGTCGTACGTGTGGCGGACGGTGCGGTCCCCGACCGTCTCGGCGAGGACGCGGCCGAGCACGTCGCGCTCGATCGTGACGCGGGCGTCGGGCCCGTACGCCTCGACGGGGCGGCCCGCCGCGTCGAGGCGGTAGTCGGTGCGCCGCCCGTCGGCGTCCCTGCCGGTCAGCGCGCCGTTGGCGTCGTAGGTGTAGGCGACGCGCTGGCCGAGGGCGTTGGTGCGGCTGAGCAGGGCGCCGGACGGGTCGTAGGTGTACGTGAGGGTGCGGCCGTCGAAGTCGGACTGGGCGACGAGGCGGCCGAGTGCGTCGTACGTCTGGTGCCACGCCAGGCCGCCGGGGGCGGTGACGCGGCGGACGCGCAGTTCGGTGTCGCGCTCGAAGTCGTGGCGGGTGCCGTCCGGGAGCGTCTGGGAGACGGGCAGGTCGAACGGGCCGTAGGTCCAGCGCGTCGTGCGGCCGCTCTCGTCGGTGTACGCGACGGGGTTGCCCTCGGCGTCGCGGGTCCAGCGGCGTTCGGCGCCGGAGGCGTCGGTGCTGGTGAGGGGGTGGCCCTCGGTGCTCCAGGTCGTCGTGGCCGTGGCGCCGGTGGGGTCGGTGACGGCGACGGCGCGGCCGAAGGCGTCGCGGGTGACCGTGCCGGTGGCGCCGGTGGGGTCGGTGAGGGCGACGGTGAGGCCGGCCGCGTCGTTGCGTATGCGGGTGGTGTGGCCGAGGGGGTCGGTGGTGGAGGTGTGGGCGCCGCGGGCGTCGTGGGTGTAGGTGGTACGGGCACCGGCGGGGTCGGTGACGGTGAGGGGGTTGCCGCGTTCGTCGTACTCCTGGAGCCAGCGGGCGCCGTCCTCGCGCACCACCTCGGTGGGCAGGCCGAGTTCGTCGTCACGGGTGACGGTGACGCGTCCGCCGTCGGGGCGGGTGAGGGTCAGCAGGGCGCCGTGGTCGTCGTAGGTGTGACACGTCGTGTGGCCCAGCGCGTCTGTATAGGTGAGGAGGTGATCGAAGCGGTCCCAGGTGCGGTGGGTGTGGTGGCCTTCGGGGTCGGTCTCGGTGACGAGTTGGTAGGAGTCGTTGAACTGGTAGACGGTGGTGTTGCCGAGGGAGTCGGTGAAGAGGGTGCGGTGGGTCGCGGGGTCGTAGGCGATGCGGCTGGCGAGGGCGCCGCCGGTGCCGTCGGTGGCGACGCAGCGGCCCTGCGCGTCGTAGGTGTACGCGTACCAGGTGCCGTTGCGGTCCTCCCAGCGCGTGAGGCGGCGCTTGTGGTCGTAGGCGAAGGTGAGGGGCAGGCCCGAGGAGTTGGTGACCGAGGTGAGATTGCCCGCGCGGTCGTAGCCGTAGCGCAGGAGGAGGGGGTGCTCGGGGTCGCTGAGGAGGCGCAGTTCGGTGATGCGGCGCTGGTGGGTGGTGATGCCGACGTGGTATCCGGCGTCGTGCACGACGTCGGTGGGCGCGCCCTCGTCGTCGTACTCCACGCGGATGCGGTTGCCGTTGCGGTCGGTGAGGGCGGTGAGCGGCAGTTCGCCACCCCTGCGGCCGGGAACGACCGAGAAGTGCAGGGAACGGCCGGTCTCGCGCTGGTGGACGACGAGCGGGTCCTGGGGGTTGCCCGACCAGCGGAGCGCCCAGCGTGGGCCTTCGACGGGGTAGACGGGCTCGCCCGGCAGCGGGCGGGGGTAGTACAGCGTCATGCCGTCCTCGGTGCACAGCCGCGCGCCGTCCGCGTCGAGGGCGAGCCGCTGGTCGAGCGTGGACGCCCACGAGCGGCCGAACCAGGTGCCCGACCGCACCGACGTGCGGTGATGGCGTTCGAGCACCAGGGGCAGCACACCGGGCAGTTCGACGTCGGTGGCGGACATCACGACGTCGCCGGTGGCCATGTCCACCGGGTCACCCCGGGAGAAGAGGCTGCGTATGCCGCGCCCCATGCCGCGTATGCGCTGGCCGAGGCCACGGGCACCGAGGGCCATGCCGCGCAGACCACCGGAAGCAAGACCGCGCGCACCGCGGGCGAGGCCGCCGAGCGTCGTGAGCCCCTTCATGCCCGGGATGCAGTCCAGCGCCGCGAACGCGACGTCGAGCAGACCTGCTTCGCCTCTGGAGTACTTGACCAGCGTGTCCGCCAGCACGACCAGCGCCGCCGCGAGCACGACCCACGCCAGGGGTCCGCCGATGATCATCACCACGACCCCGAGGACGGCGACGATCACCTTGCACACGTCAACTATCGTGTCCCAGTTCTCGGTGACCCAGTGGACCGCTTTCTGCCACCACTTGCGGTTCTGGATCCCCGCGTCCGAGGCCTCGTCGATGTCACGCGCCGCCTCCCGGGCAGCCTCCTCACGCATCTCCCTGGCCTGCCGCGCCAACTCCCGCGCCGCATCCAGCGAGTCCTGCGCCGTGTCCACCCGGGCCTGTGCGGACTCCCGCGCCTGATCAGCCGCCTGCCGATCCCGCGTCGCCGCACGCACCTCCGCCTCATCCGGCGCAGGCGCACCCGCCCGCTCCCCCTCCCGCTGGAGCCGCTCCGCCTCGTCCCCCGCCCTGCCAACCCAGTCCTGCGCATCCCCCAACGCGCCCTGCGCCGACGTCAGATCAGCCTGCGCCGCGATCGCCCGGTCCAGCGCGCGGTCAGCCTGCCCCTGCGCCGCCTGCAACTTCGGCCAGTACGTCCCCAACGCCTGCGCACACAAGTCGTAGGAATCCCGCAGCTTCTCCAGATTCCCCGGCACACCATCGAACTCGGACCGGAACGCCTCCGCCGACAGGCCCGCCCAGTCCTGCACCGCACGATCCGACGCCAGCCCCCGGACCTTCCCCAGCGCCTCCGCCACATCATCGGAGAACGTCTGCAACTCATCCGCCAGCAGCCGCACCTCCTCCGGATCACCCGGCGTCGGATCAGAATCCATCCCCACCGGAGACCAATCGGAAGGCCGCGCCATCTTTCCCCCAAGGAACGCCCCTGCGCCCCGCCGAGGCGGGGCGCAGGGCTCGCGATCGTACAAGTTTGCTATGACACGCGCGGCCCACCGCCCGCGGTTCCACCCGGGCTGCAATACCGCCGTCACCGGTGCTTCCCGGCGCGGCCGGGCCGCCCCCGTCAGTGGACGGAGAAGCCGCCGTCCACGTACACCGACTGGCCGGTGACGTACGCCGACGCGCGGCTCGCCAGGAAGACGACGGCGCCCGCGAAGTCGTCCGGCACGCCGTTGCGCCCGACCATCGTCCGGGCGGCCAGCGCGGCGACGCGCTCGGGGTCGGACGACAGGCGGGCGTTGAGGGGGGTCATCACGAAGCCGGGTACGAGGGTGTTGCAGGTGACCCCGTACGGCGACCACGCCTCGGCCTGGGAGCGCGCGAGGGATTCGAGCGCGCCCTTGGACACCCCGTACGCCCCGCTCTGCACGAACGCGCGGTGCGCCTGCTGCGAGCTGACGTGGATGATCCGCCCGTGGCCGCGCTCGGCCATGCCGGGGCCGAAACGCTGGGACAGCAGGTGGGGCGCCTCCAGGTTGACGGCCATGGTGGCGTCCCACACGGCGTCGTCCATGTCGCCCATCGGCGGACGCAGGTTGATCCCGGCGGAGTTGACGAGGATGTCGGGTTCGCCGAAGACGGCCGCCGCCTCCTCGGCGGCGGCGCGGACCCCCTCGCGGCTGCCCAGGTCGGCGGCGACGCGGGCGGCGCGGCAGCCCGCGTCGGTCAGGTCCCGCACGGTCGCGTCGAGTCCGGCCGCGCGCCGGGCGACGACCACGACGCTCGCGCCCGCCCGTGCGAGCGCCTCCGCCATCGCCCGCCCGATCCCGGAACTGCCTCCGGTCACGACGGCGACCCGCCCTTCGAGCGAGAACAGTTCCGCCAGATATGCCGTGTTCATGCCGCACATCCTAGGCAGCGGGCCCCACCGGGGCGCGGCGGGCGGCCTCGCGCACGACCAGGTCCGCCGTCTCCCCCGGCGTGAGGGCGGCGGTGTCGAGCCACCAGCCCGCGCCGCCCAGCTCCCGCCGCATCCCGGCATCCAGGGCCCGGTGGTCGTAGGGGACGCGTTCGCGGGGATCGCGCGCCTCGTTCCGCTCGCGGCAGACCTCGGGCCCCGGCGCGAGGACGACAAACAGCACCGGCCGCGGGGCGAGGCGGGCGACGAAGAAGTCGAGCTGCTCCCGGGTCGGCACCACCCAGTCGATCACAGGGGTGAACGCGGCGTCCGCGAAGTTGGCGGCGAGCGCGCAGAGGTTGGCGTTGCACAGGCGGACCTGGCGCGCGGCCTCGTCGGCGGGCTCGCCCAGCGCCCAGACGCGTCCCCTGGTGATCATCCCGTTCAGGTCGTCCCCCGCGAGCCGGGCGGACCGGGGCAGCAGCGACGCGACGAGCCGCGTCACCGTCGTCTTCCCCGCCCCCGGCATGCCGGTGACGATCAGCACACCCTCCACCCGCCGATCCTCCCCGCCCGCCGCCCGCCCCCACAAACGCTTTTGGCGCGGACGGCACGCACCCCCTGCCCGCCCGCGTCACATCGGCCCTTGACCCTCACGTGACGGCAGGGCGCATAGTCGTCGGCGTGGAAGACCACTGGACCGTGGGACGCGTGGCCGGACTGGCAGGCGTGACCGTCCGCACGCTGCACCACTACGACGAGGTCGGGCTCGTCCGCCCGTCGGCGCGGACCGCCGCCGGGTACCGGGCCTACTCGGCGGGCGACGTGGAGCGGCTCAGGGAAGTGCTCGCCTACCGGCGGCTCGGCTTCGGCCTGCGGGAGGTCGCCGAACTGGTCGGCGACCCGTCCGCCGACGCGGTCGCGCACCTGCGCCGCCTGCGCGCCCTGCTGCTGGAACGGCGGGACCGCGCCGCCGCCATGGTGGCCGCCATCGACAGGGAACTCGACGTACGGGCGAAGGGACTCGAAGTGACACCCGAGGAGCAGCTGGAAGTGCTCGGTGCACGGCTGTACGACACGATCGGCGGCGCCTACACCGCGACCCGCCGCACGGACCCGCGGTTCGCCGCGCGGATCGCGGACGCGCTGGGCGACGCGCGGACGGTGCTGAACGTCGGCGCGGGCACCGGCTCGTACGAGCCCGCCGACCGCGACGTGACGGCGGTGGAGCCGTCGGCGGTCATGCGGGCGCAGCGCCCCGCCGGGTCGGCGCCGTGCGTGGCGGCCGCGGCGGAGGACCTGCCGTTCGAGGACGGCGCCTTCGACGCGGCGATGGCCGTCTCCACCGTGCACCACTGGGAGGACCCGATGGCGGGGCTGCGCGAGATGCGGCGCGTGGCCCGCCGCGTGGTGGTGCTCACCTTCGACACCGACGAGCCGGGGTGGCGGGGCCGGTTCTGGCTCACCCGGGACTACCTGCCCGAGTTCGCCGGTGTCCTCGCGGGGTTCCCGTCGCTCGCCGGGATGGCGGACGCGATCGGTGCCCGCGCCGAGCCGGTGCCCGTCCCGTGGGACTGCGCCGACGGCCTGTTCGAGGCGTACTGGCGGCGGCCGCACGCGTACCTGGAGGAGCATGTGCGCCGCGCGGTGTCGGTGTGGACGAGGGTCGGCCCCGAGGCGGAGCGGCGGGCGGTGCGCGGGCTCGGCGACGACCTCCGTTCCGGCCGCTGGGCGGAACGCAACGCCGGGCTCGGGCGGCTCGACGCGGCGGACCTCGGCCTCCGCCTCCTCATCGCCTGAGGGCGCCACGGCCCCGCCCCCTCGGCCAGGGGCGGACTATGCTCCCCGGCATGGAAGGCGCACGGCGGGCGGCCATCGGGCGGCCCAGGGGGTTCGACGCGGACGAGGCGCTTGAACGGGCGCTGCTGGTGTTCTGGGAGCAGGGCTACGAGGGCGCCAGCCTCACCGACCTGACCGCCGCCATGGGCATCACCCGCACGAGCATGTACGCCGCCTTCGGGAACAAGGAGGAACTGTTCCGGAAGGCCCTGGCGCGTTACTCCGAGGGCCCGGCCGCCTACGCCGTGCGCGCGCTCGCCGAACCGACCGCCAGGGAGGTCGCGGCGGCCTTCCTGCGCGGCACCGTCGAGACCGTCAGCGGCGCCGGCCGCCCGGCCGGCTGCCTCGTCGTCCAGGGCTGCCTGGCGGCGGCCCCGGCGGAGCGCGCCGTCCGCGACCTGCTGGCCGGCTGGCGCAACGACGCCTGCGCGCGCCTCGCGGAGAGGTTCGCCAGGGCGCGCGACGACGGCGACCTGCCGACGGCGTCCGACCCGGGACTGCTCGCCCGGTTCGTGATGGCGGTCTCCAGCGGCCTCGCCGTCCAGGCCGCGAGCGGCGCCACACGCGAAGACCTCCACGCGGTGGCCACCACAGCCCTCCACACCTGGCCCCCCACCCCCTGACCCGGTCCGGTGGCGGCGGCCTCCGGCCCGCGTTCACGGCATGTGCGGGGGTTGCTCCCGGCCTGTCGGCGGATATGCGGGTGTGGGTGTCGGTGTCCTGTGGGGTAGGCGGTGCGTGGAAAGGTGCGGTGGCGGGCCCGGTGAGGGCTTGCGCTGTTCTGTGGGACGACGGAGAGGGTGAGCGATGGGTGTGCCCGAGACCATGCGCGCGGTGCGGATCACCAGGCACGGAGGGCCCGAGGTCCTGGAGGCGGCCGAGGTGCCCGTGCCCGTCCCGGGGGCGGGTGAGGTCCTCGTCAGGGTCGGCGCGGTGGCGCTGAACAACACCGACCTGTGGACCCGCGAGGGCGCCTACGGCCGCCCGGACGACCCCGACGCGCTGTCGGGCTGGCGCGGCCCGCTCGACTTCCCGCGCATCCAGGGTGCCGACGTGGCGGGGCGGGTCGTTGCGGCCGGTACGGGGGTGGACGCGGGCCTCGTCGGCCGCCGCGTGGTCGTGGACCCCGCGCTCTACGACGCCGAGGGCCCCGACGCGAACCCGGTCGGCCTGATGGGGAGCGAACGCGACGGCGGCTACGCCGAGTTCGTCACCGCGCGGGCCGACCGCGCGCACGACGTCACGGACTCCCCGCTCACGGACGACCAGCTCGCGTCGCTGCCCACCGCGTACGGCACGGCGCTCGGCATGATCGAACGCGGGCGGCTGCGCGAGGGCGAGACCGTCCTCGTCTCGGGGGCGTCGGGCGGCGTCGGGATCGCGCTGGTGCAGATCGCCCGCGCGCGCGGCGCGACGGTGGTCGCGATCAGCAGCGGCGCGAAGATCGACGCGGTGCGCGACGCGGGCGCGCACGAGGTCGTGGACCGGGCCGGGGACGTCGCCGCCCAGGTGCGCGACGCCGCGCCGCAGGGCATCGACGTCGGGCTCGACGTGGTCGCCGGTGACCTGGTGGGCGACGGGCTGCCGCTCCTGTGCGAGGGCGGCCGGTGGGTCGTCGCCGGGGCGCTCGGCGGGTACGGGGTGGCCTTCGACGTGCGCCGCCTCTACCTGCACAACGCGCAGGTGATCGGGTCCGCGATGCACACGCCCACGCACTTCGCCCTCCTGATGGACATGGCGCGCCGGGCCGCGGTCGAGCCCCTCGTCGCCGAGGTGTTCCCGCTGGAGGAGGCCGCGCGGGCGCAGGAGGAACTCGCCCGCAGGGGACACGTCGGGAAGATCGTGCTGCGTCCCTAGGGGAACCGGTTTGCCGGTGAATCGGCTGGTCGGATAGAAAGCTCGCATGCTCACAGGCACGAAGGTCGGGCTCAGGGCCCGGCACGCGGACGACATCCCGGTCCTGCGGACGGAGCTGTACGACGACGTGGTGGGCGGCTCGCGGGCCGAGGGGCGGCCGTGGCGGCCCATGACGCCCGGCGCGGAGGACTCGCGGCTCGTCGTGGACGACAAGGAGCAGGGGCACGTCCCGTTCTCCGTGGTCGAGCTGGACGGCGGCGAACTCGTCGGCACGGCCACGCTGTGGGGCATCGACACCCATCACCGCAGCGCGCACATCGGCCTCGGCCTGCGCCCGTCGTTCCGCGGCAAGGGCTACGGCAGCGACGTGGTGGCGGTGCTGTGCCACTACGGCTTCGTCGTGCGCGGCCTGCACCGGCTGCAGATCGAGACGCTGGCGGACAACTTCGCGATGCTGCGCGCCGCCGAGCGCAACGGCTTCACGCGCGAGGGCGTGCTGCGGTCCTCGGCGTGGGTGATGGGCGAGTTCCTGGACGAGGTGCTGCTCGGCCTCCTCGCCGCTGAGTGGCGTCCGGGCGCCGAGGGCTGATCCGGCTCCCCGGGGCGCCGGGACGCGGACGGACGGAGCGCGTCGCGCCCGCCCGTGCGGGAGCGGCCTACCGGCGGCCGGTCGTCGCCACGGCGGCGAACGACGGCGCCCCCGCGTCGTAGGCGCCTCCGGCGAGGTCGCCGAGGATTTCGACCGCGCCGAACCCGGCCTCGGCCAGCTCCGCGCCCAGCTCGTCCGGCGTGAAGTAGCGGACCCAGTTGCAGAACGTCCTGTGCCGCCCGGCCTCGAAGATCTCGTACTTGTCCAGCGACACGCGCGCGCTCTCGTAGCGGTAGGTGTTGTGGAAGCCGAAGTAGGGCCGGTCGGACCAGAATCCGTCCATCATGGACGGCGCGTACACCGCCCGCTCGCGCACATCGGCCAGCGCGGCCGCGGAATCGACGTCGAGGACGAACGAGCCGCCGCCGTCGAGATGTTGCCGCACGGTGCGCAGCAACGCCCGCCTCCCGTCCGGGGGCAGCGCGCAGTAGTCCCGCATCACCATGAGGACCAGGTCGTACCGCGCGCCGTCCGGGTCGCGCCAGGTGAGGTAGTCCTGCCGCAGGTAGCGGACGGTCAGCCCCTCCGCGCGGGCGAGCGACCCGGCGTGGCCGAGCGAGCGCGCCGACAGGTCGAGCCCGGTGACGTCGGCCCCGGCGCGGGCCAGCGGCGTGGTGTACAGGCCGGGCCCGCACCCGAGGTCGGCGACGCGCACGCCCGCCCGTACGCCGAAGCGGCCGACGAGCCAGGCGACGACCCGTTCGATGAACTCCGCCCGGTAGGAGGAGAGATCGACGGACGGGTCCAGGTGCGCGGCGAGCATGCGCGCCGAGATGTGCGGGTCGGTCCACAACTCCGGTGTGGTGACGCGGGAGTAGAGGGCGGGGCGGGCGTTGAGGGCGGAGAGTGCGGCGAACACGGTCAGGCCGACCCGCCGTTGCTGTGGAGGAGCTGCCCGTTGACCCACTGGCCCTGCGGCGACAGCAGGAAGTCCACGAGGTGCGCCGTGTCCTCGGGGGTGCCGAGGCGGCCGAGGGGGGTGGCGGCGCGGATCCGCGTGCGGAGGTCGTCGGTCATCCAGCCGGTGTCCACCGGGCCGGGGTTGACGGCGTTCGCCGTGACGCCGAGTTCGGCCAGTTCGTGGGCGGCGGCGAGGGTGATGCGGTCGAGGGCGCCCTTGCTCGCGCCGTACGGCAGGTTGCCCACGGTGTGGTCGCTGGTGAGGGCGACGACGCGGCCGGTGCCGTGCGTGCCCGTGAAGCGGCGGCCGTACTCGCGGATCAGCAGCCAGGACGCCCGCGCGTTGACCGTGAAGTGGCGGTCGAAGCTCTCGACGGTCGTGTCCAGCAGGCCGGAGTCGACCGACTCGCAGTGGGACAGCACCAGGGCCGTGACCATGCCGAGGCGGCTCTCGACCTCGTCGAAGACCCGGGCGGGCGCGGCCGGGTCGGCGAGGTCGGCCTCGACGGCTGCGGTCGTGGCGCCGCGCGCGGCGAGGTCGGCGGCGATGGCGTCGGCCGCGCCCTCCTCGGCGCCCCACTCCATGCGCCGGTCGTAGGGCGTCCAGTAGGTGAAGGCGAGGTCCCAGCCGGACGCGGCGAGGCGGCGCGCGATGCCCGCGCCGATCCCGGCGCTGCGGCCGACCCCGGTGATCAGGGCGAGGGGACGGGGGGCGGCGGGCGCGCGGGTGTCGGTCACGGGAGGGATGATCCGCGACGGGCGGCGTCGCCGCAAACGCCTTAGGGGGCGTGCGCGGTGATGACCTCGCCGTTGTGCGGCAGGCGCCCCCCGAACGTCAGGGGCACGGCGGCGGCGTGCGCGATGTCGCGGCTGTCGACGGCCTGGACGTGGACGTGCGGCTCGGTGCTGTTGCCCGAGTTCCCGCAGCGGCCGATCGTGTCACCGGTGAGGACGCGCTGCCCCGGCAGGACCTCGACCGTGCCGTGCCGGAGGTGGCAGAGGGCGACGACGACGCCGCGGCTCTCGATGAGTACGTGGTTCCCGGCGAGTGCCACCCAGCCTGCCGCGGCCCGTCGGCGCTGCGTCAGCGCGTAGCCGAGGGAGGGCAGGCCGCGGTAGGCCATGTGGTCGGGCTCGGCGTCGTGCGCGGCGACGACGACCCCCTCGGCGGGCGCCAGGACGGGGCGCCCGAAGCCGGGGAACCTCTCGGGCGGTTCAGGCCGGATGAGGGAGCGGGGCGTGAGGGGCGCCGTGCCGCCCGTGTCGCCGACCGGTACGAAGTCGATCGCGTAGGACGTGGCGAACAGGGCCGTGCCGTGGCTCGGCACCCGGTCGGCGGGGCTGTTCCGGACGAGCCAGCGGCCCGCGAACGGGTAGGCGAGGTCCACGCGCGCGGCGGCCGGGTCAGCTCGTCAGCCAGAGCACGAGCAGCGCGACCGCGCCCGCCGCGAGGGGGATCAGCGTCTCCAGGCTCCAGCGGGTCTCGATGTCGCCCTGCGCGCCGGGCTTCTCGCGGTGCCGCTCGGCCAGTTCGCGCAGGACGAGGACGGCCTCGTCGCCCGCCGCCGGGGTCGGCGGGCGGGGCTCACCGTGCTCCTGGTCGGGCGTGCCGAAGCCGCCGAAGCCGCCGAGGCGTCCCGAACGGGGCATGCGGGCGGACTCGGCCTGCTCGCGGCGGCGGTTGGCGCGGTTGCGGGCGCGCAGCGAGACGGGGATGGACCACAGCTGGTACGTGCGCCCCTCCGCGACGACCTCGGACGAGTAGCGCGCCCGCACGGTCTCGACCTTGCCCCACGGCAGCACGACGGTGCGGAACGGGTTGCGCACCCGCAGGCGTTCGTCCGACGCGAAGACCGCCGGGCGGATGGAGAACGCCACGATCAGCGGCACGGCGAACACCAGCACCGACAGCGCCACCAGCGGCGTGCGGCCGTCGCCGCGCAGGATGGCGTCGAAGCCGAGCCACGCGGCGAGGGCGAGCAGCAGGACGCCGCCCACGATGCCGGCTCCCGAGCGGTAGACGCGGTCGGCGTACTTCTGGGGCTCACTCATGCGACCGATTGTGCCGGACGGCCGCGCGGGGGCGGGGTCGCGGGGCGCCCGGTGTCCGGGGCGCCCCGCGACGCGGTGGCGGACCGGTCAGTCCTGGGCCCTGCCCCGGTACTCGACGGGGCCCTCGCCCGGGAACTGGGCGGTGCCCTCGAAGCGGCTGCCGCCGTCGAAGAACGTGACCGTCCCCTTGCCCTGGTCGCCGCTCCACGTGACGGTCGTGCCGGTCGAGGGGCGCCCGTCCTCGGGCACGACCTCGCCGCGGTTGGCGAGGTGGAGCGACAGCGGCCGGTCCGGCTGCCAGCCGCCGCCTCCGGTGTGGATCTCCGTGCTGTAGGTGGCCATCTGCGTGTGGTCCTTCCGTCCGGGCGGGCAGTGCGGGCGGGCGGCTCGGCGCGCGCCCCCCTGTGCCTGCCCAGGCGGCGAGACGTCACCCACACGGACGCGCACCACCGCCCCAAACCACCCGCAGGGGTGCATTCGTGGACAAGGGAACGAATCCACGGGCCGCCTTCCGGCCGTCTTCCGCCGAGGGCGTGACAGGCCACTACGCGCGTAGATATGCTGATCTGGTGACCATGCTTTCCCGGCCCCCCAGCTCAAGCCCCGCCGCCGCCCCCGGCCTCGCGGACGTCACGGCGTCCGACGCCGCGCTGCGCCGCTTCCTGCACGGTCTGCCCGGCGTCGATGCGGTCGGACTCGAAGCCCGCGCCGCCACGCTCGGGACGCGTTCGATCAAGACCAGCTCCAAGGCGTTCGCCATCGATCTCGCCATCCGGATGATCGATCTGACGACGCTGGAGGGCGCCGACACGGCGGGCAAGGTCCGCTCGCTCTGCGCCAAGGGCGCCGCGCCCGACCCCACCGACCGCGGGACGCCCGCCGTCGCCGCGATCTGCGTCTACCCCGACCTGGTCGCCACCGCCGTCGAGGCCCTGCGCGGCACCGGCATCAAGGTCGCGTCCGTCGCCACCGCCTTCCCCGCGGGCCGCGCCGCCCGCGACGTGAAGCTCGCCGACACCCGCGCGGCGGTCGCCGCCGGGGCGGACGAGATCGACATGGTGATCGACCGGGGCGCGTTCCTCTCCGGCCGCTACCTCGCGGTGTACGAGGAGATCGCCGCCGTCCGCGAGGCGTGCGGCGACGCGCACCTGAAGGTGATCCTGGAGAACGGCGAGCTGGCCACGTACGACGCCATCCGCCGCGCCTCCTGGCTCGCGATGCTGGCGGGCGCCGACTTCATCAAGACCTCCACCGGCAAGGTCGGCGTCAACGCCACCCCGCCCAACACCCTGCTCATGCTGGAGGCGGCCCGCGACTTCCGGGCCGCGACCGGCAGGCAGGTCGGCGTGAAGGCGGCGGGCGGCATCAGGACGGCGAAGCAGGCGATCGCCTACCTGGTGCTGGTGAACGAGTCGGCGGGCGAGGACTGGCTCAGCCCCGACTGGTTCAGGATCGGCGCGTCCAGCCTCCTGAACGACCTGCTGATGCAGCGTCAGAAGCTGCGCACCGGCAGCTACTCCGGCCCCGACTATGTGACGGTGGACTGACACCCCATGAGCACTTTCGAGTACGCGCCCGCGCCCGAGTCGCGGGCCGTCGCGGACGTCCGGCCGTCGCACGGCCTGTTCGTCGGCGGCGAGTTCAGGCCCGCGGCGGACGGGAAGGTCTTCAAGACGGTCTCGCCCGCGAGCGAGGAGGTCCTGTCCGAGGTCGCCTGGGCGGGCGAGGCGGACGTGGACGCGGCGGTCGCGGCGGCGCGCGCGGCGTTCCCCGCGTGGTCGGCGCTGCCGGGCGCCGAGCGCGGCAAGTACCTCTTCCGCATCGCGCGGCTGGTCCAGGAGCGGTCGCGCGAGCTGGCGGTGCTGGAGTCGCTGGACAACGGCAAGCCGATCCGCGAGTCGCGCGACGTCGATCTCCCGCTGGTCGCCGCGCACTTCTTCTACTACGCGGGCTGGGCCGACAAGCTGCGGTACGCGGGCTTCGGCGACGCGCCGCGCCCCCTCGGCGTCGCGGCGCAGGTCATCCCGTGGAACTTCCCGCTGCTGATGCTCGCCTGGAAGATCGCCCCGGCCCTCGCGACGGGCAACACCGTCGTCCTCAAGCCGGCCGAGACGACGCCGCTGACCGCCCTGCGCTTCGCGGAGATCTGCGCGCAGGCCGGGCTGCCCGCCGGTGTCGTCAACATCGTGACGGGCGACGGCGCGACGGGCGCGGCGCTGGTCGCGCACGACGGCGTGGACAAGGTCGCGTTCACCGGCTCGACCGGCGTGGGCCGCGCCATCGCCCGCACGGTCGCCGGGACGCGCAAGAAGGTCACGCTCGAACTCGGCGGCAAGGCCGCGAACATCGTCTTCGACGACGCCCCGCTCGACCAGGCCGTCGAGGGGATCGTCGACGGCATCTTCTTCAACCAGGGCCACGTCTGCTGCGCGGGCTCGCGCCTGCTGGTGCAGGAGTCGGTGGCGGAGGAGCTGCTCGACGCGCTCAGGCGGCGCATGGCGACGCTGCGCGTGGGCGACCCGCTGGACAAGAACACCGACATCGGCGCGATCAACTCGGCGGCGCAGCTCGCGAGGATCGAGGAGCTGGCGGCGGCGGGCGAGGCGGAGGGCGCGGAGCGCTGGTCGCCGCCGTGCGAACTGCCGTCCAGCGGCTACTGGTTCGCGCCGACGCTGTTCACCGGCGTGACGCAGGCGCACCGCGTGGCGCGCGAGGAGATCTTCGGCCCGGTGCTGTCCGTCCTCACCTTCCGCACGCCGGACGAGGCGGTCGCCAAGGCCAACAACACGCCGTACGGGCTGTCCGCCGGGATCTGGACGGAGAAGGGCTCGCGCATCCTGTGGATGGCGAACCGGCTGCGGGCGGGCGTCGTCTGGTCCAACACGTTCAACAAGTTCGACCCCACGTCGCCGTTCGGCGGCTACCGGGAGTCCGGTTACGGCCGCGAGGGCGGGCGGCACGGCCTGGAGGCGTATCTCGATGTCTGAGAAGCAGTCCGCGAAGCAGCCGGCGAAGCAGGCCGGGAAGCAGCCCGCGAAGAAGCAGCCGGAGCCGGGGCCCGCGCAGCGTCTCTCCGTGCTGAAGACCTACAAGCTGTCCATCGGGGGCGCGTTCCCCCGCTCCGAGAGCGGACGGGTGTACGAGGTGACGGACGCCGCCGGACGGCAGTGGCTCGCCAACGCCCCGCTGGCGTCGCGCAAGGACGCGCGGAACGCGGTGGTCGCGGCCCGCAAGGCGTTCCCGCGCTGGTCGGGCGCGACCGCGTACAACAGGGGCCAGGTCCTGTACCGCGTCGCGGAGATGCTCCAGGGGCGGCACGGGCAGTTCGCCGCCGAGGTGGCGGACGCGGAGGGTCTTGGCGCGGCGAAGGCGCGGGCCGCCGTGGACGCGGCGATCGACCGCTGGGTCTGGTACGCGGGCTGGACGGACAAGATCGCGCAGGTCGCGGGCGCGGCGAACCCGGTGGCCGGGCCGTACTTCAACCTGTCCACGCCCGAACCGACCGGCGTCGTCGCCGTGTTCGCGCCGCAGGAGTCGTCGCTGCTCGGCCTGGTGTCCGTGCTGGCGCCGGTCCTCGCCACGGGCTGCACGGCCGTTGTGATCACCTCGGAACGCGCCCCGCTGCCCGCCCTGTCGCTGGCGGAGGTCCTGGCGACCTCGGACGTGCCGGGCGGCGTCGTCAACGTACTCTCCGGCCGCGTCGCCGAGTTGGGGCCGCCGCTGGCCGCGCACGGCGACGTGGACGCGCTCGACCTCACCGGCGCGGGGACGGAGGCGGCCGCCCTGGAGGCCGAGGCGGCCGGGACGCTGAAGCGCGTACGGCGCCCGCGCGCCGACGAGGACTGGACGGCGGACCCGGGCACCGGCCGCCTGCTGTGGCCGCTGGAGACGAAGACCGTCTGGCACCCGATGGGGGTCTAACTCCCCACCGGAGGGTGGGCGTTCATCCGTTACGGTGAACGCCCGCCGTTCTCCAGGCCGCCCCGTCCCGCGCCCTCCATAGTCGAGGGGCCGGGCCGCCCAGGGCCCGGGGATAGGCGGTGCGAGATGACCACGGAAGCGACCAGCGCGGCGACCGGCAGGGCCGGACTGGTCTTCACCCTCTTCGACGCGAACGGCAACGGCGTCGTCGAGGCGGACGACTTCGAGCTGATGGGGCAGCGCGTCCTCGCGGTGGCCGAGGGCTCGGACGAGTCGCGCAAGGCGGCGCTGCTCGCCTCCCTCCGGGACTGGTGGACCACCCTCGCCACCGAGCTGGACGCCGACCAGGACGGACGGATCGACCCGGCGGAGTTCAACGCCGTCGTCCTCGCGCCCGAGCGCTTCGGCGCCGCGCTGGACGCGTTCGCCGTCGCCCTGTCGGCGCTCGGCGACCCGGACGGCGACGGGCGGATCGAACGGCCGCTGTTCATCGCCCTGATGCGGGCCATCGGCTTCGAGACGCCGAACATCAACGCGCTCTTCGACGCGTTCGGCCCGGACGACGACGACCGCATCACGGTGGACGTGTGGGCCGAGGGCATCCGCGACTACTACGACCCCGCGAAGGCGGGCATCGCCGGAGACGCCCTGGTCGGCGACCCGGCCGCCTGACCGGACGGCCCCTCCCGCCCCCGGACCCGGAGGGCGGGAGGGATGCCCGGCGGCGAGGCCGGAGGGGAAATGCGGCGATCCGCCGGAAGCTACGCTCTCCGCATGGACGCCTACACACCGTTGAGCGGGCTGAAGAAACTGGGCCCCTGGAACGCCATGCCGATCACCTGCGCCGACGGCCAGATGAATGTACTGGCGCGACGCGTCGAGGAATCGCGGGAGCGGATCGCGCTCGTGGACGGGGACGACCGCATCGTCGCCGTCGTGGTGTGCCTTCCCGAACTGGAGGACCTGGAGGACGACCTCGCCATCGCGCGGAACACCGTCGCCCGTCTCGAAGGCAAGGAGCCCACGCCGCACGAGGAGTTCGTGAAGCAATTGGAGGCCGGGGAATGGGGGGAGTGAAGTGGGAGGCGTCCGCCAAACGCTCGTTCGCCCGGCTCCAGAAGGAGGACCACCGAGCAGCGGAGTCGCTGCTCGACAGCATCAACCTCCTTCTGGACAACCCGCGACCACCGGGCGTTCACCCGTACGGTGACGACCAGTTCCGTATGCGGGCGGGCTTCTACCGGGTGCTCTACCGGATCGTGAGCAGGAAACCGGTGATCGTCGCTGTCGAGCACGTCGGGGTGAGCAACAGGCCTTGAGGCATCGGCCCGCCGGTCCCGGATCGGCCCGGTACCGCCGACCGGTCGGCGTCACGCGACGGTGAGTGGAACCGCGACCGTGCTCCCGCCGCCGCGCGGCATCCGTTCGACGTCTGCGCCAGTCGTGGCTACGCGCCGGGCGGCGGTGGCGCGCACGCGACGTCGGCGACCGCCGGGGCGTCCGGTGCCCCGCCGGGCGCGGCGGCGTCCTCGCCCAGCTCACGCGCCGCGTGGACGCGCAGCAGTCCGTCGATCCCCCGCCGCAGGGTCTCGCCCGCGACGACGGGGTCCCCGAGGTAGCCCGCGCTCATCGCGCCGTCGCGGAGCATGACGAAGTGCCGCCCGGCGTACGCGGACTCCGCGGCCGTGATCGCGGCGAACAGCCCGGTCACCGTCCGCAGGAACCACGCCCGGTGCTCGACGACGGCACGGTGGACGGGGTGCTCCGGATCGGGGTACTCGGCCGCCGCGTTGAGGAAGGCGCAGCCGCGGTAGCCGGGCGAGCGGATCTGCTCGACCAGGGACGCGCCGATGCCCCGCAGGACGGCGTCGGGCGGCGCGTCCGCGGCCGCGAGGGAGTCGATCTGGGCGCGGATCGTCCGGTCGACGCCGCCGATGTAGGCGACGGCGAGGTCCTCCTTGCTGCGGAAGTGGCGGTAGAAGGTGGCGTTGGTGACGTGCGCCTCGGCGACGAGGCGGTCCACGCCCACCGTGTGGATGCCCTCCGCGTAGAAGAGCTGTCCGGCGGTCCGCAGCAGCCGCTCGCGGGCCGCGGAGACTCGCCCGCCGGGGGCCTTGCCGGGCGCGGATGCCGTGTCGTTCATAGCGCCGACTGTAGCAGGTAGAACGGTCTCTCTTGTTTTCGCGTGCGGACTGTGCCACGCTCTCAAAAGGAGAGAGACCGTTCTCTCTCCACTCTCACCTCCACGGGAGAACGCCATGACATCCGCTGCCACGGCCCAGCACGCCGGAGCCACGCCCGCCCTGCGCAGGCTCTACACCGTCCGCTTCGTCTTCGCCGCCGCGTGGGCGGCGCTCCTGCTCGCGTCCGGCTCGGAACTGACCACCGGCGCCCGGCTGCTGCTGTTCCTCTATCCGGCCTTCGACGTGGCCGCGGCCGTCGTGGACGCCAGGTCGGCGCGTACCGGCCGACCCGTCACGGGCCTGTACGTGAACATCGCCGTCAGCTCGCTCGCCGCCGTCGGCGTCGCTGTCGCGGGGGCCTCGGGCGTCGCCGACGTGCTGCGCGTGTGGGGCGCGTGGGCGATCGTCTCCGGTCTCGTCCAGCTCTTCGTGGGCGTCGCGCGACGGCCGATGGGCGGCCAGTGGGCCATGATCGCCAGCGGCGGGATCTCGGCGCTGGCCGGCGCCTCGTTCGTCGGGAGCGCCGCGCAGGACGACCCCTCGCTGACGACCCTCGCCGGTTACGCCCTGCTCGGCGGGATCTTCTTCCTCGTCTCGGCCTTCCGCCTCCCGCGCCCGGCCGACGAACGCTGACGCCCGCCCCATCCGTGCGTGAGCACGCCCCGCCGCGCGAGACCCGGCGGGGCGTGCTCGCGTCAGGCCGGGCGGCGGCCCCAGGCGGCGAAGACGGCGAGTGACAGGTCGTGGAAGTCCGGGCACGCCAGGTCGCGGTAGGCCGCCTCGAAGTCCCCGTCCGCCGCCGTCCCGGCCGCCACCATCGCCGGGCGGGCCTGCTCCAGCGTCAGCCGCCACCACCGCGCCTCCCCGTCCCCGCCCCGGAGCGGCCGCAGCCGCGCGTCGAGCCCGACTCCGGCCAGCCCGGCGCGTTCCAGCGGCACCGGCAGCGAACGGGCCCACGCCGTGTCGCTGCCCACCGACCGCTCCAGGTGGGCGAAGTACGCGCGCATGAGCGTCCGGTACGCCGGGTGCGGCGAGTCGAGGACGGGGAAGGCCGCGGGCTCCTCCACCAGCAGCACCCCGCCCGGTTTCAGCCACCCGGCGAGCCGGGCGACGGCCAGATCGGGGTCGGGCAGGTGCATCACGACGTACCGGGTGTGGACGATGTCGAACGAGGCAGGCGGGAAATCGTCCGCGTACAGGTCGTGCCGCAGCACGCGCACGCCGTCCGCCGCGAGGCCGGTGAGGAACGACGTGTCCAGGTCCGTGACCGTCACCCGCGCGCCCTGCCCGGCCATCCAGCGCGCCACGGAACCGGCCCCGCCGCCCGCCTCCAGCACGTCCTGCCCGCGCCGCAGGCCGAGTGCCGTCAGCCGGGCGCGCGTCGGGCCGTCCAGCAGGGATTCGAGCAGCCGCAGCCGTTCGTGCTCGGTCGGCACGGCGTGGCCGAACATGCCTTCCGCGTACCGTTCGGGCGACCACGCCGCCCGTTCCCGGTCTGTCCGCTCCACAGCCCCTCCTCCGCTCCGGAACGCCACCATGGCAGGCGGGACGGGAGCGGCGCGGGGTTTCGCCGGTTCGGGCTCAGTCCCGGGGGATGGAGTGGTAGCGCAGGTGGAGCGCGCGCACCTCCTCGTCCAGCGGTGCGACCGGGCCCTCCACCACCGCGCCCGGCACCAGGTCGGTGATCGGGAGCGGGCGGATGGGCAGCGGCGGCAGGTCGAGGCCGCCGAGCCACGTGCCGAGCTGGGCCGACGAGCTGGCGTAGACGACACGGCCGAGGCCGACCCAGCCGTGGGCGGTGGCGCACATGGGGCAGTGCTCGGTGGAGGTGTAGACGGTGGCGGCGGCCCGTTCCTCCGGGGTGAGGTGCGTGGCCGACCAGCGGGCGATGGCGAACTCGGGGTGCTGCGTCGCGTCACCGCCGCCGACGTGGTTGTGGTCCTCGAACAGCACGCCCCCGTCCGGTCCCACCAGCACGGCACCGAACGGCTCATCCCCCGCCGCCAGCCCCTCGGCGGCCAGTTCGACAGCACGCCGCAGATGACGCAGGTCGGTCTCGTTCATGTGCGTTCCTTCCCCTTCCGGTACGTCATCGCAGGGCTCACACGACGTCTTGCGCCGACGCGCCGCAGACGGACGGCGGCAACGGGACGACTCCGTGACGCAACTGCCGCCTGTCGATGACGACAGACACGCTAGTTTGCCTCGGAACAAGCACGGGGGTGGGGTATGGCGCGGCCTTCTGATTGGTCTGCCGTGGGAATGGATTCCGATCCGACGCCGGGTGATCCGGAGGAGGTCCGCGACCTCGCGGACGAGTTGCAGACGTTCTCCGACGATGTGGCGGAGGCGCTGGGGAAGGTCCGGGGTCTGGCCTCCGACCGTGCGGTGCAGGACTGGGCCGGGCTGTCGGCGGAGGCGTTCCGTAGCGAGTTCGACGGCGTGCCGGGCAACTTGGAGAAGCTGCGGGACTCCTACGACCTGTGCGCGCAGGCGTTGCAGACGTACTGGCCCAAGTTGCAGACGGCACAGGGGCAGGCGGATCGCGCGCTGGACCGTGCCATCGCCGCGCAGGCCGATCTCACCGCCGCGCAGGGCTCGCTGGGCAGCGCGCAGGACTGGGTGGGCCGCGCCGGGGACGAGGCCGAACGCCTCCAGCGCGAAGGCGAACGGGCCGATGCGCCTGCGCCGGACGAGGCAGAGGTCCGCGCCGCCACCCGCGACCGCCAAGCAGCGAACGACGCCCGCGACGCCGCACAGGCCCGCGTCGACACGGCGCAGGACTCCCTCGACGCCGCCCGGGAGTTGGCCCGCCAGGCCAAGGAGATGCGGGAAGAGGCCGCACGGCAGGCGGCCCGTGACATCGACGAGGCGTCCGACGCCGGTATCCACAACCGCAAGTGGTGGCAGAAGGCCGTCCATTGGGTCACGGAAAACTGGGACACGATAGTCGACATATGCAAGATCGTCGTCGCCGTCCTCGGCGTCGTCGTCATGATCATCGGCGGACCCCTCGCCTGGGTCGTCCTCGCCGCGGCACTCGTCGTCCTCGCCGACACGCTGGTCAAATACGCCAACGGCGAGGCCTCCCTGTGGGATGTCGCGTTCGCCGCTTTGGACTGCATCCCGGGCATGAAAGGCCTCACCACTCTCGGCGGCCTCGCCCGCGGCCTCCGCGGCGGCCTCACCGCCGCCCGCACCGGCCTCCGCGGCCTCGCCCAAGGCGCCCGCGGGCTGGCCCAGGGCCTCCGCCGCGGTGCTCGCCCGGGTGACCGACTCGTCTGCGCCACCGACCCCGTAGACATGGCCACCGGCGAAGTCGTCATGACCGCCACGGATGTCGAACTCCCGGGAGTCCTACCCCTCGTTCTCGCACGACACCACCGTTCGGGCCTCCGGGAAGGCACCTGGTTCGGCCGCTCCTGGGCCTCCACTCTCGACCAGCGGCTCGTGCTCGCACCGGAAGGCGTCCGCCTCGTGACGGACGACGGCATGGTGCTGGACTACCCTCCACCGACGCCGGACGGTCCGGTCCTGCCCGTCGAGGGCCCGCGCTGGCCCCTGGCCTGGGACGGCCACGCGGGCTCGCCCATGTCTGTCCTCCAAAGCGCCACCGGACGCACCCTCCGGTTCGCGCCCGTCCCCGGACGGCACGGCGGCGAACTCCCCCTCGCCTCCGTGACCGACCGCAACGGCAACGTCCTCCGCCTCACCTACGACGACAGCGGCAGCCCCACCGGCATCCGCCACAGCTCCGGCCACCACCTCGGCATCACCACGGCGGACGGCCGCGTCACCCGGGTCAATCTGCTCAGCGCCCCCGACCGTCCGGTCCTCCTGCGCTACGACTACAGCGCGCACGGCGACCTCACCTCGGTCACCAACTCCTCCGGCCTCCCCCTGCTTCTCCACTACGACGACCGTCACCGCATCACGCGCTGGGAGGACCGCAACGGCACCTGGTACGCGTACACCTACGACGCGCAGGGCCGCTGCGTCGCCACCGACGGCACCGGCGGCGCCCTCGCCAGCCGCATCGCCTACGACCCCGCGACCCACCGCACCCTCTTCACCGACTCCCTCGGCCACACCACCGTCTACCAGTTCAACGACTCCTACCAACTCGTCACCGAGACCGACCCCGAAGGCCACCACACCCACCACACCTGGGACCGGTACGACCGCCTCCTCACTCGCACCGACGCGCTCGGCGGCACGACGCACCACGCACGCGACGAGGACGGCCATGTCATCGCGGTCACCGGCCCGGACGGCCGCAGCACCGCGTACGAGGTGGACGACGGCGGCCGCCCCACCCGCGTCACCGAGCCGGACGGCGCCGTCTGGCGGCAGGAGTACGACGAACGCGGCAACCGCACAGCGGTGACCGATCCGTCCGGCGCCGTGACCCGCTTCGGCTACGGCCCACAGGGCGCCCTCACCGAACTCACCGACGCGACCGGCGCCGTGACCCGCTTCGAGACGGACGCCGCCGGACTGCCTCGCGCGGTGACCGACGCGGCGGGGGCCGTCACCCGCTGCACACGCGACGCGTTCGGCCGGATCACCGGGATCACCCGCGGTCAGGGCGGTGAGCACGCCGCGCGCAGCACCTGGGAGTGGACCGTCGAAGGACGCCCGCTACGGCACACCGACGAGAACGGCGCCGTCCGGAGCTGGACCTGGGACCCCGAGGGCAACTGCCTCACCCACACCGACCGCCACGGGGGCGTGACCGCCTACACCTACGGCACGTTCGACTTCGTCGTCGCGCGTACCCTGCCGGACGGCAGCCGCCATGTCTTCGAGCGCGACACCGAGAACAGGCTGCGGCGCCTCGTCAGCCCGTCCGGCCTCACCTGGGAGCTGGAGCGCGACGCGCTCGGCCGCGTCGTCCGAGAGACCGACTTCGACGGCCGCGTCACCCGCTGGGAACACGACGCCGCCGGCCGGATCGTCAGCCGCACCGACGCGCTCGGGCAGACGGTCTACCTGGCGCGCGATCCGTCCGGGCGGGTCGTCGAGAAGACCGTGGGAGCGCACGTGACCCGCTTCCGGCACGACGCCGCCGGGCGGCTCGTCGGTGCCGTCACAGACGACAGCACGCTGAGCCTGGTGCGCGACGCGCTGGGCCGGGTCACCGCCGAGACGTCCGACGGCCGCACCGTCACAAGCACGTACGACGCGCTCGGCCGCCGCACCCGACGCACGACCCCCTCGGCCGTGGACAGTGTCTGGACGTACACACCCACGGGCGCCCCCGCCACTCTGGCGACCTCCGGGCACATCCTGGCCTTCGACTACGACGACCGGGGCCGCGAGACCACCCGGGAGATCACCGGCGGTCCGGTCCCGCTCGTCCTCACCCACGCATGGGACCCCGCGGGCCATCTCACCGGGCAGAGCGTCCTGCGCGGCGGCCGGACCGTGCAGCAGCGCACGTACGACTGGCGGGCGGACGACCACCTCGTCGGCGTCCACGACCATGACACCGGGACGACGCGCTACGAACGGGACGCCCTCGGCCGCCCGCTGTCGGTCACCGCGCCCGGCGCGGCCGAGACCTACGCGTACGACCCGGACGGCAACCAGACCGCCGCCCACACCCGGGACGGCGGCGACACCGCAGGCGAGCGCCGCCACGAGGGCATGCGCCTGCGCGCCGCGGGCCGCACCCGCTACTCGTACGACGAGGCGGGCAGGGTCGTGCTGCGGCGCGTGCGAACGCTCTCGGGCAAGCTGCTCGCCTGGCATTTCACCTGGGACGCGGAGGACCGGCTGACCGGCGTCATCACTCCGGACGGCAGCCGCTGGACCTACGGCCACGACCCGCTGGGGCGACGCGTGAGCAAGCAGCGCGTCGCGCCGGACGGGCGGGAGGGCGAGCGGACGGAGTTCGTGTGGGACGGACCCACCCTCGCCGAGCGGATCACCTCGCCCGGCGGGCGGCCGGGCGAGGCCTCCGTGCGCACGACCACGTGGAACCACCATGCGCACCAGCCGCTGACGCAGCTCGACCGGCGGGAGCGCCGGCAGGAGGAGACCGACCGGCGGTTCCTCGCGATCGTCACCGACCTGGTCGGTACGCCGACACACCTGCTGGACGAGACGGGCGCCACGGCCTGGCGCGCCGACGGGACGGTCTGGGGCTCGGACCGGGGAACGGACGGCGAGGACTTCCCGCTGCGCTTCCCCGGCCAGTACGCCGACGACGAGACGGGCTGGCACCACAACGTCCACCGCCACTACGACCCGGACACCGCCCGGTTCGCCACCCCCGATCCGCTCGGCCTCACGCCGTCCCCCAACCCCTACGGCTACGTGCGCGATCCGCACAGCTGGAGCGACCCGCTCGGTCTCACGCCGTGCCGCGCCGCCGCGCGCGAGCAGGCGCTGCGCGACGCGGGGGTGCCGGACGGCGCGGAGCCGCTGGAGGTTCGCCACACCCCCTCAACCAAGCCGAACGGCAAGCAGATCCTCGACGACGACTACCAGCCGGTGATGTTCTACGAAGAGGTGCACATCAACAACAGGGACGAGCTGATCGTCTACCAGGACCACCACACAGGACATTCGTACGGCGACCCGAACGGGATCGGCGACCAGCCACCGCACGTGCACGTCAGGCCGTACGATGATCCGCGCAACGGGCAGATCCCCGGCGCCGAGGAGCACTACTACTATGACCCGTCACTGGGCTGACGCGGTGGTCAACCGGGAACTGCTGGACGGGTACTACTCCGCCGTCCCGCCGCTGTCGGGTGCCGTGCTGCGTTCGCTGTACCTGGACCGGAACGGGCCGTCCGTCATCCTCAGGATCGACCTGCCGGCCCCGCCCGACCGGGGGGGCTCCGAAGGGGCCGGTGCGGAGGCGGAGTGGTTCGGGTGCCATGTCGCGTTCCTGGACGTGGCGGATGTGCGGATCACGGGCCGGCTCGTGGGCGGCCCTGTGGACGTCACGCTGGACGCGGCGCCGCCGGAGGGACACCGCCGCCTCGCCGTCACGGTCACGCGGCAGGACGAGGCGGGCCAGGGGCGGTTCACAGCGAACGGGTCCCTGCGCGTCGGCCACCTCGCCGCCCACGGCGACGCGCCCGAGACCTACCGCTTCGCCGGACCCGTCGACCGCATCAGGCTGCGCGGCGGACTGCCGGACACCACGGACAGGGCCTTCTATGAACGCGTCTGACAGCACACTCCCCGACAGCCGCGTGACGTCCCTGCTGATCGACGAACGCGAGCGGACCGTCACCGTCTACGCCCTCCACCCCACCGAGCCGACGCCGGAGGGCCACAACGCGTCGGAGGAGATCGCCGTCCACACCTCGGTGGACTCGCTCACCGTGACGGGCTGGAGCCACGAACCGGTGACCGCCTGGGAGAGCACGCCGCTCCCGGACGACGCGGGACGTATCGCCGTCGCCCTGAGCGGGCCCGCGACCTCCGTCACCTTCCACGCGGACGCCGCCGTGCGCCGCACGAGGCGCCCGCTGCGGACCGGCGCGCTCTGACGTCAGTCGAGCGACAGGCCGAGGGCCTTGAGCGAGCCGGGGGGGATGTCCGCGCCGTCGAGGGCGTCGGCGAGGCGGAGTGCCAGGTCCGCGATCAGCACCTCGCGCGGGACGTCGGGGACCGGGGCGCCGATCTCCTGGAAGAACGCGAAGATCCGGTCCCAGGTCCAGAACGCCGGTCCGTCCCCGGGCAGGGGCTCGGGGAAGCGCGGGTCCTTCGCCAGGCGGACCATCTCTTCCTCGTCGAGCCCGCTGCGCTGGGCGGCCGTGTCGAGCGTCACGAGGCGGTGCAGAGTGACGCCGACCGGCCGGAACCCGTCGATCAGCCGGATGCGCTGAAGGGCCTGGGCGACGGCGTCCAGGTAGCTCGGCGCCTCGACATCGCAGATCAACGTCCGCAGCTCTTCCGGGTCGGGCTCCAGGTAGGCGTCGTCACTCGGGAAGGCGATCGTGTAGGAGATCTCCCCGTCCGCGAAGGCGTCGCAGTGATCGAACGCGTCCGACTGCTCCAGGGTGACCGGCCCTTCGAGAAGGATGCCGAAACTCCAGGTCACTCGTGTATCTCCTCAGTGGGTGTGCTTTTTGACGAACTGATCGATTCTGAACGCCTCGTTACCGGCGTTCTTGGGCGTTCCGGGGACGATATGGCGCGAGGAGCACGGGCAGCAGATGACCAGCCCCCACCGATGCCCGTTCTTGTCCGGCACGACCGTGAGGCCGGCTTTCCTGGCGCGGTCGAGCGCGCTCGCGACATCTCCGCTCTGATGCCGTCCTTTGGAGATCACGCACTGACCGTAGCGACGATCATCTCCTCATCTGCGGGATCGGGGCGCCTTGGCGTATCAGAAGAAGATTCGACCGCCGGGGAGCGCGGGTGGCTACCGGTGTCGTCGGGGTCGGGAGGCCGTGACCTCTGTCACCCCCGCGTCGATGCCGTGCGGGCCGGTGGCGGGAACGGAGTCCTGCCGGGTCCACCGGCCCTGTTCGTCGGGCGTGCGTGGAGCTACAGTCGATCGGCTCCGCCGCCCCGCCGGACGGCGACGGGGCGTCGTCCCCCCAGCCCGGCGGACGAGGAGAGCACCGTGACCGAGACAGCGGACGCCGTACCCGACGCGGCCAGACGTGCCGAGCGCATACGGCGAAGACTCGAGCGGCTGATCGGCATCGCCGCCACCGAGGGCAACCACCTGGACGTGCTGCGCAACGGCGACGCGATCTTCGCGGCCATGCTGGACGCCATCAGGTCGGCGGAGCACACCGTGGACATGATGACGTTCGTCTACTGGAAGGGCGAGATCGCGGGCGAGTTCGCCGAGGCCCTGGCCGAACGGGCGGCGGCGGGGCTGCGCGTGCGGCTGCTGCTCGACGGGTTCGGCAGCATGCCCATAGAGAAGGACCGGCTCGACCTGATGGAACGCGCCGGGGTGACCGTCGCGTGGTTCCGCAAGCCGCTGTTGCTGTCGCCGCTCAAGCAGAACCACCGCTGCCACCGGAAGGTCCTCGTCGTGGACGAGGGCACGGCGTTCACCGGCGGCGTGGGCATCGCCGACGAGTGGCGCGGCGACGCGCGGAACGAGAACGAGTGGCGTGACACGCACGTCCGCGTGACCGGGCCGGCCGTGGACGGGATCGCGGCGGCGTTCGCCCAGAACTGGGCGGAGTGCCAGGACGTCCTCTTCGACGAACGCGACCGCTTCCCCGCGCAGCGGCAGCCGGGCAGCGCGGTCGTGCAGGTGGTGCGCGGCTCGGCCAGCTTCGGCTGGCAGGACATGCAGACGCTGCTGAAGGTCGTCCTGGAGTCCGCCGAGGAACGGGTGCGGCTGGCCACGGCCTACTTCGCGCCGGACGACTACTTCGCCGAGCTGCTGTGCGCGACGGCGCGGCGCGGCGTCACGGTGGAGATCGTCACGCCGGGGCCGCACACCGACAAGCGCGTGGCGCAGCTCGGCGGCCAGCTCCACTACCAGCAGCTGCTGGACTGCGGCGTGCGGATCTACCAGTACCAGCCGACGATGATGCACGCGAAGATCGCGACGGTGGACGGGGTCGCGGCGCTGATCGGCTCGACCAACTTCAACCGGCGGTCGCTGGAGCACGACGAGGAGGTCATGCTCACCGTGCTCGACCAGGAGTTCACGGCCACCCTCGACCGGCACTTCGACGAGGACGTGGCGGCGAGCGTGCACATGGAGGCGGTGCGGTGGCGGCGCAGGGACGCGGCGCAGCGGGCCAAGGAGGCCCTGGTCAGGCCGATCCGCCGCTTCCTGTAATCCCGCGACGCGACGCGGGGCCCGGCCGAACCCCCCGGTCGACCGGACCCCGCGCGCTCCCCCGCTCCCCCGTTCCCCCCGCTTCTCCCCCGTTTCCCCCCGGTCTCGCAGGGCGGCTCAGGCCACCAGCTCGCCGAAGGACTCCTCCTGGTCCTGGCCGAGGCTGAGCGTCCTGTCCTCCCGCAGGCGGCGCAGCGTCCGCCAGATGCTGCTCTTGACCGTGCCGACGCTGATGCCCAGCGTGTCGGCGATCTCGGGGTCGGTCCGCCCCTCGTAGTAGCGGAGCACCAGCATCGTCCGCTGCTGCTCGGGCAGCCGCGCGAGCGCCTGCCACAGGACGGCGCGCAGCTCGGTGCCGCGCATGGTGTCCTGCTCGCCCGGCGCCTCGGGCAGTTCCTCGGTCGGGTACTCGTTGAGCTTGCGCCGCCGCCACGCGCTGATGTGGAGGTTGGTCATGGTCCGCCGCAGGTAGCCGTTGATCGCGGCCTTGTCGGTGATGCGGTCCCAGGCGCGGTACGTGGACAGCAGCGCGCTCTGGAGCAGGTCCTCCGCCTCGAACCGGTCGCCGGTGAGGTGGTAGGCCGTGGCGTAGAGGGAGGCGCGGCGTTCACGGACGTACGCCGTGAACTCCGCCTCCGCCCCCTCGCGCCGCGCGGCCCCCGCCGCGCAGCGCACCTCCCCCGTGCGTCCGTCCACCGCACTCAGGTGGGACGGGCGCTGCTGCCCGGAACCGCGCCGGCCCCCCAGCCGGCTCGCGGTCCCGGACTTCTCCCCGTGCCGGACGGGAACCACCCCGGCGGGTCCGTGCGTCCCCTTCACTGCCGAGCCGGTGTGATGCGTCACGCTCATCCCGCTCCCCCCTCGTCCGTTCTCGTCCGGTTCCTGCTGCGCACTACAGTGCCGGGCCAGTTTCATGGGGGAGTCCCCCGTCTGTCACAGCGGTGTCACAGGGGCCGTGCACCGATGCGCCCGCCGGGCGCCGGGAGGCGGGCGCAAACGGACAGTCGTACTCCGCCCGGTCCATAGGACACAATGACCGGCGTGGCTTTCCTGTTGCTGATCGAGGACGACGAGGCGGTTCGGACAGCCCTGGAGATGAGCCTGACTCGCCAGGGACACCGGGTGGTGACCGCTCCCACGGGCGAGGACGGGCTGAAGCTGCTCCGCGAGCAGCGTCCCGATCTGATCGTCCTGGACGTGATGCTGCCCGGTATCGACGGTTTCGAGGTCTGCCGGCGTATCCGCCGGACCGATCAGCTGCCGATCATCCTGCTGACGGCGCGCAGTGACGACATCGACGTGGTGGTCGGCCTGGAGTCCGGCGCCGACGACTACGTGGTGAAGCCCGTGCAGGGCCGCGTGCTGGACGCCCGCATCCGCGCGGTGATGCGGCGCGGCGAGCGCGAGTCGAACGACTCCGCCACCTTCGGCTCGATCGTGATCGACCGCGCCGCCATGACCGTCACCAAGAACGGCACGGACCTCCAGCTCACGCCCACCGAGCTGCGCCTCCTCCTCGAACTGAGCCGCCGCCCCGGCCAGGCGCTCTCCCGCCAGCAGCTGCTGCGCCTCGTCTGGGAGCACGACTACCTCGGCGACTCCCGGCTCGTGGACGCCTGCGTCCAGCGGCTGCGCGCGAAGGTCGAGGACGTCCCCTCGTCGCCCAAGCTGATCCGCACCGTCCGCGGTGTCGGCTACCGCCTGGACGCCCCTTCGTGACGCACGACACCGGGGTACGGGGACAGCTGCGCGCGCTGCTGCGGCTCACCAGCCTGCGGCTGCGGCTGGTGACGGTGTTCGCACTGGTCGCCCTCGTCGCGGCGGTGTCCGTCTCCGGTATCGCGTACTGGCTGAACCGGGACGCCGTCGTCACCCGCGCGCAGAACTCGGCGCTCGGCGAGTTCCGCAAGTCGCTCGGCGACAACGCGGGCGCGCTCCCCGACGAGGCCACCTGCGACGACCTGCGCGGCATGGCCGCCGCCGTCGCCAACAACACCCTGGGCTTCGAGGTCGTCCTCGTCGAGGAGCGCGCCGGGCTCCCCGGCTGCGCCGCCGAGTCCGACCCGGCCGTCTTCAGCGCCGCGATGGTGCCCGAGTCGCTGCGCGAGGCCGTACGGCAGCGGCGCTACGACGACGACTCCGGCGCCCCGTTCCACATGTACTGGCAGCGGATCACCATGGACGACCACCCCTACCTCATCGGCGGCACCCGCGTCCTGGGCGACGGGCCGACCGGCTACATGCTCGCGTCCCTCGGCCCGGAGAGCGACGACCTGCGGTCCCTCGCCTGGTCGCTCGGCGTCGCCACCGCCCTGGCCGTCATCGGCTCGGTGCTGCTGGCGCAGGCGGCGGCCCGCACGGTGCTGCGGCCCGTGCAGCGGCTGTCCGACGCGGCGCACCGGCTGGGCCAGGGGAAGCTCGACACCCGCCTCGAAGTGCGCGGCGCCGACGAACTGGCCGAGCTGACCCGTACGTTCAACGACGCCGCCGCCTCGCTGGAGGCGCGCGTGGCCGAGCTGAGCGAACGGGAGGCGGCCAGCCGCCGCTTCGTCGCCGACATGTCGCACGAGCTGCGCACCCCGATGACCGCCATCACCGCCATGACGGAGGTGCTGGAGGAGGAGGTGGACAGCCTCGACCCGATGATCGCGCCCGCCGTGCAGCTCGTCGTCAGCGAGACGCGGCGGCTCAACGACCTGGTGGAGAACCTGATGGAGGTGACCCGCTTCGACGCGGGGACGGCCCGGATGGTGCTGGACGACGTCGACATCGCCGACCAGGTGACCGCCTGCGTCGACGCCCGCGCCTGGCTGGACGCGGTGGAGCTGGACGCGCCGCGCCACGTCATCGCCCGCCTCGACCCGCGCCGCCTCGACGTGATCCTGGCCAACCTCATCGGGAACGCGCTCAAGCACGGCGGCTCGCCGGTGCGCGTCGGCCTGCGCGAGGAGACCGGTCCCGCCGGGGACGAGGTGGTGATCCGGGTGGCGGACCACGGCCCCGGCATCCCGGCCGAGGTGCTGCCGCACGTCTTCGACCGGTTCTACAAGGCCAGCGCGTCCCGGCCGCGTTCGGACGGCAGCGGGCTCGGCCTGTCCATCGCGCTGGAGAACGCGCACCTGCACGGCGGTGACATCACCGCGCGCAACGCGCCGGGCGGCGGCGCCGAGTTCACGCTGCGGCTGCCCAAGCGCGGGCAGCCCGAGGAGCCGGAGGAGCCAGGGGAGGCGGAGGAGCCGGTGGAGGGCGGGGACGCCGTGGAGATCCCCCGCGGCCGCACCGCCCCCGGCGAGAGCGACGGCAGCGGCGACGGCGGCAGCGGCAGCGGCAGCGGCGACGGCGCGCGGACACCGGGCGGCGGCGCGGCGGACGGCGGTGGTGCCGGATGATCCGCCGCCTCGCGACGGGCCTCGGCGTGACCCTGCTGCTCGCCGCCACCACCGCCTGCGGCATACGCCCGACCGACGTCCCCGTGGACGCGGGCCCCGCGCCGACCCGCGCCACCTGCGACGCGCCGCCGGACGAGACGGACCGGGCGAGCCAGGTCTTCCTCGTCTGCGGCTCGCACGTGAACCCGGTGGAGCGCCCCCTCATCCTCGCCAACCCCGGTGTGCAGAGCGGCGTGAAGATAGCCACCGCGCTCCTCACCGAACTCCAGAGCGCCCCTGGAAAGGACGAGCGGGACGCCGGGTTCACCAGCGAGGTGCCGACGGACCTGCGCGTCACCGGCCCGGTCGGCGGCGACCCGGCCGGGACCCTGCGGCTGAGCAGGCGCCCCAGCGCCCTCCCCGCGACCGCCCTCGTGCAGATCATCTGCACCTTCGCCGCCAACGAGTCGCTGGGCGACGGCAGGTCCGTGACCCTCGCGGGCCCCTCCCACGCCGAGAAGGACCGCCCGAAGACGTACGCCTGCTCCACCGCGACCCGGGCCAGCCCCGAGGACGCCCGCGACAGCATCAGACGGCGGGCCTACGCGCCGTAAGACGTACGTCACACATTCCGCGCGGAACCACAGGGGACACCCCTCGCGTCCTGGTGTCCGTGCAGCCTCAAACCGCGGGCTCCACCGGGTCCGCCGCAGGTCGGCGCGTCCGGCTGACCGCCCTCACCCTCGTGGCCCTCCACCTCTCCCTCGTGAGCTGGCTGGCCCTGCGCCCCCTCAGCGTCGTGTGGGTCGCACCCGGCAACATGCAGCCGTTCGCCACCATCTCCGCCGATCTCGGGCGCGGCCCCCTGGAGGCCGTCGGCGCGATCGGCGGCGGGATGCTGAGGCTCGCACCGCTCGGCGTGCTGCTCCCCCTGCTCGGCCGCGACCTCGGCGGCTCGCGCTTCATGTCCTTCGGCCGCACGGTCTTCGCGGGCGTGATGGTCTCGCTGGCGCTGGAGTACTGCCAGTCGGTGGTGCCGAGCCGTGTCGCCGACATCGACTCGGTGATCCTCGACACGGCGGGCATCGCCCTGACGCACCAGCTCGTCTACGGGGCGCTGCGCCGCCTGCGCCGCGCCCGGCACGACGCGCCGCCGCTGCCGCCGCTCGTCCGGGAGGCGCGCGAGCCCTCGCCCGGACGCGCCGACATGTGGACGGCCCGCCGCGTGGCGGCGATGCCACGCCCGGCGCCCCGCCCCGCCGAGCACGACACACGCGTCCTCAGCCGCCTGCACGCCTGACGGGTACGGCGGGGCGTCGCCGGGTCAGAACGGCGGGTCCTCGCCGTGGCCACCTGTCCAGCCGCCTCGGCGGGAGGCGCGTTCAGCCGTGCGACGGGCGCGTTGTCCGCGAGCTGCGATGTCGGCCGCGTCCTCCGGATCGCCGGTGCCGGGACCCCATGCGTCCAACGCGTCCAGGGCGCGGTCCCGGTGGTGACGGGTGCTGCTGCCGGCCAGCAGGCGGCGGGCGTGCTCGACCAGCTCGTCCCGGTGCCCGGCGAGATGGGGATGCTCGGCGAGGGGGATGGCGGTGACGAGAGCCGCGTCGCGTACCTCCGCGTTCCCGTGGCGGAGGAGGGGCCGGACAGCGGAGAAGATCACCGGTCGCAGGTCCCGGAACGCGCGCATCTCCGCGTACTCGTGGAGGAACCGCTCGCCGCAGTGGCGCTCGCCGATGGCGACGCTCTCGTCGTCGGCGTCGTAGGCGGTGTCGCCGAGCCAGGTCAGCAGTCCGACGAGGGTCGGGGGGCGCGAGGGCACGGCGGTGCCGGGGCCGAAGCCGCCCGCGGTGAGGTCGGGCCGGTTGAGGATGGCCGCGAGGTAGCGGGCCACGGGCACGGTGGCTTCGTAGAGGGTGTTCTGGTGGGTCACCGCCCCGAGCGCGTCCCGCGCGGCGTCCGCCCTGACGGCCGGGTCGGGGTCGAGGAGGCGTGCCAGTGCCGCCGGAAGCGACTCGCCCGTCCCGGACGGGGTGGCGAGGGATGCCCAGTCCGTGCCGTGCAGGAGCTGTTGATGATGCGGGAGCCCCGCAGGGGCAGGGGTGTCCGGCCGCCCCGGCATGTCCTCGGTGCCGAGCGGAGAACGGGGCACGCTTTCGCGGGAGCCCCCCGCCTGCCCGTCCTGTCCGGCCCCGGGCGGCCGACCGGTGCCGGTCAGTTGAGCCAGCGCAGCATCGCGCGGAAGAACGACGCGACGCCGCTCCAGACCACGCTGATCACCGCCGGCGCGGCCATGTCGGCGCCGACCTCCGCCGCGTCCCGGGTCGCCGAGGGACCGCACCGGGGACAGGAGCGGGGCCAACGGCGCCTGTCCGCACCGCACTTCCTGCACTTCTTCACGGCGCCATTCTCGCGTACGCCGAGGGCCGGTCCCGTCCGGGGGGACGGGACCGGCCCTCGTGCGCGCCGATGGGGTCAGCGGGCGATCTGGATGCCGTCGAGCACCTGGCTCGTGGGGATGCCCAGGGAGTCGGCCGGGTCGATGGGCAGGCCGCCGAGCAGCTCGGTCGCCTGGCCCAGCGGGCTGGCGGCCTGGGTGGCCGACAGGGTGTGGTGCGCGGTGGTGACGGCGTCGGTCTTGCCGGTCAGCATGCCCGCGCCGGCCTCGACGACCTCGCCGCTCTCACCCGGCAGGGTGCGGGCCACGTCGTGCGCGGGGAGCGTGCGGACCACGCCGCCCGCCGTCTCGGAGACGCCGTCGAGCGGCGCGACGGCGGCGGCGGAACCGGCACCGGCGGCGGCGAAGGCGGCACCGAGGGCGACAGCGCCGAGCGTCTTCTTCGTTGACTGCTTCATCAGTGATTCGTCCTTGCGTGGGGTTTCGAGCGGCGAGGTGGACGGTAGCCAGAGCGGCGCCCGCACCGCAATGAATCGAAATGCGCGCGGCGTCCCCTTGCGCACCGCCGCCCCGCCGTGCTCACCGCGATTCCCGCGCCCTGCCCCGCACGGCATCCGCACTGGTCAGGACGGCAGCGGCGCCCGTTGTCCAAACAGCCATTCGGAGCGGAGCGCGGCATAGCCGGGCTTGATGACGTCATTGATCATGGCGAGACGTTCATCGAAAGGAATGAACGCGGATTTCATCGCATTGACCGTGAACCACTGGAGGTCGTCCAGCGTGTAACGGAATGTCCGGACCAGATGGGTGAATTCCGCGGTCATACTGGTTCCGCTCATGAGGCGGTTGTCCGTGTTGACGGTCGCGCGGAAGCGCAGCCGCCGCAGCAGCCCGATCGGGTGCTCGGCGTACGAGTCGGCCGCGCCCGTCTGGAGGTTGGACGTGGGGCACAGCTCCAGCGGGACGCGCTTGTCCCTGACGTAGCCCGCCAGGCGGCCCAGCTTCACCGAGCCGTCCTCGGCCACCTGGATGTCGTCGATGATCCGCACGCCGTGCCCGAGCCGGTCGGCGCCGCACCACTGGAGCGCCTGCCAGATCGACGGCAGGCCGAACGCCTCGCCCGCGTGGATGGTGAAGTGGTTGTTCTCCCGCTTGAGGTACTCGAAGGCGTCCAGGTGCCTGGTGGGCGGGAACCCGGCCTCCGCGCCCGCGATGTCGAAGCCGACGACGCCCAGGTCCCGGTGGCGGTTGGCCAGTTCGGCGATCTCCAGGGAACGGGCCGCGTGCCGCATCGCGGTCAGCAGCGCGCCCGCGCGGATGCGGCGCCCCGCCTCGGCGGCACGCCGCTCCCCCAGCCGCAGCCCCTCGTTGACGGCCTCCACCACCTCGTCGAGGCTCAGCCCGGCGGTGAGGTGCTGCTCCGGCGCGTAGCGGATCTCCGCGTACACCACACCGTCCGCCGCCAGGTCCTCGACGCACTCGGCGGCGACGCGGACCAGCGCGTCCGCGGTCTGCATGACGGCGGTGGTGTGGGAGAACGTCTCCAGGTAGCGGACGAGCGAGCCGGAGTCGGCGGACTCGCGGAACCAGTGGCCGAGGCGCTCGGGGTCGGTCTGGGGCAGCGCGTCGTAGCCCTGGGCGTCGGCGAGTTCGACGATGGTGGCGGGGCGCAGGCCGCCGTCGAGGTGGTCGTGGAGCAGCACCTTGGGGGCGCGCAGGATCTGCTCGGGCGCCGGGGGTGTCTCAGCGGGTGTCGTCACGCCGCGAACTCTAACGCCTACGCGCGTAGAGACGGCGTCCGCCGAGCACCGCGACGGCGAGGGCCGCCAGGGCGCACCCGGCCCCGAGGAGGCTCGACGCGGTCCAGCCGCCCGCGGTGTACGCGACGGTGGTCGCCGCCGCGCCGAGGGCGGAGCCGAGGGAGTAGAAGACCATGTACCCGCCGATGACGCCGCTGGCGCGGTCGGGGTGGGCCGCGGTCAGGGTGTGCTGGTTGCCGACGTGGACGGCCTGGACGGCGAAGTCGAGGACGACCACCCCGGCGGCCAGGAGCCACAGCGACCTGGGCAGCTGGGCGATCGCGAGCCAGGAGGCGGCGAGCAGCGCGAGCGCGAGGACGGTGACCCGGTCCGCCCTTCCCGCGTCCGCCCACCGTCCGGCGCGCGCCGCGCCGAGCGCCCCGGCGAGCCCGGCGAGGCCGAAGAGCCCGGTCTGCGCCTCGCTCAGGTGCCACGGCGCGCCGGAGAGCGGCAGCGCCATGCCGCTCCACAGGACGCCGAAGGAGGCGAAGAGGAAGAGCGCGACGAGGCCGCGCGTGAGGAAGAGGCGTTCCCGGAACAGCCCGGCGAGCGACGCGAGGGCGCGCCCGTACGTCTGCCGGGACCGCGCGTCGGCGGGCAGCGCGGCGGGGACGAGCGCGGCGAGCGCCAGCGCGAGCACGGCCAGGACGGCGTAGACGCTCCGCCAGCCCCACTCCTCCGCGAGCCGCCCGGCGAGCACCCGGCCGCCGAGGATGCCGACGACCACGCCGGAGGTGACGACGCCGATGTTCCGGCCGCGTTCGTCGGGCGGGGAGAGCGACGCGGCGCAGGCGACGGCGATCTGCACCACCACCGCGAACAGCCCGGCGACGGCGAGCCCGGCGAACGCGGCCCACGCCGCCGGGGCGGCGGCGGTCAGGCCCGTTCCGGCGGCGGTCAGCGCGAGGTGCGCGGAGATCAGCCACCGCCGGTCGGCCACGTCGCCGAGCGGCACGAGCAGCACGAGCCCGGCCAGGTAGCCGAGCTGTCCGGCCGCCACGAACCAGCCGGTGAGCCGCTCAGGGACGCCGAGGTCGTGGCCCATCGGCCCCAGCACCGGCTGCGCGGCGTAGACGCCCGCCACCGCGACCCCGCAGACGACCGCGAGCAGCAGCCTCCGACCCGTACCCATTCCGCGGCTCCAATCAGTAGCACTTTGCAACCGTTCGGAGGCTACGTCACAATGGTTTCGATCCGCAACCGATCTGGAGGTGCCATGCCGAGCACCGCGCACGCGCCCGACGCGGGCTGGACCGACCCGGAGTGCCCCGTCGCCCGGACGCTCGACCTCGTCGGCGACCGGTGGAGCCTGCTCGTCGTCCGCGACGCGATGGACGGGGCGCGCTCGTTCACCGAGTTCCAGCGCCGCACCGGCATCGCGCGCAACATCCTCACCGACCGGCTCCGCAGACTGACGGCCCATGGGGTACTCGCCCGGCGCACCGCCGTGTCGGGGCGCCGCCAGGAGTACGTGCTCACGGACGCGGGCCGCGACCTGTTCCCCGTCGTCCTGACGCTGCGGCAGTGGGGGGAGCGGCACGCGTTCGCGCCGGGCGAGGCGCGCTCGGCGCTCGTGGACCGGGACGGGGCGCCGGTGCCGGGTCTGGTGCCCACCGGCGCGGACGGCGCGGTGGTGGACGCGGACAGCACGCGCGTGCGGAAGGCGGGCTGAACGGCGCGCCCCGGCCCCGGGACCGTCGCGGTCGCCGGGGCCGGGGCGCGTACCCGGCTCAGCCGGTGACCAGGTCGAACTGCTCCCACGGGCCGATGGCCGCCCGGTTGGCGACCAGCGGCGCGGCGCCCGCGTTCTCCGCCGTCACGTACTGCCCGTTGACCTGGGCACGCAGGCTGACCGAGCCGTTGCCGTTCCGCACCAGCTGGAACGTCTCCCAGCTCTGCGCGACGGGCTGGCTCGCGATCAGCGGGGACGCCCCGGCGTCGGCGGCCGAGACGTACAGGCCGTTGGCGTGCGCGCGCAGCGTGACATTGCCGCCGCCGACGTCGCCGAGGTCGAACCGCTCCCAGGTGCCGGCCGCCGCCCGGTTGGCGATCAGGGGCGCGGCGCCCCCGTTCTCGGCCGCGACGTACTGGCCGTTGATCCTGGCGCGCAGGCTGACCACCGTCGTCGGGCTCGTGGACAGCACCGGGCGCGTGGGCCGGGTGGCGGTGAGGGGGATCTGCCCCTTCAGCATCCGGCCGCCGTCGCCCGTGAGGCGCAGGTAGTAGTCCGAGGAGCAGGCCGTGCCGTCCTCGTCGAGCGCGAGGATGCCGGAGCCCGCCGGGACCTGGGAGGCGTTCTCGGCGGTCTTGGCGATCTGGTTGCCCTCGTTGTACTCGTCGAACATCGAGATGTAGATGCCCTGGGCGCCGACGCGGACCATGTTGTAGAACTGCCGCCACATGAAGTCACCGTGCGCGCGCTGCCGTTCCTGCAGGTCGCCTGGCAGGACGCAGGGCTGGTAGTCGATGCCGCGGGCGTTGCACTCGGCCTGGTCGGGCAGGTTGACGTTCTGGTAGAAGTTGTCGGTGCCCGCGATGTCGCCGATGCGGCCGACCATCCACGGGGAGATCATGTGGAACGCGCGGTAGACGTCGCCGAATCCGGCGCGGGAGTCCTGGTTCCCGGAGCGCCAGTGGGTGGGGACGCCGCCCATGACGTATGTGCCCTGCGCCTTGAACCAGTTGATGACGTCGAGGCACGGTCCCGGCGGCCACGGGCGGCCCGCGTCGTTGAAGCCGAAGCCCCAGATGCCCACCACGGGGCGGCCGTTCTGCCGGGCGTAGGCGGGTGACGAGGTGTACGCCGCCATCTTGGACGTCCAGTCGGCCTTGATCTCCGACTGCATGTTCGTCCAGTTGGTGACGTCGTACATGATGTAGAACTTGCGGCCCTGCGCCTCGGCGGCCGTGCGGACGCGGGCGGTGACGGCGTCGCGCACCGGGCCCTCGCCGCCGGTCGGGTTGAAGCGCTGGAGGGCGGCGGTGTCGATGCCGTTCTCCCGCATCCAGCGGAAGTGGGTGTCCACGGTCTGGGCGTCGTGGGAGGAGAACAGGGTGGCGGGCTGGCCGTTGCCCAGGTTGGGGTAGGCGGTCGCGTAGGTGCGCGTGTAGTCCCGGTTGTCGGGCCAGCTCTTGATGGCGTTGTTGGACGGGGACGGCGGCTGGCCCCAGTTGTTCGACCAGTGCCACCACGCGTTGATGGGCGAGCCGTCGCCGGTGGCGGCGAACCAGCCCTGGTACCCGACGGTGATCTTGCCGACCACGTCGCCCGGCGGGCTCGCGAGCGGGGCGGCGGCGGTGTCCGCGCGTGCTGCGGCCACCGGGAGGGTGGTCAGCGCGGACGTGGCCGCCGAGGCGGCCAGGAAGCGGCGGCGGGAGACTGCCATGGTGGGGGGTGACCTCTCCTTCGCGGGGACGTGCGGCGCGCCCGTCACCCCCGGGGCTCGCGGCGTGACGGAACGCGCCCGTGCCTCGGCGGACGAGTGGGACACCGCGATTGGTCTGAACCGTAGAAGTGGCCAGGAACGGAATCAATCCGCATGCGAATTAAAGGACTTGTTGCCACTCCAGGCGCTTGATGAAGGCGAGCCCGTCGGTGTCGGCCAGGTGGGCGGGGTCCTGCGGGGCGTAGCCGAACCACGGGGATTCGCGGGGCGCGGGGGGTGCGTCGGCGAGGATGGCGGCCAGGGCGGGGGCGTCCACGAGGAAACGGTCCTGCGGGAGCGCGTGCAGCCGTCCTTCGAGGGTGCCGGGCGGCGGCGCGTCCACCCCGTGCCGCGCGAGGGTGCCGACGGCCGTGGCGACGAAGCCGTACGCGGTCCCGAGACGGGCGCCGACGAGCGCGCCCGCGCTCCACCAGTGCGCGGGCGGCAGGCCGTTCCACAGGGCCATGGTGCTGCGGGGGCGCTGGAAGTGGCTGTTGTGGGCGAAGGCCAGGACGGGCCCGCGTGCGGCGAGGGCGAGGAGGTTGTCCGCCATCATCCGCGCCCGCAGGCTCAGCAGCCCCGCCATGCGGGCGGGCGAGGGGTCGGCCATGCGGGCGTGGTAGCGCAGCAGGCCGGTGGCGGTGCGGGCGTGGAGGCGGGCGCGGTCCCACTCGTCCGGGGTGGTCACCGCGAGCAGGTGCGGCGTCTGCGTTTCGAGGAGCGTCACCAGGTCGTCGGCGAGCAGCCGCAGGCGGGCGGCCTCGGCGGACTGCCCGTGGGAGCGTGCCGGGTCGAGCATGGCGGCGGGCTCGGTCCAGGCGGTGTCGGGGCCGAGCAGGGCGTCGAGCGTGTCGGCGGTGCACGGGAGGAGCGCCGCGTCGAGCCTGGCGGCGAGGTGGGTGTGGAGTGCGGTGAGGGCCTGGCGGGGGCTCTCGGCGTGGCTGAACTCCAGCGGGCCGTCGAAGCCGGCGAAGCGCACCCGCTCGGCGGCGGGCCTGCCCTCGTTGTGCTCGCGCATCCAGCGGACGAGTGCGCGGTTGCCCGGGAAGGCGGCCCAGTCGTGGGTGATGCCGCGTGCCACGGCGTCGTCGAGCGTGCCGGCGCCGGTGGTGACGTACTCGTCCACGGCGAGCCCGGCCAGGCAGCCGCTCTCGAGGGCGATCGTCAGGTAGCCCTCCCGCTCGACCAACTGACGGAAGAGGTCGTTCCGCATGTCGAGCAGCCCCTCCGCGCCGTGGGTGGGCTCCCCCAGCGCGAGCACCCGGGGCGCGGCGGGGAACAGCCCCATGACGGCGGTGGCGTCGAGGGCGTGGACGGTTTCCTGGAGGTCGGTAGCCATACCCTCAACGTATCGCTGAAGGCTCGGTGGAGACTTGGGGCGGAAGTCGCCGGGCTATGGGCCGTGAAGTCTCAAACCGCCGTGTCGATCGCCTCGATCGTCTCCGGGCCGCGGAAGAGCATGGCGCCCCAGCCCTGGCGGCGCGCCGCCTCGACGTTCGCCGCGCTGTCGTCCACGAGGAGGACGTCGCCCGGAGCGGCGCCGAGCCGCGCCAGGACGGCGTCGTAGGCCGCCGGGTCGGGCTTGCGGTGGCCGAGGCGGTGGCTGAACAGCAGCTGCCCGAAGCCCTCGAACGGCGCGGGGTGCAGGCGGGTCAGGGCCTCCTCCTCCAGCGGGCCGTTGTTGGTGAAGAGCGTGAGGGTGCGCGTCTCCCGGTGCCGTTCGAGCGCCGCCCGGACGCGCGGGTCGGGGCGGAACGCGGCGCACCAGGCCGTGTCGAGCGCGGCGTCGTCGCCGGTCCAGCCGGTGAGGGCGCGGACGCGGGCGCGGACCGCCGCCGCGTCCGGGTAGGCGCCGGAGTCGCACGCGGCGCTGAAGCCGGAGGTCCACAGCAGCGCGTGCACCCGTTCCTCCGGCAGCGACAGGAGGGCGGCCAGGTGCCGCAGGCGGCGGGCGTGGTCGAAGGGGAACAGCACGCCGCCGAGGTCGACGACGAGGTGGCGGGGCGCGGTCATGCGGCGGTCTCCTTCGCGGCGGCGCGGATCTCGTCCAGCAGGACGCCGAGGTCGGCCTCGGTGGTGTCCGGGTGGAGGACGCAGGCGCGCAGCACGGGCCTGCCCCCGAGGCGCGTACCGGTGAGGAACGCGCGCCCGCGCCGCTGGACGGCGGCGGGGAGGGCGTCGTTGAGCGCGTCGGCGTCCGCTGTGCCCGCCGGTAGGTAGCGGAAGGCGACGACGGAGGTGACGGGCGGGGCGAGCGGCTCGAAGTCGTCGGCGTCCTCCACCATGGCGGCGAGCGTGCGGGCGAGGCCGGTGGTGTGCCGCACGAGGCGGACGACCCCGTCGCGCCCGAGGTGGGAAAGGGTGGCCCAGACGCGCAGGGCACGGAACGGACGGGTCTGTTCCGGTCCGTACTCGGAGAACCAGCCCAGCGCGTCCGCCCCCTCGTCGCGCAGGTAGGGCGGCACCAGGCTGAACGCGTCGCGCGGCCCCGCCGCGTCGCGGAAGAGGACGCATCCGGCGTCGACCGGGACGCCGAGCCACTTGTGCGGGTCGAGGGCGAGGGAGTCCGCCCGTTCCATACCGGCGTACCGGGGGCGCGCGCCGTCGGCGAGCACGCCGAGGGCGCCGTAGGCCCCGTCCACGTGGAACCACAGGCCGTGCTCGCGGGCGGCGTCGGCGATGTCGTCCAGGGGATCGACGGCGCCGGTGTTCACCGTTCCAGCGCTGGCGGCGACGAGGAACGGCCGCACGCCGCTCGCCGCGTCGGCCAGGACCAGGCGGCGCAGGGCGGCGGTGTCCATGCGGTGGTCCGGGCCGACCGGGACGGTGCGGACGTGCCGGTTGCCGAGGCCGAGGAGTTCCGCCGCCTTGCGCAGGCAGCTGTGCCCCTCCGCCGAGACGTAGACGGCCAGCGGCTCGTGCCCGTACAGGCCCGTCTCGCGTACGTCGTGGCCCGCGCGGCGCAGGGCGTGCTGCCTGGCGGTGGCCATCGCGACGACGGTGGCGAGGGACGCGCCGCTGGTGAGCAGTCCGGCGCCGGGCGGGTGGGGGAAGCCGACGAGTTCGGCGAGCCAGCGGACGGCGGTGCGTTCGAGCAGGGCGCCGGCGTGGTCGCCGCCCGCGCAGCTCGGGTTCAGGGCGGCGGCCAGCGGGGCGACGAGGACTCCGGCGGGCGAGGGCGGGGAGTTGACCCAGCCGAAGAAGCGGGGGTGCCCGTTGCCCATGGGGTACGGGAGCACGCGCTCGCGCACGTCCGTCAGCAGGTCGTCCAACGGGCGTCCGGCGGCGGGTAGTTGCTGCCCGGTGAGCCAGGCGCGGTCGTCGTCACCGACGGGGCGCCACACGGGCCCGGCGGGTACGGCGGCCAGGTGGTCGGCGGTCGTTTCGGCGGCCGCCAGGGCGGCGCGGCGCAGGTCACTCACCGTGTCCTCCGTGCGGGGTGCGGGGCGAGGCGCCGAGCGTCATCGCCAGGTAGTAGACGCACGGATCGCCCGGCGCGTCGGCGGAGTTGGCGAAGGCGTGCCGCCGGTCGCCGGGGAAGTAGGCGGAGTCGCCGGGGCCCAGGTCGTGCGGCACCCCGTCCACGGTCAGGCGCAGGCGCCCGCTCTCCACGGCCACGTACTCGTGGGACCCGGGCGCGTGCGGCGCGAACTCCCCCGCGTCCACGCCCGGTCCGAGCGTGGTGCGCATGAACTCGAACTCCACGCCGGGCAGCGCGGGCGACAGGATGCGCCGCTCCCACCCGGCGGGGTCCCGTACGACGCGCTGCCGCGCGCCGGGCAGGACGACGACGCCGGGGCGCGCCGCCGGGTCGTCCAGCAGCCGGGCGATGGAGGTGCCGAACGCGGTCGCCAGCCGGTCGAGGACGAGGACGCTCGGCGTCTTCGTGCCGCGTTCGACCTCGGAGACCATGCTGCGGCTGACGCCGCTCAGCTCGGCGAGCCGCTCCAGCGGCCAGCCCCTGGCGCGCCGCTCGGCGCGGACCCGCGCGCCGAGTTCGGCCATGGACAGGCCGCTGGACAGGGCGTTGGTGTCACCACTCATTTCTCCACTATAGCGACGCTTCGTCTTCTGTAGCGGACGGGATGCCCGCCAGGCGGCCGCGGCGGCCGAGCAGGAAGCGCTTGAACGCCGCCACCGGCGCCGTGTCGGGGCGCCCCGCGGGCCAGGCCACGCCGATCTGCCGGGCGGCGCGCGGCGCGGTCACCGCCAGCTCCCGCACCTCGGGGCGCGGCACGGTCGGCGGCGGCAGCAGCGCGACGCCGAGCCCGGCCGCGACGAGGCCGCGCAGCGTCTCCGGCTCCTCGCCCTCGAACGCGACGCGCGGCCGGAAGCCCGCCTGCTCGCACAGCGCCTCGGTCAGCCGCCGCAGCCCGTACCCCGGCTCCAGCGTGACGAACGGCTCGTCCGCCGCCTCCGCGAGCCGCACCCGGCGGCGCCCGGCGAGCCGGTGGTCGGCGGGCACGACGAGGTGCAGCCGCTGCTCGTCCAGGCGGCGCGTGACGAGGTCGGGCGCGTCCGGCACGGGCGAGGTGAGGCACAGGTCCAGCTCGCCCGCGCGCATCCGCTCGATCATGTCCTCGCCGTAGCTCTGCACCAGGACGAAGCGCACGCGCGGGTGCTCCTTGCGGAACTCGCGCAGCAGGCCCGGGACCGTCTCCGGGCCCATGGTGTGCAGGAAGCCGAACGCGACCTTGCCCGCCGCCGGGTCGGCGTCGGTGCGGACGGCCTCGGCGGCCCGTTCCAGCTCGGCGAGCGCCCGTTCCACGGCCTGCGCGAAGTCGCGGCCCGCGCGGGTGAGGGAGACGGTGCGGCCGTGGCGGGCGAGCAGGGCGAGGCCGAGGTCGGCCTCGAGGCGGGTCATGGCCCGGCTGACCGTGGACTGGGGAACGCCCAGGTCACGGGCGGCCTGGGTGACGTGCTCGTGCCGCGCGACGGCGGCGAACTGCGCCAGCCGGGGGCTCAGCAGCGTCGCCCAGGAGTCGGGCGCCAGATCCGCTCTGCCCGATGTGACCGTTGTTACGCCGATGTCGTTCTCGTTGCCCGGTGATGACATGCCCGCCCCTCAGCTCCGCTTATGCACCAGCGCATGAATCATGGCAGATCCATGCATTGGACGCATCGATACGGGCGATCTACGTTTGCCGCATGCCCACCGCAGCAAAGGGGGTGGCCGCCACCGCGACCGCCGCCGCCACGCCGTTGCCCACCACCCCTTCACACGTGCGTACACGCATCAGCCTCGCCCTCTTCGCGATCGGCGTCGCGACCTTCGCGATGCTCTTCTCCACCCAGGCCCTGCTCCCCGGCATCGCGGACGGCTTCGGCGTCCGCGCCGACCAGGCGAGCTGGACCGTCTCCGCGACGACGATCGGCCTCGCGGTGGCCGTGCTGCCGCTGAGCACCCTGTCCGAGCGCTTCGGGCGGCGCCAGACGATGACGGCCTCGGTCGCGGTGGCCGTCGCGCTGTCGGCCGTGATCCCGTTCGCGCCCGACCTGACGACGCTGATCGCGCTGCGCGCCCTCCAGGGCGCGGCGATCGCGGGCATACCGGCGTCGGCCACCGCGTACCTGGCGGAGGAGCTGCACGCCCGGGAGACCGTGGGCGCGATCGGCCTGTTCATCGCGGGCAACAGCGTGGGCGGCATGACCGGGCGCGTGATGACCGGCTGGGTCGCCGAGGGCTTCGGCTGGCGCGCGGCGCTGGGCGCGGTCGCCGCGCTCGGCCTCGTCTCGGCGGTCGTCTTCCGCCTGCTGCTGCCCCCGGCGCGCAACTTCTCCCCGGCCCCGCTGCGGCCCCGGCTGGCGCTGCGCACGGTCGGCGGGCACCTGGCGCGCCCGCTGCTGGTCCGCCTCTACACCATCGGCGCGCTGCTGATGGCGGCGTTCAGCGCGGTGTACACGGTGATCGGCTTCCGGCTGACCGAGGCGCCGTTCAACCTCTCGGCGGGCCTCGCCGGTTCGGTCTTCGTGATCTACCTGGTCGGCACGGTCTCGTCCGGCTCGACCGGGCCGATGCTCGACCGCCTCGGGCGGCGCGGGGCGCTGTACGCGGCGATCGGCACCGTCTCCACGGGCCTGGTGCTGAGCCTGTCGGACAGCCTGGCGCTGGTGCTGGCCGGTCTCGTGCTGATCACCGGCGGCTTCTTCTTCGGCCACGCGGTCGCCTCCGGCTCGGTCAGCAGGACGGTGACGCACGGCAGGGCGCAGGCGTCGGCGCTGTACCAGGTCGCGTACTACCTGGGCGCGAGCGCGGGCGGCACGGCGGGCGCGGTCATCTACCACGCGGGCGGCTGGACGGGCCTGGTCGTCTTCGCCCTCGCGGCGCTGGCGGCGACGGCGGCCATCACGCTGTACGCCACCCACCGCGCGCACCGCGAACGCCGGGCGCTGGCGACGGCGGCCTGACCGCCCCCGCCCCGTTCACCGCACGGAACACGGCAGTCACCAGGGGGCCCGCCACCGGCGGGCCCCCTCCCGCGTCCGGTCACCGGTCAACGATCACGTGCCGGTTGTGGGCGTGCGGCGGATGCGGGATGGTCATGGGGTGGAGATGCAGCAGGCCCTCGATACGCCCCCCGCCGAGACCCGCCCGTCCCTGCGGCAGCGGGCCGTGGGGCCCTGGTCCGGGCTGCTGCACTCCCTCGGGCTCGCGGCGCTCGTGGTGACCGAGTGGCTGCACCACCACCTGCGGACGACCGACCCGGGCTCCCTCGCGATCGACCCGTACGTGCGCGATGTCGCCACCGCCACCGGGGACTTGCGCGAGTACGGCGCCTACGGGTGGGCCACCGACCTGTTCGAGGCGGCCTCCCTGGGCGAGGGGCGCGCCGGGCTGTGGACGGCCGTCTACGTGGCGCTGCTCGTGCGCCTCAACCGCAAGGGCCCGGCGCGGGCGCAGCACACGCTGTCGATGCTGGCCGGCGCGTACTGCCTGCTCGGCTTCCTGGCGTCGCTGCCGCTGCTGGTGCCGCTGGGCGCGGGGGCCGTGTTCCTGCCGGGGCTGTGCGGCGCGCTGGTGTGGGCCGTGACGCGCTGAACCGGCCGCCCGTCAGCCCGCCCACTCCCCCGTGTACTCCATCGTGCACACGAGCGTGCGGCCCCCGTCGACGATCCAGTACCAGTACTCGGTGGGGTCCCCCTCCGCGCGGGCGCACAGCGGCCCCGTCATGTCGGCGGGCGCCTCCTCCACGCCGCTGATGTGCAGCACGGTGTCGTACCCGTCGGGCAGCGTCCGCGCGTCGCACTCGACGACGCTGAGCAGCCCGGCGCGCATGCCGTCCTCCTGGTCGGTGGTCTGCCCGAGCATGCAGTAGCCCGTCTCGAACTGCCGCTCCAGGCACAGCGCGACGGTCTGCACGCCCCAGGTGTACGACCAGAAGCTCCGGCCGGGACCCTCCGGGCAGTCGGCCGCCTGGGCGAGGACGTCGGTGACGAGGACGTACGCCGTGGCCTCGTCGCACGGGACGCGGGACGGCAGTTCGCTGCTCCACGCGCCGGTGCCGGTGTCGTGGACGGACAGGCAGTCGCCCGTGCGCACCGCCTCGAACGCCTCCCCGGTCGGGTCGGGCGGCGGCTCCGGGCTGTGGCTCGGCGCGGGGGCGGGCGCGGGCGGCCCGGCGGGCGGCGCCGAGGGCACGGACGACGGCAGTGCGGCGGAACCGCCCCCGCCCACGGCGTTCGGCAGGATCAGGGCGGCGAACGCGACAAGGGCGACGACGAGCAGCCACACACCACTGCGCCCCTCGTTGTTCACGCTGCCTGCTTACCCTTCACACCACGTCCTGAAGCCCACGGGACCCGCCGCCCGTGCGCCCGGCATGTGCCGCCGCGCTCACGCGGCGCGCCGCCCGTCGCGCCACACGGCGCGCACGCGGTCCCCGAGCCCGGCCGGGTCGAGCCGTTCGCCGTCGAGGAGGACCAGGTCGGCGCGTTTGCCGGGGGCGATCTCGCCCCGGTCGTCGGCGAGTCCGAGCAGCCGGGCCGCCTCCAGCGTGGCCGCGCGGAACGCGCCCGCCGCGCCGAGGCCGCCGGGACCGGCGAGGTGCGCGATCTCGTCCAGCACGCGGTCGTGCGGCGTGACGGGGTTGTCGGTGCCCATCGCGATGCGCACGCCCGCCTCGGCGGCGAGGCGTACGGACGCGCGGTGCGCCTCGGCGTTCTCGCCGGGCGCGGACTGGGTGACGGACAGGGTCGGCACGTACCAGGTGCCCGCGTCCGCCATCGCCGCGACGGCCGCCTCGTCCAGGAACACGCCGTGCTCGATGCTGCGCGCCCCGGCGCGCGCGGCCTCCTCGGCGGCGCGCGCGCCGTGCGCGTGCACCATCACGCCGCGCCCGCCCTGCCGTTCGGCCTCGTCCACCAGCGCGGCCATCTCCTCCGGCGTGATCTGCCGGTCGGTGACGCCGCGCCCGGCGGCCATCGAGCCGGTGGCGGTCACCTTGAGCCAGTCCGCGCCGGCGCGCACCATGCGGCGCACCACCGCGCGTGCGCCGTCCGCGCCGTCGAACACCGGGTCGGGCAGGGAGGGATCGCCGAAGAAGTCCACCGGCCCGACACGGTGGTTCCAGTGGTCGCCGATGCCGCCCGTCGTGCAGATCTGCCGCAGCGACACCAGCAGGTCGGGGCCCTCGATCCAGCCTCGCCGCACGGCCATCCGCGTCCCGGCGTCCGCGCCCCACGCGTCGCGCACCGTCGTCACGCCGCGCCGCAGCAGCGTCCGCAGCACGGGAACGACCGACAGCGCACGCGCCGAACGCGGCAGGCTGAACGTCTCCTCGCGCGACGCCGCAAGCGCCACGTGCGTGTGGCAGTCGATGAACCCCGGCACGATCAACTGCCCCGCGCAGTCCACCGCCTGGTCACCGTCGAGCCCGGGCCCGACCCCGGCTATCCTCTCCCCCTCCAGCACGACGTCCGCCCGGGAGACGGCGCCCGACCCGGCGTCGAGCACGGAACCGCCCCTCAACAAGACGCGGCGGGGAGCGGCGGATGTCTCAGTCATGTGCTGCCTCTCGGGGACCTCTCACCACGAGGTCCCCGGAGGTTCAGACCCGTTCGAGGATCACCACGGGAATCTCGCGGGTCGTCTTGCTCTGGTACTCGTCGTACTGCGGGAAGATTTCCGCCATCCTAGGCCAGAGCCGCGCACGCTCCTCGGGCGTCGCCGTGCGGGCGCGGGCGGTGAAGCGGTCGCCCCACACCTGGACGCGCACCTCGGGGTCGGCCGCCAGGTTGAGGTACCAGGAGGGGTGTTCCGGCCTGCCGCCCTGGGAGCCGACGACGACGTACGCGTCCCCGTCCGTGCCGTAGATCAGGGCGGTCCTGCGCCACTCACCCGAGGTGCGGCCCTTCGTGGTGAGCAGCAGGGTCGGAACACCGTTCCAGTCGTGCCCGTCACGCCCGTCGGTCTCGACGTACCGGCGGATGTGGTCGGCGACCCAGGCGGTGGGACTGTCATGCACAGGGGCATTCTCGTGCGCCACGACGCACTCCTCTCGACCCTCCCGACAGTACTCCCGCCGGGGCGGGGCCCCGCGTCGCTCGCACGGCCCGCGTCAACTTCCTTCCCGCTTCTCACGGTTGGGGTGAATGCCGCGTGCCGTGTCAGTGTGAGCTGCTATACACGGAGCGTAAGCACCGCACGCATCACGGGGGAGCTGGGGACATGGCGACGACCGACGGCACGCGACCGCCGCAGGGGACGGAACCGCGACCCGCCGAGGACCATCCGCCGGGCCACCGGCTCAGCGGACCGGCGGCCGCGCTGATGAACGCGGCGGGGTTCGGCGCCGGATACCTCTGGGCGGGCCTCGGCGCGTTCGCCTTCCTGTCGTGGTGCGTGACCGTGCCGCTCGTCCTGGTGGCGAACGCGGTCAACGCCTCGGACACGCCCGCGTTCTGGGTCCCGGTGTATGCCCTGTGGCTCGGCCTCATGGCGCGCGGCGGCTGGAAGTGGACGCGGGACCGGCGGGTGCCGAAACCGGCGCGCGTCGCGGCGCCGCGCCGCCCGTGGGTCCCGGTGGCGGCGGGCGCGGCGCTGCTCGCCGTGGTCGCGACCGGGCTCGTGCTGTTCCGGGCGGCGCCGGGCAGCGCGTTCGCCGAGGGGCAGGAGGCGCACGCGGCCGGGGACTGCGAGGCGGCCCTACCGCACTACGACCGCGCGACGCGCGTGCGGTACGAGTTCACGCTCGCGGGCGCCATCGGCGACGCGCGGGCGGAACGCGCCCACTGCGAGGCGCTGTTGACGGCCGCCGAGCGCGAGGCGACGGACGGGGCGACGGAGGCGATCGACGCGTACCAGGCCTACCTCGACGGCTACCCGGGCTCCCCGACCTGGCGCGACGCGCCCGCGCACGTCGCCGGCCTGCGGCTGGCGCACGCGGACGCCCTCGCGGCGGACGCCCGTCACCTCCAGGCCGTGGAGGCGTACGGCGCGCTCACCGCGCACCAGCCGGACACCGACGAGGCCGCGCTCGTCCCCGGGCGGCTCGACCGCCTCTTCGCGGAGGGCACGCCCGCGCTGGCCGCCGGTGACCTGTGCGCCGCCGTGGACGAGCTGGCGCCGTTCGCCGCCCTGGGCGAGGACTCGCAGCTGCCCGAGGCGGCGTACCTCGCGGACCGCGCCGGGGAGGAACTGCCGTCCGCGCGCTACGGCTGCGGCGAGCGGCAGCGCGACGACGGCGACCACTGCGCGGCCATGGACACGTTCGCCGGGATCGGCGGGACACGCGCCGAAGAGGCGGCGAACCGCGCCCGCTTCGACTGCGCGGCGGCCCGCGCGGACGACGGCGAGCACTGCGCGGCGCTCGACACGTACGCCGACGTGGCGGGCGAACTGGCCGACCGGGCCGCCTCCCGCGCACGGGACGCCCGCTACGACTGCGCCGAGGAGGCGTACGGGGCGGAGGACCTGGACCGCGCGGAGGAACTGGCCCGCCAGGTCGCCGACGACGACGGCGCACAGGCGGAGGACGCGGCGGACCTGCTGATCGCCATCGAGATCAGCCGCATCGCACGCGACGGCGCGACAGGCGAACTCCCCCCTCCCTCGGCCTCGGGCGGCGCACCGGGCGGCACCAGCGAGGTGACGATCTGGAACGCGTCGGGCGAAGACCTGTCGATCCTCTGGACGGGCCCCGAAACCGGCAGCATCGACCTCCCCGCAGGCAGCGACGACACCTCCGCCTGCTACTCAGACGCCCTGCCGTCCACCACACTCTCCCTCCCCCCAGGCGACTACACAGTGGTGGCCCGCACACCCTCCGACCCGTCCATCAACCCCTTCGCAGGCGACTGGCCCATGACATCCGGCACCGGCTACCAGAACTGCTTCTACATCAGCTTCTTCGGCTTCTGACCCCACCCACACCACCGAGGCGGTCAAGGCGGACGCCTCCGAGGAACCACGGTCTTCGCTTCGGGCCGCTTGGCCTCCGACAGAGCCGCCACGACCGAAGCCCCGCCTCGCCGTGATGGGCGGGCGGGGCTTGTGTGTTGTTGTTCATGTGGGGGCCCAGAGGCAGAGTCCGTCGGGGGTGTGGGCGATGCCGTAGGTGCCGGACGGGGGGCCGTTCAGCTGGGGTGTGCTGGCTGCGCGTCCCCGGAGGACTTGGGCGTGGACGGTGCCACCGTGGTCGCGGAGGCTGAGCCACCACGGCCGCCGGGTGCGGGCGGCGTCGATCAGGGCGTCCACGACGGGTACGGCTTCCGCCCGTCCCCAGGCTGTGAGTGTCTCCCGCACCCATTCCCGGGCGGCCCCGACGTCATCCGCCCCTCCGCCGCCGGGGAAGAGCCGGTCGGCGTACGGGCGGTGGTTCACGGCTGGTGGTCCGGGACGGCGGCCCACAGGGCGGCGACGGCCGACTCGGCCTCGGACGCGGCGGCGCCCCGCTCCCGCTCGTCCACGGTCCTGGACGCCGCCACCGCGACGGCGGGGAACAGCCGGTCGGACACGGCCTTCAACTGCGGCGCCTCACCCAGCCCGGCCAGCAGCACGACGAGGTCGCGCGGCACGACGTCCGGCCAGTAGTGCATCCCGCCCCACGAGTCGGACGGGTGCGCGACCAGCGGCACGAGCCGCTCCGAGACACGGCAGTCACCACACGCGTGATACGCCCACCCCGGCCCGGACCCCGTGGCCACAGCCGCCACCGCGACCAACCCGCCATCCGTCGCCTCGCAGTACATACAGAACGGCCCCACCAGACTCACGCCCCCTCCTCCCCGGCGTCCGAACGCAGCGGACGCGGCGTGTATCCGGGCACCGGTCCTTCCAGCCCCGTGATGACGGTGATCTCGGGGGCGGGGTCGCGCACCGGAGCAGGGGCGAGGGCAGGCTGCTCACCGGGCCCCCGCCACGCGGGCCATCCCACGGTGCCGGTGTCGTTCAGCGTCTTCGACGGCTCGGCCATCGTCGCCTCCTCCTTGCAGCACAGACGACCTGTGGGAAGAGAGCGTCCCCGCTGTCGGGATTCCACGGCCATGTCGCGCGCCGTATCACCTCGGCCACTTTGGGGTGACATGTCGTCCCGCCGGAGCCTCACATGGGTACCGTCTGTCCCTCATCTCCCACGCTCCGTGGAGGGAGAGGGCAGACTCGCTGGCGGTGCCCCTGTCCACATGTGCAAGAGGAGGCGGAATGGAAAGGTCGCTGCTCCAACAGCTGGTCCGCAGGCGCGGTTGGACCTTCAGCGGCTTCCAGCGCGCCTATGAACAGGCAGCGCGCGAGGTGGCGGTGCTGGAGAAGGACCCGGCGATCGCGACCGCCAGTGTGGCCGAACAGACCTTCCGCCGCTGGACCGCCGGTTCGGTGCGTACGCTGCCGAACCCGCCTGCTCCGGCGATCCTGGAGCACCTCCTCGGACGACCGGCCGCCGACCTGCTCGGCCCGCCGGAGGAGACGGCACCCCAGCCCATGGAACCCGCGATCGACGAGAGCGAGATCAGGATGACCGCACGCGACGCCGCCGACCACGCCAGCAGCGCCGCTTCCCAGGCGCTCCCGGAGCTGACACTCGACCAGTTGGAGGACGACGTCCGCGCCCTGGCACGCGACTACATCCACACCTCACCCGCCGAGTCGTACCGCCGAGGTGCCGAACTGCTGCACATCGCACAGGCGATGCTCGACCGCACCCAGCGACCCCGCCAACGGGAGCGCCTGTACCTCCACGCAGGTGCCATGGCGGCCTTGATGACCAGTGCGGGATTCGACCTCGGTTCACTGTCGTCCGCCGTCCAACTCGCCCGTACCGCCGCCCTGTACGGCGAGGTGATCGACCACGGCCCGCTTCAGGCCTACGCGCACGGCACCCTCGCATATCTCGCCTACTGGAGTGGCCGACCGGGAGATGCCGTCCGACTGGTCGCCACCGCACAGCGGTTCGGCGGCCTCGGTGATACGGCGGCGGTGCGGCTCGCGACCATCTCCGGACGCGCACACGCCCACCTGGGCGACACCAGGACCGCTCAGCAGGCGGTGCGACAGAGCGTCGACACCGACTCCGGCCGCCGCGACGAACTCCACGACGGCATCGGAGGCGAATTCGGGATGCCGCCGGAGCGAGCCGCCATGTCGAACGCCACGACGCTGCTGCTGACACACGACGGGCCGGGGGCAGAGGAGGCAGCGCGCCGTGCGCTGGACCTCATGGACGCGCAGGCCGCCGACCAGCCCGGGGTACGGGGCAAGGCCGCCGCCGACCTTGCCAGGGCCCGTCTGCTCCGCCGGGACCTGGACGGTGCCGTGCACGCGGTGGAACCCGTACTGGCTCTCGGCTGCGAGTGGCGGACGCTCGGCCTCACCGAGCGGGTCTCCGGCCTGCGCGCGGACCTGGCGCACAGCGAACTGCACGACGCCGTGGCGGCACGACAACTCGGCGATCAGCTCGAAGCGTTCACCTCCGGTGTCCCGTCACGCGCCCTCGGATCGGCGAAAGCGCTCCTGCCCGGTGTCTGACCGGCCGAGACCGTATGCCGCGAGGATCGCCGTCTCCTTCTCCGGCGAAATGCCGTGGTCCTGCCAGCGGGGGTGTTCCACCGCTCGGCCTCCGGCGCGCAGCCAGTTCCACGTGTCGGCCACTGTGGTGGACAGGGGGCGGCAGTGGAGTCCGGCTGTGTGGGCGGCGGTCGCGTCCACGGCCCAGGCGCCGGGCGCGGTGCGCCACAGCGGCAGTTCCGTCCACTGCCGCACGCCGTGCCCGGCCAGGAAGTCGGCGGTGACCCACCGCAGTTCGCCGGTGCTGCCGGTCGTGTGCAGGCAGGCGTCGAGGAGGCCGCCCATCGTCTCCCGGCCGGTCGGCGCGGCCAGGTTGAACGCGCCGCCGGTCGCGGTGGCGGCCTGGTCGAGCGCGAAGCGCGCCACGTCCCGCACGTCGACGGGCTGGATCGTCTGCTCCGGGGTCCCGGGGGCGAGGATGGCGCCGCCGCGCTCGGCGCGGCGCAGCCACCACGGGAGGCGGCCCACGTACTCCTCCGGGCCGAGGATGACACCGGGCCGCAGGATCACCGAGCGGGCCCCGCCGAACGTGGCCAGCACGGCCCGCTCCGAGCCCGCCTTCTGCACACCGTAGTAGGCGGCCGGCGACCTCTCGCGCCCGAAGTCGTCGTCCGCGTCCGGCGGCGCGTCCAGCAGCGGAGAGCCTTCCGTCAACGGCTCCTCTGGCCAGCCCGCGTACGCGTTCACCGTCGACACGTAGACATACCGCCGGGCCACGCCCTCCAGCGCCCGGGCACCCGCCAGCACACGCCGGGGCGCGAAGTCGGCCGAGCTGGTGTCCACCACGGCATCCCAGGACCCCGCGTCCGCCAGCCGTTTGAGATCCTCCTCAACCGTCCGGTCCCCACGCACCGCCCGCACCCCCGGCACATCACCGCCACTGCGCCCCCGGTTGAACGTCGTCACCTCCCAGCCACGCCCGAGAGCCTGCACCGCGAGAGCACGCCCCAGAAACCAACTGCCGCCCAGCACAAGAATCCGCATGCCCGGATACTGCCCCGCCCGACAGCCCCACCTCCACCGTGCAACGAGCCGACAACAGCCGATTCGGCATGCTCCCCACGATTGGAGTCGGCCGTGGGAAAGCATCTCGGCCAGTTGTCACCATCGCGCAGGCCGCGTGCGGTCACCGCCGTGACGTTGTCCGACAAGCAAGCCGAGTGGGGCGAGTTCAACGAGTACGTCGGCGACGAGGTGCGCCTGCACGACATCGGTGCTCGCCTCTGCCACTACCTCGACAGCGCGGACCTGGTCGTGGCGATGGGAGGCGGGGTCGGAACCCTGCACGAACTGACCGCCGCGCTGTACTACGCGAGTGTCATCCGCCCCGTCCCTGTCTGGATCACGGGCACCACCGCACTGCGACTCCTGGCCTTCCTCAAGCATGAGAAGTGGCTGTTCGAGACGCCCACCCGGCGTCTGGACTTCCTCAGTCCGATCGGTTCGGCGGCGGAGTTCACCGCCAGGCTTCGCCTCCTGACCGGTCGAGCGGAGGACGGCGCATGACCCTCACCACCGCGCGTTCCCTGGCGGCACGAGTCGCCGAGACGGCCTGCGTCAGCGATCGGTTCATCCTGCCGGACGGCCGTGTACTGGACTCCTACTTCGACGAGTACCGCCTGGCGGCCGACCCTCGGCTGCTGCGCGATGTCGCCGACGCGATGGCCGCCCTCGTCCCCGAGGACGCGGAGGTGCTGGCGGGAATCGAGCTGGGCGGCGTCCCGCTGGTCGTCGCCCTCTCGGCCGCGACGGGACTGCCGACCGCGTTCGTCCGGCGGCTGCCCAAGCGTTACGGCTCCGCGCGACAGGTCGAAGGCGCCGACGTCGAAGGACGCCGGGTCGTCCTGGTCGATGACGTGGTCCGCTCCGGCGGGCAGTTGCTGGCCATGACGCGGATACTGCGGATCGCCGGTGCCCCGGTCTCGGACGGGCTCTGCGTACTGGAGAGGCCGTGCGGCGGACGGCTGCTGCTGCATGGACACGGCGTGACGCTGCGGCCGCTGTTGACGGAGGCCGACCTTCCCTCCGGCGGAGCGGCACCGTGACAGGCGCGGTGCTGTTCGACATGGACGGGGTACTGCTGGACAGCAGGGAAGCGGTGCTGGCCACTCTCGCCGGGATCGCCACCGCCGCTCTGGGGCGCCGGGTCGCCATCACCGACCTGCCCCGGGCCGCCGCGACGACTCCCCGGACCGAGGTGCTGGCCGGGCTCGGTGTCCGCAATCCCGACGCGTTGTGCGCGACCTGGTGGGACCCGGCCTTGGCCACCGCCGCCACCGCCTTGTTCCCAGGGGTGCTGGACGGACTGGCGGCGATCAAGGATGCCGGGATCGCGACCGGCTTGGTCACCCTCCAGAAGCGCGGCCGGTTGCCCTGGCTGCTGCCGCCGGGCGTCCTCGCGCTGCTGGACGTGACCGTGTGCCGTGAGGACGCCGCGCCCAAACCCGCCCCGGACGGCGTCCGGCTCGCCCTGGCCAGGCTCGGCGTCGGTCCCGCCGAGGCGGTCTTCCTCGGCGACACCCCTGGGGACGTACGGGCCGCGCTCGCCGCCGGGGTCACCCCCGTCGGGGCCGGATGGGGGTACGCCGGGGCCCAGGCCCTCCGTGACGCGGGAGCCGCCGTCGTGCTGCACGATCCGGGCTGGATCGGGCCCGGCCTGCTCGGGCATCGCGTCACGGCTCCGGCGCGGTAGGCGATCATGGTTGGACACGCGCTACAGTCGGTGGTGCGGCGGATGCCCGTGGACGGATGGTCCGCCGCGTCACCAGTGTGATCGACGGATCTGGAGTCACGGTGCGGCCCATGGGGGCGCGAGCTATCTGCGTCGAGCCGGAGAACTGAGAAGCCTCTCAGTCCTGGTCCTCGGCCCGGCTCGGCGTGCGATCTTCCCCCATCACCTGTCACGACTCCTCCGTGAGGCCATGCCGTCATGCGCTCGACGCAGATCCGTCAGACGTTCACCGATTTCTTCACCTCCCGCGGCCACCGCCTGGTCCCCTCCAGCCCACTGGTCCCGGACGACCCGACGCTGCTGCTGGCGAACGCCGGGATGAACCAGTTCAAGCCCTACTTCCTGGGCGAGACCACGCCCCCGTACCCCAGGGCCACCTCCGTCCAGAAGTGCGCCCGCACCTCCGACATCGAGAACGTCGGCCGCACCAACCGGCACGCGACGTTCTTCGAGATGATGGGCAACTTCTCCTTCGGCGACTACTTCAAGGAAGACGCCATCGCCTACGCCTGGGAACTCCTGACCTCGGGCTACGGGCTGGAGAAGGACAGGCTCTGGATCACCGTCTTCGAGGACGACGACGAAGCGGAGCGCATCTGGCGCCGCGTCGGTGTCCCCGCCGCCCGTATCCAGCGGCTCGGGATGGAGGACAACTACTGGTCCATGGGCGTCCCCGGCCCGTGCGGGCCCTGCTCCGAGGTCAACTACGACCGCGGCCCCGCCTTCGGCGAGGAGGGCGGCCCGGCCGTCGACGGTGAACGGTACGTCGAGATCTGGAACTTGGTCTTCATGCAGTTCCAGCGGGGCGAGGGCGACAGAAAGGGCGACTTCCCCATCCTCGGTGAACTCGCCCGGAGAGGCGTCGACACCGGCCTCGGTCTCGACAGGCTCGCCGCGATCCTCCAGGACGTCCCCAACGTCTGCACCACCGACCTGCTCTCCCCCACCTTCGACACGGTCCAGCACCTCGCCGGACGGGCGTGCCCGCCCGACGGCGAGGAGAAGGTGTCCTTCCAGGTCGTCACCGAACACGCCCGGTCCATCGCCTTCCTGATCGCCGACGGGGTGCTGCCCGCGAAGGACGGCCGGGGATACGTCCTGCGACGCCTGATGCGCCGGGCGATCCGCCACGCCCGCCTGCTCGGCATCGACGGGCCCGTCCTGCGGGACACGACTGCCAGCGTCGTCGGCAACCTCGGTGACGTCTGGCCCGAACTCGTCGGCCAGGCAACCCTGATCGAGCAGGTCGTCACCGCCGAGGAGGAGTCCTTCACCCGTACTCTGACCCAGGGCACGCGACTGCTGGACTCGGCGATCCGCCACACCCGGACGACACGCTCGGCCGTCCTCCCGGGCGAGACCGCCTTCGAACTCGCCGACACCTACGGCTTCCCCCTCGAACTGACCGTCGAGGCGGCCCGCGACGCCGGGCTGACCGTCGACGAGGACCGCTTCGCCGCGCTGCTGGACGAGCAGAAGAGGCGCGCGAGGTCAGGCGGCAAGGCCAGGACCGCCGAGGCACTTCGGGCGATGGACACCTACCGCGAACTCGCCGCACGCCTGCCGCGCACCGAGTTCGTCGGCTACCGGACGCTGAGCGCCGAGGCCACCGTCACCGGCATCGTCTCCGGCGGTGCGGTCACCGACAGCGTCGGCGAGGGCGGCGACGCCGAAGTGGTGCTGGACCGTTCACCGTTCTACGCCGAAGCCGGTGGTCAGATCGGCGACACCGGCACGCTGACCCTGCGCGACGGCTCCCGCCTGCACATCACCGACACCCGCTACGGTCTGGACGGCTTCCGCGTCCACACAGCCCGCGTCGTCGAAGGCGGACTCCGCACCGGCTCGGTCGGCGAGGCGGTCGTGGACGCCGACCGGCGGGCGGGCCTGATGCGTTCACACTCGGCCACCCACATCCTGCACGCCGTCGTCATGGCGACCCTCGGCGACCACGCCCGCCAGCGGGGCTCCCTCGTCGAGCCCGACCGGCTGCGTTTCGACTTCGCGCACTTCGCGGCGCTCACCCCCGACCAGCTCGACCGGATCGAGAACGCCGTCAACGGCCACGTGCTCGACGACCCGGACGTGCGGGCCTGGCACGCCGACCGCGCCGAAGCCGAGGCCGCCGGAGCCGTCGCCCTGTTCGGCGAGAAGTACGGCGACACCGTCCGCATCGTCGACATCGGCGACTTCTCGCGGGAACTCTGCGGCGGCACCCACGTCGCCCACGGCTCCCAGATCGGCACCTTCCGCCTGCTCGGTGAATCCTCCATCGGGGCAGGCCTGCGTCGCGTCGAAGCCCTCACCGGCCACGGCGCCCTGACCCACATGGACACCGAACGGCGCCTGATCGCCGAACTCACCGCCCTGCTCGGCACCCGGCCCGCCGACGCCCCCACCGTCCTGCGCGAACGCCTGGAAGCCCTCGCCACCGCCCAGGACGCACTCACCCGGGCGAGGACCGCCGAACTGCGCGAGCAGGCCACACGCCTCGCGGCCACCGCCCGGCCGTCCGGGGCCGGACGAGTCGTCGCCCGGACGGTCACCGGCACCACGCCGGACGAACTGCGCACGCTCGCCCAGGAGACGGCCGCCCGTCTCGACGAGCCCGCCGCCGTCGTCCTCAGCACCGAACGGGACGGCAAGGCACTCCTCGCCGCCGCCGTCACCCCCGGCCTGCACCACGACGGTGTCCAGGCCAGCCAGTTGCTGACCGACGCCGCCCGCCTCGTCGGCGGCGGAACGGGCGGCCACGGCCCGGTCGCCGGCGCGGGAGGCCGCCGCCTCGAAGGCCAGAGCGCAGCCCTCACGACCGCCACCCAGGCGGCCCACCGGTTCCTCGGAGGAAGCTGAGCGGCAGAGACGTTCGCCGACTCCGGCTCAGGACGCGGCGGAGAGAACGAGGTTCACGAGGCGGTCGGCTGCGTCGGGGCGGCCCAGTGTGCGGGCGGTTCCGGCCATCTGTGTGCGGCGGGTGGGGTCGGTGAGGAGGGGGTTCAGCGCTTCCTGGAGTGTCGTGGCTGTGATGTCGCCTGTCAGGGCCAGTGCGGCGCCCTGTTCTTCGAGCCAGCGCGCGTTGTGTGCCTGTTCGTCGCCTGCCGAGGTCGCCAGGGGGATGAAGACGGCGGGCCGTCCCAGGGCGGTGAGTTCGGCGATCGTCCCGGCGCCGCTGCGGGCGATCACGAGGTCCGCGAGGGCCAGGACGTCGGGCAGTTCCGGGCCGACGAAGCCGGTCAGGTGGTAGCGCCCGGCCAGGTGCGGCGGCAGGGCGGCCGTCCGGGCGCGCAGGGCCTCGGCGTTGTCGGGTCCGCACTGGTGGATCACGTTCGCGTGGCCGAGGAGCCAGGGCAGTACGTCCGCCACCAGGCCGTTGATCTGCTGCGATCCCTGCGCCCCGCCGGTCACGTAGACGGTCGGCAGCCGCCCGTCGAAACCGCGCAGGCCCAGTGCCTCGACGGCCTTCTCCGGCCGTCCGGTCAGGACTTCGGGGCGGACGGGGTTGCCCGTCACCACCGCCCTGGCGCGGGCGGCTTCCGGCAGCAGGGGCACGGTCGAGGGCGACGAGACCGCGATCCGGGTCGCCCGCCCGGCCAGCGTGCGGTTCGCCAGGCCGAGACGCACCGTCTGCTCGTGCACGACCAGCGGCCTGCCGCACAGCCGCGTCGCGGCCACCCCCACCGGAACGGCGACGTACCCGCCGGTGGCCAGCACCACGTCCGGCCGGAACCGGGAGATCAACGACCGCGCCTGCGCGATCCCCAGCGGAACCCGCGCCATGTCCCGCACATTGGCGGGGGACAGCATCTTCAGCGGATTCCTCGCCCGGCGGATCTTCCCCGTCGCCACCGACGCGAACGCGATCCCCTCCGCGGACGCCACCCGGGACTCCAGCCCACCGGCGGTCCCCACCCACAGCACTTCCAGCGCCCGGCCCTCCGCCGCGAGACGCTCCCGCAGGCAGCGCACCGCCGTCAGCGCCGGATACGTGTGACCACCCGTCCCGCCACCCGTCACCATCAACCGGAACACAGCCACCGCACACTCCTCCATCGACCGAGACGCCGAGCCTCCCACAGGCTGACGGGTGTTCAGGCCCGGGTCAGATGCCGAGGATCAGTTTGGCTGTCGTGAAGTAGATGACCAGGCCCGTCGCGTCCACCAGGGTGGTGACCATGGGGGCCGACACCACTGCGGGGTCGATGCGGAGTTTCTTGGCCAGCAGGGGCATCGTCCCGCCCACTGTCGAGGCCCATGCGCAGATGACGACGAGAGTGATCGCCACCACGGCGGCCACGTCCACGTCCACGAAGAGTGAGCCGACGACGAAGCCGAGTGCCGCCAGCATCGCGCCCAGGAGCAGGCCCGTGCGGCATTCGCGCCAGATGACCTTCAGCAGGTCGGAGGTCCGCACCTCGCCGACCGCCAGGGCGCGGACGGCGGCGGTGGCGGCCTGGGCGCCGGTGTTGCCGCCGGTGCCGATCAGCAGCGGGACGAAGAGGGCGAGCTGGGTGACGGCCTCCAGTTCGCCCTCGTACAGCTGGTTGACGGAGACGGTCATCGTCGCCGCGACCAGCAGCAGCATCAGCCACAGCATGCGCGTGCGCGACAGCTGGAAGACGCTGGCCGACATGTAGTGCCGCTCCAGCGGCTCGGAGCCCGCCTGGCGCGCGACGTCCTCGCTGTCCGCCGCCTCGATGACCTCGAACGCGTCGTCGCTGGTGAGCAGGCCGACGAGGCGCTGTTCGCTGTCCACGACGGGCAGGTCGAGCACGTTCGTCTCGCGCATCAGGCGGGCCGCCGTCTCGGCCGGTTCGGTGGCCTGGGCCATGGGCGGCTCGGTGACGACGAGGGCGGAGACCATGGCGTCCGGCTCGCTGAGGACGAGTTCGCGCAGCTCCACGATGCCGGTGAGGCGGCGGCCCCGGTCCACGACGGGGAGGGTGTAGATCGTCTCGGCGCGCGCGCCCCGCAGCCGTACGACCTCCAGGGCCTGGCCGACCGTCAGGTCCTGCTGGAGCGCGACCGTCTCGGGCGTCATGTAGCGGCCGACCGAGCCCTCGGGGTAGCCGAGGAGCGCGGCGGTCATCTGCCGTTCGTGCGCGCTCAGTCCGGCCAGGACGCGCTGGGCGACCTTGGCCGGGGCCTCCTTGAGCATCCGGGCGCGGTCGTCCGGGTCCATGCCCTCGACGAGGTCGCGGAACGCCTGGTCGCGCAGCCCTTCGAGGATCTGCTGCTGGTCGACCGGGTCGAGTTCCTCGAAGACTTCGAGGGCGCGGTCCTTGTCGAGCAGCCGGAAGGTGATGACGGACTCGACGGCGTCCATGCGCGCGATCTCGTCGGCGATGGCGTACGGCGGCTGGGTCTCCAGCCATTCGAGCGCGCCGGCGAGGTCGTGCTCCTCCAGCAGCGCGGGCAGGTGCGTCATGACGAGGGAACCCCCGGGGATCGGAAGACGGGCACGGACATCCGAGGTACGCGCACACGCCTGCCGGCCCGGGTGGTACGGATCTCACCCGGGCGAGGAGGCGTGGCGCGGGGGATGACTGGGAGGTTCACTGCGCATCGCAGCATCACCTCCCGCCGTGTCGTTCCGCCGAAACCGTTCTTCAGGGTACTAGGCATCGGGCACGATCATGGCAGGCCGGATGCCACATACCGGACATCACGGGCCACGAGGTGCCGCTCGTCACCATGAACGTCCCGTAGGCGGGAGTGAACGCCCGGTAGCGCGCGCCCGGCGCCCGCGCCGGGGCGTCAGGCCAGCCGGTCGAGCACCGTCCTGCGCGGCCCAGGCGACTCCTGCCCGACCGCGATGACGTCCCCTTCGAGGGCGGCCAGCGCCGCGTCGAAGCGCTCCGGGGTGTCGGTGTGCAGCGTCAGCAGCGGGGCGCCCGCCGTCACCCGGTCCCCCGGCTTGGCGTGCATCTCGACACCGGCCGCCGCCTGCACCGGGTCCTCCTTGCGCGCCCGGCCCGCGCCGAGCCGCCAGGCGGCGAGCCCGACGGCGTACGCGTCCAGCCGCGTCAGCACGCCGCTCGCGGGCGCGGTGACGGTGTGGGTCTCCCTGGCCACCGGCAGCGGCGCGTCCGGGTCGCCGCCCTGCGCGGCGATCATGCGGCGCCAGCGGTCCATGGCCGAGCCGTCCTTGAGGGCGCGCTCCGGGTCGGCGTCGGTGAGCCCGGCCGCGTCGAGCATCTCGCGGGCGAGCGCGAGGGTCAGCTCCACGACGTCGGCGGGGCCGCCGCCCGCGAGGACCTCGACGGACTCGCGGACCTCCAGGCCGTTGCCCGCCGTCAGGCCCAGCGGGGTGGACATGTCGGTGAGCAGCGCGACCGTGCGGACGCCGCTGTCGGTGCCCAGCTCGACCATGGTCGCGGCGAGTTCGCGCGCGTCCTCGAACGTCTTCATGAACGCGCCCGAGCCGACCTTGACGTCGAGGACGAGCGCGCCGGTGCCCTCGGCGATCTTCTTCGACATGATCGAGGACGCGATCAGCGGGATCGACTCGACGGTGCCGGTGACGTCGCGCAGCGCGTACAGCTTGCGGTCCGCCGGGGCCAGGCCCTCGCCCGCCGCGCAGATGACGGCGCCGGTGTCGCGCAGCACGGTCATCATCTCGTCGCCCGACAGCCGCGCCCGCCAGCCGGGGATGGCCTCCAGCTTGTCCAGCGTGCCGCCGGTGTGGCCGAGGCCGCGCCCGGACAGCTGGGGGACGGCCGCGCCGCAGGCGGCGACGAGCGGGGCGAGCGGCAGCGTGATCTTGTCGCCGACGCCGCCCGTGGAGTGCTTGTCGGTCGTCGGCAGCGGCAGGGCGCCGAAGTCCATCCGCTCGCCCGAGGCGATCATCGCGGCGGTCCAGCGGGCGATCTCGGCGCGGTCCATGCCGTTGAGCAGGATCGCCATGGCGAGCGCGGACATCTGCTCGTCGGCGACCTCGCCGCGGACGTACGCGTCGATCACCCAGTCGATCTGCCCGGGGGTCAGGGCGTGGCCGTCGCGCTTGGCGCGGATGACGGAGATGGCGTCGTGCGTGTGCATGCGCAGTAGTTCCTTAATAAGGAGGGGCCTTGACCGGGGCGGGAGGAGACGGGCGGGCCTACTGCGCGAGGTGCCACGCGTCGGGCAGCAGCGCGGACAGGGGGCGGACACCGTCCGCCGTGTCCACCAGGAGGCCGGGGCCGCCGTGCTCCATGAGGAGCTGGCGGCAGCGACCGCAGGGCGTGATGCGGTCGCCCGCGCCGTTGCAGCAGGTGAAGTGCGTCAGGCGTCCGCCGCCCGTGGCGTGCAGGGCGGAGACGAGGCCGCACTCGGCGCACAGGCCGAGGCCGTAGGAGGCGTTCTCGACGTTGCAGCCGGTGACGGTCCTGCCGTCGTCCACCAGGGCGGCGGCGCCCACCGGGTAGGAGGAGTACGGGGCGTACGCGCGGGACATCGCGTCCCGGGCGGCGGCGCGCAGGGCTTCCCAGTCGGTGCCGGTGTCTTTCACGGGCCGATTCTCCGTCATCCGCCCTGCCCCCGCCGGTACGAGCGGCCGACCGCGCGGGGTGTCCGCAAGCGTTGCGCGAAGAGCGTCAGGACCAGCAGCGTCGTGAGGTACGGGCTGGCGCTGACCAGTTCGAGCGGCATCTCGTCGGTCACCGCGTACCAGAGCACCAGCAGCACGGCCACGCCCGCGCCGACCGCCGCCTGGAGGCGCTTGCCGCGCGTCCACCACCAGACCGCGAGCGCGACCAGGGCCAGCGCGAACAGCAGCAGCGTCGCGTGCACCACCGCGCCGCCGCCGCGCGTCTGGAGCGCGTCCATGAAGCCGAACAGGCCCGCGCCCGTCGCGATGCCGCCGGGGCGCCAGTTGCCGAAGATCATGGTGGCGAGGCCCAGGTAGCCGCGGCCGCCGGTCTGCCCCTCCTGGTACATGCGGATGAGGACGGCGAGGTACGCGCCGCCGAGGCCCGCGAGACCGCCGGAGATGATCACGGCGGCGTACTTGTACGCGTAGACGTTGACGCCCAGCGACTCGGTGGCCTCGGGGTTCTCGCCGCAGGACCGCAGCCGCAGGCCGAACGAGGAGCGCCACAGCACGAACCACGTGGCCACGAACAGCGCGACCGCCAGCAGCGTCAGCCACGGCACGTTGTGCACCGCCGCGCCGAGGATGCCCGCCGCGTCCGACACCAGGAACCAGTGCTTGTCCGCCAGGTCGCCGAGCCAGTCGGAGACGCCGGGCACGGAGAACGGTTCGAGGCGCTCCATCTGCGGGGACTGCTTGTCGTTGCCGCCGTCCGCCGCCGCCTCGGCGGTGTTGAACATCTCCTTCGCGAGGAACTGCACGACGCCGAGCGCCAGGATGTTCATCGCCACACCGGAGACGATGTGGTCCACGCCGAACGTCACGGTCGCGACCGCGTGCACCAGGCCGCCGAGCGCGCCGCCGACGATCCCGGCGAGGACCGCGACCCACGGGCCCCAGTGCCAGCCCGCCCAGCCCGCCATCAGCAGGCCGAGCATCATCATGCCTTCGAGCCCGATGTTGATCACACCGGCGCGCTCGGCCCACAGCCCGGCGAGACCGGCGAGGCCGATGGGCACGGCGAACGTCATGGCGGCCGTCCACTGCGCGGTGGCCGTCAGGCTGTTCTCGTCCGTCACGACGCGGACCAGGGACAGCAGCACGAGCGCGCCCGCGAGCAGCAGCAGCACCTGCGGATAGCGCAGGCCGCGGCGCGCTTTCGGCGGCGCGGCGGCGTCCCGTGCGGCGGCGGGCGCCGGGCCGGTGTCGAGTTCGGTGGTCACGCGGACACCTCCGCCGGGTCCTGGTCCTTGTCCTTACGGGTACCGCGCGCGCGGGCGGCCAGCTCCTCGCCGACCATGCGCTGCTGCCTTCTGACGCCCCAGCGGCGCACCAGCTCGTAGGCGATCACCACGGACAGGACGATGACGCCCTGCATCACGCCGACGATCTCCTGCGCGTAGCCCTCGAACTCCAGCTGGGTGCCGGTGCGTTCGAGGAAGCACCACAGGAGGGCGGCCAGGCCCATGCCGACCGCGTTGTTCCGCCCGAGCAGGGCGATCGCGATGCCGGTGAAGCCCAGGCCCTCGGGGAAGTCGCTGCCGTAGCTGCCGGACTGGCCGAGCAGCGTCGGCATGCCGACCAGGCCCGCGATGGCGCCGGACAGCAGCATGGCCGTGACGACCGTGCGCCGTACGCTCACGCCGCTCGCCTCGGCGGCGGACTCGGAGCGGCCGACGGCCCGCAGGTCGAAGCCGAAGCGGGTCCTGCCGAGCACCAGCCAGTACGCGACGCCCGCCGCGATCGCCAGCACGAAGGTGCCGTTGATGGGCTGGACGCTCGTGCTGATCTCGAAGAAGTAGCTGGACTCCGGGATCTCCGGGGTGTTCAGGAGGTTGCCGTTGCGCTCGGCGAGCCGGCCCTCCTTGAAGAAGTAGCTGATCAGCGAGCCGCCGATGAAGTTCAGCATGATGGTCGTGATGACCTCGCTGACACCGCGCGTCGCCTTCAGCCAGCCCGCGATGCCCGCCCACACCCCGCCGCACACCATCGCGACGAGGATGATCAGCGGGATCTGCACGATGCCGGGCAGCGTCAGCGCGCCGCCGACCACGGCCGCGAAGAACGCGGCGACGCGGTACTGGCCGTCCACACCGATGTTGAACAGGTTCATCCGGAAGCCGACCGCGACGGCGACGGCCGCCAGGTAGTACGGGATCGCCTTGTTGATGATCCAGACCTGGCTGTCGCTCTTGCTGCCGAAGTCCGCCATCACCTGGTAGGCGCGGAACGGGTCGTCGCCCGTCGCCAGCAGCACCAGCGTCGTGATGACCAGGGCGGTCACCAGCGCCAGCACCGGGGCGGCGAGGCCGAGGACCAGCTTCTCCCGGCGTTCCGTGCCGCCGCGCCGCAGAAGGGTGTTCACCGGTCGCCCTCCTTCGGGGTCTCGGGGGCCGTGCGCCCGTCCGTACGCTCCGGGTCCGTACGCTCCGGCGCGGGCGCGCCCGGCTGCGCGGGGACGCCGTGCTCCAGGTGGCCGGACGCGGCGCCGGTCATGGCCGTGCCCAGTTCCTCGGGGGTGATCGTGGCCGGGTCGGCGTCGGCGACGAGCCGTCCCCGGTACATCACGCGGAGGGTGTCGGACAGGCCGATCAGCTCGTCCAGGTCGGCGGAGATCAGCAGGACGGCCAGGCCCTCGCGGCGCGCGCGGCGGATCTCGTCCCAGATCTGCGCCTGCGCGCCGACGTCCACGCCGCGCGTCGGGTGCGCGGCGATCAGGACCTTGGGGTGGTGGCTCATCTCGCGGCCGACGATCAGCTTCTGCTGGTTGCCGCCGGACAGCGAACCGGCCGTCACCTCAATGCCGGGCGTGCGGACGTCGTACTCCTCGACGATCCGGCGCGTGTCGGCGCGGGCGTCCGAGGCCGTCAGCCAGGCGCCCTTGCTGTTCGGCCGCTCGGTGACGTGCCCCAGCATGCGGTTCTCCCACAGCGGCGCGTCGAGCAGCAGGCCGTGGCGGTGGCGGTCCTCGGGGATGTAGCCGATCCCGGCGACGCGGCGGCGGCGGGTGGGGGCGTGCGAGATGTCGTCGCCGTCGAGCGCGATCCGGCCCGCGTCGGGGTCGCGGATGCCCATGACCGCCTCGACCAGCTCCGCCTGCCCGTTGCCCTCCACACCGGCGATGCCCAGGACCTCGCCGCGGTGGATGGTGAACGCGACGTCCGTCAGCAGGTCGCGCGCGGTGCCGTCCGCGTCGGTGCCGGTCAGGCGCAGGCCCTCGACGGTCAGCACCGGCTCGTCCGTGACGGTCGACTCGCGCGTCTCGGGGGTCGGGAGCTGGCTGCCGACCATGAGTTCGGCGAGCGCCCGGGGGTCGGTGTCCGCGGGCTTGACGGTCGCGACCGTCGTGCCGCGCCGGATGACGGTGATGTCGTCGGCGACGGAGAGGACCTCGCCGAGCTTGTGCGAGATGAACAGGACGGTGAGGCCCTCGGCGGTCAGCTCGCGCAGGTTGCCGAAGAGCGCGTCCACCTCCTGCGGCACGAGGACGGCGGTCGGCTCGTCGAGGATCAGCGTGCGGGCGCCGCGGTAGAGGACCTTGAGGATCTCGACGCGCTGGCGGTCGGCGACGCCGATGTCCTCGACCAGCACGTCCGGGCGGACCTGGAGGCCGTACGTGTCGGACAGCTCGTTGATGCGCGCGCGGGCGCGCGCGCCGATGCCGTACGCCTTCTCCGCGCCGAGGACGACGTTCTCCAGCACCGTGAGGTTGTCGGCGAGCATGAAGTGCTGGTGCACCATGCCGATGCCCCGGGCTATCGCGTCCGCCGGGGAGCGGAAGGAGACCTGCTCGCCGTCGATGGTGATGGTCCCCTCGTCCGGCCGCTGCAGCCCGTAGAGGATCTTCATCAGCGTGGACTTGCCGGCGCCGTTCTCGCCGACCAGGGCGTGCACGGTGCCGCGCGTGACGGTGATGTCGATGTCATGGTTCGCGACGACGCCGGGGAAGCGTTTCGTGATGCCGCGCAGTTCGACCGCGCTGCTGCTGGGGGCTGGGATGTCGCACTCTCCTCGGACGGGGACGTCGTCGGCCGGTCCTGCTCGTGTGGGACCGTACCGCGTCGGGGGTCCGGTGGTACCGGGTCGGGGGCCCGTTCACGCTCTACCCGCGTAGCGGTGCCGCCGGTCCCCCGCCTCCCGTGCGCGGGGCGCAGGGGCGGGGAATCCGGCGGCGGGGCCGCGGGCGTCGGTTACGGGGTCTCGCTCACCACGATGTCGCCGTTGACGATGCCGTCGGTCGCGGCCTGGATCTCCTCGGCGATGTCGTCGATGAAGCCGCCCGAGGTGGACAGCGAGACGCCGCCCTCGGCGAGGGTGTACGCGTGCGTGCCCGAGGGGGCCTCGCCCTCGTTCACCGACTCGATGAGGTCGTAGACCGCGACGTCCACGCTCTTCACCATCGAGGTGAGGATGTGGTCCTGGTAGTCCGCCAGGCCCGGCTGCACGTAGGCGTCCGAGTCCACGCCGATCGCCCAGGCGCCGTCCACGCCGGCCACGGTCTCGATCGAGCCGACACCGGAGCCGCCGGCGGCGGTGTAGATGACGTCCACGCCGTCGGCGAGCATCGCGCTGGCGTTCTCGGCGGCGCGCGCCGGGTCGTTGTAGCCACGGTCGTCGTCGTCGTAGAGGTAGCGGACGTCCACGTCGATGTCGGGGTTGGTCGCCTCGGCGCCCTGGACGAACCCGGCCTCGAACTTCTGGATCAACGGGTTCGGCATGGCGCCGATGAAGCCGATCTGGCCGCTCTCGGACTTGAGGGCGGCGGCGACACCGGCGAGGTACGAGCCCTCGTGCTCGGCGAACGTCATGCCGTACGCGTTCTCGGCCTCGGGGGCGGCGTCCACGATGCCGAAGGTGGTGTCGGGGAACTCCGCGGCGACCTCTTCGAGGGCCGGGGCGTAGAGGTAGCCGACGCCGATGACCGGGTTGTAGCCGGCCTGCGCCATGGCGGTCAGGCGCTGCACGCGGTCGTCGTGGGTGTCGTCGTTCCCGGCCGTCTGGTACTCGACCTGGAGGCCCAGCTCTTCCTCGGCCTGGTCGCCCGCGCGGGCCGCCGCCTCGTTGAACGAGTGGTCGTCACGGCCGCCGACGTCGAAGGCGATGCCGACGGTGCCCTGTTCGGTGCCGTTGCTCTCGCCATCGTTGCTGTTGGAGTCGGTGGAGCTCTCACCGCAGGCGGTGGCGGCGAGGGCGAGGACGGCGGTGACGGCGATCGTGGCCGAAAGCCTTGATACGCGGCGCAAGAGGACGTTCCCTTCGGTCGAAAGCGCCTCCTACGGCGCCGTTGCGCCAGATCGTAACGCGCGTAGATCCAGGGGGAAGAGGAGAGCTCCTCCCGTTATCAGATCGGTGCTGACGAAATACGTCCGCAACATGGCGCTCCGGCGTACATCAGCCCAGGAGCGCCGCCGTCGCGAGGAGGTCCACGCCGACCGCGATGGCGTCCTCGTCCACGTCGAAATCGCCTTGGTGAATGTCCTTGGCGGCCGGACGCGGGAGCCCGGGGACCGCCGGGGGGCGGACGCCGAGGCGCGCCATGGCGCCCGGGACGTGTTCGAGGTACCAGGAGAAGTCCTCGCCGCCGAGGCTCTGTTCGGTCTCCTCGACGGTCTCCGCGCCGAAGCGGACCGTCATCGCCTCGGCGAGCAGGGCGGTGGACGCGGCGTCGTTGACGACCGGCGGGACGCCGCGGATGTACTGGATCTCCGACTTGGCGCGGTACAGCGCCGCCACCTCGTCCACGGCGGCGTGCACCAGGTCGGGCGCCGCGCGCCAGGCGGCCAGGTCGAGGCAGCGCATGGTGCCGGACAGGTGGGCGGTCTGCGGGATGACGTTGGGCGCGTGGCCGGTGGTCAGCCGTCCCCAGGTGACGGCCATCCCGGCGCGGGTGTCCACGCGGCGGGCGAGCAGCGCGGGGACCTCGGTGGCGACCTTGGCGGCGGCGGTGACGAGGTCGGTCGTCAGGTGGGGGCGGGCGGTGTGGCCGCCGGGCCCGGCGAGGGTGACCTCGATGCGGTCGCAGGCGGACGTGATCGCGCCGACGCGCACGCCGAGGCGCCCCGCGTCCACCTTGGGGTCGCAGTGCAGCGCGAGGATGCGCTCGACGCCGTCGAGCACGCCGGCCTCGATGGCGTCCTGCGCGCCGCCCGGCAGGACCTCCTCGGCGGGCTGGAAGAGCAGCCGCACCGGACGCGTCAGGCGCCCCGCCGCCGCTGCCTCGGCCAGCACGAGACCGGCGCCGAGGACGACGGTGGTGTGCACGTCGTGGCCGCAGGCGTGGGCGCGGTCGGGCACGGTGGAGCGCCACGGGACGGTCTTGGTGTCGGGGATGGGCAGCGCGTCGAGGTCGGCGCGCAGCGCGAGGAGCGGTCCGTCCTGCCCGGGGGCCCGTACGTCGCAGATCAGCCCGGTCCCGCCGTCGAGCACGCGCGGGGCGAGGCCCGCGCGTGTGAGGCGCGCCGCGACGGCGGCGGTGGTGCGGACCTCCTGGTTGCCCAGCTCCGGGTGCATGTGCAGGTCGCGGCGGAACGCGATCAGCTCGGCACGCAGGCGGTCGTCCAGGGGCGGGATCGGTGCGGACTCCGGGGACAGCAGATCACTCACGTGATCGAGATTAACGCCGATCGGCCCGCAAGTACCCGGTGATCATGGAAAGTTCATACGACGGACTTAGTGCCCGGCCGCATAAGGCCGAGAACGACTGGGTATGACTGCTTTTTTTGTGTACTTCGCGCTCGCGCCGCGCCGGGCGGGCAGATTCACCCGGTGTAGCGGGTGGCGAGCCGGGGGCTCTGGCCGCCGAAGGCGGCGAGGTCGGCGGCGAACACGTCCAGGAGGAGCCCGTAGTCCTCGACGCCGGGGGCGCTCACGGTCTCGCCGAGTTCGAGCCCGCGCAGGGCGCCGGTGACGAGGTCGTCGGCGCTCATGCGCGGGACCGCGCTCAGGTCCATGCCCTGCACGGAGTGGAACTCGGTCGCCACCACGCCGGGGCAGACGACGCCGACCCTGACGCCGGAGCCCTCGACCTCGGCGGCCAGGGCCTGGGTCATGGCGACGAGGTAGGCGAGCGTGCCCGCGTAGACGGCGCGGCGGGGCATCACGCTCTTGTCGGCGGGGCCGGAGAAGGCGATCATCCCGGCGACATTGAGGATGGTGCCGCGGCCGCGCCGCAGCATGGGGCCGATGGCGGCGCGCATGAGCTGTGTGGGCGCGAGGACCTTCACGTCGACGAGTTCACGGGCCTTGTCGGCGGGCAGGTCGGCCAGCGGCATGTAGTGGGCGACACCGGCGTTGTTGACCAGCATGTCCAGCGGTTCGCGGGCGCAGATCCCCGCGAGGGTGTCGATGCCGTCGCCGGTGGACAGGTCGGCGGTGACGGGGCGGACGTCGGTCCCGGGGTGCTCGGCGGCGAACGCGGCGAGGCGCTCCTGGCGGCGGCCCACGACGATCAGGTCGTAGCCGTCGCGGGCGAGGCGTTCCGCGAACGCCCTGCCGATCCCCGAGGTGGCGCCGGTGACGAGGGCGAGCTTGCTCATGCGGGGGTCCTTCCGGGAGCACCGTTCCGGCGGGCGGGCGGGGGACGCGCGTCCGGTCCTTCACCCGTCCAGCATGTGCACTTCCCCGGCCGTCGGCCAGCGGACGGCCGGCGGGCGGTCACCCGGAGGCGGGCGGGAAGGCGACGCGGGCGATGTCGGCGGGGACGGGCGGCGGCAGCGCGCGGCGCGGGACGGCGTCCGCCCGGAACGCGTCGAGCAGGTAGCCGACGAGCCGCTTCGACGCGGCGCCCGCCGCGCCCGTTCCGCCCGGCACGTGGGCGACCACACCGCCGTTGGCCATCAGGACGAGGGCCAGGTCGTCGAACGCGAAGTCGGCGCGCAGCCGCCCCGACGCCTTCGCGCGGTGGACGAGCCGCGCGAAGCCCTCCATGCCCTGCCGCAGCTTGTCCCCGACGGCGGGTCCCTCGGGGAGCTGTCCGACGAAGGCGGCGCTGAAACCGTGGTCCGCCGCCTGCATGGCGGCGAGTCCCTCCACCGCGGTGCACAGCCCATGCCAGGGGTCGGGGTCCTCCAGGGCGCTCTCGACGAGGGCCGCGCACTGGGCGAACTGCTCGGCGAACACCTCGGCGATCAGCTCCTGCCGGGTGGGGAAGCGCCGGTAGAGCGTGGCCATGCCGACCCCGGCCTCGCGCGCGATCGCCGCCATGGGCACGTCGATGCCGCGCGCCGCCAGCAGCCGCCGGGCCGCGCCGAGAATCCGCCGCCGGTTCTCCCGGGCGTCGGCGCGCAGCGGCGGGGAGATCCGGGAGCCCTCCGCCGCCTCTTCTTCCCACTTCTCGTCCATCCGGACAGCCCTTTCCGTTTGCCGCCTACGATAGCCATATCCACTCCATCGGCACATTCCGGGTGATAACGGAAGGCCGTGTCCGCGCACCACTCCCAGGAAAGAAGGAGAACAGCCATGCCCACCGCAGTCGTCATCGGAGCCGGGCCGGGCCTCGGCCTCGCGATGGCCCGCCGCCTCGTACGGGCGGGGTACCGGGTCGCCCTGCTCTCCCGGCAGCCGGGGCGCCACCTCGACGCCCTGCGCGCGGCGGAGGGACCGGATGTCGATGCCGCCGCGTTCGCGGCCGACGTGCGGGACCCGGCCGCCCTGGACCGGGCGCTGGACGAGGTGGTGCGGGAACTCGGCGCCGTCGACTTCGTCTACTACGGCCCGTCGCCGCACGGTGTGGGCGAGGCGCAGGCGCCGCTCGACCAGGTCACCGGGTCCGATGTGGAGGCCGCGCTCACGCTGGTCGGCCCGGCCGCCGATGTGGTGGCGAAGGTGCTGCCCGGGATGCGGGAGCGCGGACGGGGCGCGTTCCTGTTCACGAGCGCCGTCAGCGCCGTCGTGCCCGTCCCGGCGCTCGGCGCGATGACGGTCCCCGCGGCCGCCGCGCGCACCTACGCCGTGACGCTCAACGCCGCGCTCGCCCCGGACGGGATCTACGCCGGGGTGCTGCTCGTCGGCGGCCTGATCGAGGGCAGCGACATCCACGCGGCGATGGCCTCGGCGGGCGGGGCCGACCCCGCCTACCTGCTCGACCCGGAGCAGGTCGCGGACGCCGGTCTGCGCCTCACGCGGCGGCGCAAGGCCCCGGAGGCCCTCGTCATGCCAGGCCGCTCGGGCTGGGGGCTGACCCTGCTGCTGATCGCCCGCCTCCTGCGCGTGCCGAAGCCGCGCCTGGGCGCACGGAAGACACGGACGGCGGGGCAGGCGGGGCAGGCGGAGAAGGCGGGGCGGGCCGCGTGAAGGCGATCGGATTCCACACCCCCGGAGGACCCGGCGTCCTCACCGTGCTGGACCTCCCCACGCCGCAGGCAGGACCGGGCGAGGTACGCGTCCGGGTCGACGCCGCGGCCGTCAATCCTGCCGACACGCTCGTCCGCGCGGGCGACGTGGACCTCAGCGCCATGCCCGGGCCGTACGTCCCCGGCATGGACGTCGCCGGAGTCGTCGATCAGGCGGGCGGCGGAAGCGGCTTCGCGGTGGGCGACGCCGTGATGGCCGTCGTCGTCCCCGACCGGCCCCACAACGGCGGGTACGCGCAGTACGTCGTCGTCCCGGCCGGTCAGGTGACCAGGGCCCCGCGGAACGTGGGCCCGTTCGAGGCGGCGACCGTGCCGATGAACGGCCTCACCGCCCTGCGGGCCCTGCGCGTGCTGGAGGTGGGCGCGGGATCGGCCGTCGCGGTCACCGGCTCGGCGGGCGCGTTCGGCGGCTTCTTCCTCCAGCTCGGCCTGGCGGCCGGGGCCCGCGTCGTCGCGGACGCGGGCGAGGCGGACGAGGCGCTGGTGCGCGGTCTGGGAGCCGAGCTGGTCGCCCGGCGCGGCCCGGGGTGGGCGGCCGGCGTGCGCGACCTGGTGCCCGGCGGTGTCGGGGCGCTGGCCGACGGCGCCCTGCTCGGCCCGGCGGCGCTGGACGCGATCGCCGACGACGGCGCCTACGCCGCCCTGCGCGCCCCCGGCGAGCGCGGCACGGCGCCGATGCCCCGGCCCGCGCCGCGCGGCATCGCGTACCGGCACGTCGCCTTCCACGAGACCCCGGACGTGCCCGGCGGCCTCCGCGCGCTGGCCGACGCCGTCGAGGCCGGGCGCCTCACCCCGCGCGTCGCCGAGGTGATCGGCCCCGCCGACCTGGCCCGTGCCCACGCCGCCGTGGAGGCCGGCGGGGTCAGGGGGCGGTTCGTCGTGGACCTCGGGTGACGGGCCGCGGGGGTCAGGGGCAGGCGGGGAGGGATGTCAGGCCGTGGGTGCCCAGGGCGGTGTTCGTCACGTCGGCCAGGAAGCCGGAGGCGCGGTCCGTCACGCCGTCCGTGTACCAGCGGGGGTCTATGCCGCAGACGACGACCTCGCTGCCCGTCCCCGCCAGCACGCGCGGCAGGGTGTGCACGACGGTGGAGGGGAAGCTGAGGACGCGGCTGCCGATCGGGCCGCGCCTGGCGACCAGTTCGAGCGGCAGGTCGGGGCGGACGATCTCGACGCCCGCCTCGGCGGTGAGCCGCGCCAGCTTGTCGCGGCTCTCCTTGCGGTGCGCGAAGTAACGGGTCACGCCCTGCCCGGCGGCGAGCCCGGCGACGGCCGCGACATAGCGGTCCTCGTCCAGGACGCCCGTCTCGACCAGCGAGGTGCCGACCAGGTCCGCGCCGCCGGTCAGCCGGGGCGGTCCGAAGGCCGACCGCGTCCAGGCGAACGTGTTGTCCGTGACGGTGGCGCCCTCCAGCGGCGGCACCGTCATGGCGGTGAACACCTCGACCCGCCGCCCCGGCACCGGCCGCAGCCGCCGCACGGCGCGCCGCGCCACCGGCGAGAACAGCAGCGCCGCCGCCCCCTGCGCGCGCGGCCGGTGCCAGCGCACCAGCCGTTCGCCCCTGGCCAGCTGGGCGGTGAACTCCATGGTGGCCGTGCCGTCGTCCACGACGACGATGTCGCTGTCCCCCGCCATCGACAGCAGCAGCTGCAGGTAACGGGAGAACGGGTCGCCGACGACGAGCCGCCGCGCCCTGCGCAGCGGGCCCGCCAGGGTGGCGAGCGTCTTCGACGGCGCGACGGCCCCGCCCCGCGCCTCCCGCCACAGCACGCGGTGCCCCGCGTCCCCTGCCAGCTGCGCCATGCGGCGCAGCTGGCCCCGGGTCGTGGGGTCGTGGGGCGGGAGGATCGCGATCGTGACGCCGCTGCCGGGGGGCAGCGAGGCGTGTGCCCACTCCACCGTGTTGAGCAGTTGCACCGGGCTCTCGGCGAACGCCAGGGTCTGCTCGGGCTGGTCACTCATGCGGTCTCTCCCGTCCCCTTCTCCCCAGGTCTCCCCGGGTCTCCCCGGCTTGTCCGGTGCGGCTCAGGCGTTCGCCGGTTCGCGCTCCGCCTGGTCGGCGACGACGCCCTGGACGCGGCGCAGCTTCTTCATCGGGCCCAGCTCGCTGTCGTAGACCTTCTTGACGCCGTCGCCCAGCGACTCCTGGATGATCCGGATGTCGCGCACCAGCCGCTGGAGGCCCTGCGGCTCGACGGACGCGGCCTGGTCGGAGCCCCACATGGCGCGGTCGAGGGTGATGTGCCGCTCGACGAAGACGGCGCCGAGCGCGACGGCGGCCAGCGTCGTCTGGAGGCCCGTCTCGTGGCCGGAGTAGCCGATCGGGACGTTCGGGTACTCGGCCTGGAGCGTGTGGATGACGCGGAGGTTCAGCTCCTCGGCCTTGGCCGGGTAGGTGCTGGTCGCGTGGCAGAGCAGGATGTTCTCGCTGCCGAGGACCTCGACGGCGTGCCGGATCTGCTTCGGCGTGGACATGCCCGTGGAGAGGATGACGGCGCGGCCGGTGGCGCGCAGGGCGCGCAGCAGCTCGTCGTCGGTCAGGGAGGCGGAGGCCACCTTGTGGGCGGGCACGTCGAACTGCTCAAGGAACGCGACGGCCTCGGTGTCCCACGGCGACGCGAACCAGTGGATGCCGCGCTTGGCGCAGTACGCGTCGATCGCGCGGTAGTCGTCCTCGCCGAACTCGACGCGGTGCCGGTAGTCGATGTACGTCATCCGGCCCCAGGGGGTGTCGCGTTCGATGTCCCACTGGTCGCGCGGGGTGCAGATCTCCGGCGTGCGCTTCTGGAACTTCACGGCGTCGCAGCCCGCCTCGACGGCGGCGTCGATGAGCGCGAAGGCGTTCTCCAGGTCCCCGTTGTGGTTGATGCCGATCTCGCCCGTGACGTAGACGGGGCGGCCGGGACCCACGACGCGGTCGCCGAAGCTGCGCAGGCGGTCGTTGCCTGAGGTCATGATGAGGTCAGTTCCTTTCCGAGAATCCACGAGGCGATCTCGCGGATCGCGCCGGCGCCACCGGCCGCGGAGGTCACCGCGCGGGCGGCTCCGCGTACCACGTCGTGGGCGCTGGCGACGGCGACCGGCCAGCCGACGAGGCCGAAGCACGGCAGGTCGTTCACGTCGTTGCCGGCGTAGAGCACGCGTTCCGGGGCGATGCCCTGCTCCTCGCACCACTGCTTGAGGGCGAGGTCCTTGCGGTCGATGCCGTGCAGGACGGGGATGCGCAGCTTGCGCGCCCGCGCGGCCACGACCGGGTTCTGCTCCGTGGACAGGATCAGCAGCGGCAGGCCGGCGCGGCGCAGGGCCGCGATGCCGAGGCCGTCGCCGCGGTGCACGGAGACGAGTTCGCGTCCTTCGGAGTCGACCAGCACCCGGTCGTCGGTCTGGGTGCCGTCGAAGTCGAGGACGACCGCGTCGATGTCGGCGCGGGTCGGCAGGTAGCCGGGGAACGGCCCGGCGGGCAGCTCGGGGGCGCCGCCGTCGAGGAGGGGGACGAGCGCGCGGGCGCGGGCGAGGTCGTGCGGGTCGTCGATCTCCAGCACGCGGGCCGGGTCGGTGCGCACGAGTTCGGTGCGGCCGAAGAAGCGGTGGCGCGCGGCGCGGAAGCCGTCGGCGCGCATCGCGTAGGCGGCGCCGGTCTCCAGCAGGTCCTGCGGGCGGTCCTGGCGGCGGGGGCGTACGGCCTTGTCGTGGTTGACGCCGTGGGCGCCGCCGTTCTCGCCGCGCTCGCCGTCGCGCCAGACGAAGCCGTGGAACGGGGCGGCCGTCAGCGCGCTGTCGGCGCCGCCGAGCACGGCGGCGGCCACGCCGTCCAGTTCGCCGTGGGTGACGAAGGGGCTGGTGCACTGGACGAGGAGGACCGCGTCCAGGGCGGCGCCGTGCCGTTCCTCGTACACGTCCATGGCGTGCAGGACGGCGGCCTCGCTCGTGGCGGTGTCACCGGCGATGGCGGGCGGGCGTTCGATCAGCTCGGCTCCGGCGGCCTGCGCCGCCGCGGCTATGTCCGGGTCGTCGGTGGAGACGACGACGGACGTCACCAGGCGCGCGGCGCGGCAGGCCCGTACCGCGCGGACGACGAGGGGGGCGTCGCCGACCGGTGCCAGGTTCTTGCCCGGCACGCCCTTGGAACCCCCGCGTGCGGGGATCACTGCCAGCACGGTGCTCATACGCGATGCCTTTGCGGTCGGTGTGTGGTGCGGGGGCTGGTGACGGGGTGGCGGCGGGGCGCGGTCACAGCTGCCCCCAGCGCCGGATCATCGGGGCCACGCGCTGGGCGCCCGCGCGGTAGGCGCCGCGCGCGGTGCGGCGCAGGAGGCGCCGGGACGCGGCGCGTACGCCGGTGGTCTGCGCCGCCGCCTGGTGGCCGCCCTGCGGCTCGCCCTTGATGTCGAGGCCGTGCCGGGCGAGGGCGCCGGGGAGGTAGCCGGGGGCCGTGCGGACCGTGTAGTACGGGTCGAGCGGCGCGAGTCCGGTCTCCTCGGCGGCCTGGCCCAGCAGCCCGGTGAGGCGTGCGCGGGCGCCGGCGAAGGCGTTCCCGGTCGGGACGCCCAGGCCCTGGCCGGCCAGCCAGTCGCGGTCGGGCACGGGGACGGCGCCGCCGTCCAGCTCGTCCCAGGACGCGAAGCAGCCGGAGCCGATGAAGTAGTGGTTGCCGAGCTGCTCGCGGATGCCGAGGTCGGTGAGGACGGCGGTCGGGATCCCGCGGTGCAGCGATTCGAGCGCGGCGGTCGAACTGACCGTCACCAGCAGGTCGGTGCCGTCCAGGACCTCGCCCATGTTGCCGTAGGCGAGCGAGAAGTTGGGGGGCTGCTCGCCCCTGGTCCGCTCCGCGAGCCGCTGGTAGGGCAGCTCCTCCAGGTGCGTCGTGTGCTCGCCCGGCCTGCTGCGCAGCTTGAGGACGACCTCGCGCGCCGGGTGGCGGCGGGCGTGCTCCATCGCGCGTTCCAGCAGGTAGGCGCGGTCCGCGCGGCTCGACGGCACGGACGGCTGGACGGCGAAGACGACGCGGTGGGGGCGGTCGCCGCGCGCCACCGCCTCCGGGTCGTACGGGGCGCCGTCGAGGAACGGCAGCGCGCACTCGGTGACGGCCGACCCGTCGGCGCCCACGCCCCGGAAGAGGTCGCGGAAGCGGCGCGCGTCGTACGGGCTGTTGGCGAGGATCAGATCGGCGCCGTGGCGCGCGAGCAGTCCGCTGGCCAGGTTCTCGTAGACCACGCCCACGTAGCCGGTGACGACGGCGGTGCGGCGCACGCTCCCGTGCCACGTGCGGGCGAGGCCGTGCAGCATGGCCTGCACCGTGTTGCCGACGCAGGCGAGGACGAGGGCGTCGTACGGCGGGTCCTCGGGCGTGCGGCGGCGGGCCAGCTCGGAGAGGAACGCGGCGGCGGTGATCTCGGCCGGCGCGTCCAGATCGGTACCGGTCTCCGCCAGCTGCCGTTCCGTGGGCGTCGCCCGGCCGCGCAGCACGTAGCCGGTGACGGATGACTCGGGGGCTATCCGGCGCGCCGTGAGCGCGCCCCATTTCCACCTGGTGTCGGAATCCGCCAGCACGGCCACGCGGAGTGGCGTGGGGGATGAATCGGGCACGGATGGAACCGTAGGCGCCGTGTCCTAGTGTCGGGCCAACTCAGTCACAACAACGAGTTAACAGCGCGACACCTGGTGGCCAACTCGACCGCCCGGAATTGGATTTCCCCTGCTCACCACCCCTGGTTCACCGCGGGGAAGCCCACCGGAAACGGGGCGTTCACCTATCGGGGGAAAAGGCTGCGGAAAAAGTGAACGGGAAAGCGGGAGAAGGTTTCCCGGCCGCCCGGAAGTGGGGTGGATCACCCGGCGGCAATTCCGCGTTCACTTTCGCCGGGCCGTTCACCCCGCCGTTCATCGGACGCCGCGCGCGGGCGTGGCGGAGAAGGCGGGGGAAGGAAGGGAAAAGGGTGCGCGGGCGGCGCGGTTTCCCGCCCCGCCCGCGCGTGGGGCCCTCTGAGGTACGGGGGGGACCTCGGAGTGCGCCCGCCGAGCCGATGACCAGTCGGCTCGTTCCTTACTGCGCCGTAGCTTCCGAAATCGTTACACCGTGCCGGTCGCGCGCCCGCGCCGCCTACACGGCGGCCGTGACGCCGCTGTCGGGGCCGAAGCGCTCCAGGTGCTGCGCGAGCCTGCGCAGCCCCCGGTGGTTGGCGGTGCGCACGGCGCCGGGCCGCGAACCGAGCAGCGCGGCGGCCCGGTTGGCGTCCATCCCGATCATCGTGCGCAGCATCACCGCGCCCGCCTGCTCCTGCGGCAGTTCGGCGACGAGCCGGAGGACCCGGCTGGTGCCCAGGGCGGCGATGGCCTCCTCGGCGGTGTCGGCGGACGACGGCAGGTGGGCGAGGTCGTCCTCGTCCGCCCGCGTCTCCTGCGGCCGCCTGCCGCGCGCCCGTAAGTGGTCGAGCGCCCGGTTGCGGGCGATGCGGGCCGTCCAGCCGCGGAAGCGGTCGGCGTCGCCGCTGAACCGCCCGAGGTCGCGCGATATCTGGAGCCAGGCCTCGGCCGTGACGTCCTCGGCGTCCGGCTCGGCCACGATCGTCCGCACATAGCCGAGCAGACGCGGATGCACGGCCCGGTAGACGGCGCGGAACGCCTCCTCGTCCCCCGCCTTGGCAGCGTGCACCGCCGCGGTCAACTCGCTGTTCTCGCCGCGCACTCCCGGCCCCCTCCGCGGCCCTCACACCGCATACCGCCTCGGTCTGGTGACAGTGTGTCTCCCGTGCCTGAACGCTACGCGGCGCGGCGCCCTGAGTCCATGGCGCATCCGGCCGTATCCGCTCGGTAACAGTTACGGGCCGCGCGGCGCTGAGAGAGGTACGGGCCCGGACCTCGACCGTTCGCGCCCGGTGACAGCCGGGGTCTCTCCTGTGGGGGGTGGCGGCCCCGGCTGTTCCGCGCCTCCGCGTGGCGCGACGGGGTGGCCGGGGGTCCCTTCTGCTAGGACGCCGCCGCCGCCGCGAAGGCGTCCACGCCCGTGAGGCGTGCCGACAGCGCCCACAGGCGCGCGGCCTCGGCGGGGTCGGTCGCGTGCGCGTGCACGCCGCCTTCCGCGCCCTCGCCGGCCGGCCCGGCGATGTCGCAGTCCTCGCAGTACACGCCGCCCATGCCCGCCAGCCGCGGGGACGTCGCCGCCCACACCTGCGTCGCCGCGCCCTGCTCCGGCGTCTTGAAGCTGGGGTCCGCCAGGTCGCCCGCCTCGTCGATCCAGCCCGCCGCGACCATGTCGGCCTTCGCGAGGTGGCGCTGGAGCGGGGTGAGGATGGCGCCCGGGTGCAGCGCGAACGCCCTGACCCCGGCGTCGCGGCCGAGCGCGTCGAGGTGCACGGCGAACAGCACGTTCGCCGTCTTCGCCTGCCCGTACGCCTGCCACCTGTCGTAGCCGCGCTCGAAGTGCACGTCGTCCCAGCGCATGCCGGTGATGCCGTGGGCGCCGGAGGAGACGGAGACCACGCGCGCGCCGCCGCGGGCGATGGCGGGCCACAGGTGGTTGACCAGCGCGTGGTGGCCGAGGTGGTTGGTGGCGAACTGCGCCTCCCAGCCCGGGCCGACGCGGGTCTCGGGGCAGGCCATGATCCCGGCGTTGTTGATCACGATGTCGACCGTGGGGTGAGCGCGCAGGAACCGTTCGGCGAAGGAGCGGACGCTCGCGAGGTCGGCCAGGTCGAGCGCGTCGGTCTCGACGCCCGGGATGCCGTCGAGCGCGTCCCGGGCGGCCGCGGGGCGCCGGGCGGGGACGACGACGCGGGCCCCGGCGGCGGCCAGGGCGCGGGTCGTCTCCAGGCCGAGGCCCGAGTAGCCGCCGGTGACGAGCGCGGTGCGGCCGGACAGGTCGATGCCGCTCAGGACGTCGTCCGCGGTGCTCCGGGCACCGAAGCCGGAACCGATCGCGTGCTGGGGTGTTGTCATGGCGGAGACGCTAGAACTTCGACCGCGGTCTAGAGCAAGCCGGACTCGCGGCCCCGGGAGACGTACGGATACCGGACCGGTCAGTCCAGTGCGGCGAGGGCGAGCTTCGCGGCGGCCCGCAGGCGCCCGGCGTCCGGGGCGGCGCGCGCGATGACGCGTACGCCCTGCATCACCACGAGCAGGAACCGTGCGATCTCGTGCGGGTCCTTGCCGGCGGGCAGCTCGCCCTGCGCCTGGGCGCGCAGCAGGGAGGAGACGAGCGCCGTCTCCACGACGCTCCAGCCCACCTCGACCTGGCGGGCCACCTCGGGGTCGCGCGGGGACAGCTCGACCGCCGCGTTCACCACGAGGCAGCCGCGGCGGGCCGGGTCGGTCATGGCCTCGGTGACCCAGCTCTCCACGAAGGCGCGCACGGCGGGCAGGGCGGGCCCCGGCTGCGCGAGCGCGGTGACGAAGCCCGCCTCGCTGCCCCGCAGGTACCGGCGCATCGCGGCCAGGTAGAGGTCGTGCTTGCTGCCGAACGTGGCGTAGAGGCTGGCGCGGGCGATCCCGAGGTGCTCGACCAGATCGGCCATCGACGTCGCCTCGTACCCCCGCTCCCAGAACAGGTCCATCGCGCGCTGGAGCACCACGTCGGGGTCGAATTCCTTGGTCCTGGCCACGCCCCGAGCGTAACAAGGAACCAGACCGTTCAATCCAGAAAGCCTCCCCCCGGCCGCGCGGTACGTTGGCTGGTCTCCCACGCATGGAAAGGGGCAGGGATGCCCGTCACCTCCCGCGAGGCGCGCAAGGATCTGCTCTCCCTGATCAGGAGGGTCAACGAGGACCGCGAGACGGTGGAGATCGTCTCGCGGCACGGGAACGCCGTCCTGATGTCGGCGGACGACCACGCCGCCCTGCGCGAGGGCGCGTACCTGTTCCGTTCCCCGGCGAACGCGCGCCGCCTGCTCGCGGCGTACGCGCACGCGCTGTCCCGCCGGGACCCCACCGGGCGGGAGCCGATCGACCCCGGCGCCGCGTGAGACCCCGCGGGACCGCGTTCGCGTTCTGGCCGGTGGGGGCTACTCCTGGTGGACGGTGAGCAGGTCGCCGAAGCCCAGGCGGGTGACGAACTCGCGCTGTGCCTCCCGCATCACGTCGTTGACGTGCTCGACGCCCGCCCGCGAGAAGTCCACGACGCTGCGCGCCGGCTTGCGTCCGGCGGGGAGTGCCAGGACGCGGGCGACCTCCTCGGCGACGGCCGCCGGGTCCGCGTCGTCCCCCGGGTCGAACAGGCCCTCGGTGGCGGCCTCGTTGCGCGCGACCAGGCCGTCCAGCCCGGCGTACTGCCCGGTCACGGCGTCGTCCCCGGCGCGTCCCGCGTTCGGGAAGTGCTCGGTGCCCTGGGTGAAGGGGCCCGGCATCACGATCACGGTCTCGATGCCGAAGTGGTGGGCCTCGTACGCCGTGACCTGCGCCAGCGCGTCGAAGGCGGACTTGGAGGCCACGTAGGGCCCGAGGAAGGGCGGGACGACGACGGTGGTGGTGCTGCCGATGTAGAGGAGGGTGCCGGTGCGGCGGGCGCGCATGTGCGGCAGGACGGCGCGGTTGACGCGCTGGGCGCCGAGCACGTTGACGTCGAAGAGGTGCGCGATGTCCTCGGGGGTGAACGCCTCGGTGTAACCGACCAGCAGATGCGCCGCGTTGTGCACGACGGCGTCGAGCGCGCCGGACCGGTCGAGCACGGTCCGCACCGCCGCGTCGGCGGACTCCTGGGACTGGACGTCGAGTTCGAGGACGTGCAGGTCGTGTCCGGCGGTCTGGGCGCGCAGGTCCTCGGCGCGGGCGGCGTTGCGGCCGTCCGGGTCGCGCATCGTCGCGTGGACGGTGTGGCCCGCGCGGGCGAGCGCGAGGGCGGTCAGGCGTCCGATGCCGGTCGCGGCACCGGTGATGAGCACGGTGGACATGGTCCTTCTTCCTCTCCTGGGTCGTGCCGGTGTTCCCTGGGCAGCGGAAGTGTCGTGCGGGGCGCGGTGGCCGTCAGGCGAGGCCGCCGTTGGTGAAGAGCGTCTGGCCGTTGACCCAGCGGGCGGGTCCGGCGAGGAACGCGACGGTCTCGGCGATGTCCTCGGGGCGGCCGAGGCGTTCGAGGGGCGCGGCCTTGGCGAGGGTCTCGACGGTCCGCTCGTCCTTGCCGTCGAGGAAGAGCGGCGTCGCGGTGGGGCCCGGGGCGACGGTGTTGACGGTGATGTCCCGGCCGCGCAGTTCGCGGGCGAGGACGAGGGTGAGCGCCTCGACGGCGGCCTTGGTCGCCACGTACGGGCCGTAGCCGGGGAGTTGGGTGCGGGTGACGGAGGTGGAGAAGTTGATGACCGCCCCGCCCTCGCGGACCCGGCGGGCGGCCGCCCGGGACACGACGAACGTGCCGCGCAGGTTGGTCCGCACGATGCGGTCGAACTGGTCGAGGCCGTACTCCGCGATCGGCCCGAGTGCCATGATCCCGGCGGTGTTCACGACCACGTCGAGGCCGCCGAAGGCCCGCTCGGTCTCGTCGAAGAGGGCTTCGACGGCGGTCTCGTCGGCCACGTCGGCGCCGACGGCGATCGCCCGGCCGCCCCGTTCGGCGATCTCGGCGACGAGGGCGTCGGCCGCGGCCTTGTTGCCGGAATAGTGGACCGCGACGGCGTACCCGTCGGCCGCGAGGCGCCGCACGGCGGCCTTGCCTATGCCGCCGGAGCCGCCGGTGACGAGGGCGACGCGGGTGTTGTTCTGCGTGGTCATCTCATGCTCCTTCGCTTGGTCGGGTGGTCGGTCGGCGCCGCTGGACCCGTTCGAGCCATTCGTCCAGCAGCGCGGCCTCGCCGGGCGTGAACGCGTCCGACGTGCCCAGGTGGGCCCGCAGCGTGGTCGCCGCCACGCCCGCCGCCTCCTCCGGGGCGGGGCCCTCGGCATCCACGAGCACCGCGCGCAGGGCCGCGTCACGGGCGGCCGTGGAGGCGGACGGGTCCGGGTACGACTGCGGGCGCAGGATCAGGCCGAGCGCGAGACCGCTGTTGGCGGCCATCACGAAACGGGCCGCGTCCGCCGGGGGGACGCGCAGCCGCCCCTGGGCGGCGAGGCGGTCCATGATCCCGGTCAGCAGTCCCATCGCCTCCGCGGCGGCCGCGGGGGTCGCGGTCAGGGAGCTGCCGAACAGCAGCCGGTAGGCGTGGGGATGGGACAGCGCGAACGCGGTGTGGCTGTCCCAGCCCCGCCGCAGGTCGTCCAGCGGGTCGGGCGACGGCGTCGCGGCGCGCTTCATGTCCAGGTACTCCGCCCAGACCTTGTCGACCACGGCGGCCAGCAGCCCGTCCTTGTCGCCGAACAGCCGGTACAGCACCGGCTGTCCCACGCCCGCGGCCTCGCACACCGCCCGCGTCGACACGTCCCCTGACGGCGAGGCGGCGAGCAGCTCGGCCGCCCGGTCCAGAATCACTGCTCTCGTATCCACGTAAGCAACGGTAACAGCGAGACCGTATCGATGCAAACAGCTACAGTGAATCAGTGATACGGATGACGTACCCGCAGGTCAGGGGATCAGCAGGAGCTTCCCGGTGGTGGCGCGCGACGCGATGTCCGCGTGCGCCCTCGCCGCCTCCGCCAGCGGGTACCGGCCGCCGACGCGGACGGTCAGCCCGCCGCCCGCGACGAGCGCGAACAACTCTGCCGCGCGCGCCGCGAACTCCCCGGGGGTGCGGATGTAGTCCTCGGTGACGCCGTACGTGAGGCGGGTGCTGCGCGGGATCTCGTTCATCGCGAGGGTCGGCACCTCGCCGATCAGCGGCCCGTAGAACACCAGCGTGCCGTGCGTGCGCAGCACGTCGAGCGACGCGGCGAACGTCGACGCGCCCGCCCCGTCGAACACCACGTGCACGCCCTCGCCGCCCGTCAGTTCGCGCACCCGCCCGGCGAACGCACCGCCCGTGGACACCAGGACGTGGTCGGCACCGGCCTCCGCGGCGGACGCGGCCTTCTCCGGCCGCGACACCAGGCCGATGACCGTAGCCCCGCGCGCTTTGGCGAGCTGCGTGAGCAGCATGCCCACTCCCCCGGCGGCGGCGTGCACGAGTGCCGTCTCCCCCGGCCGCACCGGGTGGGACACGGTGGCGAAGTGCCGCGCGGTCAGGCCCTGGAGCAGCACGGCCGCGGCCGTCTCGTCGTCCACGGCGTCGGGCACGGGGACGACCTTGCCCACGGGGAGCACGATCCGCTCGGCGTAGCCGCCATGGGTGTCGATCGTCAGCCACGCGACGCGGTCCCCCGGCGCGAGGCCGCGCACCCCCTCGCCCGTCTCCGCCACCACTCCGGCGCCTTCCGCGCCCGGGACCCCGGCCAGCGCCCCGGCCCGTACGGCGGTGTCGAAGAAGTTCACCCCCGCCGCGCGGACGTCCACCAGCACCTCCCCCGGGCCAGGACGCGGCACCGGCCGCTCACGCAGCCGCAACACCTCGGGTCCGCCCGGTCGTTCGATCTCGATCGCTCTCATGGCGCCGAAGCTAGGCAGCGGAAAATGGACCCGCAAGTACAATCCGTCGCATGGCCACCAGGAAAGGCGCCGAGACCCGCCTGCGCATCGTCGAGGCCGCCGCGGCCGAGATCCGTGAACGCGGCACGACCGCCACGACGTTGGACGACATCTGCCGCCGCAGCGGCACCGGCAAGGGGCAGCTGTTCCACTACTTCCCGGAAGGCCGTGAGCAACTGCTGCTCGCCGTGGCCGAGTCGGAGGCCAGGCGCGTCTTCGAGGACCAGCAGCCGTACCTGGGCGAACTCACGTCGCGCGCGGCCTGGGAGGCGTGGCGCGACCTGGTGGTCGGCCTCTACCGCGACCAGGGGCAGCACTGCCCGCTCGGCGTGCTGATCTCCGACGTGGGCCGCTACAGCCCGGCCGCCCAGGCGGTGTCGGCGCAGCTGGTGCGGCGGTGGCAGGAGTGCGTGCGCGCCGGTGTCGAGGCCACGCAGGCGGCCGGCGAGGCGGACCCGGCGCTCGACCCCGACCGTACGGCGGCGGCGGTGGTCGCGGCCGTGCAGGGCGGCGTCACCGTCCTGCTCTCCACCGGCTCGGCGGAACACCTGGAGGCCGCGCTGAACCTGTGCCTGGACCACCTGCTCGTGCCACCGGCCGCCGCCCGCGGGTGAGCCCGCTCCGCCCCTCCCGTGCCGCCGCGTGACGTGGACGTCGCCGCCTGGATCACACGGAACGCGTAGCCGCCGCGCCGTCGGGCCGCGTCCTCCTCAGCCGCCGGGCGGCGTTGCGCACGCCGAGGGCGACGGCCGCGCCGAGGCAGGCCAGGGAGAGGAGCGCGAGGGCGACGAGTGCGGGGTTCACCCAGGACGGCACGAGGTCCACGTCAGCGCTGCACCTCGCGTGCACCGGGAACAGCCGTCCGGACTCGCGGTAGTGCGCGCTGTTCCACTCGTCGTCGAACCGGACGCCGTGCCCGTACTCGCAGGCCTCCGCAAGGTCCAGGCCGCCGGCCGCGACCGCGACAAACCACAGGGTCGCGGTGTTGAGGAGTGTGACGAAGCCCACGACGGCCAGTGAGGAGGGCTGCCAGAGGCCCTTCTTCCGCTGCCGGCCGCGCACCAGCAGCACGACGGCCACGCACACGACCGTGGTCGGTATCCAGACCAGCACGACCCCCAGCGCTGAAACCCCCATGGCCCCCCTCATCCCGTCCGGCGGGGTGATCAGTATGGACGGGCGCCCGGCGGCCCCGGCCGTTGCCCCTTTCGGGTGAAGCCGCGGCGTGGCGGGAACGCGAGCGCCGCCGCCGCGCTCCCTGCGCGACGGCGGCGGGTGTCCGTTCCCCCGGCTGCTCCGGACGGGTGACTACCGGGCGGCGACCCGGCCGGTCAGCTCGGTGAACTGCGACCAGCTCAGCTCCGGCTGCCCCGGGTCCCAGACCTTCTGGGCCAGCGCCGCCAGCGGCAGCCTGATGCCCTCCGCGACCTGCTCCTGCGTCTGCGCGTCCGCCAGGTCGCACCACACGGCGAACCGCGCGCCCGGGATGTGGTCCGCGCCCCTGAACTCCTCGGGCACCGGCTCCGTGCCGCGCAGGACGGCGGGCGTCCACTCCTCGTAGATCCGCTCACCCGTCGGATACGTGAAGTCGTTCGGCTCGCCGAGGACGTAGTAGAGGTACTCGGAGCTGAGGTTCAGCAGCTTCCAGTCGTCCTCCAGGTACTCCACCGGCGGGCGGGCGCCGATCTCGCGGCCGGTCCAGTACGTGACCTCCCGGTCGTGGTCGGGACGGACCTCGCCGCCCGCGTGCATGCCGTCGTTCCAGACCTGCGGGGTCTTGTCGGCGTCGCGGACGGTCTCGGCGCGGTCGTTGATCCAGGCGGTGGCCAGGTCGCGGACGGACGCGCCGTCGCCGAAGCGGTCGCGGGCGGCCCGCGCCAGGTCCGGGTAGGTGCCCTCCGGGTCGTCCACGGTCACGGCCACGTACTCGTCGCCGCCGACGTGCACGTAGTCGCCGGGGAAGAGGTCGGCGTACTCGCGCAGCAGGTCGTCGATCAGCTTGCCCGCGTCCTTGTCGGCGATGTCCACCGCGCCCCGCGGCTCCTCGCCGCTCGCGCTCCGCAGCTGGAACTGCGGGTAGGCCGCCAGCACGGCCCCGAGGTGGCCGGGCGAGTCGATCTCCGGGATGACCTCGATGTGCAGCTCACGGGCCAGGTCGATGATCTCCTCGACCTCGTCCTTCGTCAGGGCGTCGGGCGAGGCGACCTCGGGGTGGCTCTCGCTCTCGATGCGGAAGCCCTGGTCGTCGCTGAAGTGCCACTGGAACTGGTTGAGCTTGAGGTCGGCCATCTCGCGCAGCCGGTCCTTGATCCAGTCGACCGTGAACGGCTTGCGCGCCGTGTCCAGGGACAGGCCGCGCTGGGGGCGGTCGGGGCGGTCCTCGATCGTGCCCTGCGGCAGGCCGCCCGCGCCGCGCACGGACTGGACGACGGTGCGCGTGCCGTAGAACACGCCGGCCTGCGTGCGGGCCGTGACCGTGACGCGGTGGTCCTCGGTCTCGATCCGGTAGCCCTCGGCGCCGGTGCCGGCGCCCTTGTCGAGCCGCAGGAGGACATCGCCGTCGCGGGCGCCGTTCCCGGCGCGGTCGGCGTCCAGCTCCTCGGCGAGCCGGTCGGCCTCGTCGTCGAGCGGGCCGTCCTCGGCGGCGACCACACGGGTGACGCCCTCGGCCGGGGCCCATCCTGGGCCGTCGGCGGCGTCGAAGTTCCGGACGGCCGGGACGGTACGGGGGGCGCCGTCCGGTCCGTCCGGGAGATCGGTGGGGGACTGTGGGGGTGACTGGGCGGGAGTGCCGGCGGCGGGCGTCGCGCGCTGCGTCGCCGTGCCGTCACCGGCCTGTTCCGCGATCACCATGGTCGAGGCGGCCGCGATGACGAGGGCCGCCGCGACCAGGGCGATTATTCGCCAGGGCGCTTCTCGCATACTTCGACGGTAAGCGTTGGCCAGAGGTCGGCAATCCCAGCGGACGGGCCCCGGCGGGGGCGCGCGGCACGGCCGATGACCCCCGGGGCGGAGGACGCCCCGCCCCGCCGATACCATGGCGGCGGCCGGTGGACCGTACCCGGCCGGGCCCGACCGACGTCCCCAGAGCTGCCGGCGAGGCTCTTGCGACCGCTCCCGGAGGGTTTTTCCGTGCCGGCAGGAACGTTGTACCGCGGCCGGGAAGGCATGTGGTCATGGGTGGCACACCGTGTCACCGGTGTCCTCATCTTCTTCTTCCTGTTCGTCCATGTGCTGGACACCGCTCTCGTCCGCGTCTCCCCCGAGGCGTACGACGACACCATCGCCGTCTACAAGACCCCGATCGTGGGACTGATGGAGTACGGCCTCGTGGCCGCCGTCCTGTTCCACGCGCTGAACGGTCTGCGCGTCGTCGCCGTGGACTTCTGGAACAAGGGCGCCCGCTACCAGCGCCAGATGCTGTGGACCGTCGTCGGCGTCTGGGTGGTCCTCATGGCGGGGGCCGCCTACCCGGTCCTGTCGCACGCCTTCCACGAGCTGTTCGGGAGCTGATGACCGATGTCCACCGAAATCTCCCAGGTCACGGACGGCACCGACTACGCGGTCAACCCCGCGCCGGTCATCGAGCCCCCGCGCGCGCGGACCGCCCGCACGCCCCGCGCGACGCGGACGAACTTCGAGCTGTACGGCTGGCTGTTCATGCGGCTGTCCGGCATCGTGCTGGTCGTCCTGGTGCTGGGGCACCTGCTGATCCAGCTCGTCCTCGAAGGCGGCGTCTCGAAGGTCAGCTTCGCGTTCGTCGCCGGCCGCTGGGCGTCCCCGTTCTGGCAGGCGTGGGACCTGATCATGCTCTGGCTCGCGATGCTCCACGGCGCGAACGGACTGCGCACGATCATCAACGACTACGCCGAGCGGGACACCACGCGCTTCTGGCTGAAGATGCTGCTGTACACGGCCACGGTGTTCACCGTGCTGCTGGGCACGCTGGTGATCTTCACCTTCGACCCGAACATCCGCTGACGCACGGCGCCGAGCAGGCACGAGGCAGGCAGACCAAGCATGCAGATCCACAAGTACGACACCGTCATCGTCGGTGCGGGCGGGGCCGGGATGCGCGCGGCCATCGAGGCCACGAAGCGCAGCCGCACCGCCGTGCTGACCAAGCTGTACCCGACGCGTTCCCACACCGGCGCGGCGCAGGGCGGCATGGCCGCGGCCCTCGCGAACGTCGAGGAGGACAACTGGGAGTGGCACACCTTCGACACGATCAAGGGCGGTGACTACCTGGTCGACCAGGACGCCGCCGAGATCCTGGCGAAGGAGGCCATCGACTCGGTCCTCGACCTGGAGAAGATGGGCCTGCCGTTCAACCGGACGCCCGAGGGCCGCATCGACCAGCGCCGCTTCGGCGGCCACAGCCGCAACCACGGCGAGGCGCCCGTGCGCCGCTCCTGCTACGCGGCCGACCGCACCGGCCACATGATCCTCCAGACGCTGTACCAGAACTGCGTCAAGGAGGGCGTGGAGTTCTTCAACGAGTTCTACGTCCTCGACCTCCTCCTCACCGAGGTGGACGGCGTCAAGAAGACGGCGGGCGTCGTCGCGTACGAGCTGGCCACCGGCGAGCTGCACGTCTTCCAGGCGAAGGCCGTCGTCTTCGCCTCGGGCGGCAACGGCAAGTTCTACCGCGTCACCTCCAACGCGCATACCCTGACCGGCGACGGCCAGGCGGCGGCGTGGCGGCGCGGACTGCCGCTGGAGGACATGGAGTTCTTCCAGTTCCACCCGACCGGCATCTGGAAGATGGGCATCCTGCTGACGGAGGGCGCCCGCGGTGAGGGCGGCATCCTCCGCAACAAGGACGGCGAGCGCTTCATGGAGAAGTACGCGCCCGTCATGAAGGACCTCGCCTCGCGCGACGTCGTCTCCCGCTCGATCTACACCGAGATCCGCGAGGGCCGCGGCTGCGGCCCCGAGGGCGACCACGTCTACCTGGACCTGACGCACCTGCCGCCGGAGCAGCTGGACGCGAAGCTGCCGGACATCACCGAGTTCGCGCGCACGTACCTGGGCATCGAGCCGTACACCGACCCGATCCCGATCCAGCCGACGGCGCACTACGCGATGGGCGGCATCCCGACCAACGTGATGGGCGAGGTGCTGGCCAACAACACCGACGTCATCCCCGGCCTGTACGCGGCCGGCGAGGTCGCCTGCGTGTCCGTGCACGGCGCGAACCGCCTGGGCACCAACTCCCTGCTGGACATCAACGTGTTCGGCCGCCGCGCGGGCATCGCCGCCGCCGAGTACGCCGCGACCGCCGACTTCGTGCCGCTGCCGGACGCGCCGGAGAAGTTCGTCGCCGACGAGGTGGAGCGCATGCGCGACGCCGAGGGCAGCGAGCGCGTGCCGGTGATCCGCCGGGAGCTGCAGGACACGATGGACAAGAACGCCATGGTGTTCCGCACCGAGCAGACGCTGAAGGAGGCGCAGGAGGAGATCGCCGAACTGCGCCGCCGCTACCGCAACGTGTCGGTGCAGGACAAGGGCAGGCGGTTCAACACGGACCTGCTGGAGGCCCTGGAGCTGGGCAACCTGCTGGAGCTGGCCGAGGTGCTGGTCGTCTCCGCGCTCGCCCGCAAGGAGTCGCGCGGCGGCCACTACCGCGAGGACTACCCGAACCGCGACGACGTCAACTTCATGCGCCACACCATGGCCTACCGCGAGGTGGACGCCGACGGCAACCAGACGATCCGGCTGGACTACAAGCCCGTCGTCCAGACCCGCTACCAGCCGATGGAGCGTACGTACTGATGGCTACCCCGACCCTGGAGAAGACGGAGTCCGCCCCGGCGGACGCGGGCCACCTCGTCACGGTGACCTTCCGCATCCGCCGGTTCAACCCGGAGCTGGCGGCGGACGCGTACTGGGAGGACTTCGAGCTGCGCATCGATCCGAAGGAGCGTGTGCTCGACGCGCTGCACCAGATCAAGTGGGAGCAGGACGGCAGCCTCACGTTCCGCCGTTCCTGCGCGCACGGGATCTGCGGGTCGGACGCGATGCGGATCAACGGCAAGAACCGGCTGGCCTGCAAGACGCTGATCAAGGACATCACCACCCTGAAGGACGGCGTCGCGGCCAAGCCGGTCGTGGTCGAGGCCATAAAGGGCCTGACCGTCCTGAAGGACCTGGTCGTGGACATGGACCCGTTCTTCCAGGCGTACCGCGACGTGATGCCGTTCCTCATCACCAAGGGGAACGAGCCGACGCGCGAGCGGCTCCAGTCGGCGGCGGACCGCGAGCGGTTCGACGACACGACCAAGTGCATCCTGTGCGCGGCGTGCACGTCGTCGTGCCCGGTGTTCTGGAACGACGGGCAGTACTTCGGCCCGGCCGCGATCGTCAACGCGCACCGCTTCATCTTCGACTCGCGCGACGAGGGCGGCGAGCAGCGCCTGGAGATCCTCAACGACCGTGACGGCGTGTGGCGTTGCCGCACGACGTTCAACTGCACGGACGCCTGCCCGCGCGGCATCGAGGTGACGAAGGCGATCCAGGAGGTCAAGCGCGCGCTGATCACGCGCCGCTTCTGAGCCGATCCGCTGTGTTCCTTTCCGAAGGCCCCCGTGACGCACGGGGGCCTTCGGTGCGTATTCCGCCGGTCTCGCCCGGGACTTCAAGGGATCAATCAATATTTCTCAGCTTAAACAACGAGCAAAACAGATAACTTCGGTTATCGAATATGCACCGGACTTTGCTTTACCAAATCCCGGTCAAGTTCATTGCCGGACCGTCACACCTGTGGGAATCTTTCACACGCCAGGCCCAACTGATCGAGGGCCTTCCGCTTTGCTGTTCACGTTCGACTGCTCTCCCGAGGCACATCTTCCGCTCGCCACTGTTCCCTCCGACGAACCACTTCGCCTTCGTGGAAAGAGAACAAGAGATGAAGTCGAGAACGATTCTCCGGGCCGCCGCCGTCGCGTCTGCGACCCTTGTGACACTCACGATGGGCAATCCGGCCCAGGCCGCCGACAAATGGCAGAACAGCGGTTTCCACGTGGGAGACCTTTGCACAACCGGCGTGAGCCTCGACCCCTGCCACGGCTCGGCCTCCTTCGTGAAGAACGGCGACCACCTGTACGTCTGGGACAACGTCGCCGACGGATGGTCGGCCGTCGCGCGCTACTACCGCTCGGACGTCTCCGGCCTGGCCGGCCTCGCGTGGAATTACCACGGCGCGGGCACCCGCATCGACCACAACATGGATATCCCCGAAAACGGCTGGATCAATTACGAGGTCTGCCTCGGCCAACACAGCAACGGGGTCATTCTGAGCTGGACATGCAGCAATTACTTCGTCGAGGACGCCTCGTAGGACGGGAGAGCACCCTCCACGAAGCCGCCCCCGCACGGCGGCCACTCCACCCCTCCCCCGGAAGCCCCCGCACACCACGGGGGCCTTCGGCATGCGCGCCCCAGGGACGCGGCCCGCTCGTCCCCGGGCGGCGGGGGTCAGGCTTCGGGGGTGGTGTGCGTCTCGTGGTCGGCGCGTGTGAGTGCCTGGACGATCACCGGTGCGCCGGTGGCGGGGACTGTCGTGCGGCGGTCCACGTGCATGCCCAGCTTCGCCATCACGCGGGCGGAGCCGTGGTTGTCGGCGTGGCAGATGCTGACGACGCGGTCGAGTCCGGCGTCGTGGAAGCCGAAGCGCAGCGCCGCCGCGGCGGCCTCGGTGGCGATGCCGCGGCCCCAGTGGGCGCGGGCGAGGCGCCAGCCGATCTCGACGGCGGGCAGGATCTCGGGCAGGAAGCGGGGGGTGGCGAAGCCGGTCCAGCCCGCGAGTTCACCGGTGTCGCGCAGTTCGACGGCGAAAATACCCCAGGGGCGCTCCCGCCAGCCGAGCCGCATGTTCACCAGGGACGTGACGGTCTGCTCGCGCGTACGGGGTGAGCCGTCGCCGATGTGGCGCATGACCTCGGGGTCGGCGTCGATGGCGGCGAGCGGGGTGAGGTCGTCGTCCCGCCATTCGCGCAGGAGCAGGCGGGGGGTGAGAAGTTCGGGCATGAAAGGTGAGCCTACTGTGCGGGCGGCAGGTCGCCGAGGCCGAGGAGCAGCTTGCGCAGGAGGCCGGCGAGCTGGTCGCGTTCGGCGGGGGTGAGGGCGGCGAGGAGGCGGATCTCGTTCGCGAAGTGGCCCTCCAGCATGGCGCCGATGGTGGCGCGCCCCTCGTCGGTGAGGGCGACGAGGATGCTGCGGCGGCTGGCCGGGTCGGGTTCGCGGGTGACGAAGCCGCGGGCGGCGAGGCGGTCCACGCGGTTGGTGACCGCGCCCGACGTGACCATGGCGGCGCGGCCGAGCGCGCCCGCGCTGAGGCGGTAGGGGGGTCCCGCGCGGAGCAGCGTGGCGAGCAGGTCGAACTCCCAGCGCTGGATCCCGTGCGGGGCGAAGTGGTCGGCGAGGCCGCGTTCGAGCAGGCGGGAGGCGCGTTGCAGGCGGCCGACCACGCCCATCGGCGAGGCGTCGAGGTCGGGCCGCTCGGCCCGCCACTGGCCGATCATCCAGTCGAGCGCGTCGTCCACCCTGACTCCTCAACGTTGAACTGTTTGACGTGAAGCTATCACGTGATCTAGTCTCCTCAACGTCAAACAGTTCAACGTTGAGAGGTCGCCGTGGCCGCCATCACCGCCCCCGCCCGTCCCGTCCGCGCCACCCCGTCCGCCTCCTCCTCCACCCTGGGCGTCACCGGCCTCACCGCCCTCGCCCCCGTCACCTGGGGCACGACCTACCTCGTCACCACCGAGTGGCTCCCGCCCGAACGCCCCCTCCTCTCCGGCGCGATACGGGCCCTGCCCGCCGGGCTGCTCGCCCTCGCGCTCGGCCGCCGGCTGCCGCGCGGCGACTGGTGGTGGCGGGCCGCCGTCCTCGGGACGCTCAACATCGGCGCCTTCTTCGTCCTCCTCTTCCTCGCCGCCTACCGCCTCCCCGGCGGCGTCGGCGCGACGCTGAGCGCCGTGCAGCCGCTGATCGTCGCGGCGCTGGCCTTCGCGTTCCTCGGCGAACGGACCACCCGCCGCCGCCTCGTCGCGGCCGTCGCGGGCACGGCGGGGGTGGCGCTGATGGTGCTGCGCGGGCAGGTCGCGTTCGACGCGCTGGGCGTGGCCGCGGGGCTCGGCGGCACGGCAGTGATGGCGGTCGGCGTCCTGCTGACGAAGCGGTGGGGCCGCCCCGAGGGGGTCGGTGTCCTGTCGTTCACCGGCTGGCAGTTGACGGCGGGCGGCCTGCTGCTGGTGCCGGTGGCGCTGATCGGCGAGGGCGCGCCGCCGTCCATCGACCTGCCCGCGCTGGGCGGTTACGCATGGCTGAGCCTGGTGGGGACGCTGCTGGCGTACGCGCTGTGGTTCAACGGGGTGGGCCGGCTGCCGGTGGGGGCGCTGTCGTTCCTGCCGCTGCTCTCGCCCGCCGTCGCGACGCTCCTCGGCTGGCTCGCCCTCGACCAGTCGCTCACTCCCCTGCAACTCGTCGGCTTCTCCGTCGCGATGGCGTCCGTCGCCGCCGCGCAGTACGAGCCGCGTACCGGAAAGGCGCGGTGACCCCCGTGCGTATCACCGTCATCGGCGCGTCGGGCGAGACCGGCAGCCGCGTCGTCGCCGAGGCCCTGCGCCGCCGCCACGACGTCACCGCCGCCACGCGCCGCGACGGCGACGCGACCGACCCGGCCACCGTCGCGCGCCTCGCGGCGGGGCAGGACGTCGTCGTCTCCGCCACCCGCCCGGCCCCCGACGCGGAGGACCAACACGCGGCGGCCGCCCGCGCGTTGCTCGACGGTATGACAGGAACGGGCGTACGCCTGCTGGTCGTCGGCGGCGCGGGCAGCCTGACGGTCCCGGGCACGGACGGACGCCTCGCGGTGGACGACCCGCGCTTCGTCCCGCCGCAGTGGCGGACCATCGCCCTGGCGAGCAACGCGCACTTCGCCGCCTTCGCGGACGCGCCGGACGACGTGGACTGGCTGTACGTCAGCCCGTCCGCGCACTTCGCGCCCGGCGTGCGCACGGGCCGCTACACCGTCGGTAAGGACGAACTCCTCGTGGACGCGGCGGGCGGCTCGTCCCTGTCGATGGAGGACATGGCGGTGGCCCTGCTCGACGAGGCCGAGACCCCCCGGCACCACCGCACCCGCATCACGGTGGGCCACACCTGAACCGGCCGGTCGTCACGCCGCGTCCTCGGCGCGGCGCGGCGACAGCGCGGTCACGGCGTGTGCGAGGGACACCATCGTCATGTGGTGGTGCCAGCCGCGGTACGAGCGGCCCTCGAAGTCGCGCACGCCGAGGCCGTCGCCGACCTCCGCCAGATCGCGTTCCACGCGCCGCCGGAGCATCGCGGTGCGGTACACGCTGCCGAGCGGTGCCCGCGCGAGGTTGGAGAGCCAGTACGCGCTCGGGGTCCGCGGGCCGGGAGCGGCCCAGGCCGCGAGCAGCACGAGGTCGAGCCGCACCGGCGGCCCTGTGCGGGCGGAAACCCCGCACAGGGCGACGGGCGCGGCGCCCACCGCGGTGGCGCGCATGGTCCCGGTCGCGTGGTCGAACCACTCCACCGGCACGCGCCGCCCGTGGAGCCGGGGCAGCAGCTCGGCCGGGCCCGGCAGCGCCGCCGCGAGGGAGGACGGATGGACGCGCACGACGAACGGGATGCGGCGTGCCACGAGGTCCGCGCAGACCGGCTCGGGCGCCGTCTCCCGCAGGTCCATCAGCACCGGCCCGCCCCGCAGGCCCCACTCCCGGGCCATCGTGCTCACCGAGTCGACCGCGCACTGCTCGACCGGGAGGGGCCCGACGTGCGGGGGGATCGACGCGCGGCGGCGCAGGTCCATCCGGTCCGTCCAGCACTCGGGCAGCGCCAGTTGCCACTCCACGGGGCAGCTGCCCCGGTCCCAGACCAGCCAGACGCTCGCCGCCTTCTGGCAGTTGACGGTCCGCCCGGCCTGGGGGACCCACTGGCGCTCCACGCCGACGGAGTGCCGGCCCACCTTCGGGATCACCAGGGGCTGCACCACCCAGGCGCGGGGCCGGGCGCGCTCGTCGAGCAGCCGGGCCAGGTCACCGCGTACCGGAGCGTCGTGCCACGGTGACCTGCTGATGAACTGGTAGAGGCTCTGCTCAGCGCCGCTGCCCGCGCCCTGGGCGAGCGCGCGCATGGTCTTCTTCTCGCGGACGGCGAGCAGCCCGCGTACGTACAGCTCCCCCCACCGCCGCTGATCGCTGCGGGGGAGGGAGCGCAGCGCCGAGAGCACCTCGCCGGTGCCGCCCGGTACGGCGGCGGCGGGAAGCGGCCGGGGCAATCGAGACGGCTGAAACGGCTGGAACGGCTGAAGGTCTGCTGCGGACACGGTGCGCCCCGTCCTCCCCATCGGCGCCACAGCGGCGATCCCCGCTCCGGGGAGCCCGCGTGGTCCGGCCTCTGCCCCCGACGATAGCCGGACCGGCGCCAAAAACATAGCGAACGTTCTTTTTGTTTTCGGGGCCGCCGTCCCCGCCGCGGAAGACCTTCCGGTCATGCCGTCAGCTGAACGCGGCCGCGTGCGCGGTCGCCCACTGCTGGAAGGTGCGCGGCGCCCGTCCCAGCAGGTCGCGCACGGTGGGCCGCACGATCGAGTCGTCCAGCTCACCGTCCGCGTAGTAGCGGAAGAAGGCGTCGATGTACTGCGGCGGCACCGCGCCCTCCATACGGGCCCTGGCCTCCTCGTCGGACAGGCCCCGGAAGCGGAGGTCCCGGCCGAGGGTCCTGGCAAGGATGTCCACCCGGTCCGCCGGGCGCAGCGGCTCGGGCCCGCTGAGGGCGTGGGTGAGCCCGAAGTGTGCCTCGTCGAGCAGCACATGGGCGGCGACGGCCGCGATGTCGTACGGATCGATCATCGCCACCGGCACGTCGGGGAACTCCGCCTCCACGACGTCCGACACGGCCAGCCCGCCCGCCCACTGGAAGGTGTTGGACATGAACCCGCTGGGCCGCAGGATCGTCCAGGGCACGCCCGATCCGCGCACCGCGGTCTCGGACTCGATCATCATCCGGGTGATGGCGTTCTCCATGACGCCGTCCGCCGCCGCGACGCTGGACAGCAGGACGACGTGCCCGACACCGGCCCGGCCGATCTCGGCGAGCACGCCCGGCATGTCCGCGTAGCCCGGCAGCAGGAAGACGCCGCGCACACCCGCGAGCGCCGGGCGGAGCAACTCGGGGCGGTCCAGGTCGCCGACGACCGCCTCGACGGAGTCCGGGAGGGCGTCCGCGGGCGCCTTCCTGACCAGCGCGCGCACGGGCCGCCCGGCCTCGGCGCACCGCGCGACCAGTTCCCGTCCCACGTGACCGGTCGAGCCTGTCACCAGAATCATGTCAACTCCTTGTGATCGATGTGTGTTTCCGGACAGCCATAGCCGCTGTCCTCAGCCGCCCGTCGGCACCGGGGCAGCGCCCGGCCGCGGCGCGGGCTCGCCGGTCGCCGGCGCCTTGAGGTGACGCGTGAACCAGGTGGCGGGCAGGGCGACGAGGCAGATGACGAGCGCAACCAGGGGCACGTTCTCCACCCCGTACGCGCTCACGGCCCAGCCGCCGACGGCGGCGCCTGCCGCGATGCCGGCGTTGACGGCGGAGGCCCCCAGGGTGGCGGCGAGGTCGCCGCCGGGCCCGGCGAGGGAGATCACCCGCAGCTGCAGCGCGGGCACGACGCCGAAGCCGACGAGCCCCCAGCCCGCGAGCGCCAGGGCGGCCGGCACCGGGTGCGGGCCGACCAGGTACAGCGCGCCGAGAGCGAGCACCAGCACGGCGTTGCCGACGAGCAGCGTGGCGTCGGCGTTCCTGTCGGCGAACCTGCCGCCGAGGAAGGTGCCCACCGCGCTCGCCACCCCGAAGACCAGCAGGAAGCCGCTGATCGTGCCGCCGGAGACGCCGGTGACGTCCTCAAGCAGCGGGGCGAGGAACGTGAACGCGGTGAACTGGCCGCCCATGAGGAGCAGTCCGGTGGCGAGCATCGCGAGCACCGGTGGCGCGAAGGCGTACCGCGCCTGCGCGCCGAGCCCGCCCGAGCCGCTGCCGCCCACCGGCGGGACCGCCGCGAGGGTCGCGACCAGGGCGAGGGCACCGAGCACGACGACCCCGGCGAAGGCGGCCTGCCAGCCGGCGCTCTGCCCGATCAGCGTGCCGAGCGGCACCCCCACCACGGTGGACACCGCGATGCCGCCGAACACCATGGAGACGGCCTGGCCGCGCCGTTCGGCGGGCACGAGCCCGGCGGCCACCGCGGACGCGACGCCGATGAACAGCCCGTGGACCGCGCCGGTGACGACCCGGGCGACGAGCAGCATCCCGAAGGCCCCGGCGAACACGGCGGACAGGTTGCCCAGCACGAACACCGCGAGCGCGAGCCACAGCAGGAGGCGCCGGGGCAGCCGGATCGTCGCCGCGGTCATGAGCGGGCCGCCGAGGGAGATGCCGAGCGCGTAGGCGGTCACCAGGAGACCGGCGGTGCCCTCGGAGACGTCCAGGTCGCCGGCGATCAGGCTGAGCACGCCGACGACGACGAGTTCCGCGGTGCCGATCGCGAACGCGCCGAGTCCGAGCGCGGCCAGCGCGTACGTGCTCCGGCTCCGGCCGGCTCCCGGCGGGATGTCGATGGCCATGACGGGCCCCTCCTCTGATGCTGAAACGTCGACGGGGACGGGGGACGGGGACGGGACCGCCCGGCGGCGGCGACGCCGACGCCGACGGGAAGGTGTGCGTCCGGTCCCCCGACCCTCGCCCCGGACAGCTTCGGGGCCGGTCCGGCGGCGGGCCAAGAGACGTCGTGGGACTTCCTGACGTCCGCGGACCGGCGGCCGCTCGCGGGCGGGACGGCTCAGACGCCGCCGGGGCCCTCCGGCCGCGGCGACTCGATGTCCAGGCGGATGGCGGGGAGCAGTTCGGCCCGTACGACGACGGGGAGCAGGTAGCGCCACATCCGCGCCACCCGCTCGGGCAGGTCGCGGCGCCCGCTGACCAGGTCGGAGAGGATCTGCACGCCCGTGCTCGCCCCGACGACGTACTCGGCGACGTCCTCGGGGACCACCCCGTCGAGCAACTCCCCCGCCTCCGCCGCGTCCTGCAGCGACTGCCGGATGATCTCGACCCAGGTCAGGAAGGAGGCGGCGTCACGACCGCCGAACGCGCTCTGTTCGACGGCCAGTCGGACCCCGGCGCGCAGCACGGGATCCGACTGGAGCTGCCGCGCCCAGACCAGGCAGACGTCGACCACCCGCTGCACGCCCCGCGACCCGACGAACGGCATGACCGTCTCGGGCTGGTGGTCCATCACCTCACGCGCGAGCTTCTCCTTCGAGCCGAAGTGGAAGTAGATCGCGCCGCTCGTGGAGGCCGACCGCTCGACGATCTTCGCGATGCTGGCCCCGGCGTACCCGTACTCGTCGAAGACCTCCGCGGCCGAGATCAGCAGTCGCTCACGGGTCTGCTGCGCGCGCTCCTGCATGCGCCGGGCCTCCATCAGGTGACGGGGATGTCACCGGCGACGCTATACGAGACACGGTCCCGCCCGCCGTCCGCGTACGGACCGGGCGGGCAAGGATCGGAAGGGGTGGGGCACGTGGGCGCTGAGTTCCGGGCGGGCGAAGGGGGCGGCGGGGAGGTGCGGTTGGTGCTCACCGCGGCGGAGGTGGAGGCGTTGGGGCCGGACGCCGTCGTGATGGCCGAGCTGCTCGACAGCTGCTTCTGGGCGCTGGGCATGCTCAGGACCGGGCGGAACACGCGGGACCCCGGGGGCGGGGCGCCCGTGCCCGGGGACTGGGTGGCGGCCGTGCGGGGGCTCGACCGGCTGCCGCCGCGTGTCCGGGCGGTGGTGGACGCCGTGCTGAGGGAGTACGCCGCCGGGCCAGGGCAGGTGCGGCACCTGGCCGCCGCGCTCGGGGTGGACGAGGCGGAGGTGCGGGCGCGCGCCGGTCGGCCGCGTGACGCGTGGGAGGAGTGGGCGGGCGGGGGTACGTCCGGGGGGCGTCACCGGGGGGTGTAGGCGGGCGGGCCGGTTGTCACCCGTGGCGGGATGTCGACGGTCGTGCGCCTGCCTAGCGTCGGGTGCAGTGACGTGGCTCGACGGAAGGACATCCATGAGACTCGGACGACTGGCCGGTGCCGTGGGGGCGGCGCTGATGACGTGCGCGCTGTTCACGGCGCCCGCCGCGGCGGGGGAGGCGGGGGCGGACGCGCCGCGGCTGCCGGAGCCGGGCGGTGACCACGCGATCGGCATGGTCACGCTGCACCTGACGGACGAGGACCGCGCCGATCCCTGGGTGCCGGGCGAGCGGCGGGAGTTGATGGTCTCCCTCTGGTACCCGGCGGCCGCGCCGTCGGACACGCCGTCGCCATACATGACGGCCGAGGAGTCCCGCATGTACCTGGAGGCGGACGGCATCCCGCTGCCGCCCGGCGTGCTGAGCACCGTCGTCACCCACTCGACGGCCGGCGCCGAGCCGCTGCGGGCCAGGGGCGGGCGGCCGCTCGTCGTGCTCTCCCCCGGCTTCGGCATGCCGCGCGCGACGCTGACCGGGCTCGCCGAGGAACTCGCGGCGCGCGGCTACGTCGTCGCCGGGATCGGCCACAACCACGAGGCGAACGGCATCACGTTCCCCGACGGGCACACCACCGGCTGCGCCGTGTGCGACGACCCGGACTACGCGCGGGTGGGCAACGTGCGCGCCGCCGACGTGTCGTTCGTGCTGGACGAACTCGGCACGTACGGGCGCCTCATCGACCCGCGCCGCGTCGCGATGGTCGGGCACTCCGCGGGCGGCTTCAGCACGATCCCGGCCGTGCTGTCGGACCGGCGCGTGACGGCGGCGGTCAACATGGACGGCAACTTCCGCTGGCCGAACGACATCCCGGTGGACCGGCCGGTCCTGATGCTCGGCAAGCCGAGCCACGCGCCGGGCGGCCAGGACCCGACCTGGGACGAGACGTGGGGTGAACTGACGGGCTGGAAGCGCTGGTTGACCGTCGAGGGGATGGAGCACCTGTCGTTCAGCGACGTCGCGCCGCTGGCCGCGCAGCTGGGCATCCCGATGCAGGACCTGGACGGCGCCCGCTGCGACGCGATCACCCGGGCGTACGTCACGGCCTTTGTGGACCGGCACCTGCGCGGCCGGTACGCGCCGCTGCTGGACGGGCCGTCCGCGCGCTACCCGGAGGTGGCGTTCCACCGGCCGTAGCGCCGCCCGGCGGGCCGGTGCACTGTTTCGACCACGACCGTAGTACGATCATCATCGAAACAGCGCACCGGCCCGAGCGACCCAGGAGACACCGTGGCCACAGCAGTGATGTTCGACAGGACCGGCGGCCCCGAGGTGCTGGAGCTGCGCGAGGTCGAGGTGGGCGAGCCGGGGCCGGGCGAGCTGCGCATCCGCGTGGACGCGATCGGCCTCAACCGGGCCGAGGCGCTGTACCGCCGCGGCACCTACCTCTACGACCCGGTGTTCCCCGCGCGCCTCGGCTACGAGGCGGCCGGTGCCGTCGAGGCGGTCGGCCCCGGCGTCACCGGCTTCGCGCCGGGCGACGAGGTCGGCGTGGTCCCCGGCTTCCTGCTGACCGACTACGGCACGTACGGCGACCACGTGATCGTCCCGGCCGCCGTCACCGTCCCGCGCCCCGCCGGGGTCCCGGCGCGGACGGCCGCCGCGACGTGGATGGCGTACATCACCGCCTACGGCGCGCTCGCCGAGGACGGGCACACGCGCCCCGGCGACCACGTGCTGATCACGGCCGCGTCGAGCAGCGTGGGGCTCGCCGCGATCCAGACCGCCCGCCGCGTCGGCGCCGTCCCCGTCGCGACGACGCGGACCGCCGCCAAGCGGCAGCGGTTGCTGGACGCGGGCGCGGCGCACGTCGTCGTCACCGGCGAGGAGGACGTCAGCGAGCGCGTCAAGGAGCTGACCAGCGGCCGGGGCGTGCGCACGGCGTTCGACGCGGTCGCCGGGCCCGGCGTCGAGGCGCTCGCCCGCGCCGTCGCGCCCGGCGGGCGGCTGATCGTCTACGGCGCGCTCGACCCGCGCCCCACGCCGCTGCCGAACGCCCTGTCCCTCCCCGCGCTCACCACCCGCACCTACACGCTGCACGAGGTGACGACCGACCCCGGACGCCTCGCCCGCGCCGTCGCGTTCGTCAACGCGGGACTGGCGGACGGGTCGTTCGCACCGGTGGTCGACCGCGTCTTCGACCTGGCGGACATCGCCGAGGCGCACCGCTACCTGGAGTCGAACGCGCAGGTGGGGAAGGTCGTCGTCACCGTGCGGCACTGAGGGCGGCGTCGCGCTCGCGGTGCTCGGCGGCGAGCAGCGCGGACAGGAGGCCGGGGAAGCGGGCCTCCATCTCGTCGCCGCGCAGCGCGTTCATCTTGGCGGTGCCGACGTAGTACTGCCGGACGAGACCGGCCTCGCGCAGCACGGTGAAGTGGTGCGTCAGCGTCGAGGCGGACACCCGCACGTCGAACGTGCCGCACGCCATGTCGTCCCCGGCGTCGGCCAGTTGGACGACGAGGGCGCGCCGCACCGGGTCGGCGAGCGCGTCGAGGACGCCCTGGAGCGACCACTGCTCGGGCCCGGGGTTGTCCACCCGGCGGGGTGCGGTGCGGGGACGGGCCACGGTGACCTCCTCGGTCGGCGACGGCGACAGCACGGACGGGACGCTTCCCATCGTACGACCCCGGTCGAACATACGGTGGCGTCGGGTGTCCGGGCGGGGCGCGCGGAAAAGCGCTTGCCCGGCGCCGCCGGGGTGTGAGACGGTTCCCCGGCATTCGTCACACCTCACCTTCAGGGACTGAAGCCTGTGATCCCGGCTGCCCCCAGTGGCCGCCCCCGGCACTGAGCCGTCCACGCCCCCTCCCGGCGGCGTACCGGCTCGGGTGGACCGTGTCCGCCCGCCTGCTCCGGCAGCGGCGGCCCCACGTCGCGGTGCCCGCGCACCGCTCCCCCTGCCCTCGCCGTACGCGCCCGGCCGCCGCGCCGTGGACGCGTGCCGCGTCACGCCAGTCACGTGAGGTCACCACCATCACCATGGACACCACCACCGTCCAGCGCTTCGCCGTCGCCCACCTCCGCCGCCGCCCCGAGGTGGCCGAGACCGGCGGATTCGTCGCGGGGTTCGACCCCTCGACCACCAGCCCGTTCCTCAACTACGCCACCCCCCTGCCCGGCGCCGACCCCACCGGCGCCGACGTCCGCGCGCTGATCGACGCGTTCCGCGGGCGCGGGCTCCTTCCGCGCCTGGAGTTCGCGCCCGACGCGGCGCCCGCCGTCGAAGAGGCGCTGCTGCGCCACGGGTTCACCACCGAGGCCGCGCACGAGTACCTCGTCTGCACCCCGGCCACCCACGCCGTACCGGCCGCCCCCCTCGCCGAGGAGCCGTCCGCCGAGGCCGACTTCACCGCCATGGACGAGGCGCTGTCCGAGGCGTTCGGCGGCGTCTTCCCACCGTCCGCCGAGGGCGCGGACAGGCTGCGCCGCACGCTGTCGGACGGCGGCGCGGTCCGCCTCGTACGGACGCCGGACGGCGGCTGCGCCGGGGCGGGGTCCGCGTCGGCGACGGCGGAGGGGACGTCGGAGCTGGCCGGCGTCGGCACCAGGCCCGCGTTCCGCGGCCAGGGCGTCGCCGGAGCCGTGACGGCCGCGCTGACCGGGGCGATGTTCGCCCGGGGCGCGGCGTCGGTCTGGCTGGAGTACTCGGGCGACGGCTCGCGCCGGGTGTACGAGCGGGTCGGCTACCGGCCGGGCGGCACCCGCCTGTACATGTCGCTCGGAGCCTGACGTAACGGGAGGCGCCTGCCCGGCCGTTCGCGCGCACGAACACATCCTTTCGTGCCGTCGGCCGGGCAAGTGCCGTCCTGAGCAAGGCAGTCCGTTCGTGTGTGCGATGTGCCCATTCCGTGACGCACACGGTGAACGCACAACCAGCCGCCCAGGTGAACGGTCGTACTGGCGAACGGAGGACCCCGTTCATCCGTACAACCCTGAGAGGTCACATGCACATCCGTCGTACCGTCACCGCCACGGCCGCCCTGTCGGCGGCCCTGCTCTCCGCCGCCCTCCTCGGCGCCGCGCCCGCCACGGCCGCCGCCACCGGTGCGATCCACCCCGGGGCCGACGACTCCGGCTGCCTGTGGTGGAACGACGGCGGCGAGCTGGACGTGCGGCTGGTGAACATCCCCGAGCCGGTCGTCGCCGGGCAGTGGGCGACGTTCACCTACCGCGTCACCAACACCTACGACGAGCCGGTGGACAGCCTGCTCACCCTCGCGGACATCACCGCGTACGACACCGCCGACGGCTCGGACGTGCCGCTCACCGCCCAGTGGCGCGCGGACGGCGCCTGGACGCCGCTCGACGCGACGGGCTGGTACGACTGGTTCGGCACCACCGACCCGCTGGAGCCCGGCGAGTCGGCCACGGCGCGCGTGCGGATCAAGGTGACGGCCGACGCCCCCGACGGCACCCTCGGCACGGCCGCGATCGGCGCCGCCCGCACCACCGGCGGGCAGTGCGAACGCACCATCACCGACCTGGAGTTCGCCGTCGCCACGGCGTCCTGACGGCACGGCCGCGTGAGGCCGGGGGGCGGGCGCGCGCCCGCCCCCCGGCGCGGGGGAATGGCGCGGGCGTCGGCGCACGTTGGACCGCTGTCACCGCCCCCCGGAGAAGGATCTTCCGTGCGCGCCATACAGATCGACCGCTTCGGCACCCCCGACGTCCTGCGCGTCGCCGACGTCCCCGAGCCCGTCCCCGCCGCCGGTGAGGTGCTCGTCCGCACCGTCGCGACGGCCCTCAACCCCGTGGACGACAAGACGCGCGAGGGCGCCATCGGCGAGGGCACGCCGCCGCTGCCGCTGACGCTCGGCTGGGACCTCGCCGGGATCGTCGTGGACGGCGGCGACAGCGGCCTGGACACCGGGGCGCGTGTCATCGCGATGTCGCACCAGCTCGGCTCGGCGCGCGGCACCTGGGCCGACCTCGTCGCGCTGCCGGCGGGCGCGGTCGCCCCCGCGCCCGCGTCGGTCAGCCTGCCGCAGGCGGCCACGCTGCCGCTCCCCGGGCTCACCGCCTGGCAGACCTTGGAGTGGCTGGCGGTGTCGGCGGGCGAACGGCTGCTGGTCGCGGGCGCGGCGGGCGCGGTCGGCGGGCTGGCGCTCCAGATCGCCCGCGCGCGCGGCGTGGAGGTGGACGCGCTGGTGTCCCGGGAGGCGCAGGCCGCCTTCGCGCGCGGGCACGGCGCCGGGTTCGTCACGACCGATCCCGCCGCGCTGCCGGAGGGGCGGTACGACGCGGTGTTCGACACGTTCGGCGCCTTCGTGACCGGCGCGGTGGCCGACGGCGGCCGGTACGCGTCGATCGCGACCCAGGCGGGCCCCGTCCCCGACCTGTCGGCGCGCGGCGTCCGCACGACCGTCCACCAGGTGCGCGAGGACGGCGCGGGCCTCGCCGAACTGTCGCGGCTCGTGGACGAGGGCGCGTTGAAGCTGCGCCTGCACGGCACCTACAGCGTGCGGGAGGTCGTAGCCGCGCACGAGCGGTACCTGCGCGGCGGCCTGGCGGGGAAGATCGCCCTGGCCTTCTGAGCACGCGCTCCCCCGTCCGTACGGACGGCCCCGCCATCAGCCGATCGGCTGATGGCCCTTCGAGCGCGATGGGCGATGTCCCGCGACCCCGCCGCGGGCGAGCATCGGGGCATGTCAGTCATCGAGGTCAGAGGCCTGCGGAAGGCCTACGGGGGCAGGACGGTCGTGGACGGGGTGGACTTCACGGTCGAGGAGGGCGAGATCTTCGGCGTCCTCGGCCCCAACGGCGCGGGCAAGACCACCACCGTCGAGTGCGTCGAGGGGCTGCGCGTCCCCGACGGCGGCACGGTGCGGGTCGCGGGGCTCGACCCGGTCGCGGACCACGACCGGGTCACCCAGCTGCTCGGCGCCCAGCTCCAGCAGAGCGAGCTGCAGGCCAAGCTCACCGTGCGCGAGGCGCTGGAGCTGTACAGCTCCTTCTACCGCGCGCCCGCCGACTGGCGCCCGCTCGCGGCGCGCCTCGGCCTGGAGGACCGGCTCGGCGCGCGGTTCGGGAAGCTGAGCGGCGGCCAGAAGCAGCGCCTGTTCATCGCGCTCGCGCTCGTCGGCGACCCGAGGGTCGTCGTCCTGGACGAGCTGACCACCGGACTCGACCCGCGCGCCCGCCGCGACACGTGGCGGCTGATCGAGGAGGTCAGGGACTCGGGCGTCACCGTCCTGCTGGTCACCCACTTCATGGAGGAGGCGCAGCGCCTCTGCGACCGGATCGCCGTGCTCGACAAGGGCAGGGTCGCCGCGATCGACACCCCGGCGGGCCTGATCGGGCGGGCGAACGGCTCGACCCTCATCTCGTTCACCCCCTCCGCCCCGCTCGACGCGCGCGAGCTGGCCGCGCTGCCGGGCGCCGCGTCCGTGCGGGAGGAGGACCGCCGCGTCCTCATCAGCGGGACGGACGAGACCGTGACCGCCGTCCTCTCCCTCCTCGCCGGGCGCCGCGTCACGGCGGAACGGCTCCGCGTCGTGGACGCCACCCTCGACGACGCGTTCCTCGACCTCACCGCGCAGGAGTCCTGAGATGACCACCGCCACCAGCACCGGCACCAGCACCACGTCCTCCGTCCTCAGGACGGAGGCCCGGCTCTTCCTGCGCGAACCGGGCGCGCTCTTCTGGATCATCCTCTTCCCGGCCCTGCTGCTCACGATCCTCGGCCTCGTCCCGGCCTTCCGGGAGGCGGACGAGGCGCTGGACGGCCGCCGCGTGATCGACCTGTACGTCCCAATAGCGGTGCTGCTGTCGGTGATCGTCGCCGGTGTGCAGACCATGCCGAACGTCCTCACCGGCTACCGCGAACGCGGCATCCTGCGCCGCCTGTCCACCACCCCCGCCGGTCCGGGGTCCCTGCTCGGCGCGCAGATCGCGCTGCACGGCGCGGCGATCCTCGTCTCGGTGCTGCTGGCGATCACGGTCGGCAGGCTCGCGTTCGACGTGGCACTGCCCGAGCAGCTCGCCGGGTACGGGCTCGCGCTGATCGTCACCGCGCTCGCCGGTCTCGCGCTCGGCGCGACGGTCTCGGCGCTCTCCCGCACGACGAAGATCGCGCAGACGATCGGCACGATCGTGTTCTTCCCGATGATGTTCACCGCCGGTGTGTGGGCGCCCGTGCAGACCATGCCCGACGCGCTGCGGACCGTCGTCGAGCTGACGCCGCTCGGCGCCGCCGCCCAGGCGCTCGACCAGGCGGCGACGGGGGCCTGGCCCGACTGGGCGCACCTCGGCGTCACGGGCCTGTGGGCGGCGCTGCTGATCGGCGCGGCGGTCCGCTGGTTCCGGTGGGAGTGACCCCCTGGCCGCAGGCGGGCGGCCTGGTGCCGTGCATGCTGGACACCATGCCGAACCAGGAACCGCCGAGCGCCGAGGACGGGTGGGAGACGTTCTTCCGCTGGGGCCCGTTCGGGCTGCTCGCCCTCGGCACGCTGGTCTGCGCCGCCACCGCGCCCGCCCTGATGTCGCGCGGCGAGGTGTACGCGGCCGGGGTGCTCGTCGCGGCGGCGCTGGCGCTCCAGGCGTGGTGGGCCGTGAAACGCCGGGACTCGCCGCGGCGCGCTCCGGCGGGGATCGGCTACTACGCCGCGCGCACCGTGCTCGCCGCCGTCCTGGCGTGGCTGAACCCGTTCTTCTCGATCTACGCGGTGATCGGCTACTTCGACGCGGTGCCGCTGCTGCCGCCGCGCCTGGCCAGGGCCGGGCTGCTGGTGACGGCCGTGACCATGGCGGGCGCGCAGGCGGGCGGGCTGCCGCCCGGCTCCGCGGCCGAGCTGCTCCTCTTCGGCGCGCTCCTCGCGCTGAACGCCACGCTGGTCATGGTCTTCGGCCGGATCGACGAGAAGCAGGCCGAGGAGAGCAGGGCCAAGGCCGCGACCATGGCCGCGCTGGAGCGCGCCAACGCCCGCCTGGAGCAGGCGCTCGCGGAGAACGCGGGCCTCCAGACGCAGCTGCTCGTGCAGGCGCGGGAGGCGGGGGTGGACGAGGAGCGCCGCCGCCTCGCCGCCGAGATCCACGACACCATCGCGCAGGGCCTCGCCGGGATCGTCACCCAGCTCGAAGTGGTCCTCGTGGGCGGCGACCCGGCCGCCGCCCGCGTGCACGTGGAGCGCGCCCAGGCCCTGGCCCGCGAGAGCCTCGGCGAGGCGCGCCGCACGGTCCACGCCCTCGGCCCCCGCGCCCTGGAGCACGACGCGCTGCACGAGGCGCTGGGCAAGACCGTCGCGGAGTGGTCGGAACGGACGGGCGTGCGGGCCGAGTTCACGGCCACCGGGACCGTCGAGCCGCTGCACGACGAGATCGAGGCGACGTTCCTGCGCATCGTCCAGGAGGCCCTGGCGAACGCGGCGCGGCACGCCGGCGCGGACCGCGTCGGCGTCACCCTCTCTTATATGGAGGACGAAGTGACCCTGGACGTACGGGACGACGGCCGCGGCTTCGACCCGCTCGCCGTCCCGGTGCGCGGCGCGGCGGGCGGCTTCGGGCTCGCCGGGATGCGGTCGCGCGCCGAACGCCTGGCGGGGACCGTGGACGTCGAGTCGGAGCCGGGGGGCGGCACGGCGATATCGGCGCGCGTGCCGCTGGTGCGCCATGGCTGACATGGCTGACACGGCTGAGCGGAAGATCACCCTCCTCCTCGCCGACGACCACCCCGTGGTGCGGGACGGGCTGCGCGGCATGTTCGAGTCCGCGCCGGACTTCGCGGTGCTGGGCGAGGCGTCGGACGGCGTGCAGGCCGTGGAACTGGCCGGGCGCCTCGACCCCGACGTGGTGCTGATGGACCTGCGGATGCCGGGCGGCGGCGGGGTCGACGCGATCGCCGAGCTGACCCGCAGGGGCGCGCGCTGCAAGGTCCTCGTCCTGACGACGTACGACACGGACTCCGACACGCTGCCCGCGATCGAGGCGGGCGCCACCGGCTACCTGCTCAAGGACGCGCCGCGCGACGAGCTGTTCGGGGCGGTACGGGCGGCCGCCGAGGGCCGTACGGTCCTCTCCCCCGCCGTCGCGTCGCGGCTGGTGTCGCGGGTGCGCGCGCCGGGGCCCGACCGTACGCCGCTGAGCGCCAGGGAGCGCGAGGTCCTCGCGCTGGTCGCCAGGGGCACCGGGAACCGCGAGATCGCCCGCACGCTGTTCATCAGCGAGGCGACGGTGAAGACCCATCTCACGCACCTGTACGGCAAGCTGGGGGTCAACGACCGCGCGGCGGCGGTGGCGGCGGCGTACGAGCGGGGCATCCTCGGCGACGGGCGGCAGCACTGACGCGTACGGACGCCCGGGGAGCGCCCGTTGGTACAGTCGGGGCGCGACGAGGGGGGCGCGGGTGATCCAACTGGCTGAGCTGATAGCGCAATTGCGGCGCGAGCTGGCGGACGCGGTGGCGGAGGGCGACGGTGAGCCGCTGCGGTTCGAGCTGGGCAGCGTCGAGGTCGAGGCGACCGTGACGGTGGACCGCGAGGCGACGGCGGACGGCAGGGTCCGCTTCTGGGTGGTCGAGACGGGCGGCGGCGCCCGCGCGGCGCACGGCGAGACCCAGCGGATCACCCTCACCCTGCAGCCCCGCCTGCGCGAGCCGGACGGCGGGTACGGAAGCGCGCTGATCGCCGGTGACTCGCTCGACGGCGAGCGCTGACGGCGGCGGCGGGAACGGCCTGGCGGCCGCCCGCGTCGCCGAGGTCGTCGCCGTACGCGCCGGGGGCGGGTCCGCGCGGGGCTCCGGCTACCTGGTCGCGCCCGGCCGCGTCCTGACCGCCGCCCATGTCGTCCCGCCGGGCGCGACGGCGGTCACGGTCCGCTTCGACGCCGACCTGCCCGGCGAACGCACGGCCGCCGCCACCGTCGCCTGGCGGCACGCGGGGCTCGACATCGCCGTCCTCGCCCACCCGCCGGACGCCGCCGAGGCCGGGCTCGCACCGGCCGTCCCTGGCCGCGTCGGGGACACGGACGCCGAAGTGCCGTTCTCCGCACTGGGTTTCCCGCTGCTCGCCCTGCGGCGGGACGGCTCGGGCCGCCGCTACCGCGACTCGCACCAGCTCGCCGCCACGCTCCTGCCGCTGTCCAACCGGCGGGAGGGCACGTTCGACCTGGGCGCGCGGCCCGTCGCCCGCGACCTGTCCGGCGGTCCCGGGGATTCGGCGTGGGAGGGGATGTCGGGCGCGCCGGTGTTCAGCCGGGGGCTGCTGATCGGCGTGGTCGTGGCGGCACATCGCTCGCCGGGCGAGGAACGGCTGACGGCGACGCGTGTGGACCGCTGGGCGGAGCGGCTGCGCGAGGAGCCGGAACCACTGGCCGCACTCCAGGAGTTGCTGGGCACGGACCTCGCGCCCTCGGCGCTGCCCGACGCCGCCGCGCGGACGGCCGCCATGCCCGACACCTTGGCCGATCCGCCGCCACCGCCCGCCGTGTTCGGCTTCCGCGACGAGGAACTGGCCACCGTCCTCGACACGTTGCGTCCCGGCCCTGGGCACGCGCTGGCGGTGACGGGCCCCGCCGGTGTCGGCAAGACATCGCTCACGGCGCAGGCGGCGCACGAGGCGCGGCGGGAGGGCTGGTTCCCCGGCGGCTTCCTCTACGCCGACCTGCGCGGGCACCGCCCCGAAGAGCCGGGCGGCAACGGCCCGTTGACGGCGGAGGCCACCCTGCTCACCCTGCTGCGCACCCTCCTGCCCGGCGGCGGCACCGGCGGCGGCTGGGAGGCGTACAACCTCAGCGGCCTGGCCGCCCTCTACCGCGACGCGCTGCGCGAGCGCGGCGACCGGCGCGGGCCCGTCCTCGTCCTGCTCGACAACGCGCCGCCCGGCTTCCCCGTACGGCTGTTCATGCCGGGCGACGGCCCGCACCGGCTGCTGCTCACCGCGCGGACGGCCCGCGACTGGCCGGCCGCACTGCCCCTGCTGCGCCTCGGCCCGCTGGCCCGCGACGCGTCACGCGCCCTGCTCACCGCGCTCCTGCGCGGCGCGCGCGTACCGCTCGACGGCATCACGGAGGACGATCTCGCGGAGATCGCGGCGGCCTGCGAGGACCTGCCGCTGCCGCTCGCCATGGCCGCCGGGCGGCTGCGCGACGACGCGGGGCACGGCGCCGGGCCGCTGCTCGCCGTGCTCAGGCAGCGCCGGGAGCGGCTGTCCGAGCTGGACATGCACCGGGTGTACGCGGCGACGTACGAGGCGCTGGACGCCGAAGCCGCCCGGCTGTTCCGTCTGTTGGCGCTGCACCCGGGCGGCGCCTTCGGCGGCTGGTCGGCCGCCGCGCTGCTGGGCGTGCCGGACGCGGGCGGCGTGCTGCGGCGGCTGCACCGGGCCGAGCTGCTGCAACGGGCGGACGGCGAGGGCCGGTTCCGGCTGCACGACCTGCTGCGCGCGTACGCCGACGAGCTGCTGGCGGGCGGGTCCGAGGAGGAACGGGCGGCGGCGCTCGGCCGGTTGCTGACCCGCGCCGGAGAGCTGGCCGCGTCGGCGGACGCCGCCTGGCTGGCCCGGGAGGAGGACGCGCTGCTCGCGCTCACCGGAACGGCGGCGGAGACCGGCGCGTTCGCCCACGTCGAGACCCTCGGCCCGCCGCTCGCCGCCCACTTCCTGCGCCGCGCGCGGCACCGCGAGGCCATCCTCGTACGCCGCCACCTGATCACCGCCGCGCAGCACCGCCGCGACCGGCTGGCCGAGGCGGGGCTGTTCGTCGAACTCGCCGAGCAGTACTTCGGCCTTGACAACCTCGCGCACGCCGTCGCGTGCCGCCAAGCCGCCCTGACGCTCTTCCGGCGCGCAGGTTCCTTTCCACGCCACATGATGGAGGGGAACGCCATCGTCGCCCAGCGGGTCGGCCGTTGGGCCGATGCCCTGTCCCACTTCCGGTGGGCCGCGCGGGAGGCGGAGCAGCGCCGTGACGACGCCCGGCTGGTGCGCGCGCTCATCGGCCTCGGCGACAGCCACCGCGCGCTGGGCCGGCCCGCCGAGGCCGTGGCCGCCTGGCGCCGCGCCGCCGAGATCGCCGAACGCGGCGGCGACACGGGCGGCCTGGCACAGGCGCTGACCCGGCAGGCGCGCCTGTGGCACGACGCGGACGACCCCGGCCGGGCCGAACAGTGGGCACGCGCGGCACTGGACCACGCGCGGCGGTCGGGAGACGTGCGCCGCACGGTGGACGCGCTGCGCACGCTGCTTGACGTCCTGGCGTCCCCGGACGGCTCGGAGGAAGCGGGGCGTCTGCTGGACGAGGCGCTGTCCCTGGCCAGGGCGCACCATCTGCCGGCGGACCAGGCCGGGCTGCTGGCGGTCGAGGCCACCTGGCGAGAGGCGCGGGGGCGGGCCGGGGAGGCCCGCCGACTGCGGGACGAGCGGGCCGCGCTGACGGCGAACCTCCAGGCGCCGCCGGACCTGCCCGCGCCGCCGCCCGCCTCACCGCCCGCCTCGCCGCCGGCGCTGGACCGCCGCTCCCTGCTCCGGGTCTTCGTCCTGCCCGGCCTGTGGATCGCGTGGACCCTCGGCGTGACGGTGCTGCTCGCCGTGGACGGGTACGCGGGCGAGGCCGTCGCGTGGGGCTGCTATCTCACGGTGGTGAGCCTCCTGTCCTGGGACAACCACCGCTCGTGGAGCACGGCGACCGAAGGGGATACCCCGTGGTGGCGGCTGCCGCTCGCGGGCTGCCTGGTCGTGTCGCAGCTCGCTGTCATGGCGGTGGACGAGAGGAACCTGCTCGTGTTGCCGTCACTGCTGTGCTTCTGCACCGTGCCCTTTCTGTGGCGCTCCGACGTGGTGACTCCCTGGGGCCTCCGCGCCCGGCTGCGGCGGCGTCTGGGGCGCTGAGGGGTCGGGGCCGTCACAGCGCACAGGCGACGGTGGCGGCGAGGAAGACCACCTGGAGCACCGTGCGCAGCGGCAGGGGTGTCGCGGGGCGTCCGCCGAGCGTCAGGTGCTGACGGGCGGCATGGACGTTCGCCGGGAAGAGCGCCAGCAGCAGCACGGCGAGCCCGATGGCGGCGTACGGCGCGAGGGGCGGGATCAGCAGTCCGGCGGCGCCTGCGAGTTCGAGCACGCCGGTGAGCGTCACCAGCAGCTCGGGGCGCGGCAGCGACGGCGGGACCATGGCCGCCATGTCGCGGCGCCACGACGGCAGGAAGTGCGGCACGCCGCCGGTGACGAACAGCAGCGCCACGCCGCCGCGCAGCGCGGGCTGCCAGGCGTCCAGCGCGTCCACACCGGCGAGGCCCGCCAGCCGCAGCACGGCGAAGCCGATCACCATGGCGAGGAACGGGATCATGGCTCCCCCGGTCTTTCCAGTGACAAGTTCTTGCGCCGCCACTGTGCCGCATGCGGCCGCGTCTTGTCAATGACAAGTCTGTCGGTGACAAGATGGGGCGCACAGCGACCGACCCGGAATCTGGAGGTGGGGACGATCGGTCAGACGGGTTATCACCACGGGAACCTGCGCCGTACCGTCATGGACGCCGCGCTGCGGGCGATCGAGGAATCGGGGCCGACCGGCTGGAGCCTGCGCGAACTGGCGCGCCGCGCGGGCGTCTCGCACGCCGCGCCCGCGCACCACTTCGGCGACAAGGCGGGCCTGCTCACCGCCGTCGCCGCCGAGGGGTACGCGGCGCTCGCGGACGAGCTGGAGCGGGCGGGCGACGACTTCGCCGAGGCGGGCATCGCCTACGTGCGCTTCGCGGTGACGCGCCGGGCGTACTGGGCGGTGATGTTCCGGCCCGAGCTGTACCGGGCGGACGACGCGGACCTGGTCGCGGCGCGGACCCGTTCCCGCGCGGTGCTGGTCCGGGGCGCCCAGGACACCGCCGGGTCGCCGGAGCGGGAGCGGCCCGTGATGCTCGCCGCCTGGTCGCTCGCGCACGGCTTCGCCGCGCTGTGGCTCGACGGCGCGTTCCCGGAGGCGGCGGCGGGCGACGACCGGGACGCCGAGGCCCTGGCGCGCGCCGTCCTCCGCACGGCCGCCGAGGGCATCGGCGCACTCCCGGCGGACTGACCACGCCGGGAACGGGCCTCCCAGGGCCACGGGGGGACGCGCGCACAGGACGGCGGCGCGCCCCCGTGCGTCCTGCGCAGGCACCCCCGCCGTCGCCGGGCACCAGAGCCGCCCGGCGACCAGGCGGGAGTGACGCCGCCCGCACAGGACGGCGCCCCGGCACGGAGGCGCCGCCCGTGCAGTCCGGCGGCGTGAACGCTTGGCGCAGGACGCCGTGCCGCAGGTGCCCCACCGAGCGGGGCCACAGCCCGGCGGGCGAGTCAGGGCAACGGGATCCCAGCCCGGCGGCGGGCGCTCCCGGCGCAGGACGCCGTGCCGCAGGCATCGGGGACCGGCACGGAGGCGCCGCCCCTGCAGCCCGGCGGCGGGTGGGGCAGCCGGGCCGGGTGCCGGGGTGTGGCCGGTCCTTCGTGCGGCGCGCGTGGCGTCGCGTGCGCCGTGACGCGCGACAAAGCGCTGCCGCACCACCCGCCCGGGTGGCACGGCAGCCCCGCGTCACAGCAGGTCGCGGGGGACCTTCTCCGTCCAGGTCTGGGAGAAGACCCGGTGCGGGCCCTCGTACGCGTCGAGGGTCGCGTGCAGCAGGAAGTCCGTCTCCGAGCACTCCAGGACGGTCCGCGTCTCCGTGCGCGTCTCCCAGTCCCCGCGCCGGAAGCCCATCGTCCACGCCGACTCGCCCCGCACCGAGCAGAAACGGTCCGCCACCGAGTCGTACCGCTCGTACGCCCGGCGCCGCACCTCCATCCCGTGCTCCTCGAAGCGCTGCACGCCCAGGTCCTTCACGATCTCCAGCGACGACCGGTAGTCCACCAGGTCACGCGAAACCTCCCAGCGCTGCTCCCCCGGCTCCAGCAGCGTCGTCTCCAGCGGCCTGGCGCCCTCCGGCTCGCCGAACGGGCGCTCGCCCACGTTGTCCGGCTCCGCCGCCGGGCGGACCGGCAGGACGAGGCGGCCCCCGCGGTGCACCGTCATCAGGACCGGCTCGGGCGGCGGCCACGCCAGCGGCCAGTAGGACGTGGACAGCGACAGGCGTACGCGGTGGCCGGGCGGGAACGCCTGCGCCACCCCGTTCAGCCGCAGCTGGACCCGGTAGCGGCGGCCCGGCTCCAGCGGCTGGGGCGCGTCGTGGCTGTCGCGGCGGGTGAGGTTCAGCAGGCCGTAGGTGACGCGGGTGGCGCTGCCGTCCTCGGCGACGTCGGACAGGCGCGCCGCGACCATGGCGACCGGGCGGTTGACCGACACCTCCAGATCGACCAGCGGCGACCCGAGGATCTCCAGGCGCTCCTCCAGCGGGTCGCTGTCGTGGACGATCGAGCCGCCGTCCTCCTCGCGCTGGTCGTACGGCAGGTCGGGCGGCGCGTTGTACGACGCCCACTTCCCGGCGAACTGGCCCACCGACAGCGGCGAGCGCACCGTCGGCTCCGGGTGCGCGCGCAGCGGCTCGTCGCCCGGCGCGCCGATGCGCGGGCCGAGCAGCGGGTACGCCGTCTCCTCGATGTGCGGGGACGGCCAGGACGGCTCGCCGACCCACCGGCCGGGGCGTTCCTCGTACGCGGTGGAGGGCGGCACGCTCTCCTGCATCCAGGCGCGGAGCATCGGGCCGTCCATCACGCCGTTGTCGGCGTCCTTCAGCCAGTGGTCCCACCAGCGGACGACCTCCTGGAGGTAGCCGATGGCGGGTCCCGGCTCGCCCTGGTGGGGGAACTTGTGGGACCACGGGCCGATGAGGCCCTTGCGCGGCACGTCCAGGTGCTGCAGCAGGCGCGTGACGGCGTTGGAGTACCCGTCGGCCCAGCCGCTGGAGGCGAGGACGGGGACCTGCACGGCGGCGTAGTCCTCGCAGACGGAGGCGTGGCGCCAGTACGCGTCGCGGCGCTGGTGGCGCAGCCAGCGTTCGACCCAGGGGCGGGCGGCGGAGAGGCGTTCGAACCACATGGGGCGCCACTCGTCGCCGACGACCTGCGGGTCGGGCGGGCAGGTGGCGTAGGCGAACATGGTGCCGGCCTCGGCGAGGTTGTCGGACAGCATGCAGCCGTTCATGTAGTGCATGTCGTCGGCGTACCGGTCGTCCGTGAACGACGCGATGGCGATGGCGCGCAGGCTCGGCGGGCGGCGCGCGGCGACCTGGAGCGCGCTGAAGGCGCCCCAGGACAGGCCCATCATGCCGGTGCGCCCGTCGCACCAGGGCTGGTGCGACAGCCAGGCGAGGATGTCCTCGGCGTCGGTCTGCTCGCGTTCCAGGTACTCGTCGCGCAGCACGCCCTCGGAGTCGCCGGTGCCGCGCAGGTCCACGCGGACGCAGGCGTAGCCGTGGCCGGCGATGTAGGGGTGGTGCACGGAGTCGCGGACGGAGGTGAGGTCGCGCTTGCGGTAGGGGATGTACTCCAGCACGGCCGGGACGGGCTCGGCGTCGGAGGAGACGGGGCGCCAGATCCGGGCGGACAGCCGGATGCCGTCCGAGGCGCGGACGGTGACGTGCTCCTCGCGCCGGATCTCGTACGGCAGGTCGTCCGTGACGCGCATCAGGCGGTGCCTCCCTCCGGGGCGGCGCCGGGCGGCTCCTCGAACGCGAAGGGGAGGGAGCGTACGCACTCCTCGTACTTCGCGATCAGTTCCGCCTCGGTGTCGGCGGCGGTGAAGATGTGGGCCAGTTCGTGGCTGTAGCTGTCCTGCTCGGGCAGTTCGGAGAGGCGGGCGCCGGCGGGCGGGGTGTGGTTGACGGCGGTGCCGGGGACGCGGCGGGCCAGTTCGGCGAGTTCCTCGTCGCTGGGGGCGCGGGTGACGATGCCGTCCTCGAAGCGGCGCAGGTACCACTTGGCGGCGAGCTTGTACGGGCCCTCGCCGTGGGGCAGGCGGGGATCGCGGCCGAGGGCGAGGGCGAGCATCGCGTGGTGGTTGGGCGCGCCGTCGACGTAGGCGAAGAGTTCCGCGTGCGACTGGGAGTGACGCGGATTGACCTCCAGGATATTGATCCTGTCCGTTTCCGGGTCGTAGAAGAACTCGATGCTGAACGTCGCGTGATCCATTCCGATCTGCTTGATCACGCGCCGCGAGATGTCCTCCAGCCGGTCCACGACGTCGCGCGGCAGCCGCGAGGGGTACTGGTGCCGCAGGAAGCACGGGCTGTCCTCGTACGTCAGCGAGTCGAGCGTCCCGTAGACCGTCACCTCGCCGTCCCGGACGTAGCCCTCCACGGCGACCTGCTCGCCGCGTATCGCCTCCTCCGCCAGGCAGGCCGCGCCGCCCGCCTCGGCTATCTCCGGCGGCAGGTCGAGCCGTTCCAGCACGAACTCGAAGGGGCGGCCCACGCGGCCGATCCCCGCACGTATCTCCTCCACCGCCGCGCGGAACTCCTCGCGGTCCTTCACCCCGAAGGCCAGCTCGGACGAGTAGGCCGTCACCGGCTTCAGCCACATGGGGAAGCGCACGCCCTCCGGGGGCTCGGGGTCGTCCGCCGACAGGTCCACGAGGGCGAAGGGCGGCACGGCGTCTGTAACATTTCGCTGCTCCAGACGCGTCCAATATTTGTGCTCACATTTCACGATCGACTCCAGGCTGGTGCTCCGCAGCCCGTAGCGGCGGGCGAGGATCGGCACCAGCGTGGAGACCGGGAAGTCCCAGTAGCCGACGATCGCGTCCACCGTGCCGTCGAACGCGTCGAGCTGCCGTTCCGCCTCGCGCACGAGGGCCGGGAAGTCCACCTCGCCGTGCTGCAGCTCCTCGATCGTCAGCAGGGGGTGCAGCCGGTACGAGGACGCGTCCGGGACCTCCCGCAGCGCCGCCTCGTTCGCCTCGTCCATGCCGATGACGAAGACGTCCGCGACGCGGCCGTCCGCCGCCGTCGTCGTCGCGTCCGCCGTGTCCGTACGGGCTGCCTGGGTCACGCCGTCCTCCTCGGGTCCCCTGCCCGCCGGGGCGCGGGCACGGACCTTCCGGAGTACCCGCCCGGGGACGGGACATGCCAGGCGTACCGGTCAGGCGCCCCCGGGGCCCGTGACCCGCCGTGACCCGACGACGCCGGTGGGTGTCATCGCGCCGTGCGCGCCGAACGGCCAGCTGAGCTGGAGGATCGCGATGTCGTCGGTGTGCCGCCCGGCGTCCATGCTGCGCACGGTCGCCAGCAGCTCGTCGAGCCGCGCGTCGGGGTCGGCGGCGCGGGAGGCCTCGATCAGCTCGATCAGGCCCTCGGCGCCGAGCCGCTCGCCGCTCGCGTCGCGGTGGCCCTCGATGAGGCCGTCCGTGTAGAGCAGCAGGGTGCCCTCGGGCGGCAGGTCGAACGTCGTCGGGAACCAGCGCCGCAGGCCCGGCACGATGCCCAGGGCGAGGCCGTGCTGCCCGGGGACCTCCCGTGTCCGCCGGCCGGCGCCCTCGCCCGTGAGCAGCAGGGGCTCGTGGTGACCGGCCAGGTACAGCGTGGCGCGGCGGGCGGCCGGGTCCACGGTGAGCAGCGTGCAGGTGGCGAACAGGTCGCCGCCGGTGCGCTCCGCGACCAGCATGCGTTCGAGGAGGTCGAGCAGGGCGATGCCGTCGGTCCCGGCGAGCGTGAGGGCGCGCCAGGTGATGCGCAGGCACACGCCGAGGGCCGCCTGGTCGGGGCCGTGGCCGCTGACGTCGCCGATGACGGCGTGGATCAGGCCGTCGCCGGTCTGGACGACGTCCAGGAAGTCGCCGGACAGCAGCGCGCGCTCGCGGCCGGGGACGTAGCGGCTCAGCACGCCGACGGAGGGCGCCTCCAGCAGGGGCGTGGGGAGGAGGCTGTGCTCCAGGCGGGCGTTCTCGGCGGCGAGGATGCGGTTCTCGCGCAGCTCGGCGTTGGCGCGCTCGGCCTGCTTGCGGTGGATGGCGTAGCGCAGGGCGCGGCGCAGCAGCTCGGCCTCGACCTTGCCCTTGACCAGGTAGTCCTGCGCGCCCGCCGCGACGGCCTCGGCGCCCGCGTCGGACTCGGCGAGGCCGGTGAGGACGATGACGGCCGTCCCCGGGCTGGTCTGGCGCAGGGACCTGACGGCGTCCACGCCGGACGCGTCGGGCAGGTGCAGGTCCAGCAGGACGCACTCGGGCGCGCCGCCCGAGCCGGGCGGGCGGCCTGGGCCGATGTGGCCGAGGGCTTCGCCGAGCGTCTTGCAGCGCCGCAGGTCGTGGGGGAGGCCCGTGTCGAGCAGCATCTCCTCGACGAGGAGTGCGTCCCCGTCGTCGTCCTCGACGAGGAGCAGGCGCAGGGGGACGGTGCTCTCGGACGGCGGGACGGGGCCGCGCGGCGCAGGGGTGGTCATCTCAGCGGCACCTTTCCGGCGTCCGCGCCGTCCACGTCGTCCGTGCCTGCCGTGCTGTCCTCCGCGCCGTCCGTGCGGGGCGCGTCCTCGGTGCCGTCCTCGGTGCCGTCCGCCGCGTCCGCGGCGCCGGCTGTGTCCGTGGCCTCCGGTTCCGGCGGATCGTCGTGTCCCGGCGCGCCCGGCAGCGTGAAGACGATGCGCGCGCCGCCGGTGTGCGCCTGGTCCACGGAGATGGTGCCGCCGAGGTACTCCACGATCTTCTTGCACATCGCCAGGCCGATGCCGCTGCCCGGGTAGGCGTCGCGGGTGTGCAGGCGCTGGAAGATCACGAAGACACGCTCCGCGTACTCGGGCTCGATCCCGATGCCGTTGTCCGTGACGGACAGCCGCCACCGGTCGCCGTCGCGCTCCGCCCCGATGTGGACCCGGGGCGCGCGGTCGGGCGCGCGGAACTTCACGGCGTTCGTGATGAGGTTCTGGAACAGCATCACGAACTGGCTCGCGTCACCGGTCACGTGCGGCAGCGGGTCGTGCGTGATCTCGGCGCCGGTCTCCTCCAGGCCGACGCTGATCGCGTCGAGCACGGAGGCCAGCGTCTCGTTCAGGTCGATGGCGCGGGACTCGGTGTTCATCCGGCCGACGCGCGAGAACAGCAGCAGGTCGTTGATGAGGACCTGCATCCGGTTGGCGCCGTCCACCGCGAAGCCGATGTACTGGTCGGCGCGCTCGTCCAGCTGCCCGCCGTACCGGCGCTGCAGCAGCTGGCAGAAGCTCGCGACCTTGCGCAGCGGCTCCTGCAGGTCGTGGGAGGCGACGTACGCGAACTGCTCCAGCTCGTCGTTGGAGCGCCGCAGCTCCATCGCCTGCTCGTCGAGGCGCATCCTGGCGCGCTCGGTGAAGTCCAGCTCGTCGGCGAGGCGGCGGCGCATGTCCTCCACGTCCTTCCCGAGCTGCTCCAGGTCGGCGGGCCCGGCGGGGGTGGTGATGGCGTGGCCGAAATCACCCTCGGCGACCTGGCGGGCGTCCCGGGACAGCAGCTCCAGGGGGCGCGTGACGCTGCGCCGCATGGCGTCGAACGCCAGGACGGTCACGGTCACGATCAGCAGGGCGATGGCGGCGAAGACGACGTTGCGGACGACCTCGGCGTCGTGCAGGTCCTCGCGGGCGGCGGCGCGCGTGTCCGACAGGTACCGCTGCTGGTCGGTGAGCGCGGCGCGCACGGCGTCGAACGTCGCCTTGCCGCGTTCCGTGTAGTCGGCGGTGAGCTGGGCGAGGTCGGCGCGCGGGGCGTTCACGATCGGCTCGGCGAGATCCTCGCGCCACTCGTCCGCCCGGTCGAGAACGGTCGCCAGGTCGTCCTCGGCCTTCCGGTTCCCGGCGACGAGGCCGAGGAGGCGTTCCGCGGTGGCCTCCTCGTCCTCACGGCCCTGGCGGTAGGGGTCGAGGAAGTCGTCACGGCCGGAGAGCGCGTAGCCCCGCAGGCCGGTCTCCTGGTCGATCAGGGCGCTCTCCAGGCGTACCGCCTGCACCAGCGCGGGGGACGAGACCTCGGTCAGCTGCCGGGTCGAGTCGGAGGTGCGGACCAGTGCCCAGGTGCCGATGGCCCCGAGCACGGTGAAGACGGCCAGTGTGGTCGTCACTCCGACGAGCAGCCAGCGGCGCGTGGTCCACCGCGCTGACCGGTTTGCGGCAACGGCCTGCATGAGAGTCCTCCTGTCCCCCCACGACACTGCGCCGGTCCGGGGGTCTGGGATGACCTTCCGGTTCCGGCGCGCCCAGTCACGATACAGGGGGAACGCGGGACGGCGGTTGTCAGCCTGTGACCGGGAACCTTACGCTCGTACCCATGCCCGGTATCCGTTCCGCTTCACGTCGTCCCTCGGGGGACGGCGCGGTCGGCGCGGGTGCGATGATCAACGGGCCGGCACGCCAGGCACAGTCCCGGTGCGCGGTGGACAGGACGGCGGACACGGGGACGCGCGCGCTCCCGTCGACGGCGGCCACCACCCCGAGCCCGGTGTGTGCGTCCCCCGCGACCGGTGCGCATCCCGCCACCGGCCCGCGCCACATCGACCCGTCAGCGACCGGAGTTGATTCGGAATGACCACCCCCATGGCAACCCCCGCCCCGCCCTACGACATCCTCCTCGTCGAGGACGACCCGGCCGACGCCATGCTCATCGAGGACGCGCTGCGCGAACGGGGCGCCACACGGGCGCTCGCGCAGGTCGACGACGGTGTCGCGGCGCTCGACTACCTCCAGAACCCGGCCAATCCGCGCCCCGACCTGATCGTCCTCGATCTGAACATGCCGCGGATGAACGGGCGCGAGCTGCTGACCGTCCTCAAGCAGGAGGACGACCTGAAGATGATCCCGGTCGTGGTCCTCACCACGTCGGCCGCGCCGGACGACGTGTCGGCGGCGTACCGGCGGCACGCGAACGCGTATGTGACCAAGCCGGTCAACCTGGACGACTTCACCGACGCGGTGCGCAGCATCGACGCGTTCTACCTGGACATGGCGGCGAAGATCCCGCGCGACTGAGGCGGGCCCCCGCCCGTACCCTGCCGCGTATGACTGTATGGCGTTCACCACACGCGGCATGGATGTGACACCGGCCACCCCGCGGCTCGACGCCGCGGCGGTGGCCGCTGCTTTCGGTCTGGGGGACGTGCGGGAGCCGCCCGTGCCCGTGCCCGGCGGGCGGTCGCACCCGCTGTGGCGGCTGCGGACCGGCTCGGGGGTGTGGGCGGTGAAGCGGCTGAACCGGCCGCGTGAGGCGTGGTGGGACGCGGAGTACGCGGTGGCGGCGGCGGTGCAGGAGAACGCGTTCCGCCATGGGATCGCGATGCCGCGGCCCGTGCACCCGCTGCGTCCGGCGGCGCCGCTGCTGGCGGATCTGCGGGACGGGGAAGGGGAGTTGCGCAGCTTCCTCGTGCACGCCTGGTGCGACGGCGCGCAGGTCCCCGAGACGGGCGTGCCGCGGGCCGTACGGCGGTGGGCGGGGCGTACGCTCGCGGCGCTCCACGCGCTGCCCGCGCCCCCGGGGGTCGGCGGCGCGCCGGTGCTGCGGCGGCCGCACGCGGTGGCGGAGTGGCGGGAGGCGCTGGACGGGGCGCCGGGGGACGTGCCGGACGGCTTCGTCGGGGCGGTGCGGCGGTTCCTGCCGGACGTGGCGCGGGCGGTCGGGCTGGTCGGCGCGGCGCTGGAACGGCCGGGGGCGGCGCCGGTGTTCACGCACGCCGATGTGAAGCCGGACAACGTGCTGGTGACGGCGGGCGGGCCCGTGCTGCTCGACTGGGACGGGGCGAGGGCCGACCTGGCGGCCTGGGAAGTGGTGCGGGCCGGGCTGGCGTTCGGGCGGACGGCGCGGGGGCCGGGGCGGGCGGGGTTCCTCGACGTGCTGGGCGCGTACCGGGAGGCGGGCGGGGCGCCGGTGGAGGCGGCGCCGGCAACGTTCGCCGGGGAGGTGGACCGGCGGGTGGGCGGGGCGGCGTGGCTGCTGTGGCGCGCGTTGGGGCACCGGCCGGTGTCGGCGGCGGAGCGGGCCGCCTCGTACGGGCACGTGCTGGAGTACCTGGCGGAACTGCGGCGGGTGCTGCGGTCGGCGGAGCGCTGGACGGCCTGGCTGGCGGACGCGCGACGGCTGTGACGGGGCCGCCCCGGGCGATGCCAGGCGTCACTGTCAGTGGCGTGTGCTCTCCTAGGGTCATGGTCGAAAAGGTGAACGAGGGCGGGGTCGGCCGGACCTGGGACAGGATCGAACGCTGGCTCGCACGGCACGCACCGGCGACGTACGCCACGCTGCGCCCGCCCGCCGCGCGGGACGATGTGGCGGCGCTGGAGGAGGAGTTCGGCATACGGCTGCCGGGGGACCTCGTCGCGTCGCTGCTGCGGCACGACGGGGTGACGTGGCCGGGGCAGGCGGCGTTCGCGCTGCCGGGGCGCTTCTACCTGCTGGACGTCGCGGCGATACGGGAGCACTGCGCGATGTGGCGTCGGCTCGCGGAGCGGGAGGACGCGACCAACCTGCGGGACGGCTCGTACTGGCACCCGTCGTTCCTGACGGTCGCGGGGACGAACGCGGCGGACGCGATGTTCGTGGACTGCCGCCCCGGCGAGCGGTACGGGGTCGTGGGCTGGCACATCAAGGGCGGGGAGCCGTACTTCGGACCGCGACTGCCGTTCGCGGCGATGCTCGGCGCGCTGGCGGACGCCCTGGAGGCGGACCGGCCGCTGCGCGGTCTGGGCGAGTCGCTGCCCGTCGCCTTCGCAGGGCGGCTGCTGTGGGAGAAGGTGTGGACGCCCCATCCCGATCCCGGGTCGCTGCTCGACCTGGCGGCGGGGATCGCGCCCACCGAGCCCTCGTGGGGCGTGCGCACGCTGATCGTGGCGCGCGGTCTGACGCCCACCGCCCTGCTCGGGCGCATGGGCGCGCCCGCCGCCCCGGCGGGCGGTCCCGTGCCCGAGCCGAACGCGGCGCTGCCGCAGGTGCGGGTCGGCCGGGAGGGCGAGTGGGCGTTCGCGGTGGCGCAGGGGCACTGGGAGGCGGTACGCCCCGAGGTGCTGCGGCGGGTGTCGCGGGGCACGGTGGCGGTGGCCGTCACGCCGAACGACAGGATCGCGCCGCTGATCTACGAGGACGGGCACCGGGTCCCGCCGCCGCCCGCGCCCGCCGGACCGGAGGCGCCGGAACGGCACGGCGGGCTCCGGTTGATAGCGGGCGGCGCCGGGACGCTGCCGCCCGGGGCGCCGGACATGCGCGTGCCGTCCGAGCGGGCCGAGCTGTCGGCGCTGTGCGAGCGGCTCGCGGCCCTGCCGGTCGATGCGGGGATCACCCCCGGGGTGCTGGCCGGGACGATGGCCGCCGCCCCGCCCGTGCCGGTGCTGCCGGTGCTGCCGGACATCGCGCCGGTGCCGCGTCCCATGCCGCTGGTCGCCGAGGTCGTGGACGGCATACCCGGCGAGCGGCTCGGCCCGGCGCTGGTCACCGCGACGGCGCGGCTGGCGGAGGCGACGGGGCTCGGGGGCCACCGGGAGGTGGCGGACGCGCTCACGGACCTGCGGGCGGGGCGGCCCGTGCCGGTCTCCGACGACTCGCCCCTCGGGCTGCGGCTGCGGCGCGTGCTGGCGGAGGCGGCGGCACCGCGCCACGTGGACCGGCGCGACGTGGAACGGATGCCGACGGGGCGGGAGCGCCTGGCCTGGCAGCAGCGCGGCACGGCCGCGAAGGCGCTGCTCGCCGCGGCCGCGCTCCCGCCGCGCGAGGCGGCGGACCACGTCTTCGCCATACCCCCCACACCCCGCTGGCGGGCGGAACTGCTGCGGGACACGGCGGAGGGAGCGCCTCCGGAAGACATGTGACGCGCCCGCGTCAGCGGCGGGAACGCCCACCGTGGAGGTCACCGGTCTGTGCGGCCTGGGAGGGGGCCGTGCCCGTTGACCCACTGCGGGATGGCGCCAGGGCAGGCGAGTTCACCTCGCGTGGACCCTGGCCGCACTCGAAGACCGCCTCGGCCGCTCCCCCGCGCACGCATCAGGCCGCCGTTCACCGGCGTCCCACCCGACCGGACCGGGCAGGCGCCGTACCGCCATGAGCCGACCACGGCAGCGGAACCCACCACCGGAACGGCAGTGGCAACGACCCCGGGCACGCCGTGAACCGCGTCCCCTCGTCCCCCGCCTTCCGAAGCCTGACCTGCCAGGACGGCCGCCGCAGCCCGCCCCTAGCATCGTGCCCATGCCCTCCCAGCCCGACCTCCTCGTCGTTCCCGCCGATCCGGAATGGCCCGCGCTCGCGCGCGACCTGACGGACGACCTCACGCGGGCCCTGGCCCCGCACGTCCAGTACGCCGAGCACATGGGCAGCACCTCCATCCCCGGCATGGCGGCCAAGCCCGTGCTCGACCTCCAGCTGAGCGTCCCCGACCTCGACGCCGCCGCCGAGGCGTTCGCGGAGCCGCTCGCCGCACGCGGCTTCACGCCCTCCCCCTACCGCCAGGACCACGTGCCCGCCGGGAGCGACGACGACCCGGCGCTGTGGTCCAAGCGCCTGTGGCTGCGCCGCGACCACCCCGGGCCCGACGTGAACCTGCACGTCCGCCGCACCGGTTCGCCGAACGAACGCCTCGCCCTGCTCTTCCGCGACTGGTTCAGGGCACACCCCGAGGCCGTCCCGGCCTACGCGCGCTTCAAGCAGACCCTCGCGGCCACGGTCGGCGAACTGCGCCCGTACGTCGAGGTGAAGGACCCGGTGGTGGACCTCGTCGTCACCGTCGCCGAGCCATGGGCCGCCGCGACCGGCTGGCGGCCCCACGCGCCCGCCCACCACCCCCGGCCCGCCGTCGGGGCCGCCGGGTAGGCTGACTGGCTCGGCACGTTGAAGGAGCGGGCATGAAGGTCCTGATCACAGGCGGCGCGGGGTACATCGGAAGCACGGTCGCGCAGGCCTGCCTGGACGCGGGCATCACCCCGGTCGTCCTGGACAGCCTGGTGACGGGCCGCCGCGAGTTCACGGCGGACCGCGCGTTCTACGAGGGCGACATCTCCGACGGCGCGCTGGTCGACCGGATCTTCGCCGAGCACCCGGACATCCACGCGGTCGTCCACTGCGCCGCGCTGATCGTCGTCCCCGAGTCGGTGGCGGACCCGGTGGGCTACTACCGGGCGAACGTCGTGAAGAGCCTCGACCTGGCGGGCCACCTCCTGCGCAACGGCTGCGACCGCCTCGTCTTCAGCTCCTCCGCCTCCATCTACCGCGCGAACGACGACCTGACCGTGGACGAGGACTCGGCGCTCGACCCGCAGAGCCCGTACGCGCGGACGAAGGCCGTGTGCGAGGGCATGTTCGCCGACATCGCCGCCACCCAGCCGCTGCGCGTCCTGTCCCTGCGCTACTTCAACCCCATCGGCGCCGACCCGCGGATGCGCACCGGCATCCAGCACCCGCGCCCCAGCCACGCGCTGGGCAAGATGATCCAGGCGGCGGAGGACGGCGTCCCGTTCGAGATCACCGGCACCGACTGGCCGACCAGGGACGGTTCCGGCATCCGCGACTACGTCCACGTCTGGGACCTCGCGACGGCGCACGTGGCGGCGCTGCGCTCCTTCGACGAGAACCTCACGGACGAGCGGCCCCACCTCGTCGTCAACCTGGGCACGGGCCGGGGCACCACCGTCCGCGAGCTGTTCGCCGCCTTCAACAGCCTGCTCGACACGCCCGTGGAGGCGGTCGAGGCGCCCGCGCGCCCCGGCGACGTGGCCGGGGCCTGGACCCGTACGGACCGGGCGCGCGACCTCCTCGGCTGGGAGGCGCGGTACTCGCTGACCGACGGCATCCGCCACTCGCTCCAGTGGGCCGCGCTGCGCGACAGCGTGCTGACACCGCGCTGACCCCGGCCGGCGGCCGCACCGGCCGGTGACGGCGCGCACGCGGCCGGATGCCGTCCGTGTGCATGTTCCCAGGCATGACCCTCCGACCGGGTGGGGTACACATCCCGGGTGTCACCACATCACTGTCGGTGACGAGGGGTTCACGAAGGGAACGGGTAACTGCCGTGGAGCTGACCGGTGAAGAGGGGGAGCTGAGCCCGGACGCGCGCCTCGGGCGGCGCATCAGGGGCTTCCGTACGGCGCGGGGACTCTCCCTGCGCGGGCTGTCCGCGGCGGTCACGGGCTACTCCCACAGCTACCTCGGACGGGTCGAACTCGGGAAGCAGCCGGCGTCGGCGGCGCTCATCACCGCGCTCGACACCTATTTCGAGACGGACGGCGCGCTGGCCGAACTGCACGGCCTCGCACAGGACGCGCTGATCGCCAGGTACAGCCGCAACTTCGTCCGCAAGGAACGGGACGCGGTGCGCATCCAGGTGTTCACCAGCAGCCTGATCCCGGGGCTGCTGCAGACGCGGGAATACGCGACGGAACTGTTCAGGACGGGGCTGCTGGCGCCGTCGCAGCACCAGATCGAGGCCCGCGTGGAAGCGCGGATGGAACGGCAGCGGATCTTCGAACGCCCCGACCCGCCGTACTACTGGGCCGTCATCGACGAGGCGTCGCTGAAGCGGCCGCCGCGCGACAAGGCGGTGATGCGGCGGCAGTTGGAGCACATACTGCAGTTCGCGGCCCATCCCCGGGTGACCGTGCAGATCCTCCCCTTCGACCAGGGATTCCACCCGATGCTGGGCGGCAGCCTGACACTGCTCACCTCGAAGGACGGACGGACCGACGCGCTGGTCGAGAGTTTCAATTCGGGCGACGAGGGAGAGTCGCCGGAGCGGGTCATCAGCCTCGCGCAGCGATTCGACACGGCCAGGTCCCTGGCGTCCCCGGTACACGAGTCTCTCGAACTGATCCGCACATACCTGAAAGAGTTCAGCGATGACAGTTGATCGTGCCGCGCCCGCGGAATGCGGCGGCGACTGGCGCAAGTCGAGCCACAGCGGTTCGGAGAACGGCGATTGCGTCGAGTTGGCTTTCGGCTTTCCCGGGGCGGCCCCGGTCCGGGATTCCAAGAATCCCGCGGCAGCCCCCGTGGTGTTCACCTCGTCCGCGTGGCGGGAATTCATCGGCGTGCTGAAGGAGTCCGGCGCCCGCTGAGACACGGTACGCACACCCTCCGCCGTCAACCGCCGTCAACCGGCGCACCGGTGGACAGGCGGGCCACACCCCCCGCGCCCGCGCCGTTCCGGGACGGGGGGCACCCCGTCCTCCCGGGCGCCGGAGCGCGGGATCAGGTCCAGACGGTGGCGATGAAGATGTTGGCGATGGTCAGCGCGCCCACCATGCCGAACAGCCCGTTGGAGACCTTCTCGTCGTCCCGCTTGAGGTAGACGGGCACGAGGATCACGACCAGGACGGCCAGCTTGACGCCGATCTTGACGTGGTTGACCGACTGGTCGTCCGCCTCGTTGAGCCCGACGAGCGCCACGCCCGTCACCAGCATGGTGAGGGCGCCGTGCAGCATCGCGGGCGTCATCCGGGCGCCGCCCGTGCGCAGGGCCTTCATCTGGGTCAGGAACCCGCCGAGCAGCGCGGCGATCCCGATGATGTGGAAGGCGACCAGGATGTTGATGAGGACGTCCATGGGACATGAGCCTAGCGACGGGGAAATCCGGCGCTGTTGGGGGGTACGCAGGGGTTGACGGGTCCCTGCCATGCCCACAGGATGCTTTGGGAGCGCTCCCACACCCACCGTCCGCCCTGCCGAAGAAGGATCGAGCCGTGACACCACGTCCTTCCCGCTCCGCGCACGCCCACCCCCCTCGCTCCCGACCCCGCTCCCGTTCCCGCCTGCTGGGCATCGTCCTCAGCACCGGCCTCGCCGCCGGGGCGCTCGCCGTCCCGGCGCTCGCCACCCCGGCCGCCGCCGAGGGCCCCGAACTGATCGACAACGGCGACTTCTCCGGCGGCACCGACTCCTGGTGGTGGACCGAGGGCAGCCCCGCCACCGTCGTGGACGGACGGCTGTGCGTGGACGTCCCGGCGGGCACCGCCAACCCCTGGGACGCCATCCTCGGCCAGGACGGCCTGCCGCTCACCGCCGGCGAGAGCTACGAGCTGTCGTACACCGCCTCCTCGACCGCGCCGATCACCATCAGGACGAACGTCCAGCTGGCCGTGGACCCGTGGACGACCGAGCTGGCCTCGCCCGACCAGATCGGCACCGCCCCGGAGACCGTCTCCCACACGTTCACCGCGAGCGCCGACAACACCGCCGCGCAGCTGGCCTTCCAGATCGGCGGCAACGCGGGCGCGTACACCTTCTGCGTGGACGACGTGTCGCTGACCGGCGGCGCGGAACCGCCGGTGTACGAGCCGGACACCGGCTCCCCGGTGCGCGTCAACCAGGTCGGCTACCTCACGACCGGCCCGAAGGAGGGCACGTTCGTCACCGAGGCGACCGCCGCCCAGGGCTGGTCGCTGCGCGACGCGGACGGCACCCAGGTCGCCACCGGCACGACCACGCCGCGCGGCGTGGACCCGATCTCCGAGCAGAACGTCCACACGTTCGACTTCAGCTCGGTCACTGAAGCCGGTGACGGCTACACCGTGGTGATCGGCGACGCGGTGAGCGAGCCGTTCTCCATCGGCGACGGCCTCTACGACGGCCTGCGCGACGACGCCCTCGCGTTCTTCTACCACCAGCGCAGCGGCATCGCGATCGACGCCGCCCTCGTCGGCCAGGAGTACGCGCGGCCCGCCGGGCACGCCAACGTCGCGCCGAACCAGGGCGACGACAACGTGCCCTGCCAGCCCGGCGTCTGCGACTACCGCCTCGACGCGGCGGGCGGCTGGTACGACGCGGGCGACCACGGCAAGTACGTGGTCAACGGCGGCATCTCCGTCGCGCAGCTGCTGTCCGCCTTCGAGCGCGACGGCGCCGAGCTGGGCGACAGCTCCCTCGCCGTCCCCGAGCGCGGCAACGGCGTCCCCGACCTGCTGGACGAGGCGCGCTGGGAGCTGGACTTCCTGACCGCCATGCAGGTGCCCGCCGGTGAGGAACTGGCCGGGATGGCGCACCACAAGCTGCACGACCGGCAGTGGACCGCGCTGCCGACGCGCCCCGACCAGGACACCCAGCTCCGCGAGCTGCACCCGCCGTCCACGGCGGCGACGCTGAACCTGGCGGCGGCGGCCGCCCAGGGCGCCCGCCTGTTCGAGCCGTACGACGCGGCGTACGCGGCCGAGCTGCTCGACGCGGCGGAGACGGCCTGGGACGCGGCGGTGGCCCACCCGGCGGTCTACGCGGACCCGAACGACGCGACGGGCGGCGGCGCCTACAGCGACAACGACGTCTCGGACGAGTTCTTCTGGGCCGCGGCCGAGCTGTTCATCACGACCGGCGGCGCCGACTACCGCCAGGCGGTGACGGGTTCGGAACTGTGGGGCGACGGCGACGCGCTGTTCCCGTCCGGCGGCTTCTCGTGGGGCTCGACGGCGGCGCTCGGCGCGCTCGACCTGGCGACGGTCGACAACGGCCTGTCGGCGTCCGAACTGGCCTCCGTACGCTCGGCGGTGACCGGCGCGGCCGACGGCTTCGCGGACTCGGCGCAGGGCGCGGCGTACGGTCTGCCGCTCGCGCCGGAGGACGACTTCGTGTGGGGCTCCAACAGCCAGGTGCTGAACAACGTCGTGGTCCTCGCGACGGCGTACGACCTGACGGAGGACGCCGCCTACCGCGACGCGGCGCTGACCGGCCTGGACTACATCCTGGGCCGCAACCCGCTCAACCTCTCGTACGTGACCGGCTACGGCGAGCGCGACGTCGAGAACCAGCACCACCGCTTCTGGGCCAACCAGCTGAACGCGTCGCTGCCGCACCCGCCCGCCGGGTCCCTGGCCGGCGGCCCGAACAGCGCGCTCCAGGACCCGATCGCCGAGGACCTGCTCCAGGGCTGCGCCCCGGCGATGTGCTACGTCGACCACATCGAGTCGTACGCGACGAACGAGGTCACGGTGAACTGGAACGCGCCGCTGGCCTGGGCCGCCGCCTGGGCGGACAGCGTCGCGGGCGACGACGGGGAGGGCCCGGGCGAGCCGGGCGACCCGGCCGAGTGCGAGGTGTCGTACACCACCAACCGCTGGCAGGGCGGCTTCTCGACGCAGGTGACGGTCGCCAACACCGGTTCCGCGGCGGTCAGTCCGTGGGAGCTGCGCTGGTCCTTCGCGGACGCGCAGCGGATCACCCAGCACTGGAACTCGGCCGTCACCCAGAACGGGCGTGATGTGACGGCGCGCCCGGCGGCGTGGAACGGGTCGATCCCGCCCGGCGGTTCGGTGAACTTCGGATTCAACGGGACGGTCACGGGCGCGGCGGCCGACCCGACCGCGTTCACGCTCAACGGTCAGGCGTGCGACGTCGGCTGACGTCGCACGGGCAGAACGGTCCGGGCCCCGGGGGGACTTCCCCCGGGGCCCGGTCGCGTTCAGACGCCGGGGCTGAAGTCGTCCCGGCCGAGCAGCGCCATGGCGGTGCGCTGCACGGAGCGGGTGAAGCGGCGCGGGTCGCCGGGCGGGGTGATGTGGCGGATCAGGGCGCCGTCGAAGACCGCGAGCAGGGTGTGGGCGAGGAACGCGGCGTCGAGGTCGGGGCGTTCCTCGGCGAACAGCGCGGCGAGGTGGCCGTGCCAGAGCCGGTAGCTGGGGTCGTCGTAGCGCTCGTCGGCGCAGGCGGCGTCGTGGGCGGACAGGAGCGCGGCGTTGCCCTCGGCGATGGCGCCGAGCCGGTCGAGGAACGCGAGCATCCGCTCGGGGGCGGGCGCGCCGGGGCCGAGGGGCGGGGGGCCGTCGGCGATGGCGGCGCGCAGGGCGCTGGACCGTTCCTCCAGGAGCGCCTGGAGGAGTCCGGCGCGGCTGCCGAAGCGGCGGAAGACGGTGCCCTTGCCGACTCCGGCGAGCGCGGCGACGCGGTCGAGGGAGACATGGTCGCCGCCGCCCTCGGCGAGGAGCTGCTCGGCGGCGCGGAGGACGGCGCCGCGGTTGCGGGCGGCGTCGGCGCGCTCGGGGCGCTGCCCGGGCATCGCGCCTCCCCTCGGGACTGGACGGACTGACGGTCCGGATACTACCGTGCAGCATCCGGACCGCCGGTCCGGATATCTTGCGAGGAGACACCCGATGGACATACGCGCGCTCGTCGTCGACCCCGCCGCCCCCGGCTCCCTGCGCCTGGGCACCGTGCCGGAACCGCGGCCCGAGCGGCATCAACTGCTGCTGGACGTCCGGCACATCTCGCTCAACCGCGGCGAGGTGGCGTTCGCCGGACAGCGCCCGGCCGGGACGGTGCACGGGTACGACGCGGCCGGTGTCGTCGTCCGGGCGGCGGCGGACGGCAGCGGCCCGGCGGTGGGCGCGCGGGTCGCGGCCTTCGGCGAGGCGGCGTGGGCGCAGCGGATGGCCGTGGACACGGGCGCGGTGGCCGAGGTGCCGGAGGGGGTCGGGCTGGCGGACGCCGCCGCGCTGCCGATGGCGGGGCTCACCGCGCTGCGGACGCTGCGTTCGCGGCCGATCCTGGGCAGCCGCGTGCTGGTCACGGGCGCGGCGGGGGGCGTGGGGCGGTACGCGGTGCAGCTGGCGGCGCTTGGCGGGGCGTACGTGATCGCGTCGGTGGGGTCGGCGGCGCGGGGCGAGGGGCTGGCCGCGCTGGGGGCCGACGAGGTGGTGATCGGCCTCGACGGCGTGGACCGGCCGGTGGATCTCGTCCTGGACACGGTGGGCGGGGCGCAGCTGGTGGCGGCCTGGTCGCTGCTCGCGCCGGGGGGCGGCATCCAGCACATCGGCTGGGCGTCGGGCGAACCGGCGGTGTTCCCGCCGCACTCGCTGTTCTCGCCGGGGCCGGCCAAGACCCTGGCCTCGTTCGGGGACACGCGGGAGGTGGGGCCCGATCTGGCGGTGCTGCTCGGCTTCGTCGCCTCCGGCCGCCTGTCGGCGGAGGTGGACCGCCGCGCGGGCTGGGCCGACGTCGCCGACGCGGCCGGGGCCCTGCTCGACCGCCGTATAGCGGGCAAGGTCGTCCTCGACGTGGAACCGTCGGCCGCTCCCTGACGGGCGCCGGGATTCACCCGTACGAGCGATACCGGGCCGACTACGGAGCGCTTACGGTGGCTCCATGAACGGCTACTCAGTGTCACGAATCCGGCGGCTCGACCTTCCGGCCCACCACCCGTCACGAGGCATCGGGTCGGGACCGCCTCTCCGTACGACCGCGTCCGAGGCACGAACAGCCGCACCCGGACCGGACGGCCCGTCCGTCCGAGCGACGAGTCCCACCATTCGGCGGAACTTCCGGCCCTCGCCCACCGGGCCGACAGGGGAGGGCGACGGGTGCCGGAGCGGGGTACCCCGGTACGCGCCCCGGCTCGGTCGCCCACTCCCTCCGCCCGCCCGGGGACACTTCTGCCCCGGCGCAAGGTACGGCCGCTCCCCCTCCCCTGTCGGGCACGAGGACCGCAAGGAGGGGAGACGACAGGTGCCGGAGCGGGGTACCCCGGTACGCGCCCCCCGCCCGCCCGGGGACGCTCCGGCCCTGGCCGGGTTCAGCCCCCTTCCCGGCCGCTCGGACGACAGGTGCCGGAGCGGGTGGGGTCATTCCCCCGGTGTCGCGAGGGTCGCGATGACCGCCGCCAGGTCCGCGCCCGCCGTGAGCAGTGCCACGGACCGCGCGGCGATCCGGTCGAGACGCCGCCGCAGGACGCGCTCGGCCTCCTCCAGGCCCTCGAAGGTCCGGAGGGAGCCCATGACCTCGCGCACGGCGGGAACGCCGTATCCCCCGGCCCGGAGCGCGGCGACGATACGGGCCTCCCCGATGGCGGCCGTCCCGTAGCGGCGGGCGCGCAGGGACGTCACCCGCTCGGGGTGGACGAGCCCCTCGTCCTCCCAGAAGCGCAGGGTGGACGCCCGCACGCCGAGCGCTTCCGCGAGCTGTGTGACGGTCATGGCGTCCGCCTCCCGGACGACGGCCCCCGCCGTCCGCACCTCGGCGCGGACGGCGCGGACGGCGGCCTGGGCGGCGAGCACCTCCTCCCGTTCCCGCGCCAGCCGGACGTGCACCCCTCCGATCACCGCCGCCGCGTCCGCCCGCGTCCCCGACCACGCCTCCCTGAGCAGCCGCCGCGCCTCCACCGGCCCGACCGCCCCGGCGATCCCCCGGTACGCCGCCAGGGCGCGCACGTGGAGAGGGGTGTAGGAGCGGTAGCCGCCGGCCGAGCGGGCGGCGGGCGGGATGACGCCGAGCACCTCCAGGTCCCGCACCTGCTGCACCGAATACCCGGTCGCCCTGGCGACCTGCGCGGTCCGCAGGGACGTCTCTCCCGCTCCCCCGGCCGGTTCACCCATCGTCCAACCCCACAGAAGCACTTGAAGGTGACGCTTGAACCATGAGTATGGAGCAGATCATCGCGGCGGTGCGCGGCTTCGACGGCGCGCTCGTGGTCGCCCCCGGGCCCGGCGGCACGTCCCAGGAGCCGGCCTTCCCCGAGCTGACGTGGGGCGACTCCTTCTTCTACTACGCCCCCGACGGCCGGCTGCCCCGCACCGGGCAGCCGTACGGGACGATCGTCACCAAGGACTACCCCGACGACACCGCGTCCGACCTCGATCCGCCGGGACGCTGGCGTGTCAACGTCCATGTGGACCGCGACACCTTCCGGCGGCTCACCGGCGAGGAGCCGCGCGCCCTCGCCCTCCCCCGCGACCACGCGGCGGCCGACCAGGTGGTGCCGCACCCGGTGTACGGGGCCCTGGGCTGGATCTGCGTCGTCACCCCAGGACCGCTGACGACGGTCACCGTCCTCGGGCTGCTGCGCGGCGCCCACGAGGCGGCCCGCGCCCGGCACGCGCGGCGGCGGGGGATGGGGGGTGAGCCCTTGGCGGACTGAGCCGGGGCACGGGAGCGCGCGGGGGCGCGGCACCCCCGGACCGGGCGCGCGGGACGCCGCCTACGCTTGGCCACATGCCCGTGTCGCGCACCAGGAAGCCGCAGAAGAAGTCCGGCCGCACGCCGCAGCGTGGCGGCGGCCGCCCCTCCGGCGGGGGGCGCGCGCCCACGCGGAGCGCCGACCGGCGGCGCCCCTGGGCGGTCGTGATCGCCGTGCTGCTGGTCTGCGCGCTGGGCGCGGGCGTGCTCGCCGCGCTCGGCAGCGCGGGCGGGGGCGGGGGCGGGGGCGGGGGTGACGACGCGAGCCAGGAGGAGTTCGGCGATCCGGCGCTGGCCGACGTCGCGCACCGCGACCCGGACGACCCGCTGGCGGTCGGGGACGTGGACGCGCCCGTGGTGCTCGTCGAGTTCCTCGACTTCCAGTGCGCCTACTGCGGCATCCACGCGCGCGAGACGCACCCGTGGCTGGTGGACGAGTACGTGGACACCGGCAAGGTCCGCATCGAGTTCCGCAACTTCCCGATCTACGGCCCCGAGTCGGACACCGCCGCGCGGGCCGCGTGGGCGGCCGGGCGGCAGGACCGCTTCTGGGAGTTCTACTCGGCCGCCATGGACGAGGAGTTCGACATGGACAGCGGCCGGTTCTCCGACGAGGGCGTGCTGGCGCTGGCGGAGGAGGCGGGCGTGCCCGACCTGGACGCGTTCCGCCGGGACCTGGACTCGACGGCGGCGGGCGAGGCGGTGGGCCGGGACGCCGAGGAGGCGCTGTCGGCCGGGGTCACGCAGGTGCCCGCGTTCCTGGCGAACGGCGCGTTCGTCGGCAGCGCGCAGGACCAGGACGCGTTCCGCGACGTGCTCGACGAGGCGTACGAGGCGGCGACGGACTGACCCGGCGGGCCAGGCTGACCCCGCCGGAAACAAACCGTCACAACCATCGGACAATCCGTCACCGGGCCGATCAGCTTCTCTCACCGTGCGGGGGATTGCCACCAATCCCGGTCGGGCGGTCAAGTGCCCGCCTCGTCACGGTTTAGCGTTCCGGCCCATGGCTCAACATCGCAAGAGACCGCGGAGCGTCGCGCAGCGGACCGTGTCGCTGCGCACGGCGGCCGCGACCCTGACGCTCGCCGGGGCGCCGCTGGCCGCGGGCGGCGCGGCGGTCGCCGCTCCGGGCACCACCGCGGCCGAGGTCAGGCAGCAGGTGGACGAGCTGCACCACGAGGCCGAGGAGGCCACCGAGGCGTACAACGCGGCGACGGAGACCGCCGGGCGCGCCGAGGAGCACCTCGACCGGCTGCGCGACCAGGCCGCCCGCCGCACCGACGAGCTCAACGCCCTGCGCCGCGACCTCGGCGCCCAGGCCGCGGCCGAGTACCGTGCCGCCGGATTACCGGCCTCCCTCCAGCTCGCCCTCGCCGCCGACCCGGACGAGTACCTGGAGCGCGCCGCCGCCCTCGACCGCGCGGGCAGCCGCCGGGCCGACGCCGTCGCCGTCCTCGGCAACGAGCTGCTGGCCGTCGAGCGCCTCAGGGCCGAGGCCGAGGAGGAGTCGGACGTCCTCGCCGACGCGCGGTCCGAGGCGGCGGAGCACCGCGAGACGATCGAACGCAGGCTCGCCGAGGCCGAGGAGCTGCTCGCCGGGCTGACCGCGCAGGAGCGCGCCGCGGCGCTGGCCGAACCCGCCGAACCCGCCGACGCCGCGACCGGCGCCGTGCCGCTGGCCGCCGCGCAGGACGCCTCGCCGAGCGCACGCGCCGCAGCGGCCGTCGCGTTCGCCTACGCGCAGCTGGGCAAGCCGTACGGCTGGGGCGCCACGGGCCCCGACGCGTTCGACTGCTCGGGCCTGACCCAGGCGGCGTGGCGCACCGCGGGCGTCTCGCTCCCCCGCACGAGCTACAGCCAGGTGAGCGCGGGCACCCGCGTCTCCCGCGACCAACTGGCGCCCGGCGACCTGGTCTTCTACTACTCGGGCGTGAGCCACGTCGGCATCTACGTCGGAGACGGCCAGATCATCCACGCGGCACGCTCCGGCACCCCGGTACGCATGGCCCCCGTGGACTCCATGCCCCTGGTCGCGGCGACCCGCCCCGCGTAGACCGGGCGCGCATGGCGGGAGCCGCCGTCCGTCCACGGCGAACCGGTGGACCGTCGGCTCCCGGGCGCGGAAACCCAGCCGCTCGTACAGCCGGTTCGCCCCTCGCGCCGCGCTGTCCACGACAACGTCTTCCACCCGGGCCCCGAGCCCGGACGGCGATGCGCTCACCGGCGGCACGGACCGTGGGCCGCACCGGCCCGGATGTGTCTCCGTGTCCGGGCCGGTGCCGTGGGGTGTCCTCAGCGCAGGTGCGGGTGTGTGCGTGAGGGGAGGATCGCCAGTGCCGCGGCCAGCGCGCAGACGCCGCCGAGGCACAGGACGGCCTGGAGGCTGAGGGAGTCCACGACGAGGCCGCCGGTCAGTGCGCCGAGGCCGATCGACAGGTTGAAGACCGCGACCCACAGGGACGAGGCCGCCTCCACCGCGTCGGGCGCCGTCTTGATCATCCACGTCTGGAGGCCGACCGACACCCCGCCGAAGGCCAGGCCCCAGACGATCAGCAGCACGATCCCGCCGGCCGCTCCCCCGCCGAGCAGCGCCCACAGCGGCATGGCGGCCGTCAGCGTCAGGGCGATGACGAGCACGGTCCGGTGCACGCCGCGCGCCAGGAGGGCGCCGACGGCGAAGTTGCCCGCCATGCCCGCGACGCCGAAGCACAGCAGCAGCGGGCCGACGTACCGCTCGTCGATCCCCGAGAGGTCCTGGAGGAGCGGGCTGACGAAGGTGTAGGCCGAGAAATGGCCCGTGACCAGCAAGAACGTGGCGAGGATACCGACGCGCACGCCCGGGTTGCGGAGCTGCGCGGCGAGCAGGCGGGGCCGTACCGGCTGGGACGCGGCCAGCGGCGGGAGCACCGTCAGCAGGCCGAGCAGCGCGACGAGCGCGAGGCCGCTCAGCGTCGCGAAGGCGATGCGCCAGGTGGTGAACTCGCCGAGCAGGGTGCCGAGGGGGACGCCGAAGACGTTCGCGGCCCCGACGCCGCCGAAGATGACCGCCGTGGCCTTCGGGACGTGTGCGGGTGCCACGAGCCGGACGGCCAGCCCGCTGGCGACGGCCCAGAAGCCGCCGATCGCCACCCCGACCAGCACGCGCGACGCCACCAGGACGCCGAAGCCGGGCGCGAGGGCCGAGCCGACGTTCGCGACCGTCATCAGCGCCATCAGCCCGAGCAGCAGCAGCCGCCTGTCCAGCGCGCCGACGAGGACCGGGACGACGGGCGCGGAGACCGCCGCGACCAGGCTCGGCACCGTCACCATCAGCCCGGCCGTGCCCTCCGAGACGTCCATCGCGGACCCCACGGCGGTCAGCAGCCCGATCGGCAGTTGCTCGGCCGTCACCAGCAGGAACGTCCCCAGGGCCACGGCGCCCACCGCCGGCCAGTGACTCCGCTGCCCGGCGGCCGGATCGGCCGTCTGTTCCGTGGTCGCCACCACGTACCTCCTCCACCATTCGGGAGCGATCGCTCCCGCACAACGGCGGACCCTAGTATGGGAACGATCGCTCCACAAGTCGGGTAGGATGGCCCCCATGGCACGCCCCCGGCAGTTCGACGAGCAGGACGCGATCGAGCGGGCGACCGGACTCTTCCGGCGCCGCGGCTACCACGCCACCTCGGTCCGCGACATCGGCGCCGAGCTGCACCTCACGCCGAGCAGCCTCTACCGCACCTTCACCGACAAGCACACGCTGTTCCTGCGCGCCCTCGACCACTACCGCGCCACCGAGTCCGCCCAGGCCGAGGAGTCGCTGGGCGCCGACGGCCGCCCCGTCCGCGAGGCGCTGCGCGCGTGGCTGCTCCAGCTGGTCACCTGCCCGCCCGGCGCCGAGCCGGGCCGCGGCTGCTTCGTGGTCAACACGGCCACCGAGCTGGGCACGGCCGACGCCCAGGTGAGCGGCAGGACCGAGGCCGCGTTCGACGTGACGCGCGAGGCGCTGCGCTCCCGGCTGGACGCGGCGCGCGAGAACGGTGAACTGCCCGCCGGTCTCGACATCGAGGCCGCCGTCGAGCTGCTGTTCACGACGGTGCTCGGCCTGCGCGTACGGGAGCGCGCCGGGCACGACCCGGCGCGGCTGGCCACGGCCGTCGACGCCGCGATCAGCGCGCTCGGGCCCGTTCCGCCCGCCGCGCGCTGATCCCGGCCGTCAGGCGGCCCGTCCGTCAGGCGATCCCCGCGACCAGCAGGGCGAACGCCGCCACCAGCACCGCGACGCGCAGGTAGTGGAACCGGTCCCACCGCCCCAGCTGCTGGTGCCAGTCCGCCGGGACGCTCTCCGACGTCCAGCGCTTCACCCGCGAGTTGATCGGGACGAGCAGCGTCACCGACATCAGCACGCTCAGCGCGAGCAGCGCCGTCGCCGTGCCGAACGCGCCCGTCCCCCCGTCGCCCCGGGACTGCCAGGTCACCACCGAGCCGAGCACGACCGAGCCGATGTACCAGAACGGCATCACGAACCCGAGGATGCGCGCCCCCTCGATACGGCCGCGGAGCCCGGCGTCGCCCGGCAGCCGGCCGAATATCGCGTTGAGGAAGACCGCCACCGCGAACTCCACCCCGACCAGCAGTCCGACGATCACCGTGGTGCCGGCGGCCAGTACGTTCTCCATGTCCACTCCCCAGGTCCCCGGCACTTCTTCTAGCGCCGCTAGCTGATGTGGCGATGCTAACCAATACATTGCTCCTTTGTCTAGCGCCGCTAGCGAGACGGCGTGGAAAAGCCCCCGCGGCCGGGCTCGGGCGTCCCGGCGGCGGGGGCCGTCTCAGGGGGTGGCGCGGGGCGTCACCAGGGGGCGGGCGCCGGGGGCGGCACCACGGGCGGGCGGTCGTCGCAGGTGATCGTGTTGGGCAGCTGCCAGGCGCCGAACCACGGCCCCGTCGTGCCGCCGCCGTCGTTCCCGCCGCCGTCCAGGACGGTGAACTCCGAGCCGGTGCCGGGGAAGTGGAAGGCGCCGCAGTTGTTGATGCCGACCGCGCCGACGTTCCGCGCGTCCACGTTCTCGAACGTCGCGGACCCCGCCGTCCGCGCGCTCAGCACCGAAGTGCCGGTCCCGTCCACCCGGATGTCGCGGAAGCGCGCGTTCTCGATCACGTGCTCGTCGCGCTGCGCGAACTCCGTGACGAGCATGATCGCGTTGTACGTCGAGTCGAGGTAGTGGTCGCCGGTGACGCGGATGTCGGCGTCGATGTCGCGCTCCAGCGCGTAGAACCAGATCGCGCCGAGGCCGATGTCCCAGTTCAGGTCGAGCGTGCCGCCGCGCACCACCGTGTTGTCCGTGAAGTCGAGCCGCCCGCCGAACGGATCGGCGCCGAAGCGTGACCCCGCGTGCAGCCCCGACCCCTCCCGCACCGGGTCGGCGACGAGGTTGCCCCGGACGGTGGTGTCCGTACCGCCGTAGATCGCGATGCCGTTGGCCAGCGTGGGGCTCTGGACGGTGTTGGACTCGAACGTGTTGCGCGCGTTGGTGTTCCCCGGCTCGGACCACATGGCGAGGCCGTCGTCCCCGGTGTTGCGGACGAAGTTGCCGCGCGCCACCGAATCGGTCACGCCCCGGTGGAAGTTGAGGGCGTCCGCGATCTGGTTGACGATGACCGTGTCCTCGATCAGGAAGTTCTCCATCGGCCCGTCGAACCACAGGCCGACCTTGGTGTGGCTGATGTACAGGCCGCGGACGGTGGAGTCGCTGAGCACGCCGCCGATGCCGTTCACCTGGTCCGTGTCGATCCGCTCCGACACGTCGCCCTCGATGGCGAAGTCCGCCAGGTGCACGTCGCTGCTGCCGCCGTCCTCCGCGTACCGGCCGTAGAAGCCGACGCCGGTGTGCGTCGAGCCGTCCGGCAGGGGCTCGTCCAGCTCGACCTCCTCACCGCGGACGACCGTGTACCAGCTGCCCGCGCCGCGGATCGTCACGTCGTCCACGACGATGTGCCGGTCCACCCGGAAGACACCCGGGGGGAGGTAGACCGGCAGATCGGTGCGCTGCGCGAAGGCGATGGCGCGCTCGATGGCGGGCGCCGCGTCGCGCCGCCCGGTCGGATCGGCGCCGAACGCCAGCACGTTGGCGGCGCGCAGCAGGACGCGCGGCGGGGCGACCTGCTCGGTGTCGATCAGGTCGATGACGGTCCACTCGGCGTCCGTCCCGGCGGGCGCGGTGAGCCGTACGGTGTCGCCCGCGCGGTAGGTCCTGCCGAGGAGCAGCCGCTGCTCGTCGTACATGTGCGTGGGCCTGAAGGGCTTCTCGACGACCGGCGCCGGGTCGGTGGCGGCGGGCACGCAGTCGCACTCGGTGATCCACCAGTCCGGGTGCAGCAGGTCGGCCTGGGGGTCGTTGGTGAACGGGTACTGGTTGTAGAGCCAGGAGTACTCGGAGGTCAGCGTCATCTGCCGGGCGGGCCCGGTGCGTTGGCCGTCGCGGCGCACGGTGACGTCGAGCGGCGCCGTGATCCCGCCGCCGCCGGGTGCGTCGGGGATGCTGTAGCGCACGGTGATCGCGTTCGTGGTGGCGGGGAGCGTGAACTCGACGTACTCGCCCGGCTCCAGGCGTACGGCCTCCCGTCCCGACGCCTCGGACGGCAGCGTGTACGGGGTGCGGTCCGGGCCGATCGCCGTGCCGGTGGTGACCGCGTGCTCCGCCTCCTGCTCCAGGAAGTCCACGTCCGCGCCCCGGCCCTGGACGAGCGCGGGGTCGAGCGCCGCGCGCGTCACGACGGGCGCGGGCGCCGGGGCGCGGCCGCCCGCCGCCTGGGCGGTGCCGGCGGCGGCGCCGCCGAGCAGGGTGAGGGAGGTGGCCGCGGCCAGGAGCGCCGCGGCCAGGCGTCTGCCGGGGTGCGGCGCGGCGGGGGGCCGTTCGCCGGTGCGTGTCATCGTCGACCTGTTCTTTCGCTCGGGGGACTGGCTGCGCCCCGATGGGGACGGCGCGATGGCCGCGGCGCGCACGGGAGAGGCGTGGTGGTGGACCCGGGAAGTGGCGCACACTCAACCACCGATCCCCCGGGCGAGCAATAACCTGCGCAGCATCACGCAAAAACTCGATCAGCCAATGAAATTCACCGAACCGACCACCCGTCAGCCCGTGACCCACATCACACACGGCTCCTGTCAGGAATCGGCCCGCCGCCCCGCTCAAGTCACCGACAGGGAACCAGCGAACCGACAGGAGCACCACGTGAAGCACCGCATCGTCGTCCTCGGCGCGGGGTACGCCGGCGCCTACGCGGCCGGGGTCCTGGCACACCGCCTCTCCCCGGAGGACACCGGGATCACCGTCGTCAACGCCGAGCCCGACTTCGTCCAGCGCCTGCGGCTGCACCAGCTCGCGGCCGGGCAGGCGATCGCGGCCCCGCCGCTCGCCGACGTCTTCGCGGGCACGGGGATACGGCTGCGCGTGGCCCGCGTCACCGCCCTCGACCCCGCCCGCCGCGTCGTCACCCTGGCCGACACGGCCACCGGCGCCCCTGCCGACCTCGGCTACGACACCCTCCTCCACGCGCTCGGCAGCCACGGCGCCGACCACGGCGTCCCCGGCGTGGCCGAGCACGCCTTCGACGTCTCCTCCAGGCCCTCGGCGCTGCGCCTGCGCGAGCGCCTGGACGGCCTGGGCAGGCGGTCGGGGGACGGGCACGTCCTCGTCGTCGGCGACGGGCTGACCGGCATCGAGACCGCCACCGAGATCGCCGAGTCCCGGCCCCGCCTGTCGGTGACGCTGGTCGCGCGCGGCGAACTGGCCGCGCCGCTCTCACCCGGAGCGCGCGACCACCTGCGCCGGGCCTGCGACCGGCTGGGCATCACGGTCCTGGAGCACACCACCGTCGAGGCCGTCGAGGCGACGGGGGCGCTGTGCGCCGACGGCGGCGTCCTGGCGTCCGACGCGACCGTGTGGGCGGCCGGGTTCGCGGCCGGTCCCGTCGCCGCCGCGAGCGGACTTGAGGTCACCGCGGGCGGCCGGATCGTCGTCGACCGCCTGATGCGGTCGGTCACGCACCCGGACGTCCACGCCGCCGGGGACAGCGCCTTCGTCATCGGCGACAACGGCAGGCCGCTGCCCATGTCCTGCGCCTCGGCCGGTTTCACGGCCCGCGTGGCCGTGAACGCGATCGTGGGGCGCCTGACCGGCCGCGAACCCGCGACCGTCGGGCTGAGGTACGTGGGCAACCACATCAGCCTCGGGCGGCGGGACGGCATCCTGCAGCCGGTGGACGGCGAGGGGCGGGCGAAGCGGGGGTACGTGGGCGGCCGGAAGGCGGCGCGCGTCAAGGCGGGCATCGTCAGGATGTCGCTGTGGGGCACCGAGCACCCGACGTTCGGCCTGCCGAGGCGCACGCACCGCCTGACCGCCGCGCGGGACGCGTCCGCCGCGAACTCCCCGGCGCGGCCGTCCCGTTAGAGTGGCCCGCGTGGACAGCGCCGCCGCCGACCGCTTCGACGCCGGACGGTTCGAGGCGAGCCGCGACCGGCTCGCCTCGCTGGCGTACCGGCTGCTCGGGTCCGCCGCCGACGCGGAGGACGCCGTGCAGGACGCGTTCCTGCGCTGGCAGGCCGCCGACCGGCGGCGGATCGAGGTGCCGGAGGCATGGCTGACCACGGTCGTCACCCGCCTGTGCCTCGACCGGCTCCGCTCGGCACAGGCCCGCCGCGAACGGGCCGTCGGCGCCTGGCTGCCCGAACCGCTCCTCGACGGCGACCCGATGCTCGGCCCCGCCGACACGTTCGAGCAGCGCGAGTCGGTCTCCCTGGCCGTGCTGACCCTGATGGAACGCCTGTCACCGCTGGAACGGGCCGTCTACGTCCTGCGCGAGGCGTTCTCCCACCGCCACGCCGAGATCGCCGCGATCCTCGGCATCACCGACGCCGCGAGCCAGCAGCACCTCCACCGCGCCAGGCGGCACCTCGCCGCCGCGCGCCGCGGCGGCGGCGAGGCCGACCCGGCGGCCGCGCGCAGGATCGTCGAGGAGTTCCTCGCGGCCGCCGCGTCGGGCCGCACCGAACGCCTGGTGGCGCTGCTGACCGACGACGCGACCGCGCTCTCCGACGGCGCGGGACTGGCCAGGAGGCTGGTGCGGTACGACTCCGCGCCGCGCGTCGCCACCTTCGTGCGGGCCGGCTTCCAGTCCACACCCGTGAAACAGCGGCTCGTCGGCGGGACCTCCGCCATCCACTACGCGGTCGTCAACGGCGCCCCCGCCCTCCTCTTCGTGCCGGCCGGCGGGGTCGCGGGCGCCGTGACGTTCGACCTCGCGGACGGCAGGGTCGCGACCCTGCGCGGGATCGCCGCCCCCGCCCGCCTCGCCCGCCTCGCCGGGGCCTGGCGGCGGCACGTGCCGGACACGCCGCTCATCGAGCGGTGGTGAACGGGCGCCCCCGGCCGTCCGCCAACTCCGCCCCGCGTTCGCGTCTTCGCTCTCCGGAACGGGTGAACGGCCCTTATCCGCCTCAGTGATCTGCGACGGCTATCATCACCGCGTCATATCCCTTCGCAGAAAGGACACTTGTGAGGACCACCACCCGCATGGCCACCGTCGCCGGTGTCAGCGCCCTGATCGTGGGCGGCATGTCCGTGCCGCAGGCGAGCGCCGACGGCTCCACCTGCCAGTCCGTCTACGTCTCGAACCCCGGCCCGGTCGCGGGCACCGGCTGCTTCGTCGGCCACGGCGACAAGATCACCGTCGACGACCGCGCCGCCGACGGCATGCGCGTCGTCGTCGACTGGAAGACGGTCAACGGCCGCACCGGCGAGTGCCACAACGCCATGGGAGCCGGCAACTTCACCGTCATCTGCGACTACAACCTCCCGGAGAGCGACCGCATCAGCTTCCGCGTCTGCACGCGCAACGGGGAGAACGGCGCCAACCACCGCTGCACCTTCTGGAGCGCCTGGATCAGCGTCTCCACGGGCGACTACTCCTGATCAGGACCGCCCCCACAGCGCTCCGCCACCCCTCCCCGTAACCCCTCTCTCCGCAGAAGGACAGTCATGAGAACCTCCACCCGCATAGCCACCCTCGCCGGCGCCAGCACCCTCGTCGTGGGCGGTCTGTCCGCCCCGCAGGCGAGCGCCGCCATGGGCGAGACGTGCCGCACCGTGTACGCCGCGTCCGGCGCGGCCATCGGCCGCGGCTGTTTCGTCGGCTACGGCGACGACATCACCGTGCAGGACCTCAAGGCGGACGGCATGCGCGTCGTCGTCAAGTGGCAGACCACCAACCTCCGCAGCGGCACCTGCCACAACGCCATGGGAGCAAACAACTTCACCGTCATCTGCGACTACAACTTCCCCGAGAACGACTACATCTACATCAGGGTGTGCGTCCGCAAGGGGGAGAACGGCACCGACCAGCGGTGCAGCGCCGAGGCGGGCCCGATCAGCATCTCCTCGGGCGAGTACGCCTGAGCGACCGCCTCCCCGGCCGCCGCTGCCCGGAAATCACCACCCCGCCCGCTCCGTAGGGCACAATCCCCCCAGCAGCAGCCGCCGGTACCAGGACGGGCGGCACGGGTCGCGTCACCGTACGCGGGAGGAGCCGGGAGTGTCGTGAGCGGGGAGGAAGCGGCGGCACGGGAGTTCGCGCGCCTGCGGGACGAACTGGCGGCCGGGCGCGGCATACCGGACGCCCTGGCCCACTCGCCCGAGGCATCGCGGCAGTGGGTGTCCGACGAGCTGACCCGCGCCGCCCGCGACGCGGCGGCCCGCGACCGCGCCGGTGACGCCGCCCGCCTCGCCGGGCTCGCGGCGCGGGCCGCCTGGACGGCCGCCGCGCTGCTCGCGCTCCTCGCCCTGGCCCAGCCCGTCGCCGCGCTCCTCGGCGACGGCTGGTCCACCGGCCGCACCGCCGCCCTCGTCGCGCTGCTCCCGCCGGGCGCGGCCGTCGCGTACGCCGCGCTCGGGCGGCGGCAACGGGCGCGCGGCGGCGTCCTCGCGCCCCTGATCGGCGACGACAACCGGCTGTCCACCTCGCGCGCCGTCGCCGCCGCCTGGCTGCTGGTCGCCTGCCACAGCCTGCTCGCGCTCGCCCTCACCGGCGGCGCCGCCGGGTTCGCGGACGGCGCGGGCCTGCTGACCGCCGCCGCCGTCGCCCTCGCCGTCACCGTCTGGGTGCGGCACACGGTGGCCACGCGCGTACGCGGCTTCCGCATGCAGAAGATCCGCGCCGACCGCCCCCGCGCCGCCGACCTGCTGACGGACGACGGCGGACGCGGCAGCTTCACCGAGACCCAGTACGCGGCCGTCGCCGCCACCGGCGTCGTCTGGACGGCGGCCGCCCTCGCCCGCGACCCCGGCCACATCCCCGCGCCGCCCTGGCCGCTGGTGCTGCTCGGCGCCGCCTCGGCGCTCGCGTACGCCGCCGCCCGCTACACCGAGGGCGGCAGGCCCGTCATCCAGTCGATCGTGCGCGTCCGCGAGCCGGGCGACCTGCACGCCCCGATCCGGCACGGCGACGAGCTGGAGATCCGCGGCTCCGGCTTCGTCCCGGCGGGCGCCGCCGCCCCCGACCGGCTGGCCGAGACGGTGGTGCGCATCGGCGGCGTGGAGGTGCCCGTACCCCTCGTGCCGGTGACGGGCGGGTTCAGCAATCCGGGTGATACGCGGCTGCGCGTGCCGGTCCCGGTGGAGCTTGACGCGGGCCCTGTTGAGGTACGGGTGATCACCGCGGCCGGTACGGAGTCGGGACGCTATGTGATCACCGTGGCAGACTGACCGCCTTCACAGATGCCCCAAGGGCGACATCACGGAAGGTTCCCGCCATGTCTGTCACGCCCCGAATCGGCGGCCCGCCCCCCGTCCACACCCACTTGCCCGGCGTCCCCGTCCCTGGGCGGCAGGAGCAGGCGCGCGAGAGCACGGCGCGCTGGGCACCGCTCCCCCTGCGCCTGTTCCTGGGGACGACGTTCCTGTACGCCGGGATCGACACGTTCGCCGACGTCCGCCCGTTCAGCGCGGCGATGAACGGGGACGCCATCGCGCGGATGGTGTCGTTCACCCGCGGCGACGCCGCCGTCCCGCGCCTCACCGACCTCGTGCTCGACCGCCCCGACCTCGTCGCCGGCTGCCTGGGCGCGGCCGAGATCACCATCGGCGTCGCCGTGCTCCTCGGGCTGCTGACCCGCTGGGCGGCGGCCGCGGGGGTGCTGCTGACGCTCGCGTTCTGGCTGACGACGGGCTGGCACACCGACCCGTACTACTTCGGCCACGACCTGCCGTACGCGCTGGGCTTCGTCACCCTGCTGCTCACCGGCGCCGGGACCCACGCCCTCGGGCCCGCCCTCAGCCGCCGCCAGGACCGCCGGAGCCAGCGCCTTTTCGCCCGTCCGAGCTGACCGCCGCGACGTAACCGCGCCGCACGCGCCACGCATAGGCCGTACGCCGGGCCGTGAACGTCACCGCGGCCACGGCCCCGCTCAGCAGCAGCGCCGCGGGCGCCAGCACGAACACCGCGATCAGCGGCACCCCGTCCCCGTCGCCCCGCAGCCGCACCAGGTGCACGACGGCGATCCCGATCATCGTCAGGCCCAGCACGAGCCGCCAGGGCTCGAAACGGTGCCTCCGCATCCCGCTGCTCCCGCCGCTCATGCCGCCCCCTCCGCGACCCGCCGCACCGCCAGGTGCCCGATGCCCATGTCCAGCCACAACTCGACCGTCCCGCCCGCCGTGTCCCCGTCCTGCGGCCCGTAGGTGATGGTCCGCTCCTGGCTCACGCCGCCGAACGAACGGACCGGCCCTGGGTCGTCCACGGTCGTCAGCGGGTCGTAGGAGAACGCGCCCACGTCGATCTCCGCGTGCACCTCCACCGTGACGTCCGGCGGCACCAGGACCGTCACCTGCCCGGCGCCCGCGTCCACCGAGGTGGTGACGCGCTCGCCGGCCGCCAGGTCGAGCCCGGTCAGGTTCAGCCGCGCGTCGCCCGTGCCCATGCTGTACGCGGGCCGCAGCGCGTCCGCCGACTCGACGCGCCACACGGGCTCGGTCCAGCCCGTCGCGATGTTGTCGGGCAGCGCCGAGGCACCGGCGAGCAGCACCGCCGTCAGGCCCGCCATGACGACCGTCCCGCCCCCGACGCGCCCCACGAACGCGCTGACCGCCAGGCCGAGGCCGTACACGACGAGCGCCGCCGTCAGGCCGACGACCAGCGCCGTGCCGAGCGGTTCGCCCTCCCAGGCGAGCGCCGTGCCGGTCAGGAAGGCGAGGGAGGCGAGCAGGGCGACGAGCCCGCCGAAGCGGAACTCGCGGGCCCCGGCGGGCTCGGCGGCGGGTTCGGCGGCGGGCGGCGCGGTGTTCTCGCGCGGCGCCCAGACGCCCGCCGCCGCGCCCGGCCGCGCGTCCGCCGCCTCGGCCGGGCCCCACAGGTAGCCGGGCCGCTGCGGGTCCGTGGTGCCCCGCCACCAGGACGGCCCGGCGGTGGGCGGCGCGGCGGCCTCGGGTGGCGCCTCGGCGGCGGCCTGGGCGGCCACCGGGTCGGCCGCCTGCCCGGCGCCGCGCTGCTCGCCCCGCCGCGCCCAGTGGGCCGCGCCCGCCATCGACGCGAAGACGAGGAGGGAGAACCACACGATGCCGCCGGTGTCCGCCAGCGACGCCAGCAGCAGGCCGCACCCGGCGACGATCAGCAGCAGCGCCGTCAGCCCCGGACCCTCGACGCGGCCGGACAGCAGCCTCCTCCCCTCGTTCTCCTCCTCGCGCTCGAACGGTATGAGGAGCCACGCCAGCCCGTACGCGATCAGCCCGAGCCCGCCGACGACCGAGAGCACCACGAGGGGCACGCGCAGGATCACCGGGTCGAGCCGGTAATGCCGGGCCAGGCCGCCGCAGACGCCGCCGACGACCTTGTGCCGCCTGCTGCGCGTCAGTTGCGTCCACTCGCGCCGTACGCGTGCGGTCGTCGATTCCCCGGCCATGCCGCCGGTGGGAGCGTCGCTCATTCCTCCATGGTGGCCGGGCGCAGCCGCGGCCGGAATCCGGGGCGTCCCGGACCCGCCCCTGAGTCCCCTGCCCGGGACTCCCCTGATGCCCCCGGTGGCCCGTTCGTGTGACGATCGGGGTATGACGACCCCCACCGCAGCGCCGGGCGCCGCCGCCGACGCCTCCCCCGACGACGCGGGCGTGCGCAAGCTCTACCGCGTCGTGGAGGGACGCTGGCTGGGCGGCGTCGCCCAGGGACTCGCCGGGCACCTCGGGGTCCCGGTGTCGTGGGTGCGGCTGACGTTCTTCGTGCTCGTGACGGCGAACGGTCTCGGCGTCCCGCTGTACGGCATCTTCTGGTTCGTCGTCCCCCTCGGGACGCCGGTGCGGCCCGTCGCCCCGCCGGCCGGCCGGTCCCGTTTCCACCTGCTGCACCACCCGCGCGACAAGCGGCAGCTGCTGGCGATCGTGGTGGCCGTCGCCGCGCTGGCCGCGATGGGCTTCAACCTGCACCTCCCCCTCCAGGCCCGCTATCTGTGGCCGCTGCTGGTCGTCGGCGCCGGTGCGGCCGTCGTGTGGCGGCAGGCGGACAACTCCCGGCGCTCCCAGTGGGCCGCCGCGACCCGGGACAGCCGCTGGCTGCCGCTGGCCCGCAGCGCTGCGGGCGCCGTGCTGATGTGCCTGGGCATCACCGCGTTCGTCCTGGGCCAGGGGGTGTCGGCGGAGGCGCTGAGCGTCGTCCTCCAGGCGTCGGTCGCCGTGCTGGTGGGCATCGCGCTGCTGGTCGGCCCGTACGTGGTGCGCATGGTGCAGGACCTGTCCGCCGAGCGGACGCTGCGCATCCGGGCCCAGGAGCGCGCCGAGGTGGCCGCCCACATCCACGACTCCGTGCTGCACACCCTCACGCTGATCCAGCGCAACGCGGAGAAGCCCCGCGAGGTCGCCCGCCTCGCCCGCGCGCAGGAGCGCGACCTGCGGGCGTGGCTGTACAAGTCGGCGGAACGGTCCGGCCGCGCGCCGGAGCCGGAGGAGGAGACGGTCCGCACGTTCGCCGAGGCGGTGCGCGCGACCGTCGCGGAGGTCGAGGACCTGCACGGTGTGCCGATCGAGGTCGTGTGCGTCGGCGACTGCCCGGTGGACGAGGGCCTGGCGGCGCAGCTGCAGGCCGGGCGCGAGGCGATGGTGAACGCGGCCAAGTACGGTGGCGACGGCGGACCCGTGCAGGTCTTCGCCGAGGTGGAGGGGCGTACGGTCTTCCTGTCGGTGCGCGACCGCGGTCCCGGTTTCGACCAGGACGCGGTACCGGCGGACCGGATGGGCGTGCGCGAGTCCGTCATCGGACGGATGCAGCGCAACGGCGGGGCGGCGCGGGTGCGTTCGGCGCCGGGCGAGGGGACCGAGGTGGAACTGACGATGGAGCGGGCGATGGAGCGGACGGCATGACCGACGGCGTGACGGACGGCGTGACGGGCAGCGCGCGCAGGGCCCGCGTGGTCCTGGTGGACGACCACCGGATGTTCCGGGCCGGGGTGCAGGCGGAGATCGGCCGCACCGAGGAGACGGGCGTCGAGGTGGTCGGCGAGGCGGGCGACGTGGACCAGGCGGTCGCGGCGATCAAGGCGGCGCGTCCCGACGTCGTGCTGCTGGACGTGCACCTGCCGGGCGGCGGCGGGGTGGAGGTGCTGCGGCGCAGCGCGGAGCTGATCTCGGCGCCGCAGCGGCCGGTGCGGTTCCTGGCCCTGTCGGTGTCGGACGCGGCGGAGGACGTCATAGGCGTCATCAGGGGCGGGGCGCGCGGCTATGTGACGAAGACGATCACCGGGCCCGACCTGGTGGGGGCGATCTTCCGCGTGGCGGACGGGGACGCGGTGTTCTCGCCGCGGCTGGCGGGCTTCGTGCTGGACGCGTTCGCCTCGTCGGACGCGACGCCGGTGGACGAGGACCTGGACCGGCTGACGCAGCGGGAGCGCGAGGTGCTGCGGCTGATCGCGCGGGGGTACGCGTACAAGGAGGTCGGCAAGGAGCTGTTCATCTCGGTGAAGACGGTGGAGAGCCACGTCTCGGCGGTGCTGCGCAAGCTCCAGTTGTCGAACCGGCATGAACTGACCCGCTGGGCCACCGCCCGCCGCCTGGTCTGACCCACCGCCCGCCACTGCACCGCGCGGACTGCGCGCCGCGCGGTGTACGCGCACGCCTGCGGTCCCCGCACGTCACCACCGCACCTGGCCGCGGCACACCCGCCCGGCCAGGGCCTCCGGCGAGGACACCGCCGTCGTGCCGGACGGGTGGGCCCGCGGGGAGGGCCGTCCGCGGCCGGTGTGTCAGACGATGCGGGTGTCGGCCGGATTCTCCTCCGGGAGGTGGACGTCGCCGACCGCCACGTTGACCTCCACCACTTCCAGCCCCGTCATGCGCTCCAGCGCCGTGATGACGTTCTCCCGGATCTCGGCGGCCACCTCGGGGATCGGCACGCCGTACTCCACCACCACGTCCAGGTCGATGGCTGTCTGCCGCTGGCCGACCTCCGCGTGGACGCCGCGCGCGACGTTCGACCGGCCGCCGGGGACGCGGTCGCGGGCGGCGCCGAGCGCGCGGGCCAGGCCGCTGCCGCCGAGCGCGTAGACGCCCGTGACCTCGGCCGCCGCCATACCGGCGATCTTCTCGACCACGCCGTCCGCGATGGACGTCTGCCCGCGCGTGGCGGCCGGTTCCTCGGGCCCGCTGCCGCCGTCCGTGACGGTGGTCGCGCCCTCGGTGCCCGGCGGTACGGCGGGGCCCGGGCTCTCCGTACGCCCCTGCGGCACCTGCGCGCCGCCGGTCTCCGTGCCCGCGGCCCCGTCCGCCGGGAAAGCGTCCCTCGTCGCGTCCATCACTGCCTCACACCCCTCACTTGGCCTGCCGGATCTCCGACCCCGCCGGATCTCCCGGCAGGGCGCATTGTTCCGCATCTGCCCGCTGCCCGGTCCTGCCGCGCGCACGCCGTGTCGCCCGCCCGGACCTCCCCGCCCCGCGCGCCGCGCCCGCCGACGCCGCGACCACGCACAGGACCGCTATCCACTGGTTCCAGTGCAGCGCCTCCCCCAGGACGGCGAGGCCGATCAGGGCTGCCACGGCCGGTTCGAGGCTCATCAGGATGCCGAAGACCCGGGGCGGGATCCTGCGCAGCGCCTCCAGGTCGAGCGAGTACGGGACGACGGACGACAGCAGTGCCACGCCGAGCCCCGCCACGAGCACCCACGGCTGGAGCAGCGCCGTTCCGCTGTCGGCGACGCCGAAGGGCGCGGCGACGACCGCGGCCACGGCCATGCCGAGCGCCAGGCCGTTGCCCTCGGCGGTGTGCCGGCCCAGCGCGGCGCCGACGAGGATGTACATGCCCCAGCACGCGCCCGCCGCGAGGGCGAACAGCAGACCGGCGGTGTCCACGTCGCCGCCGCCGTCCGCCAGCAGGACGACGCCGCATGCCGCGAGGAGCGCCCAGAACGCGTCGGGCCAGCGCCGCGATCCGCCGAGGGCCACCGCGAGCGGGCCGAGGAACTCGACGGTCACGGCGATGCCCAGCGGGACGCGGTCGAGCGCCAGGTAGAAGCAGAGGTTCATCGCGCCGAGGGTGACGCCGTAGCCGAGGACGACCGTCCAGGCGCGGCGGTCGAGGCGCGGGGAGGGGCGCCACAGCAGCATCAGCACCGCGGCGGCGAAGAACAGCCGCAGCGTGACCGTGCCGAAGCTGCCGACGGCGCCGAACAGGTTCTTGGCCACCGCCGCGCCCAGTTGGACGCTGACGATGCCGAGCAGGACGAGGACGGGGGGCGGGACGGCGTCGAGGGTGCGCCCGGCCCGCGCGTTCATGGTGGCCACACGGGGAGTCTCGGCGAGCGCCGGGCGCGCGTCACCCGTTTTTCGCGCCCCTTCCCGCGCCCCCTCGTCACTCCGCGCGCAGCGCGCCGAGCAGGCGGCGCAGGGCGGCCGTGGTGTCGGCGAGGTCGTCGGGCCCGGCGGAGGCCGCCAGCCACAGCGCGGCCTCGTTCATCGCGCCCGACAGCAGGTGCACCAGGGGCGCGACGGGCTGCCGGGGGATCGCGCCGCCGTCCATCAGGGCGGCGAGCGCGTCGTGCAGGTGGCGGGCGGAGGCCGCCTGGTCCATGGCGCGCCACTCGTTCCAGCCGAGGACGGCCGGGCCGTCGACGAGCATGATCCGCTGCGTGTCGGGGTCGGTCGTCGCGGCCAGGAACTCCTCGCTCCCGGCGACCAGCCGGTCCCACGGGTCGGCGTGCTGGTCGGCGACGGCCGCGACCCGGCGGCCCACCTCGTCCTGCACGGCGGTCAGCACGGCGTGGAACAGCTCGGCCTTGCCCGCGAAGTGGTGGTAGAGCGCGCCCTTGGTGACCCCGGCGGCCTCCGTGATCTGCGCCAGGCTCACGGCGGCGTAGCCGTGGTCGGCGAACAGCCGCCTGCCCTCCCGCAGCAGGACGCGCCGCGTCCGCTCGCGCTGCCGCGCCCGGATGCCGTCGGTCCGCATCGTCCCCACACCCTCTCGGCACACCGCTTTGACATACCAGCGGTATGCGAATACCGTCACTCGCGTACCGATGGTATGCGAAAGGCGCGACGACCATGCGACTGACCGGCTTCTACCCTGTGATCGGCACCGAACGGGTGGGCGAGTCACGGGACTTCTACACCCGCCTGTTCGGCTTCGAGGTGACCTTCGAGGCCGACTGGTACGTCAGCCTCCGGCACACCGCCGACCCGGCCCGCGAACTGGCCCTGCTCGACCACGCCCACCCGACCGTCCCCGAGGGCTACCGCGTCCCGGCGCGCGGCCTGCTGCTCAACTTCGAGGTGGCGGACGTGGACGCCGAGTGGGAGCGGCTCGTCACCGGCGCGGGCCTGACCCCCGTACTGCCGCTGCGCGACGAGGACTTCGGGCAGCGGCACTTCATCGTCCCCGACCCGAACGGGGTGCTGATCGACGTCATCACCCCGATCGAGCCGTCCGCCGACTTCGCGGCGCAGTACGCGGCGGGCTGACCGCCGTTCACCTCCCCAGGGCGCGGTAGCGGCGCACGGCCAGCGGCAGGAACACCGCCGTGACGGCGAGCGGGCCCGCGTACGCCATCAGCAGCGCGTGCTGCTCGACCCAACTGCCGCCGAGCGGAACGGGGTTGCCGAACAGGTCGCGGATCGCGTTCGCCGTGGACGACACCGGGTTCCACATCGCGACGGCCCCCAGCCAGTCCGGCATCAGGTGCGGGGGCGTGAAGACGGACGACACCATGCCGAGCGGGAAGGCGGCGGCGAAGAGGTTCCCCGCCGCCTCCACGCTCGGCACCGCGAGCCCCAGCCACACCCCCAGCCACGTCAGCGCGAACCGCAGCAGCAGGAGCAGCGCGAACGCGTGCGCCGCCGCCACCGCCCCGCCCTCGGGACGCCAGCCGATGACCAGCGCGATCCCCGCCATCACGGCCAGGTCGAGCGCCGCCTGCAGCATGTCGGCGACGCCGCGCCCGGTGACGACGGCCGACGACGCCATCGGCATCGAGCGGAAACGGTCCAGCACCCCCTTGTCCCGCTCGACCGCCAGGGCCATCGCGGTGCCCATGAAGCCGAAGGCCATCGTCATGGCGTACATGCCGGGCATCGCGTACGCCACGTAGTCCGCGCCGCCGCCCACGTCCATGGCGCTGCCGAAGACGTAGACGAACAGCAGCACGGAGACGATCGGGAAGCCGAGTCCCCAGGCGATGGCGGCCGGCTGCCTGACCGTGTGGACGAGCGAGCGGCGGACGAGGGTCAGGCAGTCGGCGACGGCCCAGGTGAACGCGTTCACGCGGCACCCCCCGCCGTCAGCCGCAGGAACGCCTCGTCCAGCGTGGGCCGCCGCAGCCCGATGTCGGCGACGGCCGTCCCCTCCGCCTGGAGGGCGCGCGCGACTTCGGTGAGCGCTCCCACGCCGTCGTCCACCCCGGCGTGCACGCGGAGCGCTTCCTCGTCCATGGCGGGCCCGGCCGCCCCCGCGACCCGCGCCACGGCGCGCCGCGCCGCCGGGAGCCCGGCCGGGTCGGCGACGACGACCTCGACCCGCGCGCCGCCCACCGCGCGCTTCAGTCCGGCCGGGGTGTCCTCGGTGATCTTCCTGCCGTGGTCGATCACGGCGATACGGTCGGCCAGGCGGTCGGCCTCATCCAGGTAGTGCGTGGTGAGGATGACGGTCGTGCCGGTCGCCGCCAGCCCGCGCACGGCCTCCCACACCTCGCCGCGCCCGCGCGGGTCGAGCCCGGTCGTCGGCTCGTCCAGGAAGAGGACGCCCGGCGCCAGGATCATGCTGCACGCCAGGTCGAGGCGCCGCCGCATCCCGCCGCTGAAGCCTTTCACCTGCCGGTCGGCGGCCTCGGCGAGGGAGAACGCGGCGAGCAGCTCCTCGGCCCGCGTGTGCGCCGCCGCCCGGCCGAGGTGGAAGAGGCGGCCGAACATCCGCAGGTTCTGCCGCGCGGTCAGGATCTCGTCCACCGCCGGGTGCTGCCCGGCCAGCCCGATGCGCCGGCGTACGCGCTCCGGCTCGCGCCGTATGTCGTGCCCGCCGACCGACGCCCGCCCGCCGTCGGGGCGGGTCAGGGTCGCCAGCATGCGGACGGTCGTGGTCTTGCCCGCGCCGTTCGGCCCGAGCAGGCCGAGGACGGTGCCGCGCCGCACCGCCAGGTCGAGGTGGTCGACGGCGAGGTGGTCGCCGTACCGCTTGGTCAGTCCCTCGGCGACGACGGACCAGTCGCCTTCCTCCGCGCCCACGCGGTCTCCCTCCGCTGATCCGAGTACGGCGTACCCAGTGGGCGGCCACTGTAGCGTACGGCGTACCCAGTAGCGAGGGGGTTCGTTAGACTGCGCCCACCATGGAGCCGGTACACAGCGGCCGCGGCGACATCAGCCGCAGCCTCGAACTGATGTGGCACGGCCGCGAGACCGCCGCGCGCGGCCCCCGGCCGGCCCTGACCCTCGACCGCATCGTCACCGCCGCCGTCGCGCTGGCCGACCGCGAGGGCATCGGCGCCCTGTCCATGCGCAACGTCGCGGCCGAGCTGGGCGTCGGCACGATGTCGCTCTACCGCTACGTCCCCGGCAAGGCCGAGCTGCTCGACCTGATGCTCGACCACGTCAACGCCCCGGACGGCGACCCCGACGAGCACCGGGACAAGGACTGGCGCGCGATCCTCACGCTCGTCGCCGAGGGCACGTACCGCCTCTACCTCGACCACCCGTGGCTGCTCCAGGTCAACCAGTCCCGCCCGCTGCTCGGGCCGAACGCGCTGCTCGGCTTCGAGTTCGCGCTGCGCGGCCTCGCGAACCTCGGGCTCACCGGCCAGGAGAAGGTGCAGGTCATCATGACCGTCGACTCCTACGTCACCGGCATCGCCCGCTACCACGTGCTGCGCGAGCAGGCGAGCCGCGACTCGGGCGTGAGCGACGAGGAGTTCTGGGCACAGCAGGGCCCGCTGATGGTGACCGCCTACAACACCGGCCGCTACACGGAGGTGTTCGGGCTGGCCGAGGACTCGTTCGCCATGGGCGCGGAGGAGTCGATGCGCTTCGGCCTCGACCGGGTGCTGGACGGCTGCGCGGCCCTGATCGGCGGGCGGGCGCGCCGTACGCCGGCGGACGGGTGAGCCGTACGTGTTCCGCCGCGCGGCGGGCCGGTGTTACGTTCCGGGCAGGGCGACGGCGCCCGCAGGGGGGCGGATGACAGTGGGGTCACGACGCGGTGCACTGCTGGCCGGCGCGCTGCTGACCGTGGCGCTGAACGGCGGCTGCGCCGGGGGCACCGACGGCGGCGGCGACGGCGCGCCCCCCGGGCCGACCGCCCCCGCCGAGCTGGTGACCGTCAGCGTCTCCGGCGGCCTGGCGGGCGGCCCCGGCGTGTTCGTGGCGGTCGCGGCGGACGGCTCGCTGACGTCGGTGGCCGGCACCGGCGCCGAGGTGGAGAACGGCGAACTGACCGACGCCCAGCTCGCGGAGCTGACGGACCTCGTGGAGAGCGACGCGTTCGCCGCCCTGCCGCCGCAGACGTACGACGCGCCCGCGCCCGACGCGTTCCGCTACACCGTCGTCCACGGCGAGCGCTACGTCATGGCGGACGACGCCAGCCTGACGCCGCCGCTCGACGGGATCGTGGCGCTGCTGGCCCCGTGGCTCAGCGCCGCCGGGTGACGAGCCGCCGCAGCACGACGACGGCGAGCACCGCGGCGCCCGCGACGACGACGGCCCGCGTGGACAGCGACAGCTCCCCGCCGTCACCGTCACCGTTCCCGCCGCCCCCGCCGTCCTCGCGCGCGCCCGTACCGCCGTCCCCGCCGTCGGCCGCCTCCTCCCGCACGGTCTCCGGCAGCAGGTCGCCGCTGAGCCCGACCGGCTCCACGGCGCTCGCCTCCCCCTCGCTGCCGAACATCAGCGTCCGCCCGTCCGGCGTGAACGTCACCGACTCGCCCTGCGGCTGGAGCGGCGGCACGACACGCTGGTCGATCGCCTCCGGCACGCCCGTCTCCGGCCAGCGGTACATGACCGCGCCGAAGTAGCCGCGCAGCAGCAGCCGCGTCCCGTCCGGCGAGAACGCGCCGTCCGTCACCCACAGGTCGAGGTCCGCGACGGGCTCGAACGTGTTGACGCCGCTCGTCGCCAGCTCGGCGGGCCCGGCGTACAGCGCGGCGCCGCCGTCCTGCTTCTTGCTGGCGATGTACACCCGCCCGGTGACGGGGTGGACCATCAGCGCCTCGGCGTCGCGCGGCCCGTCGGCGTAGGTGAGGGTGTAGACGGTCGGGGTGACGGTGGTGTCGGCGAGTTCGGCGGGCTCGGGGAAGCGGTAGAGCCACACCTCGCTCCAGCCGCCGTCGAAGTTGTCCCCGATGTCCGCCGCCCACAGGTCGCCGTCCGGGCCGAGCGAGATGGCCTCCACGTCGCGGGCCTCCACACCGGCGAGGGCGACGGTCGCGACGGTCTCGCCGGTGGCGCTGTCCACGGCGTAGACGTTCGCGGCGTCCTCGCTGTCGTTGTGCGTCCAGTAGATCCCGGGGTGCGCGTGGCTGGCCTGGAGGCCGCTCGACTCCACGATCCGCGGGTCGGTGATCGTGAACGCCCCGGGCTCCGCGTCGTCGGCCGCGGCGGTCCCGGCGGCCAGGAACGGCAGCAGCAGGGGCGCGAGCACGGCGGTGGCGGCGAGGGCGGCGGCGGGGCGCGTCGTCGGGGGCATGGGGCCAAGCCTGCCAGCACGCGCGCCGCGCCGGGCCGTTCCCCCCGGACACGGGACGCGCGGGGGCGGCGGACACGGGAGTGAACGCCGCGCCCCGTGGAGCGGCCGCAAAGCACGGGCGGCGTGGGGATGTTGGGGATCATGGGGACATCGCAGACAGCGACATTGCGGCCACCCCCCGCACTCCCTACTGTCCCCACCATGAGCGGACACGGTCGAGAACGAGAGCGGCGCGACGGCGGCCCGGCGCCCTGGGTGGCCCCGGCGGCGGGCGCGACGGGGGCGGCGCTGGCCGTCGTCGGTTCCCTGCTCACCTGGGGCGAGGTCACCCATCCGGCGTGGGGGGACCAGGAGATCGCCGGTCTCGACGGGGACGGCATGTGGACGCTGTGGCTCGCGGTGGGCGCGCTGGTGCTCTTCCTGGCGACGCCGCTGGTGCGGCTGCCGCTGCTGGCCGCCGTCGCCGGACTGCTGTCGGTCGGCGGGGTGGCGCTGAGCGGACTGAACGCCTTCGGCCCCGACCGTTCGGCGCACATCTACGTGCGCGACGTGCTGGGGCGGAGCGGTGAGGACGAGGACGAGATCTTCGCGCTGCTGCTCGACTACGGCTCGGCGCCCGGTGTCTGGCTGGTGCTCGCGACGTCCGTACTGAGCGTCACGGCGGCGGTGTGGACGGTGGTGCAAGCGGGGCAGCTGATTCCCGTTGCGGAGGAGATGGGTCACCGCGACGGGGAACTGGCGAAAAGATAAGTGCGATCAGCCGCATAACGGGCAGCCGCGTTGCGGTGGCCGGGCGCCGCTTCCTAGGTTCCTCGCCATGAGTTCCTACGGTCAATACCCCGCCGCTCCCGGCGCGGCGCCCACGGGGGGCGCCGCGCCGGGTCCGGACCGCAACCTGCTGTTCGCGGGTCTCGCGGGTGCCGCCCTGATCCTCATCGGCTCGCTCCTCGCCTGGAGCACCGTCTCGGCGCCCGAGGGCGTGGACGGCTCGTCGGAGAGCAGCGGCGGCACGAACGGCGACGGTCTGTGGACGCTGATCGCCGCCCTGGTCATCGGCGCCCTGCTGGTCGCCGCGCTGGTCCGCAAGAACGCCACGCTCGCGCTGGCGTCGGTCGTGCCCTCGCTGATCGCCCTCGTGGTGGTCGTGCTCAACATCTTCGACGCCGAGCGCACCGCGCGGGCCGACCTCAGCGGCGAGGACCTCTCGTCCGAGGACCTCGACATGTTCTTCGAGCTGGTGGACGTGTCGGTGGGCGTCGGTGTGTGGATCGCCCTGGTCGGCTCGCTGGCCGCCGTCGGCGCCGCCGCCTACGCGGGGGTCAAGGCGCGTTCCTGAAGCTGCCCGCCGGATACCGACACGGCCGCCGTCCCTCCCGGACGGCGGCCGTCGTCGTTCCCGCACCGGGAACGGATGATCACGCTCCCGCGAAGTGATCGTCCGGTCGGCCTCGTGCGCGTCCCCTCCTCACACGACCCGCCCACCGCCGTCACTTGCGTGGAGTGCGCTCCAGGGCGTTGGCTTGCGGACCATGAGGTACACACAGCTCGGACGCACAGGTCTCCAGGTCAGCAGGCTCGTTCTCGGCACGATGAACTTCGGCCCGCGGACGACCGAGGCCGACAGCCACGCGATCATGGACGCCGCGCTGGAGGCGGGCGTCAACTTCTTCGACACCGCCAACGTGTACGGCGGCCCGGAGCACAAGGGGCGGACCGAGGAGATCCTCGGCTCCTGGTTCGCGCGGGGCGGCGGACGGCGCGAGAAGGTCGTCCTCGCCACCAAGGTGTACGGGGCGATGTCCCAGAACTCCGAGGAGCCCTGGCCGAACACCAACCGCCTCTCGGCCGTCAACATCCGCCGCGCCGTGGACGCCAGCCTCAAGCGGCTCGGCACCGACCACATCGACCTCTACCAGTTCCACCACGTGGACCGCGCCACGCCGTGGGAGGAGATCTGGCAGGCGATCGACGTCCTCGTGCAGCAGGGCAAGATCCTGTACGCGGGCTCGTCCAACTTCGCGGGCTGGCACATCGCCAAGGCCAACGAGGCGGCCGCCCGCCGCCACTCGCTCGGCCTCGTCAGCGAGCAGTGCCTCTACAACCTGGTCGAGCGCCGCGCCGAGACGGACGTCCTCCCGGCCGCCGAGGACTACGGCCTCGGCGTCATCCCGTGGTCGCCGCTGGCGAGCGGCCTGCTGGGCGGCGCGGTCCGCAGGGAGCGCGAGGGCGGCGACTCCGGCAACCGGTCGGCGGAGGCGCTGGCCCGCAGCGGCGCGCGCGGGCAGATCGAGGCGTACGAGGACCTGCTCGCCGGCCGCGGCCTCGACCCGGGCGAGGTGGGCCTCGCCTGGCTGCTGACCCGCCCGGCCGTCACCGGCCCGATCGTCGGCCCGCGCGTCCAGGAACAACTGGACTCGGCGATCCGCGCGGTGGACCTGGAACTGGACGACGAACTGCTGTCCGAACTCGACAAGATCTTCCCCGGCCCCGGCCCCTCCCCGGAGTCCTTCGCCTGGTGACAGCCGCGTGCGCGGGCCATGGTCTGCGCACGCGCGGGGGAGAATCGCTCCGTTCCCTCAGCCTCACGCCCCGCCCCGGTACGCGGTTCTCCGCGAGCCGGGGCGGGGTGCGTTCTCCGACCGAACGAGAAGAGCCACTGTGCCGGCACGCCACCACCACGCGGACGAACGTGATCTCTGGGACGCGTACGCCTCCAGCGTCGCCCGGGAGATCGGTCCCCCGGTCCTCAACTGGACGCAGTACGCGGGGCACGGGCCCGGCGTCGAGCTGCTCGGGAGCCCGAGCAGCGTGCTGGAGATCGGCTGCGGCACCGGCCGGGCCCTCGCCTGTCTCGCGGAGCGGGGCGTGAAGGCGACGGGGGTGGACATGTCGCCCGTCATGGTGGAGGCCGCCCGGGAGCGGTGGGGCGACCTGGTCGCCTTCCACTGCGCGGAGGTGCTCGGCTTCCTGGGCGGCCACGGCGAGCGGTACGACGCGGTGTACTCGGTCTTCGGCGCGGTCTGGTTCACCGACCCGGCCAAGCTCCTGCCGCTCGTGGCGGAAGCGCTCCGGCCGGGCGGCGTCCTGGTCTTCTCGCACCCGCCCGCCATCCCCGGCGCCTACGGCCCCCAGGGCATGTACAAGGGCGGATTCGCGGGCCGGGCGCAGTTCACGTACCGCTACAGCTACACCCCCAGGAGGTGGAAGAGCCTCCTGGCGCGGGCCGGTTTCACGGCGGCGGAGGCGCACGTGCTGGACGCTCCGGAGCCGGGGCACATCGGCACGCTGATCGTCCGCGCGGTCGCTCCGTCCGGCCCGCTCAGCGCCGCAGGTCCACGGTGAGGTGCGGCGCCAGCGCGCGCAGGAAGCCGGGCGCGTCGAAGAGCGCCCCCGCCGAGGCGACGCCCACGGTCCTCGTCCGCCCGGTGAGGACGCGGTCCACCGCCTCCCCGACGAGCGGGGCCGTGACGGCGTAGATGTCCTGGCCGCTCGCCAGCGCGCGCCGCTCCTCGCCGCCGGAGCGTACGACCACGTCCACGACGAACGTCTGCGCCGACCGCCCCCGTTCGTCCACCGCCTCGGGCGCCGGGGTACGGGCGTCGGCCAGGTCGCGCGCCGCCCCGGCCGCCATGGAGGTGCGCACCTCGGGGATCTCCAGGTGGCTCGGCAGCGTGACGACGTCGGCCATGGTGAACTCCCCGACGAGCGTCCGCGTGCCGAGCGGCTCAGGGAAGGTCCACTCCAGGGTGGTCGGGGCGTCGGTGTGGTACTCGAGACGCCCGCCCGTGAAGCGGACGCGCCGCCCGTCGCGCCGTTCCCCGGAGACCGTGCCCGACAGACGGGTCCCGCCGGTGGGGTGCCAGCTGCTCAGCCCGTACGCGATGTGCGCCTCGTCGGCCTTCGTCCAGTCGCCCATGGCGGCGGTGGCCAGCAGGTCGCCGAGGCCGCCGAAGAAGGCCATCGCGGGGAGGACCACGGTCCCGGCGGCGCGGGCGCGGTCCGCGAAGTGGGCGAACGTGTCGGCGTTCGCCTCGATCTCCGCCGCGACGTCCACGTACGGGACGCCCGCCCGCAGCGCCGCCCCGGCGACGGGGGCGGTGGTCGCCGCGAACGGGCCGGCGCAGTTGACGACGGCCGCCGTCCCGGCGAGCGCCCGGTCGAGCGAGGCCGGGTCGTCCACCGACGCGGGCCGCGCCTCGTGGCCGGTCGCGGACGCCAGCGCGTCCAGCCTGCCCGCGTCGCGGCCCGACAGCACGGGCACGAAGCCGCGTTCCGCCAGCTCCGCCACCACGAACCGCCCGGTGTGCCCGTACGCCCCGAACACCGCGACTGCCTGACCCGATCCCATGACGCTCTCCCACGCTCGGCCGTTCTCCTGGGAGCCATCCTGGCGAGGGCGCGCGGCCGACCGTGAGTGTCCGGAACGACATGACCCGTACACTTCCGGACATGAGGTCCGTCGCGATCGCCGTCACCCCGGGCATGCTGCCCTTCGAACTGTCCCTGGCGTACGAGGTCTTCGCCTCCGCCCCGGACGCGGTGACGGTGCCCTGGTACGACGTGGCGGTCTGCGGCACGGAGGCGGTGCGGCTCGGGCGGTTCCTGCTGGAGCCGGACCACGGCTTCGAGCGGCTGCGGGACGCGGACACCGTGATCGTCCCCGGCTGGGCCGACATCGACGACGCCCCGCCGCCCGGCCTGGTGGACGCCGTGCGCGCGGCGCACGACGCGGGCGCGCGCGTGGCCTCCCTGTGCACCGGCGCGTTCGTCCTCGCGGCGGCCGGTCTGCTCGACGGCGGGCGCGCCACGACCCACTGGGCGCACACCGGCGAACTCGCCGCCCGCCACCCCCGCGTCGCGGTGGACCCGGACGTCCTCTACGTGGACAACGGCAGCGTGCTCACCTCGGCGGGCAAGGCCGCCGCGCTCGACCTGTGCCTGCACCTCGTCCGCCTGGACCACGGCTCGGCGGTCGCGAACGCGGTCGCCCGCCGCCTCGTCGTACCGCCCCACCGGGCGGGCGGGCAGGCGCAGTTCGTCACCGCGCCGGTGCCCGCCGCCGGGGACGACCGGCCGCTCGCCGCGCTGCTGGCATGGGCCGTCGAACGGCTCGGCGAGCCCCTGACGGTGGACGACCTGGCACGGCAGGCGGGCATGAGCGCACGCCACCTGACCCGCCACTTCCACGCGGCGACCGGCACAACGCCGTTGCAATGGCTGCTGACCCAACGCATCCGCCACGCCCAGGAGTTGCTGGAACGCACGGACCGCAGCGTGGACAGCATCGCCACGGCGACCGGCATGGGCACGGCCACCACACTCCGCCGCCACTTCCACCGAACGGTCGGCGTCCCACCGGACACCTACCGCCGCACATTCCGCAGCCGCCCGCGTCCACCGGCCGACGGGCCGCGGCGTCAGCCGGCCGCGTAGACCGTCTTGCCCCGGGCGTGGCGGGTGGCCAACTCGGCGAGTGATGAAGGGACTTCCTCCAGGGCGACGGTCCGGGACGTCATGGGGGCCAGGCGCTTCTCCGTGACCATCGTGAACAACGCGCCGAGCATCGCCGCCAGGTCCGCCCTGGCCTGCTCGTCGCCGTGGCTGTAGGCGGAACCGAGGGCGATCTCGTGCAGCGAGGGAGCGGTGGTGAACGGCGCGACCGTGTTCCGTTCGGGGCGCCCGGACACGGCGACCAGCCCGCCGCCGTGGACCAGCAGCCCCAAGTGCGCGGCGGCCGAGTCGGGACCGACCGTGTCGACCACCGCGTCCACCCCCCGCCCGCCGGTGAGTTCGCGCACCCGGGCAGCCACGTCCTGCTGCTGGTAATCGACGACGTCGTGCGCCCCTAACTCCCGCACGTAGGCCGCGTTACCGGCGGACGACGTAGCGATCACCCGGGCGCCGACACCGGCCGCGAGCTGCACGGCGAAGCCCCCCACCCCGCCCGCGCCGCCGGTCACCAGGACCGTGCGCCCCGCGGTGACGTGGAGCCGGCGGAACACCGCCTGGTAGGCGGCCATCCCCGCGCACGGCAACGCGGCGGCCGTCACCGCGTCCAGATCGTCGGGCAGCGGGGCGAGCACGTCCGCGTCGGCCACGGCGAACTCGGCGAACCCGCCAGGGCGGCGCAGGTCACCGTGGAACGCGACCCGCTGCCCCACGCGGACCTGGGTGACGCCCTCGCCGACCGCGTCGACGGTGCCCGCCACATCCAGTCCGAGCACATGCGGCCACTCCCACTGGGGATGGCCACCGCCTGCGATCTGGTAGTCGACCGGATTCAGCCCGCATGCCTCCACCCGGACCCGGACCTGTCCCGGACCTGCCTCCGGCACGGGAAGGTCGGCCAGTCGCAGGGTGTCAGGACTGCCAGGACGGTCGAGGACCAGAGCACGCATGAGTAACGTCCGTTCTCAGTAGGCGAGTTGCACGGATATCACGTTCACCGCAGAGGGCAGCCACGAGCCTAGACGGCGATCGAGTACTGTCAATTGCCGGAAGGTTACTTTCTGTACAGACGGCCCACGGTGCGGCCGTACGGGCGCCGGCGACTCGATCCTGACGTAATTCGGCGGTCCTCCCACCCCGGTCGATCGACGGTCGCGACCGCTCCGGGCCGGTCCCGGCGCCGGGGTCGGAAGCGGCATCCCTTCGGATCTCCGACCCGGCGCGGCCCCCGCCAACACCCTTTCCGCCCGCCGGCCGACCGGCGTGGGCAATATCGCTACTCGGGTTGCGTAATTGGCCGCTCCCGCCTAGCCTCATTTCCGCTACGCCAGTATCGGAAAGGCGGTGACCATGCCTGAACCCGGCCCCCGGGGCCGTCCCCCAAGTCGCCGACGAGGTCGCCGACCGTCCCACGCCCACCCGGCCCGAGTCCCATCTGGAGGCAACCGTGTCCCCGTCCGTCGCCGCCGTACAGCAGTCCGCCGTCCACTCCCCGACACCGCCCGCGCGGCTGCGCGTTGCCCGCGTCCTGCTGATCATCGCCGCGGTCGGTGCGGTCGGCGCCGCGGTGGGGCAGATCCAGGTCGTGTTCGACGCGGGCGGTGCGACCAAGGTGGTGGAGACCTGGCGGCTGTACGGGTTCGTGGTCTTCGCCGGCCTGTTCGCGCTCCTGGCCGTCAGACCCCGGGGCAACCTCACGGTGTGGCTGCTGGTGATCACGAACAAACTGGCGCTGACCGTGACCGGCCTCGCCTACCAGGCCCATGGCGGGATCGCGGACACCGACGCGATCATCACCTGGGACGGCGGCCTGACCGTCCTGCTGCTGGCGGCGTTCGCGCTCAGCAGGCCCAGGGCCGGGCAGTCAGCCGCCTAGGGTCTGTCCGACCGTCGGGCGGACCGGTCGCGGTCTTGTCATCACGGGTGGCCGGGCCGCTGGCACCGCTTGAGCCGGTTGATGCGGCGCTCCACGGTGCTGCGCTGTTCGCAGGTCTCGCGGCCGAAGACGGGTGGGCTGCCTTCCTGGCTGCGCCGGGGGAGCCGGTGACCAGGACCGTCAGCTTCCCCGCCTCCGGCGTGCCGCCGTCGGCCAACTGGCGTGGGGCGGCGACGTATCACTCGGCCACTGCCTCAGGGGCGCCCTGTGCCACTCGGTCGCCCTGGGGTCTGTCTGGTCAGCAGCGCTCCAGTGCGGCGCGTACGCGCGCGAGGCCTTCCGTGCGCCAGTGGTCCCGGTCGGGCATCTGGTCGTCCTGGCGCCAGCGCCAGGTGGAGAAGAGGGCCCAGTTGAGCGCGCGGCACCGCCGGACCAGAGCGTGGTCGGCGCCCGCGTAGTGCGCGTCCACCTCCTCGGGCGCGTGGGCGAGGTCGAACTCGACCGGTCCGCGGCAGCACGTGGCGAGGTCGATGAAGAGCGGCCCGTGCCGTGTGGCGAGGAGGTTGCCCGGATGCGGTTCGCCGTGCAGCAGTTGGTCGCTCGCCTTCCCGTCGGTGATCTCGGCGCGCAGGCGGGTGAGGGTGTCGCTGAGGAACTGCCGGTCGGCGTCGGGTAGTTCCGGGGAGTGCGCCGGGTCGTCGACCTCTTCGAGCGCCCTGGCGACCCGATCGGTGAAGTGCGGTGCGTCGTCCAGTTCGACGCGGCGCAGGGCGGCGTGGTGCCGCCGGAGCGCGTCCGCGTAGTCGGCCGGTGCGACGGCCGACGCCACCGGCTCGTAGTACGTCCACAGCGAGACGGCGAACGCGTCCCGTACGTGGACTCGTGAACCCGCCCGGGGGTCGAGCCCGGCCACCGGGGCGTCGGTGTCGGCGAGGCGGCGGGCGACGTCCGCCTCGAACCGCGTTTCCGCCAGATCCCGCAGCGGCGCGACGCGGGCCAGCACGTCGCACGGGACCAGGCGCAGCGCGACGCGGTCCGAGTCGTGGATGACGGCCACATCCTCGACCGGCAGGCCCAGTCCCGAGACGACCGCCCGCGCCGCCTCCACCGCGCGGCGCAGATCCGCTGGTCTCATGCCGTCCCCCCTCGTCACCGGGCGCACACCCGGAGGTCCCGTGGACAGTAACGGGCCCCCCGGTGCCGCCGCGACTGCCTTTCGGCGCCCCGCCGTCAGCCGTCAGCCGTTGGCGGGTTCGGCGGTGACGGCCGGGCGGACGCGGGTGAGCATCAGGTCGAGGAACCGGTCGGGGTGGCGGAACGACGCGAAGTGGCTGGCGTCCCGGATGAGGGCGAAGTCCTTGACCGGTGCCGTCACGTCGTCGAAGAGGCGCCTGGCCGCGTCCGGCGGGGTGAGGACGTCGCTGTCGCCCTGGAAGACGAAGAAGGGGAGCCGGAAGTCCGTGCCCTCCGCCCACTCGTCGATGGCGGCGGCCTCCAGCGCGAGCGGCTCGGAGAAGGACATGGCCTTCAGGTACGCGCGCAGCCCGCGCAGCGTGTGCAGCGGCGAGAACCACAGGGAGCGGATCACCACGGTCTTCATCGTGTCGTAGGACAGCGGATCGGTGGTGAGGACGAGCTTGTTGTACTCCGCGAGCTGCTCGGTGGTCCAGCGGGTCCGGTCGGCGCCCATGGCGGTGACGGCGGCCAGCTCCTTCGTCTTGCCCGCCGCGCCGAGCCGGGCCGCCAGGGCGTCGTACGCGCCGCGTTCGCGTCCGCCCGCGATGACGTTCTGATCGGTGCCGACGTAGGCCGAGTACAGCTCCGGGTGGCTGCGGGCCAGGCGCAGGCCGAGGACGGTGCCGAAAGAGTTGGCGACCAGCAGGAGTTTCGCGGCGCCGAGCCGCGCGCGGACGTGTTCGGTGACCTCCAGGGCGTCGCGGTACAGCTGGTCGAGGGACATCTCGCCCTGCCCCTCGGGGCCGCCCGCGGCGAACGTGCGCCCGGCGCCGCGCATGTCCCAGCGGACGACGGTGAAGTGGCGCTCCCAGATGTGGGTGCGCGGGAGGAAGACCAGGTTGGAGGCGCCGGGGCCGCCGAGGATCTCCAGGATCACAGGGTTGCGGAGGTCCTCGCCGCGTATCGAGATCCACTGGTCGATGCCGCCGACGCGGACGAAACCGGATTCGTCGATGCCCCCGGGTGCGGTGACGCGCAGCCTCCTGGTGTTCGCGGCGTGCCGCAGCTCGCGGTGGCCGAGGAGGCCGGCGACGGGTGCGGCGAGGACGGCGGCGGAGGCGGTGGCGATGATGCCGAGCATGAGCGTAACCCCTAAACTGTTTAGTCCGTAAGCAGTTGCGTTTAAGGTATATACAGTTGTGGGCGCCGTCAAGCGGCGGTGCCGGACGAGACGGACGACGGAGGACCGGATGGCCAGGGAGAAGGCCCGTGACCTGCGCGCGGGCATCGCGCTGCTGTGGGACGAGCAGGACCGGCCGACCCGCGGCCCCAAACCGAGCCTCAGCCCGCGCCGTATCGCCGAGGCCGCCGTGGGGATCGCCGACGCGGAGGGGCTCGACGCCGCGTCCATGGGCAGGGTCGGCGCGGGCTTCGGCGTCTCGGCGATGGCGCTGTACCGCTACGTCCACGGCAAGGCCGAACTGGTCGAGCTGATGGTCGAGTCCGTGCTCGCCGACGTCCCCGACCTGACGGCGGCCGGCGGCGGCTGGCGGGAGCGGATCGCCGAGTGGGCACGCCGGTCGGCGGCGGTCCACCGGGCGCACCCGTGGCTGCTGACCGCGACCGCGATGCGCCGCCAGCTGATGGGCCCGCACCAGATCGGCTGGCTCGACGCGGCGCTCGCGGCGCTGGAGCCGACCGGTCTGACCGCCGCGCAGCGGCACCACGTGTTCGTGCTCGTGTCCGGCCTGGTGCGCACCGTCGTCCAGCAGCAGCACGACTTCGACGAGGAGGCCGACCAGGAGTGGGACCGCCTCACGGGCGAGCTGCTCGTCCGGCACGCCGACCGGTTCCCCGCCGTCGCCCGTGCCGTCGCGGACGGGGCCTACGCGCCCGATCCGGCCGATCCGCTGGAGTTCGCCCTCGCGTGCGTGCTCGACGGGGTGCAGGCGCTCATCGACCGCTCGTGAACGTCACGCCTGGGGATACGCGTTCGCGAATACGTTATGCCGGGAATCGAGCGTGCCACCCCGGCCGCCGCCGCGCCGCGCACCACGGCCGGGGCGCGGTGCCCGCAGGGCGGTACGCGGCACCGGCGGCCTGACCGGTCCGTACCCGTCCGGCCCTGAATGGGCCCCGCCCATACCGGTGGACGCCCGTGCCTACCGGGTCACTTCGGTGCAGTTCGGGAAGCATCAAGTCTTCGTCAACTACGCGCGTCGCAACGTTTTCGAATGAAAATCGGAGGACTAGTCTCCGCGCAAGTCCCGCACACAATCGTGCTGTTGCCGAGACACGGCGGGCCGCGACGGAAGAGGACGCCCTCATGTGGAAGCCCGGCGAGAAGACGACCCCGCGCGGCGCGGTCGTCCGCGCCGCCGCCCTCACCGCCCCCGCCGCCCAGGCCGTCGGCCGGGACCGGGACCCCGGCGGCCGCGTCCGCTTCTGAAATCCGCCGGCGCATCGCGCGCCCACGCACCGGAGACACACTGATCATGCGCAAGCCCAGCAAGAAGACCACCCTGCGCGGCGCGGCCGTCCTCGCCGCCGCACTCGCCCTTCCCGCGCTCAACGCCACCTCCGCCCAGGCCATCCAGTGGGACAACCAGCTCCACACCGATGACACGGACCCCGGCGGCCGCCTCCGCTTCGAGGCCTACGGCGACATCGTCGAGATCTGCGACATCGAGGCCGACGGCTGGGCCGTGGGCGTGAAGGTCAAGGGGCCCGGCGGTTACAGCGACAGCTTCACCATCGGCGGCAACGGCGACTGCAAGACGCACCGCGCCTCCAACGGCCACAACCTCAGGGAAGGCGAGTACTACACCTTCGAGGTGTACCTCTACAGCGGCGAGATCGCGAACGCCTACCGCGACGTGGCGAGCTGGAAGGCCTGAGCAGGCCACACGGCGGGGCGCGTGAGCGCCCGCCCTCCGCGTCCCGCAGATCACCGCGCACGCGCGCCCTTCGCGCCTCCGACGGGCCACGACCTCGCGGAACGCGACCCGGACTCCGGCAGCGACTTCACGGACGAAGCCGCGACGGCGAGCCTGAGCAGGCAGCACGGCTCGCGACGCGCCTCCCCCTCATCACCCACCAGACCAGCGGAGTTGCATCACCCATGTGGAAGCCCCGTAAGAAGACCGCCCTGCGCGGCGCGGCCATACTCGCCGCCGCACTCGCCTTCCCCGCGCTCAACGCCACCGCCGCCCAGGCCATCGACTGGGACCACCAGCTCCACACCAACGACGGCGACCCCGGCGGCCGCGTCCGCTTCGAGGCCTACGGCGACATCGTCGAACTGTGCGACATCGAAGCCGACGGCTGGGCCGTGCGCGTCGAGGTCTACGCCCCGGGCTACTCGGACGAGTTCACCATCGGCGGCAACGGCAGCTGCAAGACGCACCGCGCCTCCAACGGCCACGACCTCAAGGAAGGCCAGGCCTACTACTTCACGATCAGCCTCTACAAGGACTCCTACCCGTACGGCAACTACTACGACCAGGCGCAGTGGACGGCCTGACCAGGCCGCACGACGTGTGACACACCCGGATCACCCCCTTCGCCGACGAGAGCACAGGAGTCACCCCGCTGATGTGGAAGCCCACTAAGAAGACCACCCTGCGCGGCGCGGCCGTCGTCGCCGCCGCCCTCGCGTTCCCCGTCCTCAACGCCACCGCCGCCCAGGCCATCGACTGGGACCACTCGATGCTCACCGACGACCAGGCCCCGGGCGGACGCGTCCGCTTCGAGGCGTACGGCGACATCGTCGAGGTCTGCGACATCGAACCGGACGGCTGGGCCGTGGAGGTGACGGTCGAGGCGGGCAACTACTTCGACCGTTTCACCATCGGCGGCGAAGGCAACTGCAAGACCCACCGCGCCTCCAACGGCCACAACCTGACCGAAGGCAAGGAGTACAGGTTCTCCGTCAGCCTGTACAAGAGCTCGACTTCGTCCCACTACGAGGACTACGCCTTCTGGACGGCCTGAGCAGACCGTGCCCGCGGGCGCACCCATCCCCCGCTGAGATCCGTCGGCGCATCGCGCGCCCACGCACCGGAGACACCTTGATCATGCGCAAGCCCAGCAAGAAGACCACCCTGCGCGGCGCGGCCATACTCGCCGCCGCCCTCGCGCTCCCCGCCCTCAACGCCACCGCCGCCCAGGCCATCGACTGGAACCACACGATGCACACCGACGACGGCGACCCCGGCGGCCGCGTCCGCTTCAAGGCATACGGCGACATCGTCGAGATCTGCGACATCGAGGCCGACGGCTGGGCCGTGGAAGTGATTGTCGAGAATGGCGACGACTACTGGGACAACTTCACCGTGGGCGGCAACGGCAACTGCAAGACCCACCGCGCCTCCAACGGCCACGACCTCAAGGAAGGCGAGGCCTACTACTTCACGGTTGGCCTGAGCAAGACTTCGGGCGGGTACAAATACTTCGTCTACACCGACACCGACATCTGGCTGGCCTGAGCAAGCCGCACAACGCGCTCCTGCCCGCTCATCCGTTCCCCCCCACCGGAAGACCGCCCTGCGCGGCGCGGCCGTACTCGCCACCGCACTCGCCTTCCCGCCCTGAACGCCGCCGCCGCCCAGGGTCTGTCCGGCGGGGACAGGACGGGCGCCAGGCCTACGCCTTCACGCGGGACCTGGTGAAGGACGGGTGCTCGTCCCTCACGTACCAGGACTGCGCGCCGTGGAGGGCCTCAGCGAGCCGGGCACAAGCGGGGGCGGGCGTATGTGCCCGCCCCCGTCGCTTTCCCCGTACGCGGGCGTGAAGGTGTCGCGCCGGGAGGTCCGGCACGGCGGTCGACTGCCGCGACGCCGCGCTCGCGGCCCGGGCGTGCGGCACACCGGGCGTACGCACCCCGCCGACCTGCCTGTTGCTCCCCCTCCGGCACCGGGCACGCGCCCGGACGAGCCGGTGAAAGGCCCCGTTTCCAGAGGCACTTCACGGTGTCATGGAAAGATCAAGTCTTCCTCAGCTACGCGCGTGGCAGTGTTCCCGTTCGGGAACCAGGAGGCTAATCTCCGCGCAAGTCCCGTCCATGCCCTACGTCATGGCGAGCCGTGACGGGCCCCAACGGAGGAAGACACACCTATGCGCAAGCCCAGCAAGAAGACCACTCTGCGCGGCGCGGCCGTACTCGCCGCCGCCCTCGCGCTCCCCGCCCTCAACGCCACCGCCGCCCAGGCCATCGACTGGGACCACCAGCTCCACACCGACGACGGCGACCCCGGCGGCCGCCTCCGCTTCGAGGCCTACGGCGACATCGTCGAGATCTGCGACATCGAAGCCGACGGCTGGGCCGTGGAGGTCGATGTCTACGACACCGTGGGCCGCTACAACGTGGACAACTTCAGGGTCGGCGGCAACGGCAACTGCGCGACCCACCGCGCCTCCAACGGCCACGACCTGGTGGAGGGCCGCTACTACGAGTTCTCGCTCTCCCTGGAGCACTCCAACGGCCTGCGCCAGTACTGGGACTACGCCGAGTGGAAGGCGTGACCACCCGCCCCGTTCTCATACTCGTCCGTCGTCCATCGAAAGCGAATCGCCCCATGCGCAAGCCCAGCAAGAAGACCACCCTGCGCGGCGCGGCCGTACTCGCCGCCGCCCTCGCGCTCCCCGCGCTCAACGCCACCGCCGCCCAGGCCATCGACTGGGACCACCAGCTCCACACCGACGACGGCGACCCCGGCGGCCGCCTGCGCTTCGAGGCGTACGGCGACATCGTCGAGGTCTGCGACATCGAAGCCGACGGCTGGGCGGTGGAGGTGGAGGTCAGCGGCCCCGCCGTCTACGACGTGATCAGGGTGGGCGGCAACGGCAAGTGCGTGACCCACCGCGCCTCCAACGGCCACGACCTCCAGGAGGGCGCGCTGTACTCCTTCACGCTGGACCTGACGAAGGACTCGCTCCCATCGGGCCGGTACGAGGACTTCGCCCAGTGGCGGGCCTGACCGGTCCTCGCGGCATCTGAAGGACGCACCCCCTCACGAACCGAACCCGCACACCGGAAGAAGGCGTTCCCATGTGGAAGCCCAGTAGGAAGACCGCCCTGCGCGGCGCGGCCGTGCTCGCCGCCGCCCTCGCGTTCCCGGCGCTCAACGCCACCGCCGCCCAGGCCATCGACTGGGACCACCAGCTCCACACCAACGACGGCGACCCCGGCGGCCGCCTGCGCTTCGAGGCGTACGGCGACATCGTGGAGGTCTGCGACATCGAGGCCGACGGCTGGGCCGTGTACGTGGACGTCTGGGACCCCAGCGGCATGCGGATCATCGACAGCATCTCGGTCGGCGGCAACGGCAACTGCGTGACCCACCGCGCCTCCAACGGCCACAACCTCACGGAGGGGGCCGTCTACCCCTTCTCCCTCGGCCTGCACAAGAACCACGAGATCTTCCGGTACGAGGACCGCGCCCGCTGGCGCGCCTGACGGCCCCGCCTCCCCGCGATAAACGGGCGCGGCGACGGGCGGGGCGCGCGTACGGTCGGCGCATGGCCGCGTACGCACGCCCCGCCCTCGCGCTCCCCGTCCTCCGCGACGCCGCCGGAGCCGTCATCCCCTACGGCGACCGCTGGGACTGGGACGAGGGCCCGCCCGAGCGGTACTACAGCGTCACCGAGCACCCCGAGCGCTTCGCGCCCCTGCTCACCGTCGCCGAGGCGCTGGCCGCCCACCTCACGGCGGAGTACGACGCGACGGCCCGCGAGAGCGAGGAGCGGCGGGACGGCGAACGCGTGCGTACGGTGACGCTCACCCCGGCCGCGCCCGACGCGGCGCCGCTCACCTTCACGTTCACCGGCTTCCCCAGCGTGACCCTGCACGCCGGCCGGTACTTCGCCGCCGCCTTCCCCGACTGCGGCTGCGACGCGTGCGACGACTCGGTCGAGGCGCTGGCCGGCGAGCTGGAGTGGCAGACCCTCGCCGTCGCCGCCGGGCGGCTGCGCGAGACCCTGCGCCGGGGCCGCGTCACCTGCGCCGTCTCCTCCCCCGACGGCGACGGGAGCAGCTCCGAGTACCGCGTCACCCGCCTCGGCGCACGCCCCCCGCTCCCGCCCGGCGGCTGGCGCCCCTGGCCGGCGCGGGTCGGTCCGCCGGGTCCCGCCCAGGACCGAACGCCGCCGGGTTGACCCACCCCCGCCGCGCGAGCGCCGCGCCCATCGCGGTGAGCGAGTGCCACGCCGTACGCCCCGAACGCGCCGTGCGGACGAGCCCCGCGTCCCGCAGCACGCCGAGGTGCTGGCTCGCCGACGACGGCAGCACCCCGGCCCGGCGCGCCAACCCGCCCGTGGTGCAGCTCTGTTCGAGCGCTTCGAGGATCGCCGCCCGCGTGTGGCCGAGGAGCGCGGCGAGCGAGACGCGGTGCTCCTCGGCGCCCACCGGCTCGGCGGCCGGCAGGTGCTCCACGGGGTAGACGAGCACGGGCGTGTGGTCGTCGTGCAGCAGCGTCACGCCGGTGGCGAGGCAGAAGAACGACGGCACGAGCAGCAGTCCCCGCCCGCCGAGCACGAGGTCCTGCTCGACCGGGTAGTCCACCTCCAGGACGGGCGCGCGCCACCGCAGCGCGGGCGGCAGCGCCGCGAGCAGCCCCTCGGTGCCCTGGTCGAGCATGCGCGCCGCGCGCCGGGCGCGGTCGGCGAGCACCTGTTCCTCGACGCGGCTCCAGTACGGGGCGAGCGCCGCGCCGTGCCAGGCGGTCAGGACGTCGCCGAGCCGCTCGTACGCGCGGGGCGCGCCGCGCCACAGCCCGTCGGCGAACGGGGCGGCCAGGCGCCGCCGTTCGAGGTGCACGAGGTCGCGGCGCACGGTGGCGCGCGCCGTGGCCGCGACGTGCGCGACGGCCTCGCCGAGGTCCGCGAACGGCTGGGGCGGCGTGAGGAAGTCGGGGAAGTACCCGGCGGGCGGGACGAGCGTGGCGAGCAGCGGCCAGTCGGGCGGCAGGGCCCCGGCGGCGTGGGCGCGCCACTGCCGCACGAGCAACCCGCCGTCGCGGCGCTGGAATCGGTGCAGGCTGAGGATGGTCTCCCACATCGGCACCGGCCCCGGCGCGAGCCGCGTACGCCCCAGGTCCTCCCCCGAAAAGTGCACCCGCAACACAGCACGACCCCCCGTGCGTCCCCCTGCCCGTTAGCACTCAGTGAAGCAGAGCCGGCACGTTTCATACAGGGTTGAAGCATCGCCGGTGCGCGCCCGCCGCGCGGCAGGGTGGAGGCATCAACCACCGCGTTTCGAGGGGGAGTCACCGATGGGAATACGCAGAAGCGTCGGCGTGGCGGGGGCGGCGCTCGTCATGACGGCCACGGGGGCGGCGCTGGCGCCGTCCGCGTCGGCGGCGCAGAGCGACTGTCCGCGCAGCTACGTGTGCGTGTGGGACAACTCGAACTTCAGCGGCGAGCCGCGCTGGAAGTCGCAGGGCAACCTGTCCAACCTGCGGTCCACCACCGGCATGTCGATCGTCAACAACGGCACGTCCGACCCTGGCGCGGACCACATCTACTGGCGCGTGACCTGGTCCGGCGGCCAGTGGTCCACCGGCTGCCTGCACTTCCCGCCGGACTCCAACGCGCACCGGTTCACCGGCGGCGGGACGATCACGATGAACTCGGCCGTCTGGGGCGGCGAGTGCTGACCCCGCCGTGACCCGCCGTGCCGCCCCCGGCGGGGGCGGGGGCGGCACGGCTCACCCGGCGCCCGGCGGCGCGTCGAGCGCCGGGGCCAGGACGGCGAAGGCCCGGTCGAGCAGCGCGGCCGGGTCCTCGGCGCCGTCGCTGCGGCTCCACCGCGCGAGCACGGTGTGGAACGCGGTGAGCGCCATCCCGGCGGCCAGCTGCGGGTAGAGGTCGGTGCCCGGGTCGCGGCCGAGGCGGTCGGCGAGCCCGGCCGCCAGGTCGTCGCGCCACTGCGCCTGCCGTTCGAGGAAGCGCGCGAGCAGGGCGGGCGTCTCCAGGATCAACCGGACGACGGGCAGGGCGCGTTCGGCCTTGCCCGAGCATGTCTCGACGGCGACGCGCACGGCGTGCAGCAGCGCGGCGGACGGCGGCTCCCCGGCGGGGCGCGCGGCCAGCTCGGCGCGGATGGCGTCGCCCATCCCGGCGAGGAACTGGACGACGACGTCCTCCTTCGACGCGAAGTGCCGGAAGAACGTGCGCCGGGACACCCCGGCGGCGGCCGCGATCTCGTCGATGGTGACCGCGTCGAAGCCCCGGCGGGCGAGGAGTTGGAGCGCCGCCTCGGTCAGTTCCCCGGTCACGAGCAGGCGCTTGCGCTCGGCGAGGGTCGGCTGCGGGGTGGACGTCACCGGCCCAGCGTACACGCCATGCCGTGAGCGGCACACAGTGCCAGCTTGACACTGAATGCCATGAACGACACCATGCGTCGCATGGCACAGGAGAAGCAGCAGCGATGGGACGCCGGGCGCATACCGGATCAGAACGGGCGGATCGCCGTCGTCACGGGCGCGAGCAGCGGCCTCGGCCTGGCGACGGCGCGGGCGCTCGCCGGACGGGGCGCGCACGTGGTCCTCGCCGTGCGCGACGAGGCGAAGGGGCGGCGCGCGGCCGGGGAGATCACCGCCGCGCGGCCGGACGCGCGGCTCGACGTGCGCCCGCTCGACCTGGCGGAACCCGGCTCGGTCGCGGCCTTCGCCGCCCGGCTGCGCGCCGACCACGGACGGCTCGACGTCCTCGTCAACAACGCCGGGATCATGGCGCCGCCCCGCACCCTCACCGAACGCGGTCACGAGGCGCAGTTCGCGACCAACCACCTCGGCCACTTCGCCCTCACCGGGCTGCTCCTCGGCCTCCTCGCCGAGGGCCGCGACCCGCGCGTGGTGACGGTCAGCTCGGTCAACCACCGCAAGGCGTCACTCCACTTCGACGACCTCACGGGCGAACGCCGCTACTCCCCCATGGGCTTCTACAACCAGTCCAAGCTGGCCAACGCCGTCTTCGGCATCGAGCTGCACCGGCGCCTGACGGCGGCCGGGAGCCCCGTGCGCAGCGTCCTCGCGCACCCCGGCTACACCGCCACGGGCCTCCAGTCGGGCACGCCGGTCGGGCTGTGGCGGTTCCTCCTCGGGCGGGTCGGCAATCCGCTGCTCGCCCAGCGCCCCGGACGCGGCGCGCTGCCCCAGCTCTTTGCCGCGACCGAACCGGGCGTCCAGGGCGGCGAGTTCATCGGCCCGAGCGGCCCGGCCGAACTGCGCGGCGCGCCGACGCGCGTCCCACTCGCCCCCAGGGCCGCCGATCAGGCGACCGCCCGCCGCCTCTGGACGCTCTCCGAGGAACTGACCGGCGTCCACTACCCCCTGCCGTCCCCGGCCTGACGCGCGGGAACGGCAGGGGCGCGGGGGGTCAGCCGATCTGGTAGATCGCGGTCGTGCCGCTCGTCTCGTGGCCGACGATCAGCAGGGCACGGCCGTTGGGGCTGTCGTGCGCGGGGACGAACGTCAGCCCCTCGGGGCCGAGGTCGCCCGCCGTGCCCGCTTCAGGATCGCCGCTGAAATCGCGGGAGTTCACATAGCCGGCCAGCTCCGGGTCGCGCGGGTCCGACAGGTCGTAGGCCACGACGCCGCCGACCCGTTCGAGACCGGCGAAGGCGTACGTCGTGCCACGCACCGTCCCGACCGTCACCCCCTCCGGCTCCGGCCCCTTGGCGTCGCTGCGCGAGTCGGGGTCGTTCTCGGTGTTGTCGGTGTTGAAGTCGTCCGGGTACCGCTCGGCGATCAGCCGCTCCAGGTCGTCCCCCGAGTCCCACAGCAGCCGCCCCGACGTGTCGCGGACGGACAGGGAGCGCCCGCCCATCGCGTGCAGCTCGGTGACGCGTCCCTGGGCGTCGCGCGGCGACGTGCCGGTGACGGTCAGGCGGCCCAGCGCGTCGTCCTGCTGGAGGCGCGCCGCGTCGGGGAAGGCACGCGGGGAGAGTGCGAGGTCGCCCACGCGGACCTCCTCGCCGTAGCAGTCCCAGTCCCGCGCGTCGCCCTCGTTCGCCGTCACGAGGTACCGCCCGCCGCCGAACGACGCGAGGGCGTCCGGCTCGTACAGCCCCTCCACCGGCCACCGCCCGATCCGCGCGCCGCCGTCCTCGTCGGACGGGTCGAGGCCCTGGCCGGGGCGGCTGTGGTCCTTGGTGCCCAGCGCCTCGACGCGCGTGACCCGGCCGCGCAGCAGGTCCACGGTGGCCAGCGCGTTGTTCTCCTGGAGCGTGACGTACGCCGTCCGGCCGTCCGGCGACACGGCGGCGTACTCCGGCTCGAAGTCCTGCGCGGCGGACGCGCCGGGCCCGTAGATCCGCACGCCCTCGGCGCGCAGCCGGTCCTCGCGCCCGTTCCAGGCGCGGAAGTCGGCGGTGCGGGTACCGGTGACGCGGCCCGAGCGGTCGAGCGAGACGACCGAGACGGAGCCCTCGGGGTCGGTGCCGTCGGCGCAGTACGAGTCGGGCTCGCCCTCGTTGACGACGACGAGGCGGCGGCCGTCCGGCGTGAACGTCACCATGTCCGGCAGCGCCCCGACCTCTACGGCGTCCACGCGGCGCCCGTCGCGCGCCCGGAAGACGGACACGGTGCCCGGGTCCGTCTTGTCGGCGGCCTCCTGCGCGACGGCGACCAGGCCGCCGCTGACGGAGACGCTGTTGGCGCCCGGCGTGGCCAGCTCGGCGACCTTGCGGGGGCGGCGCGGGTCGGACAGGTCGAGGACGTCGACGGTGCCGCGCTCCGCGTTGACGGTGAACACCCGTTCGCTGCGCGGGTCGTAGGCGGTGATCTCGGCCGCGCCCTCGTCGAACGCGCCCGTCTCGTAGCGGCCGATCAGGGTCAGGTCGAGGCCGCCCCCGTGGTGGTCGCGGTGGTGCGGGTGGGCGGCGGCCGGGGTGACGGCGGTGGCCCCGAGCACGGCGACGGTGCCCAGGACGGCGAGTCTTCGGTGCTTCATGGGGCGGATCGTCGCGGACGCCGGGACCCGCCGTGTGAACCGGGAGCGTGCCCGGGGTGAACAGGGGCGCAACCCGGGGCCGGTGCGCCGGAGGGGGGTGACGGACGGTGGCGGCGGTGTCATGGTGGGCGGTATGAGCACTCTTGTCGCGGCGCTGCGCGAGGGCCTGCCGGACGGCGCCGTCCTCACCGATCCCGACGTCATGGCCTCCTACGCGCACGACATGGCGAGCTTCTGCCCGGCGGGCGAACCGGCGGCCGTCGTGCTGCCGCGCACCGTCGAGGAGGTGCGGCACGTGCTGCGGACGGCGTACGCGCTGCGCGTCCCCGTCGTCCCGCAGGGCGCCCGTACGGGCCTGTCCGGCGCGGCGAACGCGGTGGACGGCTGCGTGGTGCTCTCCCTGCTCCGCATGGACCGCGTGCTGGAGATCGACGCGGTGAACCGCTACGCCGTGGTCGAGCCGGGCGTCGTCAACGCGGACCTGTCGAAGGCCGTCGCCGCGCACGGCCTCGCGTACCCGCCCGACCCGTCGAGCTGGGAGCAGTGCACCATCGGCGGCAACATCGGCACCGGCTCCGGCGGCCTGTGCTGCGTCAAGTACGGCGTGACGGCCGAGTACGTCCTCGGGCTCGACGTCGTGCTGGCGGACGGGCGGCTGCTGCGCACCGGGCGGCGGACGGCCAAGGGCGTGGCGGGGTACGACCTGACGCGCCTGTTCGTCGGCGCCGAGGGGACGCTGGGCGTGGTCGTCGGGGCGGTGCTCGCGCTGAAGCCGGCGCCGCCGCCACGGCTGGCGCTGGCCGCCGAGTTCCCCGGCACGGCGGCGGCGGGCGAGGCGGTCGCCACCATCATGGCGGCGGGCCACACCCCGTCGCTGCTCGAACTGATGGACGCGACGACCGTGCGCGCCGTCAACAGGCTGACGCGCATGGACCTGCCGGAGAGCACCCGCGCGCTGCTGATCTGCGCCTTCGACACCCCGGACCCGGCGGCCGACCTGGCGGCGGTCGGCGCGCTGTGCCGCGCGGCCGGGGCCACCGAGGTCGTGCCCGCCGACGACGCCGCCGAGTCGGAGCTGCTGCTCGCCGCCCGGCGCGCGGCGCTGCCCGCGCTGGAGGCGGTCGCGGGCACCACGATGATCGACGACGTGTGCGTGCCGCGCGCGCGGCTGGCCGAGATGCTGGACGGCGTCGCGGCCATCGCGGACGAGTACCGGCTGACCATCGGCGTGTGCGCCCACGCCGGGGACGGGAACACGCACCCGGTCGTCTGCTTCGACGCCTCCGACCCGGACGAACGGGACCGCGCCCGCGCCTCGTTCGACGCGATCATGGAGCTGGGCCTCGCCCTGGGCGGCACGATCACCGGCGAACACGGCGTCGGCCTGCTGAAACGCGACTGGCTGGCCCGCGAACTCGGCCCCGTCGGCCTGGAGTTGCAGCGGTCGATCCGCCAGGTCTTCGACCCGCTGGGCATCCTCAACCCGGGCAAGGTCCTTTAAACGGCGCTGTTGAAGGCGGGCTCGCCGAAAGAGATCCACACGTCGGGCGGCACCCCGGGACGCCCGGGGACGGGCCGCCGCTCCTCGGTCCACGCGTCACCGGCGATGTCGGCGGCGACGCGGCGCCAGAACGCGACGGCGCCCGCGTTCGCGTCCTGGAACGGGATCTCCCACGGCCCGGGATGCCGGGCGACGACCTCACGCGCCGCCCACAGCCCGAGCCCGGAGCGCCGGGCGCCGTGCACGACGAAGAAGCTGTTCAGCACGCGCGCCGGCCCCGTCAGGCCCCGGACGAACGCGAGGCCCGCCGGGCGGTCGCCGCTCAGCAGGAGGTACGGGGCGCGGTCGGCCTCGGTGAACGCGGCGTCGAGCCGGTCACGGCGGAACGCCCCGTCGGGGCCCGGCAGTTCGCGCGAGAACGCGGACATGTCGTGGTGGAACATCAGCCACAGCCGCTCGGCTGCGGGCAGGTCGGCGGCGGTGGCGGGACGCAGGACACGGTCGGGCACGGCACTCCTCCGGAAACGCGAGAAGCCTCCCCGGCAGAGCCGGAGAGGCTTGAAGAACACCGTGATTCTACCGAGCGCCCAGCCCGTCAGCCGTCCCGCGCGTCGAAACGGCGGCGCGCGGCCTCGATCCCGTCGAGGTGGCGGCGGGTCCAGGCGCACATGCCGTTGACGGTGGCGAGCAGCTCGGCGCCCGCGCCGGTCAGCCGGTACTCGACGCGCGGCGGCACCGTCGCGTGCACGGTCCGGTGGACGACGCCGTCGCGCTCCAGGCCGCGGAGGGTCTGGGTGAGCATCTTGTGGCTGATGCCCTCGATCTCGTCGCGCAGCTCGGTGAAGCGCAGGGTCCGCGCGCCGAGCACGTTGATGATCAGCAGCGCCCACTTGTTGGCCACGCCCGCGAAGATCTCGCGCGCGAGCGAGTGGGCGCGCGTCACGTCCCCGCTGTCCTGCTCGGTTTCCATGAGGTGCCTCTCTCACCGGAAAGTGCGTTCTTCCAGGCCGGAGCATAGTCACCTACGGTTCCCCGGTAACCGGAAGGAACCGCGATGACCGTCCTCAAGACCTACGCCCGCCTGTGGACCGACGACCTCGACCGCGCCCTCCCCCTGCTGGAGGAGCTGACCGGCGAGGAACCGCACCTGCGCCTCGCCTTCCACGCCGTCGCCCTCGCCGCCGTCGGCGACTTCCTCGTCATCGCGGGCCCGCCCGCCGAACGCGCGAAGTACGCCCACGCCTCCGCGACCGTCGTCGTGGACGACCTGGATGCCCTCCAGTCGCGGCTGGCGGGGGCGGGCGCCACCGTCACCACCCCCGTCACCGCCGGGCCGACGGGACGCTTCCTCTACGCACGCCACGCGGACGGCGCGGAGATCGAGTACGTCGAGTGGACCCCCGGCCTGGCCGCCCGCGTCCTCCCCGCCCCGTGAGGCGCTACGGCACTTCCGGGCGCACCAGCGCACGCGCGAACGGTTCGCCGGTCCGCCGCGCGTACGCCATCCGTTCGCGCACCTCGCCGAGCGTGCGCGGACGGTAGCCGGGGCCGCAGCAGCAGCCCATGGGAAAGCGGACACCGGCGTGCAGGAGCACCGACAGAGTCCGCCAGGCGGCGGTGTCGCGCCGCCGCGGCGGCGCGAAGGCGGAGCCCACGTGGATCAACGGCCCGGCGCAGCGCGGGCAGAGCCGGTCGCGGCCGTCGGGGTGGGGCTGCTTGTAGGAGGCCCGGCAGGGCAGGCAGACGTAGGAGGTCTTGGCGTGGGCCATGCCGGCCAGGGTACGGCCCGCCCGCGACCGACTCGACCGCTTTGCAAGGCCGTTCAGCAGGGCCGTGCAGCCAGGTCAGGGGACGTCCCGCCGGAGCGTGCCGCCACCGCGTCCCGCAGCGTGTGCGCGATCCCGTGCAGCGCGGCGATCTGCTCGGCGCTCAGCGCGTCGAACAGGCAGGCGCGCACCTCCCCGACGTGCCCCGGCGCGGCCTCCCGCAGCGCCGCGAGCCCCGCGTCCGTCAGCCGGGCGACCGAGCCGCGCCCGTCGTCCTCGGTGGCGCAGCGGCTCACCCAGCCGTAGCTCTCCAGCATGGCGACGGCGTGCGACAGGCGGCTGCGCGACGCGCGGCACACGTCGGCCAGGCGCCCCATGCGCAGGGACCCGCCGGGGCTCTCGGACAGGGCGACGAGGATCTCGTAGTACGCGACGGGGACGCCCGCCTCCGCGCGCAGGCGCCGGTCGAGGTGGGCCTGGAGGTCGGCGGTCGCGGCGAGGTACGTGCGCCACACGTGCTGCTCACCCTCGGTGAGCCAGGGGGTCGGCTGATGCTCGGGCATAAGCCGAGAGTACCTGTGGTTGAGGATTCAACAAGAACGCGCTAGGTTGGCGGAGCGCTCACCGAACGGCACGGCCTCCGCCACCGAGCGCGACACCCCCGAACACCGCACCCGAGGAGTCATCCATGACCGCGTCCGCCGACCTCAGCGCCCTCCTGCCCGGCTACACCACGGGCACCTGGACCATCGACCCCGTGCACTCGGAGGTCTCCTTCACCGTCCGCCACCTGGGCATCGCCAAGGTGCGCGGCCGCTTCGACACCTTCGAGGGCACCCTCACCACCACCGAGGCCCCCGAGGCGTCCTCCGTGACGGCGACGATCGACACCTCGTCCGTCTCCACGGGCAACGCCCAGCGCGACGAGCACGTGCGCGGCGAGGACTTCCTGCACGTCGCCGCCCACCCGGCGATGACCTTCACCTCGACCGGCGTGCGCGTCGAGGACGGCGAGGGCTTCATCGACGGCGAGCTGACCCTGCGCGGCGTCACCCGCCCCGTCACCCTGGCCGTGGAGCTGAACGGCTTCGGCACCGGCATGGACGGCAAGCCCGCCGTCGGCTTCTCCGCCACGACCGAGATCAGCCGGGGCGACTTCGGCGTCACCGGCGGCGCGGCGGGCGCCGCGGTCAGCGACAAGATCAAGATCACGCTGGACGTCGAGGCCAACCAGAACTGACCCCCGCCGCGAGCGGCCCCCCGCGGGTCACTCCTCGGGCGCCCGCGTCCTGCTGCCGCGACCGGTCAGGTCCTCCAGCAGGGCGCGGCGCATCTCGTCCGGGCTCCGCTCGACGCGCGGGACGGCGTGCGTCCGCCAGTCGTCCGCCATCCGCTGGAGCGCCTCGCCGACCGCGCGGTGCATCAGCCGCCGCGTGACCCGCAGCGGCACGGCCGCGACCAGCCGCCCGAGCCGCCGGCCCCGTACGGTCGTGGCGATGTCGAGGCGCCAGCCGCCGTCCCTGCCCGGCCTGGGCACGACGACGGTGGTCGCCTGGAGCAGCGGGTGCCGCATGAGGACGGTCAGCGCGGGGCGGCTGCGGGCGCCGGCGCCCGCCCCCGAGCCGAGGTGCCCCCCGGCCGCTTCCCACCACCGGTCGAAGTCCAGCTCCGCGCGCAGCGCGAACCAGCGCATCCGCCGCCGCCCGCCGTCCGGGCGCGTCAGCTCCCCGCGCAGCACGAACCGCACGTTCGTCGGCCGCTCCGCGCTGCGCAGCCGCAGCTCGGCGCTGCCCCGCGAGGGCGGCTCGTGCCGCTCCGCCTCGTACCGCACGGCGGTGGCGGTGGAGCGGTCCCACTCCAGCACCGTCAGCCGGTCGGCGGGCGGGCCGGTCCCCTCCTGCACGGGCCCGGGGACGGAGTACTGCGCCCCCGGCCGCGCGTGCTCTCCCGAGCGCAGCACGACGTCGGGGACGGGCCTGCCGTCCTCCGTGACGAGCCTGGCGTCCTCGACGCGCAGGGATTCGATCACGTCGTGGAGCACACGGAACGCGTCCTCCACCTGGCCGCGCGCGACCGGGGCCAGGTCGATGGTGTGCCGTAGTCGAGCCATGAGCGCATCCTGCCGTAACGATCAGATCCTGTGCAGCTCCCACAGCCGCCACACACCGCTGTTGGAGGCGAGCTGCTGGATTCCCGCGATGTCGGTCGTGCTGATGGTGACGCGGGTCTCCTGCCAGATCGGGATCACCGGCGCCTCGGCGGCGGCCAGTTCGTGGATGCGCTCGAAGTCGCCCGCGACCCGGCCGCGGTTCACGACGCCCCTGGTGTCCTCGATCATCGCGTTGATGGTGTCGCTGCTGAAGTGGGTGGTCAGGGCGTCCACCGGGCCGACGAGGTTGTCGGTGAACGTCGCGGGGTCGGGGAAGTCGGCCGCGAAGCTCAGCAGGTAGGCGTCGAAGGCCCGTTCGCCGAAGAGGGTGGGCACGAACTCGGACCAGTCGTAGTAGGTCGTGGTGACCTCGAAGAGGCCCGACTCGTTCAGCGTCTCCGCGATGAACTCGGCCTCGGCGGTGTTCGCCGCGCCGCGGGAGTACGCCAGGTCGAACTGCACCGGCAGTTCGAGGCCCGCGTCGAGCATCTCCTGCCGCACGTCGTCCACGTCCATGTCGTAGTACAGGTCGTAGAACGGCGTCGAGTGGCCCGTGAAGCCCGCCGGGATCAGCGAGTAGAGCGACTCCACCGTGTCGTGCTGCACGCGCCGGGCGATGCCCTCGCGGTCGATCAGGGCGGCGACGGCGCGGCGGGCGGCGCGGGAGCCGAACGTGCGGTCCTCGTCCGTGTTGAAGCCCATGACACGGGTGTTGGCGCCCGCCTGCTCGGCGAAGGCGATGTCCGGGTCGCTGCGGTTGAGGTCCGCCATGGCCTCCGGGGGCATGACGCCGCCGTTGACGTCGATCTCCTCGTTCTCCCACGCGTCGGCGAGCTGCTGGTCGGCCGTGGGGCCGTCGCCCTGCTGCACGAAGTACCGGACGGTGATGGGGGCCTGGCCGGCGGTGGCGGCGCCGCTGTAGTCGGGGTTGGGCGCCAGCTCGGCGACCTCGTCCGCCACGTAGCGGGTGAGCACGAACGGTCCCGAGCCGACGACCGACTCGTCCGAGTGCAGGTCCAGCTCCTGGTAGCTCTGCCGGTCCACGATGGCACCGGCGGCGCCCGCCACGATGAAGGGGAACGTGGCGTCGGGCTGGTTCAGTTCGAAGATGATGTCCTGGCCGTCGGTGCGGACGGCGTCGAGGCTGCCCAGCAGGGCGGCGGGACCGGCGAAGGCGAACTTCTCGTCCTCCGGGATGGTGTCGTCCTCCGCCTCGCGCGCCGCGCGGGCCGCCATGCCGATGATGCGCTCGTACGAGAACTTGACGTCGTCGGGCGTCATCGCGTTGCCGTTGCTGAAGGTCAGGTCGTCCCGGAGCGTGCAGCGGAAGACCGTCAGCTCCTCGTCGCTGAACTCGCACTCCTCGGCGGCGTCGGGGACCGGCTGCTCCTTGCCGGGGATGAACGTCAGCAGGGACTGGAAGAGGTTGCTGGTCAGCGCCCACGAACCGATGTCGTACGCGCCCGCCGGGTCGAGCACCGTCGGCGCCATCGTCGTGCCCACGACGATGGGCTCCTCCTCGCCGTCCCGCGTCTGGTACCAGGCCCAGCCGCCCACCCCCGCGACCACCAGCACCATGGCAAGAACGATGCCTATCGCCCCTCGACCCTTCATCCGTCGCACCCGGCGCGCCCTTTCTCGTAAGGATGTGCGGGGCAAGCCAACCACAAGGGCGCGGGGCGTTGGAGCGGCGGGAGGTCACGGTGTGGGCGCGTTTGGGGTCCGATCGCCACAGAACGCCCACGGGTGCGCCCCGGGCGGCGCGCCGGGCGGACGCGGCGCGGGCGGGCCTGGCCGTGGGGTGCCGGGCCCGGCCGGGACGCCGCGGGTCACTCCTGGACGGCGCCCGGCACGTCCATGCGGAACTCGACCTCCACCGAACGCCCTTCGAGCCGCACGGCCACGCTCTGGCTGCCGAGCTGCGGCGAGAAGGCCGCCAGGAGGTATTCGCCGTGCTCAGGGGCGGTGACGGTGAACGCGCCGTCGTCCGCGCTGCGCGTCTTCACGAGATGTCGGCCGCCGTCCGGCGCACTCAGCGTCACCACCGCGCGCGGGAGCGCGACGCCCAGCGCGTCGCGCACGCGCCCCCGGATGACGAGCGCCTCCGCCACTTCCACGTCCAGTCCCACGTCCTCCGACATTCCCCACTCACTCCTCTGTGCCGCGATGCCAGCCGTTTCCATCACGCTGTCAGTTTGTGCCCAGCTTGTTATCAAGGACACCAACTCGGCGCGAATAGTTGACCCGTGCGGCGATCCGAGACGTAAACCGGACAATCCGATGAGCAGCCAGTCATAGACGTCATGGGGTCCGCAGCTCGATGACCGTGATGTCCGGATCGGCCGCCACCCGCACCGGCGGGCCCCACGCACCCGCGCCCCTGCTGACGTACAGCTGCGTGTCGCCGTACCGCTCCAGGCCCGCCAGCGTCGGGTTGGCGGCGCCCGCGATGTAGGTGAGCGGCCACATCTGGCCACCGTGCGTGTGCCCGGAGAGCTGGAGGTCCACGCCCCAGTCCACCGTGTCGTGGATCATCACCGGCTGGTGCGCCATCAGGACGGTCGCCCGCGAGCGGTCGCGGTCGCCGAGCGCCGCCTCGTAGTCGGGCCCGCCGAAGTCGCTGCCCTCGCCGCTGATGTCGTTCACCCCGGCCAGCTCGAAGTACGGCAGCCCGGCGCGCTCGTTCGCCAGCGGGATCAGGCCCAGCTCCCGCACGTGGTCCATCCAGGCGGCGGTCTCCACGTAGTACTCGTGGTTGCCGGTGACGAAGTACGTGCCGTCCGGGGCGCGCAGGTCGGCCATCGGCGCGACGGCGGACCGCAGGTCGTCCACCTCGGCGTCCACCAGGTCGCCGACGACCGTGATCAGGTCCGGCTGCGTGCGGTTCACCGCGTCCACGACGCGGCGGCAGTGCGATCCGCCCAGTATCGGGCCGAGGTGGATGTCGCTGACGACGGCGATGCGGTAGCGGTCGGCGGCGCGCGGCAGCTTGGGCAGGGTCACGCTGACGTGCTTGGTGCGCAGGTTGCGCGCGTTGGCGACGCCGTAGCCGAGCGTCCCGGCGGCGACGAGGCCCGCGCCGATCGCGATGCCGCGCGAGACGACGAGCCGCCGCCCCGGCGCGTCGGGGACGGCGTGCGCCTCGACATCGGCGGCGCCCTCCTCGGCGGCGTCCTCCGCCACGGCCGGAGCCGTCCCGGCGGGCACCGCGTCCCCGGCCCGTACGGCACCCGGCGCGTCCGCGCGCGCCGCGTCCCGGCGGCGCAGCAGCCGCAGCACCAGCGGCCTGACCGCCTCCCCCACGAGCAGCGACAGCACCAGGTAGAGGACCGCAACGATCCAGACAAATCCCGGCCACGCCAGATAGGGCTGCACGGCGAACGGCAGCCCCAGCTGCCGCCCCGCGAAGGCGAACGGGACGGTCACGGCGAGCACGACCAGCGCCGCCGTCGCCGCCCGCCGGTAGACGCCGCCCGGCGCCGACACGTCCCGGACCAGGCGTTTCCACAGATACCAGTGGATCGCGGCCAGGAGCAGCGACATCGGGATGAGCATGAGAACCAACGGATGTGCCCCCTCTTCAGCCCTGGTGGGCGGCTGTGGCCCAGTATGCGGCGCGCGGGGTTCGCCCGGTTGACCGGCCCCGCTCACCGATTCGGGCCTCTCCACTGGTCCTGACGCGGTGGGACCCCGGTAAGTTCACCGTGTGCCGTTCAATCGCTCGTCCTCTTGTCGGACTCCCGTTCGCACCGCGCTCGCGGCGGTCCTCGCCACGCCCGCGCTCGTCCTGGCCGCCGCGGGACCGGCGGCCGCCGACGACACGGACCGGTCCGACCGGTCCGACCGGTCCGCGGTCGGCGGCGAACTGCTCGCCGCCACGGGCACCCAGGTACGGCCCGCCCCCGGCGCGCCCGCCCTGCCCGACGACCTGACCTCCGAGTCCTGGATAGTCGCCGACGCGGAGACCGGCGACGTCCTCGCCGCGCACGACGCGCACCGGCCCATGCCCCCGGCCAGCACGCTCAAGATGCTGTTCGCCGACACGGTGCTGCCGGCGTTCGACCGCGGGGAGATCTACCGCGCCGAGCCCGAGCACTTCGCGTCCCTGGGCGCGGGCAGCAGCGCCGTGGGCATCGCCGACGGCCAGACGTACACCGTCGAGGACCTGTGGCACGGCGTCTTCCTCGCCTCGGGCAACGACGCGGTGGCCGCGCTGACCGCCATGAACGGCGGCCTGGAGACCACCGTCGCCCAGATGAACGACCGCGCCGAGGAGCTGCAGGCGGGCGACACCCACGTCGTCAGCCCCGACGGCTACGACGCCGACGGGCAGACCTCCTCCGCCTACGACCTCACCCTCATCGCGCGCGACGCCATGCAGAACGCCGACTTCCGCGAGTACGTCTCCACCCCGTCCGCCGACTTCCCCGGCGCGGGCGAGGGCGCGGACCGCGAGACGTACGAGATCCAGAACACCAACCGCCTCCTCGTCGGCGCGCCGGGCCTCGCCCCGTACGAGGGCCTGGCGGGCGTCAAGAACGGCTACACCTCCGAGGCGGGCCACACCTTCACCGGCGTCGCCGAGCGCGACGGCCGCGTCCTCCTCGTCACGGCGATGAAGCCCGAGGACGGCGACTCGCTGGCCGTCTACCGGGAGAGCGCGTCGCTGCTCGACTGGGGCTTCGCGGCGGCCGGGTCCGTCGAGCCGGTCGGCACGCTGGTGCCGCCGCTGAGCGAGGAGGCCGCGCAGGACGCCGACGGCTCGGGCGGCACCGGCACCGCGACCACCGACGGCGCGGGCGGCGACGGCGCGCCCGGCTCCGGCCAGGCGGGCGGGTCCGACGCCGCGCTCGACGGCGCCGCCCCGGCGGGCGGCTCCGGCGTCGGCGCCCTCACGGTCCTGGGGGTGACGGCGGGCGGTCTCGCGGTGCTGGCGGGGGCGGCGTATCTGTTCCACCGCACTCATCCTCTGGCGGGTCTTCCAGGGCGTCGGCGCAAGGACGCTCCCCCGGAGTGACGCCGGTGGCGGTCCACGCGCAGCACACCAGCAGCAGCTTCGCCATGAGGTTGATCCACACCAGCAGGGCGATCGGCACGCCGAACGCGCCGTACACGTTCCGCGTCGCCACCTGCGTCAGGTAGCCGCTGATCAGCAGCTTCAGCAGCTCGAAGCCGACCGCGCCGATGACGCACGCCACGACGACGTCCCGGCGCGGCGGCCGGACGCCCGGCAGCCACACCAGCACGTACGACAGCAGCAGGAACGTCACGCCCATCGCGCCCGCGTACGCCGCGATCTGGATCAGGACGCCGCCGGGACCGTGCTCCGCGAGCGACCGCACGATGTTCAGCGCGAGCGCCGAGGCGGTCAGCGAGACGAGGACGACGGCCCCGAGGCCCGCGAGGACCCCGACGTCCTTGCCGCGCCGCAGGAAGAGGTTGTCCTCCGGGTCCGGCAGGTCCCACACCGCGCGCAGGCAGCCGCGCAGCGAGTCCACCCAGCTCGCGCCGGTGGGGAGGACCAGGACCAGCGAGATGACGCCGATGGTGCCCGCGTTGTCGAACAGCGAGCGCAGGTGCAGCTGGTCGGCGATGCCGGGCACCTGGTCGGTCACCCAGTCCTCGATCGTGTCCAGCTGCCCGTCCGTCAGCAGCGCGGCGCCGATCGCGCCGACGAGCCCGAGGACCGGGAAGAGCGTCACGAAGCTGGTGAACGTGATGGCCGCCGCGAGACGGCTCCAGTTCCGCGCGTCCAGATGCTCGTACACGTGCCACACGCGCGTGCGGAAGAACCACGCCGCCAGTGGTCCGATCCACGGCAGCCGGGTCAGTGTCTCCATTGCGCCGCCCACGCTAGGACGGTGTGCCCCGTGAAACGGTTCTGACACGCCCCGTGTCCGGAGCGCGCCGCGCGGGCGTCGCGTCACTCCACGCCGGCGAGCGGCTCCCGTACGGGCGGCGCGGCGCGCGGCGCCGTGAAGCGGAACTCGCGGCACAGCCGCCAGACGCCGGACGCGTCCTGTTCGTAGAGCGAGAAGCCGGTGACCGTCCACGCCGCCTCGTACGCGGCCAGCTCCGCCTGCGCGCGGTCCATGGCGTCCTCGGCGATGCCGTGGGCGACCGTCACGTGCGGGTGGTAGGGGTACGGCAGTTCGCGCGCCAGCGGCCCGCCGCGCTCGCGCACGGCGGCCTGGAGCCCGGCGCACGCCGTCCCGCCCTCGGCGACGCGCACGAACACCACGGGCGTCAGCGGGCGGAACGTGCCGGTGCCCGACAGCCGCATGACGAACGGCCGCCCCGCCGCGGCGACGCCCGCCAGGTGCTCCTCGATGCGCGGCAGCTCCGCCTCGTCGGCGCCGGTCGGCGGCAGCAGCGTGACATGGGTGGGGATTCCGGCCGCGGCGGCGTCACCGAAGCCGAGGCGGCGGCGCTGGAGGCGGCTGCCGTGCGGTTCGGGGACGGCGATCGAGACGCCGAGCGTGACGGTCACCGGCGGATCACTCCCTTCTCGCGGGCATGCCCCGCGTACGCCCCCGCCCAGTGTCGCCCCGGCCGGGACGGGCGGCCAGGGTCGTTCGGCCCGGCGCCCCCCGGCCGGGCCCGTCAGCGGGCGGGCGGCAGGAAGCCGACCCGCTCGTACACCGCGTCCAGCGTCGGCGCGGCCATCTCCCGGGCCTTGGCGGCGCCGCGCGCGAGCAGCCTGTCCAGCTCGGCCGGGTCGTCGAGGAACCCGAGGGTCCGGTCGCGGAAGGGCGCCACCCACTCGGTGAACACCTCGGCCACCTCGGTCTTCAGCGCCCCGTACAGCCGCCCCTCGAACTTCTGCTCAAGCTCCTGGACGGTCAGCCCGGTCAGCGCCGAGTAGATCGCCAGCAGGTTGCTCACCCCCGGCTTGGCCACCCGGTCGTAGCGGACCTCGGTCCCCGTGTCCGTCACCGCGCTGCGGAACTTCTTCGCCGACGCCTTCGGCTCGTCCATCAGCCAGACGATGCCCTTGGCCGAGGACGCCGACTTGCTCATCTTGACGGACGGCTCCTGCAGGTCCTGGATCTTCGCCGTGTCCTTCAGGATGTACGCGCCCGGCAGTGTGAACGTGTCGCCGAAGCGCGCGTTGAAGCGCTGCGCGACGTCCCGGGTCAGCTCGATGTGCTGCCGCTGGTCCTCGCCCACCGGCACGCGCTCGGCGTGGTAGAGCAGGATGTCGGCGGCCATCAGCATGGGGTACGTGAAGAGGCCGACGGTCGTGGCGTCCGAGCCCTGCTTGGCCGACTTGTCCTTGAACTGCGTCATCCGCGACGCCTCGCCGAAGCCCGTGATGCAGTTGATCACCCACGCCAGCTGCGTGTGCTCCGGCACATGGCTCTGGATGAACAGCGTGCACCGCTCCGGGTCCACCCCGGCGCCGAGCAGCTGCGCGGCGGCCAGCCGGCTGGACTCGCGCAGCGCCGCCGGGTCCTGCGGGATGGTGGCGGCGTGCAGGTCCACGACGGAGTAGACCGCGTCGTACGTCTCCTGCAGCTCGACCCACTGGCGCACGGCGCCGAGGTAGTTGCCGAGGTGGAAGGACCCGGCCGTGGGCTGGATGCCGGAGAAGACGCGGAGACGATCAGTGGCCATGGGCCCATTCTCTCAGGTCCCCCTGACAACCGGCCCCGGCCCCGCACGCCCGTACGGCGCCGCCCGCCGCATGGCGCGGGAAGCCGTTCGGTTAACCTGGCGGCGGCCCCGGACCCTCGCCGCCTGAACCGTTCCGACCTCGGAAGGCCACTCATCATGCCCCGCACCCCCGTCAACGTGACCGTCACCGGCGCCGCCGGCCAGATCGGCTACGCCCTCCTCTTCCGGATCGCCTCCGGACACCTGCTCGGCCCGGACACCCCGGTGCGCCTGCGGCTGCTGGAGATCACCCCGGCCCTCGGCGCCGCCGAGGGCACCGCCATGGAGCTGGACGACTGCGCGTTCCCGCTGCTGAGCGGCATCGACATCAGCGACGACCCGAACGTCGCCTTCGACGGCACGAACGTCGCCCTCCTCGTCGGCGCCCGCCCCCGTACCAAGGGCATGGAGCGCGGCGACCTGCTGGAGGCGAACGGCGGCATCTTCAAGCCGCAGGGCCGGGCCATCAACGACCACGCGGCCGACGACGTGAAGGTCCTCGTCGTGGGCAACCCGGCGAACACCAACGCTCTCATCGCCCAGGCCGCCGCCCCCGACGTCCCGGCGGAGCGCTTCACCGCGATGACCCGCCTGGACCACAACCGGGCGCTGACGCAGCTGGCGAAGAAGACCGGCACGGCCGTGGACGAGATCCGCCGCCTGACCATCTGGGGCAACCACTCGGCGACCCAGTACCCGGACATCTTCCACGCCGAGGTCGCGGGCCGTAACGCCGCCGAGGCCGTGAACGACGAGAAGTGGCTGGCCGAGGACTTCATCCCGACCGTCGCCAAGCGCGGCGCGGCGATCATCGAGGCCCGCGGCGCGTCCTCCGCCGCGTCGGCCGCGAACGCCGCCATCGACCACGTCCACACGTGGGTGAACGGCACCGCCGAGGGCGACTGGACCTCGATGGCCGTCCCGTCCGACGGTTCGTACGGCGTCCCCGAGGGCCTGATCTCGTCGTTCCCGGTGACCACGTCCGCCGGTGCGTACAGCATCGTGCAGGGCCTGGAGATCAACGACTTCTCGCGCTCCCGGATCGACGCGTCCGTCCAGGAGCTGGCCGACGAGCGCGAGGCCGTCCGCGGACTCGGCCTGCTCTGACAGAACCCGCCGACACCTGTGGCCCCGGACACGCTCCCGGGGCCACACTGCGTGGTGTCGCGTCCGCCGTCACGCCAGAAGGAACCCACACCATGCGCCGCATACGTCATCCGCTGTTCGCCGGGGTGGGCGCGCTGAGCCTGCTGGCCACCAGCGCCTGCGGCCTCGCCGACCGGGTCCCTGGCGCGGGCGGCGGCGAACCGGCGGCCGATCCGGTCCGCATCGCCGTCCCCGAGTGGCCGGGCGGCCAGGCGAACGCGGCGGTGGTCGCGTACGTGCTGGAGAACGAGCTGGAGATACCCGTCGAGCGGGTCTACGTGCCGCAGGAGCAGGCGTGGGACGGGCTCGGCACGGGCGACGTGGACGCGATCCTGGAGGACTGGGGCGCGCTGCCGGACCTGCGGGACATGTACGTGGACCGGCGCGAGACGGCGGTGGACGCGGGCCCGCTCGGCATCACGGGGCACGTCGGCTGGTACGTGGCGGGCGACACGGACTTCGCCGCCGACCACCCGGACGCGCTCGACTGGCGGCACCTCAACGAGTACGCGGACGCCCTCGGCGGCGAACTGCTGCACGGCGACCCGCAGTTCACGACGCGCGACGACGACATCATCGCCGACCTCGGCCTGGACATCACCCCGGTCGCGGCGGGCAGCGAGGACGCCCTGATCGAACGGATAGCCGCCGCGAAGCAGACCGGCGAACCGGTCCTCACCTACCTGTGGCAGCCCCACTGGCTGGCCTCCGAGGTCGAACTCTCCGAGGTCCAGCTCCCCGGCTACTACCCGCGCATAGAACTGCGCAAGTACTTGAACACCGAGTTCTCCGAGGACGGCGGCCGGGCCGCCGACTTCCTGCGCGCGTTCACGTGGAGCGAGGCCGACCAGAACGAGGTGGCGGGCCTGATGGCAGGCGAGGGCCTGAGCCCGACAGCAGCCGCGGAACGCTGGGCCACCGACCACCCCACCGAAATCGCCACCTGGACCGACGGCCTCTGACACGGCCCACCGGCGCCGTCGGCATCTCAGCGATCGTCCTCCTCCTCCGGCGGCGACGCGTCCACCTCACCGTCCGCCTCGCCGTGCGGGCGGCCATGGGCCGGCACCTCCTCGGCAGGCCGTCCGGTGAACAGGCCGTTCGACGGCTGCTGATCCATCTGGGGACTCCTTCCCTGCGGGTTCCCCGCGGGACGGGAACCGCCCCGGCGGGCGATGACGCCCGGGGGCACGGACACCAGGGAAGCGCGATGTCCCGCGCCGGGGGAGGCTCACAAGAGGGGCCGAAAACTCACAAGGGGACCGAAAAGCCCGGCACTTGTCCTACGCTCGGCGAGGAAGCGGTGACGTTCCATCACGAGAGGACGACGCAGTGACCCGTTCACCCAACACCTCACTCGCCGCCCTCGTCACCGCCTCCGGCGCCAGCCACAAGGCGCTGGCGCACCGCGTCAACCAGCTCGCGGCCGCGGCCGGCCGCCCGACCTCCTACACGCACACGAGCGTGGTGAACTGGCTCGACGGCATGGTCCCGCGGCAGCCCGCCCCCGCCATGCTCGCCCAGGCGCTGGGGGAACGGCTCGGCCGCGCGGTCGACGTCGCCGAGATCGGCCTGGCCGCCCAGGGCCCGGGTGGCGACAGCGGGCTGGAGTTACCCCGTGATCCCGCCGACGCCGCACAGCGGGCGTCGGAATTCTGGAGAGACATGCACCGCCGCACTTTCGGCCGGGCGTTCGCCGTCAGCGCCTACACCCTGCCCGTCACACGCTGGCTGATCCAGCCCGCCGCCGCCCACACCCCCGCCCAGGGCGGTGGCCGACGTGTCGGGCAGCGCGACCTGGACGAGTTGTGGGAGCACGCCGAGCAGGCACGGCAGTGGGACGCCCGCCACGGCGGCGGCACCTGGCGCACGAGCCAGGTCGTGGACTGCCTGACCACCCGCGCGGCCCCCCTGCTCGCCGGACGCGCCACCCAGCAGATCACCGACGGCCTGTACTCCGCCACGGCCGAACTCTCCCGGCTCGTCGGCTGGGCCGCGTTCGACTCCGGGGAACACGCCCTCGCACAGAGGCACTTCGTCCAAGCGCTCAGCCTGGCACGCGCCGGGGGCAACGCCGAGCTGGGCGCGTACGTCCTGGCGACCATGGCGCTCCAGACGATGCGCCGCGGCTACCCGGACGAGGCCATCGACATGGCGCAGGGCGCGGTCCAGCGCGCCGGCCGCGACGCCACACCCCGCGTGCTCGCGTTCGCCCGCCTCATCGAGGCCCGCGCCCACGCCAGGACCGGCGACGAACGCGCGGCCACGCGCGCCCTGTCCGCCTGCGAACACCTCCTCGACACCGCACGCGAACGGCAATCCCCCACGTATATCGCCTACTTCGGCCCCGCCCGCATGGCGAGCGACGCGGTGGAGATCTACCGCGACCTCGGAAAACCACGCGTCGCCGCCGGATGGGACGCCCAGTGCGCCATGCCCGCGGGCCACACCCGCGCCGTCGGCCTGCGCCTGTCCGTCACCGCCACGGCACACCTCCAGGCACGCGACCTCGACCAGGGCCTCACCGTCGCACGCCGCGCGGTGGACATCCTCTCCGGCGTCTCCTCCGCACGAGCCCGCGAATACATCGAGGACATCCACACGGCCCTCACCCCCTGGTCCCGCGACCCCCGCGTCCAGACATGGCAGACCCACACCCGCCGCCAGCTGGCAGGAAACCCCTGAGACGGCGCAGCCGTGCGGACATCGGGTGGCCGACCGAGGTTGCTGGCGGTCGATGTCGAGGGCCACGGCGCGGCACCGACCGATCTGGTGGAGGTCGCGACGTTGCCGGGCACTCCGGTCACTCCTTCGGCGAAACGAACCGACAGCTCACGCGGGAGGATCACCCGCTTGTGGTGGAGTCGCCGGATTGTGGTGGGTCAGCGCAGGTAGGTGCGCTGCCACTCGGCGGAGGACATTCCCTGGGCGGCGTCGGCCAGGGCGATGGCTGAGGGGGTCGTGAGCATGGCCCTGGTGCTGGTGACCCATTCCTGGGCGTTCTTGTAGCCCTGTTCCAGGTATTCGAGTCCCTGGATCATGCACTCCAGCTTGTCCGCGTCGTGGGCGACGAGGACTTCGAGGGAGTCGCCGTTCTCGTACTCGTCCACGATCGCCTGGATTCCGGCGGCGACGGCCGGGTGGGCGTCGGCCACCTGGTCCGCCGTGACGTCCTCGTTCCTGGCAGCGGTGAGGTAACGCCGTCCGATCCACGGGATGTCACCGACCCGGGTCTCCTGCGTGTCGTGGAACGTGCACAGCAGGGCGACCTTCGCGGGATCGGCCCCTTCGAGCATCGCCAGCATGGACCCGATGACCGCCGTGCGGAAACTGTGTTCGGCGATCGTCTCCGGGTCCTTCACCCCCGCGATCCACCACCCACTGCGCTTGCCGCGCTTGAGCGCGCCCATTTCCATGAGATAGCCGACCGAACCACGGGCGTGCCGCTCGTCCATCGCCGGACGTCCTTCCGGTAGATCATGCTCCGGCCAGCCGTAGCCGCGGCGGGGCTGGTGGGGTGGGGTCAGGTGGCGGGGTGGTCGAGGGCTCCCGCCTTGACGGCCGTGATGAAGGCGGTGAATTCGGCGTGGGTGTAGCGCTGGGGTGTCAGGCCGGGGGACTTGGAGTCCTGTACGGCCACACCGCCGACGATGGCCATCAGCTCGACGCAGTTGTCCATGTTCCCGTTGCTGAACGACGACTTGAACCACTCCCCGCCGAGAGGGGCGTCGTGAAGTTCTTCCTTCTCGGGGCTCATCATCAGATCTCTTTCTCAATGGCTTGCACGAGCTTGATGGTCTCCTCCGGGCTCAAGGCGTGCTCCGCGAGGTCGTTGAACCGCCGCCGCGCCTGCCGGACTTCCGCCGGTTCGTCGTGCAGCACGTCTCCAGCAAGTCTCTCCTGGGACACAACGCTGCGGTTCTCGCTGCCCGGGAAGTCGATGATGGTGAACGAGGCGCTGGTGATGCTCGGCGCTCCGGCGGTGTGGGGAATGACGCGCAGCGTGACGTTGGGGCGGCGGGCCATCGCGGCGACGTGCTGGAGCTGCTGTCGCATCACGGTCGGGCCGCCCACGACGGCGCGGACGGCCGACTCCAGGCAGATGGCATCCAGGACCACGGGGTTCTTCCGCGCGAGGACGCCCTGCCGCTTGAGGCGCGATTCGGTGAAGACAAGGCGGCGTTCGGTGCTCTCGTGCTTCTGGCCGAACGCGGCGATGGCTTCGATGTACTGCTGTGTCTGGAGGAGGCCGGGCAGATAGGTGCCCGCGTGAGTGGACAGCCGCTCGGCCGCGTCCTCGACGTAGAAGTAGCGGTACGAGTCGCCGTGGAACAGGTCGCGGTAACGCTGGTCCTCCCACCAGGCGCGGCCGTACGACCGGCCCTGCGCGATCTTCGCCTGGAGCGCGGCTGCCTCGTCGGTGTCCGCGCCGTACAGGCCGAGCAGCACCTTGAGTTGCCGGTCGGTGGGGAAGGCCCGGCCGCGCTCGATCTTGCTGACGGTGAACCGCGACACCTTCAGCTTCGCCGCCGCGTCATCCTGCCGCAGCCCGGCACGACCGCGCAGACGCTGCAATTCCTCCCCCACCTCACGCATGGCGAAGATCGCATTCGTGTCGCCGGTGACGGACACGGCCTTCCTCCCGACGGCGGGTCACGGACGGGAATCAGCGTACCGATCCGGCTCGTTCGAGGGTCCGTTCCCAGCAGTGCCACTCGTACGAAGTACATGGCCGGCACGGGAGGTTGCCCAGGAAGTCACATGACTCAGGCTGGGCACTCGCACGCGGCGAGTCCAGGCGAGGCGCGCCCCGCCACGACCTCCCGAGCGGTCACCGTGCTGCGAAGGTGTCGGTGGCGACGGCACCCAAGAACGTGTCCCATGCCCCACGCGAGACGCGGGTGGCGGGGATGTCCAGGTTCTTGGAGTCACGAACGGCGACGCCAGCCATGCCGAAGAGTTCGGCCACCTCGACGCAGTTGCCGTTGTTCACCGTACGTGAGCTCTTACGCCACTCCGCACTGGAAAGGTCGGCCGCGTACAGGTCGGCCCGAGTGTTCATCTACCTGGTCTCTTTCTCGATACGTTCCACCAGTTCGAGGCTACCTTCCTTCGAAAGGGCTGCCTCGGCAAGGTTTTTGTGCAGCCGGTTCAAGCGGCGGAGGGTGGTCGGGTCATCGCGAAACGTGGTGCGCTCCACGGACTCCATGAAGGCCACGTCCGCATCCTTGCCACCCCCTGCTCCGAACAGGGTGAAAGCACCGGTAGCGCCGCCGTTCCCCAGCGCTTCGAACGGGATCACCCGTAGAGAGGCATGAGGCAAGGACGAGACAGCGCGGAGCGCACGCAGTTGCTCGCGCATCACCTCGACACTACCTGCCTGTGAGCGAAGCGCCGCTTCAGTCACCACCGCTTCGATGGCCAGGGGGTGCTCTTCGCGGAGCCGCTCCTGCCTGCGCATCTTGACCTCGACCAAGCTGTCAACTTGATCCGGTCCCAAGGGGGTGAATCCCGGTCCGCTGATGGCCCGCGCATACGATTCGGTCTGAAAGAGCGCGGGAATGGCGAGCGGCTGGTACTCCAAGCATGCGGCGGCCTCAGCCTCATACGTCAGGAACTCCGCGTAACTTGCGGTGATGACGTCGCTGTAGGCATCCCACCATGGTGCGACACGCTGTCTTCCTCGGATCATGAGTGCCTGAAGCTCTCGACGTTGCTCGTCGCCCACGTCGTACAGATCCATCAACGCGTCGAAGTCCCGCTGAGTACAGGCCCTTTTGCCCAGTTCGAGCCGACTGATCTTGGTCAGGTGGCAATCGAGGTGCCCTCCCACCTCCTCGGCCGTCAAACCGTGCTGATCCCGCAGGACGCGCAGCGCGTTGCCGAGCTTGCGCCGCGCGGCCAGCGGTCCACCGCTGGAGACGACAGCCATGCGTACCCCTTCGCTGATTCACCGTGAAGGTGAGATTACTCCGGAGGCTCACGGGTCGGCTCCCAAGTTTGACGAACACGTGAGCTAAAGCTTGGCTATTAGCCAAACTCTGGCTTGACGACGAGTCACGCGTTGGACATGCTGGGCTTCCGCACGCAACGGCGTCGGACGACCCCGCTGCGTGCACGGAACCGTGCTGCCCATGTCCGCGCTTCGCGGCTGGAGGTGTCTCATGCCCGTCATCACAGGATCGGCGACCGACGCAGAGGTGTTCGCCTGGGAATTACTGGCTCGGGCCCGGGGAATCGAGACGTGGCGGCGGACGCTCGTGCTGGTGCTGCGGGCGTGGGGTGCGTCGGATGCCACGGTCGAGACGGCCCGGATGGGGCTGTCGGAGCTGCTCTCCAACATCGTGCGGCACGCCGGTGACCCGTACTGCCGTCTCTCGGTGGTCATGAGCGGCGGGCGGGTGACGATCCGCGTGGAGGACCGGTCCCCCTGCGTGCCCGTCGTTCGTGAGCCTGCGTGGGACGCCGAGTCGGGGAGGGGACTGTGGATGCTCCAGATGATGTGTCAGGGCTTCGGGTGTGACCGCGAAGTCATCGGCAAGAGCATGTGGTTCAGCCTCGACCTCGACCCGGTGGACGAGGGGGCGGTGGCGTGATGGCGGCGCTGCGGTGTGTCGGGAGTGTCCTCGGGGTCGTGGCTGTGGTGGGTGGTGGTGTGCTGCTCGGGCTGGTCGTCGCGTTCCTCTACCTGCTGCGTGTGCTCGCCAGGGCCGGGAAGGACGAGGGGTGAGTGTGCAGGAGTGGTTGGTGGGTGCCTGCTGGTTCTGGTGTGGGCACCGGGTCACGCTCGTCACCCGCGTTGGGGATGTTGCGGTGGCGTCGCCGCCGGGTGAGGCGCCGCTGTATGCCTGTGGGCGGTGTGTGGAGCAGCTTGAGGCGTCCGTCGCTGATTT
>NZ_JBITKT010000009.1:60013-285408 GCF_044461265.1 Streptomyces sp. NPDC049879 | reverse complement strand
TCGTGGTGGCGGGCGCGTTCGGAGCGGTATCGGGTGCGGTCGCGGCGCTGGGGCCGGCCGAGACCGCCCGCCGCGCCCTCGTCCACACCGACCGGAGTTGGTGGCGCGCCTACCGGCGCGCGTTGATCGCTCTCGGCGAGAACCCGGCCGACTTCGACACCACCGCCCCCGACCCGGAAGACGTCGCCCTCGGCGTCGGGATACTCGCCGCACTCGACCACGCCGCACACCTGCACCGGGCCCTCCCCACCGAAACCGAACTCGCCTTCCGCATCCTCACCGACCCCGACCCCGATCCCGACGACTGACCCGCCGCAACCTCCGGGTGGACCCCACTGCCCGCGCGTCGCCACCGGAGGCACCTGGCCGGCTAGCCGAGTGCGGCGGTCAGGTCCCAGGCGCGTACGACGCCGTCCCTGCCTGCGCTGAACGCCACGTCGCGGTCCTGAAGGACGGCGGTCGTGACGGCCGTGACAGTGCCCTCGTGGCCGACCAGCGGCGCGCCGAGCGCCGCGCCCACGGCCAGGTCCCATACGCGTACGGTCGCGTCCTCCGAGGCGGTCACCGCCAGGGGCCGTCCGCCGACCGTTGCGGTGTCCATGGCACAGATCCGGCCGTCATGGCCGGTGAGGGGCGCATACAGCGGCTCCCGCTGCCAGCTTCCCGCTGGAACCCCCCACACCCACAGCTCGCCGGGGTCGGCCGCCGCCACCACGACAGGCAGGTCGCCGAGACGCGACCACGCGACGGCCCAAGCCGAACCGTTGCTGTCGAAAAGCAGCTCCGAGGGCTTCGCCAGGTCCCACACCCGCACGCCGAACCCGTCGCCTCCCGCGACCAGCGAACGGCCGTCGTACCACGCGGTCGCGAGAGCCCAGATATGCACCTCCTCCGCCAGCAGTTCGGGGTCCCCGCCGAACGGTTCCTGCCACAGCACGAGGACGTCGGTGTTGGGCTGCGCCGTCACGAATCGCGCCGGTCCCGGGCCCCGCACGGCGGCCAGGGCCCCGACATAGTCCCGCGTGTAACTCGTTCCCTGGAGCAGCTCACCGCTGTCCAGGTCCCAGAAGGCCACGCCCTGCTCGTCGTCCCCGGCGGCCAGCACCGTACGCCCGCCGGAGGCGCTGACGGCCACGTGGCTCAACAGGTTGCGTGCGTCCGGGTACGGGGCGGCGAGCGGATCGGCCGCGCAGGCGAACGGCAGCGGCCGTTTCCGCCAGGTGTCCCGCAGCGGGTCCCATGTCCACAGGTCGTTGCCCAAGTCGGCGCAGACCACGAGGGGGCCATCCCCGGTCGCGGCGACCGTGAGGCCCGTGATCGGAGCCGAGGAGGGGATCGCGCTGCTCAGGAGCGGTATGCCGGACATCCCACAGACACTATCCGTAGAGGAGGCAGGCAACTGGGGTGGCCCCTACGACTGTTGGAGGGGGCGGGCTGCCTGGCCCCGCGAACGGGCGTACCGCCGAGCCGCCCCCGGGGGTTTCGACACCACCCGCGCCCGACCCGGCGGACGTCGCCCTTGGCCTCGGTGTTCTCGCCGCGCTCGACCACGCGGCGGACATACGCCGAGCCCTGCCCGGCGACACCGAACTCGCCTTCCACATCCTCACCGACCCCGACCCCGACCCCGCCGACTGAGCTGCCTGAGACACCCGGTGGGCTTCCCTCCGCACGTCGGCATCGGTGAAGAGGACCTAGCGTGCGCGCAGCACATCGCCCGGAGGGCCACCGAGGCCGGGACGGATGCGGTCGGGGTCCTCCCGCCCGCGCGGCGGCGCCGGTGGCGACGGGGTGACTAGCCGAGGGCGGCGGTCAGGTCCCAGGCGCGTACAACGCCGTCCCTGCCCGCGCTGAACGCCACGTCGCGGCCTTGGAGGACGGCGGTCGTGACGGCCGTGACAGTGCCCTGATGGCCGACCAGTGGCGCGCCGACCGCCGTGCCCCCGGCCAGGTCCCATACGCGTATGGTCGCGTCCTCCGAGGCGGTCACCGCCAGGGGCCGTCCGCCGACCGTCGCGGTGTCCATGGCACAGATCCGGCCCTCGTGACCGGTGAGCGGCGCATACAGCGGCTCCCGCCGCCAGCTCCCCGCAGGGACCGCCCACACCCACAGCTCGCCGGGGTCGGCCGCCGCCACCACGACAGGCAGGTCGCCGAGACGCGACCAGGCGACGGCCCAGGCCGAACCGTTGGTGTCGAAGAGAAGCTCGGATGTCTCGGCCAGATCCCAGACCCGCACGCCGGACCCGTCGCCTCCCGCGACCAGCGAACGGCCGTCGTACCACGCGGTCGCGACAGCCCAGACGTGCACGAACTCCGCGAGCAACTCGGGGTCCCCGCCGAACGGTTCCTCCCACAGCACGAGGACGTCGGTGTTGGGCTGCGCCGCCACGAACCGGACCGGTCCCGGGCCCCGCACGGCGGCCAGGGCCGCGACATAGTCCCGTGTGAAGTCCGTCCCCTGGAGCAGCTCACCGCTGTCCAGGTCCCAGAAGGCCACGCCCTGCCCGTCGCTCCCGGCGGCCAGCACCGTACGCCCGCCGGAGGCGCTGACGGCCACGTGGTTCAACCGGTTGCGTGCGTCCGGGAACTGGGCGGCGAGCGGATCGGCGGCGCAGGCGAACGGCAGCGGCCGTTTCCGCCAGGTGTCCCGCAACGGGTCCCATGTCCACAGGTCGTTGCGCGCGTCGGCGCAGACCACGAGGGGGCCGTCCCCGGTCGCGGCGACCGTCAGGTCCATGATCGGGGCCGAGGAGGGGATCGCGCTGCTCAGGAGCGGTATGCCGGACATCCCGCAGACGGTATCCGATCGCGGGAGCCGGCCAACGCCGCCACCTGGTAAGGCCGTTGTGCGGACGGACCATGCGGGGCGCCGGAGGGGCGACGGGCGTGATCCGCCGCGCGACAGGAGTGATCGATTTCCCTGGATTCTGGTGCTTTCTGTTGTGTTGGTGTCGAGGCGCTTCTATCGTGCGAAGACGACCGGGAGCCGCGCACCTCCGCCCACGGTGCCCGAACCCCACGGCCGTTCACGTGTCGGCGCCGGTGTCCGGGCCAGGGTGTGACCCGGACGAGAGCGCGCACGCACAGTCCGACACGGCCGGGGCCATGGACGCGGCGACGGCCGGAAGAACGACAGCGGGTACTCCCGCGAACCCCGAACTCGACCCCCCACTCACATCCTCATTCGGGAGGACTCACGTGATCGAACGCAGGTCGTTCATCGCGGCGGCATCGGCGCTCGGCATCGCCTCGGCCGTCGGAACAGCCACGCCGGGCCACGCGGAGACGGCGTTACGCACATCAGGAGACGCATCCGGCGCCAGGCCGCTGGGCACCGTCAACACCGACGCCGCCTTCGCCGCGCTGAACAGCGCCTTCCTCATCTCCAACGGCAATCAGCGCTACTACAAGGAGTCGCTCAACAAGACGGCCAAGGACTACTTCTGGCGCCAGGCGCTGGACATCCAGGCCGTGCAGGACGTGCACGACAGCGCCCCGCGCGCCGAGACCCGCGACCTGATCGGCCGCCTCCTCGACACGTTCCTCCAGCAGAACCAGGGCGGCGGCGGCCTGTACGACTGGAACTGGAACGACTACAACGACGACCTGCTCTGGGCCGGACTCGCCTTCGCGCGCGGCCACCGGATCACCGGCAACGGGACCTACCTCACCCAGGCGCGCTACGCGTTCGACCGGGTCTACAACCGCGGCTGGGACAGCGCACTCGGCGGCGGCATCTGGTGGAGCGTCGAGAAGCGCGACAAGAACGCCCTCAGCAACAGTCCCGCGACCATCCTCGGCTGCCTGATCTACGAGGCGAACGGCGACCGCGGCTACCTGGACAAGGCGCGGGCGGTCTACGACTGGGTGTGGGCGAAGCTGCTGGACCGCTCGACCGGCGGCGTGTACGAGCACATGCGGGCCGACGGCGGCCTCTCCACCGGGCAGACGGTGTACTCGGCGGGCGCCTTCGTCAGCGCGGCCCAGGCGATCTACCGCAACCAGGGCGGGGGCAGCGTGTTCAACGACGCCAGGCGGACCGTGGACTGGGTCATCCGGGAACGCACCACCAACGGCATCATGACGAACGGGCAGCGCGAGGGCACCTGGCAGTCCGAATTCGCGCGCGGGATGGGCGAGTTCGTGCGCGAGAACAACCTGTGGGGCCAGTACTGGGACTTCATGAAGCGCAACGCCGACGCGGCGTGGAACGCGCGGCGCACCGACCTCAACCTGACGTGGAACCGGTGGGACGCGCAGACACCGCGCGACGACACCCGGGCGGTCGAGGCCATCGGCGCGGTGATCATGCAGGCGGTCACCCCGGCCACCCGGCCGTAGCGGCGGGAGGCGGGGCGGGGCCGGACCCGCCGGGTGGACGGACCGGGTACGGCCCGGGCGCCCGGCGGGTCAGCCGGCCGAGAAGCGGAGGACGTCGTTCAGGAAGGGCAGTTCGAGCCACGGCTCGGGCTCGGCCATCAGGGTCAGCAGCACGATCAGCGCGCCGAGCACGCCGTACGTCAGCACGTCCGTGAAGCGCGAGCGGACCGCCAGCATGCCGACCGCCGGGAGCCAGCCGCGCAGCACCGCGCCGGTGAGCAGCGCGCCGCCGACGACCAGCAGGCCGATGCGGAAGGTCACCAGCGTCACGAGCAGCCCGAGCAGCGTCGCGCCGAGCACGACGAGCAGCGGCCACTGCCGGATCGGCGCGGGCGCGGAGCCACCGGCCGTGCGGCGCCCGCCCTCGGGGCGGGCGGTGCTCCGCGTCGGGTACCCGTCGGCGGCCATCAGTCGGCCGACAGGAGGCCGGGGGCGGCGGCGCGCTCGGCGGCCTCCACCACGTTCTGGAGGAGCATGGCGCGGGTCATCGGGCCGACGCCGCCCGGGTTCGGCGAGAGCCAGCCCGCGACCTCGGCGACGGCCGGGTGGACGTCGCCCGCGATCTTCCCGTTCTCGTCGCGGCTGACGCCGACGTCGAGGACGGCCGCGCCCGGCTTCACGTCCTCGGGCTTCACCAGGTGCGGGACGCCCGCCGCCGCGACGACGATGTCCGCGCGGCGCAGCTCGGCGGAGACGTCGCGGGTGCCGGTGTGAACCTGTGTGACCGTGGCGTTCTCGCTGCGGCGGGTCAGCAGCAGCGGCAGGGAGCGGCCGACCGTCACGCCGCGGCCGACGACGACGACGTGCGCGCCCTCGATCGCGACGCCGTTGCGGCGCAGGAGGGCGATGATGCCGTTGGGCGTGCAGGGCAGCGGGGCGGGCTCGCCGAGGACGAGGCGCCCGAGGTTGGTGGGGTGGAGGCCGTCCGCGTCCTTGGCGGGGTCGATCAGCTCCAGGACGCGGTTGACGTCGATGCCGCGCGGCAGGGGGAGCTGGACGATGTAGCCGGTGCAGGCGGGGTCGTCGTTCAGCTCGCGGACGACGGCCTCGATGTCGGCCTGGGAGGCGGTGGCGGGCAGTTCGCGCTGGATCGACGCGATGCCGACGGCGGCGCAGTCGCGGTGCTTGCCGGCCACGTACTTCTGGCTGCCGACATCCTCGCCGACCAGCAGGGTGCCGAGCCCGGGGGTGACACCGCGTTCACGGAGTACGGCGACCCGGGCGGCCAGGTCGGACTTGATGGCTGCTGCGGCGGCCTTGCCGTCCAGAATCTTCGCGCTCATGCCCCCATCCTCCCGGATGGGGGGCGCCGGGGACCAATCAGGGACCTCGCGGCGCGGGGCGGGCGCGGCGCGGCCAGGTCGCGGCTTGGCCACAGGAAGCTGAACCGACTGGACATGCCAAGTGGTTGAGCGGTCCAATGTGCTCCGCACGGGCCGGGGGAACACGCGTTCCCCGCTCGTCGTCGCCCCGCGCTCAGGCCCCCCACCGGGAAAGGGACGACGGCCCGAGCGAAGGAACCGTGACCCGAATCCACAAGGAGTCTCACCACTGTGAGCACTGACCACACTCCGCCCGGCGCGTACTCCGCCCCGGGGTCGGGCGGCGCGCGGACCGGACGGGCGATGCGTTCGCGCAACGTCTTCGCCGTCTGGCTCGGCCTGCCCATCATCACGCTGGGCATCTACCACCTGGTGTGGTGGTACAAGATCAACAAGGAGCTGTCGCAGTTCGACAGCCGGATCGAGGTGCAGCCGGGGCTTGCCGTCCTGGCGGTCTTCCCCGGCTCGATCATCTGGGTCCCGCCGTTCGTCACGGCCTACAACACGGGCAAGCGCGTCGCCGAGGCGCAGCGCGCGGCGGGCCTGGCCTCGACGTGCAGCCCGGCCATCTCGTGCGTGCTCATACTCGTGTTCGGTGCGCACTCGCTGTACCTCCAGTCGGAGATCAACAAGATCAACGACCACTACCGCAATCCCCCGGAGGGGACGCAGATCCCCCTCGTCGCCTGAGCCACGCGGGGCGTGCGCCGGGTCCGTCCCGGCGTGCGCCCCGGGCGTACGGGGGCGGGCCGGACTGCACTCAGTGTCATGATCGCGTCACTCAACGGGTAGGACGGGGGCAGGTGACCCCGTACCCCCGGAGGTACCCGATGCGTTCCCCCCACACCCTCCGCCGCGCGCTCGTCGCGGCCGTCGCCGCGCTCGCGGCCCTGCTGCCGGGGCCCGCCGCCCAGGCCGCGCCGCCCGGCATCCCCGACGCCGACACCGCCCGCACGCAGCTCGACGCCCTCACCGTCGCCCCGCAGGCCGGGATGTCCGGCTACTCGCGCGACAAGTTCCCGCACTGGATCACCCGGAACGGCTGCACGACGCGGCAGACCGTGCTGAAACGTGACGGCACCGACGTGGCGACGGGCGCCAACTGCCGCGTCGAGTCCGGCAGCTGGGAGAGCCCGTACGACGGGACGACCGTCGCCTCGCCGTCCAAGGTGGACATCGACCACATCGTGCCGCTCGCCGAGGCGTGGCGCTCCGGCGCGGGCGAGTGGACCACCCCGCGCCGCCAGGACTTCGCCAACGACCTCGACCACCCCCAACTCCTCGCCGTCAGCGCCTCGTCCAACCGCTCCAAGGGCGACCAGGACCCCGCCGACTGGCAGCCGGCCGCGGCCTTCCACTGCGAGTACGCCCGCATGTGGATCTCCGTGAAGCACACCTGGGAACTGACCGTCGACGAAGACGAGAGAGCCGCGCTGGACGAGATGCTGGGTACGTGCTGACGCATCCGGTATGAACGGGGCATGAGCGAGAAGTACTCCGTCTTCACTGCGCCGCGCGGCGGAGTGATGACCAAGGAAGTCGGCGTGATCACCGGCGAGCTGGAGCTGCACACCGACGCCGACGAGCAGGGCGCGCTGACCATGCGCATCCGCTACGCGGGCGCCGACGAGTGGTACACGGTGGACGGCGGCCCGTTCCGGCTGCACGACCCGCGCGACCACGAGGTGCTGCACGAGGTCCTGGTGCAGCTGCTCCACCGGCCCCAGCCCTGACACGCGCAACGGCCGTGCCGCGGACCGTGAACTCCGGTCCGCGGCACGGCCGTACGCGTCAGGCGCCGCGCGTCAGTGGAAGAAGTGCCGCGTCCCCGTGGTGTACATCGTGACCCCGGCCGCCTTCGCCGCCTCGATCACCGCCTCGTCGCGCACCGAGCCGCCCGGCTGCACGACGGCCCGCACCCCGGCGACGGCCAGCACCTCAAGGCCGTCGGGGAAGGGGAAGAACGCGTCGGACGCCGCGTACGAACCGGCCGCCCGGTCCGCGCCCGCCCGCTGCACCGCCAGCTTCGCCGAGTCCACGCGGTTGACCTGCCCCATGCCGACGCCGACCGTCGCGCCGTCCTTGGCGAGCAGGATCGCGTTCGACTTCACCGCGCGGCAGGCGCGCCACGCGAAGGCGAGCTGCGCCAGCTCGTCCTCCGGCAGCTCCTCGCCCGCCACCAGCTGCCAGTTGCCCGGGTCGTCGCCCGGCGCCTGGAGCCGGTCGGTGACCTGCACGAGCGTCCCGCCGTCCACGGGCCGGAACTCGGTGCGGGCCGCCGGGGGTTCGGGGCAGCGCAGCACGCGGATGTTCTTCTTCCGCGTGAGGGCCTCCAAGGCGCCGTCCTCGTAGCCGGGCGCGACGATGACCTCGGTGAAGATCTCCGCGACCTGCGCGGCCAGTTCGGCGCTGACCGGCCGGTTGACGGCGATGACGCCGCCGTACGCGGACAGCGGGTCGCAGTCGTGCGCCTTGCGGTGGGCCTCGGCGACGTCCGCGCCGACCGCGACACCGCACGGGTTGCTGTGCTTGATGATCGCGACGCACGGCTCGGCGTGGTCGTACGCGGCGCGGCGGGCGGCGTCCGTGTCCACGTAGTTGTTGTACGACATCTCCTTGCCGTGCAGCTGCTCGGCGGCGGCGAGCCCCGAGCCGCTGCCGTCGCGGTAGAGCGCGGCGGCCTGGTGCGGGTTCTCGCCGTAGCGCAGGACGTTCTCCAGGCTGAACGCGACGTTCGCGCTCGCCGGGAAGAGGTCGCCCTCGCCCTCGGCGCCGGTCTCCGCGAACCAGCCCGCCACCGCCACGTCGTACTGCGCCGTGTGCTGGAACGCCGTCGCCGCCAGCTTCCGCCGCTCGGCCAGCGTGAACCCGCCGCCCCGGGCGGCGGTCAGCACGTCCGCGTACGCCGCCGGGTCCACGACCACGGCGACCGACGGGTGGTTCTTGGCCGCCGCGCGGACCATCGACGGGCCGCCGATGTCGATCTGCTCGACGCACTCGTCGTTCGAGGCGCCGGACGCGACGGTCTGCGTGAACGGGTACAGGTTCACCACGACCAGGTCGAACGGCTCGATGCCGAGCTTCTCCAGCTCCGCCCGGTGCTCGGCGCGCCGCAGGTCGGCGAGGATGCCCGCGTGCACGCGCGGGTGGAGCGTCTTCACGCGCCCGTCCAGCGTCTCGGGGAAGCCGGTCAGCTCCTCCACCGGCGTCACCGGCACCCCGGCGGCGGCGATCCGCGCGGCCGTCGAGCCGGTGGACACCAGCTGGACACCGGCGGCGTGCAGGCCGGTGGCCAGCTCGTCGAGCCCGGTCTTGTCGTACACGCTGACCAGCGCGCGGCGCAGGGGCCGCCGTCCGTCGCCGGTGCCCTCGGGGGCGGTGCCTTCGGGAGATGTGCTGTCGGCCGTCACGGGATGTATACCTTTCGTCCCTCGATGCGGTAGCCGTCGCGGGCGAGCCGGCCCACGACGTCGGCGAGCAGCCGCCGCTCGACTTCCTTGATGCGCTCGTGGAGCGTCGCCTCGTCGTCGTCCTGCTCCACCGCCACCGCCTCCTGGGCGATGATCGGTCCGGTGTCCACGCCGCCGTCCACGAAGTGGACCGTGCAGCCGGTGACCTTCACGCCGTGCGCGAGCGCGTCCCGTACGCCGTGGGCGCCGGGGAAGCTCGGCAGCAGCGCCGGGTGGGTGTTGACGAGCCGTCCGCCGAACGCGGCGACGAAGTCGGTGCCCAGGATCTTCATGAACCCGGCCGAGACGACGAGGTCCGGCTCGTACGCGGCGACCGAAGCGGTGAGCGCCCGGTCCCAGGCGGCGCGGTCCGTGAAGTCCCGCACGCGGTGGACGAACGTCGGCAGTCCGGCGCGCTCGGCACGCCGCAGCCCCTCGATCCCCGGCCGGTCGGCACCCACCGCGACGACCTCCGCACCGTACGCCGCGCCCCCTGCCGCCGCCGCGTCCAGCAGGGCCTGGAGATTGGTACCGGACCCGGACACGAGGACGACGATGCGAGCCACGGGGAGGTCTTTCTTTCGGGGAGGTCTCGGCGCAACGATACCGGCACGCCCCACTCCCCCCGTGCCGTGGGGCGGCCCCGGGCAGGTACGGTCGGGACAACGGCACCTAAGAGGGAGATTCGACGACCACGATGACGGACCGACGCCGCTCCCCCGGCCCGCAGGACCGGCCCGACGAGGAGGACAACCCCTTCGCCCCGCCGCCCGAGGGCACTCCCGACCGTCCGTGGCGGCCCCGGCATCCCGACGGCGGCGAGGGGAACGGCGACGGCGGCGACCGCGGCGGCGACCAGGACGGCGGCCACGGCCCCCGCTGGGGCAGCCAGTGGAGCGACCGGCAGCCGGAACGGCAGAAGGGCCGCTGGGGCGACCCGGCGGGCGGCCAGGAACGGCGGCCCGGCGGCCTCGGCGGCGGCCCGCGCGGCTGGGACCCCACCGACCCGGCGCAGCGGCACGCGCGGTACGCGATGCTGTCCGGCATGTGGGGCGTGTGCAGCGGCGTCCTGCTGGGCTGGCAGTGGCTGGCGCTGCTGCTGGGCGCGTTGGGCCTGTACTGGGGGATCAGCGGTCTGCGGGGCGGGCCGAAGGACAGCCCGGAGGCCAGGGAGAAGAAGGTACGGGCGCTCCAGGGACAGGGCGAACCCTCCCCTCCCCCGCCCCCGCCGGGCGCGACCCCGGCCCCGCTGCCGCCGCCGCGCGGTGGCGGCAAGCCGCAGGTGACGGCGTCGGTGACGGGCATCGTGCTGTCGGCGCTGGCGCTGGCGATCGTGGCGGCGTCCTACACGCTGCAGCTCGTGTACAAGGACTACTTCGACTGCGTGGACGACGCCCTGACGCGGCCGTCCCGCGAATCGTGCGAGCGGCTGCTGCCGCGCGAACTGCGCCCGATCTTCGGCGAACAGAACTGACCCCGCCCCCCTTCCCCTCCGGCGCGGGAAGCCGACGACGGGAACGCGGCACGCGCGGCTGCCCGCCCGAAGCGGGCGGGCAAACGGCACACAGCAGGTGAGGCCCCGCACGGAACACCCAACACCCGCCACCCACACAGGGGAAACGGCGACGCACAACGCACGCCACACCGGCCGCTGAACCGCAGAACGGTGGCGCCGGACACGCAACCCCCGGCCAGTACGCCCGGCATCCGCCACCCACGACCGCAGGACGACGGCGCCCGACGCGTAACCCCCCGACAGGAACGCCGAGCACCCGACGCCCGCGCAGGGGAAGCGGCACCCCACAGCGGCCGCCCCCGCCCGTTCCGCCCCTCGCAGTGGACGCACGACGCACGCTCCAACGGCCGGAACGCCCGGCACCCGCCGCCCGCCCAGCGGGAGCGGCACCCCGCAACGGCGCTTCCACCAACCGCGCTCCGCACCCGCCACCCACGACCGCAGGACGGCGGCGCCCGACACGTAACCCCCCGGCAGGAACGCCGGACACCCGACGCCCGCGCAGGGGGAGCGGCACACCCAAACGCCGTCGCTCCGCTCCGCGTAGGGGGCCTGCGGCGGGTCCTGTGCCCGCGCGCTCCGGACGGCCGTGTCCTCCCGTCAGCGGCGGTCCGGGTCGTCGGTCGGGCGTGCGGGGTTCGGGACGCCGCGTGCCGTCCGCCTGTTCCCCGGGTCCGCTGTGCCCGCTGTGTCCGCCGCGTCCGGCAGTTCCGGCACGAGCACCCCCGACGTCCGCCGCAGCGCCGCCCAGCGCGACAGCCGGGCGTCCGTCCTGTGCCACGCCTTCGCGTCCGCCGCCTCACGCGGACGGCGGACCATCCGGGCCAGCCGCGCGTTCAGCCCGCTCACGCGCGCCGCCCGCAGCAGCAGCGCGAACGGCGGGACCAGCACCGCCGTCCACGCGGCGGCGGCCAGGCCCGTCAGCCACGGCTCAGGACCGAACTCGGCCAGCGCCCGCGTCCCCAGCGGCCCGCCCGCCCAGGCGGCGAGCACGCCGAGGCCCACGCCCGTGCCGCAGGCGGTCCCGAGGCCGACCAGCGCCGTCGCCGCCACGCCCTCGTCGGCCACGCGCGAACGGGCCACGAACCATGCCGTCACCAGCGCGCCCGCCACCGGGACAGCCGCGAGGACGCCCCACAGCAGCGGGTTCCCCGGCGTGCCGTCGGGGAGCGCGGCGAGCAGCGGGAAGCCGGGCACGGCCGGGTCGCCGTGGACGGCGAGCGGGCCGACGGCGCTGCCCGCGCCGAGGGTGAAGCCGGGCCCGAGCGCGTACGCGGCGCCCCACACGGCGGCGTTCGGCGCGAGCGCGCCCGCGAGCAGCAGCACGGACAGGCGGCCCGACCAGTCGGTGCCGAGCGCGCCGAACGCGTCCTGCGCGGCACCGGCCCGTACGGCCAGGCACGCGGCGACCAGCAGCGCGCCCGCGCCGCACGTGGCGGCGAGGCCCGCGACGGACGCGCGGGCGGCGGCGGCGATCCGGGCGCCGGGCAGCCGCCGTGCCCAGCGGGGCAGCGCGGCCGACGGGAGGGCGCCGCAGACGGCCCAGGCGGCGCCGAGGGTCACGGCAAGCGTGAAGAGCGGCAGCTGGACGGCGGCGTCCAGCGGGCGTACGGCGAGCGGGCCGCCGCGCGCGCAGACCACGACGACGGCGGCGGCCAGCAGGTAGCCGCCGGTGACCCACAGAGCGGCGCGCGGCCCGTCCGCCGGATGGACGCCCCAGTCGTGGGCGTACCGGTCGGGGACGAGCGCCGTGCGGACGGCGCGGTGGAGCAGCCAGGCGGGCAGGGCGGCGAGGAGCAGCGGGGTCAGGCCGACGGGCGCGGGAGCGCCGGTGAGGGTGTCGGGGCGTACGAGGTCGGCGCCGTGGCCCAGGAGCCACAGGTCGGCGGCGACGTGGAGGGCGCCGCCCGCGCCGCTGTCGGGGAAGGGCGAGAGGGTCCACAGCAGCAGGACGAGCGCCGCCGGGACGCCGAGGCCGAGCCCGGCCGCGAGCAGGCCTTCGAGCAGCCAGCGGGCGCGGACGCGGCCGAGCGGGGCGGTGTGCTGGAGCAGCCGGAGAAGGTGTCGCACGCGGCCATGCTGCCAACAACACCCCATATGCCCGGGTAACGGGTTTTCGCCGCTGTGTCGCCCAGTATGTCGGTATGAGCGTATTTACCGATGATCCGCCCAGAGCGGACCCCGCGACCGCCGCCCCGCCCGACCCCACCCCCACCCCCGGCCCAGACCCCACGCAGGCCTTCGACGCCCTCCACGCCGCGCACGCCACCACCCTGAGCCGCCAGGCCTACCTGCTCACCGGCTGCGGCATGCTCGCCGACCGCGCCGTCGGCTGGGCGTTCCGCCGCGCCTGGGAACGCTGGCCCGAGGTCGCGGGCCGCTCCGACCCGGGCGGCTGGGTACGGGCGGCGGCCTACGACTACGCGCTGTCGCCCTGGCACACTTTCTCGCCCGGCCACCGCCGCCGTACGGCCGAGGTCGCCGCGGGCGTGCTGACCGCCATGGTGAGCCTGCCGCCCGCGTACCGCAGGGTCGTGCTGCTGCACGACGTCATGGGCCTCGACATCGTGCGCACCGCCCTGGAGGCCGAGGCGACCATCGGCGCCACCGAACGCCGCGCCGCCCACGCGCGGGAACTGCTGGCCGCCCGGCTCCCCGCCCTCGCGGAGGCCGCGCCCGAAGAACGCCGCGACGTGCTCAAGGACCTGATGGCACGGGCCCTGGCGGGCCACGACCCGCAGACGCCGACCGCCGAGTCCGTGCGCAGGGCGGGGGAACGGGCCACGCGGCACCGGACCCTCGCCGGGCTCGGCGGCACCGCCGTCACGGCCGGGGCCCTCGTCGCCGCCGCGCTGCTGAACTGACGCGGAACGGGACGGGACGCGCGACGCGCAGCGCCCCCGGGGTCCTGGCGGACCGTCGGGGGCGCGAGCGCGGACCCGCGCGCGTGACGGACGCGTGCGGGCGGGAGCGGGGTCAGCCCGCGGCGAGCAGCTCCCGGGCGAGACGCGCGGTCTCGGACGGGGTCTTGCCGACCTTCACGCCGGCGGCCTCCAGGGCCTCCTGCTTGGCGGCGGCCGTGCCGGAGGAGCCGGAGACGATGGCGCCCGCGTGGCCCATCGTCTTGCCCTCGGGGGCGGTGAAGCCCGCGACGTAGCCGACGACCGGCTTGGTCACGTTCGCCTTGATGAAGTCGGCCGCGCGCTCCTCGGCGTCGCCGCCGATCTCGCCGATCATGACGATCAGGTCGGTGTCGGGGTCGGCCTCGAACGCGGCGAGCGCGTCGATGTGCGTGGTGCCGATGATCGGGTCGCCGCCGATGCCGACGCAGGACGAGAAGCCCAGGTCACGCAGCTCGTACATCATCTGGTACGTGAGCGTGCCCGACTTCGAGACCAGGCCGATGCGGCCCGGCTTGGTGATGTCGGCCGGGATGATGCCCGCGTTCGACTGCCCGGGGGTGATCAGGCCGGGGCAGTTCGGACCGATGATGCGCGTCTTGTTGCCCTTCTGGCCCGCGTACGACCAGAAGGTGGCGGTGTCGTGGACCGCGATGCCTTCGGTGATCACGACGGCCAGCGGGATCTCGGCGTCGATGGCCTCGATCACCGCGTCCTTGGTGAACTTCTCCGGGACGAAGATCACGGTCACGTCGGCACCGGTGGCCTCGACGGCCTCCTTCACGCCGCCGAACACCGGTACCTCGGTGCCGTCGAAGTCGACCTTCTGGCCCGCCTTGCGCGGGTTCACGCCGCCGACGATCTGGGTGCCGGACGCCAGCATGCGACGGGTGTGCTTCTGGCCCTCGGACCCGGTCATCCCCTGGACGATGACCTTGCTTTCCTTGGTGAGGAAGATAGCCATGGTGAGTGTCGGTTCCTTTACTTCGCGGCCAGCTCGGCGGCGCGGGCAGCCGCTCCGTCCATGGTGTCCACCTGCTCGACGAGCGGGTGGGCGGCGTCGGTGAGGATCTTCCGGCCCAGTTCGGCATTGTTGCCGTCGAGCCGCACGACGAGGGGCTTGCTGACGTTCTCGCCCTTGGTCTTCAGCAGTTCCAGGGCCTGCACGATGCCGTTGGCGACCGCGTCGCAGGCCGTGATGCCGCCGAAGACGTTCACGAAGACGGAGGTGACCTCGGGGTCGCTGAGGATGATCTCCAGGCCGTTGGCCATCACCTCGGCGGAGGCGCCGCCGCCGATGTCCAGGAAGTTGGCCGGCTTCACGCCGCCGTGGGCCTCGCCCGCGTAGGCGACGACGTCGAGGGTGCTCATCACGAGACCCGCGCCGTTGCCGATGATGCCGACGCTGCCGCCTTCCAGCTTCACGTAGTTGAGCCCGCGCTCCTTGGCGCGGGCCTCCAGCGGATTGGCCGCCGCCTTGTCCTCCAGGGCGGCGTGGTCGGGCTGGCGGAACTCGGCGTTCGCGTCGAGCGACACCTTGCCGTCCAGCGCGACGATCCGGCCCTCACCGGTCTTGACCAGCGGGTTGACCTCGACGAGGAGGGCGTCCTCCTTGACGAAGACGGTCCACAGGCGCTGGAGCACGTCCACGACCTGGTCGGCGATCTCGGCCGGGAACTTCGCCGCCTCGACGATCTCGCGTGCCTTGGCCTCGGTCACGCCCTCCACGGCGTCCACCGGGATCTTGGCGAGCGCCTCGGGGTTGTTGACCGCGACCTCCTCGATCTCCACGCCGCCCTCGACGGACGCCATGGCGAGGAACGTCCGGTTGGTGCGGTCGAGGAGGAAGGAGACGTAGTACTCGTCCACGATGTCGGCCGTCTGGGCCAGCATCACGCGGTGGACGGTGTGCCCCTTGATGTCCATCCCGAGGATCGCGCGGGCCTTCTCCACCGCGTCGTCCGGGTCGGCGGCCAGCTTGACGCCGCCCGCCTTGCCACGACCACCGGTCTTGACCTGCGCCTTGACGACCGCGCGGCCGCCGAGCCGCTCCGTCGCCTCGCGCGCCGCCTCCGGCGTGTCGATGACTTCACCGGCCAGCACCGGCACGTCATGCTTGGCGAAGAGATCCCTCGCCTGGTACTCGAACAGGTCCACGCGCGTCCGTCCCTCAATCTGGTGTCTCGCGGTTCGTTGTCAGCGTGGGCGTGCCGCGTCGTCGCGGCGTGAGCAACGGTCGCATCTGCAAGCGCCCGGCGCGTCGTGAGCAACGGACGCGTGGTGGGCGCCCGGCACGCGGCATGTCCGGAGACGAGCGTATCCGGGCCGTCCGGGGGGTCGTAAACCGCAGGTCACACGAGAGTGGTGAGACCGGTCACAATTCGGCCTTCCGGTCCCCTTCCGCACCGGTGCGCGCGGCCCCCACGTGCTCCTCCACCCACCGCACGATGTCACCGGTCGGGGCGCCCGGGGTGAAGATCGCGGCCACGCCGAGGTCGCGCAGCGGGGCGATGTCCTCGTCCGGGATGATGCCGCCGCCGAAGACGGTGATGTCGGCGGCGTCGCGTTCCCGCAAAAGCTCCAGCACACGGGCGAACAGGGTGTTGTGCGCGCCGGAGAGGATGGACAGGCCGATGGCGTCGGCGTCCTCCTGGATCGCGGTGTCCACGATCTGCTCCGGGCTCTGGTGCAGCCCCGTGTAGACGACCTCCATCCCCGCGTCGCGCAGGGCGCGGGCGATGACCTTCACGCCCCTGTCGTGCCCGTCGAGCCCCGGCTTGGCCACCACGACGCGGATCGGACCGTGAACACCCATCTGTGCCTCCAGTGCTTCCGGCGGCGCTGCCGGACGAGGGGGGGAACGTCGCTGCCGTCCCCGGATTTCCCCACGAGCATCCCCCATGAACGCCGCGCACGGCCCGGAAAGGCCACGGTTCGCCATCGATCAGAATTCGAACTGGCATCGAACACTTCGTGCGGTCTCGATGGGCACGCCGCCGAAAAGACGGCTTATTGCCCCTTTCCTCTCCGGGGGAAACCCGCGAACAGCCCGCGGAAGATTGTGGCCACGAGCCGGCGGCGGGTACAGTCGCCGCACTACAGCCGCGGGGGGCCACCCCAGCTCTGTTGTCGAGCCGAAAGGCATGGTCGGTGAGCGATCGTCTGCTGTCCGGGGTGACCGGGCATACGGATTACCCCGGCTTCGGCTCTTACCCCGGTACGGGGTACGGCACGCCAGATCCGTACGGCCAGGCCGCTTCCGGCTACGACGGCTCCGCCTCCTACGAGGGCGCGCAGTGGACGGCCACCGCGACCGTTCCCCAGGTCGAGCAGATGCAGCAGATGCAGATGCCCCAGATGTCCCAGACGCAGCAGCCCCAGCAGCGCGACCCCTGGTACGACCAGCAGCACACGTTCGCCCCCGGCCCGTGGGACACCGGCGCGGGCGTCGGCTACGCCGCCCCGTCCCTGCACGACTCGCCGACCAGCACCGTTCCCGTCCTCGACCAGGACCTGTACTCCGGCGCCTACGCGGGAGGTTACGACGGCGGGTATCCGCAGGAGGCGCCGCAGTACGCGGGCCCCGCGGCCGACTACGCGCCCGCCGACGGCACGTGGGACGGCCCGGCGGACGACGCGTTCGGCGGGGAGCACGAGGCGGACCAGGACCTCCGCGAGACGACCGCCGAGTTCGCCGCCTTCACGGCGCGCGACGACGAGCCCGGCCGGGCCGCCGCCCCTGACACGGCCGACGCCCCCGACGACCTGGTGGACGTCACCCCGCCGCAGCGCTCCGGCAGCCGCGGACGGCGGCGGTCGTCCGTACGGCCCCGCGCCCGCTCCGCGTTCCTGACCGTCGCCGCGCCCTCCCTGTGCGTCCTCGGCGTCACCGCCGTCGCCACCGCCGCGACCGTCAACGAGACGACGGGCACCACCGACGACCGCGCGCCGGTCGCCGCGCCCGACCCGGCCGAGGCCGAACCGATCGAGGCGAACGCCCAGTTCGACACCCAGCTCGTCAGCCTTTCCGCCGCCGCCGACGACCTCGCCGAACGCGCCAGCCGCACCCAGGGCCGCATGGACCTGGAGGTCCAGCAGGAACGGGAGGCCGAAGAGGCCGCCGAGGAGGCCGCGCGCGTCGAGGCGGCACGGCAGAAGTTCTTCATCCCCGTCGCGCAGCACGGCCTGAGCGCCTACTACGGCCAGGCGGGCGTCAACTGGATGTCCCAGCACACCGGCATCGACTTCCCCGTGAGCTACGGCTCACCGGTGATGGCGGCGACGGACGGCACCATCAGCACGCAGTGGCACCCCAGCTACGGCAACCTCGTCGTCCTCACCGCCGCCGACGGCACCGAGACCTGGTACGCGCACCTCGACAGCTCGGTCTACCAGTCGGGCTGGGTGCAGGCCGGCACCGTCATCGCCTACTCCGGCAACTCCGGCAACTCCACCGGCCCGCACCTCCACTTCGAGGTCAGGCCGGGCGGCGGCTCCGCGATCGACCCGCTGTCCTGGCTGCGCAGCCACGGCCTGGAGCCCACATAGACCCTCCGGACTCACACCCCGGAACGCCGGAAGGCCCGCCGTACCACCGTCCGCGAGGACAGGGAGTGGCGGGCCTTCCGGCGTGTGATGCGGTGCGGACCGGGTCAGGACGACCTGCGGGCCACCGTCTGCGCGATACCGAGCGCGCCGATCGGAGCCAGGATCCACAGGACGATGTCCACGGCTTCCACGCCGTCCGTCCAGACGTCCCACGTGTCACCGAAGTACTGGAAGAACGCGGTGAAGGCGCTGTCGTCGAAGCCCGGGTAGAAGTCCTCCACGATCAGCGCCATGCCCCACAGGTTGCCGAGGAGCATGGCGGCGACCGCCAGCAGGGCACCCGTGATGATGACCGGCCAGTTGCGCTTGGCGAAGAAGGCCGGGCCGAGACCGACGATGACACCCACGAGGACGGAGAGGTAGTTGAACTGCGTCACCTCGCCGGTGGTCTCGTCGAAGCTCGCCTTGAAGATGTAGCCGTAGAGCACACCGGCGACGATCGTGCCGAGCACCGCCAGCAGGATGGCGAGGCCCACGTTGTTGCCGGCCGGAGCCTGCTGGCCGGGCTGCATGTAGCCGCCGGGGGCGCCGTACGGGTTCGGCTGCTGGGGCGGGTAGCCGTAGCCAGGCTGCTGGGGAGGAGCGCCGTAAGGGTTGGGCTGCTGCTGGGGCGGGGCACCGTAGGGCGAGGCGGGCGGCGGGGGCGGGGCACCATACGGCTGCTGCGGCGCTCCACCGGGCGGGGGCGGCGGTCCGCCGTAACCGCCGTTGTCAGGCGCCGGCTGCCAAGGCTGGCTCATAAGTGTGTTCCCCCTGGGAATCCTTGGGTGTACGTACTCCGGGGACAGAGGAACTGGAGTACGAGCTTTGCAGGGAAGCTAACCGCTTCCGCCGCGCCCGGGACAAGCCCCTTCCCCGGTCTGTGACATATCGGCGACACTACCCGGCCGAGGTCACAGCTTCTCCACGGGGGCGTATCGGAGCAGCAGGCGCTTGGGCTTCTCACCACCGAAGTCGATGGTCGCCTCGGCCTTGTCGCCCGCGCCCTGCACCGAGACGACGGTCCCGAGACCGAAGCTGTCGTGCGTCACGCGGTCGCCCGCGGCGAGCGCCACGACGGGCCGGTCGGGGGTGCGTCCGGTGGCGAATCCGCGCGCGCCGAGCCGCCCGCGTTCGCTTCCGGAACCGGTACGGGAGCGCGACGGCACCGGGGTCGCCGGGAGCGTGGCCGGTCCGGAGCGGCGCCAGTCGAGGTGCGCCTCGGGGATCTCGTCGAGGAAGCGGGACGGCGGGTTGTGCTGCGGCTGGCCCCAGGCGCTGCGCAGCGCGGACCGCGTGACGTAGAGCCGCTGCCGGGCGCGGGTGATGCCGACGTAGGCGAGGCGGCGTTCCTCCTCCAGCTCCTTCGTCTTGCCGAGGGAGCGCATGTGCGGGAAGACGCCGTCCTCCATGCCGGTGAGGAAGACGACGGGGAATTCGAGGCCCTTGGCGGTGTGCAGCGTCATCAGGGTGATGACGCCCGCCTCCTGCGCCTCGGGGTCGGGGTCGTCGGGGATCTCGTCGGAGTCGGCGACGAGCGCGACGCGTTCGAGGAAGTCGGCGAGCGTGCCCGGGTCGTCCTCCTCGCGGTCCTGCTCGAACTCCAAGGCGACGGCGGCGAGTTCCTGGAGGTTCTCGACGCGCGTCTCGTCCTGCGGGTCGGTCGACGCCTGCAACTCGGCGAGGTAGCCGGTGCGTTCGAGGACCGCTTCGAGGACGGTCGCCGGGCCCGCGCCCGACTCGGCGACGGTCCGCAGCTCTTCGAGCAGGGTGTTGAAGCGCTTGACGGCGTTGAGCGAACGGGCGGCCATCCCGTACGCCTCGTCCACGCGCCGCAGCGCCTGGGCGAACGGGATGCGCTCGCGCTGCGCGAGGGCGTCGATCATCGCCTCGGCGCGGTCGCCGATGCCGCGCTTGGGCACGTTGAGGATGCGGCGCAGCGGCACGGTGTCCTCGGGGTTGGCGAGGACGCGCAGGTAGGCGAGGACGTCGCGGACCTCGCGGCGCTCGTAGAACCGGACGCCGCCGACGACCTTGTACGGCAGGCCGACGCGGATGAAGACCTCTTCGAAGACGCGGGACTGCGCGTTCGTCCGGTAGAAGACGGCGACCTCGCCGGGGCGTGCCTCGCCCTTGTCGGTGAGGCGGTCGATCTCGTCGGCGACGAACTGCGCCTCGTCGTGCTCGGTGTCGGCGACATAGCCGGTGATGCGGCTGCCCGCGCCCTCGTTGGTCCACAGGTTCTTGGGGCGGCGGTCCTCGTTGCGGGCGATGACGGCGTTGGCGGCTTCGAGGATCGTCTGCGTCGAGCGGTAGTTCTGCTCCAGCAGCAGCGTCGTGGCCTGCGGGAAGTCGTGCTCGAACTGGAGGATGTTGCGGATCGTCGCGCCGCGGAAGGCGTAGATCGACTGGTCGGCGTCGCCGACGACGCACAGCTCGGCCGGGTCCTGCTCGCCCACCAGGAGGCGGATCAGGGTGTACTGCGCGATGTTCGTGTCCTGGTACTCGTCCACCATGATGTGCCGGAAGCGGCGCCGGTAGTGCTCGGCGACGTCGGGGAACGCGTCGAGGAGGTGGACGGTCGTCATGATGATGTCGTCGAAGTCCAGCGCGTTGGCCTCGCGCAGCCGCGACTGGTACATGGTGTACGCCTCGGCGAGGGTCTTCTCGAAGCCGTCGGTCGCCTGCGCGGCGAAGTCCTCGGGGTCGATCAGCTCGTTCTTGAGGTTGGACACCTTGGCGCTGAACGACTTGGGCGGGAAGCGCTTCGGGTCGAGGTCCAGGTCGCGGCAGACGAGCGCCATCAGGCGGCGCGAGTCGGCGGCGTCGTAGATCGAGAAGCTGGACGTGAAGCCGAGCGTCTTGCTCTCGCGGCGCAGGATGCGGACGCACGCGCTGTGGAACGTCATGACCCACATCGCGTTCGCGCGCGGGCCGACCAGCTCCTCGACGCGCTCGCGCATCTCGCCCGCGGCCTTGTTGGTGAACGTGATGGCGAGGATCTGCCCCGGGTGCGCGCCGCGCGCCGCCAGCAGGTGCGCGATCCGGTGCGTCAGCACGCGGGTCTTGCCCGACCCGGCGCCCGCCACGATCAGCAGCGGCGCGCCACTGTGGGTGACGGCGGCGCGCTGCTGCTCGTTCAGCCCGGCGAGGAGCTGCGCGGGGTCCTGCACGGGCTTGCGGGCGCCGTTGCGGTAGAAGAGGTCGTCATCGGAGGCGCGCGGCTCGGCGAACGTGCCCGCGAACAGGTCGTGCGGCACCTCCTCGTGGGGCTCCTCGGGGCCGTACGCGCCCGGGTCCTCCGGCTCGTCGGGCACGCCGGGGCCCGCCGGGGCGGGGGAGCCGAGGCGGGTGAGGAAGTCGTCGTCGAAGAGGCCGCTCATCGGTGCCGAGTCTAGGCCCTGTCTGACAAATAGCGCCGTCCGCCGGAGGCGGGGGCGACGGCGGCTGGTGCGGTGCATCGCAAGGCGGAGGGATGCCCTCGTGCTGGAGCACTTGGGTATTCCGACAACGCAGCGAGGTGCCGTGCCGGCCGCCGTCGCCCAGGCGGGATTTGTCAGACAGGGCCTAGGGCGGCCCGCGGGGTGAACGGGTGGGGGGATCCCGTCACTGGCCCCAGGCACGTGAGGCGTGCCGGAGCACGACCGTCCGCATCCCGCCGGGCCCGCTCCGCTCGTGCGTCACCCGCAGCCCGGCCGTACGGCACTGGTCGAGCACCCAGGCGTGCGACAGCCGCAGCTTGCGGTAACTGCTCTTGCGCAGCGTCCAGTCGTCGGCCGGGCCGCTGCGGGTGTGCACCAGGTCGTGGACGACGACCGTGTAGTCGTCGTAGTCCTCCGGGTATTCGAGGAAGCAGGTCATGATCCGGTCCTCGGTGGCCCGCACGGGCAGGAACCGCTCGGTGCCGGTGAGCGGCCGGGTGAGGTCCCGGTACGCCAGCACCGCGAGGCCGCCGGGCGCGAGCGCCGTCGCGATGCCGCCGAGCAGCGCCGCGACGTCGCCCCGGGTCGGCAGGTGCGTCAGGGTGTCGCCGAGGCAGACGACGACCCCGGCCCCGCCTGGCCCGACGCGGTCGCGCAGCACGGCCCGCAGGTCCGCGTGGACCGGCTCGACGGCGGGTACGGCGGCGGCGTGCGCGGCCAGTTCGTCCAGCAGCGGGCGGCTCAGGTCCACGGCCAGCACCGGGTCGAAGCCGAGACCCGCCAGCGCGAGACTGCTGTGCCCGGGGCCGCAGCCCAGGTCCACGGCCAGCGGCCCCGCCGGGTCGGCCCCGACACCGAGGTCCGACAGCAGCGCGCGCTGGGCCGCGACGAGCGCCGGAACGTCCCCGCCCAGCATCCAGGTGTAGTGCTCCGCGAGAAGCCGGTCGTAGTGCTCGACAGCGGTCGCCATGGTGCGCGGGCCTTTCCTCGGGACGGCGGGACACCCTCGAATCTAGGCCGGTATACGGCCGGTTGGTGGCCCCGCCGAACGCTGTTCGGCGGGGGCGCGAGAATGGCGGCCGTGGACCCCATAGATTCGGCGATCCTCGGCCATCTCCAGCGCGACGCACGGCTGACCAACCGCGAGCTGGCCCGGCTGGTCGGCGTCGCCCCCTCCACCTGCCTGGAACGTGTCCGGAGCCTCCGCGCCCGCGGCGTGATCACCGGCTACCACGCGGCCGTCGAGCCCCGGGCCCTCGGCCGCACGCTCCAGGCCCTCGTCTTCGCGCGCCTGCGCCCGCTGAGCCGCGAGGTGATCACCAGCTTCGAGAGCTACCTGTACGAGCTGCCCGAGGTGGTGTCGGTCATGGTGGTGTCGGGCGACGAGGACTTCGTCGTGCACGTGGCCGTCCCCGACATCGAGCACCTGCACGGCTTCCTGATGGACCGCTTCAGCGCGCGCCGCGAGGTGGTGAGCTTCCGCAGCTCGATGATCTACCGGCGGACCGCGACCCGTACCCTCACCCCGATGACCGGCCCGGACGAGCGGAGCAGGCGCGCGGACCCGTGACACCGTGGGCCGCATGACGACGGTGACACTCCGCGCCTCGGGGCGCGCCGACGCGGCGGCGGTGTGGGAGCGGTACGCGCGTCCGGCGCTGTGGTCGTCCTGGTCCCCGCAGATCAGGGGCGTGCGGACGGGCGGCGAGCGGCTCGTCGCGGGGCTGACGGGCGAGGTGGTGACGTTCTTCGGCGTCCGCGTCCCGTTCACGGTCGAGGCGGTGGACGAGGCGCGGCGGGCCTGGACGTGGCGGGCGCGGCTCGGCCCGGTCGGCATCCGGCTGCACCACACCGTGGCGGCCCGTCCTGGCGGCGGGACGGTGACGGGGCTGCGCGCGGAGGGCGCGGCGCCGGTCGTCACCGCGTACGCCGGGCCCGCGTACGTCGCGCTGCGGCGCCTGGTCAGACCCTGACGCGTCCCCGGCCGTCGCGCGCGACCGGCGGCCCGGTCGGCCCTGGCCGCGAGCCGGCCGGAAGGTCGTCGGGGGGTATCGCGCCGTCCGCGTCCGCGTCGGGTGAGCGGTCACGACGCGGAGCGCCCCGGGCCGGAATCCGGGCCCGGGGTGCCGCCGCTCACTCCCACTCGATGGTGCCCGGGGGCTTGCTGGTGACGTCGAGGGTGACGCGGTTGACGTCCTTCACCTCGTTGGTGATCCGGTTGGAGATCTTCGCCAGCAGGTCGTAGGGCAGCCGGGACCAGTCGGCCGTCATGGCGTCCTCGGAGGAGACGGGCCGCAGCACGACGGGGTGGCCGTACGTCCGCCCGTCGCCCTGCACGCCGACGCTGCGCACGTCCGCGAGCAGCACCACGGGGCACTGCCAGATCTGCTGGTCGAGCCCGGCGGCCGTCAGCTCCTCGCGCACGATGGCGTCCGCCTGGCGCAGGATCGCGAGCCGCTCGGCCGTGACCTCGCCGATGATGCGGATGCCGAGCCCGGGGCCCGGGAACGGCTGGCGGTGCACGATCTCGTCCGGCAGGCCCAGCTCCTGCCCGACCATCCGCACCTCGTCCTTGAACAGCTTGCGCAGCGGCTCGACCAGCTCGAACTCCAGGTCCTCGGGGAGGCCGCCGACGTTGTGGTGCGACTTGATGTTGGCGGTGCCGGTGCCGCCGCCGGACTCGACCACGTCCGGGTAGAGCGTGCCCTGCACGAGGAACGCGACGTCCTCGCCCGCCGCGCCCGCCTCGGCGACCAGCTCGGCCTGCGCCTGCTCGAAGACGCGGATGAACTCGCGGCCGATGATCTTCCGCTTCTGCTCCGGGTCCGACACCCCGGCCAGGGCGGACAGGAAGCGGTCGGCGGCGTCCACGACGCGCAGCCGTACGCCCGTCGCCGCCACGAAGTCCTTCTCGACCTGCTCGGTCTCGCCCTCGCGCATCAGGCCGTGGTCCACGTAGACGCAGGTCAGCCGGTCGCCGATGGCGCGCTGCACGAGCGCGGCGGCGACGGCGGAGTCCACGCCGCCTGACAGCCCGCAGATCGCGCGCTTGGCGCCGACCTGGGCGCGGATCGCCTCGATCTGCTCCTCGGCGATGGACCCCGGCGTCCACGTGGGGGCGAGCCCGGCGCCGCGGTACAGGAAGTGTTCGAGGACCTGCTGGCCGTGGGTGGAGTGCATGACCTCCGGGTGGTGCTGCACGCCGTAGAGGCGCCGCTCGTCGTTCTCGAACGCGGCGACCGGCACGGTGTCCGTGGACGCGGTGACGGTGAAGCCCTCGGGCGCGGCCGAGCAGGCGTCGCCGTGCGACATCCACACCTGCTGCTCGTCGGGGGTGCCCTCGAAGAGGGTGGAGGCGGAGCGGCTGACGGACAGGCGCGTGGCGCCGTACTCGCGGGCGCCGGTGTTGTCGACCGTGCCGCCGAGCGTCCGGGCCATCAGCTGGAAGCCGTAGCACATGCCGAAGACGGGCACCCCGGCCTCGAACAGCGCGGGGTCGATGCCCGGGGCGCCGTCCGCGTACACCGACGAGGGGCCGCCGGAGAGGATGATCGCGCCCGGCTCGCGGGCGAGCATCTCGGCCACCGGTGTGGTGGACGGCACCACCTCGCTGTAGACGCGGGCCTCGCGGACCCGGCGGGCGATGAGCTGCGCGTACTGGGCGCCGAAGTCGACGACGAGGACCGGGCGGGGGCCCGTGTCTGCCACTTCTGCCACGTCTGTCACGAGGAGCCTTCCGTGCCTTCCGGTGGTGCTGCCGCCCGGCGGGCCGGGCGGTGCGTGCGATGGGGAGGTGCGATGAGAGTACGGGACGGTCTCTCGCCTCCGAGTCTAGATGGCATACTCGGAGGCATGCTCCGTACCGCTCAGCACCGCTCCTTTACCTATGGCACCGGCCCGGCCGGCTGCCACAGGGAGCGCTGCACGCGGTACTGACCAGCAGCGTCCTTCGCGCCCCGGGCCCCCAGCGGCTGCCCGGGGCGCTCGCTTTTCTCCGGTGGCCGCCGTCGCTTCCGACCGCCCACCCACCAGAGGAGAACCCCTGTGAGCAGCACCACCACCGGCACCACGACCGACGCGGCCGCCGCCGAGCGGACCATCGCCGCCGCCCGCGCCAGGATCGACGCGCTGGACGAACGGATCATCGCCCTGATCACCGAACGCGTCGCCGCCTCCGCCGAGGTCCAGCGCGCCCGCATCTCGGCGGGCGGCCGCCGCGTCCACCTGGCGCGCGAGAACGAGATCCTCCGCCGCTACCGCGCGGGCCTCGGCGGCGCGGGCACCGACGTCGCGATGCGGCTGCTCGAACTGTGCCGCGGCACCCTCTGAACGTGCCTCTCCCCCAGCCCCGCGTAAAGCACAGGCCCCGCCTGTCACCCGTACGGAGCGTGACCGACGGCGCGCGGGCTTCGTTGAAGGGTTTGTCCCCGGGGCGATGAGACGCACCGGCCCTCCGCGGTGTGGCGAGGGCGGGCGCGTCGTGGGACCTCGCTCCGGTGCGGTGGCCGGGCAGCAGGGGACAGCGGGCCGGTCACGACCTCGGCGGCCGGCTCCCGGGACGCCGGGGGCCGGTCGCCGTACCGCCACCCCACCTCTCCCCCACCCGGCGGGCCGCCGAAGACCGTCGCTCAGGCGCCGCCCTGTCGCCCGCGCGACCACGGGCCCCGGCCACCCCCCGGCCGGGGCCCGTTCCCCTGCCGTCAGTTCTGCCCGCGGGGCCGCGGTACGGGCGGGACCGGCAGGAGCAGCGCGCCGAACGCCGTCGCGGGCACGGCCGGGCGGTCCGGGGCCACGGGCGGCAGCGTGCGGTACGGCGCGCCCTGCGGCGGGCGGGGGTCGGCGGCGCCCTTGTTCGGCCACAGGGCCATGGCGCGTTCCGCCTGGGCGGTGATGGTCAGCGACGGGTTGACGCCGAGGTTCGCCGAGACCGCCGAGCCGTCCACGACGGAGATCCCCGGGTGGCCCCACAGGCGGTGGTACGGGTCCACGACGCCGCGCGCCGGGTCGGCGCCGATCGGGCAGCCGCCGAGGAAGTGGGCGGTCAGCGGGGTGCCGAGCAGCTCGCCGACGTTCGTGCCCGCGAAGCCGTTGATGTCCTCGGCGAGCCGCCGGGCCGCCTCGGCGCCCTGCGGGATGTGGTCCGGGTTGGGCGCGCCGTGGCCCTGCCGCGCGGTCAGCCTGCCCCGGCCGGGCGGGCGGCGGCGCCGGTAGGTCGTGAGGGAATTGTCGTGCGTCTGCATGACGAGGCCGATGATCGTGCGCTCTGACCACTTGCGGTTGGAGAGGGAGCGGAGGAACCGCCCGGGGTGGCGCAGGGCCGCCGCCGCGAAGGCGAGGGCCCGGGGCAGGCGGGGCGCGCGGGGGAACTGCTGGATGGACAGGAAGCCCATCGCGTTCGACCCCCTGCCGTAGCGGACCGGTTCGATGTGCGTGTGCGCGTCCGGGTGGATGGACGAGGTGATGGCCACGCCGCGCGTGAAGTCCGGGGTGGCGTCGGCGCCGTGGCGTGCGCGGTAGCGGCGGGGGGTGGTGTGGGCGCCCACGAGGGCCTCGGAGTTGGTGCGGGTGAGGGAGCCGAGGCGGTCGGAGAGGTGCGGGAGGGTGCCCGAGTCGCGCATGCGGTGCAGGAGTTGCTGGGTGCCGTACGTACCGGCGGCGAGGACGACGTGCCGGGCGCGCAGTGTGCGGGCGCGGGAGCGGCGGCGGGCGCCGGTGGGCATGGTCGTGACGATGTGCCCCGCGCCGTTCGGGAGTTCGGCGACGGCGGTGACGGTCGTCAGCGGGTGGACCTCGGCGCCCGCGCGCTCGGCGAGGTGGAGGTAGTTCTCGGTCAGCGTGTTCTTGGCGCCGTGGCGGCAGCCGGTCATGCACTCGCCGCACTCGGTGCAGGCGCGGCGGGCGGGCCCCGCGCCGCCGAAGTACGGGTCGGGCACCTCCTGTCCTGGGCGGGTGGCGGACGCGCCGTCCGCGTCCCGTTCGTCGCCGAAGAAGACACCCACCGGCGCGAGGTGGAACGTGTCGCCCACGCCCATCCGTTCGGCGGCGGCGCGCAGGTGCCTGTCGGACGGGGTGAGCGTCGGGTTGACGCGGACGCCGAGCATCCGCCGGGCCTGCGCGTAGTAAGGGGCCAGCTCCGCCCGCCAGTCGGTGATGCCGCCCCACTGGCGGTCCTCGAAGAAGGCGGCGGGCGGGACGTACAGGGTGTTCGCGTAGTTGAGCGAGCCGCCGCCGACGCCCGCTCCTGCGAGGATCATCACGCCGCGCAGGAGGTGGATGCGCTGGATGCCGAAGAGGCGCAGCCGGGGTGCCCAGAGGTAGTTGCGTATGTCCCAGGAGGTGCGCGGCAGTTCGTGCCGGGCGAAGCGGCGGCCCGCCTCCAGGACGGCGACGCGGTAGCCCTTCTCGGTGAGCCGCAGGGCGGCGACGGAGCCGCCGAACCCCGAGCCGACCACCACGACGTCGTAGTCGTACGCGGCGTCGTCCGCGGTGCCGGTCATCAGCGCCACCTCAGCGTCTTGAGCGCCTTCAGGGAACGGGTCAGCAGCGCCGCGTACCGCCGGTCGTCCATGCCGAACGCGGGGGCGAGCGGCATCAGGCGCTGCTCGGCGACCGTCTGCGCCTCGGTGTAGCGCAGGATGCCCTCGGCGCCGTGGCGGCGGCCGATGCCCGAGTCGCCCCGGCCGCCCATGGGCGCGCGGACGCTGCCGTACGCGGCGGCGTAGCCCTCGTTGACGTTGACCGTGCCGGTGCGCAGGCGGGCGGCGACGCGGCGGGCGTGGCGGGCGTCGCGCGACCAGACGCTCGCGTTGAGGCCGTACGGGCCCTCGTTGGCGCGGGCGACGGCGTCGTCCTCGTCGGTGAAGCGGTGGACGGCGACGACGGGTCCGAACGTCTCCTGGTCGTACGCGAGCATCGGCGGGCGCACGCCGGTCAGGATCGTCGGCTCGTGGAACCACGGGCCCAGGTCGGGGCGCGGCGCGCCGCCCGCGACGACGGTCGCCCCGTGCGCGACGGCGTCCTCGACGTGCCGCCGCACCGTGTCGAACTGCGCCTGGGACGCGAGCGATCCGAGGTCCGTGCCCCAGTCGAGCGCCGGGCCCATCGTCAGCGCGCGGGTGCGGGCGGCGAAGCGGTCGAGGAACGTGCCGGCGAGCGACTCGTGCACGTAGATCCGCTCGGCGGAGACGCACAGCTGGCCCGCCGAGGAGAAGCAGGCGCGGACGGCGCCCTCGGCGGCCCGTTCCACGTCGGCGTCGGCGAGGACCAGCAGCGGGTTCTTGCCGCCCAGTTCGAGGCTCGCGCCGACGAGGCGGGCGGCGGCGCCGCGCGCGACCTCGCGGCCGGTGCGCGTGGAGCCGGTGAACGTGACGTAGTCCGCGTGCCGGACGAGCAGCGGGCCCGTGACGGGGCCCTCGCCGAGGACGATCTGCCAGACGTCGGCGGGCAGTCCCGCGTCGATCATCAGGCGGCGGGCCCACAGCGCGGTGAGGGCGGTCTCGGTGTCCGGCTTCATGACGACGGCGTTGCCCGCGACGAGGGCGGGCAGCGCGTCGCCCGCCGAGAGTTCGAGCGGGTAGTTCCACGGCGAGATGTGGCCGACGACGCCGCGCGGGTGGCGCAGTTCGCGGACCCGGGTGAGCAGCGGGATGACACCGCCGTGCCGCCGGGGCCGCAGGTAGGCGGGGGCGGCGCGGCCGTAGTGCCTGGCCGCCTGGCAGACGGCCTGGACCTCCTCGTGCGCGTGCAGTCGCGCCTTGCCGGTCTCCAGCTGCACGAGGTCGAGCACCTCGTCCTGGCGGCGCAGCAGCGCGTCGTGGAACCGGAGGAGCACGGCCGCCCGCCGCCGTACCGGCCACGCCGCCCAGGCGGGCTGGGCGGCGCGGGCGCGGCCGAAGGCGGCGGCGACCTCGGCCTCGGTGGCGGCGGGCAGCTCGGCGAGCCGGGCGCCGGTGAACGGGCTGTGGCAGGCGGTGCGTTCGCTGCCCGCGATGTCACCGGTCAGTGTGCGGACCAGACCGGCGGTGACCACGCGGGCGGCGACGGCCTGTGCTTCGGACTCCGCTGTCGTCATGACGGGAGCGTACGACCGCACCGCACCGCGTGCCTACCCGCCGGTAACGCCCGGCCCGCCGGTCTCACTTCAGATGGCGGCCGAAGAACCGGTTGCCGTCCTCCACCTCGAACCACGGGGTGCCGGTGTGGCCGCCCGTGTTGGCGTGCAGCGTCTTCTCGGTGGTGCCGAAGGCGTCGAACAGGTCCAGGGCGCGCTGCCGGGGGTTCCCCTCGTCGTCCCACTGGAGGAGGAGCAGCAGCGGAACGGTGACCCGCCGCGCCTCCTCGCGCTGCGCGCGGGGCACGTAACCCCCCGCGAAGAAACCGGCGGCGGCGATGCGCGGCTCGGCCACCGCCAGCCCGATGCCGACGGCCGTCCACCCGGAGTAGCCGACCGGGCCGCCGATCTCCGGCAGCGCGAGGAGGGCGTCCAGGGTGGCCCGCCATTCGGGGACCGCCTGCGCGACAAGCGGGCCGACGAGGGACTCGAAGATCTCGTCCACCGGCTCGCCGGCCTGCATCGCGCGGCGGAGGTCGGCGCGGACCCGCTCGTCGGCGGCGGACCGGGGCCGGTCGCCGCAGCCGGGGGTGTCGATGGAAGCCACCGCGTAGCCGTACGCGGCGCAGTGCCGGGCGCGGGCCACCAGCCGGGGCTGGACGCGGGGCAGGCCGTTGTTGTGGGCCATGAGGATCAGGGGGAGGGGGGCGGCGGACTCGGGCGTCCAGAGGGTGCCGGGGGTCTCGCCGAGGATGAACTCGCGCTCGGTGATGCCGTCGTCGAGGCGTCGTTCGCTGGTGAATCGCATGGTCGTGTCCTTCGGGAGTGCGCTGGTGATCGGCGCTCCCGGGCGACCTACCGCCCGACCGTGACCCCAGAGGGGAGCACCCATGTCAGAACTGTGTCCACGGGTACCACCTCCTCGATGTCTCGCACGGCCACCGGCACGCTAGCAGCGGCCACCACGGCCCGGCCAACGGTTTTCCGCCCCCACGCGACCGGGCCCCGGCGTTCCCAGCCCCAGACGCATCCCTCCCGCCCCGCACAGCCCGCCCTTCGCGGATCGCTGCCGAGCGAGACGAGACCCCCAGCGGCCGGATGGGCGGCCGTCCGCGAGCGCCCTCGCGGCCGAGGACCCGACGCGGTCGTCTCACCGCTCTGCCGCACCGGCCGCCACGCCCGTGACCGTCTCCCCCGAGCCTCCGGCAGCTCCCGGCCCGGCGGACGAGAGGCGCCCGCGCGCTGCCGGGACACCCGCGCGTTCCGGCACAAGGGCTTCCTCCCGTACAAGGCTCGTCGCGGCAGCCGCGCACGAGCACGCTCGTGGTCCACGGCCTCGCGCCGTCGTCTCACCGCGTTCCGTGTCGCCGGTCCAAGGCGGAGCCGGGCGGTCCCGGCCGACAGGCAAGGGCCCCACCGCGCGCACGACCACCTCGCCGGGGGTCCTGCCGCGTCTGCCGGCCCACCGTTCCGGCACGAGAGCGTCCCTCCGCTGCACGGCGCTCCACCCCGGGAGCCGCGCCGGGTGGACGGTCCTCAGCGCCCGCGCAGCGCCCTTCCGCGGCATCCACGCCGCGCGGAACGGCAGCCATGCGCCCGCCCGGCGGAGACGGCCCCCGCGCCGTCGTCTCACCGCATCGCCGTGCGCCGTAGCGCGGCACCCCCGCGCGCGTCAGTCCTCGTGCGCCTTTATCCGCTGCCTGGGGCCGTGCACCTGGCGGTAGCTCCACACGAGCAGCCCGGCCAGCACCAGCCCCGACAGGATCAGCCCCGAGCCGACGCTCCAGCCGTGGAACGGCACCTCAGGCACCACCCCCCACACCACGCCCGCCCCGATCAGGCACAGCGCCGCGAGCACCGAGCCCGCGATCCGCCATCCGGAGGACACGCTCTCCTCCGACGCCCACACGGCGCGCACCCGCACCGGCTCGATGTACCGGTCCACGCTCGGGAACTCGCGCCCGAGCACCAGCAGGCCCGCCAGGACCAGCAGCAGCCCCGGGCCCGGCAGGACGAGCAGTGCCAGGCCGATCAGCAGCAGTACGCCCCCGGCGGTCAGCGCGAACGCGCGCCTGATGTGCCGTGCCATGTGATCCCCTCCGCGGGCGGCCGTCGTCCCGGCAACCGTAGCTGTGTTCGGGACGGGAACCACGCATCGCCCGCCATCGGGTGCCGCGCCGGACCGCCGCCTACTCCCCCGCGCGGTAGCTCGCGGCCGTCACGCCGTAGACCTCCGCGAGCCGCTCCTCCTCGGCAGCGGGGCCGCGGACGAGCACGACGTGGTAGGCGTCGTCGACGAGCATCACCCGGTTGTAGGCGACGAGGTCCTCGTCCTCTCGCCAACGGAAGACGCCCTCGGCCATCTCGACGTTGCCCACCCGCGTCTGGATGAGGCTGGACTCCTCGCCGAACTGGTACGCGCGGTACGCGCCCAGCTCCGGCTGCCGCGTGAGCTGGTACGCCATCGGGTCCACGCCGGAGTCAGCCGCGCCGTCCCTGCCGGGCACGACGACGATCTCCAGCGCCCCGTCCGCGTACACGATCCGGCCGCCGCCGTCCTCGCGGCGCTGCCAGCCGTCCGGCACGGTGAGGCTGAAACCGGCCGCGTCCTGCTGGGCCGTGTACCCCTCCGGCGGGGGCGCTGGCTCCTGGTCGCCCTCCGCCGGGGACGGGCGGGTCGCGTCCTCGGTCGGCTCGGACGACGGCGTGTCCGCGCCGCCGTCCCCGCCGTCGCCCGTCGGGTCGGGCGAGGGCTCCTCCTCGGCCGGTGGCTGCTCCTGCGCCGTGCCGCCGCCGCCCGCCGAGGGGTCGTCGCGCGTCCCGGTGTCCGACATGAACGCGAGGACGTACGCGATCCCGCCCGCGAGTCCGAGCAGCACCAGTACGAGCAGCAGCTTGCCGAGCCTGCGCGGGCTGCTGCCCGGCGCGCGCGGCTTGCGCTGCCTCGGCCTGCGGCGCGGCCCGACCAGCTCGCCCCGGCGGCGCACGATCGGCAGCCGCCTCGGGTCGGCGGGGCGGCCCGGCTCCAGCGCGGGCGGCGCGGTGACCGTGCGGCGGCCGACCTCGGGCTCGGGCGCGGAGCGCAGCAGCGACCGCAGCCAGCCGCGCAGCTCCTCGGCGCTCGGCCGCTCGGTCGGGTCCTGGCGCAGCAGCGATTCGACGATGGGGCGCAGCGCGCCGCAGTCCTCGGCGAACGCGGGCTGCTCGCCGCAGACGGCCTCGACCAGCTCGGCGGCGCTGTCCTCGGGGTAGGGCGGGTAGCCCTGCACGGCGCGGAACAGCAGGGCGCCCAGCGCCCAGAAGTCCGCCGGGGGGCCGACGGGGGGTGCGAGCTGCCAGTGGTCGTGGACGGGACCGGCCTGTTCTGGCGCCCAGCGCTCGGTCACGGCGCCGACGGTCATGATGCGCGCCTGGCGGGCGCGTTCTGCGGCGAGCGCGCCCTCGGGGCCGCGGTAGCGCCCGCCGGGGGCGGTGGCGGACCGCTGCGCGGGCAGGAGGGCGGGGTCGGCGGGCGGGCGGGCTTCCCGCCGCTCCTGCCGCTCCTGCGGCTCGTGCTCCCGGCGCGGCGGTTGCGGCTGCTCCGGCTGGCGGTGATGCTGCTGGTCCTGCGGGTGCTGGTGGTGCTGGGCGGGTGACTCCCAGCCGCTGCGCGCGGGCTGCGGGGGACGCCCGGCGGGCCGGTCGGCGCTCGGCGGCTCGCCCTGGCGCCTGGCGGCGGCCGCCTGCGTGCCGGCGCGGTACGCGGCGATGGCGCCGCTGCGCGCCGCGCGGTCCGCCGCGGACCCGCCGCCGGCCGCCGGGGGCCGCGCGGACGGCGCGCCGGGGCCTGTGCGGCCCTCGGGGCCCGTGCCGTTCTCGAAGTCCCAGGTGGCGGGCAGCGGGTCGCCACCGTGGCCGGTCTCGTCGGCCGCGGGGCGCGCCCAGCGCTCGTAGGACGCGGTCGTCTCGCCGTGCGGGCGGATGCGCGCGGCGCTCTCGCCCCGGCCGCCGGCGCCCTGCCGGTCCTCGCGCGGGGACGGGGCTTCCGGCGCGCCGTGCCAGTCGTGGCCCGCCACGGGTCCAGGGCCGGTGCGGCCGGTCTCGCGTTCCCAGCCTTCCGGGACGGGCGGCAGCGCCGTCGTCTCGTCGGCCCACGGGTCGGGGCGGCCGGGGGAACGCTCGGGGGCGCGCCGTTCCCAGCCCTCGGGGACGGGCGGCAGCGCCGCGGTCTCGTCGGCCCACGGGTCGGGGCGGCCGGGGGCGCGTTCGGGCGCCTCCTCGTACGGCTCCCAGCTCTCGGGCGCCCACGGGCCGGTCGCGCCGCCGCTGCGCTCCCAGCGGTCGAGCGCCTCGGCGGGCGGCTCGACGGGGCGCACGTCGTCCGGGTGCGGGGCGTCCGGGCGCGGGGCGGCCGGGTGGGGGGCCGCCGGGTGCGGCGTGGCGGGCGGCGGCTGGGCGGCGGCGCGGGGGCCCTCGACGGCGCGCGGGCCGTCCGTGCCCGGGGCCGCGTCGCGCGGCGCGGGGAGCGTGCGGGGCGCCGCCGCGAAGGTGTCGGGCACCCCGGCGGGCGGCGGCAGCGGGTCGTAGCCGCAGAGTACTTCCTCGGCGGCGCCCGCGACCAGGCCGGTCAGCAGGGCGCGCCCGTCGTCCAGGATCAGCACGGTGCGGGCGGTGACGTTGCGGTGCGTCCAGCCGTGCGCGTGCACGATGCGCAGGGCCGCCAGCAGGTCGGCGGCGACCTCGGCGGCGCGGAACGGGCCGAGCCGCCGCTCGGCGAGCAGCGCGGCCAGCGGCCTGCCGGAGACCAGCTCGCTGACGATCCACAGGCCGCCGCCCTGCACGAAGACGTCGAAGACCTGGTCGAGCCTGGGGTGGTCGGGGAGCCGGGCGGCGGCCATCGCCGCCTCCAGCGCGCGCCGGACCACCGGGTCGTCCGGCGTGCGGGTGGCACGGTCGCGGTCGCGCGCGCCGGGCCCGCCCGGGCCGCGTCCGTCCGCGTCCAGCACCTCGGCGTCGAGCACCTCGGGCAGCGGGACCTGGCGTACGAGGACTTCCTGCCCGCTCGCCGTGTCGAACGCCCGGGACTCGGCGAACTCGAACTCCTCGGACGGCAGTCTCGGCAGGCGATAGCGATCGGCAAGCAGTCGTCCCGCGTAGTGATCCACGCCGCCTCCCCACCGCGCCGCGCCGTCCCGACGATTCCGGTCTCACACGATACGTGCCATGGACGCACCACGGCTACGGTCCGTCAACTCCCGTTACATTTCAGTCGTATACCGCTCAATCGAGGGGCTCGAACGTCTCGAAAGCGGTCTCGCGCAGCGCGCGGCAGTCGTCGCCGTCCCACGCGTCGGCCGCGCAGGTGATCATGACCGCGTAGCCCCGCTCGTCGTCCACGCGGAAGCCGCGGTCCAGGACGCGCACCGGCTGCCCGCCGTCCCTCCGCGTGAACTCCCAGTCGGCGACGGTCGGGTAGTCCCGCCACTCGACGGTCTCGATGCCGATCAGGTCGTAGTCGTCGCTGCCGCCGCTCACGGCGGGTTCGAGATCACGCCACGCCTGTGCCGCGTCGTCGCCCGGCTCCGGGTTGAAGTCCACCTGGAGCCTCGCGGGCCCGTCGGAAGGCCCGTACACGGCGCCCGAGTTCTGGCCCGCTGTCCGCAGGAACTCCCAGCCCTCGGGCATGGCTATCCGGAAGTTGAAGTCCTCGTTCTCCACCTGCGTGAAGCCGTCCGGCAGGCCGGGCAGCCCGGTGTCCGGGTCGTTCTCCGGGGCGGTGCCCGGCGGGTCGTCCCGGCCGTCCTCCTCGCCGCCGTCGGCCTCGTCCGCCTGGCCGTTCCCCGCGTCCTCCCCGGCGCCCTCCTCCGGGGAGTCCCCCGCCGAGTCGTCCGTGGGCTCCTCGGAGGCGGTCGCCGGGTCCTCCTCGGCGGGCGCGCCGGTGGTGGCGCCGGTCTCCCCGCCCGCGTTGTCGTCGCCGCCGCCGAGGGACGCGGCGAGCGCCGCGCCGATGACGGCCAGCACGACCACGACCACGGCGGCGATGATCAGCGTCCGCCGTCTGGCCGCCGCGTCCGGCGCGGCAGCGGCGGCGGGCAGCGGCACCCCGGGCGCGGGCGGCGTGGCCGGCTCGCGCGAACGGCGCACCGGCGGCGGCGTGCGCCCCTCGGCGGCGGCGCCCGCCCCGGCCGCGCCCATGCCGACGACCAGCGTCGGGTCCGACGCGTCCCGCGGCTCCGCCTCGGCCGTCAGCGCCTTGTCCAGCAGCGCCCGCGCCTCGGGCCCGGTGAGCCGGGCCGCCGGGTCCTTGACCAGCAGGCCGGTGATGGCCTCGGTGAGCGGCCCCGAGTGCCGGGGCGGGCGTATGGGGTTGTGCATCACGGCGGCGAGCGTGGCGATGGCGCCGCCCTCGTCGTACGGCGGGCGGCCCTCGACGCAGCAGTACAGCAGGGCGCCCAGCGACCACATGTCGGCGGGCGGCCCGGGCGTCTCGCCCTTGGCACGCTCCGGCGAGATGTAGGAGGGGGCGCCGACGAGCATGCCCGTGGAGGTGACGGACGGGTCGCCCTCGACCTTGGCGATGCCGAAGTCGGTCAGGACGACGCGGCCGTCCTCCTCGGCGACCAGCACGTTCGACGGCTTCACGTCCCGGTGCAGGATCCCGGCGGCGTGCGCGGCGCGCAGCACGTCCAGGATGGCCAGGCCGATGCGGGCGGCGTCCTTCGGCTCCATCGGGCCGTCCTGGCGGATGATGTCGGCCAGCGAGCGGCCCTCGATCAGCTCCATGACGAGCCAGGGCCGGTCGCCCTCGTCCACCACGTCGTAGATCGTCACGACGCCCCGGGCACGGATGGCGGCGATCGCCTTGGCCTCCCGCAGCGTGCGGGTGACCATCAGGCGGCGCTCCGCGTCCTCCACCCCGGCGGCCAGCCGCAGTTCCTTGACGGCGACATGACGGCCCAGCACCTCGTCGGTGGCGTGCCAGACGGTGCCCATGCCGCCGCGGCCGACGACGTCGCCGAGCCGGTAACGCCCGTTCAGCAGGCGGCCGTCACCCCCGGCCTTCGCCCCGCCGCCGGACGCGTCCCCGCGGGGCGCTGCGCCCCGCGACGGCTCGTCCCGTGCCTCGTTGTCCCCGCTGCCTTGGCCCATTGCGTCGCGTCCCCTCCGGCTTCCCCGGACATTGTGACCCATCACGCCGACAGCCGGGCCGCCGGGCGGCTCGGCACCGGTGAAGACCCGTCAGCGCGGTCCCGCCGCGCCCGCCCGGCGGCTCACAGCGGCGCGGTGTCCGGCGCACCGAGGCGGGCCGCGTCCGCCGTGCGGTCGTCGGGTTGCAGCTGTGACTCGCGCTCGGCCTCGACGCGCTTCTCGTAGTTCTCGACCTCGCGCTCGACCTGCTGCGGCGTCCAGCCCAGCACCCCGGCCATCAGCTCGGCGACCGTACGGGCGCTGCGCGTGCCCCGGTCGAACGTCTCGATCGAGATGCGCGTGCGCCGCGTCAGGACGTCCTCCACGTGCCGCGCGCCCTCGTGCGAGCAGGCGTAGACGACCTCGGCCTTCAGGTAGTCGTCGGCGGCGGGCAGCGGCTCGCCGAGCGCCGGATCGGCGGCGACCAGCTCCAGCACCTCCTCGGCCATCGACCCGTACCGGTGCAGCAGGTGCTCGACGCGCGCCTCGTGCAGCCCGGCGCGGGCGGCGATGCGCGCGCGGGCGTTCCACAGCGCGTGGTAGCCCTCGGCGCCGGCGAGCCGCACCTCGTCCGTGCAGCAGGCGGCGACCCGGCGGTCGAGGCCGTGCACCGCCGCGTCCACCGCGTCCTTCGCCATGACGCGGTACGTCGTGTACTTGCCGCCCGCCACGACGACCAGGCCCGGCACGGGATGCGCCACCGTGTGCTCGCGCGACAGCTTGCTCGTCGCGTCCGACTCGCCCGCCAGCAGCGGGCGAAGCCCGGCGTACACGCCCTCGACGTCGTCGCGCGTCAGCGGCACGGCCAGCACGGAGTTGACGTGTTCCAGCAGGTAGTCGATGTCGGCGCTGGACGCGGCCGGGTGCGCCTTGTCGAGGTCCCAGGCCGTGTCGGTCGTGCCGACGATCCAGTGCCTGCCCCACGGGATGACGAACAGGACGCTCTTCTCCGTCCGCAGGATCAGCCCCGTGGAGGAGTGGATGCGGTCCTTCGGCACGACGAGGTGGATGCCCTTGGACGCCCGCACGTGGAACTGCCCGCGCTCGGCGATCATGCCCTGCGTGTCGTCCGTCCACACGCCCGTGGCGTTGACGACCTGCCGGGCGCGGATCTCGTACGTACCGTCGAGTTCGGTGTCCGTGACCCGCACGCCCACCACGCGCTCGCCCTCGCGCAGGAACTCGGTGACCCGCGCGCGGTTCGCGACATGCGCCCCGTATCCGGCGGCGGTGCGCACGAGCGTCGCGACGTACCGAGCGTCGTCCACCTGCGCGTCGTAGTACTGGAGCGCGCCGACCAGCGCGTCCTTCTTCAGCGCGGGCGCGACGCGCAGCGCCCGGCCGCGCGACAGGTGCCGGTGCGGCGGCAGGCCGCGCCCGTGCCCCGACGACAGCGACATGGCGTCGTACAGCGCCACGCCCGAGCCCGCGTACAGCCGCTCCCAGCCGCGGTGGCGCAGCGGGTAGAGGAAGGGGACGGGCCGTACGAGGTGGGGGGCGATGCGGCTGAGCAGCAGTCCCCGTTCCTTCAGCGCCTCCCGGACCAGCCCGAAGTCGAGCATCTCCAGGTAGCGCAGCCCGCCGTGGATCAGCTTGCTGGAACGGCTCGACGTGCCCGACGCCCAGTCACGCGCCTCCACGAGACCCGTGGACAGGCCACGCGTCACGGCGTCGAGCGCGGTGCCGGCGCCGACGACACCGCCGCCCACCACCAGTACGTCCAGCTCGCCCTCGGCCATGCGGGCGAGCGCCGCGGCCCGTTGTTCGGGGCCCAGTGCGGCAGTCCTCACAGATGCCTCCCTGTTCGTCCCGCCCCTGCGGGCGGTCGTACGTCGGCGTAGGTCAGCCCTTGTTCATGGTCTCCCATATCGCCCGGATCGGCGCGCCACAGCCCGCCGCCCGGGGTCAATCATCCTGAACTGTCATATATGCCCCTAAGCTGACTTGACGTGCATCGGGGGAGAAGGGAGCCCGCCGCGAATGCCCGCCGATCTCGCCGTTCTCTGCCCCGGGCAGCTGGGCCTTCCGGCCGCCCAAGCCGCCACCGCCGCCGGCATCGCCACCGTCGGCTTCACCTCCGATCCCCGGACCGCCGCCCTGCTCAACGCGGGCCGCCCGCCGGGCGACGGCGCCCTCGCCGCCGCCGACCTGCGGCGGATGCTGGCCGCCGGATTCCGTGCCACCAGCGACCCCGCCGCCCTCGGCCGCGTCCGTACGGCCCTGATCTGTGCCCCTACCCCACCCGGCGCGGGACACGCGCCCGACCTCACCGCCCTGCGCGCCGCCGCCACCGCGCTCGCCGCCCGGCTGCGCCCGCGCACGCTCGTCGTCCTGGAGTCGGCCGTCTCCCCCGGCACCACCGAGGAGGTCCTGCGCCCGCTCCTCGAAACGGGCTCCGGGCTGCGCGCCGGGCGCGACTTCCACCTCGCGCACGCCCCCGCCCGCCAGGACCCCGGCGTCAGGGGAGCCGCCGCCCCGCGCGTCATCGGCGGCCTCACCCCCGCCTGCACCGAGGCAGCCGCCGCCTTCTACGGCCGCTTCACCGACAAGGTCGTCCGGGCCAGGGGCGTCGCCGAGGCCGAGGCCGTCAAGCTGCTGGAGACCAACTACCGGCACGTCAACATCGCGCTGGTCAACGAGATGGCGGTCCTCTGCCACGACCTCGGCATCGACCTGTGGGACGTCGTGCGCTGCGCCGAGACCAAGCCGTTCGGCTTCCACGCCTTCCGCCCGGGGCCCGGCGTCGGCGGCCACACCATGCCCGTCGTCCCGCCGGGCCGCAGCCTGCCGATGGTGGAGCTGGCGCGGCAGACGAACGCCCGCATGCCGCGCTACGTCACCCGCCGCGCCGCCGCCCTCCTCAACGAACACGGCAAGTCCGTGCGCGGCGCCCGCGTCCTCCTGCTCGGCGTCACCTACCGGCCCGACCTGCCCGACGAGCAGGGCGCCCCCGCCCGGGAGATCGCCGGGCGGCTGCTGGCGCTCGGGGCGCAGCTCACGTACCACGACCCGTTCGTCGGCGAGTGGGACGTGCAGGGCGGCCGGGTGCCGCGCGCCGACTCGCTGTACGAGGCCGCGGCGGGCGCCGACCTGACGCTGCTGCTCCAGCACCACAGCACGTACGACCTCCAGGGCCTCGCCGCCAAGGCGCAGCTGCTGCTCGACACGCGCGGCGCGACCCCGGCGGGCGCCGCCCACCGCCTCTGACCCGCACGCACAACGGCCCGGCACCCCGTCGGGGCGCCGGGCCGCGGACAGCTCGGGAACGGGCTCAGCGGGAGCGGGCGACCGTCACCTCGACGCGCTGGAACTCCTTCAGCTCCGAGTAGCCCGTCGTCGCCATCGCCCGCCGCAGGGCGCCGAAGAAGTTCATCGACCCGTCCGGCGTGTGCGAGGGACCGGTGAGGATCTCCGTCGTCGTGCCGACCGTGCCGAGGTGCACCTTCTTGCCGCGCGGCACGTCCTCGTGCACCGCCTCCATGCCCCAGTGGTGCCCGCGCCCGGGGGCGTCGGTCGCACGGGCCAGCGGGGAGCCGATCATCACGGCGTCCGCGCCGCAGGCGATGGCCTTCGGCAGGTCGCCCGACCAGCCGACGCCGCCGTCCGCGATGACGTGCACGTACCGGCCGCCGGACTCGTCCATGTAGTCACGCCTGGCCGCCGCGACGTCCGCGACCGCCGTGGCCATCGGCACCTGGATGCCCAGGACGTTGCGCGTCGTGTGCGCCGCGCCGCCGCCGAAGCCGACGAGCACACCCGCCGCGCCGGTCCGCATCAGGTGCAGCGCCGCCGTGTACGTGGCGCAGCCGCCGACGATCACCGGCACGTCCAGCTCGTAGATGAACTGCTTGAGGTTCAGCGGCTCGGCGGCGCCCGACACGTGCTCGGCCGACACGGTGGTGCCGCGGATCACGAAGATGTCCACGCCCGCGTCCAGCACGGCCTTGGAGAACTGCGCCGTCCGCTGCGGCGACAGCGCGGCGGCCGTCACGACGCCCGACTCGCGCACCTCGCGGATGCGGCGGAAGATCAGCTCCTCCTGGATCGGCGCCGCGTAGATCTCCTGCATGCGCCGCCCGGCGGTCGCCTCCGGCAGCTCCGCGATCTCCGCGAGCAGCGGCGCGGGGTCCTCGTAACGGGTCCACAGCCCTTCGAGGTTCAGCACGCCGAGGCCGCCCTGCTGGCCGATCGCGATGGCCGTCGCCGGGGAGACGACCGAGTCCATCGGCGCGGCCAGGAACGGCAGCTCGAAGCGGTAGGCGTCGATCTGCCAGGCGATCGAGACCTCCTTCGGGTCGCGCGTGCGGCGGCTCGGCACCACGGCGATGTCGTCGAAGGCGTACGCCCGCCGTCCGCGCTTGCCGCGCCCGATCTCGATCTCAGTCACGTCCAGTGCCTTTCCTCACGCGGTGCCCCTCCTCACGACGGGCGGCACCAAGTATCCCCGGCTCAGCGCCCGGAGTAGTTGGGGGCCTCCGCCGTCATCTGGATGTCGTGCGGGTGGCTCTCCTTGAGACCGGCCGAGGTGATGCGGACGAAGCGGCCGTTCTCCTGGATCTCCGGGACGGTCCTGCTGCCCAGGTAGTACATCGACTGGTGCAGGCCGCCGATCAGCTGGTGCACGACCGAGGCGAGCGGGCCGCGGTAGGGCACCTGGCCCTCGATGCCCTCGGGGATCAGCTTGTCGTCGTCGCCGATCTCGTCCTGGAAGTAGCGGTCCTTGGAGTACGAGCGGCGCTCGCCGCGCGACTGCATCGCGCCCAGCGACCCCATGCCCCGGTAGGACTTCCACTGCTTGCCGTTGATGAACTTCAGCTCGCCGGGCGACTCCTCGCAGCCCGCCAGCAGGCTGCCGAGCATCACGGTGTCGGCGCCGGCCGCGATGGCCTTGGCGATGTCGCCGCTGTACTGGAGGCCGCCGTCGCCGATCACCGGGATACCGGCGGCGCGGGCCGCCTGCGACGCCTCGTAGATCGCCGTGACCTGCGGCACGCCGACACCGGCGACGACGCGGGTCGTGCAGATCGAGCCGGGGCCGACGCCGACCTTGATGCCGTCCACGCCCGCGTCCACCAGCGTCCGCGCGCCGTCGCGCGTCGCGACGTTGCCCGCGATGACGTCGACCCGGTCGAAGTTCGACTTGATCTTGGCGGCCATCTCCGGGACGAGGCGCGAGTGGCCGTGCGCGGTGTCCACGACGAGGAAGTCCACCCCGGCCTCGACCAGCGCGGAGGCGCGGTCGTACGCGTCGCCCGCCACGCCGACCGCGGCGCCGACGACGAGGCGGCCCTCGGCGTCCTTGGCGGCGTTCGGGTACTTCTCGGCCTTGACGAAGTCCTTGACGGTGATGAGGCCCTTGATCCGGTTCTCGTCGTCCACCAGCGGGAGCTTCTCGATCTTGTGCCGCCGCAGCAGCTCGGCCGCCTCCTCGCCGGAGATCCCGACCCGGCCGGTGACCAGCGGCATCGGCGTCATGACCTCGCGGACCTGCCGGTCGCGGTCCGACTCGAAGGCCATGTCGCGGTTGGTGACGATGCCGAGCAGCCGCCCCGCCGCGTCCGTCACGGGGACGCCGCTGATGCGGTACCTGCCGCACAGCTCGTCCGCCTCGCGCAGCGTGGCGTCCGGGCGGATGGTGATGGGGTCGGTGACCATGCCGGACTCGGACCGCTTCACGCGGTCCACCTGCGCGGCCTGCTCCTCGATCGACAGGTTGCGGTGCAGCACGCCCGCGCCGCCCTGCCTGGCCATGGCGATGGCCATCCGCGCCTCGGTGACGCGGTCCATCGCGGCGGAGAGCAGCGGCACGTTCACCCGGACGTTGCGCGAGATGCGCGAGGAGGTGTCGATCTCGTGCGGTGCCAGATCGGCGGCGCCCGGCAGCAGCAGCACGTCGTCGAACGTCAGTCCGAGCGTCGCGAACTTCTCCGGTACCTCACCCGCGTAGTCAGTCATGACTGCCTTTCCCGCATATCTCCGCGCTGCCCGCTGCGTCACTCCCTCCGGGCCCGTCGGGCCGGGGTTTCCATGCTACGGCCATGCCGGTGATGGTTCAGCGCCCGGCGAGAGCCCGCAGCCTGCTCAGCGCGCGGTGCTGCGCGACCCGTACGGCGCCGGGGGACATGCCCAGCTTCTCGCCCGTCTCCTCGGCCGTCAGGCCGATGGCGACGCGCAGCATGACCAGCTCGCGCAGGTGGTCGGGGAGGTTCGCCAGGAGGCGGCGGGCCCACTCGGCGTCGCTGCTCTGCAGGGCGCGCTCCTCGGGGCCGAGGGAGTCGTCGGGCCGCTCGGGCATCTCGTCGGAGGGGACGGCCGTGCTGCCGGGGCGGCGGAGCGCGGCCCGCTGGAGGTCGGCGACCTTGTGGTGGGCGATGGCGACGACGAAGGCGTCGAACGGGCGCCCGGTGTCGCGGTAGCGCGGCAGCGCGCACAGGACCGCGAGGCAGACCTCCTGCGCGAGGTCGTCCACGAAGTGACGAGCCTCACCGGGGAGGCGGGCCAGGCGCGTACGGCAGTAGCGCACCGCGAGGGGGTGCACGTGGGCCAGCAGGTCGTGGGTGGCCTGGGGGTCGCCCTCGGCCGCACGATGGACGAGGGTGCCGATCCCCGTCACCTCGTCGTCGCGCATCGGTCCATGGTGCACCGTCGCCGCGCGGTCCGTGTCACCGCGGGCTGAGTTGTGCATCGAAGCGTTATGTGCGGGAGCGCTCAGAGTCATGTTCCGGGCCCTCCCCTCGCGCCTGGCCGGCTCGTCCCCAAGGAGCGTCATGCATTCAAGCATGCGTCAACCGCGGATGTTTTGAGTCGCCTCCTCACCGGACGGGGGGTGACGGCCGCCGCCGCGCTCCCCGTCCGGTCGCGTCCCCGGTGCCCGTCAGCGGACCAGACCCCACCGGAATCCCAGCGCCACGGCGTGCGCGCGGTCCGATGCGCCGAGCTTCTTGAACAGGCGGCGGGCGTGCGTCTTGACCGTGTCCTCCGACAGGAACAGCTCACGGCCGATCTCCGCGTTCGAACGGCCGTGGCTCATGCCTTCGAGCACCTGGATCTCGCGGGCGGTCAGTGTGGGGGCCGCGCCCATGTCCGACGAGCGCAGCCGGCGCGGGGCGAGCCGCCAGGTGGGGTCGGCCAGGGCCTGCGTGACCGTGGCGCGCAGCTCCGCGCGGGACGCGTCCTTGTGCAGGTACCCGCGGGCACCGGCGGCGACGGCGAGCGCCACGCCGTCGAGGTCCTCCGCGACCGTGAGCATGATGATGCGCGCCCCCGGGTCGGCGGACAGCAGCCGCCTGACGGTCTCGACACCGCCGAGGCCGGGCATACGGACGTCCATGAGGATCAGGTCGGAACGGTCGGCACCCCAGCGGCGGAGGACTTCCTCGCCGTTGGCCGCCGTCGTGACCCGCTCGACGCCGGGCACGGTCGCGACCGCGCGGCGCAGCGCCTCCCGGGCGAGGGGGGAGTCGTCGCAGACGAGGACGGAAGTCATGGCCGCCCTCCGCAGCTGATGCGCATCACCTTGTGCCTCCAGGCAGTTATGTGTCGTCACCTGTGCGATTGACGGGGCTTGAGCACCGCTGTCAACCGCCTCCGCCCTCTCAACGACGGTCACCCGAAAGAGTTACGGTCGCCAACCACAGAGTGAGAGCACTCTACGTGAGCATCCGGCCACGGCAGTGCCGCGATTTGCTCAACACGCCGAACATTCATTTTTGCCCTTTTTAGACCTTGTTGCCCATCTTTGGGCGTCTACGGCTATATTCAGCGGGTAGTCATATTTACATCTACTTCCGCGGTACCGAAGACGATGGGACACCTGTGTCATGGCAGATTTCTCCCGCCTTCCCGGCCCGAACGCCGACCTGTGGGACTGGCAGCTCCTCGCTGCCTGCCGGGGCGTGGACAGCTCGCTGTTCTTCCACCCCGAGGGCGAACGCGGCGCGGCACGCAGCTCGCGGGAGGAGGCGGCGAAGGAAGTGTGCATGCGCTGCCCCGTGCGCTCCGAGTGCGCCACGCACGCCCTCTCCGTCCGCGAGCCGTACGGCGTGTGGGGCGGCCTGACCGAGGACGAGCGCGAGGAACTGCTCGGCCGCGCGCGCCGCAGCGACCTGGTGCACTCCGGCGGCGCGGCACGCGGCGGGGCGCACGACCCGGCGCACGGCGCGTCATCCGGAGCGGTCAACACGGCGGACGACGGCGGCGCCCGCGTCCGCCCCTCATCCGGGTCCGCCTGGGACGACCCGGCCGGCTCCGGCGGCTTCGGCGACCTGGAGGACGAACCTCTCTGACCGGCGCCGGTGGGCCCGGCGGACGGGGACCACTACCGTCCCCCTATGACAACTGCATTGGTGACGGGCGCCACCACCGGGATCGGCGCGGCCTTCGCGCGCAGGCTGGCGCGTGACCGGCACGACCTCGTGCTGGTGGCCAGGGACAGGGACGCGCTGCGCCGCCAGGCCGCCGAGCTGCACGACCGGCACGGCGTCGAGGCGGACGTCCTGCGCGCCGACCTGTCCACGGACGAGGGCATCGCGGACGTCGAGGCGCGGCTCGCCGACCCGGCGCGGCCGGTCGGTCTGCTGGTCAACAACGCGGGCTTCGGCCTGCGGGGCGCCTACCTGAAGGCGCCGGTGGCGGACGAGCTGCGGATGCTGAAGGTGCACTGCGAGGCGGTGCTGCGGCTGACGACGGCCGCGGCCGGGCCGATGCGGGAGCGCGGGCGCGGCGGCGTGGTGAACGTGGCGTCGGTCGCGGCGTTCCTGCCGCGCGGGACGTACGGGGCGTCGAAGGCGTGGGTGGTGCAGTTCACGGAGGGCGCGGCGCGCGACCTGGCGGGCGGCGGCGTGCGGATGATGGCGCTGTGCCCCGGCTTCGTGCGGACCGAGTTCCACCGGCGCGCGGAGATGCGGACGGACAACATCCCCGGCTGGATGTGGCTGGACGCGGACCGCGTGGTCGACGCCGCGCTGCGGGACCTGGCGCGCGGGCGGACCGTGTGCATCCCGGACGCGCGCTACCGCGCGCTGCTCGGCGCCGCGCGCCTGATGCCGCGCGGGGCGCTCGGCGGCATCTCGTCGCGCGCCGGGCGGCGCTTCGGCCCGCGGCGGGGCGGTGACGCGACGGCCTGAGCCCGTTCGTCAGCGGTCGCGGGAACGGCGGGACCCCGCCGCGCGGTGTGCGCGGCGGGGTCCTGTGCCGTTCGGCGGTGCGGCGCGGGTCAGTGCGAGTGACCGTGGCCGTGACCGGCGGCCTCGGGCTCCTCTTCCTTCTTCTCCACCACGAGGGTCTCGGTGGTGAGCAGCAGGGAGGCGATCGAGGCGGCGTTCTGCAACGCGGAGCGGGTCACCTTGACCGGGTCGATGACGCCGTCCTTGACCAGGTCGCCGTAGGTGCCGGTGGCGGCGTTGTAGCCCTCGCCCTTGTCCAGCTCGGCGACCTTGGAGGTGATGACGTAGCCCTCGAGGCCCGCGTTCTCCGCGATCCAGCGCAGCGGCTCGACGGCGGCGCGGCGGACGATGGCGACGCCGGTCGCCTCGTCACCGGTGCGGCCGAGGCCACCGTCGAGGACCTTCGCGGAGTGCACGAGGGAGGCGCCGCCACCGGGGACGATGCCCTCCTCGACCGCCGCGCGGGTCGCCGAGATGGCGTCCTCCAGACGGTGCTTCTTCTCCTTCAGCTCCACCTCGGTGGCGGCGCCGACGCGGATGACGCACACGCCGCCGGCCAGCTTGGCGAGGCGCTCCTGGAGCTTCTCGCGGTCCCAGTCGGAGTCCGTGTTCTCGATCTCGGCGCGGATCTGGGCGACCCGGCCCTCGATGTCGGCGCGCTCGCCGGCACCGTCGACGATCGTGGTGTCGTCCTTGGTGATGGTCACGCGGCGCGCGGTGCCGAGGACGTCGAGACCGACCTGGTCGAGCTTGAGGCCGACCTCCTCGGAGATGACGGTGCCGCCGGTGAGGGTGGCCATGTCGCCGAGCATCGCCTTGCGGCGGTCGCCGAAGCCGGGGGCCTTGACGGCGACCGAGTTGAAGGTGCCGCGGATCTTGTTGACGACCAGGGTGGACAGCGCCTCGCCGTCCACGTCCTCGGCGATGATCAGCAGCGGGCGGGACGCGCCGGACTGCATGATCTTCTCCAGCAGCGGCAGGAGGTCCTGGATGGAGGAGATCTTGCCCTGGTGGATCAGGATGTACGGGTCGTCGAGGACGGCCTCCATGCGCTCCTGGTCGGTCACCATGTAGTGCGACAGGTAGCCCTTGTCGAAGGCCATGCCCTCGGTGAAGTCCAGGTCGAGACCGAAGGTCTGGGACTCCTCGACGGTGATCACGCCGTCCTTGCCGACCTTGTCCATCGCCTCGGCGATCAGCTCGCCGACCCGCTTGTCCTGGGCGGACAGGGCGGCGACCGCGGCGATGTCCTCCTTGGAGTCGATCGGGCGGGCGCTGGCCTTCAGGTCCTCGGCGACGGCGGCGACGGCCGCGTCGATGCCGCGCTTGAGGCCGGAGGGCGAGGCGCCGGCGGCGACGTTGCGCAGGCCCTCGCGGACCAGCGCCTGGGCCAGGACGGTCGCGGTGGTGGTGCCGTCACCCGCGATGTCGTTGGTCTTGGTCGCCACCTCCTTGACGAGCTGGGCGCCCAGGTTCTCGTAGGCGTCCTCGACCTCGACCTCGCGGGCGATGGTCACACCGTCGTTGGTGATGGTGGGCGCGCCGAACTTCTTGTCGATGACGACGTTGCGGCCCTTGGGGCCGATGGTCACCTTGACGGCGTCGGCGAGCGCGTTGACGCCGCGCTCGAGGGCGCGCCGCGCGTCCTCGTCGAACTTCAGGATCTTCGCCATGGCTGTGGGTGTCCCCTTGTGCGTGATCTCTCGGACTGCTGGAGGACCCGTGGTGCCGCGCGGGTGCGTCGGGCCACGGGGTCGGCCGGCCGTTCAGGTGGTGGACGGGCCGGTGTCACCGGTCCTGTCCGCCGCCTGAGCGGCCGGCGGACGCGTCCGTGCCCCGGGCCCGGTCAGCCGAACGGTGTCGGCGCGGGTACCGGGGCACGGTCCGGCGTCGCGTGCGATGCCGTTACTTCTCGATGATCGCGAGGACGTCGCGAGCCGAGAGGACGAGGTAGTCCTCGTTGTTGTACTTGACCTCGGTGCCGCCGTACTTGCTGTACAGCACCACGTCGCCGACCTTCACGTCGAGCGGCAGACGGTTGCCGTCCTCGAAGCGGCCGGGGCCCACGGCAAGGACGGTGCCCTCCTGGGGCTTCTCCTTGGCGGTGTCAGGAATGACCAGGCCCGAGGCCGTGGTCTGCTCGGCGTCGAGCGGCTGGACCACGATGCGGTCCTCGAGCGGCTTGATGGCAACCTTGCTGGCGGTCGTCACGATCCGACCTCCCCCTTCGGAGATCCGGGGCTTCTATGGCTGGATGGCGACCTGGTGGACCCGTCGTCGCGGGTGCCGAGTCCGCCCGTCGCGCGTAGCTGGCACTCTCATGGTGTGAGTGCCAGAGTTGAGACTAGGCGGCGGTTAGCACTCAGTCAACCAGAGTGCCAATGCCGCCGGTCGCGAGCCTAACGGACGGGGCGGCGCGCGCGGCCGTTCCCGCGGCCCCGGCGGGTCCCGGCGCCCGCGCCGCACGGGTCACACGTAGTCCTCCAGCCGGGCGATGGCGAATCCCTGTTCGCTCACGGCGTCAAGGAGGCGGCGCAGCATGTCCGTCATGCTGCCGTCCCACTCGCGTTCGCCGCGGAAGTGGGTGAGGACGATGTCGCCCGGGTGGAAGCGGCGGTCGGCGCGGCCGTAGTCGATGCGGTCGGGGAACACCTCCTCCGCCCAGAGCGGGACGACTTCGATGCCGCAGTCGGCGGCGGCGCGGAGGGTGTCGCGGTTGTAGGCGCCGTAGGGCGGGCGGAAGAGGGTGGGGCGTTCGTCCAGTTCGCGGGTGAGGTTCGCCTGCTGGCCGCAGATCTCGGCGCGCTGCTCGGCGTAGGTGAGGCGGGTCATCTCGCGGTGGTTGATGGTGTGGTTGTGGCTGTGGTGGCCGTCTTCGAGGGCGTCGCGGAAGAAGCCGTAGTCCTCGCGGGCGACCTCGTCGGAGAGGAAGCCGCTGACGGGGAGGTCCAGTTCGCGGAGCATGCGGAGGAGTTCCGGGTCCTTGTCGGCGCCGTCGTCGATGGTGAGGAAGACCACCTTCTGGTCGGTGGGGACGCGGACGATCACCGGGGGGAGCCCTTCGCCGGTGAGGTGTCCCGGTTCGGGGGCGAGGCGGGGCGGGGTGGCCGGGGGTTCGGGGGCGCGGAGGGGGACCTTGCGCAGCCCCCACGTCTTGGCGGCGGCGACGCGGCGGGTCTCGGCGCGTTCGAGCTTCTCGGCGTACGCCTCCAGCGCGTGGGCGGCGGTGCGCGCCTGGTCGCGCTGCGGGGCGCCCAGGGCGAGTGCCGTGACGCGCTCGGCGGCGCCTGGCCCGGGGGCGCTGTCGGTGGTGGCGTCCATGCCGTACGCCTGGTCCTGCCCGTGGTCCTGGCGGGCGGGGTCGTGGGCGAGGAGGCGGACGGGAAGTCCCGAGCAAGCGACGGCGAGTATCGTCGCGCCGCCGATGGCCAGGGAGCGGCGGACCCTGACCGGGGCCCGCCGTCCCGTATACCGCTTATCATTTTGTCCTACTTGTCCGATAATCCCCATGGTTCGGGATGGTGCCACCGGCGGCGGGCCGGTCCCCGAACGCCGTTCCGGCGGAGCGGGGAGAATGACCCGTGTGGCCGCACCCTCACCCCCCGCCGACCCCGCCGACCCCATCGCTTTCCGCGCGCTGCTGACCGGAACGGGCCGGGACCTGCTCGCGCAGCTGCGCGACCTGGACCCCGCCGACGAGCTGGCGGTGGCGACCCGGCTGCGGCGCGACCACCCGCCCGCGCTGGTGTCCGCCGCCATCGGGCAGGCGCGGCTGCGGCAGCGTGCGGCGGCCAAGTTCGGCGCGGACGCGGGGCGGATGTTCTTCACGCCGGACGGCGTGGAGCAGGCGACGCGGGCGCCGGTCGCCGCCTGGCGGGCGGCGCGCTTCGCGGCGCTCGGGGTGCGGCGGGTCGCCGATCTGGGGTGCGGGATCGGGGGTGACGCCATCGCGCTGGCGCGTGCCGGGATCTCGGTGGTGGCGGTGGACCGCGACCCGTTGACCTGCGCGGTCGCGGAGGCCAACGTGGCGGCGCTGGGGCTGGCCGACCTGATCGAGGTGCGGCGGGGCGACGTGGCGGAGGCGCTGGACGGCGGTGTGCTGGCGCGATGTGACGGGCTGTTCGCCGATCCGGCGCGGCGCGGGGGGCGCGGCCGGGTGTTCGACCCGGAGGCGTACTCGCCGCCGCTGTCCTGGGCCGTCGCCGCCGCACGGCGGGTGCCGTTCGCGGCGCTGAAGACGGCGCCGGGCATCCCGCACGAGGCGGTGCCGCCCGGTGCGGTGGCGGAGTGGGTCTCGCACCGGGGCGAGGTGAAGGAGGCCGTGCTGTGGTTCGGGCACGACGGCCTGCCGCCGCGTACGGCCACGCTGCTGCCGGGCGGCGACGTGCTCGGCGGCGACGGCACCCGGCAGGCACCGGACGGCCCGCCGCGCCGCTACCTGTACGAGCCGGACGGCGCCGTGATCCGCGCGCACCTCGTCGCGGAGGCGGCGGAACGGCTCGGCGGGCACCTGCTGGACCCGTCGATCGCCTACATCACGGCGGACGGGCTGCGCCCCGAAGACCCGTTCACCAGCGCGTACGAGATCACGGACGTGCTGCCGTTCAACGTCAAGCGGCTGCGGGCGCTGCTGCGGGAGCGCGGCGTGGGGACGGTGACGGTGAAGAAGCGCGGGTCGGCGCTGACGCCGGAGGAACTGCTGCGGCGGCTGAAGCCGCAGGGCCCTGGCAGCGCGACGGTCTTCCTGACGAAGGTGGCGGGCGACGCAACCATGCTCATCGGCCACCCGTTCCCCCCTCCGGGGTCGGGAGGGGCGGCCTGAGGCGCGGCTCTCCCCCCGTCACGGACGCCGTCGGCACCGCGCGGGACGACGGCTACAGCCCCGGTGCCGCCCCGGCTCGACGCCACCGTTCACGACGAGCAGCGGCACCCGGTCCAGCCGCCGAGCCCTGAGAGGAGCCGAAGAGCGGCTGGCCCGACGGACGGGAACCGCGCCCAGCCCACAGTACGCCCGGCCCACGGCGCCCAGGGCCCCCACACGGCGGACCCGAGGCAGAGCCAGACGAAACCCGCCACAGAAGATCACGGCACTATCCCAGCCACACGGCTGCTGGGGGCACCCGCATGCGCGGGGAGCAGTCCGCGTCCGAAACCTCCGAGTGCCAGTGGGAGGGACCACCCCCGCGCGTGCGGGGAGCAGAGTCGTTGAAGTGCGGGTTTCTCGTGGCGAGTAGTGGATTTTACTTAGCTTTACCAAGTCCCCTGCAGGGCCAGCAACATCAGGACGACGGCTGCGCATTCGCGCGGGGACTGGGTGCCCGCACTCGAAGGGGCCGCGCGCCGCTGAGGCGGCGGGCGTGGCCGGTGACCGCTGTGTCCCCGCGCACGGTGTCTGTGCCGGGCGGCGTTTGGCCTTGCCCCTGACTTCTGGGCGGATGCGGGCGGGACAGCGGGGGTTCACCGTATCGAGTGATACCGGAACCGTCGCGCAGCGTATACCTTTCCAGCATGAGCGACTACCGAGAGTCATTGAATGGGTGGGGAACCAAGGCGGCGGATTTCAGGGGCCGGGGGTTTCTGGGACTGGTTCGAAGCGCCAGCGGTGTACGGGCCGGTGCAGCAGGTCCGGGGGTGGGTCCGGGAGTTCGGTGGGGACCGTTCCGTCCGGCCACCAAGTCAGCACGAGCACCCGGTCCGGCTCCGCGCGGAACGTCTCGCGCCGGTCCGGTGCGGGGGCGAGGGTCCGGGACCTGGCCCAGGCCAGGAGTTCGGCCCCCCGGCCCGCCGCCGCACGCGCCTCCCACATCAGCGTCACGGCGGCCATCAGTGGTGATGCCCGTGGTGGTGATGGTGGTGATGCTGCTCGGCGGGGATGTGGGGCTCGGTCACCGGCAGGGAGGAGTCGGCCGGCAGGTCGAGTGCCGAGGGCGTGCGGCCCCGGGCCACCATCTCCGCGCCCAGCGCGGCGACCATCGCGCCGTTGTCGGTGCACAGGCCCGGCCGGGGCACGCGCAGGATGATCCCGGCGTCGGCGCACCGCTCCTCGGCCATCGCGCGCAGCCGCGAGTTGGCCGCGACGCCGCCGCCGACCATCAGGTGGTCGACGCCCTCGGCCCTGCACGCCTTGATCGCCTTGCGGGTGAGCACGTCCGTCACGGCCTCCTGGAACGACGCCGCCACGTCCGCGACCGGCACCGTCTCGCCCGCGGCCCGCCGTGTCTCCACCCAGCGCGCCACGGCGGTCTTCAGACCCGAGAAGGAGAAGTCGAACGGGGCGTCGCGCGGGCCGGTCAGGCCGCGCGGGAAGCGGATGGCCGCCGGGTCGCCCTCCCGCGCCAGGCGGTCGATGGCCGGGCCACCGGGGAAGCCGAGGCCCAGGACGCGCGCCACCTTGTCGAACGCCTCGCCCGCCGCGTCGTCGATCGTCGCGCCGAGCGGCCGGACGTCCCGCGTGATGTCCGGTGCGAGGAGCAGCGAGGAGTGTCCGCCGGAGACGAGCAGCGCCATGGTCGGCTGCGGCAGCGGGCCGTGCTCCAGCTGGTCGACGCAGATGTGCGACGCCAGGTGGTTGACGCCGTACAGCGGCTTGCCGAGCGCGTACGCGTACGCCTTGGCCGCCGAGACGCCGACCAGGAGGGCGCCGGCCAGGCCGGGGCCCGCCGTGACCGCGATGGCGTCGAGGTCGGCGGCGGCGACCTTGGCGTCCGCCAGGGCGCGTTCGATGGTCGGGACCATCGCCTCCAGGTGGGCGCGGCTCGCGATCTCGGGGACGACGCCGCCGTAGCGGGCGTGGTCGTCCACGCTGGAGGCGACGGCGTCGGCCAGCAGGGTCGTGCCTCGCACGATGCCGACGCCGGTCTCGTCGCAGGACGTCTCGATGCCGAGGACCAGGGGTTCGTCAGCCATACCGTTCCGTGCTCTCCACTGGGGTGGTCTGTGCGGTCTGTGCGGGGGGCGGCAGTTCGCGGCGCATCACGAGGGCATCGATGTTCCCCGGCTGGTAGTAGCCGCGGCGCACGCCGATGGCGCGGAAGCCGAAGCGTGTGTAGAGGCGCTGCGCGCGCACGTTGTCCTTGCGGACTTCGAGCAGCACCTCGTCGCAGCCGAATCCGGCCGCCGCCGCCAGCAGCGCGGCCAGGAGGCGCGAGCCGAGGCCGGTGCCCTCGTGGTCCCGGGTCACGCCGATCGTGAGGACGTCGCCGGTGCTGCCCGCGACGCCGAGGCCGCCGTAGCCGGCGAGGCGGCCGTCGGGGCGTTCGGCGACGAGGTAGCGGCGCGTCGGGGCGGTGCCGCGCGCGGACGCCAGCTCGTTCCAGAACATGCCGACCGACCAGGCGTCTTCGGGGAACAGCTCGGCTTCGAGTCCGAGGACCGGCTCGATGTCCCACCAGCGCATCTCACGCAGGACGACAGTCATGCGCGGGTGACCGCCTTGTACCCGGCCGGGACCTTCGCGTCCGGGCGGCGGAGGTACTGCGGCTGGGGCGCGTCGAGGGGGAGACCGGCGGCGAGGCGTTCCGCCGCCAGCGCGGCGAGGGCGGCGGCGGACGCGTGCTCGGGCAGGTCGTCGCGCACGGCGCGGAAGGCGTCCCGGTACAGCCGGGCGCCCGCACCGGCGGCGGGCAGCGCGAGCACGTCGTCCGGCAGGTCGGCGGCCTTGGCGACAGCGGGACCGTCCAGGCGGGTACGGGCGTCGGCGTAGCGCGCCCAGTACACCTCCTTGCGGCGGGCGTCGGTGGCGACGGTGAACGGCTCGGTGAGGCCGGTCTCGTAGGCGATGGCGTCCAGGGTGCCGAGGCCGTGCACGGGGATGCCGAGCGCGGCGCCCAGCGCGGCGGCGGTGGCGAGCCCGACACGCAGCCCGGTGTACGGGCCGGGACCGGTGCCCGCGACCAGCGCGGTCACCTCGCCGATCCCCCGCCCCGCCTCGGCGAGCACCCGGTCCACGGCGGGCATCAGCAGCTCGCCGTGCCTGCGGGCGTCGGTCTCCCCCGCGGTGGCGAGGACGTGCCGCCCGTCGTGGAGGGCGGCGGTGACGGCGGGCGTGGCGGTGTCAAGGGCGAGCAGCAGCACCCAGCAAGGGTACGGCTCCCCGCCGGTACGGCCCGTCCCTGGTAGCGTCGGCTGACGGCCCGGGGATCCCGGGGACAGTGCGAAAGGCAGGCAGTCGATCGTGGCGCGCCCATCCTCCGGCTCCGGCTCCGGTCTGTTCGTCACCGCGCTGACGGCGGCGGCGCTCGCGGTCGTGGCCTTCTTCGCGTTCCAGGCGTCCGCCGCCGACGACCGCCCGTCCGCCGCCGGTGAGCCCTCCGCCCCGGCGGCGTCCGAGGGCGACTCGGACGGCGCGGGCGGCGCGGGCGAGGGGGAGGGCGAGGGCGCCGAGGAGCCGTCGGACCCGGCGCTGCCCGAGGAGTCCGGCACGGGACGGCGGGTCGTGTACGCGCTGGCGCAGCAGCGGGTGTGGCTGGTGGACGTCGCGGCGGACGGGTCGGGCGAGGAGGTCGTCTCGACGTTCGAGGTGTTCCCCAGTCCGGTGAGCCCGGAGCCGGGCGAGTACGCCGTCTCCTCGCGCAATCCGCAGGGCACCGGCTCGGACGGCGTCCCCATGGAGCACGCGGTGATCTTCCACGCGGACGCGGAGAGCGTCGTCTTCGGCTTCTCGGCGGCGACGGACGGCTCGGTGCCCGACCCGGAGTCCACGCAGCGGACGGGTGCGATCCGGCAGAGCCGGGCGGACGGCGACACGATGTGGGAGTTCGCCGAGCAGGGCACGGCGGTCGTCGTCGTCGCCTGACCCCGGCGGTCCCTGATCCCGGCGGGAAAAGCGTTCGACAGTCCGGTCGCGCGCCGGGTGGGATGGGCCGTATGGCTCACACGCGGATGCACGCCGACGAGGTGGACATCGACACGGATCTCGTGCGGCGCCTGGTCGCCGCGCACGGTTTTCCAGGGTGAGCGGCCCCCGGTGGGCGGACCTGCCGGTGGCGGCCGTGGCCTCGACGGGCACGGACAACGCAATGTTCCGGCTCGGCGACGACCTGGCCGTACGCCTCCCCCGCATCCCCGGCGCGGTCGGCAACGTGACCGCCGAGCAGCACTGGCTCCCCCGTCTCGCCCCGCACCTGCCCTTCGCCGTCCCCGCGCCGGTCGGTCTCGGCGCGCCGGGCGAGGGGTTCCCCTGGCCCTGGTCCGTCCTGCGCTGGCTCGACGGCGCCAACCCGGCCGTCGGCCGGCTCGCCGAACCGGCCGCGCTCGCCGCCGGCCTGGGCCGTTTCGTCAGCGCCCTGCGCGACGTACCGGCCGGTGGCGGCCCGGCGGCCGGGCGCGGCGTGCCCCTCGCGCGGCGGGACGCCGACACCCGCGCGGCCATCGGGGAGTTGCGCGCGCTGGCGGCGGCCGGGACCCCCGAGGGCCGTGACGGACGCCCGTTCGACCTGGACGCCGTGACCGCCGCCTGGGACGACGCCCTGCGCGCCCCCGCGTACACCGGCCCGCCCGTCTGGGTCCACGGCGACCTGTCGCCGGGGAACGTCCTGACCGGCCAGGACGGCCGCCTCACGGCCGTCATCGACTTCGGCTGCCTCGGCACCGGCGCCCCCGACATCGACCTGATGCCCGCCTGGAACCTGCTGCCCGCCGCCGCACGCCCCGCCCTGCGCGCCGCGCTCGGCGCCGACGACGCCGCCTGGGCGCGCGGCCGTGGCTGGGCGCTGTCGGTCGCGCTGCTCCAGCTGCCGTACTACCGCGAGACGAACCCGGGGCTCGCCGCGAGCGCCCGGCACGTCATCGGGGAGGTGCTGGCCGACGTCAGTCGCGCGGCAGCCGCACCCCGCGCCAGCGCTCGCCGACGCCCGTCAGCGTGACCCGCCGTACGTCGTCGCCGTTCTCGTCTCCCCCAGTGCCCGTGGTCCGGTCGATCACCACGTGCAGCCGGTCCTCGGAGAGGTCCTCGACCCGCCCCTCGCCCCACTCGACCACGACCACCGAATCGGGCAGCGCCACATCGAGGTCGAGGTCCTCCATCTCGTCGAGCCCGCCCCCGAGCCGGTACGCGTCCACGTGCACCAGCGGCGGCCCCGAGCCCAGCGACGGGTGCACCCGCGCGATCACGAACGTCGGCGACGTCACCGCGCCCCGCACCCCCAGGCCCTCGCCGAGCCCCCGCGTCAGCGTGGTCTTCCCGGCGCCCAGTTCACCCGTCAGCAGGACGAGGTCCCCCGCCCGCAGCAGCGCGGCAAGGCGGCGGCCGAGGTCGCGCATCCGCTCGGCTCCGGTGACGGTCAGCGCCACGCTCTCAGACAGCTGGTTCATGGAACGGGATGCTACGCGCGAGCAGCGCGCCCAGCCGGTCGTTCACCTCGCGGGGCGCTTCGAGCAGCAGCAGGTGCCCCGCGTCGGGCAGCACGGTGTGCTCGGCGCCCGGCAGGACCTCCGCGATCCGCTCGCTGTGCTCGGGCGGCGTGACGAGGTCCTTGCCGCCCGCGAGCACGAGCACCGGCAGGTCGTGCGCGAGCCCGGCGAGCACCGGCAGCGCGCCCGTCGTGTCGTGCTCGCCGAAGGCGGGGTAGAAACCGGCCACCACGTCCATCGGCACCGACTCCAGCAGCCGTTCGGCGAACCGCGCCACCCCCGGGTCCACCTGCTCCGGCCTGCCGAACGCGTACCGCCGCACGACGCCGCCGTACAGCTCGCCGGCCGCCCGGCGCCCCGCGTCCACGAGCCCCTGCCTGCTGCCGAGCGCCCGCACGACGCCGGGCAGCAGCTTGCGCAGGGCGCGCGCGGCGGACGGCGGCAGCCCGTACCCCACCTCGGCCATGCGTCCGGCGGACGTGCCGAGCAGCGCGATGCCCGCGACGCGCGAGGCCACGTAGTCGGGGTACTGCTCGGCGAGCGCCATGACGGTCATGCCGCCCATCGAGTGCCCCACCAGCACCACGGGCCCCTCGGGCACCGCCGCGTCGAGAACGGCCTTGAGGTCGCGGGCCAGCAGCGGGATGCCGACGGGCTCGGGCAACCGCCCGGATGCCGAACGGCCGTGCCCCCGCTGGTCCCAGTAGACGGCGCGGACGGCGCCGCGCAGGGCGGCGCGCTGGAAGTGCCAGACGTCCTGGGAGAGGCAGTAGCCGTGGCAGAAGACGACGGTGGGCGGGGGGCGGCGCGCGGTCCCGGACGCGGGGCGCAGCAGCCGCGCGAGGCGCCCCGGCGCGCCCGGCGTACGCGGCGCGGGAACGGCGGGCGGCGGAAGCCGCGGCGCGAGGGGCTCGGTGACGGGACCGCCCGCGCCGTCGTCGGCGGGCCGGTCGTACGCGCCGTCCGCCGGGCCGCCCCCCACCTCGTCAATCTCGTAGTACAGCTCGGTGCCGTCCTCGGCGGTGGCGGTGCCGGGCGTGCCGCGCAGCGTGCCGTAAGGACCGGCCGCGTCGAGCGCCGCGAGCGCCTCACGCCGTACGGAACGGGTCGCGGTCAGCCGGTCGACGGCCACCGTCGTGGCGACCGCGCCCAGCGCCGCTCCGGCTATCCCCACGCCCCGCGCCCACCTCACGTCCTGGTCTCCCCGTGGTGGACCCGGGGGACGCGGTGGCCGACGCGGGTGACGATCTCGTACCCGATGGTCCCGGTCGCGCGGGCCCAGTCCTCGGCGGTCGGCTCGCCCCGGTCGCCCGGCCCGAAGAGCACCGCCTCGTCCCCGGCCTCGGCGGTGTCGCCGCCGAGGTCGACCACGAACTGGTCCATGGCCACCCGCCCGGCGATCGTCCGCCACTTGCCCGCGACGAGCACGGGACCGCTGCCCGACGCGTGCCGGGGGATGCCGTCCGCGTACCCGGCGGGGACAAGCGCGAGCGTCGTCTCGCCCGGCGTCGTGTACTGGTGGCCGTAACTGACCCCGTGCCCGCCCGGGACGCGTTTCACTCCCGCGAGGGCGGCGCGCAGCGTCATCACCGGGCGCAGGCCGAAGTCCTCGGAGGTGCCGATCTCGGGCGAGGGCGACAGGCCGTAGACGGAGATGCCGGTGCGCACGAGGTCGTAGTGGGTGGCCGGGAGGGTGAGGGTCGCCGGGGAGTTGGCGAAGTGGCGGACCTCGGGGCGCAGTCCGGCGCGGTCGGCGATCTCCAGGGCCTCGGTGAACGCGGTCTGCTGCGCCGCGATGGACGGGTGGCCCGGCTCGTCGGCGCAGGCGAAGTGCGACCACAGCCCGGCGACGGTGATCGCGCCGGTCGCCTCGGCGGCCCGCGCGGCGGCGCACAGCGCGGGCCAGTCACGGGGGGCGCAGCCGCTGCGGCCGAGCCCGGTGTCGATCTTGAGGTGCACGCGCGCGGTACGCCCGGTGGCGTGGGCGGCGGCGACGGCGGCGTCCAGGGCCCAGGGGGCGCTGGCCGACACGTCGATGTCCTGGGCGACGGCGCCGCGCCAGGGCCCGTTCGGCGTCCACAGCCAGCACAGCACGCGGCCGGTGTCGCCGTCGGCGCGCAGGGCGAGCGCCTCCTCGGGCGTCGCGGCGCCGAGCCAGGCGGCGCCCGCGGCCCGCGCCTCGCGGGCGCACGGCAGGAGGCCGTGGCCGTACGCGTCGGCCTTGACGACGGCCATCAACGCGGCGCCGCCGGTGAGGCGTTCGCGGAGGGCACGGACGTTGGCGCGCAGCGCGGGCAGATCGATGTGCGCCCGCAACCGCCCGCTTTCTTCCGTCGAGTGCTCGTTCATCGCCCCCCAGTGTCGCAGGAAGACCCGCCGGACGAGCGTCAGACTAGGGGCATGAGGACTGCTCACCCTGTCGAGACCGTGCGGGCCGCCGAGCGCGCGCTGATGGCCACGCTGCCCGAGGGAACGCTGATGGCGCGCGCGGCGGCAGGCCTCGCCGCCGTGGCCGCCGGGCTGTTGCGGCCCCGGCTGTACGGCGCCCGCGTCGTCCTGCTGACGGGCAGCGGCGACAACGGGGGCGACGCCCTGTACGCCGGTGCCCGCCTCGCCCGGCGCGGCGCGGCGGTGACCGCGCTCCGGCTGCGACCCGAACGGGCGCACGCCGGTGGAGTCGCCGCGCTGCGGGCGGCGGGCGGCCGTACGGCGGACGTGGACGAGGCGGAACGGGCACTGACGGGCGCGGCCCTGGTCGTGGACGGCATCACCGGCATCGGCGGGCACGGCGGGCTGCGGGAGGACGCGGCCCGGCTCGTCGCCCGCGTGGCGGCGGCGGGCACGCCGGTGCTGGCCGTCGACCTGCCGAGCGGCGTGGACGCGGACACCGGCGAGGTGCGGGGCGACGCCGTACGGGCGACGGTGACCGTCACGTTCGGCACGTACAAGCCGGGCCTGCTGATCGACCCGGGCCGCGAGTACGCGGGCGAGGTGCGGCTCGTGGACATCGGCCTCGGCCCGCACCTCCCGCCGGAACCGGCCGTGGAGGCGCTGGGCGGCGCGGAGGCCGCGGCGCTGCTGCCGCGCCCCTCGGCCGAGAGCGACAAGTACCGGCGCGGCGTGGTCGGCGTCGTGGCGGGCTCGGCGCACTACCCGGGTGCGGCCGTCCTCGCGGTGGGCGGCGCGCTGCGCGGCGGCGCGGGCGCGGTCCGCTACTCGGGCCCGGCGGCGGACGCGGTGATCGCCCGCTACCCCGAGACGCTCGTGTCGGGCGGCGCGCCGAGCGAGGCGGGGCGGGTGCAGGCGTGGGTCGTCGGCCCGGGGCTCGGCCAGGACCCGGACGCCGCGCGGCGGGTGGACGACGTGCTGGAGTCGGACGTCCCGATCCTGATCGACGCGGACGGCCTGCGCGGCCTCGACCCGGAGCGGCTGCGCGCCCGTACGGCGCCCACGCTGCTCACCCCGCACGCCGGGGAGGCGGCCGCGCTGCTCGGCACCGACCGGGGGCGCGTGGAGGCGGCGCGGCTCGCGTCGGTCCGCGAACTCGCGGCGCGCTACGGCGTGACGGCGCTGCTGAAGGGCTCCACGACCCTGATCGCCGGACCCGGCGGCGGCGCCGTCCGCGTCAACCCGACGGGAACGCCCTGGCTGGCCACGGCGGGCAGCGGCGACGTCCTCTCCGGGCTGACGGGCGCCCTGCTCGCCACCGGGCTGAGCCCGCTGGACGCCGCCTCGGCGGGCGCGTACGTCCACGGCCTCGCCGGTTCGCTGGCCCCCGAGCCCCCGATGGCGTCCACGGTCGCCGAGGCGCTGCCCGACGCGTGGGCCCGCCTGACCGACGCGCCGGGCGAGGCGGACGCCTGACGGGGCAGGGCGGGACTGCCCGTGGCCGGTACGGACCGGGCGAGGCCACGACGCCGCGTAGGTCCTGCCGGTGGGTGCTCCCGGCTGGTGGCTCGTAGGGAGGTGGAGCGCCGCCCTGAACTGTCGACGCGGGGTTGTCGCGGGAGGAGGCGGTGGGACGGTGCGGGCGGATTCCGCCGTCCGCTCCCGGTTCGCCACGGGGACGGGGGGCCGGACGGGGCGCCCCGGCACCGGCTCCGGCCGGCCTCGGGCCTGGCCGTGGCACCTCGTCGGCGGCAGGGGGTGCAACTCGAAGGCGCTCCGCAGCCGGGCGACGAGCGCCGCCGGTCGTGTCGAGGACGCGGGCGGGCGTCCAGGTGATGTGGCGGCTCGGGCGGTTGCCCCGGTGGATGGTCCGCGCCCCACCCCATCCCGCCCCCACCCCGCGCCGGACCACCGGCAGCGCCGACACAGCGAACAGGAGCAGGACATCGAGCACGTCCCTGCCCGCGACGTGCCCCCGGTAGCCGCCGGGACGGACGGCCGCGCGGCGGTGGCGGAGGCGCTCGCACTTCCCCTGCCCAGCCAGGTGAGTACGGCGGGCGCGACCCCGCGCGGCCGGGACCCCAGCCCCGCCCGGCACCGGCGCGGTCAGTTCACCCGTGCCCGGTCGCGGCGCGGACGGCGGCCCGCAGGGAGGGGAAGACGGCGTGGGCGCGGGCGAGTTGCCCGGCGGTGTGCGTCGTGGTCACGGCGTGCACCGTGCAGCCGGCCGCCCGGCCCGCCGCCACCCCGGCGGGCGAGTCCTCCACCACCAGGCAGTGGCGCGGGTCGGCCCCCAGCCGCGTGGCCGCCGTCAGGTACCCCTCGGGCGAGGGCTTGCCCTCGGTGACGTCCTCGGCGCACACCCGGACCGCCGGGACCGGCAGCCCCGACGCGGCCAGCCGCCGCCGGGTCGCCTCACCACGGCTGGACGTCACCACCGCCCACGCCCCGGCCGCCAGGCCGCGAAGGACCTCGCCCGCCCCGTCGTACGCCCGCACGGTGTGCTCCTCGGCGGCCATCAGCCGGTTGAGCAGCGCGTGTTCCTCGGCAGGGTCCAGGTGTGGGGCGACGAGCCGCAGCGTGTCGACCCGCCTCCTGCCCTGCGTGGCCCCCCACACGCTGCCCGGGTCGAGCCCGCGCGCGTCCGCCCACGCCGCCCACACCCTGCGGTGCGCCGCGCCGGAGTCGATCAGCACGCCGTCCACGTCGAACAGGAACACCGGCTCGGTCACGGTGGTCAGCCCTCGGCGATGACCACGGCCGACGCCACGCCCGCGTCGTGGCTCAGGGAGAGGTGCCACGACCGCACGCCCAGCTCCGCCGCGCGCGCCGCGACCGTGCCGCGTACCTCAAGGCGCGGGCGGCCCGAGTCCTCCTGGCACACCTCGGCGTCCGTCCACCGCAGCCCGCCCGGCGCACCCAGCGCCTTGGCCAGGGCCTCCTTCGCCGCGAACCGCGCCGCCAGCGAAGCCGGGCCGCGCCGCTCCCCGGACGGCAGCCACAGCTCGCCCGGCACGAACAGCCGGTCCGCCAGTTCCGGCGTCCGCTCCAGCGAGCGCGCGAACCGGTCGATCCCCGCCACGTCGATCCCCACCCCGATGATCACGCCCGGACCACTCCCCCCTCGGCGTCCGTGATCTCGCAGCCGACCTCGTCGGCCCCGCGCCGCAGCACCACCACGTCCTCCCCCGCCCCGTCCAGCGGCAGCACCTCGTGCGCCCCCTCGCCGCCGAAGGCCGCGCCGTCCGACGCCGCGAACGCCTCCCCGCCGCCGAGCCCCACCGTCAGCGGCAGGCCGCGCCGCGCCGCCACCAGCGTGTCGGGCGCGTCGGCGTGCACCGCGAGCAGGACGAACGTGCCGCGCGCCGCCCGGCACACCTGCCGCATCGCCTCGCCGGGGTCGCCGCAGGAGGAGAACGCCTCGGCGAACAGGTGCGCGACGGCCTCGGCGTCCGTGCCCGACACCAGCCGGTGCCCCCGGCCCGCCAGTTCGGCGCGCAGCGCGTCCCCGCCGTCGAGGGCGCCGTCCTGCGCGACCGCGACGCGCCCCGCGTCGTCGGATTGCGGATACGCCGCCGCGTCCGTGAGCGGCCGTACGTCCGGCGCGCCCAGGTGCCCGATGCCCGTCCCGGCGGCCGGCAGGGGGCGCGCGCCGAGCAGCGCGCGCAGGTCGTCCGCCGTTCCCGCCCGTTTCGCCACCGCGAGCCCCCCGTCCGCGACGAGCGCCACGCCGCACGCCCCGCCCGGCGCCCGGAGGCCGTCGAGCCCGCCGAGCAGCACGTCGAGAGCGGACCGGAACCCGAGGTAACCCACACACCCGCGCATGCGGGCAGATTAGCCCGCCCGCGACAATGTGCGCGTGGCCACCTCACCCCGCCGGACGACCCCGTACACCGAGCTGAGCCGCGCCGAGTGGAGCGCGGCCGGCGCCCGCGCCCCGCTGCCGCTGACCGCCGCCGAGCTGGCCGGGCTGCGCGGCCTCGGGGACGTCACCGACCTGGCGGAGGTCCGCGAGGTGTACCTGCCGCTGGTCCGGCTGCTGCACCTGCACATCGCGGCGGCGCATGGGCTGCGCGGCGCTGTCGAGGCGTTCCTGAGCGGCGGCGGCGGGAACGGGGCGGCGCCGGCCGGCCCGTTCGTGATCGCCGTCGCGGGCAGTGTGGCGGTGGGGAAGTCGACCGTCTCGCGGCTCATCCAGGCGCTGCTGGAGCGCGGCCCGGGGCGGCCACGCGTGGCGCTGGTGACGACGGACGGCTTCCTGCTGCCGTCCGCCGAGCTGCGGCGGCGCGGGCTGATGGCGCGCAAGGGGTTCCCCGAGTCGTACGACCGGCGGGCGCTGACGCGCTTCGTGACCGACGTCAAGGCGGGCCGCCCGGAGGTGACCGCGCCCGTCTACTCGCATGTCACCTACGACATCGTGCCCGGCGAACGCCTCACCGTCCGCCGCCCCGACGTGCTGATCATCGAGGGGCTGAACGTCCTCCAGAGCGCGCCGCCGGGACGCGTCGGCCTCGCCGACTACTTCGACTTCTCCCTCTACGTGGACGCGCGGCCGCAGGACATCCGCGCCTGGTACCTGAGCCGCTTCCGGACGCTGCGCGAGACCGCGTTCCGCGACCCGGACTCGTACTTCAGGAAGTTCGCCGACCTGTCGGAGGAGGCCGCGCTCGACCTCGCCCGCAACACCTGGCGGACCGTCAACGAGCCCAACCTCGTGGCCAACATCGCCCCGACCCGGGCCCGCGCGACACTCGTGCTGCGCAAGGGCCCGGACCACGCGGTGCGTTCGCTGCGGCTGCGGCGGCCCTGACGGCCGCTCAGCCCGCCAACAGGCTCAGCCCAGCTGGGACTTCACGACATCGGCGAGACCGGCCGCGACCGTCCTGGCCTGCGCCGCGTCCGGCGCCTCCACCATCACGCGCACCAGCGGCTCCGTACCGGACGGCCGCAGCAGCACGCGCCCGGTCGCGCCGAGCTGCCGCTCCGCCTCGGCCACCGCGTCGGTCAGCTCGCGGCAGTCGGCGACCCGGCTGCGGTCGACGTCCCGCACGTTGATCAGCACCTGCGGCAGCCGTTCCATCACGCCCGCGAGATCGGCGAGCGGGCGGCGGGTCGCGGCCACGCGGGCGGCGAGGAGCAGGCCGGTCAGGGTGCCGTCGCCGGTGGTGGCGTGGTCGAGGACGATGACGTGCCCCGACTGCTCGCCGCCGAGCGAGTAGCCGCCGCGCCGCATCTCCTCCAGGACGTAGCGGTCGCCGACGGCGGTCTGCTTCAGCCGCAGGCCCTCGCGCTCCATGGCGAGGGTGAAGCCGAGGTTGGACATGACGGTCGCGACGACCGTGTCGTGCGCGAGGCGGCCCGCCTCCCGCATGGCGACGCCGAGGACGGCGAGGATCTGGTCGCCGTCCACCTCCCGGCCGTCCGCGTCGGCGGCCAGGCAGCGGTCGGCGTCGCCGTCGAGGGCGATGCCGAGGTCCGCGCCGTGCTCGGTGACGGCGGCGCGCAGGGCGTCGAGGTGGGTGGAGCCGTAGCCGTCGTTGATGTTGAGGCCGTCCGGCTCGGCGCCGATGGTGACCACGCGGGCGCCCGCCCGCGCGAACGCCTCGGGCGCGACGCGCGCCGCCGCGCCGTGCGCCGTGTCGAGGACGATCTTCAGGCCGTCGAGCCGGTTGGGCAGGGCGCCGACGAGGTGGCTGACGTACTCGTCGAAGCCCTCGTCCCAGTCGGTGACGCGGCCGACGCCCGCGCCGACCGGTCTGTCCCACGGCTGCCCGGCGGCGTGCTCGCGGTAGGCGGCCTCGATGCGGTCCTCCAGGTCGTCGGCCAGCTTGTGGCCGCCGCCCGCGAAGAACTTGATGCCGTTGTCCGGCATGGGGTTGTGGCTGGCGGAGAGCATCACGCCGAAGTCCGCGGTGAGCGAGCCGGTGAGGTACGCGACCGCGGGCGTCGGCAGCACGCCGACCCGCAGGACGTCCACGCCCGCGCTCGCGAGCCCCGCCACCACCGCCGCCTCCAGGAACTCGCCGGAGGCCCGGGGGTCGCGTCCGACCACCGCCAGGGACCGGCCGGCGCCGGTGCCGCCGAGCACGCCCGCCGCGGCCACCGACAGGCCGAGGGCCATCTCGGCGGTGAGGTCCGCGTTGGCGACGCCGCGTACACCGTCCGTGCCGAAGAGTCGTCCCACTGTGTTTCCTCCGAGTTCCCGAGTGCGACCAACGGCGTAAACCCTATAAAAGGAACGCCCCGGCAGCACGGATGTGCTGCCGGGGCGCCGGGAATGACCCCGATTAGCGCTTGCTGTACTGGGTACCCTTACGCGCCTTCTTCAGACCGGCCTTCTTCCGCTCCACCGCGCGCGAGTCGCGGGTGAGGAAGCCGGCCTTCTTCAGCGGGCCGCGGTTGTTGTCGACGTCCGCCTCGTTCAGCGCACGGGCCACGCCGAGGCGCAGGGCGCCGGCCTGGCCGGAGACACCGCCGCCGGAGATGCGGGCGACGACGTCGTAGCGCTCGTCGAGTTCGAGCACCTTGAAGGGCTCGTTGACGGACTGCTGGTGCACCTTGTTGGGGAAGTAGCCCTCGAGGGTGCGACCGTTGATCTTCCACTTGCCGGTGCCCGGCAGGATGCGGACGCGGGCGATCGCGTTCTTGCGACGGCCGGTGCCGGCGCCGGGGAGCGGGTCGCCGAAGCGGCCGGTCAGCTCGTCGGCGGACGCCGCGAACTCCTCCGGCGTGCTCTCGGTCGTGTACTCCTCGACCTCGGGGACCTCGGCGTCAAGGGTCTCAGCGGTGGGCTCGGCCACGATTCTCCTCAGATTCTTTCTGGTCTTTGGGGGTGGCCGGGACTACTGCGCGACCTGGGTGATCTCGAACGCCACCGGCTGCTGGGCGGCGTGCGGGTGCTCGGAGCCCGCGTAGACCTTGAGCTTGGAGAGCATCTGGCGGCCGAGGGTGTTCTTCGGCAGCATGCCCTTGATCGCCTTCTCGACGGCGCGCTCGGGGTTCTTCTCCAGGAGTTCCCCGTAGCGCACGGAGCGGAGACCGCCCGGGTAGCCGGAGTGGCGGTAGGCGAGCTTCTGGGTCCGCTTGTTGCCGGACAGGTGCACCTTGCCCGCGTTGACGATGATGACGAAGTCACCGGTGTCGACGTGGGGGGCGTACACCGGCTTGTGCTTGCCCCGCAGGAGGGTGGCGGCCTGGGAGGCCAGTCGTCCCAGGACGACGTCGGTGGCGTCGATGACGTGCCACTGACGCTGGACGTCGCCGGGCTTGGGGCTGAACGTACGCACGGTCGTAGCCTTCGCTTCTTCAGTGAATGGGTTGCTGACAAGGCCACCCGGTAGCACATCGGCGCAGGCCGTACCCCGGTGACGCATACCGTGGTACTGGCCGCCGACGGGCATCCTGGCGGACCGGCGCAAGGCCCGTCACGTGAGATCGAGCAAGCCATACGCATAGAGTTTCCAACGAGGCAGGTTACCGTCCCCGCCACGGACGGGTCAAAACCGCCCGTCACGCCCCCTCCCGTACGCCCTCCCGCGCGGCCGCCGGTCACGTACGGCGACGACGGCCACCGGCCGGTGGGGAAACACACACCTCCCCTTAGACTGCGCGCATGAGTTACGGGCAGGGGGGACCCGCGTGGGTCCCGGGGGGCTCGCAGCAGCAGCCCGACTGGAACGCGCTCGCCGCCGACGCCGAGCGGCGGCAGCGCCGCAGGCGCGGCTTCCTCATCGGCGGCGGGGCCCTCGGCGCCCTGGCCGTGGGGACCGTCGTGGCCCTCCTGATCACCGGCTCGGGCGGCGGGGACGACGGCCCGGACGACCGGGCGGGCGGCGGCGCCAGCCTGCCGGCCGAACCGTCGGGGGCCTCGACGTCCGACTCCGGCTCCGGATTCGAGCCGACGCAGCTGCCGCCGCTGCCGGAGCCGCGCGAGTTCATCTCCGACGCGGAGAAGGACGTCGCCGCCTTCGAGCCGGAGAGCTTCTTCACCGGCGACACGGCGGAGCTGGAGGGGCGCGCCTACGCCGAGGTGGCCACCGACGCGGCGCAGGGCTGCCCGGCCGAGGTCTTCTCCGGCGACCTGTCGGCGGCGCTCACCGAGCTGGGCTGCGGCGCGGTGCTGCGCGCCACGTTCACGGGCGAGGGGGTCGCCGTGACGGTGGGCGTGGCGCAGTTCCCGACCGCCGAGGCGGCGGAGCAGGTGCGCGGCGCGGCGGAGGGGAACCTGGTCGCCCTCACCGGCGGCGACGCGCCCTCGTTCTGCCAGAACGGCGGCTGCCGGACGACCACGAACGCGGTCGGGCGCTACGCGTACTTCACCATCGCGGGCAACGCGGACGGCTCGCCGGACAGCGGCGACGGGACCCCGGCGCAGCAGGCGTCGCGCGACGGGAACGACCACGCGTTCAACTGCATCATCCGGCGCGGGGAGACCCAGGCGTCCGCGTCGGCGAGCGCGCTGGTGGAGGAGCGCCGCCGCAGCCAGCAGGGCGGCGGCGAGGACCAGGACTAGGGCCTGGACCAAGGCCCGGCCGAAAAGCCGGTGGCGCGGGGCGAGGGTCTTCGGAACGATCCCGCCATGGTGTCCTCCGACCGGCTGCTCGCGTTCGCCGCTCTTTCCTTCGTCCTGATCATCGTCCCGGGTCCCAGTGTGCTGTTCGTGATCGGCCGTGCCCTCGCGCAGGGGCGCCGGGCCGCGCTGACGACGGTGCTGGGGAACACCGTCGGGGCCTATCTGCTCGTCGTGGCCGTGGCGCTGGGGCTCGGCGCCGTGGTGGAGCGTTCCGTCGTCGTGTTCACGGTGCTGAAGCTGGTGGGCGCCGCGTACCTGGTCTATCTGGGGGTGCGGGCGATACGGCAGCGGCACGCGCTGCGGGACGAGTTCACCGGCGGGCCCGCCGGGACGGGCACGCTGCGGACGCTGTGGGAAGGGTTCGCGGTCGGGGTGGCCAATCCGAAGACGATCGTGTTCTTCGCCGCCGTGCTTCCGCAGTTCGTGGACCGGGAGGCCGGGCACGTGACGCTCCAGATGCTGCTGCTCGGCCTCGTGTTCAGCGCCATCGCGCTGGTCTGCGACAGCGTGTGGGGGGTTGTGGCGTCCACGGCCAGGACGTGGTTCGGGCGGTCGCCGCGCAGGCTCGCGCTCGTCGGCGGCACGGGGGGTGTGGCGATGATCGGCCTCGGCGTCACCGTCGCCGCGACGGGGCGCGCGGAGTAGGCGCCAGTGATTGACGAGTCCCTGACAGTCAATTAGCTTCTCGGAGAGCGCTCTCCAGTACCCCGTCACCCGTGGTCAGAACGGCGTCGCCGCCTTCGGGCCACCGCCGCCACCACGATCGTTCCCGCACGCCGGGCACCACGTCCGGCGTGCGCCGCCCCACAGGCACAGCCCCCCATCGGCCCCCTTGCGCAAGGACGCCCATGAAGAGACTGATGGCACTGTTCGCCACCGTCGTGATGCTCGCCGCCGGACTGGCCCTCACCGGCCAGGCGGCGGCACAGGAAAGCCCCGGCGCGGCCGCCCCCACTCCCATCCGCCTGCTGCCGCTCGGCGCGTCGAACACCGAGGGCCACGGCAGCTCGAACGGCAGCGGCTACCGCGGCCCGCTGTACGACCTGCTGGCCGCGGACGGACACCAGCCGGACTTCGTCGGCGGACTGCGCAACGGCAGCGTCCAGGACCCGGACCACGAGGGCCACTCGGGCTGGCGGATCGACCAGATCGCCGGGATCGTCGACGGCGTGATGGCCCGGCACCGGCCCACCGTCGTCACCCTCCAGATCGGCACCAACGACCTCAACCAGCAGTACGAGGTGCCCGGCATCTCGCAGCGGCTCGACGCCCTCATCGACCGGATCGTCGCCGCCGACCCCACCGTGACCGTGCTGGTCAGCCCGCTGTTCGTCACCACCAACCCGACCATCGAGGCGACGCGGGCCGAGTACGACCGGCAGATCCCGCTGATCGTCCAGGCGAAGCAGGCGCAGGGCAAGCGCGTCGGTCTCGTCGACACGAGCGCCGTCCAGGTCTCCGACCTGTCGGACCAGCTGCATCCGAACGACGGCGGGTACCGCAAGGTGGCCGACGCCTTCCACGCCGCCGTCCGGGCCGCCGACAGCGCGGGCTGGCTCGCCCGGCCGGTCCCCAACGGCTTCGCGGTGCGGTCGGGGCTCAGCGGGACCTGCCTCGACGTGGCCGGGGGCAACAGCGCGAACGGCACCCCCGTCCAGATCTGGGGCTGCAACGACACCCCCGCGCAGCGCTGGACGGCCTACGCGGACGGCACGCTGCGGGCGCTGGGCAAGTGCCTCGACGTGACGAACCTCGGCACGGGCAACGGCGCGCCGGTCGCGTTGTGGGGCTGCAACGGCGGCGCCAACCAGCGGTGGGAGGTCCACGACGGCGGATACCGCAACCCGGTGTCGGGGCGCTGCCTCGACCTGCCCGGCTTCGCCGGTGCGGACGGCACCCGGCCCGTGCTCTGGGACTGCAACGGCGGGGCCAACCAGCGGTGGACCAGGCTGCAAGTCGTGCAGTGAGGGGCGTGCCGCCGCCGCCCGTGGCCGCGGCTCAGGGGAGCAGGAGGGTGCGCAGGTTGCGTGCCTCGCGGTTGCGGGCGGCGAGCTGGTCGTCCGGCGGGTAGCCGACGGCTTCGAGCGTGAGCCCGTGGGGCCGTACGACGTGGACCGCCGAGTCGCGCACGCGCCCCGCGAGCACGGCGGCCGGCCAGTCCGGCGGCCGGTGCCCGTCGCCGACGAACAGCATCGCGCCGACGAGGGCGCGCACCATGTTGTGGCAGAACGCGTCCGCCTCCACCGTGCAGGCGGCGATGCCGTCCGCGCCGCGCTCCCAGCGCAGCTCGCGCAGGGTGCGGATGGTGGTGGCGCCCTCGCGGCGCTTGCAGTAGGCGGCGAAGTCGTGCTCGCCGAGGAGGCGGCGGGCGGCCTCGTTCATGGCGTCGGCGTCGAGCGGCCAGTTGTGCCACAGGACGTGGCCGCGCAGCAGCGGGTCGACGCCGCCGGGGTGGTCGCCGACGCGGTAGACGTACCGCCGCCAGACGGCGGAGAAGCGGGCGTTGAAGTACGGCGGCGCGACGGCGGCCGAGCGGATGCGGACGTCCTGCGGGAGGCGGCCGGTGAGGCGGCGGACCAGCCGGTCCTCCTGCCCGGCCCACACGTCGGCGGGCAGGTCCACGTGCGCGACCTGCCCGCGCGCGTGGACGCCCGCGTCGGTGCGGCCGGCGACGGTCAGCTCGTACGTGCGCTCGCCGGAGCGGGTGACGACGCGCAGGGCGTCCTCGATCTCGCCCTGGACGGTCCGCCTGCTGCCCTGCCGCGCCCAGCCGGAGAAGGCGGTCCCGTCGTAGGCGAGGTCGAGGCGTACGCGGACGAAGCCGTCCGGTACCGCGTCCCGCTCGGCGGCGGCCGTCGCGTCCGCCGTCTCCGTGCACACACCGTCGTTCACATGGCCGATCCTCTCAGAACGGCGGGGCGGGCCCGGCGGGCGGCCAGTTCGGGGAGGACGAGGGCGAGGCCCGCGGCGGCGAAGGCGGCGCCGAGCCAGAGCGGTGCGCGCAGCCCGGCGGCGTCGATGGCGAGGCCGCCGAGGGACGAGGACAGGATGATGCCGAGGGTGATGAAGGAGGCGTGGACGGTGTTCACGAGCGGTCCGGCGTCGGCGGCCCGCTGGACGCGGGTGGCCATCGCGGGGTTCATCGTGACGCCGACCAGGCCGATGCCGAGGAACGCGGCGACGGCGGCGGCGGGCAGGTCGGTGAGGAGGGCGAACGCGGTGAGGAAGGCCGCGTTCAGGGCGAGGCCGGTGGCGAGGACGGGGAGGGCGTGGCGGTCGGCGAGGCGGCCGACGACCGTGTTGCCGACGACGGTGGCGGCGCCGTACGCGACCAGGAGGAGGGGCACGGTGGAGGGGGCGAGGCCGGTGACGTCGGTGAGTATCGGGTTGATGTAGCTGAATGCGCAGAAGGTCGCGGCGATCACGGTGGTGCTGGTGAGGAGGCGCTTCCAGAGGGCGCGGTTGCGGAAGACCGCCGCCTGGGAGCGGAAGCCGCCGGTGTCGGCGGGCCGTTCGAGGGTGGGGATGCCGGCAATCGTGCCCAGGGCGGCGAGGGCCGCGAGGGCGGTGATGGCCCAGAAGGCGGCGCGCCAGCCGAAGTGTTCGCCGACGAGGGTGGCCAGGGGGAGGCCGAGGAGGGTGCCGAGCATGAGGCCGTTGAGCGTGACGGCGACGGCGCGGCCGCGCCGCTCGGGGCCGACGAGGCGTACGGCGGCGGAGATGGCGGTGCCGAACAGGGCCTGGGAGGCGACGCCGGTGATGACGCGGGCGGTGAGCATCGTGCCGTAGCCGGTGGCGGTGGCGGCGAGGACGTTGCCCGCGAGGAAGACGGCGAAGAGGACGAGCAGGGCGTTCTTCGGGGGCAGGCGCAGCAGCGCGACGGTGAGGAACGGGCCGCCGACCGCCATGGCGACGGCGAAGGCGGTGATCAGGTAGCCGACGCGGGGGACGGTGGTGCCGAGTCCCTCGGCCATCTGCGGCATGAGTCCCGCGACGACGAACTCGCTGGTGACCATGGCGAAGATGCCGAAGGCGAGGAGGTGGATGGCGCGGGGCACGGGGGCTCCGTTTCTCTGTTTTGGATGGATCGGTTCAAAATGTGGGCAGCGGAATGCCGGGCAGGGCGAAGCGCCCGGGTGGCGCGGGGTGGGCGCCGGGGTCAGGTGAGGGCGTCGAGCGCCGTCGCGGCGATGGCCTCCAGGGCGGGGCGGTCGGCGCCGCCCTGGGCGGAGACGCGGATGCCGCTGATGACGGCGACGAGGTAGCGGGCGAGGGCGGTCGCGTCGCGGGTGGCGGCGATCTCGCCGTCGCGCTGGCCCGCGGCGATGACGGCGGCGAGGGCGGCGAGGCGGCGCGCGGTGTCGCGTTCGAGGGTGACGGCGATCTCCGCGTCGCGTCCGGCGAGTTCGACGGTGGTGTTGACGGTGAGGCAGCCGAGGCCCGTCTCGGTCTCGACGGTCCGCTCCAGGACGGTGCGGAGGCGGTCGAGCGGCGACATGGTGTGGTCGTCGAGGAGCGCGAACTGCGCCTCGTTCATCGCCGTCATGTAGCGCGCGAGGGCGCGGCGGAAGAGGTGGTGCTTGCTGGTGAAGGTGTTGTAGATGCTGCTGCGGCCCAGGCCGGTCGCCTCGCACAGGTCCTGGGTCGAGGTGGCCTCGTAGCCGTTGATCCAGAACGCGCGCATGGCGGCGTCCAGGGCCCGGTCCTCGTCGAACGTCCTGGGGCGGGCCATGGGGAGCACGCTACCCGTTTTGGAACGCTCAGTGCAATACGTGGCCGGTGCGGCGGGCGCGGCGGAAGAACAGTTCGGGGTCTCCCTCGTCCAGCCCGTGCAGCAGCCCGGCCGGTTCCCAGCCCGCGCCTTGCAGCAGCCGCTGCATGGGGTGGTGGGAGACGTTGGTGGAGGTGAACAGCTTCGGCGTCGCGCACTCCGCCTCGACGGCGGCGAGGAGCCGCCGCCCGATGCCGCGCCGCCGGGCGGTGGGGGCGACCGTCAGGAGGGTGAGGAAGCCCTGCTCGAAGAACGTGTACTCCAGCACGGCGTAGCCCAGCGGGCCGGTCGGGTCCTCGGCGAGGAGGACCACGGCGTTCCCGCCGCACCAGCGCGCGATGCTCGCGCGCCGCCCCTCGTCGCCCGCCGCCGCGAGGGCGTCGACCGCGACCAGCGCCGCAGCGTCCGCCACGCCCGCGCGCCGTACGGTCGGCACGCCGTGCTCACTTTCGTCCATGGACAGGCATCGTGGCGCAGACCGAAGTCGCGGCGCACTGGACTTTCGGCGCTAGCAGGCGGGTTCACGGCATCCGTACCGTCGTCACCATGAACAGCACGACGAACGGCAGCGGCGGAACCGCCGCCCTGGTGGCGGCCAGGCCGAGCACGGCCGCCGTCGCGCCTAGGGCCGTGGCGCTGGCCTCCGTCTTTCTCCTGTTGTCGCTGGTGGATCGGGTCGTGGCCGTGGTGGTCGCCGCGATGACGTCGGCATGGTGCGCGGGCAGGTTCCGCTCCCGGTACCGGCAGCTCATACGCTCCGGCCGGGAGCGCGCCGCGCGGGACGAACGCGGGCAGCGGCCGACCGCCGACCCGGCCCGCCCGGGGGAACGAGGCTGCATAGCCCGGACGGCCATGGCCTGACCCCGCTGCTCCTCGCAGCCCCGCCCGCCGGAACGCTCACGCTGGCGCCGGACCGCAGCGATGGCCGAACGGACGGGTGCACACCGACCGGCGCGCGAGATCCGTGGGACGCCCCCGACGGCTGGGACGACCCCCGGAGAGGGGAACGGCTCGCTGCCTGGCCTTCCAGCGCAGCGGTTGCGGTCAGGGGCTCGTCAGCCGAAGAACGACGCCCACGGGCACGGGCCGCGCGGCGGCGGGGCAAGCGGGGCATGCCCGCAGCAGGGTCAAACCGGCCGTGCACGTCCGAGGGCCGGGCCACGGCCCGGGAAAGGAGGTTCGCCACCCACGACCGCACCGGCAACGGCCGCGACGGTACGCGGGCGTCGGCCCACCGGGCAGGGCCGCCGCCCGGCTGGAGGACCGGTCGGCCCCGCCGCGAAGGCCGGGCCCGGGCCGACAGGGGCAGTCGTCACCCGCCGGAGGCGCCTTGCGGCGGCGAGAGCGCAGCCAGGCGCGGCCCCGGCAGCAAGCCCGTCGTGAACGTCTGTACCGGCGGAGGGAGTTACAGCGGGGATCGGGTCGGATGGTCGGCCACGCCAGAGCGCGCGGTGACCAGAGCGGGGCCGCACCCGTGTCGGCTGTAGTGGCGGAGCGGGCCGGCGGGGTGGTCGTTCCGGAGTGCGCGTGTCAGGTCTGGGCGGGGGGTGGGAGGTGGCGGCGGGCGCGCCAGAGGAGGAACGCCGCGCTCGCCAGCGCGGCCACGCGCAGCAGCACCGGCCAGTCGTTGTCCAGCATCCGCTCGGCCTCGCCCTGCGCGAGGGGCTCGCCCCAGTAGCCGCCGTTGCGGCCGCCGATCCAGAGCGCGTACGCGCCCGCGACCAGGGCGGGCATGCCGAGCGCCGCCCACTGCGCCTCGCGGCGGCCCAGGCGCGGCGACCACCAGGCCGCCGCCCAGCCGAGGCCGAGGGGCACGAGCGAACCGACGACCGTACCGGCCACCAGCAGGGCGACGGCGGCCAGTTCGACGAAGCCGCCGACGCGGCGCCCCGCCAGCGCGGCCTGCGCGAACCGGCGGCGACCGCCCGGCTTCGCGGCGTCCGGCGCGGGCGGCGGCGCGGCCTCCGGCGCGTCGGTCTCCGCCGCCTTCTCCGCCGCGGCCTCCTCCTCGACCGGCGGCTGGAGCATCTCCGGGATCTCGATGCCGCCGCGGAACCGGCCGATGTCGCCGTCGGGCCAGTAGGTGCGCCCCGGCGGCGCGGGGCGCAGGAACGGCGAGCCGCCGCGCTCGGGCTCCGGCCCACGCTGGGGCGGCAGCGGCACGGTGGGCGCGGCCGACGCCGGACGGGCACGGGGACGCCCCGGGGGCGGCGAGGCGGGCGCGGGCGCCGGTGCGGCGGCCCCGGGGCTCGCCGCGGCGGCCACCACGTCCTCCGGGCTCCCCATCCGCCCCAGGATGCGCTTCACCGACGCCCGGCTCTCCGCGGGCCCGGCGGCGGACCTGGCGCGGTGGATGTCGTCGCGGAGCCGGTTCACCAGCGCGGCGCGCTGCGCGGCCGACATGCTGGTGCCGTGCGCGAGGTCGCCGACGCGGCTGAGATAGTCAAGTACGAGCTGTTCGCCTTCGATGCCCACAACCAACTGCCCTGCGCCTGGCGGGCGGACCCGCCCACGGACCGGAATCGCCACGATGCTACGCGGGCGACTCCCGCGCGGGCGAGCGGAACGCCGTACAACCCGCCGCGAGGACCGGCGCGTCGCGCGGAACCGAGGGGAACGCCGTTGTTCATCGCGGGTTCACCGATTGCCGCACAACCCGCTACCCACGGCTCGTTACATGGTGAACGTCCCTGCCTGACCGCCTTTTCACGCCCGGGGGTCCGCCGTGCCGTCCGCCTCGCCAGCCCACCACGGCCACGCCGCGGCCCGCCGCCGCGCCGTGCGGTGGCGGCAGTGGGCGCCGGTCGTCTTCGACGTCGAGGGACTGCACGTCGGCTACGGCGGACGGCCCGCCGTGCGCGACGTGTCGCTGACGGTCCACGAGCGCGAGATCACCGCGCTGATCGGTCCGTCCGGCTGCGGCAAGAGCTCGGTCCTGCGGTCGCTGAACCGGATGAACGACTTCGTTCCCGGCGCCCGCGTGACCGGCAGGGTGACCTACCGGGGCGACGACCTCTACGCCCCGGACACCGACCCGGACGCCGTGCGGCGGCGCGTCGGCATGGTCTTCCAGCGGCCCAACCCGTTCCCCAAGTCCGTGTACGACAACGTCGCGTACGGGCTGCGGGCGGGCGCCGGGCGGCGCGCCAGGCTGCGGAAACCACAGCTCGACGAGCGTGTGGAGGAGGCGCTGACCGGCGCGGCCCTGTGGGACGAGGTCAAGGACAAGCTGAAGAGCAGCGGGCTCGCCCTCTCCGGCGGCCAGCAGCAGCGCCTGTGCATCGCCCGCGCGATAGCCGTGCGGCCGGACGTGGTGCTGATGGACGAACCGTGCGGCGCGCTCGATCCCGTCGCCACGGCCAGGATCGAGGACCTGATGCTGCGGTTGCGGAACGAGTTCACGCTCGTGATCGTGACCCACCACATGCACCAGGCCGCCCGGGTCTCCGACCGCACCGCGTTCTTCACTGCCGACACCGACAGCGAGGGAGTGCGCCATGGGCGCCTGGTTGAGTACGACACAACCGAGAAGATCTTCAACCGCCCCGCCGACCGGCGTACCGAGGACTACATTTCCGGCCGCTTCGGCTGACGGCGCCGGCGCCGACGGCCGGGACGACGGGGCGCCCGGCTGGGACGACGGCCCCGACGGCGTGCCGACGGCCATCCCGCTGGGCACCAACCCCGTCGTGCTCCTGGCCGACTCGGACGAGCGCATCCGGCAGGGGCTGACGGCGCAGCTGGCCAAGTACCAGGTGTCGGTCGTCCACTGCGGCGACGGCGCGGCGGCGCTGCTGGAGGCCGGGCTGCGCAAGCCGGACGTGCTGCTCGTCTCGGCGGACCTGCCGGTGATCGACGGCGCGACCGTGCTGCGGCTGGTGCGGCGGCGGCTGTCCATCCCGGTGGTGCTGGGCGTGGGCCCGGACGACACCGACCAGGTCGGGCCCGCGCTGGCGGCGGGGGCGAGCGCCTGCGTGGCGCGCCCGTACCGGCCGCGCGAGGTGGCGCAGCTGCTGAGCCTGGCGGACCGGGGGCACCGGGGCTGGGACCAGCCGCTGGTGTGCGGCCCGCTGACGCTGGACCCGTCGACGTACGAGGTGCGCATGCACGGCATCTCGACGGCGCGGCTGCCGCTGCGCGAGTTCCAGCTTTTGCACCTGCTCATGCTGCACGCGGAGAAGGTGATCACGCGCGACCGCATCCGGACGGAGCTGTGGGGCGAGGGCGCGCGCCGGTCGAACACCATCACCGTTCACATTCGGCGGCTGCGCGAGCGGCTCGGCGACGATCCGCACCACCCGGAGATCATCCAGACCGTGCGGGGCGTCGGGTACCGCCTGGTGCCGCCCGAGGCCTGAGCCGCGCCGCCCCGCGGGCCGGTGCGGCGCGCCGCCCGCGGGCCCTCCGGATCTCACCGAGACTGTCGTTTCCTTAACGATTCCAACTCTTTTTGTGAAACCGCTGGTTCCTCCGAACCTACGTTTCTGTTCACCTTCTGGCCCTCGCTGCTTCGCTGGCCGCTCTTACGTTCTCCTCGACACCTTCAGACATCACCCACAGCCCGGCCGAGGGCCGGGATCGAACGAGGAGCAAAGGCCATGCGCAACTGGCGCGCCACTTCCGCCGCGATAGCCGTGGTATCCGCTCTGGCCCTGGCCACGGCGTGCAGCAGCGAGAATGAGGACGACGGGGGCAGCGGCGGCACGAGCGGCGGCAGCGGCAGCAGCGAGAGCGCGGCGGCCGAGCTGTCCGGCACGATCGCCGGCGCGGGCGCCAGCTCGCAGGACGCCGCCCAGCAGGCGTGGATGGCCGGCTTCCAGGCCGCCAACCCGGACGCCACCATCACGTACGACCCCTCCGGCTCCGGCGCGGGCCGCGAGCAGTTCATCGCGGGCGGCGCCACCGCGTTCGCCGGCTCGGACGCGTACCTCGACGAGGAGGAGCTGACCGCCGCCAACGAGCGCTGCGGCGGCGAGGTCGTCGAGCTGCCCGTCTACGTGTCCCCGATCGCCGTGATCTTCAACCTGCCCGGCGTGGACTCCCTGAACCTGAGCCCCGAGACGATCGCGGGGATCTTCGACCAGCAGATCACCAGCTGGGACGACGAGGCGATCGCCGCCGACAACCCCGACGCCGACCTGCCGGACACCGCGATCACGCCGGTCAACCGCGCCGACGACTCGGGCACCACCGAGAACTTCACCGACTACCTGGCGGCCGTCGCCCCCGACGCGTGGCCGCACGAGGTCAGCGACGTCTGGCCGGTCGACGGCGGCGAGGCCGCGCAGGGCACCTCCGGTGTCGTCCAGGCCGTCACCAGCGGCGAGGGCACCATCGGCTACGCCGACGCCAGCCAGGCCGGCGACCTGGGCACCGTGCACGTCGGTGTCGGCGACCAGTTCACCGAGTACTCCCCCGAGGCCGCCGCGGCGGTCCTGGAGGTCTCGCAGCGCGCCGAGGGCCGCGGCGAGCACGACTTCGCCTACGACCTGGCCCGCGACACGACCGAGGCCGGCACGTACCCGATCGTCCTCGTCTCGTACGGCCTGGCCTGCGCGTCCTACGACGACGCCGCGACCGCCGACCTGGTGAAGGGCTACTTCAACTACATCATCAGCCCCGAGGGCCAGCAGGCCGCCGCCGAGACCGCGGGCTCCGCGCCGCTGTCGGACGCGCTGCGCCAGCAGTTCCAGGCCGCCGTGGACGCGATCGGCTCCGCGGCCTGAGTCCGCGCACCGTCGGCAGGCCCGGCCCGCCACCCGCCCGGGGGCGGGCCGGGCCTGCCGCGTCACGCCGCGCGCCGCGGCCGCCCGCCCGGCGCACGGCCCGTCGGACATCAGCACGAGAAGGGACAAGAGAGTGCCCCCCACCACCGAGAGGACACGCCCGCACGGCACCGTGCAGCGGCCGGGTGACCGTGTCTTCGCCGGAGCTTCCACCGGGGCAGGCGTACTGATCCTCGTCATCCTCGCGGGGGTCGCGGCCTTCCTGGTGACCGAGGCGTGGCCGGCCCTGTGGGCATCGGACAGCGAGATGCCGGAGGGCGAGGGGCTCGTCCTGTACGTCTGGCCGCTGCTGTTCGGCACCCTGATATCCGCCGCGTTCGCGCTGCTGATCGCCGCGCCCTTCGCGGTGGCGATCGCGCTGTTCATCACGCACTACGCGCCCCGCCGGGTCGCCGTGACGCTGGGCTACCTGATCGACCTGCTCGCGGCCGTGCCCAGCATCATCTTCGGCCTCTGGGGCGCCGCCGTGCTGGCACCGCGCACCGTGGAGCCGACGCAGTGGCTGGCGGACAACCTGGGCTTCATCCCGCTGTTCGAGGGTCCCGCCTCGGCGACGGGCCGGACGATGCTCGTCGCGGCCATGGTCCTCGCGGTGATGATCCTGCCGATCACGACGGCCGTCGTGCGCGAGGCGTTCCTGCAGACGCCGCGGCTGCACGAGGAGGCGTCGCTCGCGCTGGGCGCGACGCGCTGGGAGATGATCCGCATGGCGGTGCTGCCGTTCGGCCGCTCCGCGATGATCGGCGGCGCGATGCTCGGCCTCGGCCGCGCGCTCGGCGAGACGATGGCGGTGGCGATCGTGCTGTCCGGCTCGGGCGGCGTCACGTTCAACCTCATCGGGAACGGCAACCCGACCTCAATCGCGGCGAACATCGCCCTGCGCTTCCCCGAGTCCTCCGGCCTGGACATCAACGTGCTGATCGCCTCGGGCCTCGTCCTCTTCGCCGTCACGCTCTTCGTCAACATGGGCGCCCGTGCGGTGATCAACCGGCGCCGCGACTTCTCGGGGGCCAACTGATGAGCACCACTCCCACCAACCCCGCCCCCGGCGGCCCGGCCGCGTCACTGGACAAGGCGACGCTCCCGGCGCCCGAGGAGCCGGGGCCGCGCACGGTCGCGCTGGACGCCGTGCCCCTGACGCGCGGCAGCCTGCCCCGCTCGGGGCCGCGCCTGACGCTGCTCGGCGCGGTCGTCGCCGGGGCGGCGCTGTACGCGGCGGGGCTCGGCCTCGCCTGGGCCGCCATCATCGCCGCCGTCGGCTACACGGCGACGGTCTACCTGTGGTCGCGCTCGGTCGAGGGGCGCCGCAGGGCGTTCGACCGGTTCGTGACGGCGGTGGTCAGCTCGGCGTTCCTGGTGGCGCTGCTGCCGCTGGTCTCGGTCGTGTGGACCGTGGTGGACCGCGGACTCGGCCGGTTCGACTCGGAGTTCTTCTCGTACTCGATGCGCGGCGTCGTCGGCGAGGGCGGCGGCGTGCACCACGCGATCTTCGGCACGCTGATCATCACCGGTCTCGCCGCGGCCATCTCCGTACCGGTCGGCATGCTGACCGCGATCTACCTGGTCGAATACGGTCGCGGCGCGCTGGCGCGGGCGATCACGTTCTTCGTGGACGTCATGACCGGCATCCCCTCGATCGTCGCGGGCCTGTTCGCCTACGCGCTCTTCGAGCTGTTCTACGGGCCCGGCGTCCGCATGGGCGTGATGGGCGCGGTCGCGCTCAGCATCCTGATGATCCCGATCGTCGTGCGCTCCACCGAGGAGATGCTCAAGCTGGTGCCGAACGAGCTGCGGGAGGCGTCGTACGCGCTGGCCGTCCCGAAGTGGCGCACCATCACGAAGGTCGTCCTGCCGACGGCCGTCGCGGGCATCGCGACCGGCGTGACGCTGGCCATCGCCCGCGTCATCGGCGAGACGGCGCCGCTGCTGATCACGGTCGGCATCACCACGAGCGACAACTTCAACCCCTTCGACGGCCGGATGGCGACGCTGTCGGTCTTCTCCTACAGCCAGTACGCCACCCCGGGCATCCCGGGCGAGGCGTACTTCGACCGGTCGTGGTCCGCGGCGCTGCTGCTGATCCTCATCGTGATGGTCCTCAACCTGGCGGCCCGGCTGATCTCCCGGCTGTTCGCCCCCAAGACGCGCGGCTGACGGCCGCGGGCACACCCGGAACAGAAAGCGAAGCACTGTGGCCAAGCGCATCGAGGTCAAGGGCCTCGACATCTACTACGACAAGTTCCTCGCCGTGCAGGGTGTGTCGATGACGATCGAGCCGCGCTCGGTGACCGCCCTGATAGGCCCGTCCGGCTGCGGCAAGTCCACGTTCCTGCGCACGCTCAACCGCATGCACGAACTGGTGCCGAACGCGCGGGTCGAGGGCAAGGTTCTCATGGACAACGAGGACCTGTACGGCGCGAACGTCGACCCGGTCAACGTCCGGCGGCACATCGGCATGGTCTTCCAGCGGCCCAACCCGTTCCCCACCATGTCGATCTACGACAACGTGGTGGCGGGCGTGCGGCTCAACAGCAAGCGCATGAAGCGCGCCGAACTGGACGGCCTCGTGGAGCGGTCCCTGCGCTCGGCGAACCTGTGGGAGGAGGTCAAGGACCGCCTGGGCCGCCCCGGTTCCGGCCTCTCCGGCGGCCAGCAGCAGCGCCTGTGCATAGCCCGCGCGGTCGCCGTGCAGCCGGACGTGCTGCTGATGGACGAGCCCTGCTCGGCGCTCGACCCCATCTCCACGCAGGCGATCGAGGACCTGATGCTCCAGCTGAAGGAGGAGTACACGATCGTCATCGTCACGCACAACATGCAGCAGGCGGCGCGGGTCAGCGACGTCACCGGCTTCTTCAACCTGAAGGCGGTCGGCGAGCCCGGCGGCCTGGTGGAGATCGACGAGACGACGAAGATCTTCTCCACGCCGAGCAACCAGGCCACGGAGGACTACATCTCGGGCCGCTTCGGCTGAGCCGGCCCGCGGCCGTACGGGCGGTACGGGCGGTACGGGCGGTACGTGCCGTACGGGCCCACCGCCGCCGCCCCGGCCGCGCGCCGGGGCGGGCCGGTCACAGCTCGCGCGCGATGTGGTGGATCAGCTGCCGCGACTCGCCCGGGTCGAGCGAGAACTTGTCGCAGCGGCCGAAGAAGAGGCGGTAGCGCTCCAGCTGCGCCTCGCTGTCGATGAACGAGCCGCCGCCCGTCGCCGCGTCCACCTGCACGGTGTCCAGCTGCGGGACGACCCCGTCCGCGTACAGCACCGGCTGGATGGCCTCGAAGTAGTTCTCGTTGGTGAACGGGACGACGCGCAGCGTGATGTGCGGCTGCTCCGCGTCCGCCATCAGCCGGGCGAGCTGCCGCCGCATGACCTGCCGCCCGCCGATCCGCATCCGCAGCGCCGCCTCGTGCAGGAACACGTCGAACGGCGGCGGGTGTTCGCGTTCCAGGACGACCTTGCGCCGCATCCGGTGCCGGGTGCGCAGCTCGACCTCCTCCGGCGGCAGTTCGACCAGCGCGCCGGTGAACAGCGCCCGCGCGTAGTCCTCGGTCTGCAGCAGTCCCGGGATGGAGACCGTGTGGAATATCCGCATGGAGACGGCGTGGTGCTCCAGCTCGCACATGTCCATCCACAGCGGGGCAAGGATGCCACGGTACTCGTCCCACCAGAACTGACCCCGGTGTTCCCGGGCGATGGCGCACAGCGCCTCCACCAACTCCTCGTCCCGGCAGGCGTAGAAGTCCGTGAGCCGCCGGATGCGCTCCTCGCTGACGCCGATGCGGCCCGACTCTATGTGGCTGATCTTGCCCTGGTCCGTGCCGAGCATGGCGGCGGCCTCGCGGGCCGTTCTCCCGGCCCGCTCGCGCAGACGGCGCAACTCCGTTCCCAGGCGCACCTGTCGGGCGGTCGGGCTCTCCCTCGGCGGCATCGGTCATCCGGTCCTTTCCGTCGCCTGACAGGAGTGTGCCGCCCGGTCACCCCCTGAGTCCACTTGCCTACCGAGGCGGTCAAGCGTGCGCTTCCGGAGTGGCGCAACGTTACTCCTGCGGTACGCGGGGCCACCGGGGCCGCCGCACCCGGCCCGGGTGCGGCCGCGGCGGTACGGGACGAGGGGGCGCGTGCGGACGCGCGGGCCCGCGTGCGCCGGGGTCTTTACCGGAAGTTGTCGCTGAGTGTGACCTCCGGCCGGTGCCGCGCGGGGGGCGGGGCGGGTAGCGTTGGGGGGATGACCGCACCGTCCGCCGTTCCGCCCCGCACCCTCGCCGACGAGCTGCGCGCCCGCTCCGACGCGGAGCTGGCCGGACTGCTGCGGACCCGCGCCGACCTGCTCTCCCCGCTGCCCGGCGACCTGTCCCAGCTGGCCACCCGCGCGGGGGCCCGCGCGTCGGTCCTGCGCGCCCTGGAACGTCTCGACACCTTCACCCTCCAGACCGCCGAAGCACTCGCCGTCGCCCCGCAGCCCTGCCCCGCCGAGACCCTCACCGCCCTGCTGCCCGGCGGGGAGGACGCGGTCCCCGGCGCCGTCGCCACGCTCCGTGCCCACGCGGTGCTGTGGGGGCGACCGGACGGCCTGCGGCTCGTACGCACCGCGCAGGAACTGCTCGCGCCCTCCGCCGCGCGCCCCAGCGCCACCGGGCTCGGCCCCACCCTCGCAGAAACCGCCACCGGGATCTCCCCGCGCCGCATCCAGGAGCTGCTGCACCACGCGGGCCTGCCCGGCACGCACGACCCCGTCAGCGCGCTGACCGCGCTCACCGCCCTGTTCACCGACCCCGAACGGCTCGCCGCGCTGCTCGCCGACGCCACCGACGCGTCGCGCGCCGTACTGGACCGCCTCACGTGGGGGCCGCCCTACGGGGAGGTGTCCGCCCAGCCCGCCGCGCATCTGCGCTGGCTGCTGGACCGCGGCCTGCTGATGCCCACATCCCCCGGCACCGTCGTGCTCCCCCGCGAGGTCGCGCTCCAGCTGCGCGGCGGGCGCGCCCACCGCGTGCTGTCCCCCGCCCCGCCCCCGCTCGCGCCGTACGCCACACCAGGCCAGGACGCGACCGACGCGGCCGCGGCCGGAGCCGCCTACACCGCGCTGACCATCGTCGAGGAACTGCTCACCGAGTGGGAGCGCGAGGGACCGCCCGTGCTGCGGGCCGGCGGCCTGGGCGTGCGCGACCTCAAGCGGACCGCCGTCGCGCTCGACGTCCCCGAGCCGGAGGCGGCGTTCTGGACCGAACTGGCCTACGCCGCCGGGCTCCTGGCCTCGGACGGCGAGGCCGACGAGCGGTACGCGCCCACCCCCGCGTACGACCGGTGGCTCGCCGAGCCGTCCGAACGGCGCTGGCTGCTCCTCGCCGCCGCCTGGCTGGCCGGGACGCGGGTGCCGGGACTGGTCGGCGGCCGGGACGCCAAGGGCCGCCCGCTCACCGCGCTCGGCCCCGGGCTCGACCGCGGCCCGGCGGTCGCGCTGCGCCACCGCGTCCTCGCGCTGCTCGCCGCGGCCGGTCCCGGCGTGGCCCCCGCGCCCGACGCGGTCGCGGAGCGCGTCGCCTGGGAACTGCCCCGGCGCTGCCCCGCCCCCACACGCGCGCTGCTGACCGGCGCCGCGCTGACCGAGGCGGAACGGCTCGGCGTCACCGGGCGCGGCGCGCTGGCCGCCTTCGCCAGGCCGCTGCTGGACGACGCCCCGGACCTCGACACCGCGGCCGCCCTGCTGGCCCCGCTGCTGCCCGAACCGCTCGACCACTTCCTCCTCCAGGCCGACCTGACCGCCGTCGCCCCAGGACCGCTGCGGCGCGACGTGCGGCAGGCGATGGCGCTGGCGGCCGACGTGGAGTCCACCGGCGGCGCGACGGTCTACCGCTTCACGGCGGGCTCGGTGCGCCGCGCGCTCGACGCGGGCCGGACGGCGGCCGAGCTGCACGCGTTCCTGGCCGAACGGTCCCGCACGCCCGTGCCGCAGCCGCTGTCGTACCTGGTGGACGACGTGGCCAGGCGGCACGGCCAGCTGCGGGTGGGCGCGGCGTCCGGGTACGTCTGCTGCGAGGACGAGGCGGTGGTCGCGCAACTGCTCGCCGACCGGCGCGCGGAGCCCCTGCGGCTGCGCCGCATCGCGCCGACCGTCCTGGTCACGGGCCTGTCGCCCGACCAGACGCTGCTGCGGCTGCGCGAGCTGGGCTTCGCCCCGGCGGCCGAGGGCACGGACGGCGCGGTCGTCACCCTGGCCGCCGAGCCGCGCCGCACCCCGCCGCGCAGCGCGCCGGAACCGGCACCGGACAGCCCGCCGCACGCCGACGACGCGCTGCTCGCGGCGGCCGTACGGGCGATCCGCGCGGGCGACCACGCCGCCGGGGAAGGCGCCCGCCCGGCGGGCACCAGGCTCCCCGCCACGGCCACCGACCCGGCGGGCGCCACGCCGCGCACCTCGGCGTCCGAGACGCTGGCGGCCCTGCGCGCCGCCGCCGGGGACGGGACGCTGGTGCGGATCGGCTACGTGGGCGCGGACGGCGTCGCGGCGCAGCGCGTACTCTCCCCGGTCCGTGTGGAGGGCGGCTTCGTGACGGCCTTCGACCACACGGCCGACGAGGTGCGGACCTACCCCCTGCACCGCATCACGGGCACGGCCGCGCTGTCCGACTGATCGTCACGCCGCGCCGGTGTCGCGTGCGCTCTCCGTGCGGAAGTCCACGACCCCGGGGGGGTACATAGCGGCTCATTCGGCGCCGATCCTGATGAACTAGGACATTTTGCCGAAGGCGCTTTAACAAGGGCGCCCTGCGCCGACACTGTCCATCATTTTACGGTCAAGCGGCAAAAACGCCATGCCTGTTGCTGATTTTCTCCGGTCCCGGCGGCACTAGCGTGACTGTCCAACCCCCCGGTCACCACACCACCCTTGAGAAGGGCGCACCGCCATGCACCGGAGCCGTGTCTACGCCGTGATCCTCGACGCCCCCACGTCCACAGCCGCCGCGGCGGCGGAATTCTGGGCGGCGGCCCTGGGCGCCACCGCCCGCCCCTTCCCGCCGGCACCGCAGTTCACCTCCCTCCACGACGCGATACCCGGGCTGGTCACCGCCGTGCAGGCGGTGGACGACGCCCCGCGCATGCACCTGGACATCGAGACCGACGACGCCGAGGCGGAGACGGCCCGCCTGACCGCCCTGGGCGCCGAGCAGATCGCGCGCTGGCAGGAGTGCCGCGTCCTGCGCGCGCCCGGCGGACACCTTCTGTGCGTCCTGCCGGTGGAGACCGACCCCGAGACCTTCCGGGCACAGGCCAACGTCTGGCCCTGACCGGCACCGGCACCGGCACCGGCACCCCCGCTCTCCCCCGCCTCCCCCCGCTCACGCACCACCGCAACAGGACCGGACATGAGAAACCCCGAGTCGGCGCCCCCGACCCGAACAGCACCGCCCCCCGGCACCCGCATACGCCGCCCCCTCTTCGCGGCGGTGGCCGTCGAATCACTGGGCACGGGCCTCTACCTCCCGCTGGCCCTGCTCTACTTCCTGAAGGCCACCCACCTGGACCTGGGGACCATCGGGCTCCTGGTGAGCATGGCCACCGCGCTGACCCTGCCGCTCCCGCTGGCCGTCGGATGGCTGGTCGACCGCATAGGGCCACGCTGGGTGGTCGCCGCGGGCCAGGCACTGCAAGGCATCGGCTTCCTCTGCTACCTCGCGGTCTCGGGGGCCGCCTCGCTGGTCGCCGCCGTACTGGTCACGACCGCCGGGCTGCGGATCTACTGGTCGTCGGTCTTCGCCCTCATCGCCGACCAGGCGGACGCCGACCGGCCGGACGCCAAGGACGAGTGGTTCGCCCGGACCACGATGGTGCGGGAGGCGGGAGCCGGTGGCGGCGCCCTGCTGGCGGGCGCCCTGCTGGGCACCGACTCCCTCCGCGTCCACCACGCGCTGATCCTCGCCAGCGCGGTGGCGATGCTGGCCGCCGCACTGGTGGTCGCGTTCCTGGTGCCGCCCGTCCCCCACCACGCGCCGCCCGCCGAGGGCCGTTCCGGCTACCGCGCCCTGCTGCGTGACCGCCCCTTCCTCGGACTGATCGGGACGTGCACGATCTTCGCGCTGTGCAGCACGTTCCTCGCCCTGTCGCTGCCCGTCTACCTCGTGGAGGGCCTGTCCGCACCGGGCTGGGCACCCGGGGCCCTACTGGCCCTGAACACCCTGCTCCTGGCCACCTGCACGGGCACCGTCACCCGCTTCGTGCGACGCCGCTGGAGCCGCCCGCGCGCCATGGCCACGGGCGGCGGACTGTGGGCGCTGTGGTGCGCCGTGTCCGCAGCGGCGGTCCTGCTGCCCCAGGACGCCGTGCTGCCGTTCCTGGCGTGCGCGGTGGCCTGCTACAGCGTCGCGGAGATGGTCTACGGACCCGCGTCGAACGCCCTCACCGCCGACGTGGCACCCGCCGGTTCCCGGGGGACGTACCTCGCCACGTTCCAGTACACCTTCGCGACGGCCAACATCATCGCGCCTGGCCTGTTCGGCCTGCTCTTCAGCCGGGACCGGTTGCTGCCCTGGCTCGCCGTGGGACTCCTCGCCGCGCTGGGCTCGCTGCTGATGCTGCGCCTGGAACACCGGCTCCCCACCGCCACGCCCCTCTCCCCTACGCTGGCCCGGTGATCACCGTCCCCGCGCGCCTGGCCGAGCACCACGCCGCGTTCTCCGGTGACGCGGGGCGTGCCTGGACAGCCGCGCTCCCGGCACTCGCCGACCGCATGCTGGCGCACTGGCGGCTGCGCCTGACAGGCCCCGGCCTGCACGGGATGGTCGCCCTCGTCCTGCCCGTGCTCACCGAGGACGGCACACCCACCGCCCTCAAGCTCCAGCCGCCCGACGACGAGACCCGGGACGAGCCCCGGGCCCTCGCCGCCTGGGCGGGCGACGGCGCCGTCCGCCTCCTCGCGCACGACCCCGCCACCGGCTCGATGCTGCTGGAACGGCTCTCCCACCGCTCGCTCGGCACTGTCGCCGACGCACGCGAGGCCGTCACCCTCCTCACCGGCCTGCTCGCCCGCCTCACCGCCGCCACCCCGCCCCCCGGCATGCGGCACCTGCGCGACATCACGGCCGACATGCTGGAACGCGTCCCCCACGCCCTGCCCAAGGCCGACCCCGCCTGCCGCCCCCTGCTCAAGGACTGCGCGGCAGCCGTACGCGAAGTGGCCGGCGAGCCTGGGGACCGGCTGCTGCACTGGGACCTCCACTACGACAACGTCCTCGCCCCACTGCCCGGCTCCCACCGCGAACCCTGGCTCGCCATCGACCCGAAACCCCTCGTCGGCGACCCCTGCTTCGACATCGCGCCCGCCCTCTACAACCGCTACACCCCGGACGGCACCCGCGCCCGCTTCGACCTGATGACCGCCCTCCTCGACGCGGACCGCGCCCGAGCCCGCGCCTGGACGCTCGGCCGCGTACTCCAGAACGCCCTCTGGTCCGTCGAAGCGGGCGAAGGCGGCCCCTCCCCCGAGCTGACCGGCATCTACGAAGCCCTCCGCTGACCCTGCCGCCGGGTGCGACACTGGTTCTTTCACCCATTCCCCGCAGCCATCGCACCACCCCGGAGGAGAAGCGCGTGAACGGGCCGCTCATCGTGCAGAGCGACAAGACCCTGCTGCTCGAAGTCGATCACGAGCGCGCCGAGGAGTGCCGCCGTGCCATCGCGCCGTTCGCCGAGCTGGAGCGGGCGCCCGAGCACATCCACACCTACCGCGTCACCCCCCTCGGGCTGTGGAACGCGCGGGCCGCCGGGCACGACGCCGAGCAGGTCGTGGACGCCCTCGTCACGTACTCCCGCTACCCCGTGCCGCAGGCGCTGCTGGTGGACGTCGCCGAGACGATGGCGCGCTACGGCCGCCTGTCCCTCGTCAAGCACCCCGCGCACGGCCTCGTCCTCCAGACCACCGACCGGCCCGTGCTGGAGGAGGTGCTGCGCAGCAAGCGCATCCAGCCGCTGGTCGGCGCGCGCGTGGACGCGGACACCGTCGTCGTGCACCCCTCCGAGCGCGGCCAGATCAAGCAGTCGCTGCTGCGCCTCGGCTGGCCCGCCGAGGACCTCGCCGGGTACGTGGACGGCGAGGCGCACCCCATAGACCTGAACGAGGACGGCTGGGCGCTGCGCCCGTACCAGCGGCAGGCCGTGGACGGTTTCTGGCACGGCGGGTCGGGCGTCGTCGTGCTGCCGTGCGGCGCGGGGAAGACGCTGGTGGGCGCGGGCGCGATGGCGCAGGCGCGGTCCACGACGCTGATCCTCGTCACCAACACCGTCTCCGCCAGGCAGTGGAAGTCCGAGCTGGTGAAGCGCACGTCGCTGACCAAGGACGAGATCGGCGAGTACAGCGGCACGCGCAAGGAGATCCGCCCGGTCACCATCGCGACGTACCAGGTCCTCACGACGAAGCGGAAGGGCGTCTACCCGCACCTGGAACTGTTCGACTCGCGCGACTGGGGGCTGATCGTCTACGACGAGGTGCACCTGCTGCCCGCGCCCGTCTTCAAGTTCACCGCCGACCTCCAGGCGCGGCGGCGGCTCGGCCTGACGGCGACGCTGGTGCGCGAGGACGGGCGGGAGTCGGACGTCTTCTCCCTCATCGGGCCGAAACGATTCGACGCGCCCTGGAAGGAGATCGAGGCGCAGGGGTACATCGCGCCCGCCGACTGCGTCGAGGTCCGCGTGGACCTCACCGAGTCGGAGCGGCTCGCGTACGCCATGGCCGAGCCGGAGGACCGCTACCGCTTCTGCGCCACGACGGACGCCAAGCGCCGCATCACCGAGGCCCTGGTGGCGCGGCACGCGGGCCAGCAGACGCTCGTCATCGGCCAGTACATCGACCAGCTGGACGAGCTGGGCGAGCGGCTCGGCGTCCCGGTCATCAAGGGCGAGACGACGAACGCGCAGCGCGAGAAGCTGTTCGACGCGTTCCGCTCCGGGGAGCTGAGCGTGCTGGTCGTCTCGAAGGTCGCGAACTTCTCCGTCGACCTGCCCGAGGCGACGGTCGCCATCCAGGTGTCGGGGACCTTCGGGTCGCGGCAGGAGGAGGCGCAGCGCCTCGGCCGGGTGCTGCGGCCGAAGGCGGACGGGCACGAGGCGCGTTTCTACTCGGTCGTCGCGCGGGACACCATCGACCAGGACTTCGCCGCGCACCGGCAGCGGTTCCTCGCCGAGCAGGGGTACGCCTACCGGATCATGGACGCCTCCGAGATCGGGACCCGCGGCGAAGTGGACGAGGAGGGCCGGCGCGACGGCGTCTGAGCCCGTAGCGCTCAGCGCGCCGGGGGCGTGAGGAGGCGCGCGAGGTGGCGCGCGGACGCGTCCCAGGTCCACTCGCGGGCGACCCAGCGCCGCCCCGCCTCGCCCATGGCCCTCGCGCCGGGTGCGACGAGCAGCCGTACGACCGCGTCGGCCACGGCCCCGGTGTCCCGGCCGTCCACGACGGTGCCGGTGCGGCCGTCGAGCACGGCGTCGGGTGCCCCGCCGGAGTCGCCCGCGACGACGGGCAGGCCGCCCGCCGCCGCCTCCAGGTAGACGATGCCGAGCCCCTCCGCCTCCAGACCGGCCCTGCGCGTGCGGCACGGCATGGCGAAGACGTCGGCGGCGGCGTACGCGGCGGGCGTCTCCGTGTGCCGGAGGCCGCCGGTGAGGACGACCGCGCCGCCGCCGTACGTGTCCGCGAGCCGCCGCAGCCGCCGTTCGTATGGCCCGGTGCCGACGAGGACGAGCGCCGCGTCGGGCACGGCGCGGCGTATCAGCGGCAGGGCACGGACAAGCGTGTCCTGGCCCTTGCGCGGGACGAGGCGGGCGACGCACAGGATGACCCTGCGGCCGTGCAGCCCGTGGCGCGTGCGGAAGGCGTGCCCGGCCCCGGCCGCCGCGGGCCCCGGCCGGAACGCGTCCGCGTCCACGCCGGGCACCAGGCGGCTGAGGCGGGCGCGGGGGCCGAGGGCGGGGGCGATCCGGTCGCGGGTGTACGCGCCGAGGTACGTCACCACGTCCACGCTGTCGCCCACCCGGCGCAGCAGGGCGCGCGCCCCGGGGATCCTGGCCCACCAGATCTCGTGTCCGTGCGTGGTCGCGACGATCCGCCGGGCCCCGGCGCGGCGCAGGGCGGGCGCCATCACGGCGAGGGGCGCGGCCGCGCCGAACCACACGCGGTCGCAGCCGTGGTCGCGCATCACCCGCAGGGCGCGCGCGGTGACGCGGCGGGTGGGCAGCAGCGTGCGCGAGGGGACGCGTATCACCGGGAACGGGAGGGTGGCGTCGAACGCTGCGGCGCCCGGCTCGGCCGAGGTGAGGACGACGACGTCGTCCGCGGGGAGGCGTGTCGCCATGGCGTGGACGAACGTCTCGATGCCGCCCTGCCGTGGGGGAAAGTCGTTGGTGACGATGAGGGTGGAACGCACGGTGCTGGCCTTTCGGGAAGTACGGCGGGGACGGGGACCGGGGCGGCGATGCGGGCCTGCGCGACGAGCAGCAGCGGCAGCGCGAAGTAGCCGAACCGCCCGGCGGGGGCGAGGAGGAACGCCAGGCACAGCCCGGCGGCCAGGCGGTCGGCGGCGGCCACGGCGTCACGCGGCGGGTGGGTGACGAGGGAGACGGCGACCGCCGCGCCGCCGCAGGCCAGCAGCAGGAGCCCAGTCCACCGGCCCGCCGGACCGAGGTCGGCGAGCAGGCGCCCCGGCAGGGGGCTGGCGGCCGGGGTCGGCACGTCGGCGAGGCCGAGGGGGAAGGCCAGGACCTGTTCGGCCATGGCGCCGGGGGACAGCAGGGCGGACGGGAGGATCGCGGCCGACGTTCCGGCCAGGCAGACGGCGGCACAGCGCAGGGCGGCCCGGCGGTCCGCGAGGTGGGCGGCCAGTGCGGCGGCCACCGCGACGGCGGGCAGGGCGGTCCACTTGAGCGCGCAGGCGCAGGCGAGGGCGAGCCCGGCGGCGCCGGGGCGGCCGCGCGCGGCGAGGGCGAGGCCGAGCCAGCACAGCCCGGCGAGCGGGAGGTCCACACCGCTGACGCACAGGGGGAGCGCGACCAGCGGCGAGGCCACCAGGACGGCGAAGGCAGTGGGGGCGGCGGGGGCAGTGCGGGCGGTTCTGGGAGCGGCGCGGACGGACAGGCAGGCCAGCAGGGCGAGGGCGCACCAGAGCCGGGCGTCACCGAGGAGGCGTGCCGGGGCCGTACCGTCGCCGAGCAGCGCGGCGGGTATGCCGAAGAGGGCCATGGCGGGGAGGTACGGGTTGTAGTCCGTCACCTCCTGGGCGTCGGCCAGGTACGGCGTGCCGTGGTGCAGCAGCAGCGCGGCGGACCGTTCGATCACGGCCACCTCGCTCTGCGCGCCGCCGGTCAGCGCGAGGACGGCGAACGGTACGGCCACGGCGCCCGTCACCGCCGCCGCGACGGAGAACGCGCGGGCACGGGGCCGGGGCAGGAAGCAGGCGGCGAGCGCCGCGACCCCGTAACCGAGCGTGGCGCTCATGCCCCAGGTGCGGTGCGGCGGGAGGGTGGAGACGGCGGCGGTGGCGGCCGCCCAGCAGGCGGCGGCCAGCCACCCGGCGACCCACAGGCCGCGCCGCCCGAGGGGCGGACGGACCCGGAGCGAGGGCGTTCCCACGTGGTGTTTCGGCACGTCCACCAGCGAAGCCGGGAACGGGCGCGGGGTCATGACAGGTAGGTCGAGACCCCTTGGTCGGCTTTCCCCTACCGACAGACCGGGGCGCGCGGACTAGAGTCGGCATGACCTCCGGCGAACACGGAGAGACACGGAAAGACGCCGCCAACCGAAGAGGGAGAGGCACCCCGCATGTCCGCCACGGAGGCACCGGCCGTCCCGGACGGCAGCGCCGGTGCGGACGGCACGGACGGCACGGGCGTCCCGGCGTTCGCCGTCCGCGCGGCGCTCGCCCGGCCGCCGGTCCGCTTCCTGCTCTCCTCCTGGCCGCTGCGCTGCTGGGCCCACCTGGCGGGCGGCGCGCTGCTGGGCGCGGCGGCGCTGCTCACGCTGGTCGTGCTGGCGTTCACCGGGGGCGTGCTGGCCGTGGTCGGCGTGGGCCTGCTGCTGCTGGCGTGCACGGCGCTGCTGGGCATACCCGTCGCCGCCATGGAACGGCGCAGACTGCGCCTGGTCGAGCCCACCGCCCTCACCAGCCCGCACCGGCCCCCGCCACGCGCCGGGGCGTGGCGGCGGCTGCGCCACCGCTGGACCGAGCGCGCCACCTGGCGCGAGTTCGACTACCTGATCCTGCTCGGCGTCGTCTTCGCCGCCGCGGGGCTCGCCGTGCTCGCGCTGCTCACGCTGTCCTGCGCGTACGTCGTGAGTCCCCTGATCGTGTGGGCGCTGGCCCCGGAGACGGTGATGCTGATCCCCGGGCACGCCGTACCCGGCCCACCGGCGGCCGTGCCGTTCAGCGTCGCGGGGGTGGCCGGTCTGGTCCTGTCCGCCTACGCGGCGGGCTGGCTGACCCTGGCGCAGGTGCGGACCGCCTGGTTCCTGCTGTCGCCGCGCGAGGACCGGATGCGGGAGCGCGCCATCGAACTGACCCGCTCACGCGCCAGGCTCGCCGACGCCTTCGCCGCCGAACGCCGCCGCATCGAACGCGACCTCCACGACGGCGCGCAGCAGCAGCTCGTCGCCCTCACCATGACCCTGGGCCTTGCCGAGGTCGAGCTGCGCGGCAGCGATCCAAAGGCCGCCGCCCTGGTCGCCCGGGGCCGCGAGGAGGCCAGACGCGCCCTGGAGCAGCTGCGGGACCTCGTGCGCGGCATCCACCCGCAGGTGCTGACGGACCACGGGCTGGCCGCCGCCGTGGCGGAGGTGGCGCTGCGCACGCCCGTCCCCGTCGCCGTGGACATCCGCCTGCCGTGCCGCCTGCCCGCGCCCGTGGAGACGACCGCGTACTTCGCCGTGCTCGAAGGGCTGGCCAACGCGGCGCGGCACAGCGGCGCCTCGCACGTCGGGGTGACGGGGCGGTTCGAAGGCGGCAGCCTCGTCCTGCTGGTCGAGGACGACGGCCGCGGCGGGGTCGATCCGGCGCGGGGCACGGGCCTGTCCGGGCTCGCGGACCGCCTGGCCGTCCTGGACGGGCGGCTGGTCGTCGAGAGCCCGGCCGGGGGCCCGACGCGGCTGCGGATGGAGGTGCCGTGCTCCGCGTAGTCATCGCCGAGGACGCCGTGCTGCTGCGCGCCGGGCTGACGGAGATCCTGACCCGCAGCGGGCACGAGGTGGCCGCCGCCGTCGGGGACGCGACGGCGCTGGCCGAGGCCGTGGAGGCGCACCGGCCCGACGTGGTCATCACGGACGTGCGCATGCCGCCGGACTTCCGCGACGAGGGGCTCAGGGCGGCCCTCGACCTGCGCGCCCGCCACGATCCGCTGCCCGTCCTCGTGCTGTCCCAGTACGTCGCGACGGCGTACGCGACCCAGCTGCTCACCGGCGGCGGGCAGGCCGGGCTCGGCTACCTGCTCAAGGACCGGGTGGGCGAGGTGGGCGAGTTCCTCGACGCGCTGCGGAGGGTCGCGGAGGGGCGGACGGTGATCGACCCGGAGGTCGTCCGGGTGCTGCTCGACCGGCGGACGGCCGCGACGCCGCTCGACCGCCTCACGCCGCGGGAGCGCGAGGTCCTGGGGCTGATGGCCGAGGGGTTCACCAACCAGGGCATCGCGCACCGGCTCCACGTGACCGAGGCGTCCGTGGTGAAGCACGCCGGGAACATCTTCATGAAGCTCGACCTCGACCCTGCCGAGGGCAACCGCCGCGTCCTCGCCGTCCTCGCCCACCTGCGCGGCGGACCGGACTGACCCGGACACCCCCGTCGGCCGCCGCCTCCGGGACACCGCCCCGCGGACGCCGGGCAGGGCGCGTTCCACACGATGCCGGAACGGGTCGCTCCGGACCGGAGGTCGGCCTGGCCGCGGGGCCGGGCAGGACTCCCCGCGTCGGGCGGGGTTCCGCCGGCGGCCGGAAGGGCGTACCAGGGCCCGGCCCGCTCAGCGGCGGTGGCGGACAAGGCCGGGTTCCTCGTCGACACGGCCGAGTACGGCGACCTCGACGGCCGTCCCGGCCAGCACGCGGGCGGCGCGCAGGGCGCCGCCCAGCAGGTGCCGGGTCCGCCTGACGGCGATCCGGCCGGTGGTCGTGGCGGCGTGTGCGGTGATGCTGCTCATGCCGTCCAGACTGCCGTCCGCCCTGGTCAGCGGGCATCGCCCGCGGGGCCGAGCACGCCCCCGAACCTTTCGGGGGTCCCACGGGCCAGCCCCCTAGGGGGTTGTCCCTACAGCCGTGTCACAGCGGCGGGTGCGTCACGAGGCACCGCCGAGTGCCGCCCGGCAGGCCCGGCGGCCCGCCTGGCGGCGACCGGGGAGGGAGGGGGCGCGCCCGGCCCCGCGGGGGACAAATGATTTGCACCCGGGGAAGCCCCCGCCCTAAGCTCCCGTGCTTCCCCTCCTGCGGCGCCACCGCCCGGCAGGAGTCGGCCGGACGGAAACCGGCCGACGAGTCCGCTCCCACGGACGTACCCGCCCTGATCCATCCGCCGGAGGCACCGCCATGCCCTCTCCCGTCCCACCCCCCACACCCGCCACGTCCCCGGGCGGCCCGGACGACGGCGCCGCCTCGCCGCTCGCCACCGAACAGGCCCATCTCGCCGCCTCGCGGGCGGCCCTGCGCGCCATGCGCGCGGAGACCGAGGCCCTCGACATCTCCGACGTCGCCGCGAACTGGGTCAACGCCGAGGTCCTCGCGGCCGAGATCGAGCAGCGCATCAAGGCGCTGGCCGACCTGTCCGGGACCCCCCTCTTCTTCGGCCGCCTCGACTTCGAGCACGCTGTCGACGACAGCGGCGAGCACGGGCACCGCTTCTACATCGGCCGCCGCCACGTCCACGACGGGAACGGCGACCCGATGGTCATCGACTGGCGCGCGCCGGTCTCGCAGCCGTTCTACCGCGCGACGAAGAAGGACCCGCAGGACGTCGCACTGCGCCGCCGCTTCGGCTACGACGGCGGCGAGCTGACCGCCTACGAGGACGAGCACCTCACCGACCCGGCCGAGGCCGAGCAGGCGAGCGAGCTGCTCCAGCGCGAGATCGAGAAGCCGCGCGTCGGCCCGATGCGCGACATCGTCGCGACCATCCAGCCCGAGCAGGACGAACTGGTCCGCGCCCCGCTCTCCGGCACCGTCTGCGTCCAGGGGGCGCCCGGTACGGGGAAGACGGCCGTGGGCCTGCACCGCGTGGCCTTCCTGCTGTACGCGCACCGGGAGCGGCTGGCCCGCAGCGGGACGCTCGTGATCGGCCCGAACAGGTCGTTCCTGCGGTACATCGAGCAGGTCCTGCCGACCCTGGGCGAGCTGGAGGTCAAGCAGGCCACCGTCGGCGAACTCGTCGGCCGGGTCGAGGTGCGCGGCACCGACGACGCGGTGGCCGCCGGGATCAAGGGCGACGCGCGGATGGCGGAGGTGCTGCGGCGGGCCGTGCGCGCCGGGGTGCGGATGCCGGACGAGGGCATCGTCGTGGTGCGCGGCTCGCGCCGCTGGCGCGTGAGCGCGGGGCAGCTGACCGAGCTGGTCCGCGAACTCCTCGACCGGGACATCCGCTACGGCGCGGCGCGCGAGGCGCTCCCGCAGCGGATCGCGCACACCGTCCTGGTCCAGATGGAACGGGCGGGCGAGGCGCCGGACGACCGTGTGCAGAACGCGGTGGCGCGCATGCCCGTCGTGAAGGCGCTGGTGAAGGACGTCCTGCCGCCGGTGGACCCGGCGAAGCTGGTGATGCGGCTGCTGTCGGACGCGGACTTCCTCGCCGCGCGGGCGGAGGGTGTCCTGGACGCCGGGGAGCAGCGCGCGATCCTGTGGGAGCGCCCGCCGCGCGGCCTGAAGTCGGTCCGCTGGTCGGCGGCCGACGCCGTGCTGATCGACGAGGCGCACGACCTGGTGGAGCGCACCGGCTCGCTCGGCCACGTGGTGCTGGACGAGGCGCAGGATCTGTCGCCGATGCAGTACCGCGCGGTGGGGCGGCGGTGCAGCACGGGCTCGGCGACGATCCTCGGCGACATCGCGCAGGGGACGACGCCCTGGGCCACGGACAGCTGGGAGTCCGCGCTCGCGCACCTCGGGAAGACGGACGGGCAGGTCGAGGAGCTGACGACGGGCTTCCGCGTGCCGCGCGCCGTCATCGCGTACGCCTCGCGGCTGCTGCCCGCGATCGCGCCGGGGCTGAAGGAGGCGACCTCGATCCGTGACGCGGCCGGGTCGTTCGAGATCCGGCCCGTGCCGGGGGACGCCGGGGACGGGGCCGTGGTGGCGGCGTGCCGCGAGGCGCTGGAGCGCGAGGGCTCGATCGGCCTCATCGCGGCCGACGGGCGGCTGCCCGCGCTGGCCGGGGCGCTGACGGCGGCCGGTCTGCCGTTCCTCGCGCCGGGCGACGAGACGTCCACCGGCTCGCGGCTGACGCTGGTGCCCTCCTCGCTCGCGAAGGGCCTGGAGTACGACTACGTCGTGCTGGACGAGCCGGCGGCCGTCGTCGCCGGTGAGCCGGACCGCCGCACCGGGCTGCGCCGCCTGTACGTCTGCCTCACGCGTGCCGTCTCGGGCCTGACCATCACCCACACCGAGCCGCTGCCCGCCGAACTGGGCTGAGCCCGCGCCGTCCGGCCGCCCGCAAGGGTCCGGCGCCGCCGCGCGCCGGACCGGGCGGCACCACCGCGGCAGCGCCCGCCACCGCTTCCCCCGACCGTCCATCGCCCTCACCCTCCCCGTCACCGACCGGGACCCCCTCGGTCGCCGCTCGGTCGCTGCTCGGTCACCGAGTGTGACACCCCCCACTGACAATCGGCCTTGCCACCGTCCCGCGAGCGGGGCGCGACCGGTCGGCGCCTACCACCAACTCGCCCCCATCCGCAGGGTTTCGCGGCTTTCCGGCCCCGGCTCCCGCGGCTCCTCCTAGCCTGGGAGAGCGGCGAGCCTCGGGGAGGGGAACGTGCTGAAGGACATCGCGATCGGCCTCTGCGTCGCCCTCGCCATGCTGGCGTTCGCCGTCCTGATCCTGTGGCTGCTGATCTCCAGCAGCGAGACGAACCGGAGGGACTGCGAGTCGGCGGCCCTGCGCAACGGGGCACACGCCACCTGCGTCGTCGTGGTCAGGTGACCGCCTCGCGCCCCGGCCCGCCCCCGGGCTCCGCCGCCCGCCACAGTCGGCGGCCGACGAGCAGCCACAGCAGCCAGACCGCCAGCGCCAGGCCCCCCGCCCCCACCGCCGTCCGCAGGGCCAGCTCCCCCAGCGGCGTCGGCTCCAGCGTGGCCTTCTCCACCCAGGAGGGCCCGCCCCACTCCCACTCCATCGGCGCGTGCTCGACCAGCCGCGCCCACAGCGTCCAGCCGACGATGCGGCAGGCCCCGTAGACGAAGTAGGCCCGGTAGCAGGCCAGCAGCACCCGGTCGGACAGCCGCAGCCGCCTCCGCAGCCACGCCCACGCCGGATCGGACGGCACCACCTCGCGGAAGAAGTACCTGGCGCGCAGCGCCCGGAAACCGGCCAGGGCCAGCGCGAGCCACAGCAGGTCCCAGACCAGGCCGAGACTCCCGTAGTACGCGGCGGCGTCGCCGTACCGCCCGGCCTGCGCGGCGTACGCCCACATCCCCGTGCTGTAGTGCTGCGTGGTGAACGGGAAGAACACCATCGTCCCGACGCTGTCGAAGACATCCGTCAGTACATGCGCCGCCGTGCCCGCGCACAGGCCCACCGCCCATGCCCGGCTCCTGAACACCCACAGCGCCAGCAGCCCGAGGACGACCGCGAACATCAGCGAGTGCGTGAACCCCGCGCCCGGCCAGCCCCGGTGGTAGTCCCACGGCTGGCCGGGGCGTATGACGAGGCTGCCGAGCCGTATCCCGTACACCGGCAGCTTGGTGAGCATGTCGGGCGCGAGGCAGCCGACGAGGATCGCGAGGTAGGACACCCTCACCTTGAGGTGCTTGTGCAGGAGGTAGCTCTCCAGTTCGTGCGCCGCCCAGCTCACCGCGCGCGCCGCCGGTCGCCGAGCCGTCCTGCGACGGCGACGCACGCGACGACGATCGCGGGCCCCACCAGCCAGTTGAGTACGGCCGAGGTCAGCAGCGCGCCCCCGGCGACGAGGATCAGCGCGGCGACGGCGTACCCCGCCGCCTCGGCCCGGCCGGTGCGGTGGCCGCCTGGGCGCGCGGGGCCCGTGGCGTGGGGTGCGGCGGGTCTGGCGGGTGCGGCAGGTGCTGTGGTCATGCGGCAGACGCTAGGGACGGGCCCCCGTCGCGGGCGTCACCTGCGGCGGGTATCTCCCGGCGTCCCTCCCCCGTACGACGGCGGTCCCCCGGAGGGAGGACGGGGAGTTCCCCGAGCCCGGCGTCCGGGAGGGGGCGCGCGGCGTCCGGGTTTCCCCTTCGCTCCCCCGGCCGATTCGCGCGGGCACTGCCCCGGGGGACGATCACTGACGTCGGCGCGGCAGGATCGCGCCGGGTACGGGACGAGCAGGGGAGACGGACATGAGACGGTCGCGATCCATGGCGGCGGCGGTGCTGGTGGCGTGCGCGCTGGTGTCGACGGCCACGGCGACGGCGGCGACGGCAGCCCCGCCCGCGGCCGGCGACGCACCCGACGCCGACGCGCTGCAGGCGGCGCTCGACCGGGTGCGCGAGACGGGCGCGATCGGCGCGATAGCCGAGGTCAGGCAGGGCGACGCCGTGTGGCGCGGCAGCAGCGGCACGTCGCGCCTCGGCGGCCGGCTCCCGGCGCCCGTGGACGGCCGCTTCCGGGCGGGCAGCGTCACCAAGACGTTCACCGCGACCGTTGTGCTCCAACTGGTGGGCGAGGGCCGTCTCGACCTGTCCGACCCCGTCGGCCGGTGGCTCCCCGGCCTGATCCCCTCGGAGGGGGCCGACCGGATCACCGTCCGGGACCTGCTGCGGCACTCCAGCGGCCTGCCCGACTACACCGAGGGCCTGATCCGGGGCGGCGGCCTTCTGGCGGAACGGTTCCGCACCTGGACGGCGGACGAGATGGTGCGGCGTGCCGTCCGCGATGCCGACGGCGGCGTCCGCCCGCTGCTCTTCCCGCCCGGCACCCGCCACGCGTACTCGAACACCGACTACGTCGTGCTCGGCATGCTCGTCGACGAGGTCACCGGCCACGACTACCGGACGGAGATCGACCGGCGCATCCTGCGGCCCCTCGGCCTGGACGACACGCGCATGCCCGGCTCGTCCCCGTTCCTGACAGGGCCGCACTCCCACGGCTACGAGGCGCTGGAGACGCCGTACGGAACCCTTCCGCTGGACTACACCACCGTGAACATGTCGGTCGCGGGCGCGGCGGGCGAGATCGTGTCCACCACCGCCGACCTGGACCGCTTCTTCGCCGCCCTCCTCGGCGGGGAGCTTCTGGAGCCGGCGGAGCTGCGCGAGATGACCACCGACAGCCTCGACGACGGCTGGGGCCTCGGCGTCGAACTGGTCGACCTCCCCTGCGGCCCCGCCGTGGGCCACGCGGGCGGCGCCCCTGGGTACAGCACCGCCTCGTACCACTCCGCCGACGGAACGCGCCAGGTCACCGTGAGCTGGACGGACTGGGGCGGCGACGCCGACGACGTGGCCCTCGACATGGTGACGGCGGCCCTCTGCCCGGCGTAGGGCGTGTCGTCAAAGGGGGCGTCAGGCCCCGGTGGTCGAGCCGGGGCGGACGATCATCAGCACCACGACGACCGCCCACAGCAGGTTGAAGAGCCCGGTGGACATGGCCAGGCGGCTGTTCACCGCCCCCGCCCCCGCGTCCGCCGGGCCGCCCCCGGCGACCGACTCGACCGAGGCCATGACCCGCCGCTGCCCCGGCACGACGGACAGCCCGAGCACGGCGGCGGCCAGCGCGGTCAGCACGATCGACGCGACGAGCCAGGCGTCGGTGAGCACCCCCATGTGGAGGGCCGTCGCGAAGCCGAAGACCGGCACCGTGACGGCCGCCACCGCGTAGCCGCCGCATATCCGGTGCAGCAGGGCGGCGGCCCCGGCGGAACCGGCGGACCCGGCCTGCCGCGCGTAGCGCGGGAAGAGCGACGCGGCGACGGCGATCGGCCCGATGGCGAGGATCGCGGCGAGGACGTGGACGGACAGCAGCACCTTGGTCATGACCCGGCTCCGGTGGACGCGCTGGATATGTTGGCTCCCAATGCATAGCACGCCAAGATATCCGACGTGTAGGCTGCCTACCCATGAAGGCAGACGCGGTACGGGGCCACCTCGACGGTGTGCTGCTCGCCGTCCTCGAAGCGGGCCCGCTGCACGGCTACGCGATCATCACCGCCGTCCAGCGCCGCAGCGGCGGCGCCCTGGAGCTGCGCACCGGCACGATCTACCCCGCCCTCAGCAGGCTGGAGCGCACGGGCCTGCTGCGCGGCAGCTGGGAGTCCTCGGGCGAACGGCGGCGGCGCAGCTACGCGCTGACGGACGCCGGGCGCCGCCGCCTCGCCGACGAGCGCACGGCGTGGCGGGAGTTCACGGCCGTCATCGGCTCCGTCCTGAACCCGGCGCCCCCGGCGGCGGGGAACGCCGTATGACCGCCGCCGCCGGGCCGCGCGACCCGGTGGACGACTACGCGACGGCCCTCGCGTCCGCGCTCCACGGCCCGGCCCGCGCCAAGGCCCGCCTGGTGGCGGAGATACGCGACGGCCTCTCCGACGCCGTCGCCGCCCGTACGCGCGACGGCATGCCGTACGGGACGGCCACCCGCGCGGCCGTCCGCGAGTTCGGCACCCCGGGCGAACTGGTCCCCGACTGCCAGCGCGAACTGACCCTCGCCCAGACCCGCCACACCGCCAGAACGGCCGCCCTCACCGTGCCCGTCCTGCTGCTGTGCTGGCTGCTCACCGGTACGGACGCGGGCCTCCCGCGCACACTGGCCGTCCACCTGGTGGCCGCCTCCGCCTCCGTGGCACTGCTCGCCGCCGCCGCACTGCCCGTCACGGGGTCGCTGGCACGCACCCTGCCCGTCCCGCACCGGCTCCCCCTCGCCGTCGCCTGGACCGGCAGCGCTGCCGCCGTGACCATGGGCGTCGCGTGCCTGGCCCTCACACTGGTCGCCGTACTCGCCACGGACTGGCCGCTCGCCGCCCTGGCCTGCGCACTGGCCGCCACCTCGCACGCGGTCCTGGCGTCATCGGCCCGCGCATGCCGCCGTTGCGCCCGCCTCACACCGCCCGAGGGCGCCTAGGGTCTGTCCGTGCCCCCCACGCCCCTCCCGGCCGCCTATCCCCGGGCGCTGCTCCTGCTGACCGCCGCCACGGGCGCCGTTGACGCGGTCAGCTTCCTGGCGCTCGACCGGGTGTTCACCGGGAACATGACCGGAAACGTCGTGCTGCTCGGCTTCGGCCTCGTCGGCGCGTACGGGCTGCCCGTGCTCCAGCCGCTCGTCGCCCTCGCCGCCTTCGCCGCAGGCGCCGCCCTCACCGCCCGGCTCCTGCGTCCGACGCCCGGCAGCGGTACGCCGGACACCACTCCCCGGCTGCCCCGCGCGGCACTGCTCGTCCTGTACGCCGAACTCTGCGCGGCCGTCGCCCTCACAGCGCTCTGGCCGGTACTCGGCGATTCCCCCGGCGGGACCACGCAGGCGCTGCTCACTGCCCTGCTGGCCCTGATGATGGGCGCCCAGGCAGCCGCCGTACGCCCCGTCGGCCTGCCTGACCTCAGCACCGTCGTCATCACATCCACGCTGGTGACCCTCGTCTCCCCCGGCGCGCGCGACGCGGCACCGCGCCAGACCGGCGCCCTGGTCGCGATGCTGGGCGGCGCGGCCCTGGGCGCCCTCGCCGTGGTCCACGCGCACACCGCGATCGCCATGGCCGGGGTCTGCGCCGCGCTGGCCGCCGCGCTCGCCGTGCTGCACCACGGGCGCGCCCCATACCGCACCCCACATAACGCACCCCCCAGATAACGGATTGGCATCGGCCGCGCGAGAATGACCCCATGGCCGCCACACCCGACCCCGCCACGCCCGAGCCCGCCCCGGACGACGCGCTGCTGCGGCGCTTCACCGCCCTCCCGGGGAACGGGGGCCCCGCGGGCGCCCGCCTCGGCCGCGAACTCCTCGCCCGCTGGGCCGAACCCCACCGCCGCTACCACACCACCGCCCACCTCGCCGCCGTCCTCGGGCACCTCGACGAGCTGGCGGGCCACCCGGCGGAGCCCGTCGCCGTCGAACTCGCCGCCTGGTTCCACGACGCCGTCTACGACCCGTACTCCCCGGACAACGAGGAGATGAGCGCCCGCCTCGCCGAGGAGCTGCTCGGCGGCGGCCCCCGCGCCACCGAGGTCGCCCGCCTCGTCCGCCTCACCGCGGGCCACGACCCCGACCCCGACGACCGCAACGGCGCCGCCCTGTGCGACGCCGACCTCGCCGTCCTGGCGAGCACACCGGAGCGGTACGCGGTCTACGCCGCCGAGGTCAGGCAGGAGTACGCGTACGTGGACGACGACGCGTTCCGCGAGGGGCGCGCCGACGTCCTGCGCCGCCTGCTCGCGCTGCCCGCCCTCTTCCACACCCCGTACGCCGCCGAGCACTGGGAGCGGGCGGCACGCTTCAATCTGCGAGCCGAGCTGGAGCTTCTGACCGTGTGACGGGCAGCCCGGCGGCGATCACGACCGACCGGCGCACGCCCCGCGCCTGGAGCCACGCGCCCCCGAAGGCGGCGAGCACCATCAGCGCGCCCACCCACGCCGTCCAGGCGTAGCCGAGCCCGCCGCTGATCACCAGGCCACCGGCCCAGGGGCCCAGCGCGTTGCCGGTGTTGAACGCCGAGGTGGCCGTGGCGCCCGCGAGGGTGGGCGCTCCGGCGCCCGCCACCTCGAAGATCCGCGCGTTGAGCCCCGGCGCGCACAGGAAGCAGGCGAAGCCGAGCAGGCCGGACAGGATGACGATCGCGACGGCCGTCTCGGCCGTCAGCGCGGCGAGCACCAGCACGCCGAACGCCGCCAGCAGGCCCGCGTACAGCGTGCCGAACATGTGGGCGTCGGCGAGCCGCCCGCCCAGCACCGTCCCGCCGAACGCGCCGACGCCGTACAGCACCAGCACCGCGGGCACCCAGCCCTCGTCGAGCCCGGCGACATCGGTCAGCAGCGGCGCGAGGTAGGAGAAGAAGCAGAACGTGCCCGCCGCGAACAGCGCGATCGTCACGCTGGCGAGCCACACCTGCGGGTCGCGGTAGACGCGCGCCTCCTGGCGCAGCGGCATCCGTGACCCGGCCGGACCCGCCGGGGTCGCGGGCACGAGGAGCAGCACGCCGACCAGGCCGAGCAGTGCCAGGGCGCCCACCGCCCAGAACGCCGAGCGCCAGCCCAGGCTCTGCCCGAGGACGGCCCCGGCGGGGACGCCCGTGACGTTCGCGATGCTCAGGCCGCCGATCATGACGGCCATGGCGCGCGCCCGCGCGTCGCGGGGCACCAGGGAGACGGCGACGGCCGCGCCGACCGCCCAGAACCCGGCGCACGCCAGCGCGCTCACGACGCGGCAGACGAACAGCACGCCGTACCCGGGCGCCAGCGCGCCGACGACATGCCCGGCCGCGAAGACGGCGAGCAGCCCGACGAGCGTCAGCCGCCGCGGGAGCCGCTGCGTCGCCGCGGCGAGGACGGGGGCGCCGACGATCATGCCGATCGCGAAGGCGGATATCAGCAGACCGGCGGTGGGTATGGAGACGTCGAGGTCGTCGGCCATCTCGGGCAGCAGCCCGGACAGCATGAACTCCGATGTCCCCAGGGCGAATACCGCGGCACCGAGGACGTAGACGGCGAGGGGCAGGCGGGTCGTCCGCTCAGGGGCGGGGGATGCTGGGGTAACGGCCACTCGCGTCCGAACGCCCCGCGCCCCGCCGTCCATTCCCGGCACCGGGTGATTCCGGACACGTGCCGCCCGCCGGGGCCGCGCGTTCACAGCCAGCCCGCGCGCGTCAGCACGGCGCGCGCGATGTCGGTGACGGGCCCGGTGGAGGGGACGGTGAAGTCGGTGGTGCCGGACGCGGCGATGAGGGCGTCCAGTTCGCCTGAGCGGTCCAGGTGCCAGCGCAGCCCGTCCTCGTCGCCCTGGTGCCGCGCCCGCAACCGCTCGCGGATCACGGGCAGTCCGACGGCGAGGCGGCATACGGTCAGCGGCACGCCGAGCGCGTCGGTGACGGCGCGGCGTCCCGCCGCGTCCTCGATGACGCCCGCCAGGACGAGGCGTTCGGCCCCGGCGGCGCGGGCGTTGCGCGTCACGTCCCGCAGGTTGCGCAGCAGCAGCGCGCCGTTGAACGGGTCGCCGGGCGGCGCGGGCCAGGCGCGGCGCAGCCAGTCCAGGTCGAGGACGGCGTGCGGGACGCCCGCCTCGGCCAGCAGCTCGCCCGCGGCGTCGGCCACCGAGGTCTTGCCCGCGCCCACGGTGCCGTTGAGGAACAGTGCGGCGGGTATGCCGTCGTGCGGTGTGCTCATATGACTGATGCTAGGGAGCGTCGCCCGGCCCGTCCGCCGGATTTCCCCGGTGGCGCTTGCGGCGGCGCAGACCGGCGGCGGTGAGGCGCGCGACCAGTTCGCGGCTCGGGGCGGGGACGGCGCCGAGCCGCAGCGCGTCGGCGTACCGGTCGGCGGGGATGTCGTAGTGGTCCCGCTCGAAGGCGCGCGGCGGGGCACCCAGGCGCGCGGCGAAGGCGTGCAGTTCGCCGTACGACGCGTCGCTGACCAGGTGCGACCACAGCCGCCCGTGGCCTGGCCAGGTGGGCGGGTCGATGTACACCGTCATCCGGCCGCCCCGTTCACCCCGGCGCGCCCGCTCACTCGCGCGCCTCGGCCAGCGACCCGAGGGGGGCGACCGTGCGCCCGGTGATGCCGCAGACCCAGCGCGGGTCCTCGCCCAGCTCGGGTTCCAGGTCGAGCATGTGCGGCTCGGCGCGCGGGTCGGTGTCGCAGTGCGGGCAGACCGGCCAGCGGCCGCGCCGCTCCAGCAGCGCGTCCTGCACGTCCTGCGCGAGCAGCCCCGGCACGAAGACAGCGCCTTCCGGCCACTGGTCCGACCACCAACGGCGATGCGACACTGCTGCCTCCAGCAAGGAGACCTCCTCCGGCCCCGCCAGCCCGTCCGCCGCCAGATCCGCCAGCACCAGGGCCCTGCCCCGGTGGATGGCCCCTTCCGCAGTCGGCTCGTCCATACGGACCATTGCAGCAGAGTCGGGCCGAAATCACCCACTCGTGTCCAGCGGCGGCCTTGACGGGGCGTCAGGATCGAAAATATGTTTCATCTGTGAGGATCGCGATGAAGGAAAATTTCGCCCGCCGGGCCGGCCGACCACGGCCCGTCGCCGTCCCTCCCCGCCCCGCGCCGCCCGAACCCGCCGCGCTCGCCGCCAAGGTCCGCACGATGGCGCCCTCCATGACCCGTTCCATGCAGCGCGTGGCCGAGACGGTCGCGGGCGACCCGGCGGGCTGCGCCGCGCTCACGGTCACCGGCCTCGCCGAACGGACCGGCACCAGCGAGGCCACCGTGGTCCGCACCGCCCGCCTCCTCGGCTACCCCGGCTACCGCGACCTGCGGCTCGCCCTCGCCGGACTGGCCGCCCAGCAGGCCTCGGGCGCCGCCCCCGCCGTCACCGCCGACATCTCCGTGGACGACCCGTTAAGCGATGTCGTCGCCAAGCTGACGCACGACGAGCGGCAGACCCTCACCGACACGGCGGGCTCCCTCGACCTCGTGCAGCTCGAAGCGGCCGTCAGCGCGCTGGCCACCGCCCGGCGCGTGGACGTCTACGGCACGGGCGCCTCCTCCCTCGTCGCCCAGGACCTCGCCCAGAAGCTGCTGCGCATCGGCCTCATCGCCCACGCGCACTCCGATCCCCACCTCGCCGTCACCAACGCCGTGCAGCTGCGCGCCGGTGACGTCGCGATCGCCATCACCCACTCGGGCCGCACGGTGGACGTCATCGAACCGCTCCAGGTCGCCTTCGACCACGGCGCGACCACGGTGGCCGTCACCGGCCGCCCGGACGGCGAGGTGACGCACTACGCGGACCACGTCCTCACCACCTCCACGGCACGCGAGAGCGAGCTGCGCCCCGCCGCGATGTCCAGCAGGACGAGCCAGCTGCTCGTCGTGGACTGCCTGTTCATCGGCGTCGCGCAGCGGACGTACGAGTCGGCGGCGCCCGCGCTGCACGCGAGCTACGAGGCGCTCGCCCACCGCCACACCCCGCGCGAACGGTAGAAACAGCACAGACGGCACCCGCAGGGCCATCCCTTCCGCACAGAGAGAGCCGCCCGATGTCCACCGACTTCGAGTCGCTGACCACGGAAGCCCACCGATCCGACCTCTCCGACATCGACCGCCGCAGCACACTCGACATCGTCCGCCTGATGAACGCCGAGGACGCCCTCGTCCCCGGCGCCGTCGCCGGTCAGCTCCCCCTGATCGCGGCGGCCGTCGACGCGGCGGCGGACCGCATGGCACGCGGCGGCCGGCTGCTGTACCTGGGGGCGGGTACGGCCGGCCGCCTCGGCGTGCTGGACGCCAGCGAGTGCCCGCCGACCTTCAACACCGACCCCGGTGAGGTCATCGGGCTGATCGCGGGCGGCCCCGCCGCCATGTCGGAGGCCGTCGAGGGGGCGGAGGACAGCCGGGCGCTGGCCGCCGCCGACCTCGACGGCCTCGGCCTCACGCAGGACGACGTCGTCGTGGGCATCTCCGCCTCGGGGCGCACGCCGTACGCGGTCGGCGCGGTCGAGCACGCGCGCGCCCGGGGCGCGCTCACCATCGGCCTGTCGTGCAACGCGGGCTCGCCCCTGGCGGCCGCCGCCGAGCACGGCATCGAGGTCGTCGTCGGCCCCGAGCTGATCGCCGGCTCGACCCGCCTCAAGGCGGGCACGGCCCAGAAGCTCGTCCTCAACATGATCTCGACCATCAGCATGATCAGGCTCGGCAAGACGTACGGGAACCTGATGGTCGACGTCCGCGCCTCCAACGAGAAGCTGCGCGCCCGCTCGCGCCGCATCGTCCAGCTGGCGACCGGCGCGGCGGACGCCGAGGTCGAGGCCGCGCTGACCGCCACGGACGGCGAGGTGAAGCACGCGATCCTGACGATCCTCGGCCACGTGGACGCGCCCACCGCCGGGCGGCTCCTCACCGCGTCGCACGGCCATCTGCGGGCCGCCCTGGAGCAGGCGCACGGTGCCTGACTCCCCGCCCCCGCCCAAGCCCGCCCCGGCCAGGTCGCCGTGCGCGAGCCGATGTCCGGCGGGACGTACAACGGCGTCCACCGCCTCGTCCTGACCGACGGCACCCGCCTCGTCCTCAAGCTGCCGCCCTCCCCCGACACCCCCGCGATGACCTACGAACGCGGCCTCCTCACCGGCGAGGCCGCCTTCCCCCGCGCCACGGCGGCCTGTCCGGCGTGGTCGCGGCGGGCGAGGGCTTCCCGCTGATGACCGAGTGCCCCGGCACCTCCCGGGCCGGGCGGGCGGCGGCCTGACCCCGGGCGAACGGGCCGCGCTCCGCCGCGAACTCGGCGCCACCGCGTGACGGGCCCGCGCTTCGGCTACCCGGGCGGCGCGGTGAAGGCGGCGGACAACTGGCGCGGCACGTTCCTCGCCATGCTGGACGCCGTCCTGGCCGACGCCGCGGCCCCCGCCCCGGACGAGGTGGCGACGCCCGCGCTGGTCCGCTTCGACCTCTGGGAGGGCGACAGCCTCCTGCACCGGGGCAGCGTCGGGGCCGTCATCGACGGCGAGCGCATGTTCTAGGGCGACCGCTGGCCGACTTCGCGTCCCGCACCCTGCTCTCCCCGCCCGAGCCCGACGCGGACCTGCTCGCCGGGTACGCGGCGGAGGGCGGCCGTACGGACTTCGACGCCCCGGCCCGCACGCGCATGGCGTTCTGCCGCGCCTGCCTCTGCCTGATCATGCTGGTCGAGGGCGCGCCCCGCGCGTACCCGCCGGAGCGCCTGGAGTGGGCGCGCCGCGAGGTGACGCCCCACCCCGTCACCGCGTGAGGATGTCGGTGGCCCGGTGGCCCGGCGGGACCCCGTCGATCAGGACGACGGGTCCCGCCACGCCGGACCGCCGCAGCGGCAGGATCTCCCGGTAGGCGTCCGACGCGTACCACGCCTCGGCCCGCGCACGGTCGGGGAAGGCGATCACGACCAGGTCCCCCGGCCACTCGCCCTCCAGCACCGTCGGCGGATCGCCGTGGACGAGGTAGCGCCCGCCGAAGGGCGCGAGCGTCGCGTCGATGCCCTCCAGGTAGCGGACGACCCCCTCCTGCGGCCCGGCGGCGCGCAGCAGGGCGACCGCGTAGGCCGCCGTCACGCCGGGACGTTGTCGAGGAAGCCGAGCACGTCCACGAGGCGCCCGTCGCCGTCCAGCGTCACCACGTCGAAGCCGATCACCAGCGGCTCCTCCCCCGCCGGGCCGAGGCCCCACCGGAAGCGGGCCTGCGCGTGGTGGCCGTCCACCTCGCCGACGAGCGTGAAGACGAGGCCGGGGAACTGCTCCCGCACCGCGCCGATGGTCGCGCTGATGGCCTCGGGGCCCGCCGCGTCGGCCAGCGGGTCGGTGTAACGGCCCTGCGGGGCCCAGGACTTCTCCACCAGCGCCAGGCGAGCGGCGGGGTCCGTCTCGTTCCAGAGGGACAGGTAGGTCTCGGCGATGCCGGTGTAGTCGATCGTGTGGTGCGTCATGGCCACGAGTTTTGCCGGGGCGGGTAAGGGCGGCAATTACCCCGGAGGTCATGGCCGCCGCCACGGGCCGCGTGCGAGCCTGGCCGCATGACCACCGTCTCCGCGCCCGCCCCGGTGGGCCCCCTGCTGCGCGAGTGGCGCACGCGCCGCCGCATCAGCCAGCTCGACCTGTCCCTGGAGGCGGGCATCTCCGCCCGGCACCTCAGCTTCCTGGAGACCGGCCGCTCCCGGCCCAGCCGCGAGATGGTGCTGCGGCTCGCCGAGACGCTGGAGGTGCCGCCGCGCGAGCAGAACGGGCTGCTGGTCGCCGCCGGGTTCGCGCCGGTGTACGGGGAGCGGTCGCTCGACGACCCGGACCTCGCGCCGTTCAGCGCCGGGATCGACCGCGTGCTGGCGGCGTACGAGCCGTACCCCAGCCTCGTCGTGGACCGGGGCTGGAACGTCCTGCGGGCCAACGCGGGCGTCGCCCGGCTCACCGAGGGCGTCGCCCCGCACCTGCTGGAGCGGCCCAACGCGCTGCGCCTCAGCCTCCACCCGGAGGGCCTGGCGCCGCGCATCCTGAACCTCGGCGAGTGGCGGCACCACGTGCTGACCGGCCTGGCGAGGGAGGCCGCGTCGAGCGGCTCGGCGGTGCTGCGGGAGCTGCACGACGAGCTGGCGGCCTACCCGGGCGGCACGGCGCACCCGGCGGGGCCGCAGGAGGTGGCGGTGACGCTGCGGGTGGCGTCGGACGCCGGGCCGCTGGCGTTCGTCACGATGGTCACGACCTTCGGCACCGCGCTCGACCTGACGGCGGCCGAGCTGAGCATCGAGGCGTTCCTCCCGGCCGACGCGGCCACCGCCGCCGCACTGGCGGGCGGCGTCGGCTGACCGCGCGTCAGAGGGCGTCGGCCGCCCGCTGCCACGTGCCGGGCAGCAGGGCCCGCGCCGCGTCGAGCCCGGCGGGGGTGCGGGCCGCCGCCAGGACGACGCGCGACCCGGCCGTGCACAGCAGCGTGTCCTCGCCCGCCAGGTAGTACCGCCCGCCGGGGTGGGCGAGGGCGAGCGGCGTGCAGTGGGTGTCGAGGACGGTCCGCGCGGGGTCGTCGGGGTCGAGCAGCACGTCGTGGTGCGCGTCCGGCCAGGTGGTCATCCACTGCCAGAGCACGAGGTCGAGGAACGCGGTGGACACCCGGTCGAGGTACGGGTGCCAGCCGTCCTGCTCGCCGCCCTCGACGACCGGCGGGTCGTCCTGGCCGAGGTCGGCGACGCGGATGCCGAGCGCCGCGTCCGGCGTGCCGTCGCGGTGGAGGACGAGGACGCCCGCGTCGTCACCGGCGCCGACGCCGTCGTGCAGCCGCAGTTCGCCCGGCGGCACCAGGACGGCCGTCACCTCGCCCGTCAGGTCCTCGCGGCCGCCGAGCAGCGCGTAGCCCTCGCGCAGAGCGGCGGGCAGCGGGACGCCGAGCCGCGCGGCGGCGGTGTCCATCACGTACGCGTCCCAGCCCGGCTGGTGGTCCACCGGGAGCACGGGCGCCCACTCGCGCGTGAAGCGGTCGAGGAACGTCCAGGCGGCCGTCCTGTCCCGCAGCGCGGCGGCCACGTCGCCCGCGAGGTCGAAGGGGTCCACTGCTGGCACGGCGGCGTCGCGTTCGTCCGTCACCCGGGCAGACTACGCGGCGGCACCGACAGCGGCGGCCGCCCCCGGACGCGGCGAGGGCCCGCCCCGGGCGGCGTGCGCCACCCGGAACGGGCCCTCGTCAGCGCGGCTGTGCGAGCCGGTGGAGGGGACTTCTCAGAAGTCCATGCCCCCGCCCATGCCCGCGGCGTCGGCACCGGCGCCCGCGGCGGCCTTCTCCGGCTTGTCCGCGATGACGGCCTCGGTGGTGAGGAACAGCGCGGCGATGGAGGCGGCGTTCTGCAGCGCGGAGCGCGTGACCTTGGCCGGGTCGATGATGCCCTCGGCCAGCAGGTCGACGTACTCGCCGGTCGCGGCGTTGAGGCCGTGGCCCGGGGTCAGGTTGCGCACCTTCTCGACGACGACGCCGCCCTCGAGACCGGCGTTGACGGCGATCTGCTTCAGCGGGGCCTCCAGGGCCAGCTTCACAGCGGCGGCACCGGTGGCCTCGTCACCCGTCAGGTCCAGCTTCTCGAAGACCGAGGCGGCCTGCAGCAGGGCCACGCCGCCACCGGCGACGATGCCCTCCTCGACGGCGGCCTTGGCGTTGCGCACCGCGTCCTCGATGCGGTGCTTGCGCTCCTTCAGCTCGACCTCGGTGGCGGCACCGGCCTTGATGACGGCCACGCCGCCGGCCAGCTTCGCCAGGCGCTCCTGGAGCTTCTCGCGGTCGTAGTCCGAGTCGGAGTTCTCGATCTCGGCGCGGATCTGGTTGACCCGGCCCTGGACCTGGTCGCTGTCGCCGGCACCGTCGACGATGGTGGTCTCGTCCTTGGTGATGACGACCTTGCGGGCGCGGCCGAGCAGGTCGAGGGTCGCGTTCTCCAGCTTGAGGCCGACCTCCTCGGAGATGACCTGGCCACCGGTGAGGATGGCGATGTCGCCGAGCATGGCCTTGCGGCGGTCGCCGAAACCGGGAGCCTTGACCGCGACGGACCGGAAGGTGCCGCGGATCTTGTTGACCACCAGGGTGGACAGGGCCTCGCCCTCGACGTCCTCGGCGATGATCAGCAGCGGCTTGCCCGACTGCATGACCTTCTCCAGCAGCGGAAGGAGGTCCTTCACGTTGCTGATCTTGGAGTTGACGATGAGGATGTACGGGTCCTCGAGCTCGGCCTCCATGCGCTCCATGTCGGTCGCGAAGTACGCCGAGATGTAGCCCTTGTCGAAGCGCATGCCCTCGGTGAGCTCCAGCTCAAGACCGAAGGTCTGCGACTCCTCGACGGTGATGACGCCTTCCTTGCCGACCTTGTCCATCGCCTCGGCGATCAGCTCGCCGATCTGCGTGTCACCGGCCGAGATGGAGGCGGTGGAGGCGATCTGCTCCTTGGTCTCGACCTCCTTGGCCTGGCCGAGCAGGGCCTCGGAGACCTTCTCCACGGCGGCCTCGATGCCCCGCTTCAGGGCCATCGGGTTGGCGCCCGCCGCGACGTTGCGCAGGCCCTCGCGGACCAGCGCCTGGGCCAGCACGGTCGCCGTGGTCGTGCCGTCACCGGCCACGTCGTCCGTCTTCTTGGCGACCTCCTTGACGAGCTCGGCGCCGATCTTCTCGTAGGCGTCCTCGAGCTCGATCTCCTTGGCGATCGACACACCGTCGTTGGTGATGGTGGGGGCGCCCCACTTCTTCTCCAGCACGACGTTCCGGCCCTTGGGGCCGAGCGTGACCTTGACGGCGTCGGCGAGCTGGTTCATCCCGCGCTCAAGGCCGCGCCGCGCCTCCTCGTTGAACGCGATGATCTTGGCCATGTGAAGTGGTCCTCCCAGAACAGGGGTGGATTGCGCCGGACCGCGCTGGCGCCCGCGACGGACGGCCCAGGGCCTGCGGTTCCTTGCCCCGCCTGGCCGCCGGACCTCACCGAACCGGTCCTTGCTGTCACTCTCACCTCTAGAGTGCTAACCCCATGATTAGCACTCTCCCCCGGCGAGTGCAAACCCCCCGGGGGGTGACACGCACCAGGGCCCGCACCCCTGTCCGGGGTGCGGGCCCTGGTCGTGGCGCTCGCGGTGCGGTCGGCGGTTCAGACGGTCACCCGGACCATGTCGGCCTGAGGACCCTTCTGACCCTGAGAGATCTCGAACTCGACCCGCTGTCCTTCTTCCAGAGTGCGGTAGCCGTCCATCTGGATCGCGCTGTAGTGGACGAACACGTCCGCACCACCGTCTACCGCGATGAAGCCGTAGCCCTTCTCCGCGTTGAACCACTTGACGGTGCCCTGAGCCATTTCCTAACTCCCCATTTGTGCCGGCCCATTCACGAGACCGCACTCCGCGGGCCCGGGTCAGACCTGTCAGACCCCACCCCCCGGCCGTGTGGGGGTGTGCGCCGGAACGCGTGACCGCCGCTGAATGTATCTGCACGGACGCCCAGCGCAACAGGCCATTCGAGGGAGATTTCTTGAGACCACGATCCGGGCAAACGCCGCACGGGGGAAGGTAGTTGGACCATCTCCCCCGGCTCAAAAGTGCCAACCCGACAATTGGTGCACCAATTTTCGGCACGAGATTTGCGCGATGTGTCGCGAATTCATATGCGCCCGGCACGGGCGGGGGCGGGAGGCGCTCGCCACTTTAGCGTTCCCGTGACACGCGACCGCCCCGGAACACGCGGTTCCGGGGCGGCGGGGGTATCTGGACGGTGCGTTTTCGGACGTGCTCGCCGGGGAGCGCGCGACGGCGCGCGCCCCGGCGGGGGGTCAGCAGCCGCCGGCGACGGCCGGGATGATCGAGACGCCCGCGCCGTCCGGCGTCGGCGTGGCCAGGCCCTCGGCGAACCGCACGTCGTCGTCGTTCACATAGACGTTCACGAAGCGCCGCAGCTTGCCCTGGTCGTCCAGCACGCGCCCCGCGATGCCCTGGTGGTTGCGGTCGAGGTCGGCGAGGACCTCCTCCAGCGTGCCGCCCTCGGCGGCCACCTCGGACGCGCCGCCGGTGTACGTGCGCAGGATCGTGGGGATACGGACGGTGACGCTCATGCCAGCCCAGCCTCTCGGAAGGCGTCCAGGTTCGGACGGATGGTCGCGGTAGGACCGGTGGTCGGGGCCACCGCGTCCAGGGTCTTCAGGCCGTCGCCGGTGTTCACGACGACGGTGGTCAGCGAGGGGTCGAGCGCGCCCGCCTCGATCAGCTTGCGGGTCACGCCGAGCGTCACGCCGCCCGCCGTCTCCGTGAAGATGCCCTCGGTCCTGGCCAGCAGCTTGATGGCGTCCACGATCTCGGCGTCCGTGACGTCCTCGACCGCGCCGCCCGTCCGCCGCGCGATGTCCAGGACGTACGGGCCGTCCGCCGGGTTGCCGATGGCGAGGGACTTGGCGATCGTGTCGGGCCGCACCGGCCGCACCACGTCGTGGCCCTCGCGCCAGGCGCGGGAGACCGGGGAGCAGCCCTCGGCCTGGGCGCCGAAGATCCGGTAGGGCCGGTCCTCGACCAGGCCGGTCTCGATCAGCTCCCTGAGTCCCTTGTCGATCTTGGTCAGCTGGGAGCCGGAGGCGATCGGGATGACGATCTGGTCCGGCAGCCGCCAGCCGAGCTGCTCGCAGATCTCGAACGCCAGGGTCTTCGAGCCCTCGGCGTAGTACGGCCGCAGGTTGACGTTGGTGAAGCCCCAGCCCTCGCCGACGGGGTCGCCGATCAGTTCGCTGCAGAAACGATTCACATCGTCGTAGTTGCCCTCGATGGCCACGACGTCGCCGCCGTAGACCGCCGCCATGACGACCTTGCCCTCCTCCAGGTCGTGCGGGATGAACACGCAGGACCGCAGGCCGGCACGGGCGGCGGCCGCGCCGACGGCGCCCGCCAGGTTGCCGGTGGAGGAGCAGGAGAGTGTGGTGAAGCCGAAGGCGCGGGCGGCCTCGACGGCGTTCGCGACGACGCGGTCCTTGAAGGAGTGCGTCGGGTTGCCCGAGTCGTCCTTGACGTACAGGCCGCCGGTGACGCCCAGCTCGGCGGCGAGCCGGTCGGCCTTCACGAGCTGGGTGAAGCCGGGGTTCAGGTTGGGCTTGTCGGCGACGTCCGCGGGCACGGGCAGCAGCGGAGCGTAACGCCAGATGCTCTTCGGCCCGGCCTCGATGCGGCGGCGCAGGCCCTCGGGGTCCCCCGTGGGGAGGTCGTAGGCGATCTCCAGGGGGCCGAAACAGGACTCGCAGGCGAAGCTCGGACTGAGCGGGAAGCGCTCGCCGCACTCGCGACAGGAGAGCGCCACGGCGGGGCCGAGATCGACGGTGGCGGCGGGTGACTGGTCGGCTGCGGTCAGCACGGACATGGGTGCGGGAGCCCCTTCTCCTCATCTTCCCCGGGCGTCTTTCGCCACAGGACGGAATTGGCACCTTCCCCACCGGGAGCCCCGCGTACGGACACGGAACCGGCGGAAGGGTTGCCGGGGCTTCAACGGGCCGTTCCCTCTGCCCCTCTGGATGAGCGGTATGCGATTGTCTGCGCGGGGCCCGATATCCGGAGGACACCTGCGCTGCCCGCGATCGTAACGGACGGCACCGACAATGGCTCGGGCCGTCCGGTCCGCGAGACACAGGGCAAAATCAGGTGGCCGAGCGGGTTGGGGCACCCCAGGAAGGGGCAGATACGGCCATACGGAGTAAAAGTGGCCGAACGCGAACAGGAGCGACATTCGTGCTGGTAGAGGCAGAGGAATGGCTGCACCGCCGATCCTGGACCGCCGCTGACCGCCCGCTGCCGCAGCTGTTGCACGCGAAGCGGACAGCAGGCGCGGCAGGGAGCATCAGCGTGGTCCTCCCCGCGCTGAACGAGGAGGGGACCGTCGGTGCCATCGTGGAAGCACTCCGGCGCGACCTCATGGAGGACGTGCCCCTGATCGACGAGCTGCTCGTGGTGGACTCCGGGTCCACCGACCGCACCTCCGAGGTCGCGGCCGCGGCGGGCGCGAAGGTCGTCCACCGCGACGAGATCCTGCCGCGCATACCCACCGTGCCCGGCAAGGGCGAGGTGCTCTGGCGCTCGCTGCTCGCGGCGAGCGGCGAGATCGTCGCCTTCGTGGACGCCGACCTGAAGGACTTCGACTCGCGGTTCGTCTCCGGCATCCTCGGCCCGCTGCTCACCGAGCCCGACGTGCAGCTGGTCAAGGCGATGTACGACCGGCCGCTCGGCGACAAACCCAACGGCGCCCACCAGGGCGGCCGCGTCACCGAGCTGGTCGCCCGCCCGCTGCTGAACCTGCACTGGCCGCAGCTGGCCGGTGTGGTGCAGCCGCTCGGCGGGGAGTACGCGGCGCGCAGGTCGCTGCTGGAACAGCTGCCGTTCCCCGTCGGGTACGGCGTCGAGCTGGGCCTGCTGATCGACACGCTGCACGTCGCGGGCCTCGACGCGGTCGCCCAGGTCGACGTCGGGGTGCGCAAGCACCGCCACCAGGACGGGCAGGCGCTCGGCCGCATGGCCACCGCCATCATGCGGACGGCGCAGAGCAGGCTGCCCGGCACGGTCCTGCCCCGGCGGGTGGGGCTCACCCAGTTCGAGCGGACGGAGGCGGGCGGCTTCAGCCCGCGGACGCACCCGATCGACGCGGACGAGCGCCCGCCGATGTGCGGGGTCCCGGAGTACGCGGCGCGGCAGGCGGCCTGACCCGGGCCGTACGCGCGCGCCGCCGCGCGGGCGGTGTGACGGGTGACACGTTTCACCGGCCGCGCGGTCGGACAGCCTTTCGCGACGGGGGCAGCGCCGCCCCCGGGAACCGGACGGACCGCCCGCCCGTCACGGCACGCCGCCGGAGAGCCGTCACGCTCCGCAGCGGCCGGCGCCCTACAGTCGTTCCCCTCTCGCACAGTCCGCCCGACAGGGAGTCCCGATGACCACCGAGCAGGTCCTCGTCGCATCGAACCGGGGCCCGGTGAGCTACAGCCTGGCCGACGACGGTTCCCTCAGCGCGCGGCGCGGCGGCGGCGGTCTCGTCTCGGGCCTCAGCGCCCTCGGCCCCGAGGCGGGCACCTGGGTCTGCGCGGCACTCGGCGACGGCGACCGCGCCGCGGCGGCGCGGGACGGCGGACGGCTCCCCGTGGAGGACACCGGCGGCCAGGCCGTGCGGATGCTGGACATCCCGGCCGACACGTTCGACGCCGCGTACAACGGCGTCGCCAACTCCGTGCTGTGGTTCGTGCACCACCTGCTGTACCAGACCCCGCTTGAGCCGGTCTTCGACGCCGACTTCGAGCGCCAGTGGTCCGGTTTCGAGGCGTACGGCGCCGCCTTCGCCGACGCGCTCGCCGCCGACGCGGAGCCGGGCGCGGCCGTGCTCGTGCAGGACTACCACCTCTCGCTCGTCCCCGGGCTGCTGCGCGAGCGGCGCCCCGACCTGCGGATCGGCCACTTCTCGCACACCCCCTGGGCGCCGCCGGACCTCTTCCGGCTGCTGCCCGACGCGATCGGGCGGCAGGTGCTGCTGGGCATCCTGGGCGCGGACCGGGCGGCGTTCCTGACGCGGCGCTGGGCCGACGCGTTCGCCGCCTGCTGCGCGGACCTGCTCGGCGCGGCGGTCGGCGACGGCACGGTGACGCACGAGGGCCGCACGACGCGGCTCGGCGTGCACGGCCTCGGCGCCGACGCCGACTTCCTGCGGGAACGCGCCTTCCGCCCCGACGTGGACGAACGGCTCGCGGCGCTGCGCGCGCAGGTCGGCGACCGGCGGACGGTGGTGCGCGTGGACCGCACCGAGCTGTCGAAGAACATCGTGCGCGGCCTGCACGCGTTCCGGCGGCTGCTCACGGACCGGCCGGAGTGGCGCGGGCGGGTGTCGCACGTGGCGTTCGCCTACCCGTCGCGGCAGGACCTGGCGGTCTACCGCGACTACACGGCGGAGGTGTCGCGCGTCGCGGACGGGATCAACGCGGAGTTCGGCGCGGGCGACTGGACGCCGGTGGTGCTCCATGTGAAGGACGACTTCGCCCGCTCGCTCGCCGCCTACCGCATGGCGGACGTCGCGCTGGTGAACCCGATCCGCGACGGCATGAACCTCGTCGCCAAGGAGGTCCCCGTCGTCTCCGAGCGGGGCGTGGCGCTGGTCCTGTCCCGCGAGGCGGGGGCGGCGGCGGAGCTGGGCGAGGACGCGCTGCTGGTCAACCCGTACGACATCGCGGGGACGGCCGACGCCCTGCACCGCGCGCTGACGATGGCGCCCGACGAGCGCGAGGCCAGGACGAAGCGGCTGGCGGACGCGGCGACCGCGCTGCCGCCGTCCGCCTGGTTCCTGGACCAGCTGGCGGCCCTGCGCGAGGACTGAGGCCCGGCCCGCAGCGCCCGGTGCCGGCGGAATATCGGCGGAGTCCGCCGACCGCGCTGGTTAGGGTCGGAGGATGAGTACTCGCACTTTCCGTATCACCGTCCGCGGTGTCTTCGACGGGCTCGGCGCCGACCAGCGTGCCGAACTCCTGGCCCGCGCCCCGGAACACGATGTCCTGCGCGCGGCCTTCACACCCGAGGGGCACCTCAGTTACGACGTGGCGGCCCGCCCCGCCTTCACCTTCCGTTTCCTGGACGCCGGGGAAGAGGAGGGGGACATCCTGGAGGCGGCCGAACGCGCCGAGGAGGCGGCGAAGGCGTGGCTGGCCGAGCGCGGCTACGGCTTCAAGAACCTCAGGTCGCAGGCCGAGGACCTCTCCCAGGCTCCACTGGGCAGACGGCAGCGCCGCGCCGCGGCCCGGAAGACCCCCTGAATCCTCCCCCCGCGGGACCCGGTACCCCGGGCTCCTGTCCGAGGGCTCCGTCCGGCCATCCCCTGAACATTTCCTTGACTGCTCAAGCTCCTGTTATGCTTGAGCAGTCAAGGAGGCAGCAATGAGTGAGGCACTGGACGCGTCGCTGCGTCTCGTGAGGGCCCAGACGGCCCTGGTGCGGCGGTTCGACGCCAGTCTCGGCGGGCTGCACGGGGTGAGCCTGGCCGACTTCACGACGCTGCTGCACCTCGCGCGGGCACCCGGCGGCCGCATGCGCCGGGTGGACCTGGCCGAGGCCCTGGGCCTCACCGCCTCCGGGGTGACCCGGGGGCTGGTGCCGCTGGAGCGGATCGGGCTGGTGGCACGCGAGACGGACGCCCGTGACGCCCGGGTGGCCTACGCGGCGCTCACCGACACGGGCCGCGCACGCCTGACGGAGATGCTCGCCACGGCCGAGCGGATCGCCGCGGAGATCTTCGCCGCGCCCCCGTGGAGCACGGAGGACATCGGCCGGATGTCCGCGCTGCTGACGCGCCTGGGCGGGACCGGCCTGCCCGGCCGCGCCCCCTGACCCGCGGCGCTTCTCCCGACGGGCGTCTCGGGTCGGGAACGGGGGCGCGCTTCCCTGGCGCGGTACTAGCCGCACAGCGCGTGGTCGGTGAGGCGGCGGGTCGCCGTGTTGCGTGCCTCCTGGCCCTCCGCGTCGGCGAAGCTCAGCGTGTACGTCCCCACCGCGACGGCCGCGCTCCCGTCGTCCGTCACCCCGCCGTCCGACGCGGTGCCGAACGACGTGCCGCCGTGGAACCACACGCCGTCCGCGCAGCCCCGCGCCGGGCGCCACGCGATCCCGAGCCCGTACCGCGTGCCGGACACCGCCGAGAAACCGGGCGCGGGGACGGTCTCCCGCATCGCCGCCAGCTCGCGCGGGCCGAGGAGCGTGCCGTCCAGCAGGGCGCGGTGGAAGGCGGTCATGTCGGCGGCGGTGCTGATGATCCCGCCGTCCGCGCCGCCGTCGACCATCAGCGTCGTGTCGGTCAGCTCCTCCTGCCCGGGGAACTGGAGGTACGCCGTCGCGGTCGGCTCCGGGACGTACGCGGAGGTGGCGGCCGTGAAGGTGTGGCGCAGGCCGAGCGGGGCGATGATCCGCTCGTGCACCTCCTGGGCCCAGGGGTGGCCGGTGGCCTCCTCGACGATCATCCCGGCGAGGATGTAGTTGGTGTTGGAGTACGCCCAGCGCGTCTCGCCCGCTTCCGGGAGCCAGCCGGGGGCGCGCGTCATGGCGAGTGCGACCTGCTCCTCGGGCGTGCGGCCCCGGAAGCGGTCGGCGAGGTACGCCTCGGGGGTGAGGTCGGCGGGGTCGGCGTAGAGGATGTCGGTGTAGTTGGTGATGCCGCTGGTGTGCTGGAGGAGGTCGCGGACGGTGACGCGTGAGCCGTCGTTGCCGTTGCCGGTGACGACGCCTGGCAGCCACCGTTCGACCGTGTCGGTCAGCGCGAGGCGCCCCTCGCCGACGAGCTGGAGGACCACGGCGGCGGTGAACGTCTTGGTGTCGCTGCCGATGCGGTAGTACGCGTCGTACGGGACCGGGCGCGGGTCGTCCAGGTCCGTGACGCCCGCGGCGGCGCGGCGTGCGCGCCCCGAGGTGTCGGTGGCGGCGACGAGGCCGGTGGCCCCGGCGTCCCGCACCGCCTCGGCGTCCCGTTGCAGCCTGCCGCTGTGGCCGCGGCCGTGCTCCTCGGCGGCGCCGGGGCTCGCGCCGCCGGCGAGGGCGAGGGCGCCGAGGGCCACCGCCGCCGACAGGGCGACCCGTACCGCAGTGTTCTTCCGTGCTCCGTTCATGCGACCGACGCTACGGAGCGTGCATGCGTCCGCACCATCCGGCTGACCGGAGACCTGGAGGTAGGCGTTCCCCTACCCCAGCCGCTCCGACAGGGCGGTGAGGAACGCGGCGACGCCCGCCGGACCGTCGAGTTCCAGGTCGGTGACGCTCGCCAGCCGCGCCACCTCGTGGCTGCCGCTGCACACCCGCACCCCGGGGATGCCCACGGCCCGCAGCCGCGCGACGGCCTCGAAGGCGGGCAGGTCGCCCAGGTCGTCGCCCGCGTAGAGGACCGACTCGGCGCCGGAGGCGCGGGCCAGGTCGGTGAGGGCCGTCCCCTTGTCCATGCCGGGCGGGCGCAGTTCGAGGACCATGCGGCCGGGTTCGAGGGCGAGGCCGTGCTCGTCGGCGAGGCGCGCGAGGGGGTCCTTGAGCGTGGCGAACGCGCCCTCGGGGTCGGGGGCGCGGCGGGTGTGCACGGCCAGCGCGATGCCCTTGTCCTCGACGTACGAGCCGGTGCGCTCGGCCCAGGAGGTCAGCTCCTCGCGGACGGCGGCGATGCCGGGGGGCGGCGGGGGCGTGCGCAGTTCGCCGGTGGCGGCCTCCCAGCGCTCGGCCCCGTAGGCGCCCAGGACGGTGAGCCCGGACAGCTCGGGGTGGCCGTCGAAGCCGCCGAGGCGTACGGCGACGTCGGCGGGGCGGCCGGTGATGATGGCGACGACGGCGACGCGCGCCGCAATCCTGGCGAGCGCGGGCACGGCGTCGGGGTGGGCGCGCGCCTGTTCGGGGTCGGGCACGATCGGCGCGAGGGTGCCGTCGAAGTCGAAGGCGAGGAGGGCGCGGTCGGGGCGGTCGAGCAGCGCGGCGAGCCCGGCGCGTCCCTCGGCGGTGGCGGGTTCGGGGAGGTTGCCCATGTACATGACTGTAACGGCGGGGTCAGCGGCGGGCGCGGCGGGCGTCCCGCAGACGGCGCAGCCGGTTGACGGTCACCGGGTCGTGGGCGAGGGCGCGGGGGTCGTCCAGCAGGGCGTTGAGCAGCTGGTAGTAGCGGGTGGGGGTGAGGTCGAGGCGTTCGCGGATGGCGCGTTCCTTCGGGCCAGGGCCGCTCCAGGCGCGCCGTTCGACGGCGAGGACGGCGCGTTCGCGCGCGGTCAGCTCACCGGGCTGCGCCGTCTCTCCGTCCTCCGCCGTGCTCACCCCGTCAGTCTAGGCGCGGGGTCCGACAGCGCGGCGGCGTGTGTGGGCGGGCGTGGGCCGGGCAGTGCTCCCTCACGTCCGCACCGGTCCAGCCGCCGAGGAGCCCCCGCATGACCGAACGTTCCTTCACCGCCGACGAGATCGCGACCCAGCCCGACTGCTGGCGCCGCGCCGCCCGCGACGCGCGCGCCGCCGTGGACGGCGGCTTCGGCCCGGCCGCGCTGCCGCGCCCCGGCGAGCGGGTCGCGGTGACGGGCTGCGGCACGTCGTGGTTCATGGCCCAGGCGTACGCGGCGCTGCGCGAGGCGGCGGAGCAGGGCGAGACGGACGCGTTCCCCGCGTCCGCGTTCCCCCGCGCGCGGCGGTACGACCGCGTGGTCGCCCTCACCCGTTCGGGGACGACGACGGAGATCCTCGACCTGCTCGCCCGCCTGCGCGACGCCCACCCCGCCACCCCCCTGCTCGCCCTGACGGCCGACCCGGCGTCCCCCGTCCTGCGGGAGGCGCAGCACGTCGCGGTGCTGGACTACGCCGAGGAGCGGTCCGTCGTCCAGACGCGCTTCGCGACGAGCGCCCTCGCCTTCCTGCGGGCCGCGCTGGAGACGGGCGGCCCGCTGCCGGAGGGTGTGGCGACCGTCGAGCGCGCGGCGGCCGACGCGGCGACGGCCCTCGCCGTTCCGCTGCCCGCGGGGCTGACGGCGGCGGAGCAGTGGACGTTCCTCGGCTCCGGGTGGGCGTACGGGCTGGCGTGCGAGGCGGCGCTGAAGCTGCGGGAGGCGGCGGGCGCGTGGACGGAGAGCCATCCGCTGCTGGAGTACCGGCACGGCCCTGTGTCGATCGCCGCGCCAGGGCGGGCCGTGTGGCTGCTGGGCGGTCCGGCGGGGGGCGGCGGCGACGGCGGCGCCGGGATCGCCGCCGAGGCGGCCGCGGCGGGCGCGCACACCGAGACGGGCGTCCTCGACCCGATGGCCGAGCTGGTACGGGCCCAGCGGCTCGCCGTCGCGGTGGCGCGGGCGCGCGGGCTCGACCCGGACCGGCCGCGGAACCTGACCCGTTCGGTCGTCCTCCCGTGAACGGCCGGGCGCGGCGCGCCGTTCCGCAAACCCCGTAGTGGACTAGACCTTTCCCCCCGCGGCGGGCGAGACTTGCGCGTGTGACTCTCCAGGAGAACGACGACAGCTACGTGGTCGCCCTCGACGTGGGCGGCACCACGATCAAGGCCGCCCTCTACGGCGCCGGGCACCGCCCGCTGCACGAGGTCCGCAGACCCACCGGCGGCCCCGAGGGCGCGGTGGACGGCATCCTCGACCTGGCGGAGGAGCTGTACGAGGCGGGCACCGCCAGGTTCGGCCGCCCGCCCGAGGCGGCGGGCGTCTGCGTGCCCGGCATCGTGGACGCCCGCGCGGGCGTCGCCGCGTACTCGGCCAACCTCGGCTGGCGCGACCTGCCGCTGCGCCGCCTCCTGTCCGAGCGCCTGCGCGGCCTGCCCGTCGCCATCGACCACGACATGCGGACGGCGGGCCTCGCCGAGGCGCGGATCGGCGCGGCGGCGGGCAGGTCACGTTTCCTCTTCGTCGCGCTCGGCACCGGGATCGCCGGTGCCATCGGCATCGACGGGGTGATCGAGCCGGGCGCGAACGGCGGGGCGGGCGAGATCGGGCACATCGTGGTCCGCCCCGGCGGCCCCGAGTGCGGCTGCGGCCTGTACGGCTGCCTGGAGACGGTCGCCTCCGCCACCGCCGTGGGCCGCGCGTGGGCGGCCGCCTCGGGCGACCGCGAGGCCACCGCCGCGCACGCCGCGCGCGCCGTCGCGGCGGGCGACCCGCGGGCCATCGCCGTGTGGCAGGCGTCCGTGGACGCGCTCGCGGACGGCCTGCTGGTGGCCGTGCGGCTGCTCGACCCGGGCACGGTCGTCGTCGGCGGCGGGCTCGCCGAGTCGGGCGAGCTGCTGCTCGGCCCGCTGCGGGAGGCGCTGGCCGCCCGGGTCACGTTCCAGCGCATGCCAGACGTCCTCCCGGCGGCGCTGGGAGACGCCGCCGGCTGCCTGGGCGCGGGTCTCCTCGCCCTGGACGCACGCCGGCTCCCCACATCGACGGAGGTTCCCCAGCCATGACGAGCCCCACCCGTACCGTGCTCACCGGAGCGCGGGTCGTCCGTCCGTCCGGGGTCGTGCCGGACGGCCGCGTCACCGTCGAGGGCACGCGCTTCGCCGCCGAGACGCCCGACGCGGGCGACGCGCCCGACGCGGCGCCCGCCCTCGACCTGACCGGCCACTGGATCGTGCCCGGCTTCGTGGACCAGCACGTGCACGGCGGCGGCGGCGCCTCGTTCTCCGCCGGGACCGCCGAGGAGGCCCTGCGCGTCGTCGCGACGCACCGGGCGCACGGCACGACGACGATGGTCGCCTCCACCGTCACCGGCGAGCTGGGCGACCTGGCCGCGCAGGCGGGCGCGCTGTCCGAGCTGGTCGAGCAGGGCGAGCTGGCCGGGCTGCACTTCGAGGGCCCGTTCATCTCCCCGCACCGCCGCGGCGCGCACGACCCGGCGCTGCTGCGCGACCCGGCCCCCGCCGACATCCGCAAGCTGCTCGACGCGGCGCGCGGCACCGCCCGCATGGTCACGCTCGCGCCCGAACTGCCCGGCGGCACCGACTCGGTGCGCATGCTGCGGGACAGCGGCGTCGTCGCGGCCGTGGGGCACACGGAGGCGTCGTACGAGCAGGTGCGCGCCGCGATCGACGCGGGCGCCTCGGTGGCCACGCACCTGTTCAACGCGATGCCGGTCCTCGGCCACCGCGCGCCCGGCCCGGTCGCGGCGCTGCTGGAGGACGAGCGGGTGACCGTCGAGCTGGTGAACGACGGCACGCACCTGCACCCGTCCGTCGTCGGCCTCGCGTTCCGTTCGGCGGGCGCGTCGCGCGTCGCGCTGATCACCGACGCGATGGGCGCGACCGGCATGGGCGACGGCGCGTATTTCCTGGGGCCGCTGGCGGTGGAGGTGCGGGACGGTGTGGCCCGGCTCGCCGAGGGCGGCGCGATCGCGGGCTCGACGCTGACGCTGGACGACGCGTTCCGCCGGTCGGTGCTGGTGAACGGCCTGTCCGTGCCCGAGGTCTCGCGCGCCCTGTCCGGCACCCCGGCGCGGCTGCTGGGGCTCGCCGACCGGGTGGGGTCCATCGAGGAGGGCAAGGACGCGGACCTCGTGGTCCTGGCGGACGGGACGTTCGACGTCGTGGGCGTCATGCGGCGCGGGGAGTGGGTGGTCCGGCCGTGACGCTGGTGCCCAGCGCCCGGTTACTCGGTGCGGCGCGCGCGGGCGGGCGCGCGCTCCCGGCGTTCAACGTGATCACGCTGGAGCACGCCGAGGCGGTCGTGGAGGCCGCCGAGGCGGCGGGCGCGCCCCTGCTGCTCCAGGTCTCGCAGAACGCGGTCGCGCACCACGGCGGCCGCCTCGCGCCCCTGGCCGCCGCGCTGGCGGCCCTGGCGCGCGCCACCCCCGTACCGCTGGGCCTGCACCTGGACCATGTGACGGACCGCGACCTGTTACGGGAGGCGCCGGGGGCGGGCTTCGGCTCGGTGATGTACGACGGGTCGCGGCTGCCGTACGCGGCGAACGTCGCGGCGACGGCGGACGCGGTCGCCTTCGGGCACGCGCACGGGCTGCTGGTCGAGTCGGAGCTGGGCCGCGTCGGCGGCAAGCCGGGGGACGCGCACCTGCCGGGCGTGCGGACCGATCCGGGGGAGGCGGCGTCGTTCGTCCGGGCGACGCGGGTGGACGCGCTGGCGGTGGCGGTCGGCAGCAGCCACGCGATGACGGAACGGTCCGCCGTCCTCGACCATCCGCTGATCGGGCGGCTGCGGGCGGCGGCGGGGGTGCCGCTGGTGCTGCACGGCTCGTCGGGCGTGCCGGACGAGGAGCTGCGCCGGGCGGTGGCGGCCGGGATGACCAAGATCAATTTCGGGACGGCGCTCAACACCGCCCTGACCGCCGCCGTACGCGCCCGGCTGGCCGCCACGCCGCCCGAGCGCGTGGATCCGCGCCCCTGGCTCGCCGAGGGCCGCGCGGCGATGCGGGCGGCCGTGGAACACCTCCTCGGCGTCCTGGCGACGGCCCGCCACGGCACGGCCGCCCGCGGCTGAGGCGGGGCGGTCAGCCCGACTGCACCGGCACCACCACCAGTTCGGCGACGTTCACGTGCGGCGGCGCCCCGACGGCGAAGGCGACGGACTCCGCGACGTCGTCCGCCGACAGCGGCCGCAGGCCCGCCCGCATACCGGCCAGCGCGTCCCGCATGCCCGCGTCCCGCATGTCGTCCCCCAGCTCGGTGAGCGTGACGCCCGGCTGGACGTCGTGCACCCGGACGCCGCGCGGCCCCAGCTCGGCCCGCAGGTTCCGCGTGAGGTGGGCCACGGCCGCCTTGGTGGCGCAGTAGACCGACCAGTTCGGGTACAGGCCGTGGCCGCCGACGGAGCCGATGTGCACCAGGTCGGCCGGGCCGTCCCCGGCCGCCGCCAGCAGGCCGTCGGCGAAGGCGCGGCCGGTGCGCAGCAGGCCGCGCAGGTTGACGTCGAGCATGCGGTCCCACTCGGCGGTGTCGGCGGTCTCGAAGGGCGCGCCCAGCATCGCCCCCGCGCAGGCCACCACGAGGTCGGCGCGGCCGAGCCCCGCGCGGACGGTCTCCGCCGCCGCCGCGAGGGCGTCGGCGTCGGTCAGGTCCACCGCCACCGGCAGGACGGGCGCGGCGGCCGTCGCGCGCAGGGCGCCGGTCAGCTCGGCGAGCCGGTCCTCCCGGCGGCCGAGCAGGGCCACCGAGGCGCCGCCGGCCGCGAGCCGGCGCGCGGTGGCCGCGCCGATGCCGCTGGTGGCGCCGGTGACGACGGCCACCCGCCCGGCGAGGGCGGCGGAGGCGGGCGGGGGAACGGGGGACGCGGCGTGCGCCGCGGCGGAAGAGGTCATGCCCTCACCCTGCGGCCGTGCCCGCCGCGCCTCCAGGCAGCGTTCCGCCCAGGTGCCCGCTTCGTAGGAGCGCCGCACCTCCCCACGGCGGCCCGGGAGTGCCTACCCTCGCCCCCATGGACCCTGTCGACGGCGGAAACCCGCTCGGGCAGTACCTGCGCGCGCGGCGGCGCCTCCTGCGGCCCGAGGACATCGGCCTGGCGCCCGGCCTGCGGCGCCGCGTCCCGGGCCTGCGGCGCGAGGAGGTGGCGATGCTGGCGGGCGTGAGCACGGACTACTACGTGCGCCTGGAGCAGGGCCGGGAGCGCAGCCCGTCCGCCCAGGTGGTCGGCGCGCTGGCCCGCGCGCTGGCGCTGGACGACGAGGCCGCCGGGTACCTCGGGCGGCTGGCCGCCCCGGCGCCGCGCGCCCGGCGGCGCCGGGGGCGCGGTGAGCGGGTCGGCGAGGACCTGCGGCGGATGATGGAGGCGTGGCCCGGCACCCCGGCCGTGGTCCTGGGCCGCTGTCTGGACGTGCTGGCGCACAACGCCCTGGGCCGGGCCCTCTTCGCGGGCCACGCCCACAGCGGCGATCTCGTGCGCCTGGTCTTCCTCGACCCGGACGCCCCCGAGTTCTTCCCGGACTGGGAACGGGTGGCGGCGAGCACGGTCGCCGGGCTGCGGGCGTCGGCGGGTGACGACGCGGACGACCCCCGCCTGGTCCGCCTGGTCGGGGAGCTGTGCCTGCGCAGCGAACCGTTCCGCCGCCTCTGGGCGCGCCACGACGTCCGGCGCAAGACGCGGGAGGCGACGAAACGTTTCCGGCACCCGCTCGTCGGCGAGCTGACGCTGTCCTACGAGACGCTGACCGTGAACGGCGCCCCCGACCAGCAGCTCGTCCTCTACCGGGCCGAGCCGGGCAGCCCGTCGGAGCAGGCGCTCACGCTGCTCGGCAGCCTGGCGGCGCCGACGGCCGCGCCGGGCGACCGGCGGGGCGTCAGCCCTCCCGCTCCTCGGTGAGCCGCATCTGGTCGATCAGCACGTCGCAGGAGCCGGAGCAGGTCAGCTGGATGGTGTTCTCGCCCTCGACGAGATTGACGTTGTTGTACGTCTTCACCCAGCTCGTCTCCCAGTCGTCGCTGTTCGGGTTCCAGTCCTTGAAGTCGATCGGATCCTCGCGCGGCTCGCCGTTGACCGAGAAGGCCATCGTCTGGCCGTCCGCGACCACCGAGTAGCCGATGTAGAAGTAGTACTGCTCCAGCGGCTCGCCCTCGATGTCGAACGTCCAGGTGACCGTGGAGCCCTGCGCGTTGCGCACGGCGACGTAGTCGCCGCCGTCGGAGCGTGCGCCCGTCACCGTGCTCTCGACGGCCGCGCCGCCGCCCGGCTGGAGGTCCGCGACGGCCGCGACGGGCAGTTCGGCCTCGTCCGCGGTCTCCTCGTCGGTCGGCTCCTCGCTCGGGTCGTCGCCGCCCTGGTCGTCGCCGCCGCCGGTGTCCTGCGTCGGGGTCGGGTCGTCGGCGGCCGTGTCGTCGTCGCCGCCGCTGCTGAAGACGATGGCCGCCGTCACGCCGAGCACCACGGCGACCACGACCGCGACGGCGCCGATCAGCAGCCCGTTGCGCCGCGCGTCACCGGCCGGGGGCCTGCGCCGGTCCGGCGGGCCCTGGCGGTGGCCGCCGCCGCCCGCGCCGGGCATGCCCTGCGTCTCGGGAGCGGCGTAGCGGGCGTCGGGGGACGCCGCGCCGGGCTGGCGGTGCCCCTGGGCCCCGCCGTACGTCTGCTGGCCGCCGTAGGTGCGCTCGCCGACCGGCCGGACCTGGTTGTAGGACGGCTGGCGCGGTCCCTGCTGCCGCGGGGCCTCGCCGTCGGCGGGCCGGTAGAGGTAGGCGAACGGGTCGTCGCCCTCGTCGGGCGTTCCCGCGCCGGTGTGCCCCGAGCTCATCGACTACCGCTCCTTCGGTGACAGGTGTACGGCCGCGAGCCTACCGCGTTCGGGTGACAGGACGGCCCGTGCGGGCGACGGCGCGGGAGCCCCGTGGACGGCTCGCGGACGGGCGCCGGGGCGCGCGTCAGCCCGCGCGCCTGCGGCTCGCCGACCGGGACCGCTTCTCGATGTACATGCGCTGGTCGGCGGACTTCAGGATGTCGTCCACGCTGGTGCCGCAGGCGGCCCAGCCGATGCCGAAACTGGCCCCCACCCGCACCACGCGGCCCTCGATCCGCATCTGCGGGATGATCGCGTTCCGCAGCCGTACGGCCAGGTCGGAGGCGTCCGCGGCGCCGAGGCCGTCCGCGAGGACGACGAACTCGTCACCGCCGAGCCTGGCCACCGTGTCGTTGTCCCGCACGCCCTCCTCCAGGCGGCGCGCCACCTCGACCAGCACGGCGTCGCCGCAGACATGGCCGAAACGGTCGTTGATGGACTTGAAACCGTCGAGGTCGCAGAAGAGGACGGCGAGGCCCTTCCCGTCCGCGCCCGGCGTGTCGGGGGGCACGACGTGCTCGTGGTGGTCGTACGGGCGCCCCTGCGGCGTCCCCGCGCCCCTGAACGGGTCTCCCGGCCGCCCGGCCGCCTTGCCGAACCGCTCGGGCGGCGTCTCGCACACGCGGTCGGCGAGCCGGGCGCGCAGCTCGGCGCTGTTGGGCAGGCCGGTCAGCGAGTCGTGGCTCGCGCGGTGGGCGAGGGCCAGCTCGTGGCGCTTGCGCTCCTCGATGTCCTCGACGTGCGTGAGCTGGACCTGCGGGCCGTCCGCCGCGTCGGCGACGACCGAGTTCCGGAGGTTCACCCACACGTACGAGCCGTCGCGCCGCGCGAGCCGCAGCTCGGCGCGGCCGCCCTCGGCGGAGGTGCGCAGCAGGACGCCGGTGTCCTCGGGGTGCACGAGGTCGGCGAAGCTGTAGCGCCGCAGGACGGTGGCCGGGCGGCCCAGCAGGCGGCACAGCGCGTCGTTGACGCGGATCAGGCGGCCGGGGTTGTCGCCGCCGACCTCGGCGATGGCCATGCCGCTCGGCGCGTACTCGAACGCCTGCCGGAAGCTCTCCTCGCTCGCGCGCAGCGCCTGCTGCTCCCGTTCGAGGCGGACGAGGGCGCGCTGCATGTTGCCGCGCAGGCGGGCGTTGCTGATGGCTATCGCGGCCTGGGAGGCGTACAGCTCCAGGGCCTCGCAGCCCCAGGCGCCCGGCCTGCGGCCGTTGCGCGGGCGGTCGACCTCCAGGACGGCCAGCAGTTCGCCGTCGGAGGCGTACATGGGCGCGAACAGGCGGTCCATCGGGTGCCACTCGTCGGGGTAGCGCGGCGCGGGCCCGGTGGTGTGCCACTGCGGCACGTCGTCGTGGTCGAGGACCCAGCCCTCGGTGTACGGGATGAAACGCAGGCCTCCCCAGCGTTCCCCCATCGTCAGGCGGCGTTCCCACGACCCGCGGGAACCGGTGCGCCCGGCGAGCGCCGCCTCGGCGCGCTCGTCGCCGGCGACGGCGGCCACCAGCAGGTCGCCGTCGGGTCTGACGACGTTGACGGAGGCCAGCTCGAAGCCGAGCGCGGTGACGGCCCCGTCGGCGATGGTCTGGAGGGTGTCCGCCATGCTGCGGGCGGTGGCGAGCTGGGCGACGACCTGGTGCAGCTCCCGCAGCGACGCGAGGCGCACGTACGGCTCGGTCTCCGTTTCCATCACTCCCCCGGATGCGCGAAATGCACGTGCAGATACACAGGCCACTGAATCACAGGGAGCTGCTCACTAGGTACACAGGGTCAGCAATTAGTTGCCTACTGTGATTCTTGTCACACTAAGAGAGGGATCGGTCGCGGGACGTAGGACGTGGTGAGACGCTGTCCGGTTCTCAGGTCCGATGCGAGGGTAACGGCGGTCCGGTTAGCGTTGCTGACGTGTCCTCCTCTCCCCGCTCAGCTCCCCATCCAGCGCAGGCCCCCGCCCCTTCCGACGGGGTGACGGGCGAACGGTTCCGCGGCGCGATGACGCGGCTGGCCTCGGGCGTGGTCCTGGTGACGGCGCACGACGACGAGGAGGGTCCGCGCGGCGCCCCCGCCGGGATGACGGCGACCGCGTTCCTCTCCGTCTCGCTCGACCCGCCGCTCGTCCTCGTCAGCGTCCGCACCGGCTCCCGCATGGACGAACTGCTGGAACGGCAGCCGCTGTGGGCCGCCGCGGTCCTCGGCGAGGGGCAGCGTGCGACGGCGGCGCGCTTCGCGATGAAGGGGCGGCTGAGCGACCGCCTGCTCTTCCAGGACGTCCCGCACACGCTCGGCGGCGTCACGGGTGCCCCGCTGGTGGCGGGCGCGCTGGCCACGGTCGAGTGCCGCACGTCGCAGCGCGTCGCGGCGGGGGACCACACGCTGGTCGTCGGCCATGTGCTGACGGCCGACGTGCCGCCGCAGCCGGGCGGCCCGCTGCTCTACTACCGCGCCGCGTACCGGGCGCTGCCCTGACGGGGCGCGTGCTGGGCGGCGCGCGCCGCCCGTACGTGCCTCACTCCCAGTCACCCCGGCGCCCGCGCCCCCGCTTCACATCGGCCCGGTGGTGCTTGGCCCGCAGGCGCCGCTCGACGACGCCGCGCGGCGTCCTGCGGGCGCGGCGCTCGGGCGGGGGCGGCGCGGTCGCCTCGGCGAGCAGCGCGGCCATGCGCCGGGCGGCGGTGTCGCGATTGCGCCACTGCGAGCGGTGCTCGCTGGCGTATACGACCAGCACGCCGCCGTGCAGCCGCCCGGCGAGCCGTTCGAGGGCGCGCTCCCGCCACACGTCGGGGAGCGCGCGGGTGGCGGCGAGGTCGAAGCGCAGCTCGACCTGGCTGTCGGTGGTGTTCACATGCTGCCCGCCCGGCCCCGACGAGCGGGAGAAACGCCAGTGCAGCTCGGACTCGGGCAGGCTGACGGCGCCGCGGATGGGATAGGGACCGGACATGTGTTCCATGATCCTGCGGTGCGGCCACTGCCGCACACCGGTTTTCCGCCCCGCCCGGCCTTTTTCACATCGCGCGCCAGGAACCCGGGCAGGTGTTGCCTTCGTTGGGGTCGGTAAGAGTAACGTCATCGCAAAGGCGATCCTGAGCGAAACGGAATAAGGGGAGCAAACATGGGTGTGAGCCTGTCCAAGGGCGGCAACGTCTCGCTGACCAAGGAGGCTCCTGGTCTGACGGCCGTCACGGTGGGCCTCGGCTGGGACGTCCGCACCACCACCGGCGCGGACTTCGACCTGGACGCGAGCGCCCTCGGCGTGAACCCGGGCGGCAAGATCGTCTCGGACCAGCACTTCGTCTTCTACAACAACCTCAAGACCCCGGACGGCACCATCGAGCACACCGGTGACAACCTGACCGGCCAGGGCGAGGGCGACGACGAGCAGATCAAGGTCAACCTGGCGGCGCTCCCCGCCGACGTGGACAAGGTCGTCTTCCCGGTCTCCATCCACGACGCGGACAACCGCGGCCAGAACTTCGGCCAGGTCCGCAACGCGTTCATCCGCGTGCTGAACCAGGCCGGCGGCGCCGAGATCGCCCGTTACGACCTGACCGAGGACGCCTCCACCGAGACGGCCATGGTCTTCGGCGAGCTGTACCGCAGCGGCACGGACTGGAAGTTCCGCGCCGTCGGCCAGGGCTACGCCTCCGGCCTCGCGGGCATCGCCCAGGACTTCGGCGTCAACGTCTGACGGTCTCCCGGCCCTGCCCACGACGCGCCCCCCGCCCCCCTGCGGCCACCGCAGGGGGGCGGCCCGTTCCGCGGGCCCGCCGCTCGTCCGGGTCCCCGCGCTCACTCCACGCGGACCCCCAGCTGGGCGGCGAAGTGGGGCGCGAGGTCCAGCAGCTGGGACGGGCTGATCACCGCGCCCGACAGGCGGTCGTAACCGCGTGTGATCTCCAGCGACGCGGCCCCCCGCAGGTCCACGTCACGCAGCGTCGCCGCGTTCAGGTCGGCGCCGCGCACCTCGCAGTCCGTGAACGCGACCCGTTCGAGCCGCGCGCCCCCGAAGTCAGGCTCGACCAGCAGGCAGTTCTCGAAGACCACATCGGTCAGCGCGGCCTGCCGCAGGTTCAGGAAGTCGATCTTCCCGCCGCGCACCCGCACGCGCGTCAGCGTCGCCCCGCTGAGCTGGAGGCCGCCGAGCCTGGCGTCCCGTATCTCGACGTCCCGCAGCTGCGCCTCGCTCAGATCGGCGCCGACGCCCCGCACCTCCTCCAGCGCGCTGTCCACCACCCGCGCGCGCTTCAGGACCGCCTCGTCCAGCACGCAGCGCCGCAGCGCGCAGTCCAGGAAGTGCGCGCCGCGCGCCCCGGCGCCGCTGAGATCGAGGCCCTCGAACACGAGACCGTCGTAGTCCCCCTCCGTCTCCAGCGCGCCGCCGTCGAACGGCCGCAGCTCCGGCAGGGAGAACTGCGGCGCCTTCGGGCCCGCCACCGGCTTCACCTTCCGCGCTTCCACCATGCGGCCATCGTGCCGTACGCCACTGACAGTCACGGGGGCGGCGCCGCTTGACCTCAAGCGGGCTTGAGCTTCTAGCGTGGGGACGCCACGCCCCGCACTCCCCGTACCGGAAGAGAGCCGCCCATGCGCGCCGTCCGCCTCCACGCCTTCGGTCCCGCCGCGAACCTCCGCGCCGAGACCGTCGAGGACCCGGCCCCCGCCCCCGGCCAGGTCCGCATCGCCGTCGAGGCGGCCGGGGTCCACCTGATCGACACCGTGCTGCGCGCGGGCCCGCGGGGCGAAGAATCGTCCCCCCTCCCGTTCCCCGAGCTGCCGACGATCCCCGGCCGCGAGGTCGCCGGCACGGTGGACGCGCTCGGCGAGGGCACCGCCCCGTCCTGGCTGGGCCGCCGCGTCGCCGCCCACCTGGGCATGGTCCCCGGCGGCTACGCCGAGGCCGCCGTCACCACGCCAGACCGCCTCCACCCCCTGCCGGACGGCCTCCCCGCCGACCACGCCGTGGCGCTGGTCGGCACCGGCCGGATGACGGCCGGGATCCTCCGCTTCACCGACCTGACGCCCGCCGACATCGTCCTCGTCCTGGCCGCCGCCGGGGGCATCGGCGCGCTGCTCACGCAGTACGCGAAGCACCGCGGTGCGACCGTCGTCGGCGCGGCGGGCGGCCGGGAGAAGGCGGACGCGGTGGCCGCCCTCGGCGCCGACCTGGCCGTCGACTACACCGACCCCACCTGGGCGGACCGGGTGCGCGCGGCGTACGGCGAGCGGCCCGTCAGCGTGCTGTTCGAGGGCGTCGGCGGCGGCCTCGCGGCGACTGCGGCGGGGCTCGTCGCCCCCGCCGGGACGCACCTGTCCTACGGCAACGCGTCCGGCGGGACCGAGGACGCCCCAGGACCGGCCGACATCGTCCGCCGTCCTGCCGTCGGCCGGGCACTGCTCGAACGCATCGGCGGCCCCCAGAACATGCGCCTGCTGGAGGAGGAGGCCATGGCACTGGCCGCCGACGGCACGTTCACGCCGCTCGTCACCCGCTTCCCGCTGGCGGAGGCCGCCCGTGCCCACGAGGCGCTGGAGGGCAGGGCGACCACCGGCAAGGTCGTGCTGGTGACGGACCACTTCAGAGACTGAGCGGCAAGGACTGAGCGGCGCGCGCCTCAGACCCGTACGGCCTCGATCAGCACCAGCCCCTCCGGGTGCTGCAGCGGCGCCCGCACGCCGACCGCCTCCAGCACGCGCCCCGGCAGCGTCACGCCGCCGTCCGCCCACCAGGCCAGGTCCTGCTGCCCCCGCCCGCGCACGGCGTCCCCGGGCGCGAGCGGCGTCAGCCGGTAGTCGGCGTCCGGGTCGAGCCCCGGCAGGCTGACGCGCCCGGGCGGGGACTGCACGGTCGTCGCCATCTGCGCCAGCGCGTAGACGGCGCGCGAACGGTCGTCCGCCACCACCCCGTGCACCCACAGCGCCGGGTCCGGGTGGTCGCCGCGCACGACCGCGCCGCTGTGCAGCAGCTCCCGCAGCCGCTTGTACAGCGCGATCCACTCGCCGAGCGCCGCCTTGTCCCCGTCGGTCGCCCGCGTCAGGTCCCACTCGATGCCGAAGTGGCCGAAAAGCGCGGTCCCGGCGCGGAAGGCGAGCGTGTGCGTGCGGCCCGTGGTGTGCGCCTCGGGCGCGCCGACGTGCGCGCCGAGCAGTTCGGGGGGCAGCAGCAGGCCGGTCCAGCGCTGGATGAGCTGCCGCTCCAGGGCGTCGATGCAGTCGCTCGTCCAGACGCGGTCGGTGCGCTCCAGGATGCCGAGGTCCACGCGTCCGCCGCCGGAGGAGCAGGACTCGATCTCCAGCTTCGGGTGCCGGGCGCGCAGTTCGTCCAGGAGGCGGTAGACGGCCTCGGTGTGCGCGTGGACGCCGGCCTGTCCGGTGGGGCTGTGCCCGGCCTCCACGAGGTCGCGGTTGTGGTCCCACTTGATGTACGTGAGGTCGTACTCGGTGACGAGCGCGTCGAGCCGTTCCAGCAGGTACGCCCAGCACTCCGGGTGGGCCAGGTCGAGGACCTGCTGGTGGCGCGACTCGGGCGGCACGCGGCCGCCGGTGGAGAGGATCCACTCGGGGTGCTCGCGGTAGAGGTCGGAGTCGGCGTTGACCATCTCCGGCTCGAACCAGAGGCCGAATTCGAGGCCGAGCCCGCGCACGTACTCGGCGAGCGGGTGCAGCCCGTCCGGCCAGACCGCCGCGTCCACGAACCAGTCGCCGAGGCCCGCGTGGTCGTCGCGGCGCCCGCGGAACCAGCCGTCGTCCAGCACGTACCGCTCCGCGCCGACCTCGGCGGCGGCGTCGGCGAGCTGCTTGAGGCGCTCGATGCCGTGGTCGAAGTAGACGGCCTCCCAGACGTTGAGCGTGACGGGCCGCGGCGAACGGGGGTGGGTGTCGCGGCCGCGCAGGTGGCCGTGGAAGCGTGCGGCGAGTTCGTCGAGCCCGGTGCGGCCGTAGCTGCCGTACACCCAGGGCGTGCCGTACGACTCCCCGGCGCCGAGGGCGACCTCGCCGGCGAGCAGCAGTTCGCCGCCCGCGAGGAGCGAGACGCCGAGGTTGGTGCGCTCGGCGAGGGACCGCGCGTTGCCGCTCCACGCGACGTGCAGGCCCCAGACCTCGCCGTGCCGGAAGCCGAAGTCCCGCTCCCCGGCGGCGTGGACGGTGACGGCGTCGGTGCCGGTGCGGCCCCTGCGGTTCTCGCGCAGGTGCGAGCCGATGGTGAACGCGTGCCGCTGCGGGGTGCGTTCGCGCAGGTGGCGGCCGGTGAGGTCGAGCAGTTCCGTGGCCCGGTCGGGGACGGGCAGCGCGAGGAGGACGCCGGAGAGGGTGAACGGGGCGGCGTCGGCGGCGGCGGTGCTGGTGACGGTGGCGCGCTGGCGTACGAGGCCGGAGTCCGTCAGTTCGATCTCCAGGCGCAGCGCGAGGGCGGCCGTGGCGTCCTCCGCGGTGACGACCGCGCGCCGCTCGGCCGCGTCGAGCGCGGTGACCGTGAAGGCGGTGGAGAAGTCGGCCCCGGCGCGGTGGCCGGTGAGCCCTGGGGTGCCGAGCCAGCCGGCGGAGTGCTCGGGCAGGACGGCGACGGGGACGACCTCGTCCAGCGTGTTGGACGGCATCTGCGGGACGCCCGCGCGGACGAGGGCGGCGAGGGCCTCCTGCGGCAGCTCGCCGAGGTCCTGCCCCCAGTGGGCGACCCGGGGCAGGCCGGTGCCTGTGGCGTCGAGCACGAGGCTGGTTCCCGAGGACCGGAAGTGGAGGAACGTCCCGTCGCGCATCTGTGATCCTTTGATCGATCGTGTTCAGTCTTGCGCGTTCATTCTGGTCAGCGCGGCCCCCGCGCCGTCAAGGGGCCGGAGACCCCCCTCGCCTCACCCCCGCGCGCGCACGGCCCCGACGACCTCCCCCGCCCGCGCGGGCGGCACACCGACCGCCACCAGATGCGTGACGGCGGCGAGCGACGCGTCGTCGTCCAGCTGCCCCCGGTCGATGCTCTCCCACAGCGAGAAGAGCACGTCGCGCAGCACGGCGGCCATCACGGGCGGCGGCAGGTGCCGGGCGAAGCGGCCCTCCTCCTGCCCCCGCGCGAGCACCGCCCGCCCCTGCTCGAACGCGGGCGCGAGCAGCTCGCCGAACCGTTCCTCCCCCAGGTGATGGCGGCCGAGCGACAGCAGCATGCGGTACCGGTCGCCGACCCGCCACATCTGGAGGGCGAAGCGCGCGAGCGCCTCCTCGGGATCGTCCCCGTCGCGGCGGGACGCGGCGACGGCCTCGACGATCGCGGCCGAGGCGTCGTCGGCCAGCGCGTCGAGCAGGGCGTCGCGGCCGGGGAAGTGGCCGTACAGCGTGCGGCGGGCCACGTCGGCGGCCTGCGCGATCTCGTCCAGCGTCGCGTCGGGGCGCGCGCCCAGTTCGCGGCGGGCCACCTCCAGGATGCGGGCGCGGTTCGAGACGGCGTGGCGGCGCCTGGGGGCGGCGGGCTGGGTCATGGCGGCGGGGCTTCCGTGACGGGGGCGGGGGCGCGCGACCCATACTTGCACACCACTGTGCGAGTATCTAACCTGCACATGGATGTGCAATGAAGCGTGTCGCCCCCTCCCGCCCCCGCACCCAAGGACCCGGACCATGCCCCTCGTCGCTTCCACCCCCGTGGACCGGATGACCGGCCCCTACGCACGGCGCCGGTGGGCGCTGCTCGTCCTCTGCCTGAGCCTGCTGATCGTCGTCATGGCGAACACGTCGCTGATCGTCGCCGCCCCCGACATGACCCTCGACCTGGGCCTGGACAGCAGCGAACTCCAGTGGGTCATCGACGGCTACACCGTCCCGTACGCCGCGCTGATGCTGGTCCTGGGCGCGGTCGGCGACAAGTACAGCCGCCGCGGCGGACTGCTCGCCGGACTCGTCGTCTTCGCCGCGGGCTCCGTGCTGGGCAGCCTGGCCGACAGCACGGGCCTCGTCATCACCGCCCGCGTGGTCATGGGCGTCGGCGCGGCCACGATCATGCCCGCCACGCTCTCACTGCTCGTCGCCACCTTCCCCCGCGCCGAGCGCGCCCGCGCCATCACCGCCTGGACCGCCACCTCGGGCCTGGCCATCGCGGCGGGCCCGCTGGTCGCGGGCTGGCTGCTGGAGAGCCACGCGTGGGGCTCGACGTTCCTGATCAACGTGCCGGTGGCGGCCGTCGCGTTCGCCGCCGCGCTGCTGGTCGTCCCGCCGTCGCGGGCCGCCGACCCCGGCCGCCTCGACCTCGTCGGCGGTCTGCTGTCGATCGTCACGGTCGGCGCGCTCGTCTACGCGATCATCGAGGGCCCGCACTTCGGCTGGGGCACGGGACCGGTCACGGCGGCCGCCGTCGCGGGCGCCGGCCTGGTCGCGTTCGTCCTGTGGGAGCTGCGGCACCCGCGCCCGCTGGTGTCGATGCGCCTGTTCCGCGACCGGGGCTTCACCGGCTCGATGCTGGCCGTCCTCCTCTTCTTCCTCGGCACCTTCGGCGCGATCTACTACGCGACGCAGCATCTCCAGTTCGTCCTCGGCTACGGGCCGCTGGAGACCGGCATACGCCTGCTGCCGCTGGCGGGCGCGGTGTTCGCGGGCGCGGCGCTCACGGGCGTGCTGACGCCGCGGCTCGGCGTGCGGATCATGGTCGGCGCCGGCATGGCCATCGGCACGGTGGGCGTCTTGCTGCTCACCGGCGTCGACACCGGCTCGGGCTACGGCGACTTCCTCGCGCCGTTCCTGCTGCTCGGCTTCGCCATCGGCCTCAGCATCTCGCCGTGCACGGACACCATCATGGGCCTCTTCCCGGAGAGCGAACTCGGCGTCGGCGGCGGCCTGAACGACACCGCGCTCGAACTCGGCGGCGCCCTCGGCATCGCCGTCCTCGGCTCGCTCCTGGCCACCTCGTACCGCGACGACCTCACGTCGGCGGTGGGCGACCGGCTCCCGCCCGAGGCGCTGGACACGGCGCAGGACTCCATCGGCGGCGCGCTCGCCGTCGCGCAGCGGGTCGCCGAGGACCCGTCGGCGGGCCCTGAGGCGGCGGGTCAGCTCGTCGCGGCGGCGCACGACGCGTTCGCCACGGCCGTCTCGCACACCAGCCTCGTCAACGGGATCATCATGGCCGCCGGAACGGTCGCGGTGCTCCTCGTCCTCCCCCGCCGCTCCCGGGGCTGACGGGGCTGACGGGGCTGACGGGCCGCGTCAGCCCGGCACGGCACGCGGCAGCCCGGCCGCCGCGACCGCCCGCCGGAACTGCACGTCCCAGTCCCACCACACCCCCGCCGTCAGCCCGCCCGCGACCTGGAGTCCGGGCGGCTCGACGGAGGCCCACAGGTACGGGTCGCCGCCCTCCTCGCCCGCGAACCAGCGGGCGGCGTCCGGCAGATCGGCCCGCCAGCCGGGGAGGGCGCGGTAGATGCGGTCGAGGCCGTCCCAGTGGGCGTCGGTGAAGTGGCGCCAGTCGAGGCAGTAGACGCGGTCCACCGACATCCACTGCGCGGCGAGCGCCCCGGCGGGCGCCTCGTCACCGGTGCCGGGGGGCAGTTCATCGTCGTTGTCGTAAAACCACTCACGCCCATCCACCGGCCCAGTGTCCACGACAGGCAACCCACCCGACACCGGGGGCTCACCCCCCGGACAGCAACCCCCGCCGGGACGGGGAGGAACCGGTCCACGCGCCGAGCTGCCCGGGGGTGCGGGGAGGAGGGTGCGCAACCGGCGGTTCCGACGGCATCGTGGGTCCCGTTGGAGTGATGGTGGTCCATATGCAGAGACCGTCCGGAGTGGGGACGGTCCCGAACGTCCACACGAGGTCATCAACCCCGGCAACCCGCCCCGGCAACCGGATGGTCCGAGCAGTCCGCGCCCGCAACACCTGAACGTTCAACGCGTCCCCGTGATCACGCAGACTCAGCCACCACGGCCGCCGCGAACGCGCCACCGCGATCAACACATCCACCACCGGCACCGCACCCGCCCACCCCCACCGCCCCAACTCCGCACACGCCCACTCCCGGGCCGCGTCCGCCTCACCACCGGTGAAAAGCCGGGCGGCATGCGGCATCACGACTCCTCCACCGGCACAGCAGCCCACAGGTCGGCCACGGCATCCTCGACAGCCGACTGGGCAACCTCCCGCCGGAACACCGCAGCCACCGCCGGAAACAACCGATCAACCACCGGCCGCAACTCCGACGCACTCCCCAACCCGGCCAGCCGCACCACCAACTCGTGAGGAACGACGTCGGGCCAGTAGTGCATCCCACCCCACGAGTCGGACGGGTGCGCAACCAACGGCACCAGCCTCTCCGAGACCCGGCACGACAAGCACGCCTGATACGTCCACCCCGGCCCCGAGCCCGACGCAACCAACGCCACCGCCACCAACTCACCGGCCGTCGCTTCGCAGTACATACAACGCGGCAGCAGACTCACTCCCCCTCACCACCCTCAGGCTCGTCGCCCTCGGCCTCGGCCTCCGGGCGGGGGAGGACGGGCCCTTCCAGGCCGGTGATGACGGTGATCTTGGGGTTCTCCTCCCGCACCGGCGCCACCGTCAGGTAACGCGGCCCAGGACGCGGCATCTCATCCACAACGACCCCCGAACACCCGCCCCAACGCCAGGTACAGCACCTCCGGATCGGTCAGGCAGTCACCGGCGGGCGGCACCACCAGCCACCGCACCTCACCATCCCCAACCCACGGACCCCCGACCCGATCGGCGGCCGGAACAGCGAGGCAATACCCCCGCCCCAACGCCAACGCACCGGGCGGCCACCCACGGTCGTTCGCCGAACCCGGCGGCACCAGCCAGTACATGACCCCATGCGCCGGATCCTCAATCACCGGCCCGCTGATCCCGGCCAACCGCAGACGGTGAAACGCGTACAGCCCCTGGAAAGACGGCACCCGCACCGCATCAAACACCTCCCCCAGCGGCCGAATACGCACCTGGCCGTCGGGGGGAAGCCAGTGAGCGTTCAAGGTGCGGGAGGCTGGGGACGGATGGTAGCGATGCGGCATGCGTAGCTCCTCGATCGCAGTTTGTGAACGCAATGATGGAGCGCCGCAACGGCCTCTTCGAGGACCGATAGAGGACTCTTGCATGACGTGAAGAGGACTTCTGTTCCATCCTTCGGGCGCACAGCGTCCTCTGAGGGGACCACATGCGAGCATGGTCGGGAGATCGACCTGTCTGCTGGGAGGGAAGCCATGTCACGGCCAACCGGAAACACTCGCTTGAAGGCAGCGCGCATCGCCGCTGGGTTCGTCTCTCAACAGGCACTTGCGGACGCGCTTTCCGCCGCTGCTCGGGAACTGGGGATCAGAGGGCTCATGGTGGGAGTCCGGCAGGTCCGGCGTTGGGAGTCGGCGAACCCGCCGTGGCCGCAACCCGATTGCCAGCGGCTTCTCACACATGTGCTCGGCCAGGACATCCGGGAACTCGGCTTCACCCCGCCGTGGGGACAAGAGACAGGTGCGCGCCCATCCGGTGCTGCCTCGGGACGGAGGCCACCTGTACCGGTGGAGACCACGGTGTCTCAACCGGACACAGCCGCAACGGACTTCGCGACGATCACCCGAGCTCACCGTCGTCTGTACTGGAGTGTCGTACCTTCCGTGCTCCATGCCACAGTCATGGAGCATGCCCGTCTTGGCTGTGCGCTGCTGCCCCAGACCAGTGGTGCGCCACGTCGGACCATGGCCGCCGCGCTGGCGGAAAGTTTCCTCCTCGCAGGCAGGATCGAGTTCTTCGACCTCCGGGACTCTGCCTTGGCACAGGAGACCCTGGTGCAAGCGCTGCAAGCTGCCGGGGAGGCCGATGATGCTTTGCTCGGCGCAGCGATCCTCGCGCATACAGCGTTCATCCCGGGCTGGGTTGGTGATCGGGAGAAGGTCGCGGAGCGGATGACGGCAGCGCGTACCTATGCTCGCCGCGCGCCCGCGAGCGCCGAGGTCTGGGCTTGGCTGGACGCGGTGGAGGCTGAGTGCCTGACGCGTTGTGGTGACAACCGGGCGGCACTTCACCTACTCGGACACGCCGAGGATGTCCTCGCCACCGGGGCACCTCACACGACGCCTGCGTGGATGGACTGGTTCGACGCTATCCGGCTGGCCGCCTTCAAGGGGAACGCTCAACTGCGCGCCGGACATCTGCCACAGGCCCGGGAAACGCTCCTCGGGGTCGTCACCGCGTTGCGGGACGGCAAGCAGCGCACGGTGATCCTGGGCGACCTCGCCGCTGTCGAGGCAGCAGCGAACCGTCCCGAAGAGGCGTGCCGCTACGCGTCCGAAGCGCTCGACCAGCTCTCCGAGACCTGGTACGCGATGGGAATGGATCGCGTTCGCGAGGTGCGGCGCGCCCTCAAGCCCTGGGAGTCGGAGGGGTGCGTCCGTGAGCTGGACGACCGGCTCTACGGATGGTCCACGACCGTCAGCGCCCTGGGTAAGGTCTGAACTTCCGGATTAGAGCGGCCAGTTCGAGGAGGCTGTTGATGCGCATGGTCGCGCGTTCGGTGGCGGGGTCGTGCTGCTGGATAGTGCCCCAGGGGCCGCGCCGGATCAGGGCGGTGTGCATACCGGCGGCCATGGCGGGTTCCACGTCGTTGTCCAGCCGGTCACCGACATACAGGATCTCCGCCGCCTCGAACGGCGTCGCCCCGGCCACGCGGCGGAAGAACTCCGGATCAGGCTTGCTGACACCCCAGTCGTCGGACGTGCCGATCAGATCCACATCAGCGGCGAACAGCTCGCGCAGGATACGCCCGGAACGGACCGTCTGGTTCCCCGCGATACCCAGCCACAGACCGGCCTCACGCAACGCGCCCAGCGCAGGACGTACGTCCGGGTAGAGGTCGCCCTCCCCGTACATCTCCGGCTGCCCGGCCGCCGCCCGCTTCTCCCGCTCCACCGCCAGATCGAAGCCGGGACGGAACACCTGGAACGTCTCCCGGTAGTCCAGCCCCCGCGCGATCGTCGCACCGAACTGCGCGGCGAACGTATGCCGGGGAACACCCAGCCAGTCCGCCCACGAACCGTACTCGCGGGTCTCGTCCACCAGACACTCACCCACATCGAACACCACCGCACGAACCGCCACACGGCGAGACTAACCACAGCCGTACCGCCCCCACCACCTCAACCCCTGAAGGCCCCCATGGCAACGCTGTCCGTCACCGGCCACATGGATCTCGCCGACGAGACCGTTCCCCTCGTCCGCACCGCGCTGCGGGAACTGCTCGCGGCGTACGAGCCGGGGGAACTCGTCGGTGTCTCGTGCATCGCCGCCGGGGCGGACAGCCTGTTCGCCGAAGCAGTCCTGGAACGCGGCGGACGGCTGGTCGTCGTCACACCGTCGCGGGACTACCGGGACCGCAAGGTCAAGCCGCAGCACGCCGACCAGTACGACCGACTGATCGGGGCCGCCTCCGAGGTGATCGTCATGCCGTTCGACACGGCAAGCCGGGAAGCGTACGAGGCCGCCGGGAAGGAACTCCTGCGCCGCGCCGACCGGTTCGTCGCCATCTGGGACGGCGTACCCGCCCAACCCGGAGGCCGGGGTGGGACGGCCGCCACCGTCGCTGAGGCGCGTGGTGCCGGACTCGGTGTGGATGTCGTCTGGCCCTCAGGCGCCACCCGCGCCTGACCGCCCGCTCGTTCGCCGCACCGAGCGGACCGTACAAGGGCAGGCAGTGGCTCGGCGGCCGTGCCGCAGTCGTCCCGGTAGTAGGTGTCCGTACATATGGCCGCCGCCTGCCACACCGCAAGCCCGTCGGACCCCGGTTCGGCGGCCGTACCCCGGAAGTTGGTGGAGGAGTGTTGTCCAGACGGCCTTGAGCGGGGTGCCTAAGTGGATCCATCGGCAGAACCTGGCAGCCTCGTCGCACCCGCTGACGTATGCCTCCGGCTTCTCGATCAGGTCGTCACACCTCGGACCCGTAGTTCTTCGGCCGCCCCGACCGTTCGGCGTCCCGCTGTGGCCGGATAGCTCCGTCCGGCAGAAGCACTTCGCCAAGAGGGCCTGTGCTGCGCCTCCCCGGTGGGCAGGCTCTTCGGGCATGCACGCTGCCAGCGCACCCACGGCGGTCGGCGGGAACATCGCCACCCAGCGGAAGGCGCGGGGATGGGGTCAACAGAGGCCGGCCGACCGCCCGATGATCTCCAAGTCCCTCCTGAGCAAGATCGAGATCGGTGACCGGGCCTGGGCATCCCGCTGTCGGTCCTGTACGGGCAGCCCTACGACGAGTCCCCCGCGCCCGAGTTGATCGACGCGCTGCGGTCGGCGATCCGCCAGCGCTGAACCGCACTACCGATACGGGCGCGGCCACCATTGACCATTTCGACGAGACCGGCCGCGCCATCGGCGGCGTTCGTCCCTCTCTGCCTACTTGAGTCCACCGAGACGAAGGGCATCCTCGATCTCGCTGAGCTTCGCGGACGGCAGGACGCCCGCCTGCCCGATCAGGTCTTCTCTGGCCAGGGTGACCAGCCAAGTGCAAGGGATGAGGCCGGGACGTGGAAGTGCGACTCTCAAGACGCCTTCGAAAGGCAGTCCTTCGGGGGCACCTACTGCCACCTCAACGGCCACACCGCTGATATCGGTGCCCGCGGGAGCGACGACCTGCATCACCAGGAAACCGGACGCCTCTTCTCCCGACAGCAGTACGACTGCCCGCTGCTCGTTGAAATCCGCCCACCAGACTTCGCCACGTCGCATACGACCTCCTGCATACGGGGCGGCGCGCCTGCATCGCCCCTTCGACCGCCGCCTACTCCAGGTACAGATCGCATGTTGGCTCGTCAGGGCCGGTGAGAAGACGGCTACAGCCACCATGATCGCCGTGAACTGTGTAGAGAAACGAAGATCATGGGGTGGCCGCAGCCCACAGCGTAGACCCTGCCCGGTGGCAGGAGGCGGGGAGGAAGGTGTGCATCAGCAGGACGATGTTGAAGTCCTGGGAACACCCCCGCGTGTGCGGGGAGCAGAGTTCGTGACCTGCGGGTCTAGGAGAGGTCCGGGTGGACTTTGCTTACTTTCACCTTTCGTGGTGTGGGGTGCACTCGTGGGCTCCTGCGGTGATAGGTAGTGATGCCGGATGACGCGCGGGTGCGGTGTTTCTAGCCGTTCGCCGTGGTCACCACGCCCACCAGGTCGGTCAGCGCGCCGATGCTCCAGTCCGCCACCGTGCGGACCGCCTGGTCGTCCGCCCACAGCTCTCCAATGGCCTCAGCGACGGTCGCCACCGCATCTACTGGGCCATAGAGGCCGAACTCCTCGGCCACCCCCAGGACGACTTCGCATGCACCCGCCACGCCTGGTTTCCCCGAGGGCCCCTATGACAACGCTCTCCGTCACCGGACACATCGCCCTCTCCGACGAGGCCGTGCTGGAGCGTGGCGGGCGGCTGGTCGTCGTCACGCCGTCGCGCGACTACCGGGACCGCAAGGTCAAGCCGCAGCACGCCCACCTGTACGACCGACTGATCGGGGCCCGCCTCCGAGGTGATCGTCATGCCCTTCGACACGGCGGGCCGGGAAGGAACTCCTGCGCCGCGCCGACCGGTTCGTCGCCGTCCATGCACGCGACACCGGACTCGACGTACACGTCATCTGGCCCCAGGCGCCACCCGCGCCTGAGCACACACAGGCGTTGTCGTACCCCCGGTGTAACGTCCGGGGCGAGCGTCGAAGGAGGTGCGGTGGGTGGCTGCGACAGGTGAGGCCGTCGTGGCGGTGTCCCGGCGAGTCGAGGCATCAGCGGGGGACGTCTTCCGGGCCCTGGCCGATCCCGGGCGGCACCGGGACTTCGACGGGTCGGGGATGCTGCGCGGCGGGGACTTCGCCGCCGCGATCTCGGGCGTCGGCGATGTCTTCGTGATGCGGATGCACGCCGAGCGCCACGGCGACTATGAGATGCGCAACCACGTCGTCGCGTACGAGCCGGACCGCCGCATCGGCTGGGAGCCGAGGCCAGGTCGCGGCCACCCCGACGCCACCGCGCCGGAGAACGCCTGGGGCCACCGGTGGATCTTCGACCTGGCCCCGGACGGGCCTGGGGCGACAGTCGTGACCGAGACCTTCGACGGCTCACGCCTGCCGGAGGACAAACGCGCGGAAGTGGACAGCGGACGCGCCTGGTGGCAGGGGCAGATGACGAGCACCCTGGAACGCCTCGCCGACCTGTGCGCCGCCCGGTGAACGCCGAACTAGCCGCCCTCAAAGGCGCTTTGAACCGCCAGCGCGAGCACGTCCTCGGCATCCTCGACGGGCTCTCGGACGAGAACCTGCGGCGGCCGGTGCTGCCGAGCGGCTGGAGCTGCCTGGGGCTGGTGCACCACCTCACCATGGACGTCGAACGCTTCTGGTTCCCCGGCGTGATCGCGGGCGACCCGGACGTGGCCGGGCAGCTCGCGGCGGGCGCCGAGGCGCACTGGTCCGTACCCGAGGGGATGACCGCCGGGAAGGTCTTCGACGGCTACCGGGCGGCCATCGCCCGCGCGGACGCCGTACTCGCCACCGCCGCGCCCGAACAGGAGCCCGCCGCCTGGCCCGTGGAGATCTGGCCGGTCTGGCGGCTGCCCGACGTGCGGCACGTCCTGCTCCACGTGATCGTCGAAGTCGCCTGCCACTGCGGCCATCTGGACGCGGCACGCGAACTGATCGACGGCACCACCTGGCTCGGCGGCAACCCCTACGCCGGCTGACCGCGGTGCCCCGGCGAGGTCCCGCCGGGGCCTCTGCGGGGCAAGCCGCTACCAGGCGATGGTGCCGTACCCGCCGTCCCCGTCGCCTTCGGTGGTCCAGAGGTGGCCCCACAGGATTCCCGTGGGGCCGTCCTCGGGCAGGGTGGCGAGGTGCACGCTGGCCTCGGCCCCTTCGGCGGCCGTTCGCACACCACGGTTGTCGGTGAAGTCCGTGGCGGTGAAGCCGGGGTTGGCCGCGTTGACCTTGATGGGGGTGTCCCGCAGTTCCTTGGCGTACATCGCGGTGAGCATGTTGACCGCCGTCTTGGACGACGGGTACTGCGCCGAGGGCGGCATCCGGCTCAGCGGGCTGGTCGTACCGGTCTGGGAAGAGATCGAGCCGACCTCGCTCGACACGTTCACGATCCGCGCGGCATCGGCGCGGCGCAGCAGCGGCAGCATCGCGTTGGTCACCGCGACCACGCCGAAGACGTTGATCTCGTAGACCGCCCGCATGTCCGCGAGCGAGGTTTCGCTGGGCAGGGTCCTGCGCCGCGACAGGGTGGAGGTGCCCGCGTTGTTGACCAGGATGTCCAGGCGGCCGAACTCCGCCCCGATCCACGACGCCGCCCGTCCGATGGACTCCTCATCGGTCACATCGAGCTGAACGAAACGGGCATCAGCCCCCTCCCGCCGCAGCAGGCCCTCGGCCTCACGGCCGCGTCCCTCGTCGCGCGCACCGACCAGAACGGTCACGCCGAGCGCGGCCAGCTGCCTGGCCGTCTCCAGACCGATTCCTTTGTTGGCCCCGGTGATCAAGGCGATCTTCGATGTCATGGCCGGCACGCTAATCCAGCGTCACCGACCGGGCCGGGCGGCGCACTGCGGCCTCCTGGCCCGCGTCACGGCCGAACGGCGACGGAGCACGTCCGCCCTTGCCGTCAGCCGGAGCGGGAACGGGCCGTCCACAGGTACGTTCGCGGGCTCGGGGACATCCCGCGTGCGCGCCGCGTCGGCGTTCCGCGGGGGCAAAAGGCACTGCTTGTCACGGGCGGGCCGCCGTCGCGGGCGTTACGCGCGGGGTGCCGCGCCGCGTAGCAGGGTGTCGATGACGCGGGCCGCGAGCGCGTCCGGGTCGGCGCCGTCGGCGGCGTCGCGCAGGGACTCCCCGATGAGCGCGTAGTAGACCCGGCGCACCCAGTCGAGGTCGGCCGCCTCGTCGATGAGCTTGTCCGCCCGCGCCCGCTCCAGCACGGCGACGCAGCGGCGGGCGATGGCCTCGTGGAGCGCGGCGGCCTCGCCGCCCGCGTCGGCCGACTGCTCAAGCGCGAACGCCCAGGCGCTCTTGACCTGCAGGACGTTGGCGGTGATCCGGTGCATCGCCACCAGCGGCGGCGCCGTGTCCGGCCTGCCGTCCTCCACGGCCTGGACGAGCTGGCGGGCCGCCGACGACGCCAGCGCCTCGATCAGCGCCTGCCGGTTGGCGAACCGCCGGTGGATCGTCGTCCTGGCCACCCCGGCGGCCGCCGCGATCTGCTCCATGGACGCGCCGGGGTCCTCGGCGAGCACCCGCTCGGCCGCCTCCAGCACCGCGCGCACGCTGCGTTCCGCGTCCGCCCGCAACGGCCGCGCCGCCGTCTCACCCATCACGCCTCCCACTCGACCGCCCGCCGGTCTGCCCGGTTTCCGCGACAGATCCTACAGCCCCGATGCGTTCTCGCCACTAACTGCATCGTCACTGTTGCGTTTCTACGGATTATCGGTACTGTCTCATCCCAGTTAGCGCCCAGCGCCGCTCGACCGAAGGGAAAGCCATGCCCCGCACCGCGCTCATCACCGGAGCCTCGTCCGGCCTCGGCGCCGAGTTCGCCGCCCAGCTCGCCGCCCAGGGCCACGAGGTCGTCCTCGTCGCGCGGTCGGCCGACCGGCTCGCCGCCCTGGCCGAGCGCCTGACCGCCGAGCACGGCGTCCGCGCCCACGTCCTCGTGCAGGACCTCGCCGAGCCGGACGCCGCCCACCGCGTCGCCGGGGAGCTGGCCGCCCGCGGCCTGGACGTCGACCTGCTGGTCAACAACGCCGGCTTCGGCACCTGCGGCCGCTTCGAGGAGATCCCGGCGGCCAGGGACCACGACCAGCTGATGGTCAACGTCGTCGCGCTCGTGGACCTCACCCACCAGCTGCTGCCCGGCATGCTGGCGCGCGGCCACGGCGCGGTCGTCAACGTCGCCTCCAACGCCGGTTTCCAGCCGTCCCCCTACTTCGCCGTCTACGGGGCGGCCAAGGCGTTCGTCCTCAACTTCGGCCTCGCCCTGCGCCAGGAGTACCGGCGGCGCGGCATCCGCGTGCTCACGCTGTGCCCCGGCCCCGTCGAGACCGCGTTCTTCGACACCATCGGCACCCGCAAGGCCGCCGTCACCGGCTCCATGACCACCCCCGAGCCCGTCGTACGCGCCACGCTCCGCGCGCTGGACCGCGACCGCGCCTGGATCGTCCCCGGCTTCGGCAACGCCCTGAACGCCCACCTCACGCCCCGCCGCCCCCGCACCCTGGTCGCCGCCCTCGCCGAACGCGTCACCCGCAAGGTCCTCACCCCTCCGGCCGCCACCCCGGCCCCGCAGCAGGAGCACGCCGCGTGAGATCCGTCCCCGCCCCCGTCGGCGCGGCCTCGGCGATGCTGCTGGTGGGCACCTCCACGGCCGTCTCCGCCACCATCGCCGACTACCCCGTCCTCACCGGGCAGGCCCTGCGCTACGCCCTCGCCGCCGCGATCCTGCTCGCCGTCGTGCGCCACCAGCGCCTGCCCCGTGTCCGCCTGACCCCGCGCGACATCCTGCTGCTGGCGGCGCTGGCCGCCACCGGCCTGGCCGGGTTCAACCTCTTCCTCGTCGAGGCCACCCGCCACGCCGGGCCCGCCATGATCGCCACCGTCGTCGGCGCCGTCCCCCTCGTGCTCGCCCTCGTCGGGCCGCTCGCGGAACGGCGGCGCCCCGCCGCCAGGACCGTCGGCGCCGCGACCGTCGTCGCGCTCGGCGCGGCCGTCGCCGCGGGCCTCGGCTCGGGCAGCCCGACCGGCCTCCTGCTGTCGCTCGGCGCGCTCGCCGGGGAGGTCGCCTTCTCCCTGCTCGCCGTCCCGCTGCTGCCCAGGCTCGGCCCCCTGCGGGTCGCCGCCTATCCCGCCGCGCTGTCCGTCCCCCTGCTGCTGGCCGCGGGCCTCGCGCTGGACGGCACGGCCTCCCTGCGCGCGCCCACCCTCGGCGAAGGCGCCGCGTTCGTCTACCTCGGCGCGATCGTCACCGCCGCCGCCTTCTTCCTCTGGTACGACGCGCTGCGCCGCCTCGGCGCGGACCGCGCCGGGCTGTTCGCCGGGCTCGTGCCCATCGGCGCGCTGCTCACCACCGTCGTGCTCGGCCTCGGCGGGGCAGGTCCCGCCGACGTCGCGGGCGCGCTGATCGTCGCGGCGGGCGTCGCCCTCGGGCTGCGGCAACCGACGGCCCCGCGCCGGGCCCTGCGGCTCGTCGGGACGGCCGACAAGTCCTGATCCCGACCCCCCGGGGAGCAGCGGGTCGCCTATCGTGCCGTCCATGCCTCCGGAACGCCCGGCCGTCCTCCTCGTCGGCTACTTTCCCGGCGACCAGAAGGACTTCGCCGCCCGCATGGACGCCGCCGCGGACCAGCTGACCGCGCGCGGCGCCCGCGTCACCGGCCGGATCGTGCAGCGCCGCGGCGTCTCGCACGGCGGGGTGCGGAAGATGGCGCTGCCCCTCTCCCCCAGGACGGTCCTCGGCCCCGGCAAGGTCCGCGAGGCGGCGGAACTCCGCGAGCGAACGGGCGCACAACTCGCCGTCTTCGTCGCACCGTCGGCGCTGACCGAACGACAGCGATCCGCGCTGGCCGAGGCCCTCGGCTGCCCGGCCGTCACCCTCGCCGAGGCCCTGGAACAGGACGTCAGCCGATGACCCGCTCGTCCGTGTAGGCGAGGATGCGGGCGATGTCCCACGCGTGGTGCGCCGCGTCGTGGGCGTTGTTCAGCGCGACGTCCTCGGCGGACTGTCCGCCCCGCGCCGCGTGTTCGAGCACGATCCCCGTGTCCAGCGCCGCCGACACCGACTCCGCCCACGCGGCGACCGCCCACCGCAGCGACCACAGCGCGCCCGCCAGCGGCACCTCGTCGTAGCGCCGCGCCCGCGCCAGCAGGTCCTGGTCGTAGCCGGGGACGTGCCGCGCGTCCGACAGCCGCGCGGCGGCGAGCCGTTCGGCCCAGTTACGGAGGTTGTCGGTGACGTGGCTGACGTACGCGGTGACGTTCCACGCGAGCCCGGGGAGCCGTTCGTCCCCCCGCCGCCCCTCGGTCAGCGCGGCGTACCGCGCGGGCAGCGCCGTCACCAACTCCACGGCCCCGCGCGGCGTCAGCGACCACGCGAACCCGCAGTCACGGCACGGATCGCCGTACAGGCGCGCTCCCCAGAGTTCCACGGCGTTCCACCCTATGCCGTGCGACCATGCGGCATGCTCATACTCGTCTTCCTCTTCCCCTTACCGATCTTCGCGGCCGGTTCCCTCCTCGGCCTGATCACGCACGCGGTACGGCGGTTGCGCGAGGGCGGCCGCCCGCGCCTCGCCAGCCCCTTCCCCCTGGCGATGGGCGCCATCCTGACCGCGTGCGGGGCGGGGATGTTCCGGACGTGGGCAAGGTACGAGTACGCCTACAGCTTCCGCCCCCGCCACCTCTGCGCCAACTACACGGACTACCACGGCGAACCCGAACGCGAGACGACGATCCCGCTCAGCGTGGTCTGCGACGGCGTCGAACTCGTACCGGCGTGGGTGAACCCCACCTTCTTCGGCCTGCTGGCCTTCGCCGCGGTCACCATGACCGCCGCCGTCGTCATCGGGGTACGCCGCGCGGCGGCCCCCTGATCCCGCAGGTCCACACAGCAGCGGAACGCGTGCGACCATGCCGCATGGACGCCCAACTTGACTCCGCCACCCTCCTGGCGCTGCCCGCCACCGTCATCGCCCTCGGCCTGCTCACGGCTCACACCGTGCAGCGGTTACGCGAAGGCGGTCGGCCGCGCCTCGCAAGCCCCCGCCCCCTGGCCCTGGTGTGCTGCCTGTCCGTGTGCGCGGCGCTCCTGTTCCGGGTCTACGCCGAAGCGACGTACGCGACCGCCTTCTTGGATCCCGAAGACGTGTGCCGCTACAGCGTGGGAGCCAACGTCCGGCCCGAGACGCAGACCCGCTTCCCGCTCAGCACGGTGTGCCAGGGCGTGGAGGTCGTCCCCTCCTGGGTGAACCCCACCCTCTACGCCCTGCTGACCCTGGCGGCGGTCACCCTGACCGCCGCCGTCCTCGTCGTTATGACTCCCCGTCACCCCTCCACGGGGAAGTCGCTGCGGAACATGCCGCGCGGGTCGTAGCGGCGCTTGACCGCGCGCAGCCGGGTCAGCGTCTCGGCGGTGAACGCGTCGGCCACCGTCTCGGACGGGTTGAGGAACGACAGGGGCTTGCGTCCGCTGACCGGCAGGGCCTCGGCGAAGGCGCGCTGCCTGTCGGCGACGGCCCGCGCGGCGGCCGGGTCGGTGGGGACGCCGAACATGTAGAGCGCGTACGGCTCGGTGAGCGGCCCGTGCGGGGAGTCGGACGGCTGGGTGAACGCGCCGCCCAGGTGCCGGATCTGGACGCTGAGCAGCGGCGCCATGGGATCGGCGAGCAGTGTCTTGGCCGCGGTGTCGTCGAGCACGGTGAGCAGTTCGGCGCGCGACAGGCCGGGGCCCGGGTCGGTGGGTTCGGCGGTGATGCCGCCCAGTTCGGAGACCTCCATCTCCCGCATGCTGTCGGACAACGGCGCGGGCAGCCGGGTCAGCGGGGCCAGCAGGGCGCGTGCCTCCGCCTCGTCGCCGAGGTAGGTGGCGTCCACGGCGACCATCGGCTCGGCGCCGGGGAAGTGCAGCAGGTCGAGCCAGACGGTCAGCCCGTCCGGCGCCTCGGCGGTGATCCGCCGGTACGCGTCCATCACCTCGGCGGCGTGCCCGGCCGCCCACAGCGTCCGGCCGCCGAACAGGCGGGGCGCCGGGCGCAGGGCCAGTTCGAGGCCGGTGACGACGGCGAAGTCCCCGCCGCCGCCGCGCAGCGCCCAGAACAGGTCCGGGTCGCCGTCCGCCGTGACGTGCCGGGCGCGGCCGTCCGCGTCCACGACGTCGAACGCGGTGACGCTGTCCGCCACCCAGCCGTACGCGCGGCCGAACCAGCTCAGGCCCCCGCCGAGCGCCACACCGGCGACGCTGACGACCGGCGAACTGCCCGGCAGCCCCGTCAGCCCGTGCGGCGCGGCGGCCGCCTGCACCTGCCCCGACCGCACCCCGGCGCCGATACGGGCGCGCCGCGCGGCGGGGTCGATGTCCAGGCCGTCGAGCCGGGTGGTGCGCAGCAGGACGGTGCCCTCGGTGCGCCCGCTCGCGCCGTGCCCGTTCGGCTGGGTGGCGACGCCGAGTCCGGCCGGTCCGGCGTACCGGACGAGCGCGGCGACGTCGTCGGCGTCGGCGGCCTCGACGACGGCGGCCACGGGCTGCTCGACGGCGAGGTTCCAGGGGCGGCGGGCGGCGTCGAAGCCGGGGTCGCCCGGCAGCCACACGCGGCCCCGGACGGCGGTGCGGAGGATGGTGCGGAGGGTGGTCGGCTCGTTCATGGTGTTCCTCGTGTCGGTGGGAGGGAGGGTCAGGCGGTGGCGCCCGCGCCGGTGGCGACGGGCGGTGTACGGCGGCGCGCGGGCGTGAACCCGGCCGCGACCAGCGCGGTGACGGCGATCCCCGCCGCCGCGGCGAACACGGCCGTACGCAGGCCGCTCGTCGTCTCGGCGAGCAGCGCGTCACCGCTCAGGCCGCCCGTGTGCCGGTTGGCGACCGCGACGAGGACGGCCAGCCCGACCGCGCCGCCGATCTGCTGGGCGGTGGAGGCGATCGCGGAGGCCACGCCCTGCTGCCCGGCGGGGGTGCCGGTGGTCGCGGCGCCGAACATCAGCGTGTAACCGGCGCCCTGGCCGGCGCCGAGGACGACCAGGCCGGGCAGCAGCGCCGCGTAGGAGCCGCCCGTGGACAGGCTCGCCCCGACGACGAGGGCGCCGACGCCGCCGACGGCCAGCGCGGCGATCATCGCGGTCCGGGTCCCGCGCACGGTGGCCAGCCGTCCGGCGAGCTGCGATCCGGCGACGATGGCCGCCATCGGCACCAGGAACGCCAGCCCGGTGCGCAGCGCCCCGTAGCCGTGCACCACCTGGAAGTAGACGGTCAGGAAGTACAGCAGCGTCCCGAAGGTGGCCATGGAGAGGAACGTGACGAGCGCGCCGGTCCGCAGGTCACGGCCGCGCAGCAGCCCCAGCGGCAGCAGCGGGTCGGCGCCGCGCGCCTCGACGAGCGCGAACGCCGCCAGCAGCGCCGCACCGAGCACGGCCGCGCCCACCACGGCCGGGTCGCCCCAGCCGGACACGGGCCCCTGGACCAGGGTGAGGACCACGAGCGTGATCCCGCCGGTGGAGGTGAGGGCCCCGGCCAGGTCGAAGCGGCGGCCGGTCGTCCGCGCGGCGTCGGCCGGGACCAGCGGCGGGGTCAGCAGGACGGCGGCGGCGGCCAGCGGCACGTTGACGTAGAAGACCGCGGTCCAGCCGAACGCCTCGCTGAGGACGCCGCCCAGCAGCGACCCGAGGATCATGCCGCTGCCACCCGCGGTGCCCCAGACCGCGAACGCCCGGTTGCGGTCGCGGCCTTCGGCGAAGCCGGTGGACACCAGCGTCAGCGTGGCGGGGAACAGCAGCGCACCGCCGAGGCCCTGCACGGCGCGGGCCGCGATGAGCGGCAGGGGCTCCCCGGCCAGGCCGCCCGCCAGGGACGCCGCCCCGTAGAGCGCGAGCCCCAGCGTGAACACCCGGCGCGGCCCGAACAGGTCCACGGCCCGGCCGCCCAGCAGCAGGAACCCACCGAACGCCACCGCGTACGCGCTGATCACCCACTGGAGGTTCTGCGCGGAGAAGCCGAGGTCGTCACCGATCTCGGGCAGCGCCACGTACACGATGTTGTAGTCGAGGGAGATGATCAGCTGCGCGAACGCGAGCAGCGCCAGCGCGAGGGCCGGGCGGCGGAACCCGGGCGGGGCCGGGAGGGCGGGGGACATGGAGACGCACCTTCATGATGATGAGGAGGGGGAACGGGGGTGTAACGCGCGGGGTCAGCCGAAGATGGCGGTGGGGGTGCCCGTGAACCACGCGTTGTCGATGCGCAGGTGGCGGATCACCCAGCGGTCGCCGTCCCGGACCAGCTGGACGTCGTAGGGGTTCTTCAGCAGGGCCCGGGTGCCGTGGTCCCCGGCGAGCAGGTGCTGCGCCTCCACGAGGGCGGTCAGGCGCGCGGTGTCGCCTCCGACGGTGATCCGGGGGTTGGCGATCTGGTGCGTGGTCTCCACCCGGTCCGTGAACAGGCCGAGGATCGTGGTGACGATGGTGTCCCGGCCGGCCATCAGCGGCGGGTGCCCGCCCCACTTGGCGGCGGCCGGGCGGAAGTCCAGCTCCGCGTCGGCGGCGAAGGCCGAGGCGAACAGGTCCGCGTCCTTCAGGTCCTGGCCGAGGCCGAACCGGTGGAGCGCGTCCAGGATCTCGGTCCTGTCGCGCAGCTCCCGGGCGACGGCTTCCGGGTCGGTGGCCGGAGCCGCCAGGGCGTGCCCAGTGGTGACGTACATGTGTACTCCCGTGCAGGTCAGAGGGGTTGTGCGAACGGTTCCACCCTCGGCCGGGGACAGGGGCACATCAAGGAGTCGCTTTACAATGATCGTGAAGTCAGACTTAACGGCGGGAGGGGATCGTGCTGGAACGGCACGAGATCGAGGCGTTCCTCACGCTCGCCGAGGAGCTGCATTTCGGCCGCACCGCCGAGCGCCTGCACGTGACCACCGCCCGCGTCAGCCAGACGATCGCCAAACTGGAACGCCGCACGGGGGCACCGCTGTTCAACCGCACCAGCCGCCGCGTGGAACTCACGGCGGCGGGACAGCGGCTGGCCGAGGGGCTGCGCCCCGCCTGGGACGCGATCACCACGGCGTTCCAGGAGGCCGTCACCGCCGGGCGCGGCCTGACCGGCACACTGCGCGTCGCCTTCGTCGGCGCCGCGGGCGGACAGCTGCTCGCGCAGGTCACCGAGCTGTTCCGCCGCCGCCACCCCGACTGCGACGTCCAGCTCCGCGAGGCGCAGATGACCGACCTGATGCCGTGGCTGCGCGACGGCGGGATCGACGTGGCCCTGGCCACCTTCCCCATCGAGGCACCCGGATTCACCACCGGCCCCGTCCTGGTGTCGGAGGCACGCATGCTCGCCGTCCCCGCCCAGCACCCGTTCGCCCGCCGCTCGTCGGTCTCCATGGAGGACCTGGCCCGCAGCACCATGCTGCAGCTCCCCGACACGCTGTCCGAAGCCCTGCGCCTCGACCGCACCCCGCCCACCACACCGTCCGGGCGGCCCATCCCGCGGGGCCCCTCCGCCTCCACCTTCAACGAGGTGCTCACCCTCGTCGGCGCGGGCCACGGCGTCTTCCCGGTCGGCGCCCAGGCCAGGCGCTACTACGTACGCCCCGACGTGGCGTACGTACGCCTCACCGACGCCCCGCCCCTGCGCTGGGGCCTGCTGTGGCGGACCGACAACGCGACCGCGCGCGTCCAGGGCTTCGGCCGGGCCGCCACCGACCTCGTCAACGGCTGACGGACGAGCCGGACGGGCCCACCGCCCCGCCGCCCGCCGCGCTCAGCGGGGAAGCCACCAACGCGCCTTGTAGATCCCGCCGTCCACCAGCTTCCTGCTGCCCGCGGGCCGGTGCAGGCTCACCGTCGTGGTCCACCACGACTCCTCCAGACCCGCCTCCGGCACGTTGCTGAGCACCTGCCCGGTGCGCGGGTCGTCGCCGACGGCCTTCACCGACCTCCGGGAGATCTCACCCGCGCCGGGGAAGTCCTGCACGAACGCCCGGCGCGCGATGTCGTACTGGTGCACCGCGGCGTTCGTCGTCACCCACAGGCGGCCCCGCCGCCCCAGCACGGGGGCGAGGTCGTGCCCGCCCGCCGTCGTCCCGGGGGCGGCCACGGGCAGCGGCACCGCGAACCGCCGCCGCAGGCCGGGACGCACCCGCGTGCCCGTGACGTCATAGGCGACCAGCTCGTCGTCGCCCAGGGCCCACAGCACCCGGCGGTCTTGATCCCAGTGCAGCCCGTGCGCGCCCTTCAGCTCGGCGTCGGTGTAGCGCGTGGCGTGCGGGCCGAGCGAGGCGGCGAACAGCCGGACGAGGGCGCCCGTGCTGCACGCGACCGCGACGTTGCCGTCCGGCAGAATCTCGGCGGTGTGCGGGTTGAGCAGGTCGTCCCCGGCGCCGAGGCCGCCCGCCCAGTACCGCCGCCCCGTCGGGTACTCGACGGCGGCCGCGAAGCCGAAGGACGCCGTGGTCAGCACGTACGTCCGGCCTCCGAGGCGCCGCGCCTTGGCCTCGTCGGGGTAGACCCAGCTCGTGTCCGGGTCGAGGTCGCGGTAGCGCGGGTCGCCCAGCGGCGAGAACGCCCACAGCACGGCGGACGGGTCGGCCGCCGGGTCCCACACGTCCACGCGGGGATCGAGCACCAGCAGCCGCCTGCTCGCCTGCTCGGCGACGACCACGGGGGCCGTGCCCCGGTGGTGGGCGGCGGCCTGCCCGGCGGCCCCGAGCGTGAGCCCCGCACCGGCCGCGGCGGCCCCGAGCAGCACGCCGCGGCGTGACCTGAGGGGAGAGTCGTAGGACATGGATCACCCTTCGTCCGACGGCCGTCCGGCCGCCTGTGGGGAACGACGCGACCGGAATCTGCCATGCGGCACAAGGGGGGAGAAAGTGGCCGCGCGGGAACGTCGGGTGAACGCTGATGTCCTGCGCTCCGGAAGACGAAGGACCCCCTCACCGGCGGGCGAGGGGGTCCTTCCGTACGAGCCGCCTGTCGGATTCGAACCGACGACCTGCTGTTTACAAGACAGCTGCTCTGGCCGGCTGAGCTAAGGCGGCAGGGCTGTGAAGCCGCTCCAGGGTACACGGCCGCGCACGCTCACAGAGAGGGATATCCGCAGACCGGGGCCCCCGTCTCACGCTCCGTGACCGGTACGCGGCATTCTTCCGTTAACACGGTTTTCTTTTACCGCCAGGTACTGACAGACCGGCCCCCCGCGAGTTAGGTTGCGGTAGCCGTCCATACATATGGGCGTAACACCTTCCTACTCGGATCGTCCGGCACGTTCCTGCCGGTAGAAGGAGACAGCAGAACAATGGCGACGGTCAGCTACGACAAGGCCACCCGCATCTACCCCGGCGGCGACAAGCCCGCCGTGGACCAGCTGGACATCCAGATCGCCGACGGCGAGTTCCTGGTGCTGGTCGGCCCCTCCGGCTGTGGCAAGTCCACCTCCCTGCGCATGCTCGCGGGTCTCGAGGACGTCAACGGAGGCTCCATCCACATCGGTGACCGCGACGTCACCCACCTGCCGCCGAAGGACCGGGACATCGCCATGGTGTTCCAGAACTACGCGCTCTACCCCCACATGACCGTCGCGCAAAACATGGGCTTCGCGCTCAAGATCGCGGGCGTCAACAAGACGGACATCCGCACCAAGGTCGAAGAGGCCGCGAAGATCCTCGACCTCACCGAGTACCTCGACCGCAAGCCGAAGGCCCTCTCCGGCGGCCAGCGGCAGCGTGTCGCGATGGGCCGCGCCATCGTGCGTGAGCCCCAGGTGTTCCTCATGGACGAGCCGCTGTCCAACCTGGACGCCAAGCTCCGCGTCCAGACCCGTACGCAGATCGCCGGCCTCCAGCGCCGCCTGGGCGTCACCACGGTCTACGTCACCCACGACCAGGTCGAGGCCATGACCATGGGCGACCGCGTCGCGGTCCTCAAGGACGGGCTCCTCCAGCAGATCGATTCCCCGCGCCGCATGTACGACAAGCCGGCCAACCTCTTCGTCGCCGGCTTCATCGGCTCCCCCGCCATGAACCTGATCGAGGTCCCGATCACCGACGGCGGCGTGAAGTTCGGCAACAGCGTCGTCCCGGTCGAGCGCACCGCGCTCTCCGAGGCGCAGGCCAAGGGCGACACCCACGTCGTCGTCGGCTGCCGCCCCGAGCACTTCGCCATCGTCACCGGCAACGGCGAGGCCGCTTCGCTGGAGAAGGCCGACGAGAAGAAGGACGCGGGCCTGGCCGTCACCGTCAACGTGGTCGAGGAGACCGGCGCCGACGGCTACATCTTCGGCACCGCCCAGATCGGCGGCGAGGACAAGGACCTGGTCATCCGCGTGGACAGCCGTGACGTCCCCGAGCGCGGCGCGACGCTGAACGTCGTCCCCCGCCCGGGCGAGACCCACGTCTTCTCCACCTCCACCGGCGAGCGCCTGAGCGCCTGACCCGCGCCGCACCGCACGGACCCACAGGGCCGTCCCTCCGCACACACAGCGGAGGGGCGGCCCTTCCGTACGTCAGCGCCCCTCCGTACGTCAACGCACGGGGTGCCGTTCCCCGGAGTTCATCACTCGTGAGAGTGACGGAATGTCACCGAAACCCTTCCCCTCGCTACCATCGACGGGCCAGATGTCGTTCCCGACAGTCCCCGACGGCCCGCCGTCACCGCTTCGCGAGGAGTACCACCCAGTGAACCAGGCACTCCGCCACATCGGCCGAACTCTCGCCATCGCCCTGCCCGTTGTCCTGGTGCTCTCCGGGACCCTCGCCGTCTCCCGCGTCCCGTGGGTCGGCGGCCCGGCGGGCGACCAGATGCTCACCGCGTCCTCCGAGGAGGAGCAGCAGGAGCTGACGCCCGAGGCCGCCCTCCAGGAGCGCCTGCTGATCACCCTCCGGCAGGACGACCCGACCGCCGCCCTCACCGCGCTCCAGGAAGCCGTCGACCGCGACCCCGAACTCGCCCCGCACTGCGGCCAGATCGCCCAGGCGCTCGGCGAGGCCGCCGTCGAGAAGTACGGCAGCACGCGCCGCGCCCAGCAGCACGCGCGCCCGGTCTGCGACACCTCCTACGCCTCGGGCGTGGCCGCCGCCAACTGACCCCGTAGGCTGCGGGTATGCCCCAGAGCCCGCTCGACGCCCCGCAGCCCACGCAGGCCGTGATCCTGGCCGGCGGTCAGGGTTCGCGCCTGCGTCCCTACACGGACGACCGGCCCAAGCCGATGGTGGAGATCCCCGGCACCGGCGTCCCGATCATCGGGCACCAGCTCACCTGGCTCGCCCAGGAGGGGGTCACGGACGCGGTGATCTCCTGCGGACATCTCGCCGAGGTCCTCCAGGAGTGGCTGGCCGGTGCCGACCTCCCGCTGCGCGTCAGCACGGTCATAGAGTCGGAGCCCCTCGGCCGTGGCGGCGGCCTCAAGTACGCCGCCGCCGCGCTGCCCCGCCAGGACGAGCCCTGGTACGCGACCAACGGCGACATCTGGACCCGCTTCTCCCTCCGCGAGATGGCGGGCTTCCACGGCGAACGCGACGCCCTCGCCACCCTCGCCCTCGCCCGTCCCCGCATGCCCTGGGGCGCCGTGGACATCGACGACTTCGGGCACGTCCTCGACTTCATCGAGGCGCCCCCGTCCCCGTACCCGATCAACGCGGGTGTGTACGTCTTCGCCGCCGAGTTCACCAAGCTGCTGCCGGACCGCGGCGACCACGAGCGCACCACGTTCCCCCGCCTCGCCCGCGAACGCCGCCTGGCCGGCTTCGCCATCCCGCAGGGCGCGTACTGGCGGGCCATCGACACCGCCAAGGACCTCACGGAGGCGGCCCGGGAGCTGGCGCGCGGCTGAGACCTACCGCGCCACCGGCCCCCGGGCCGCCGTTCCCCATCCGCCCGACGCGCGGCCCGCCCTGCGAGGAGCCGGGCCGCGCACGGGACGCTCAGGCCGCCCCGCTGCCCTCGCCGGGCCGCTGCCTCGCCTCGTCCACGACACCGCGTTCGAGGATGGCCTGGTTGTCCAGCAGCGTGCCCACCGCCACACCGTCCTGCTCCTCGACCTGGACCTCCTGGTAGCCGAGGAGGTCGTACGTCTCCGGGTCGAAGAGGTACGTGCACCGGATGCCGGTGTCCTGGTCAAGACGCCCCACGCCGACGACCGTGCGGCCCGCCGCGTCCTCGATCCCCTCCAGCAGCTCCACGCCGGGGACCTGGCCGAGCGCCTCGTACAGCCCCGCCGCGAGTCCCGGTGGCAGCAGTTCCTGGAACGCCAGGCTGCCGAAGCCGCTGAAGACCCGCTGTTCCAGCGCCTCCCCGGTCAGCCCGTCCTGCTCGCCGAACTCGCCGTAGACCACGTCCCGCAGGCCCTCGGCGTCGGTGGGGAGTTCGGAGAGGTACTCGTAGTTGGTCCCTTCGAGGTACGGTTCCCAGGGTTCGTTGGCGATCGGAACGCCCTCACCATCGGTGTTCATGAGGTCGTAGGGGTTGATCGTCCAGCCGGTCGTGCCGTCCGGGGAGATCCACCGCTCCGTCTCGTACGGCTCGGTCGCCACGCCCATGGGACGCCCGACCTCCGTCCAGATGAACCTGACGTCGGGCAACGCGTCCTCCAGGCCCACGACGGTCTCCCAGTTGCCGTCTCCCGTGGAGCGGGTGACCGTCAACCCGTGCTCCTCGGAGTACTCCTCCCACTCCTCTTCCGTCATGGGCCGGAACGTGCTGACCGTCCGCTGGTAGATGAACTGGTCGGCGCGCGGCACCGGCAGTTCCTCGGCCCGCACGGACACCTGCCGGAGGAACTGCGCCGGACTCGCCGCCATGGGCGTCCCGATGACGTCGCCCGCCCCGTCGTCGTCCCGCGCCGTGTACGTCACGGCGCCCGCCACCAGGGCCGCCGCCACCGGCAGCGCCACCCACAGTGCGCGGCGCCGCCGCTTCGGGCGCGCCGGTTCGGCGGCCCGCTCCTGCTCGCGTTCGATCTCGCTCATCACAAACTCCTGAAGCACGCGGCTTCGATCCTCGGAAAGGACCGGAACGCCGGGTGCCGGGAGCAGCCGCGACAGTTCGCCGTGATCCGGCGCGTCGTCCTGGCGCTTCATCCGCTCGTCCCCTCACTGGACCGGACCGCCCGCTGCAGGCGGTCACTGTGGAGTTGTCCGGGCCGCACGGCGCGTTCCCTGTCCATCTCCTCGTCGGCGAACCGCCGCAGCCGCGACCGGGCGCGGAACAGCCGTGTGCGGACCGTCCCTTCGCGGATATCGAGCGCCATCGCGGCCTCGGCGTGCGACAGTTCGGACCACACGCACAGCATGAACACCTCGCGGTCCCCCGGCCGCAGCCGCTCCAGCGCGCGCCGCGCCGCCGCGACCCGTTCGGCGTCGGCCATGCGCCCGACCACCTCGTCCGAGAAGTCGGGCTCGCTCCCGCCCGTGGGCAGACGGGACAGCGCGGACTCGTAACGGCGCCGGGCGCGCGTCGTGTTGCGCAGCACGTTGACGGCGATGCCCATCAACCACGGGCGCAGGTCCACGCCTTCGTCCCGCACGCGGTCGCGCAGCCGCCACGCTTCGAGGAACGTGACGGAGACGACGTCCTCCGCGAGCGCGCGGTCCCCGGTCCACCGGGCGGCATACCCGTGGATCAACCGCGCGTGCGCGTCGAACAGTTCACGGAACGCCTCGGGGTCGCCGTCCCGCACCCGGGCGTGCATCGTATGGTCCACTCCCCGGCTTGTCCGCGCGCGGGGCCACGTTACCCCGCGCGCGACATGACCCGGGTCACATCATGAGGTGCCCAGTACCTCACCTAACCGAGCAGCCCGCCGATAGGGCCGAGGCTGCTCCGCTCACCCCCGTCCTCCGCCGGAGCCTCCTGCTCCGCGGAGTCACCCGCGTCACCGCCCGTCTCCGGCGCGGGAGCGGGCTCCTCGGGGACGTAGCTCTCCGTCGGCGGCGCGGACCGCTGCGGCGCGGGCACCGTCTGCTGCGCGGGCGGCGCCTCCTGCACGGGCGACTGCGACGCGCCGCCCGTCTCGCCGGTCCCGGCCGACGGGCCGGTCGTCGCGCCCGACTCGGTGCCCTCGGGCGACGCGGAACCGTCCGCGCCCGGCTCCTCCGACGAGTCCGCCCCGGCCGAGGGGCCGCTGGACGCCTCGTCGGCGCGCGCCTCCTCTTCCTCCTCGGTGAGCGGCTGTCCCGGCAGGTGGTTGCGCGGCGGCTGACCCGGCTCCGGCGCCTCGGGGAACGCGGCGGACCGCACCGCGCTGCCCAGCATCGAGCCGAGCAGCAGGGCGACGCCGAGCAGCAGCGCCGCGGTCAGCGTGCCGCGCCGCAGCACCCGGCGGCGCAGCTCGGACAGCGGCGCGCGCGGCCCCAGCGTCCGCCACGCCTCGGTCGCCAGGCGGGAGTCCAGCGAGTAGACGGGCGCGCCCGCGATGATCAGCGGGCTCCAGGCGGCGCACAGGATGATGTCGGGGGTGTCGTACGCCGGGCCGTTCCGCCAGCTGACGGTGACCAGCAGCGCCAGCGAGAGCAGCGCCCCGAGCGAGGCGGCGAGGCGCTGCCACAGGCCGAAGACGGTGAGGACGCCGACGATGATCTGCGTGAACGCGACGGTCAGGCCCGCGCCGATCGGGTGCGCCAGCGCCCAGTCGTGCAGCGGCGCGGCGACGGTCCACGGCTCCAGCGTGGCCAGCCAGGCGTAGAGCGAGCCGCGCTCGCCGCCGTCGAAGTAGACGGGGTCGGTGAGCTTGCCCATGCCCGCGTAGATGGCGATGAAGCCGAGCAGGACGCGCAGCGGCAGCAGGACGACGCCCAGGCTCATCCGGTTCGTACGGCGGCCCGGCGCGTACGCCTGGCGGCGGTCGGCCGCGCGCGGCCCGGCGGGCCCGGCGGGGGTGCGGCCCACCTCGACGGTCTGCTCGGTGCCGCGCGGCGGCGTCGGCGCGGCCGTCCCGCCCGCGCCGGTCCGGGAGCGCTGCGCGGGCGGTCCCGCGACGGCGGCGGAGAGCAGGCGCGTGCTCTCCGGCGGGAGCGGGGAGCGCGGGGAGATCAGGGTCTTGCGGGGCGTGACGCGCGGAAGCACCTGGGTCGCGCCGGAGACACCGGCGTCGCGCACCGCCTGGACCAGCGTGCTCGCCCCCGGGTCGCCCGGCGAGCTGCGGCCCGTCCAGACGACGGGGCGGCGGCGGCCCGCCGCGGGGACGCGGGTCAGCCGGGTGGGGTCGCCGACCGCTCCGCTGACCGGGGACGGACCGGGGAGCTGCACCCGGAAACTGACGTGGTTCACGACGACCTGCGCGGGGTCGCACGGCACCTTGACCATGCTCAGCACCGGCTCGTCCGTCGCGGGGCCGCGGTGTGTTCTGGTGTCCACACTCATCTAACTGAGTGACACGCCTGAGGACACTGTCTGGACCGCAAAAGTCTGTCTGTGACCCGTCAAACCGCGACCCTCCGGACGACCCCGGGCGGGGGCAGGCGCCGCCCGCCCCCGCCCGGCACACGTCAGGCGCGGCGGCGTGCCGCCTCGTACAGCACGATCCCCGCCGCCACACCGGCGTTGAGCGACTCCGCGCCGCCCGGCATCGGGATGCGCACGCGCACGTCGCACGTCTCGCCGACGAGCCGCGACAGGCCCTTGCCCTCGCTGCCCACGACCACCACGACAGGGCCGTCGAGCCCCGGCGCGTCCGCGAGATCCGACTCGCCGTCCGCCGAGAGCCCGACGACGGTGAGGCCCGCCTTCTGGTAACTCTGCAACGCGCGCGTCAGGTTGGTGGCGCGCGCGACGGGCGTACGGGCCGCGGTGCCCGCCGACGTCTTCCACGCCCCGGCCGTCATCCCGGCCGCCCTGCGCTCGGGCACGACCACGCCGTGCCCGCCGAACGCGCTGGCGGACCGCACCACGGCGCCGAGGTTGCGCGGGTCGGTGACGCCGTCGAGCGCGACGATCAGCGCGGCCTGGCCCGCGTCGTCCGCGGCGCCGAGCAGGTCGTCCGGGTGCGCGTACTCGTAGGCCGGGATCTGGAGCACGAGGCCTTGGTGCGACAGCCCGTTGGTCATGCGGTCCAGCTCGGCGCGCGGCGCCTCCATCAGATGCACGTCGCCGCGCTCCATGGCCAGCTTGACGGCCTCGGTGACGCGGTCGTCCGTGTCGAGGAACTGCTGGACGTACAGCGTGTTCGCCGGCACGCCGCCGCGCAGCGCCTCGACCACCGGGTTGCGGCCGACGACCAGTTCGGCCGGCGTCCTGCCGCCGCGCCGCGCGCCGCCGCCCGAACGCCCCTGCTGCCTGCGGGCCTTGGCGTCCTTGGCCTGCGCGGCACGCTGCTTGGCATGGCCGGTGCGCATCTCGGCGGGCGGGGTCGGACCCTTGCCCTGGAGCCCCTTGCGGCGCTGGCCGCCGCTGCCGATCTGCGGGCCCTTCTTGTTGCTGGTACGGCGGTTGGGGCGGGCGCTGTTGCCTGGCATGTCTGTGTGTGTCCTAACTGAGTTCCCAGCGGGGGCCGCTGGGCGTGTCCTCGATGACCAGGCCTGCGGACTGGAGTTCATCACGGATGGCGTCTGCGGTGCCGTAGTCCCGCCGTTCGCGGGCGGCCTGCCGCTGGGCGAGCACGAGCCGCGCCAGCGTGTCCACCACGCCGGTCAGCTCCTCGCCGCGCCCGGCGCCCGTACCGCTCCAGGCCGGGTCGAGCGGGTCGAGCCCGAGCACGCCGAGCATCGCGCGCACCTGGCCCGCGAGGGCAGCGGCGGACTCCTTGTCGCCCTCAGCGAGCGCCGCGTTGCCCTGCCTGACGGTGGTGTGGACGGCGGCCATCGCCTGCGGCACGCCGAGGTCCTCGTCCATGGCGGCGGCGAAGTCGGACGGCACCTCGGTCGCGGGCGCGACCGGGCCGACCTGCTCGGCCGCGCGCGTCAGGAAGCCCTCGATCCGGCCGAACGCCGCCTCGGCGTCGGCGAGCGCCGCCTCGCTGTACTCGATGGTCGAGCGGTAGTGCGGCGTGCCCAGGTAGTACCGCAGCACGATCGGCCGCCACCGCTGCGCCATCTCGGTCACCAGCACGGAGTTGCCGAGCGACTTGCTCATCTTCTCGCCCGCCATGGTCACCCACGCGTTGTGCACCCAGTAGCGCGCGAACTCGTCGCCGTACGCCCGCGACTGCGCGATCTCGTTCTCGTGGTGCGGGAAGACGAGGTCGATGCCGCCGCCGTGGATGTCGATGACGGAGCCGAGGTACTTGTGCGCCATCGCCGAGCACTCCAGGTGCCAGCCGGGACGGCCGGGCCCCCAGGGGGTGTCCCAGCGGGGCTCGCCGGGCTTGGCGGCCTTCCACAGGGCGAAGTCGCGCGGGTCCCGTTTGCCGGTCTCGCCCTCGCCCTCGGGCTGGAGCAGGTGGTCGAGGTCCTGGTTGGACAGCTGGAGGTAGCCGGGGAAGGAGCGGACGTCGAAGTACACGTTGCCGTCCGCCGCGTACGCGTGGCCGCGCTCGATCAGCGCGGCCATCATGTCCGCCATCTCCGGGATGTGGCCCGTGGCGCGCGGCTGGTACGTGGGCGGGAGGCAGCCGAGCAGCGCGTACGCGGTGTCGAAGGCGCGCTCGTTCTCGTAGCCGAGGGCCCACCAGGGGCGGCGCTGCTCGGCGCTCTTGACGATGATCTTGTCGTCGATGTCCGTGACGTTGCGCACGAACGTGACCTCGTACCCCTGGTGCGCGAACCAGCGGCGCATGATGTCGAAGCTGACCCCCGACCGCACGTGCCCGATGTGCGGGGCCGCCTGCACCGTCGCGCCGCACAGGTAGATCGAGACGCAGCCCGGCAGGGCCGGGGTGAAGTCACGGATCTGCCGGGCGCTGGTGTCATACAGGCGAATGGTCACGCCTCAAGAGTAGTGGGCGCCGGGGCGCCGGTGGGACGCCCGCGGCACCGGTTGTCAGACGATCCCCTGCCCGTTGATCCGCGTCGGCGTGACGCGCACGACGACCCGGGGATCGTCCTGCGCGGACGCCGGGTTGAACTCGGCGTAGGACTTGCCCGTGTACTTGCGGGACAGGGTGTCGATCAGCTCCTCGGCGCCCTCGGTGGCGAGCGTCACGGTGCCGCGGATCTCGGCGTACGCGTACGGGTCCTCCGGCGGCAGGACGGTGACGGTCGCGCGCGGGTCGCGGCGCAGGTTCCGCTCCTTGCGGCGGCCGACCGTCGTGGAGACGAGGAGGTCGTCCCCGTCCCGGGCGATCCACACGGGGCTCACCTGCGGCGACCCGTCGGGCTGGATGGTGGCGATGGTGACGACCGTCGGCTGGTCGAGCGCCGTCCTGAGGGGTTCGGGGAGTGCGAGGGACACGGCTGTGCCTTCCTGTACGTGCGTGTGCTGGCTTCGTCCGCTACGCCGTATACCCGGTGGGCGGCGCCTCGTGCGCGCCGCCGCGCCGTCAGCCCGCCGGGACGCTCAGCTCGATGGAACGCTCAGCTCGATGCAACGACGAGCGCCGTCGCGACGGCGGCGAGGCCCTCGCCCCTGCCGGTGAGGCCGAGCCCGTCGGTGGTCGTGCCCGAGACGGAGACCGGCGCGCCCGCGGCGGCCGACAGCGCGGCCTGCGCCTCCGCCCTGCGCGTGCCGATCTTGGGGCGCACGCCGATGACCTGGATCGCGACGTTGCCGATGGTGAACCCGGCCGCCGTGACGATGCGGGCGGCCTCGGCGAGCAGCGCCGTCCCGGCGGCGCCGGCCCACTCGGGCCTGTCGGTGCCGAAGTGCGCGCCGAGGTCGCCGAGCCCGGCGGCGGAGAACAGGGCGTCGCAGGCGGCGTGCGCGGCCACGTCGCCGTCCGAGTGCCCGGCGAGCCCGTACGCGGCGTCCGGCCAGTGCAGCCCGGCGCACCACAGGGCGCGGCCCGCCTCGAAGGCGTGCACGTCCGTGCCGATCCCGGTGCGGGGGAGCACGGGGCGGGCCGGACTGCCCGTCCTGGCTGGGCTGTCGGTCATGACGGGAGCCTCCGGCGGGCGAGGACGGCCTCGGCGAGCACGAGGTCGAGGGGACGGGTGACCTTGAACGCCTCCTCGTGCCCCGGCACGAGGACGACGGGGACGCCGAGCCGTTCGACGAGCCCGGCGCAGTCGGTGGCGTCGCCTCCGGCGGCGTGCGCGGCGTGGGCCTCGGCCAGCGTGGCGCGGTCGAAGCCCTGCGGCGTCTGGACCGCGCGCAGCAGCGCCCGGTCGGGTGTCGCCACGACGGGCTCGGGCTCCCCCGCGACGGCGGGCGCGGCGATCTGCTTGACCGTGTCGGTGACGGGCAGCGCGGGTACGACGGCGGGCGCCCCGGCGCGCACGGCCTCCACCACGGCGTCCACCGTGGCGACGGGCACCAGCGGCCTTGCCGCGTCGTGGACGAGGACGATGCCGACGTCCTCGGGCAGCGCGGCGAGGCCGAGGCGCACGGACTCCTGCCGTGTGGCGCCGCCCGCGACGACGAGCTGCGCCACGCCGGGCGGCGCGGGGTGCTCGTCGAGCAGGGAGCGGGTCTTGCCGACGCCGTCGGGCGGCGCCACGACGACGACCAGGGAGACGGCGCGGGCGCGCGCCATGGCGCGCACGGCGTGGACGAGCATCGGCGTCCCGCCCAGCTCGCGCAGGGCCTTGGGGGTGCCGCCGCCGAGGCGGAGGCCCAGGCCTGCGGCCGGGATGACGGCTGCGGTGCGCGGAATCGCGCCGGACGGCGGTGTGATCTCTGACATTGCCCAGGTATGCAGGTTTGTCCGCGGGGCGGTGGTGGGTATGGCCTCAGCGTGCCGGACGCGGCCCGATCGGACCCTTCCGTGACGTCCCGGTCGAGTCGGCCCTGAGGGACCGGCACACGGCGGCGGCGACAGCATCACCGCCGATGGCAGCGAGGCATTCCGGTGCTTTTCCCGGCCGGAACACCTCCGCCGCACGCCGTGTTCTCACATGGCACGGCCTTACATGCCACAGCGCCCGCGTGGCACCAGGAATGCCTTTCGGGCGCTGCGGCAATGCGGGAGAACGCTGAACGTGAGACGCGTCCGGTGTGTCGTCATGCGTTGTTCGGAAAAGATTCACGCGTACGTCACCCGGTCGGGCACTCATTTCGCAGCGGACGCCATTCTGGAGTGGAGGGACGGTGATCTCCGGTCGATGATCACAGGATGATCTCGCGATCATCGGCGACGGTCCGGTGATCCCGCTGGGTCACGCGATCAGGAACTGGTCCGCGGACGTTTTCCCCACGTCCGCCGATCGAGGCCCCGGAACATGCCCGGGCGCTGCCCGGTCAGGCGTGAACTCCGTTTCCAGAACTTCCGCTCTCAGGAAGCGAGAACCTCGTCCAGAAGGGACTCGGCCTTGTCCTCGTTGGTGGCCTCGGCGAGCGCCAGCTCGCTGACCAGGATCTGCCGGGCCTTGGCGAGCATCCGCTTCTCGCCGGCGGACAGGCCGCGCTCACGCTCACGGCGCCACAGGTCGCGGACGACCTCGGCCACCTTGATGACATCGCCGGACGCGAGCTTCTCGAGATTCGCCTTGTACCGGCGGGACCAGTTGGTCGGCTCCTCGGCGTACGGCGCGCGGAGCACCTCGAAGACCCGGTCCAGACCGTCCTGCCCAACCACATCGCGCACACCGACGAGCTCGGCGTTTTCCGCCGGCACGCGCACTTCCAGGTCACCCTGGGCGACCTTCAGTACCAAGTAGGTCTTATCCACGCCTTTGATCGGGCGGGTTTCGATGGCCTCGATCGTCGCGGCCCCGTGATGGGGATAGACCACGGTGTCGCCAACCTTGAACGTCATGTGACAGGTACCCCTTCCGTGGCTCTCCATGCTAACACGGGAAGGGAGCCCTTTGAATGACGTTTTCGCAGGTCAGACCATATCTCGGGGGTTGACAAGCGCACCCGCGGCATGCTGCGGGGCGGTCTCGGCGGCGGGTATGCGCAGGTCGGAGGGCGGTTCGGCGGTCCGCGCAGTTCGCGCCGCTATGCACGGGAGCGCGTGAAGAAGTTCCGTCGGTCACGGAAAGCCGTCCGTTTTGTCCCGGTTGACAGAATGCCTTCGCGTACGTGTGCAGCTCTCGAAGAATTGATCACCGAGGCCGCGTCGGAAAGCGGCCAATTACCGGACACTCCCTGCGGGTGGGCCGGATGCGGCACGCCGGGGAGCGGTCGGTACGCTGAGCCCCTGAGAGATCATCCTGACCCTCCGAGGAGAGTGCCGCCGCCGTGAGCAGCAGCCTTCGACGCGGCGTGGCCGCCGCCTTCTTCGCGTTCTCGATCGCCGGGCTGACGGCCTGCGGTGCCGGGCACGACGCGGACACCAACAAGATCCGCCCCGACAACGCGTCCGCCCACGTGGAGGACATCAAGATCCAGAACGTCAACGTCATCCTGCCCGACCCGGACCAGGGCCCCGCCGCCGTCTCCGCGCGGCTGTTCAACGACGGCGACGAGGACCAGGTCCTCGAATCCGTCGAGCTGCCGGACTCCGGCACGTCCGCCGAGCTGTCGCCCGCCGAGGGCGAGGGCCGCGTGGTCGTCCCGGCGCACGGCTCCGTGGCGCTCGGCGGCGAGGGCAACCCCGCCGTCGTCATCCAGGACCCGAGCGGCTCCGACGTCGCGCTCGGCAACGCGCAGCGCGTCGTCTTCGTGCTGAGCGACACCGGCGACATCGAGCTGCGCGCGACCGTCGTGTCCGACGGCGAGGCGTACGAGCACTACGCCGACTGGGGCCCCTCCCCCGCCGCCTCCGAGGAGTCGGGCGACATCCCCGGGGTGGACCCGGACGCCGGGCCGGACGAGGAGGCCGAGGCGGGCGACGAGGCCGGGGAGACCGGCGAGACCGGTGAGCCCGCCGAGGAGGACCAGGCCGAGGGCACCGACGACGCGAGCGGCGACCAGCAGCAGGACGGCGACGCGAACGGCGACGAGCCGGTCACCGGCGAGTCGGACGGCCCCGCCGTCGGCGACTGAGGCACCAGCGGGACAGGAGTGAGGGGCGGGTCCGTCGTGACGGACCCGCCCCTCACCCGTACGCCCCGGGGCCTGCCCGTGTCTACGGCTCGAACTTGTAGCCGAGGCCCCGGACCGTCACCAGGTAGCGCGGCGCGCCCGGGTCCGGCTCGATCTTGGCGCGCAGCCGCTTGACGTGGACGTCGAGCGTCTTGGTGTCGCCGACGTAGTCCGCGCCCCAGACGCGGTCGATCAGCTGCATGCGGGTGAGGACGCGCCCGGCGTTGCGCAGCAGCATCGCCAGCAGGTCGAACTCCTTCAGCGGCAGGTCGACCTTCCGCCCGGAGACGGTGACGACGTGCCGGTCCACGTCCATCCTGACGGGGCCGGCCTCCAGGGCGGCCGGGCTCTCCTCCTCCGACTCGCCGCGGCGGCGCAGGACGGCGCGGATGCGCGCGACCAGCTCGCGGGACGAGAAGGGCTTGGTCACGTAGTCGTCCGCGCCTATCTCGAGACCGACGACCTTGTCGATCTCGCTGTCCTTGGCGGTGACCATGATGACGGGGACGTTGGAACGGCCGCGCAGCTGCCGGCAGACCTCGGTGCCGGGCAGTCCCGGCAGCATGAGGTCGAGCAGGACGAGGTCGGCGCCGTTGCGCTCGAACTCGTCGAGCCCGTCGGGCCCGGTCGCCGCGACGGCGACCTCGAAGCCCTCTTTGCGGAGCATGTACGACAGGGCGTCGCTGAAGGATTCCTCGTCCTCGACGACGAGCACTCTGGTCACGGGAGGACCTCCCGGGCGGGATCGTTGGTGCGGGTGGCGTGCGGCTGTGGGTCCACGTCCGCGGCGACGTCCGTGTCGGCGCTGTCGGGGAACTCCGCCGGTTCGTGGAGTGTGCCGCCAAGCCCGTCGCGTTCACGGCGGGCTGCGAGGCGGCGTTCCTGCGCGCTGCGGGGATCCGGCAGACGCAGGGTGAAGGTGGAGCCCTGGCCCTCGGCGCTCCACACGATGACCTCCCCGCCGTGCGAGGCGGCCACGTGTTTGACGATGGCGAGGCCGAGGCCGGTGCCGCCGGTGGCGCGGGAGCGCGCCGGGTCCACGCGGTAGAAGCGCTCGAAGATGCGCTCCCTGTCGTGCTCGGTGATCCCTATGCCCTGGTCGGTGACGGCGATCTCGACGAGTTCGCCCTGGCGGCCGGAGGCGCGGGAGCCGGCGATGGCGACCCGGGTGTGGGGCGGGCTGTAGTTCACCGCGTTCTCGACCAGGTTGCCGAGGGCCGCGGCGAGCTGGCCGCGGTTGCCCCAGACGGTGAGGCCCGCGGTGCCGCCTGAGGCGACGGTGATGCCCTTGCTGACCGCCTGCTGGCGGCAGCGGTCCATGGCCTCGGTGACCAGCTCCTCGACCGGGACCAGCTCGGCGGTGGCGAGCATGTCGTTGTCCTGGACGCGGGAGAGGTCGATCAGCTCCTGGATGAGGTTGGTGAGGCGCGTCGCCTCGTTCTGCATGCGGCCGGCGAAGCGGACGACGGCCTCCGGATCGTCGGCGGCGTCGAGCACCGCCTCGGACAGCAGGGACAGCGCCCCGGCCGGGGTCTTCAGCTCGTGGCTGACGTTCGCCACGAAGTCGCGGCGCACCGCCTCGATGCGGCGGGCCTCGGTCAGGTCCTCGACGAGCAGGAGGACCAGGCGCGCGCCCAGCGGTGCCGAGCGCGCCGAGACCGCGAGCACGTCGGGGCGGCCCGCCCGGGTCTGCCGGGGCAGGTCCAGCTCCACCTGGCGGATCTCGCCGTCGCGGCGCGTGTCCCTGGCCATCCTGAGCATGGGCTCGACGGCGAGGCGTCCGCCGCGGACCAGGCCCAGGGCGTACGCCGCCGAGCTGGCCTTGACGACGCCGTCCCCCTCGTCCAGCACGACGGCCGAGGAGCGGAGCACCGACAGGACCGTGTCGACACCGGGCGGAAGGGTGGCTTCCGCCTGCTGGGTGTCGCGCGGCGGACGCGTACGCTCGCGCTCGCTGAGCCGGAATGCCAGCATGGCGATGACGCCGGTGCACAGACCGGCGATCGCCGCCACTGCGGCGACCGCCGCGTTCACGTCCATATGCTCAGGTTATGCGCGGTGCGGCGGTGAACCACAGGGCCGGACGGAGATGCTCGTCCGGACGCCGGTGAGAGTTCACTTTGGCGACAACGACGGTTCACTTGACGGGGCGGGAACAGCCGCTTTCCGGCCGGAGTGTGGGGGCCGGGCCCGAGTGGGTGAGCTGGACCCGAGAGTGTGAGCGAAGCAGCCCGGTGGGCTCGGAAGGGACGGAACGGTCAAATGCGTGACGCGTATCACGAGGAACTCGACGCGGTCAGCGACAGCCTGGTGGAGATGGCGAGGTTCGTCGGGTCGGCCATCGGGCGGGCGACGACGGCGATGCTGGACGCCGACCTGAAGCTGGCGGAGAGCGTCATCGCCGCCGACATCAAGGTGGACGAGATGCACCGCGACCTGGAGAACGCGGCGATAGCCCTGCTCGCGCGCCAGCAGCCGGTCGCGACGGACCTGCGGATCGTCGTCACCAGCCTGCGGATGAGCGCGGACCTGGAGCGGTGCGGCGACCTGGCCCAGCACGTGGCCAAGGTGGCGCGGCTGCGCTTCCCGGACTCGGCCGTGCCGCGCGACCTGTCGGCGACCATCCTGGAGATGGGGCAGCTGGCGCAGCGGCTGATGGCGAAGGCGACCGAGGTGCTGATCACCAAGGACGTGGACCTGGCCATGCAGCTGGAGCAGGACGACGACGAGATGGACTCGCTGCACCGGACGCTTTTCAGCCACCTGCTGGACGAGCGGTGGAAGCACGGCATCGAGACGGCGGTGGACGTGACGCTGCTCGGCCGGTACTACGAGCGGTTCGCCGACCACGCGGTGTCGATCGCGCGGCGGATGGTGTACCTGGTGACGGGTGAGCACGCGGACGAGTTCTCGCCGGAGCCCGACCCGACGGTCTGAGCGGTACGGGGTCCGCGCGGCGGGCCCGGGGCGCGGGGCCGGGCCGCCGGTGCGACCGCGCGCCCCGTCGCGCGCGGTTGACCGCGGGGGGCCGTGGCGGCGTCCAATGGGACGCGGGGCGGGCCCGTCCGGGTTCCGCCGCTCCGCCGTGTCCACTCCCGAGGAGGGTCCCATGGCTGCGTCACCGGCCTCACCCGCGCCGATCCCCGTGCCCGCGCCCGTCACGCCGAAGGACCGCCGTCCGCTGCCGCTGCTGAGCGGCTGCGGCTGCGCGTCCGGGTGCGGCTGCGGGTGCCAGTCGGGCTCGGGATGTCAGTGCGGGGGCAGCTGCGGCTGAGCCGCGGCGGCGCCGGCCCGGTCCTGCGCGTCCGCGGGGCGCGCGGTCGCGGCCGGCTCCGCCCAGGGCAGCTCGGCGACGAGGGTGAACGTTCCTGCCGAGGCGCCGTGGCGCAGGGTGCCGCCGTCGAGCGCGACCCGTTCCTCCAGGCCCGTCAGCCCCGCCCCGGCGCCGGGGATGGGGCGGTCGGCGCGGCCGGTGAGCCCGTTGCGGACGGCGACGGTCAGGCCGCGGTCACGGCCGCCGGAGAGGGTGACGGTGACGTGCGCTCCCGGCGCGTGCTTGCGCGCGTTGGTCAGGCCCTCCTGCACGACGCGGTAGACCGTGCGCTGCACCGGGCCGCGCAGCCGCGCCGCGCCCGCGTCGTCGTCGCGGACGACGGTGACGCGCTGCCCGGCGCGTTCGGCCTCGGCGACGAGGGCGGGCAGGTCGGCGACGCCGGGCTGCGGGCCCTCGCTGCCCTGGGCGCTGCCGCGCAGGACGGTGAGGACGTCGCGCAGCTCTTCGAGCGCCTGGTGCGCGGTGTCGCGGATGAGCTGGGCGCTGGAGCTGATCTCCGCGTCCGAGAGCGGGGCCGCGCCGGACTGCTTGGCGTCCGTGCGGTAGGCGAGCGCCCCCGCGTGGACGGACAGCAGCGAGATCCGGTGGGCGAGGACGTCGTGCATCTCGCGGGCGATGGCCTCGCGCTCGGCCCTGCGGACGTCGGCGAGGTGGCGCGCGTGCTCGGCGCGCTCGCGCTGGGCGTCCGCCCGCAGGCGGCTGACGAGCTGCCGCTTGGCCCGGACGGCGGCGCCCCACGCGTAGAAGAAGAGGTAGTAGGCGAGGACGAAGGAGATCGTCGTCCAGTCGGGAGCGCGATCGCCCGCGGTGAGGATGCTGTAGGGCATGCCCAGCGCGATGTGGGCGACCAGGACGGCCCAGGCCGTACGGCGGTGGACGCGCAGTCCCAGGTTGAGGATGACGACGGCCAGCGCGCCGAAGACAGTGGTCGAGACGGCGGCGATGGGTATCAGCGCGATCGCCAGGGCGAGCGGATACCGGCGGCGCCACCACAGGGCGACACAGGCCAGGGCGCCGAGCGGGGCGTCCATGACCACGAGCCAGTGCGGCAGGAAGTCCGCCTCAGGCGCCGTGCACAGTGTCAGGACCCACAGGGCGACGGCCCACGCGAACAGCGCGCAGTCCACGAGCCAGTCACGGCCCGTGCGCCGCGTGCGCTGTCCCGAGACGTGACCTCCGTCGTGCAGCAGCGCGCTGGGCAGCATCCAGTCGCGGGGCGCCGGCATGTCGGTCATGCCATCGAGCCTAAGCGGTCGGCCGCGGCACACGCCGGGCTTTTCGCCGGCCACCCCCACCGGACCAGCGACAACGCCCCCGTCCCCGCGGGGCGCGGGCGGGGGCGTCGGGTGGGGCCGGGCTACTTCTTGCCCTTGCCCTGGTTCTTCACGGCCTCGATGGCGGCCTTGGCCGCGTCGGGGTCGAGGTAGCGGCCACCGGGGGTCAGGGGGCGGTAGTCGGCGTCCAGCTCGTAGAGCAGGGGGATGCCGGTCGGGATGTTGAGGCCGACGATGGCGTCGTCCGAGACGTGGTCGAGATGCTTCACGAGGGCGCGCAGGCTGTTGCCGTGGGCGGTGACCAGGACGGTGCGGCCCGCGTTCAGGTCGGGGACGATGCCGTCGTACCAGTACGGCAGCATGCGGATGACGACGTCCTTCAGGCACTCGGTGCGCGGGCGCACCTCGCTGGGGATCGCGGCGTAGCGCGGGTCGTCGCTCTGCGACCACTCGGCGCCGTCCTCCAGCACCGGCGGGGGCGTGTCGTAGGAGCGGCGCCACTGCATGAACTGCTCCTCGCCGAACTCGGCGAGCGTCGCCGCCTTGTCCTTGCCCTGGAGCGCGCCGTAGTGGCGCTCGTTCAGCCGCCACGAGCGGCGGACCGGGACCCAGGCGCGGTCGGCGGCGTCGAGGGCGATGTTGGCGGTGCGGATGGCCCGCTTGAGGAGGGACGTGTGGAGGACGTCGGGGAGCAGGCCCGCGTCCTTCAGCAGCTCACCGCCGCGGACCGCCTCCTTCTCGCCCTTGTCGTTCAGATTGACGTCCACCCAGCCGGTGAAGAGGTTCTTCGCGTTCCACTCGCTCTCGCCGTGGCGGAGGAGGATCAGCTTGTACGGTGAGTCGGCCATGGTGCCGAGGGTAGACGGCGCGGCGGGCGGGCGGCGGAGCGACCCCGTCATCCGGCAGGGCGTGTGAGGTGCGCGAACGCGTCCAGGTTGCGGGTGGACTCGCCCCGCGCGACGCGCCAGGCGTACTCCTTCCTGATCGCGGTCGCGAAGCCGAGTTCGAGCAGGGTGTTGAACGCGCCGTCCGCGTTCTCCAGCACGGTGCCCAGGACGCGGTCGATCTCGGCGGGGGTGACGGCGGACAGCGGGAGGCGGCCGGCGAGGTAGACGTCGCCGTGCCGGTCGATCGCGTACGCGACGCCGTACAGCCGCGTGTTCCGTTCGAGCAGCCAGCGGTGGACGGCGTCGTGGTTCTCGTCCGGGCGGCGGATGACGAAGGCGTTGACGGACAGCGTGTGGCGGCCGAGGACGAGGGAGCAGGTGGTGGACAGCTTGCGGGTGCCGGGCAGGGAGACCACGTAGTGCCCGGCGGCCGGGCTCTCCCACGGCGCGCCGCACGCCTCCAGCGCCTCTTCGACCGCCTGCGCGGTATGGGGATCGGGTGCCGACATGGCCCCGATGCTAGTCAGCCGGTGGCCGGGTGGGTGAAGCGGTGGGATTCGCGGGCCGTCTGGTAGACGGTGAGGGTGTCGGCGGCCGTCGCGTCCCAGCCGAAGCCGCGGGCGTGCGCGCGCGCCGCCGCGCCCAGGCGGTCGGTGAGGTGCGGCTCGTCCACGAAGCGGCGCAGCGCCCGCGCGTACTCCGCCGGGTCGTGGCCCGCCACGAGGAAGCCCGTCGCGCGGTCCCGCACGACGACCGGCAGGCCGCCGACCGCCGCCGCGACGACCGGGGTGCCGCACGCCTGCGCCTCCGCCGCCGCCAGGCCGAACGACTCGCTGTACGACGGCATGACCAGCACGCTCGCCGCCCGGTACCAGTCGGCCAGGACCTCCTGCGTCACCGGCGGGCGGAAGCGCACCAGGTCGGTGAGGCCGAGGCGGGCGGCGAGCTTCTGGAGGCGCTCCGGCCTGGCGAGCCCCGAGCCGGACGGGCCGCCCACGACGGGGACGACCAGCCGTTCGTGCAGCGACGGGTCCTCGTCCAGCAGGTGCCGCACGGCGTACAGCAGGATGTCGGGCGCCTTCAGCGGCTGGATGCGCCCGGCGAACAGCGGCACCAGCGCGTCCTGCGGCAGGCCGAGGCGTGCGCGCGCGGCGCGGCGGCCGTCCGCCGGGCGGAAGCGGTCGAGGTTGACGCCGGGGTGGACGACGAGGGTGCGCAGCGGGTCGGCGTCGTAGTGGCGGATGAGGTCGGCGGCCTCCTCGGCGGTGTTGGCGATCAGCCGGTCGGCGGCGCGGACGATCTGCGTCTCGCCGATGACGCGCGCGGCCGGTTCGGGGGTGTCGCCGGTGGCGAGGGCGGCGTTCTTCACCTTGGCCATGGTGTGCATCTGGTGCACGAGGGGCACGCCCCACCGCTCGGCCGCCAGCCAGCCGACATGCCCGGACAGCCAGTAGTGCGAGTGCACGAGGTCGAAGTGGTCGGGCCTGCGCCCGGCCCAGATGCGCATCAGGCCGTGCGTGAACGCGCACAGCTGCGCGGGCAACTCCTCCTTGCTGAGGCCCGCGTACGGCCCCGCGTCCACGTGCCGCACGAGCACGCCCGGCTCCAGCTCGACGGACGGCGGCAGGTCCCCGGCCGTCGCGCGCGTGAAGATCTCCACCTCGACGCCGAGCCGCGCGAGCTGCCGCGACAGCTCGACGATGTAGACGTTCATCCCCCCGGCGTCCCCCGTCCCCGGCTGGTGCAGCGGCGAGGTGTGCACGCTCAGCATCGCGACGCGGCGGACCTGTGGCACGGCTCTTCCCTTCCTCGGCGGGTGCGACCAGTCAGCCGGGGGCACCGCACTCCATTGTGCCCACCCCGCCCGGCGGGCCGCGCTCCCGTCCACCGCAGGTGCCCGCCGGGCGCGGGGGCTACGCTCACGCGCATGCCGGAGGGGAACGTGACCAGGGGGACGACGGGGCCCAACCGCCTGCGCCGCATGGACCGCTGGATCGCCGCCGCGCACGGGCCCGCGCTGCGCCGCGCCCCCGTTCCCCCGCGGGCGGTGGACCTGGGGTACGGGGCCGCGCCGTGGACGGCCGTCGAGCTGCTGGAGCGGCTGCGGCGCGTGCGGCCCGACGTGCGGGTGACGGGCGTGGAGATCGACCCGGAGCGGGTGGCGGCGGCGCTGCCGTACGCGCGGGACGGGCTCGCGTTCGTCCGCGGCGGTTTCGAGGTGCCGCTGCCGGGCGGGGAGCGGCCGCTGCTGATCCGGGCGGCGAACGTCCTGCGGCAGTATCCGGAGGACGGCGTGCCCGCGGTGTGGGCGCGGCTGTGCGGGCGGCTGGCGCCTGGCGGGCTGCTGGTCGAGGGGACGTGCGACGAGATCGGGCGGCGGCACGTGTGGGTGGCGCTCGGGGCGGAGGGGCCGCGCAGTGTGACGTTCGCCGCGCGCCTCGGCTCGCTGGGCGCGCCGTCCGACCTGGCGGAGCGCCTCCCCAAGGCGCTGATCCACCGGAACGTGCCGGGCGAGCCGGTGCACGCGTTCCTGCGCGCCTTCGACCGCGCCTGGGCCGCCGCCGCGCCGTACGCGCCGCTGGGGGCGCGGCAGCGGTGGCTGCGCGCCGTGGGCACGCTGGCGGGCGACTGGCCGGTGCTCGACGGCCCGGGGCGGTGGCGGCAGGGCGAGGTGACGGTGGCGTGGGCGGCCCTGGCGCCGCTCAGCGGACCGGCAGCAGCGTGACCAGGGCCTCGTCGAGGAGCGTACGGTCCGGCTCGCCGGTGAGGCGGACGCGCGCCTCGGGCGGGGCGAGCCAGACGACGGCGTCCACCTCGTCGTTCGGCTCGAACCGGCCGCGGACGGCCTCGGCGGTCCAGTAGCGCACCACCTTGGAGCGGCCGCCCTCCGTCAGGTAGCGGGCGGTGGGCAGGGGGCGCCCGAGGACGCAGTCCATGCCCGTCTCCTCGCGGACCTCGCGGACGGCCGCGGCGGCGTGGGGCTCGCCGTTGTCCAGCTTGCCCTTGGGGTGCGACCAGTCGTCGTACTTGGGACGGTGGACGAGCGCGACCTCTATGCCGCCGCCTGCCGCCTTCCGCCACAGGACGCAGCCCGCCGCGCGTATCGGCCCGGGGTCGCCCGGGGCGTCAGTCACCGGCGGCACGGCGCTTCCTCCGCACGTCGATCAGGGCCTCCTGCACGTTGACGAGGCGGCGGCCGTCGGCGTCGTGCGCGTGGCGCGTCCAGTCGCCCTCGGCGTCGAGGTGCCAGGACTCGGAGCCGTCCGACATGCCGGTGGCCAGGAGGCGGCCGAGGGTGGCGCGGTGGCCCGGGTCGGTGACGCGGACGATGACCTCGATGCGGCGGTCCAGGTTGCGGTGCATCAGGTCGGCGCTGCCGAGCCACACCTCGTTGTCACCCCCGGCGGCGAAGGCGTAGACGCGGGAGTGTTCGAGGAAGCGGCCGAGGACGCTGCGGACGCGGATGTTCTCGGACAGGCCCGGCACGCCGGGGCGCAGCGCGCAGATGCCGCGCACCCACACGTCCACGGGGACGCCCGCCTGCGAGGCGCGGTAGAGGGCGTCGATGACCGCCTCGTCCACGATGGAGTTGACCTTGATGCGGATGGCGGCCGGGCGGCCGGCGCGCTGGTGGTCGATCTCGCGGCGGACGCGGGTGATCAGGCCGTCGCGCAGGGAGCGGGGCGCGACGAGGAGGCGGCGGTAGTTCTCGCGGCGCGAGTAGCCGGAGAGGCGGTTGAACAGGTCGGACAGGTCGGCGCCGACCTCGGGGTCGGCGGTCAGCAGGCCGAGGTCCTCGTACACGCGGGCGGTCTTGGGGTGGTAGTTGCCGGTGCCGACGTGCGCGTAGCGGCGCAGGCCGTCGCCCTCCTGGCGGACGACGAGGGACAGCTTGCAGTGCGTCTTCAGGCCGACCAGGCCGTACACGACGTGGCAGCCCGCCTCCTCCAGCTTGCGGGCCCACTTGATGTTGGCGTGCTCGTCGAAGCGCGCCTTGATCTCGACGAGGACGAGGACCTGCTTGCCGGACTCGGCCGCGTCGATCAGGGCGTCCACGATCGGCGAGTCGCCCGAGGTGCGGTAGAGCGTCTGCTTGATGGCGAGGACGTCGGGGTCGGCGGCGGCCTGTTCGAGGAACGCCTGCACGGACGTGGAGAACGAGTCGTACGGGTGGTGCAGCAGGACGTCGCGTTCGCGCAGGGCGGCGAAGATGTCGGGCGCGGACGCGGACTCGACCTCGGCCAGGTCCCGGTGGGTGCGGGCGACGAACTTGGGGTACTTCAGCTCCGGCCTGTCGAGGGAGGCGATCGCGCGCAGCCCTGTCAGGTCGAGCGGGCCGGGGAGCGCGTACACCTCCTCGCGGCTGATCTTCAGCTCGCGGATCAGGACGTCCAGGACCTCCTGGTCGATGGACTCCTCGACCTCCAGGCGGACCGGCGGGCCGAAGCGGCGGCGCAGCAGCTCCTTCTCCAGGGCCTGGAGGAGGTTCTCGGCGTCGTCCTCCTCGACTTCGAGGTCCTCGTTGCGCGTCACGCGGAAGACGTGGTGCGCCAGGACCTCCATGCCGGGGAACAGCTCTTCGAGGTGCGCGGCGATGACGTCCTCGACCGGCACGTACCGCTGCGGCGACGCCTCCATGAAGCGGGTCAGCAGCGGCGGGACCTTCACGCGGGCGAAGTGCTTGTGTCCGCTGGCGGGGTTGCGGACCATCACGGCGAGGTTGAGCGAGAGCCCGGATATGTAGGGGAACGGGTGCGCCGGGTCGACGGCCAGCGGCGTGAGGACCGGGAAGATCCGCTTGCGGAAGAACGAGAAGAGGCGCGTCTGCTCCTCCTCGTCCAGGTCCGGCCAGCGCAGGAGGTGGATGCCCTCGTCCGCCAGCTGCGGCGCGACCTCCTGGCGGAAGACGGCGGCCTGCCGGGCGAGCTGGTCGCGGGCGAGGTTCCAGATGGTGCCGATGACCTCGCGGGGCGGGCGGCCGGTGAGGGAGCGGGTCGCGACGCCGGTCGCGATGCGGCGCTTGAGGCCCGCGACGCGGACCATGAAGAACTCGTCGAGGTTGCTGGCGAAGATGGACAGGAAGTTGACGCGCTCCAGGAGCGGCGTCTCCGGGTCCTCGGCCAGTTCGAGGACCCGCTCGTTGAAGGCGAGCCAGCTGCGCTCGCGGTCGAGGAAGCGGTCCGGGGGCAGCTCACCGCCGTCGCCCCCGGAGGAGGCGGGCGACGCGGTGCGGCCGTCCGGCGACACCGGCTGGGGCAGTGCGGGGGTGTCCGGGCGGACGGTTGCTCCCTTGGTCATGCGTCCATTCTCGCGCCGTCCGGGCTAACGGGGCACGTCGGAGAGGTGAACAGGATGAACAGCGCCGTCCACGGGCGGTCGCGCGCCGGGCGCGCGACCGGCGGGACGCGCCGCCGGTGCGCTCGCCGGTGCCCCGCCGGTGCGCCCCGTCAGTGCTCGGTGCGGTACATCAGGTCGGTCTCGAACGTGCGGAAGCCGAGGCTCTCGTAGACCCGCACGGCCGCCGCGTTGTCCGCGTCCACGTACAGCATCGCCGTGGGCAGCGCGCGGTCGGCGGCCAGGTGGCGCAGGCCGGCCATGGTGAGGGCGCGGCCCAGGCCCTTGCCCTGCGCGTCGGGCGAGACGCCGACGACGTAGACCTCGCCGAGGCGCTCCGCCTCGTGCACCTTCGTCCAGTGGAAGCCGAGGACGCGGTCCTCGTCGTCGTCGGGCACGGCGAGGAAGAACCCGTCCGCGTCGAACCACGGTTCGGCGGTCCGCGCGTCCAGGTCGGCCTGGGTGAGGGCGCCCTGCTCGGGGTGGTGGGCGAAGGCGGCGGCGTTCACCGCGAGCCAGGCGGCGTCGTCGCGGCCGGGGCGGAAGGTGCGGACGCGCACGCCGGGCGGCAGGTCGACGGGCGTCGAGCCGAGGCCGCCCAGGGGGCGGCGGAGCTGGCGCAGTTCGCGGAACGGCGTCAGCCGGAGGGACTGGGCCAGGTGGCGGGCCGCCGCGTGGCCGCCGTGCGCCCAGACGCGCAGCCGGTTGCCCGACTCGGCGAGGAGGGCGGCGCCGAGCGCGCGCCCGTACCGCCTGCCCCGGTGGGCGGGGTGGACGACCAGCTCGCCGGTCGGCGGCTCGACCACGTCCCGGCCGTCGAGCTGCGCGTAGCCCACCAGGGTGCCGTCGTCCGCGCGGAGGAGGAGGTGGAGCACGCCCGCGCGCGGGCCGCCGCGCAGGAGCAGCCTGCCCTGCTCGGAGACGGCGCTCTGCCCGTCCCGTCCGGCCGCCGCCTCGATGAGCGCCAGCGCCTCGTCCCGTTCCGCGTCCGTCACCCGGTCCTGCACCACGACGTCACTCATGGGGACGACTGTAATCGGGGCGCGGCGCGTCCTCCGGCTTCGCCGACCCGTTACGCCGTCGTCATCCCGGGGGTCTGTGGGGCTACGCGCGTAGCCACTAGGGTGCCGGGCGGATGGGTATGTCAGACGCTCAGCTTGCCCGACCCGAAAGGGACTCACCCCACATGCAGGCAACACGTACTTTCCGACTGACGGCGGGGGCGGCGGTGCTCGCGGTCGCCGGGGCGCTCGCCGTCGCCCTGCCGGCCGCGCAGGCGGCGCCGGGCCACGGCCACGGCGGGCACGACGGCGGTCACGGTCACGGCCGGACCGTCGATCTCCAACTGCTCGCCCTCAACGACCTGCACGGCGCCCTGGAGCCCCCGACCGGCTCCAACGGGCAGCTGACGCACGAACACCCGGACGGCACGACCGAGACGCTGACGGCGGGCGGCGTCGAGTACCTGGCGACCGGGCTGCGCACCGCGCGGCGCGGCGAGGCCAGGTCGCTGACGGTCGCGGCGGGCGACCTGGTCGGCGCGTCGCCGCTGCTGTCCGGGCTCTTCCACGACGAGCCGACGATCGAGGCGCTGAACGAGCTGGACCTCGACGTCGCGGGCGTCGGCAACCACGAGTTCGACGAGGGCTGGGCGGAGCTGACGCGGCTCCAGGACGGCGGCTGCCACCCGGTGGACGGCTGCTACACGGAGGGCCGCGAGTTCGAGGGCTCGGACTTCCCCTACCTCGCGGCCAACGTGGTGCGCGAGGACACGGGACGGCCGATCCTCGCGCCGTACACGATCGAGCGCGTCGGCGGGATCGAGGTCGGCTTCATCGGCGTGACGCTGGAGGGCACGGCCGACATCGTGACCCAGGCGGGCATCGAGGGCCTGGAGTTCCGCGACGAGGTCGAGACCATCAACCGGTACACGCGCGAGCTGCGGCAGCGGGGCGTGAACGCGGTGGTGGCGCTGATCCACGAGGGCGGCTATCCGGCCACGGCGGCCTACAACCACGACTGCGACGGCGCGGACGGCGGCCTGTCGGGCCCGATCGTGGACATAGCGGAGCGCACGGACGCGGGCGTGGACGCGCTGGTCACCGGCCACACGCACCAGCCGTACGTCTGCACGATCCCCGACCCGGCGGGCCGCGACCGGCTGGTGACGTCGGCCGCGTCCAACGGGCGGCTGTTCACCGAGCTGGACATGGAGTACGACCTGCGGACGCGCGACATCGTGCGCGCCTCCGTCGAGGGCACGAACCGCGTCGTGGACCGCGAGCAGCGGCGCGACCCGCGGCTGACGCGGCTGATCGGCGAGTGGAACGCGCTGGCCGCGCCGGTCGCGAACGCGCCGATCGGCTGGATCTCCGAGGACATCGCCGGCCGGGGCGCGGGGACGCCCGAGTTCCCGCTCGGCGACCTGATCGCGGACGCGCAGCTGGAGCACGCGCGGTCGATCGACCCGGGCACCGACCTGGCGCTGATGAACCCGGGCGGTGTGCGCGCCGACCTGGTGTACGCGGCGTCGGGCGGCGAGGGCGACGGCGTGGTGACGTACGGGGAGGGCTTCACCGTCCAGCCGTTCTCCAACACCGTGAACCTGCTGGACCTGACGGGCGAGCAGCTGCTGGGCGTGCTGCGCGAGCAGGTGACGGGCGGGAACGAGGCGGCGCCCAAGTACCTCCAGCCGTCGGACGGTCTGGCGTACACGCTGGACCTGTCGGCGTCCGGGGCGGACCGGATCGTGGCGGACTCGGTGACGGTCGGCGGGGAGCCGCTGGACCTCGGGGCGACGTACCGGGTGGCGGTGAACTCGTTCCTCGCCGGTGGCGGCGACGGCTTCGCGACGCTGGCCGAGGGCGGGAACCCGGTCGTGGGCGCCGACGACATGGCGGCCCTGCGGGACTACCTGTCGGCCCATTCGACGGCGGACAGCCCGCTGGCCGCGCCCGCGGCGGACCGGATCACGGTCGTCGGCGGCTGAGCCCGGAAGGCGGCGCCGCGTTCCCCCGTACGGCGTGGGGGGCGCGGCGCCTTCGTGTGTGCGCGGGGGTCGCGCGCGGGGTCACAGAGGCAGCGCGATCGCGGTCACCAGCAGGCCCTTTTCGGCCACGAAACGGCCGGACAGCGTGCGGAACGGGCTGTCGGCGGGCAGCAGGCGCGCGGTGAACGTGCCGCCGTCCGGGCGGTCGGGACGCAGCGTGACCTCGGCCTCCTCGAAGCCGAGCCATCGCCCGGTGACGGGGAACCACGTCTTGTAGACGCTCTCCTTGGCCGAGAACAGCAGCCGCTCCCAGCTCACGTGCGGCAGCTCGGCGGTGAGCGCGGCGAGCTGGGCGCGTTCGCCCGGCAGGGAGATCATGCGCAGGATGCCGGGATCGGGCAGCGGCTCGTCCGGCTCGGCGTCGATGCCCAGGGAGGCCAGCGCGTCGGCGCGGGCGACGGCGGCGGCGCGGTAGCCCGCGCAGTGGGTCATGCTGCCGAGGAAGCCGGGCGGCCAGCCGGGGGCGCCGCGGTCGCCGGGCAGCAGGGGCACGCGGGGGGCGCCGAGGCGGGCCAGGGCCGTACGGGCGCAGTGCCGCACGGTCGCGAACTCGGCGCGCCGGACGGGCACCGCGCGGGCGATGTGCGCGGCCTCCTCGGGGAAGAGGCCGCCGGGTCCCGGCAGGTCGGTGAACGCCTCCTCCGTCTCGACGGGCGCGCCGAGCAGCCGGGCGAGCGGCCCGCCGCCGGCGCCCGTCACGGCGCGACCGCCGCCGGGAGGACGGGGACCAGCAGGCGCGGCGGGGTGGGCCGCGGCTGCCACTCGCGGGGATAGCCGAGGGAGACCTCCTGGTGGGGGACGCCGTCGTGGTGGATGAGGCGGGGGATGTGCAGGTGCCCGTAGACGACGGTGGCGGCGTGGAAGCGGCGGGGCCAGTCGGCGGTGGCGTCGGTGCCGCACCAGAGGGCGAATTCGGGGTAGCGCAGGATGCGGGTGGGTTCGCGGACCAGGGGCCAGTGGCCCATGAGGACGGTCGGGACGCCGTCGGGCAGTTCGGCGGCGAGCCGTGCGGCGGTGGCGGCGACGCGGGCGCGGGACCATGCGTCGCGGCTGGGGTACGGGTCGTGGTGCAGGTGGTACTCGTCGGTGCAGACGACGCCCGCGGCCTCCGCGGCGGCGAGCGCGGTCGCCTTGTCGTACGTCCCGGCGGGGCGGAACGTGTAGTCGTACAGCGTGAACAGCGGCACGACCACGGCGGGCCCGCCCTCGCCCTCCCACAGCGGGTACGGGTCCTCGGGCGTGACGACGCCGAGCCGCCGGCACAGCGCGACCAGCGCCTCGTAGCGCGCCACGCCGGTGAGCCGCACGGGGTCGTCGGGGAGGGTCCACAGCTCGTGGTTGCCGGGCGCCCAGACGACCTTCGCGAAGCGGCCCGCGAGGGTGGTGAGCGCCCATTCGACGTCGTCCCACAGCTCGCCGACGTCGCCCGCGACGAGCAGCCAGTCGTCGTCGGCGGAGGGCCGCAGGCGGTCGGTGACGGCGCGGTTCTCGCCGTAGCGCACATGCAGGTCGCTGATGGCCAGCAGCCGGCCCATCGCCCTCCCCCTCCGCCGCACCCCGCCCCCGTCGGGGTGACCGTACCCAGCGCGACCTTGAAGCACGCTTGAGGTCGGTCGTTACGATGACCGGGTGACCGGCACCATCGTGAAAGAGCTGACCATCGGCCAACTGGCGCAGCGCAGCGGCGTCGCGCCGTCCGCGCTGCGGTTCTACGAGGAGCAGGGCCTCATCTCCAGCCGCCGCACCTCGGGCAACCAGCGCCGCTACCCGCGCGACATGCTGCGCCGCGTGGCGTTCATCCGCGTCTCGCAGAACGTCGGCATGCCGCTGAGCGCCATCCGCTACGCCCTCGACCGCCTCCCCGAGGGCCGCACGCCGAACAACGAGGACTGGGCGCGCGTGTCGGCGTACTGGCGCGAGGACCTGGACGCGCGCATCGCCCAGATGACGCGGCTGCGCGACAGCCTGACCGACTGCATCGGCTGCGGCTGCCTGTCGCTGGAGAGCTGCATGCTGGCCAACCCGTACGACGTGCTCGGCGAGCAGGGCGCGTGCGGCCCCGTGCGGCTGCTCGGCGGCATGGGCGACGGGGACGGCGCGGGCAGTGGGAGCTGCATGGCGGATCTGGGCAGCGCGGACGAAGGGGAGGGCGACCCCTGCGCGCTGCCGCAGCAGGAGACCCTCAGCGCACGGCGTCCGCTGCGATCGCGAGGCCGTGCTGCGCGGTGAAGAACGGGCGCAGCCGCGTGTCCCCCAGCGCGACGGCGGGGAACGCGTCGGTGCGCGCCAGGTCGATCGTGTCGCCGCCGATCCTGCCCACGGGGACCAGGCCGCGCCCTGAGGTGGCGAGGCGCAGTTTCAGGTCCCACACGTCCTGGCGGGCGGCGGCGGTCCGGCGGGCCAGCGCGTCGGCGTAGGGGAACGTGAACGCGACGCGCCCGTCGGGCAGCGCGCGCAGCGGCATGCGCAGGTCGCCGCTGTCGCCGGAGCGGGCGATGGCGACGGCCTCGGCCTCCCGTACGGGGCAGCGCCGGGCGCCGGGGCCGAGGAGCACGGCGGTGACGGTCGCGGCGCCGTCGGCGACGGTGACCCGTTCCACCTCGGCGTGCGCGCGGCGCAGCCAGGTGCGCAGCGTCAGGTCGCCGTCGGCGGTGGTGTAGGGCAGCCAGCAGGAGACGCCGTGCTCGTTCTCGGTGGGGGCGAGGGTGACGAGGGCGGCGGCGTCGATGGTGTCGGCGGCGATACGGCGGCGCAGGCCCTCGTCGCGGGGTTCGACGTAGCAGTCCCAGCGGCCTTCGGGCAGGACGCGGGCGGTCCGGTCGAGCGTGATGCCCACGCCGCTGCCGCCGGGGAGGCGGCGGATGGGCACGCGGATGCGGTGTCCCTCCGGGTCCTCGCGGCGCTGGGCGACGAAGTCGGCCTGCCCGGTGGGCGGCAGGGTGTCCGGCGCGAGCGTGACGGTGAGCGAGCCGTCGGGCGTCACGGTGCAGCGGGCGCTGGCGCGGGGGCGGCCGTCGGGGGTGGCGGGCGCTGGGGCGGGCGGCGCGGGGCGCAGGTGCAGCAGCTCGACGAGGAGGCGCGGACGGCGCGGGCGGCGGGGGCGGGAGCGGCGCAGGGTGGCGGCCAGGTCGGCCAGGCGTTCCGCGGCGTGCGCGGGGCCGTGCGCGGCGGCCGTGCGCAGGGCGGCGGCGCCCATGCGGCGGCGGTCGGCCGGGGAGTCGATCAGGCGCAGGAGGGCGTCGGCGTACCCCTCGCTGCCGCTGTCGCGGGGCACCAGCAGGCCGTCCGTGCCGTGGGTGACGAACCCGGCGGAACCGAACGGGCAGTCGGTGGAGACGACGGGGAGGCCGCAGCTCATGGCTTCGAGGAGGGTGCGGTCGAACGGCTCGCCGCTCGCGGTGACGGCGGCGATCGCGCCCTTGATCCACTCCGTCTCCATCCGCTCCATGGGCGGCAGGGCCCCCATGAGGCGGACGCGGTTGTACAGGCCGAGGTCGTCGATGCGGCGGCGGAGGCGGTCGGCGAGGCGGCCCTGGCCGTAGATGCGCAGGTTCCAGTCGGGGCGCCGGGGCGCGAGGGCGGCGAAGGCGTCGATGAGCAGCTCGTGGCGGCCGACGGGGATGAGGCGGCCCGCGGCGACGATCGTGCGGGAGTCGCCCGCCGCCGGGCCCACGGTGACGGCGGGCGCGGGTCCGGGGATGGCGACGACGCGGGTGGCCGCGCCCGGCGGCAGCGCGGCGCGGTGGCGGGCGGCGTCGGCGTCCGAACCGGCGGCGAACGCGTCGAGCCCGGCGAGGACCGTGCCGGGCAGCCGGGTGTGCGGCTCGGGGCTGCGCCGGCCGATGCGGACGTACCGGTCCTGGCCGTACTCGGCGAGCCAGCGCACGAGGGTGGGGCGCGTGGCGATGACGACGTCGGCGTCCGTGCGGCGCAGGTAGGCGGCGACGCGCTGGCGCGAGTCGATGACCGGGCCGAGCGTGACGCCGGGGGTGGGGCGGGCCCGGGGGTGCCGGGCGGGGGCGGCGGCGCTGTCGCGGACGGAGGCCAGCTCGACGTCGTGCGCGGCGCCGAGCGCGGACGCGAGGTCGGCTGTGGCGCGGTCGGCGGTGCCGGGGCCGTTCAGGTCGTGGATCAGGAAGGCGATTCTCACGGGGTTTCACTCGTGCCGTACCGCTGCGGGCCGGACGCCGCGGGTACGGCGCCCAGGCAGGGCACAGCCACGGTCGGGCATGGCGCGCGGGCGGGTCAAGTCCGGTACCGGGGTCTTGACGGGATGCTGACGCGGCCGCCGGGAGCGCGGGCCGCGGCCGGTGGCCGCCGGCCGTTCCCGAGGGATTGTCAGACCCCCCTGTTAGCTTTTGCGTGTCGGTGGAACGGCGCTCTCAACGGCCTTCATCTGCGGGTTCGTTGACGACCGCGCGCTATGGCGAACGGTTGCGTTCCGCGTGCCCGCACGGGGAGGTGTCCGTGCGCCCGCCCACCGCGCGCAACACCTGTCCGCTTCCCGGAACCGATCCGAGAGACCGATCCGAAAAGGAGATGGTGTGAGAAAAATGACGCCGAGGGGAACGACGGCGAGGACAACGGCACGGAGGAGAGGAGCGCCGGGGAGAGGGGCGCTGTGGGCCGCCGCGTCCGTCGTGGGGGTCCTCCTGGCGGGCCAGGGCACGCCCGCCACGGCCGACGCGGGGGCCGGACTGCGGTCCGATGTCTGGGAGGTCGCCGACAACGTGACGTCCCAGGGGTCGTTCGGCTACGAGTACGCCGAGCCGACCGCGTCGGGCGACGTGCTCTTCGCGGCCGAGGAGAAGCCGCTCCGCTGCTGGGACGGGACGGGCTTCCGCTCGATCGCCGCCCCGCCGATCCCGGAGACGCGCGGCCGCGGCATCGCCTCCGTGGGAGGCGTGTCGTGCACGGACGTGACCGTGTTCGACCGGCAGGACACGCCGTACCGCTGGCACTGGGACGGCACGTCCTGGTCCGGCGCCCCGGCGGGCACGCGGTACTCCGTGGACACCCTGCGGGCGTTCGCGGACGACGACATCTGGGGCTTCGTGTCGATCACCGGCGAGGCCGTGCACTTCGACGGCACGGCCTGGGAGACCGTCGCCATGCCGCCGCTGGAGACCGAGATGGTCGTCGGCACCTCAGGCGACGACTTCTGGGCGCTGGGCGACGACCCGGACTCCTTCGACACGCTCGCCTACCACTGGAACGGCAGCCGGTGGACGGCCGCCGCGATACCCGCCGGCTGGGACGGCTTCGTGTTCCAGGGGGCGGCCGTCTCCCCGGACGAGCTGTACGTCTTCGGCACCTCCACGACCGACGGATACCTGCGCTGGGACGGCACGGCGTGGCGGCACGAGGACACCGGCGTCACCGGTGAGTACGTGCACGGTGTGGCGTACGCGGACGGCACGCTCTGGGTCGGTGTGTACAACGAGTTCCTGCGTCTGCGCGACGGCGTGTGGCAGCGGGCCGCCCTCCCCGAGGTGGACAACCCGTACGGGATGAGCGTGTACGACCTGGCGACCGACCCGCGCACGGACACCGTGCTGGCGGGCGGCTACATCGGATTCGCGGAGGGAGCGCGGACACCGGTCGTCATAGCCAACCACCCGGCGGGCTGACCACCGGCTCGTGACCGTCGCCCCTCGCCCGGCGCGTACGGTGCCGCGTCAGGCGGGGGGCAGCGCCGGGGGCGGCGGGGCCGGGGGCGGGAAGGAGGGCGGGGCGGGGGGCGGGGAGGCGGCGCCGGGGAGGGTGAGGACGGCCTCCGTCCCGCCGCCCTCCGCGGGCCGCAGGGCCACGGCCCCGCCGCTCTCCCGCACGGCGCGCGCCACGATCGACAGCCCGAGCCCCGACCCCGGGAGCGCCCGCGCCCCGGGCGCCCGCCAGAACCGCTCGAAGACATGCGGCAGTTCGTCGGGCGGGATGCCGGGCCCGTGGTCGCGGATGCGCAGCACGCCGTCGTGCAGCGTGACGCGCACGGCGCGCTCGCCGTCCTCCGTGACGGCGCCGAACTTGACCGCGTTGTCGAGCAGGTTGACCACCGCCCGTTCGAGGACCGCCGGTTCGGCCCGCACGTACCAGGGGTCGAGCGCGGCCGTCAGCGTCATGCCGTGGGCGCGCAGCCGGGCGCGGGAGACGGCACGCCGCGCGACGTCGTGCAGGCCGATCACGTCCGGCCGCGCCGCGCCCGCCGCGCGTTCGGGCCGGGACAGCTCCTGGAGGTCGCCGATCAGCACGCCGAGCTCCCCGAGCTGGGCGGTGACGGACGCGAGGAGCTGCCGCCGGTCCGGCTCGGGAATCGGCCGCCCGGTCTCCTCGCTGCGGACGAGCAGCTCGATGTTGGTCCGCAGCGAGGTGAGCGGGGTGCGCAGCTCGTGCCCCGCGTCCGCGATGAGCTGCTGCTGCAGGTCGCGGGAGGCGGCGAGCGCGGCGGTCATGGAGTTGAAGGAGCGGGACAGCCGGGCGATCTCGTCGTCCCCGTCCGCCGGGATGCGGACGTTCAGGTCCTCGGTGCGCGCGATGTGCTCGACGGCGCCGGTCAGCCGGTCCACCGGCCGCAGCCCGGCGCGCGCCAGGACGACGCCGATGCCCGCCGCGCCCACCGCGCCCCCGGCCGCGACCAGCGCCAGGACCACGACGAGCGACCGCAGCGGGTCGTTCACCTCGCTCAGCGGCCGGGCGACGGTCGCGGCGGCGCCGCGCCCCGACGTCGTGGGGGTGTCCAGCGAGTACGTGAGCACGCGGTAGGCGCGCCCGTCCGAGCCCGTCGCGTCGTGCAGCGTCTCGATGCGCTGCCGGTTCGCGACGGCGATGTCCGCGTCCGAGACGTCCACGGTGGCCTGCCCGTCGAGGATGCAGCTGTCCCCGTTGGCGAAGGTGACCTGGAGGACGTTGCCGAACGACGGCAGCCGCCGGTCGTCCGGCACCTCGCCCGCGCGCGGCCAGCAGTCACCGGCGTTGACGCGGCGGATGATCTCGGCGGGGTTGGCGCGGTTGTCGCGCAGCGTGTCGTCGAGGGACGAGCGCAGCTGGTCGCGGACGAGGAACCACGCCACCGTCGCGCACACGGCCACCGCCAGCGCCACGGCCAGCGCCGTCAGCAGGGCGAGCCGTGACCGCAGCGGCAGGGCCCTGAACGACGGCGGCCGCACCCGGCCCCTCACGTGCGCAGGACGTAGCCGACGCCCCGGACGGTGTGCAGGACGCGCGGCTCGCCGCCCGCCTCGGTCTTGCGGCGCAGGTACATCATGTAGACGTCGAGGGAGTTGGACGACGGCTCGTAGTCGAAGCCCCAGACCGCGTGGAGGATCTGCTCGCGGGTGAGGACCTGGCGCGGATGGGCGAGGAAGAGTTCGAGCAGGGTGTACTCCGTCCTGGTCAGCTCCATCCTGCGGTCGCCGCGGGCGACCTCGCGGGTCACCGGGTCCATCCGCAGGTCCGCGAACGCGAGCTGCCCGGGGGGCGGCGCGCCGGACGGCCCGGCGGCGCCGCCGTCCGCGTAGGCGCCGCGGCGCAGCAGGGCGCGCAGCCTGGCCAGCAGCTCGTCCAGCTCGAACGGCTTGACCAGGTAGTCGTCCGCGCCCGCGTCGAGGCCGGTGACGCGGTCCCCGACCGTGTCGCGGGCGGTCAGCATCAGGACGGCGACGCGGTCGCCCGCCGCGCGCAGCCGGCGCGCGGCGGTCAGCCCGTCCATGCGGGGCATCAGCACGTCGAGCACGATGGCGTCCGGGTCGAACGCCTCCCGTTTCGCCAGGGCGTCCAGGCCGTCGACGGCGGTCTCGGTCGTGTAGCCCTCGAAGTCGAGGCTGCGCCGCAGCGCCTCCCGCACGGCGGGCTCGTCGTCCACGATCAGCACGCGGGAACCGTCGGTCACGGGCCAAGTCTCGCATCGGCGGGCGCTCCGGTCCTGGGTCTCACGCCCGGCCGCCCGATCCGGTGCCGTCCTGGAAACCGAGGTCGGCGAGGGCGGCCTTCGCGGTGTTGGAGGGGATGGCGAAGCCGAGTCCGGCGCTGCCCGCGTCCTGGGCGGTGCTGTACATGGCCGAGTTGATGCCGATGACCTCGCCCGCCTCGTCGACGAGGGCGCCGCCGGAGTTCCCCGGGTTGAGCGAGGCGTCGGTCTGGATGGCCTGGTAGGTGGTGGTGGCCTGGCCGACGTCCCCGTTGTACTGGCCGCCGCCGAAGGCGAACGGCCACTGCTGCTGTCCGCCGCCCTGTCCGCCGCCCTGCCCGGCGCCGTCCTCGCGGGGCACGGTCACGTCGCGGTGGAGCGCGGAGACGATGCCGCTGGTGACGGTGCCGGTGAGCCCTTCGGGTGACCCGATGGCGACGACCTGGTCGCCCACCGCCACGCTGTCCGAGTCGCCGAGCGTCGCGGCGGTGAGGCCGCTGACGCCCTGTGCCTTGATGAGCGCGAGGTCGTTGTCCGGGTCGGTGCCGCTGACCGTGGCGGTCGCGGTGGAGCCGTCGCTGAAGGTGACCTGGACGCCGGAACCGGCGGTGGCCCCGGAGATCACATGGTTGTTGGTGAGGATCTGGCCGTCCTCGGAGAGGATCACCCCGGAGCCGGTGGCGCTGCCGGTGGAGATCTCGACCACGCTGGGGCTGACGGCGGCGGCGACGGAGGCGACGGTGCCGTCGGTCCCCCGCGCGACCGAGGTCCCGGCCACGCTGCTCGCCGCCGCGCCGGAGCCGCCGGACCCGTCCAGCAGGGCGGCGGTGCCGCCGCCCACGGCGGCGGCCGCGAGGGCGACCGCCGCGACGAGCGCGACGGGCCCGCCGACCCGCGCGCGCCGCTTCGCCCGGTGCTGCCCGCCCGCGACGGCGGGCTCGTGCCCCGGCACCGGCGGGTACAGGGGAACCGGCTGGTAGACGTGCTGGTGAACGTGCTCCTGATCGCTCATGTCTTCGACTGTGCGCCGCGAAGATGAGAGCAGTCTGAGTGCCGCCTCAGAAGTCGCTGGGGATCACGCCCCCGGGCGCCCCCCGGGCGGGACGGCGAAGTCCACGGTCTCCAGTTCCACCCCGAGCGGCTCGGGCAGGGAGACCGTCTCGCCGAACTTCACGGAGGCGAGCGTTTCGTATGTGTCGCCCACCGGCTCCCCGTAGAGCGTCACCAGCGGACCGCCGTCGCGGAAGGGGTCCACCAGCAGGTAGAGCGGCACACCAGCCGCCGCGTATCCGGCGGGCTTGGCCACCCGGTCGTGCCGCAGGCTGCTGGGCGAGGTGACCTCCACGACCAGCTCGACCACATCGGCCGGGACATGGAGCCCTGCCGTTCTCACGATGGCCTTGGGCGCCACCACGAGATCGGGGACGAACAGACCGTCGCGTGGCGGAGCTGCCACGCCGAGCGTCTGGTAGATCCCCCACTCACGAGCGAGCATCGTGAACAGCTGCCCATGCAGCTCCGAGGCGATGTGGTTATGCGGCGCCGACGGTGGTGGCGACAAGGTGATGATCCCCTCGATGATCTCCGCCTTGAAACCCTCGGGGGCGTCGAGCTCTGCCCAACCCCTGACAAGATCGTCCCAGCTGCAGTCACTGCCTTGCTGCTGGACGGTAGCTACGCTCATGGCGGTCTCCTCCGACAACTTCGACACCCACTCCAGCATGCGGCAGACCGGACATCCAAGGCTAGCGGGACCTTTTCACTCGAACGAGTGTTCCCGCCCTGGGGAGGCGACCGCGGGTGTCACTCGCAGCCGCAGGAGCGCCGGAGCGTCAGTGCCACCGGGAACTGCCGCACCCGGTCGCCCGGGGCCTCGTCCGCGTCGCCGATCGCGAGGTCGAGCGCCGCCCGCGCCATCGCCTCGCGGTCCGACGCGACCGTCGTCAGCGGCGGATCGGTGAGCGCCGCCTCCTTCACGTCGTCGAACCCGGCCACCGCCAGCTCCCCCGGCACGTCGATGCGCAGCTCGCGCGCCGCCCGCAGGACACCGATCGCCTGGTCGTCCGTCGCGCAGAAGATCGCCGGGGGCCGGTCGGGCCCCGCCAGCAGGTCGAGCGCGACCCGGTACGCCCCGTACCTGTCGTACGGCGACAGGAAGAGCCTGCCCTCCGTGTCGAGCCCCGCCTCGGCCATCGCCTGCCGCCAGCCGGTGATGTGGTCGGTCACCGGGTCGCCCGACTCGGGCGTGGAGTCCATGCCGCCGAGGCACGCGACGTACGGGTAGCCGTGGTCGGCCAGCAGGTGCCGGACCAGCCGCTGCGCGCCCCCGATGTCGTCCAGCACCACCGCGACGTCGTCGATCGCGTCCGGCCGCCGGTGCAGCAGCACGACCCGCGCGTCCCAGGCGTCGATCTCCTCGGCGGCGTGCTCGCTCAGCCCGGAGCTGATCAGCACCAGCCCGGACACCCGCATCCCGAGGAACGCCCGCAGGTAGTGGACCTCGCGCTCGTCGCGGTAGTCCGAGTTGCCGACGAGGACCATCTTCCCGCGCTCGGCGGCCGCCTGCTCCACCGCGTGCGCCATCTCCGCGAAGTACGGCTGCCTGGCGTCCGGCACGATCAGCCCTATGAGGTCCGTGCGCTGCGAGGCCATGGCCTGCGCGACACGGTCCGGGCGGTAGCCCAGCTCCTTGATGGCGGCGAGCACCCGTTCCCGGGTGGCTGCGGCCACCGGCCGCGGACCGTTGTTGATGACATAGCTCACGACAGCGGTCGAAGTCCCCGCCAGTCGCGCCACGTCGTCCCGCGTCACTTTGGCCACGGTCGGCAGTCTACGCGCGGAGCGGCCCACCCCGATACGGGGTCCGGCCACCGGACACCCGGCTCAACTGCGCCGGGCCGCCGCCTCCTTGACGAGCTGCTCCGCCTCACGCGTGACCGCGCGCGCGTGCTCGTCCTCCTGCTGCTTCTCCTTCTCCGGAACGACGAAGCGGTACCCGACGTTACGCACGGTGCCGATCAGCGCCTCGTGCTCGGGGCCGAGCTTGGCGCGCAGCCGCCGCACGTGGACGTCCACCGTGCGCGTGCCGCCGAAGTAGTCGTAGCCCCAGACCTCCTGGAGCAGCTGCGCGCGCGTGAAGACGCGGCCCGGGTGCTGCGCCAGGTACTTGAGCAGCTCGAACTCCTTGAAGGTCAGGTCGAGGACCCGGCCCTTGAGCTTCGCGCTGTACGTCGCCTCGTCCACGGACAGGTCGCCGTTGCGGATCTCCATGGGGCTGTCGTCGGCGGACAGCTGCTGGCGGCCGGTGGCCAGGCGCAGCCGCGCCTCCACCTCGGCGGGGCCGGCGGTGTCGAGCACGACGTCGTCCACGCCCCAGTCGGCGGTGACGGCGGCGAGGCCGCCCTCGGTGACGATCAGGACGAGCGGGCACCCCGGGCCGGTGGAGCGGAGCAGCTGGCAGAGGGAGCGGACCTGCGGCAGGTCCTTGCGGCCGTCGATCAGGATGACGTCCGAGCTGGGGGCGTCCACCAGGGCGGGGCCCTCGGCGGGCGCGACGCGGACGTTGTGCAGGAGCAGTTCGAGGGCGGGGAGCACTTGCGAGGACGGCTGAAGGGCATTGGTCAGGAGAAGCAGCGAACTCATGCGGGGGCGTTTCCTTCCTCAGTCCTTGCGGGGACGATCGAGCGGCTCTGCCCGGAAAAGCGCGAAAGGACCCTGGATGGCGTCTGCGCCCGGGTCCTTCCTGCCGAGCAGCATAGCCGAAACATTTCCCGGCGCGCAGGGGCGTGTATCACACCGGCAAGGGCGCTCCCCCCAACCCGCCGTGCACGCGGGACGTATCCGCGGCGCGCGGACGGCATCATGGTGCGGCGCGGGCGGGCCGCCGCCGCACGCGCCGCGTGACCGCCCGGTCACGTGCGCGTTACGGCGCCGCCCCGCGCGGCACGGCGGCGGTACGAGAGCGACACGAGCCACACGAGAGGCGGAGGCCAGATGGCCAGCGGCACGATCCGGTACTGGGCTGCGGCGAAGACCGCGGCGGGTACGGCGGAGGAGAGGTACGAGGCCCTGACGCTCGCGGGCGCGCTGGCCGCGGCCAGGGACCGGCACGCGGACCGGCCCGACTTCGAGCGCGTGCTGCTGCGCTGCTCGTTCCTCGTGGACGGCGTGCAGGTCGGCGCGCGGACGCACGAGCAGGTGCGGCTGGCCGACGGCGGCACCGTCGAGGTGCTGCCGCCGTTCGCCGGGGGTGCCTCGTGACCGCGCAGACGGGCGTCGCGCCCGCCGCGCCGTCCCGCAGGCACCGGGCGCGGTCGCCGATCATCCCGCCCGGTTTCCGGCCCGCGGTGCTGACGGCGGTCCTGGCCGGGCTGCTCGCGGCGACCGCGCCGCTGGGGCAGGGGGCGGCGGTCCCCGCGGTCGTGCTGCTCCAGCTGGTGACGGCGGCCGGGTGGTTCCGGCTGAACGGGATGTGGCCGGCCAGGCAGGGCATCGCGCTGGCCTTCGCGGGCGGCCTCGCGGCGGACGCCGCGCTGCTGCTGGCGCCGGACGACCGGCTGCCCGAGGCGCTGGTCGGGGTGCTCGGCGCGTGGTTCATGGCGGTGCTCGTGCTCCAGCTGCGGCACCGCGGCTCGGCGGACGAGCGGCTCGACTCGCTCACCGCGACCGCCGCGTCCAGCGTGCTGGCGATCGTCGCGGGCGGCCACCTGGCGGCGGCCGGGCTGACGGGGGACGGGCTGTCGGGGGACGCGGTCGCGGCGACGGCGGCCGGGGTCGGCGCGGCGGCGCTGCTGCGGGCGGTACCGGTGCCGTTCCTCTCCTTCGTGCTCGCGCTCGGCGCGGCGGTCGGCGCGGGGGCGGGTCTCACGGCCGCCGGGCTGACGGACCTCGCCGACCGCGACGCGCTGGCGTTCGCGGCCGGGGGCGGCGTGGCGGCGCTGATCGGGCTGCGCGTGGCGAGTTACGACTTCCCGTCCCGCTTCGTCCACTTCACGGCGGGCGTGGCCCTGCCGCTGACCGCCGCGGCGCCCGTGGCGTACGGGCTGGCGCGCGCGCTGCTGTGACCGGCGGACACCGGCGGTGCGCGAGGGGCGTGCGGGACGCGGGGGGCGTGTAACGGCCGTGCTGCAAGTGCCGCCTCCAGCGGCGCCCGCTTCCGCCACGCATTACGCTCACCTGCATTTGCACCACTGACCCGGGGGGCCCGTCCCGATGCGCGCACTGCGAATAACCTCGATCATCCTCGGCATCCTGATCGCGCTGGCCATCGCCGCCGACCGCGTCACCGTAGGGATCGCCGAAGGCGAGGTGGCCTCGCGCCTCCGGAGCACGTACGGGCTGGCCGAGGAGCCCGAGGTGAAGATCCAGGGCTTCCCCTTCCTCACGCAGGTCGCCGGGCGGCACCTCGACCACGTGGACGCGAACCTGAGCGCGTACGACGCCACCGTCGACGGCCAGGCGCTCACGGTCACCGATCTCGACATCGAGCTGCGGGACGTCGAGATCAACAGCAGCTTCAGCGAGGTCGTCGCGGGGACGGCGACCGGCGACGGCCTCATCTCGTACGAGGAGCTGACCCGCGCGTACGGCGAGCTGCTCGGCGGGGCGGACAACGGCTTCGCCGTCGAGTTCCGGCAGGGCGAGGGCGAGCAGGTGCTGCTGGCGCTCCAGGTCGCCGTGGCCGGTCAGTCGCTCACGCTGGACGAGATCCCGGCCTCGCTGGTGGTGAGCGACGGCGCGATCACGCTGGACGTGGACGAGGCCGACATCCCGACCTTCCCCGAGATCCCCGGCGCGGACGTGAACGCCACCGTGCAGGAGCAGCTGAACGCCGCGCACAGCATCGAGGGGCTGCCCGCGGGCCTGTCGCTCGACTCCCTCACCCCGGGCGCGGACGGCGTGCGGGCGGACGTCTCGGGCGCCGACGTCGTCCTGAACTGACGGCCCGCGGGCCGCGGTCCCACATGGCAGACACGGGCGTCTCACTATGCGGGAAGACGGTGACATCAGCCGTACGCGCTCCGATACGATCGGCCGCATGACGCGACAGGCTGCGGGCACCCCGGCCGGGGGACTGACGAAGCGACGGGCGGTGGATCTGTGCCGCGTCGCCGCCATGCTCTGTCGCCGCGACGGCTGACCGCCAGCCCCCGAACCCCCCGTGCCGCGCCACGCGCCGCCGCCCTCCCGGCGGCAGGCCTCTCCGCGCGCGCCCGGCCACGCCCCTCCGCAAGAGCCAGATCGCCGAAGGAGAACCCGTATGAGCCGCAGTGACGTCCTCGTCGACGCCGACTGGGTGCAGGAGCACATCGACGACCCGAAGGTCGTGCTCGTCGAGGTCGACGAGGACACCTCGGCCTACGACAAGAACCACATCAGGAACGCCGTCCGCATCGACTGGAAGAACGAGCTGCAGGACGCCGTCCGCCGCGACTTCGTCGACCAGGCCGGTTTCGAGAAGCTGCTGTCCGCCAAGGGCATCGCGAACGACGACACCGTCGTCCTGTACGGCGGCAACAACAACTGGTTCGCCGCGTACGCCTACTGGTACTTCAAGCTGTACGGCCACGGCGACGTCCGCCTGCTCGACGGCGGCCGCAAGAAGTGGGAGCTGGACGCGCGCGAGCTGGTCGAGGAGGTCCCCTCGCGGGCCGCGACCGCGTACACCGCGCAGCCGCAGGACACCTCGATCCGCGCGTTCCGCGACGAGATCGTGCCCGCCATCGGCGTGCAGAACCTGGTGGACGTCCGCTCCCCCGACGAGTTCAGCGGCAAGCTGCTGGCGCCGGCCCACCTGCCGCAGGAGCAGTCCCAGGTCGCGGGCCACATCCCGTCGGCCAGGAACATCCCGTGGTCCAAGGCGGCCAACGACGACGGCACCTTCCGCTCCGACGCGGAGCTGAAGGAGCTGTACGAGGAGGCGGGCGTGGACCTCGGCAAGGACACCATCGCCTACTGCCGCATCGGCGAGCGCTCCTCGCACACCTGGTTCGTGCTGCACGAGCTGCTCGGCGCGCCGAACGTGAAGAACTACGACGGCTCGTGGACCGAGTACGGCTCCCTGGTGGGCGTGCCGGTCGAGACCGGCCCGGCCAAGTAGCCCCCGCGCTCACGCCCCACCACCGAACAACCCCGCCAGACGAGAGGGACCACTGCGCCATGTGCGGAGCGAAGCCGGGCGGCCCCGACGCCGCCTCCATCAAGCCGGGTGAGACCACCATCCAGGGATCGGTCACCCGCGACGGCCAGCCGGTGAACGGCTACGTCCGGCTGCTGGACAGCACCGGCGAGTTCACCGCCGAGGTCCCGACCTCGGCGACCGGCCAGTTCAGGTTCTACGCGGCCGAGGGCACGTGGACGCTCCGCGCGCTGGTGCCGGGCTCGACGGTGGACCGCACGGTCGTCGCCCAGGAGGGTGGTCTGACCGAGGTCGCCATCGCCGTCTGACGTGGGGAGGCCCGTCCCCGGCAGCCGCCGGGGACGGGCCTCCGCCGTCTCCCCCGCTCGGCGCGCCTCCGCGGCGCGCCCTCTGTGCCGGCTCGCGCCGGCCGTGCGTTCGGGTCGCCCGGTCGCCCGCCCGCGCCACGGGTGGTGGCGGCGAGACGTCCGGGACCGGCGCGGACGCACCGCGCCGTGGCCTGGTACGGCGGACCGTTCCCCGGGCGGTTCCCGGCCGTCCGGGCGGTCCTGCCGTCCTGTCTCGGTGGTCGACGTCCAAGGGCAGTTGCTCAGTAGACGAGGGCCCGCACGCCGTCGGGCATGATCTCGCTGACGAAGACCTGGGCCCCGGCGATGCGCACTCCGTCCAACACGTCCTCCTCCTTGATCCCCCTCCGCGCGGCGCACTGGGTGCACAGCGTGACCCGTCCGGCCGCCTGGATTCCGGCGATCAGGTCCGGCAGCGGTGCCGCGTGCGGCAGCGCGAACTCCGCGGCCCTGCCGGGCAGCGCGAACCACGCGGACTCCCCGGTCAGCCAGAGCGACACGTCCACTCCGGCGGCCGCGGCGACCGCCGCCACGGTGAATCCCTGCGAACACCGTTCGGGAGCGTCAGCCCCCGCCGTCACCTTGAGCACCAGTTTCTCGGCCATGACGGCACGGTAACCCGCGCTGTACGGCTAGCGCGTCGTTCCACAGATGGCGCAGACCCAGTCCCCCGCGGGGCCCTGGTGCATCATTCCGCCACAGTTCGGACAATTCATGATCACATCCTTTCCACGCGCTTAGACGCGCGTCGAGCCAAACGCGTTCAGCCGCAGTGATCACAAAACGGTCAAGGCCGCCTGTCATGTCATGACAGCCGAGCGGCCCACCCTCAGTGAGCTTCCCCGAAAGCCGCGGACTAGACTCTCCGGTGGACCGTGAATTTCCTGGCCGAGTCGCCACCGTCGCAAGGAGCAGCCGTGGAGGCATTTTTCATCACCCTCATGGCGCTGGTGGTCGTCGGCACCGCCGCGTTCACCGCGCTCGTCGTGGCCAAGCTCTACCAGGGACAGCGCTGACCGCATGATCGAGATCCCCTCCGACCTGCACCCGGGCCTCGTCCCGCTGGCCTTCCTCCTCGGCACCTGGCAGGGCGCGGGCGTGGCGGCCCTGAACGCCGAGCGCACCGGCCCCGGCGAGGAGTCCTGCAACTTCGGGCAGCAGGCGACCTTCACCCACGACGGGCGCGACTTCCTGGAGTACTCCTCCAGGACGTGGCAGCTCGACGCGGAGGGCAACCGCACCGAGCCCCTGGAGACGGAGCACGGGTACTGGCGGATCAAGGACCGCCAGGTCGAGGTGGTCATGGTCCGCGACCAGGGCGTCGTCGAGATCTGGTACGGCGAGCTGGCCGAGGGCAAGCCGCAGATCGACCTCGTCACCGACGCCATCGCCCGCATCCCGGACGCGCCGCCCTACACCGGCGGCAAGCGGCTCTACGGCTATGTGAACGGCGACCTGCTGTGGGTCGCCGAGCGCGCCACCCCGGACACGCCGCTGCGGCCCGCCATGTCGGCGCAGCTGAAGAAGTCCGTCGATCCCCGCGAGTGGGTCGCGGACCTCAAGGACCTGCCGGACGACGGCATCGCGTTCTTCCGCTGACGCGCGCCGCCGCCCGCTCCCGCGCGCCTCACGGCGTGCGGGACGCGCCTCCGTCCACGGGCAGGACCGTACCGGTGACGTAGCTCGCCGCCGGGGAGAGCAGGAACGCGGCCGTCCGGCCGAACTCCTCCGGCTGCCCGTAGCGGCCGAGCGGGATGGTGCGCAGGGCGTTCTCCCTGGCCTCGGGACCGGCCGCCGCGTCGAGTTCGACGAGCCGGTCGGTCGCGATGCGGCCGGGCAGCAGCCCGAAGACCCGTACGCCGCGCGGCCCGAACTCGTCGGCCATGTCCTTGGCGACCATGGCCAGGCCGGGCCGCAGCCCGTTGGAGATGCCGAGGCCGGTGACGGGCGAGCGCGCCGAGCTGGACAGCACCATGCCGATCGCGCCCCCGTCCGTGAGCCGCCCGGCGACGGTGCGCGCGGCGCGGACGGTGCCGAGGAAGACGGATTCGAACGCGGCGCGCCACTGCGCGTCCGTGGCGGCGGCGGCCGTCCCCGGCGGGGGTCCGCCGACCGAGATCAGCGCGCCGTCCAGCCTGCCGAAGGTCTCCAGCGCGAGGGCCGCCAGCCGCTCGGGCGCCTCCGGGTCGGCGAGGTCCGCGGCGGCCCCGGCCGCCTTGCCCTCGCCGCCGAGCCGCGCGACGGCGGCGCGCACGTTCTCCGGATCGCGCGAGGACGTCACGACGCGGGCGCCGTCCGCGACCAGCGCGGCGGCCGTCGCGAAGCCGAGCCCCTTGCTCCCGCCGGTGACGAGGTACACCCGTCCTGACAGACCCAGATCCATCCGCCTGCTCCCCTTCTCGGTGTTCTCTGCGTTCTCTGTGTTCTCTGCGTTCTCGGTGTTCTCTGCGTTCCCGGCGGCCCCCGTGCCCCACGGGCGCCCCGCCGCGCTCTCCCGGCGCACCCGCCCCCGCAGCATCCTCCCGGACGGCCGTCCGGGACAACGCCCGGGGGAGTTCGAGCGCGTCCTTACGGCGGCTTGACATGCGACGGCGCAGGATGGGTGTCGCCTCCTCGCACGGGTCCCGCCCCCTCCCCTCGGACGGGGCCCGTGCCCCCCTCCCGGACGGCTCCCGCGCCGGACTTTCCGGCCCGGCCGCGCTTCCTCCTACACTGGGTCCCGTGGTGAGCACCGACTGGCAGACCGATCTGCGCAAGCGCGGATACCGGCTGACCCCGCAGCGGCAGCTGGTGCTCGAAGCTGTCGACAAGCTGGAACACTCCACGCCCGAGGACATCCTCACCGAGGTGCGCCGCACCGCGGGCGGCGTCAACATCTCGACGGTCTACCGCACGCTGGAGCTGCTGGAGGAGCTGGGCCTCGTCTCCCACGCCCACCTCGGCCACGGCGCCCCCACGTACCACCTCGCCGAGCGGCACCAGCACCTGCACCTGATGTGCCGCGACTGCGACAAGGTGCTCGAAGCCGACCTGGACGTCGCCGAGCCCTTCGCCGAACGGCTGCGCGAGAGCTTCGGATTCGACACCGACATGCGGCACTTCGCGATCTTCGGCCGCTGCGCGGACTGCGCCGGGGGCACGGCCGACTGACCGGCCGACGACGTACGCTTGTCCGTATGCCGTCGTACGAGAGTCCGCTGCTCGCCCTGCCGGGCGCGGTCGCCGCAGAAGGCCAGGACGCCGGAGTCGCCGCCCACTACGGGGACCTCTTCCGCGAACAGCGCGCGCTGGCGCGGGGCGAGGGGTTCGTGGACCTGTCGCACCGCGCGGTCGTGACCGTCTCCGGCGCCGACCGGCTGAGCTGGCTGCACCTGCTGCTGACCCAGCACGTCGCGGAGCTGGCCCCCGGCCACGCCACCGAGGCCCTGATCCTCTCCGCCAAGGGCCACATCGAGCACGCGCTGTACCTCGTGGACGACGGCGCGACGACATGGCTGCACACCGAGCCGGGCGCCGCCGAGGCGCTGACGGGCTACCTGGAGAGCATGAGGTTCTTCTACCGCGTGGAGGTCGCCGACCGCACCGCGGAGTTCGCGGTCGTGTACCTGCCCGCCGGGTCGATCGCCACGGCGCCCGCGGGCACGGTGGTGCGCGAGACGCCGTACGGGCGCGACCTGTTCCTGCCGCGCGGCGAGCTGGCGGCGTTCGCCGGGGAGCACGGCCCGGCCGCCGGCGCGCTGGCGTACGAGGCGCTGCGCGTGGAGGCGCACCGCCCGCGCCTCGGCCGCGAGACGGACCACCGCACCATCCCGCACGAGCTGGGCTGGCTGGACAGCGCGGTGCACCTCCAGAAGGGCTGCTACCGGGGCCAGGAGACCGTGGCGCGCGTGCAGAACCTGGGGCGCCCGCCGCGCCGCCTGGTGTTCCTGCACCTGGACGGCAGCGAGGTCGCGATCCCCGAGCACGGCGACCCGGTGCGGCTGGCGGCGGACGGTCCCGAGGGTCGGGCGCTCGGCTTCGTCACGACGGCGGTGCGCCACCACGAGCTGGGGCCCGTCGCGCTGGCGCTGGTGAAGCGGAACGTCCCGGCGGACGCGGCGCTGCTGGCGGGCACGGTCCCGGCGGCGCAGGAGACGGTGGTCGAGCCCTGACGCGGGCGTGCCGCGCGGCGTCAGACCTCCAGCAGGACCGTGAACGGGCCGTCGTTCGTCAACCTGACGCGCATCGAGGCGCCGAAGCGGCCGGTGGCCACCCGGGCGCCGAGCGCGCGCAGTTCGGCGCACACCGCGTCCACCAGCGGTTCGGCGGCCTCGCCGGGCGCGGCGGCCTGCCAGGTGGGGCGGCGCCCCTTGCGGGCGTCACCGTAGAGGGTGAACTGCGAGACGACCAGCAGCGGGGCGCCCACGTCCGAGCAGGACTTCTCGCCGTCGAGGACGCGCAGGGTCCAGAGCTTGCGGGCGAGGCGCGCGGCGGTCTCCGCCGTGTCGCCGTGCGTGGCGCCGACCAGCACACACAGGCCCTGGCCCACGATTTCACCGACCGTCTCACCGGCGACCTCGACGGCCGCGCCGTCCACCCGCTGCACCACCGCTCGCATGTGCCCCATCATGCCGTACGCCGACCGGGGCGTCCGGAGACAGCCGGATGGGTGCCAAGTCGCTGCGCACGATGGGTACACAGTGACACGATGCGTGTCACGGGGTACGTACCGCGCGCCACCGCACCGAATGGGGACGAGGGGACAAAAGCGCATGATCACACCGGGTCAGGATCTGTGTCGGCGAATCGACCAGCCCGAACTGCGGACGCTGCGCCTGTCCGAGCTGCGCGACCTGCGGCGCTCGGCGCAGCGCGAGGAGGCGGACCTCAGCTTCGTACGGCGGCTGCTCCAGGGCCGGATCGACATCCTGGAGGCGGAGCGGCGGCGGCGCGTGGCCCACGACTCCGGCGTCCTCGACCAGCTGCCCGCCATCCTCGCCGACGGCCCCTCGCGGCAGCGCTCGTCGGCCCGCCATGTGACGCTGGGCATGCCGCTGGACGACCGGTACCGGCGGCTGGCCGAGGAGATGCTGGGGCAGGTGGGCCTGTCCGACCTGGCGGGGCTCGACGACGCGGAGCTGCGGGACGCGCTGGCGCGGCTGGCGCGGCACGAGGCGCAGGTCTCGCGGCGGCGGCAGCGGCTGCACCGGATGGCGGACGGGTGCAGTGCCGAGATGGCGCGCAGGTACCGTGAGGGCGAGGCGCAGGTCGAAGACCTGCTGACCTGATCGTCAGCCCGCACGCCGTGCACCACCCCGGAAGGTCCGCGCATGTCCGCACCCACCGCCGTCCCGCCCGTGCTCGCCGAGGTGGTGCGCTCCGGATTCGTGGAGGGGCGGCACCGCGGCTCCCTCGTGGTGCTCGCGCCCGACGGCTCGGTGGCGCGGGCGCTCGGCGAACCGGACGCGCCGGTCTTCCCCCGGTCGAGCAACAAGCCGATGCAGGCCGCCGGTGTGCTCCGCTCAGGGCTCGCCCTCGAAGGGGAACGGCTCGCGCTCGCCGCCGCCAGCCACGCCGGGGAGGACTTCCACCGGGAGCTGGCGCTGCGCATGCTGCGGGACGCGGGGCTGCCGGAGGACGCGCTGCACTGCCCGCCCGTCGAGGGGCGCCGCATCGCCATGAACTGCTCGGGCAAGCACGCCGCGATGCTCGCCGCCTGCGTACGCAACGGCTGGCCGGTCGCGACGTACACCGACCCGGACCACCCGCTCCAGGCGCTGATCCGCGAGACCGCCGAGGCCGCGACGGGCGAGCCGGTGGCGGCCACCGGCGTGGACGGCTGCGGGGCGCCGCTGTTCGCGTTCTCGCTGACGGGTCTGGCGCGCGCCTTCCGGGCGTTCGTGCTGGCGGAGCCGGGCAGCCCCGAGCGGCGCGTGGCGGACGCGATGCGGGCGCACCCGGAGTACGTGGGCGGCACGCTGCGGGCGGACTCGCTGCTGATGCGGGCGGTGCCCGGGCTGCTGTCCAAGGCGGGGGCCGAGGGCGTGCAGGCGGTGGCGCTGGCGGACGGGCGGGCGCTGGCGTTCAAGGTCGAGGACGGGGCGGCCCGCGCGCGGGGCCCGGTGCTGGCGTCGCTGCTGCGGTCGCTCGACGTGCCGCTGCCGGAGAGTGCGGAGCTGCGCGCCTCGCTGCGCTCGGACCTGGAGGGCGGCGACGGCGTGGTGGGCGAGGTGCGGTCGGCCGTCTGACGTGCGGGGCGGCGCCCGGAAACCCCCTGGCACGCGCGGCGGAGGGGGACGTAGCGTCTCGGACATGTCTGCTCAGAGCCGCCTCGTAGCCCACGACCCCGACGACTTCGCCACCTGGATCCAGGCGGTGCGCACCGGCTTCCTCGACTCAGGCGCGGTCTCCGCCGAGGAGGTGGCGGAGCGGCGCGCGCGGCAGGACATCTCCCGGGCGACCGGCGTCTTCGAGGGCGACCGCTGCGTGGCGACCTACATGAGCTTCGACCAGGAGGTGACCGTGCCCGGGGGCGGCGTGGTCGCCTCCGACGCGGTGACGGCCGTCACGGTCAACCCCACCCACCGCCGCAGGGGCCTGCTCCGGGGGCTCATCACCGAGGACCTGCGGACGGCCAAGGACCGCGGCGACGTGGTGTCCACACTGCTCCCCGCCGAGTACCTCATCTATGGCCGGTTCGGGTACGGGCCGGCGACGTCCTCCCTGGAGTGGCGGGTCGAACTGACGCGGGGCGGACTCGACCCGCGGCGCAGCGGGCAGCCGGAGGAGGGGGCGGTCGCCTTCGCCGACGCGGCGGAAGTGCGCGCGATCGGTCCTGAACTGTACGAAAGGTTCCGGCTTTCGCAGCCCGGAGCGATCACACGCAATCAGCTGTTCTGGGATCTGCGCACCGGAGTGGTCACAGCCGGTCCCCGGCCGTGGGAGCGGCCGTTCTGGGCCGTCCACCGCGACGCGGACGGCGTCGTCCAGGGTTTGCTGACCTATCGGGTGAAGCACACGATGGAGCGCAACCTGGACGCCGGCGTCGCGACCGTCGAGACGCTGATCGCGGCCACCCCCGCGGCCGAGCGGGCGCTGTGGGTGTTCCTGCTCTCCCACGACAGGGTGACCGTCGTCGAATCGGGGAGCGCCCCGGTCGACTCGCTGCTCCCCCTCGTGCTCCCGGACCGGCGCGCCGCGTCCGTCATGGGCGACTACGACTTCCTGTGGCTGCGCCCGCTGGACCTGCCGCGCATGCTGGAGGCCCGCACGTACGGCGTCGAGGACGAGATCGTGCTCGACGTCCGCGACCCGCTCGGCCTGGCCGGGGGCCGCTTCCTGCTGGCGGCCTCGGAGAAGGGCGCCTCCGTCACCCCGACCACGCGGAACGCCGACCTGGTGCTCGGCACCGGTGCCCTCGCGTCGCTGTACCTGGGCGACGAGTCCGCCCAGCGCCTCCTCGCCGCCGGGGAGCTGGAGGCCGGACGCGCGGAGGCGCCGGTCCGGGCGGATCTGCTGTTCCGCACCGGCCGGCGCCCCTGGTGCCCCGACGGGTTCTGACGCCCGTCCGCTCCTTGCCTCGTCCCACACGGGGGCATGCGGGCCATGGTGCCCGCATGCCCTCGTACGCCTCGCACGGCTGCCGCTCGCGGCCGGGCAGGACCCGCCTGCCCGCCGCTCCACGCCCCGCGTCAGACTCCCGTGACCACCAGGGTCACGAGCACCGACGCGCCCACACAGGTGCAGGTGAAGTTACGCCTGCCAAGACCGGTCCGCAGTATCAGCAGCCCGATCAGCCCCGGAAACCCGAGATGGCCTTCCACCGCCCGCTCCAGCGCGATGCCGAGGGCGGCGACAGCGATCGTCGATACGAGCATTGCGTCCCTCCTTACATCACGACAACTTGATTCAAGTTCTCCGAAGTTGGTTAGGTTGTCCACCAACTATATGCTTGTTTTCCCCAGTTGGCAGCCAGTTGGAAACGTCTGGAGATCAACCTTCCGTATCTGTCCGAAAGTTGTAGGGTGTTGAGCCGTGAGTCAGGAGATCGCACCGGACAGCGATGCCATGCGGACCACCGATGAGGCGGCCTCTCCCGACCACGTGGCGGGGGTGCTGCGCGAACGGATACGGGTGGGGAAGCTGCCGGAGCACGCGCGGCTGCCCACCCAGCGGGCCCTGGTGGAGGAGTTCGGCACCAACCGGACGACCATCCGCCAGGCGCTGGCGATCCTCGAACGCGAGGGCTACCTCAGCGCCCGTGGCCGCGGCGCGCCCGCGGTCGTCACCGTGCCCGGGCAGGACACGCCCCGCCCGGCCGGGGTGGAGGTGGTGGACCGCATCGCCGTGGCGTTCCACGCCGCCGACGTGTCCATCGACGCCTTCTGCCTGACCACCGAGACCCTCAACGCCGCGCTCGCCGGGCCCGTCATGGCGATCTCCACCGGCCGGCTCACCCCGCGCTCCATCTCCATCCGGGCCCTGCTGCCCAACCCGGACGCCCCGCTGGCCTACCCCCGGCTCGTCTCGGACCCCGACGACCCGCGCCCGCTGGCCCGGCTGCGGCAGATCACCCGCACGTTCTCCACCTCACTGCGCCACCAGCTGACGTCGCTCGCCGAGATGCAGCTCGTCCCGAAGGTCAGCGTCGAGATCCGCAGCGTCCCCATCACTCCTGTGCAGAAGCTCTATCTGCTGAACGGCGCCGAAGTGCTCAGCGCCTACTACCAAGTGGTGCCGCGCGTGGTCGAATACGAGCACGAACAGCTGGAGATCTACGACGTGCTCGGTCTCAGCTCCAAGATCTTCCGCTCCTCGTCCGACACCGCGTTTGTTGAAGAGTCACAGCTGTGGTTCGAGTCCCTCTGGTCAACGCTGGCACAACCGCTCACACTCGGTTAGATGAGGGAACTCATCAGTAACGCCCGCTGTGTTCTCTTCGACTTCGACGGACCGGTCTGCCGTCTGTTCGCCGTCCACAGCGCCGAGACCATCGCCGGGAAGCTCCGCGAGCTGACGGCCGAGCTGTCCGCGTCCGCCCTGCTGACGGACGAGCTGCGGACCTCCCCCGACCCCCACGAGGTGCTCCGCCAGATAGCGCGCCGCCGCCCGGGGGGCGCACTCGTCGAACGGCTCGAAGCGGCGCTCACGCGGGAGGAGGTGTCCGCGGCCGCCAGCGCGCAGCCGACGCCGTACGCCGCCGCGCTGATCGCCGCGCTCTCCCGGCGCGGGCGGCAGGTCGCCATCGCGACGAACAACTCGGCGCTCGCCGCCGAGCACTACCTGCGCCGCCAGCACCTCTCCGGCTACCTCGGGGGCCGCGTGCACGGGCGCACGGGCGACATCACGCTGCTCAAGCCGCATCCCGATTCGCTCCAACGCGCCCTGGCCTCCACGCGGACCGCCGCGCACCGCGCGCTCATGATCGGCGACAGCGTCGCGGACCTCGACGCGGCACGCGCGGCGGGCGTCCCGTTCCTCGGCTACGCACCGACCGAGACCCTCGTGGCGGCCTTCAGGACGGCGGGCGCCGAGCACGTCGTCGGGTCGCTCGAACTGGTCCTCACCGCCCTCATCGCCCCGACCTACGGATGAGTTGCACTCTTTTGAGCCATCGGCACAAGCGGTTGCGGGGCGTACGGTTCACCTACTCGCACGCACCGGTGCCGGGGGACGCACGACCGTCGGGGGACGCACGCCATGAGCCAGCCGCTGCCACGGCCTACCCTTCGCGGGAACCACCGCGTCTGGCAGGTCGTGCGGGCGGAGGGCGAACTGGCGGCGCTGGGACGGCTCAAGGCCGGGCGCCCGCGCCCCGGCGTGCACCGCTTCGACCCGCGCTGCTTCGGCAGCGAGGAGGACGTGCTGATCGAGCTGGCCCTGCTGGGGATGCAGCGCATCGCGCCCGTATACCAGCTGGGCAGCCCGGACGACGACCTGCGCGTGCACGGCTACATCGAGGGCGAGGCGCTGTCCGTGTCGCGCCCGCCCGGCACCCCGCTGAGCGGCGGCGAACTCTCCCAGCTGGCCGAGCTGTCGGGGCGGCTGGCGACCGTGCCGCCCAGCGCCATGGCGCTCGTGCACCGCTGCCCGGTGGTGCTCCGCCCGCGCAACAGCCGGGAATTCCTGCACGGCCTGATCCGCTTCACGCGGCGCCGTGTCTACGCCGTCCACCGCCCGGCGATGGAGGGGCTGTTCACCTCGCTGCACATCGGCCCCGGGGTGCTCGGCCCCTCGGGGCCGCTGTCGCGCGAGGCGTCGCTGCTGACGGACCGGCCGTTCTGCCTGCTCCACGGCGACCTGCACCGGGACAACCTGATCGTCGCCGAGGCGGACGGCCTGCTGTGGACGATCGACTGGGAACTGGCCCTCGTGGGCGACCCGTTGTACGACCTCGCCACGCACCTGCACCTGATGCGCTACCCCCCGGCCCAGGAGCCCGAGGTCCTGGCGCGCTGGGCGCGCGCCGTGGAGGCGTCGCTGCCCGGCGCGTCGGACGGGCTCGCGCGGGACCTGCCGCGCTACCTGGCGTACAAACGGGTGCAGTCGGTCTTCACGGACGTGATCCGGCAGGCGTTCCTCGTACGGGCCGCGCCACCGGGACAGCTCGACGCGAGCCTGGCCCGCGCGGGCGAGGTGGTGGGCGCGGCCCTGCGGGCGGCGGCGCGGATGCTGGGTCTTGGCCGGGTGCCAGGACCCAGCGCCGTGGAGGGGGCCTACGCCGCGTGGCGTGCCGGGCTCAGTGGCGCTCCAGCTCCACCGCCGGCAGCGACCGCGCCAGCGAGGCGGGCAGCCACCAGGCGCGGCGGCCCATCAGCTGCATCGCGGCGGGGACGACGAGGCAGCGGATGACGACCGCGTCCACGAAGATGGCCACCGCCATGCCGAAGCCCATCTGCTGGAGCATCCGGTCGGAACTGAGCAGGAACGACCCGAAGACGACGATCATGATCGCCCCGGCCGCCGTGACGACCGACCCGGTGTGCGCCAGGCCCTCCCGTACCGCCGCGCGGTGGTCGCCGTGCCGCCGCCACTCCTCGTGGATGCGGGAGACGAGGAAGATCTCGTAGTCCATCGACAGGCCGAAGACGACGGCGAAGATCATCACCGGCAGGAACGACTCGACAGGGCCCGGCTCGACGCCGAACAGCCCGTTCTGGAACACCGCCGTCATCGCGCCGATCGCCGCGCCGATGCTCAGCAGGTTCAGCAGGGCGGCCTTCAGCGGGATGAGGAACGAGCGGAAGACCACCAGCAGGAGCAGCAGCGAGACGCCGACGACCAGGCCGATGAACAGCGGCATGCGCGCGGCCGTGGTGGCGGCGAAGTCCTCGTTGGCCGCCGTCGCGCCGCCCACCACGTGCGCGGCGCCGGTCCGTTCCGCCAGGGCGGGCAGGACGTCGTCGCGCAGCTCGCCGAGGAGGTCGGCCGTCTCCGCGTCCTGGGGCGCCGAGTCGGGGAAGGCGATCACGGTCGCCACCGCGCCGTCGGGCGACGGGATCGGCGGGGTCGTCGCGGCGATGCCGGGCGTGTCCGCGAGGACGGCGGCGGCCTCGGCCGCGGCGCGCTCGGCGCCCTCGTCCCCGCCCTCGGTGACGACGGCGAAGGGCCCGTTGAAGCCGGGGCCGAAGCCGTCGGACAGCAGGTCGTACGCGGCGCGGCTGGTGGTGCCCTCCGGGTCGTTGCCCGCGTCGGCGAAGCCGAGGCGCATGCCGAGGGCGGGCGCGGACAGGCCGAGCAGCGCGACGACGGCGACCAGCAGGGCGGTGAGCGGGCGGCGCTGCACGGCGGTGGCGACGGTGCGCCAGCGGTCGCCGGACGGCCGCCTGCCGCGCGCGGCGCGCTTCGCGTCCCGCTGGGCGAAGCCGCGGGCGAAGCGGGCGCCGAAGAAGCCGAGCAGGGCGGGCAGCATCGTCAGCGCGGCGGCCATGGTGACGAGGACGGTGACGGCGACGGACAGGCCGATGCCCCGGAGCGAGCCGAGGCCGAGGGCCACCAGGCCGAGCAGCGCGACGATGACGGTGCAGCCGGCGAAGAAGACGGTGCGGCCCGCGGCGTCCATGGCGTGCTCGGTGGCGCGTTCGGGGGTGGCGCCCGCGGCCAGTTCGGTGCGGAAGCGGGCGAAGATCAGCAGCGCGTAGTCGATGCCGACGCCGAGGCCGACGAGCATCATCATGTAGGGCGTGTAGTCGGCGATGGTGAAGACGTGCGAGGCGATGACGATCGCGCCGAGCGCCGAGCCGACGGCGAACAGGGCGGTGATCACGGGCAGTCCGGCCGCGACGACGCTGCCGAAGAGGAAGACGAGGATGACCAGGGCGGCGAGGATGCCGAGGCCCTCGCCGGGTCCGCCGCTCTCGGCGAGCTGCCGCGCGGCGTCGCCGCCCAGCTCGACCCGGAGCCCGTCGGTCTGCGCGGTCCGCGCGGTGTCCAGGATGTCCTGGACGGCCGCGGTCTCCAGCTGCTCGGAGGGGACGGTGAGGAGAACGGTGGCGTACCCCGTCGTGCCGTCGGCGGACACGGCGGCCTCGGTGGCGTACGGGTCGGCCACCTCGGCGACGCCCGGCAGGCGCCCGACCTCCGCCAGCATGGCCGTGACGCGCTCCTCGGTGCCGCCCGCGCGCAGGCCCGCGTCGTCGTGCAGGACGATGTCGAGGGTGTCGGCGCCCTGGTCGGCGCCGTGGGCGGCCAGGAGGTCGGCGGCGTGCTGGGAGTCGGTGCCGGGCAGCGAGTAGTCCTCGCGGTAGTCGTCGCCAGTGGCGCTCGCGACGGCCCAGACGCCGGCGAGCAGGACCGCCCACAGCAGCAGGACGAGCTTGCGGTGGCGGTACGAGAAGCCCGCGAGGCGGGCGAACGGGGAACGGCCGGGGGTGGCCGGCGGACGGGGCGGTGAGGGCGCGGTCGTGTTCATGCGCACCACCGTCGTCGCGGGGTTCACCCTGCCGCGTCCTACGGGGGTGGACAACAGCCGTACCACGGTGGGTGTACGGCGACGGGCGCGCGTACCACCGGAGTTGACGCCGGTCAGCCGAGCCAGCCGGGCGTGATCATCCCCGACTCGTAGGCCAGGACGACCAGTTGGGCGCGGTCGCGGACCGCCAGTTTGGTCATGACGCGGCTGACGTGCGTCTTCGCCGTGGCCGGGCTGAGCACGAGCCGCTCGGCTATCTCGTCGTTGGTCAGGCCCGCGCCGACCAGGCCGAGGACCTCGCGCTCGCGCGCGGTCAGCCCGTTCAGCCGCGGCCCCGGCTCCGGGCGGCGCGCGCGGCCGGCGAACTCGGCTATCAGCCGCCGCGTCACGGCGGGCGCGATCAGCGCGTCACCGCGCGCGCAGACGCGGACGCCGTGCAGCAGCTCCATCGGCTCGGTGTCCTTCACGAGGAAGCCGGACGCGCCCGCGCGCAGGGCGCCGTACACGTGGTCGTCCACGTCGAAGGTGGTGAGGATCAGCACCCGCACGTCCGCGAGCCGTCCGTCCGCGACGATCTCGCGCGTGGCGGCGAGGCCGTCGAGCACCGGCATGCGGATGTCCATCAGGACGACGTCGGGCCGCAGTTCACGCGCGAGCCGCACGGCCTCCGCCCCGTCGGACGCCTCGCCGACGACGGCGATGTCGTCCTCGTCCTCCAGGATCGACCTGAACCCCGCCCGCACGAGCTTCTGGTCGTCGGCGAGGAGGACGCGTACGGGTCGTGGGTCCCGGTCCCCCGGGGACGTGGCGGTCATGGCCACAGCGTAGGCGCCGGGACACCGGGCCCGGTCAGCCGAGCGTCAGGAGACGCGGCTCGTCGTCCTCGCCCTCCTGGAGGTAGACCTCGGGACAGGCCACGACGACCGCTTCGACCATGCCGTGGAAGTCCTCGGGGGACACGCGGTCCTGGAAGCCCACGATGGCGTCGAGTGTGCCTTCGAGGGAGTCCCCGTAGACCGGGAAGAGGGTGACCGCGCGGCCGTCGGGGGACAGCAGGTGGAGGGACAGCTCCCGCTCGTCGAACGTCCGCTCCACCTCGATCGCCATGCGGCCGTTGTCGTGGACCAGGGCGGCCCTGCCCAGCCTGGCAGCTCCTTCCGCCAGCTCCCACCCCGCGCCGGTGAGCCGTTCCACCACGCGGCGTGACTCCTGGTTGTGCAGATCCTGGTCCGCCATCCGTGCCCGCCCCTCGTACGCGTCGGGCCGCGCGGGTCAGACCCCGCCTGAGCTGCCCGAAGAGGAGCTTGCGTCACCCGAGTTGCCGGGTGTGGAAGTGTAACGGCCCTCCCGGCGGCCCTTCCGTGCGCGGCGGCCCAGCGTCGCGCCGAGGAGCGCGGCGAAGCCTAGGCCGACGACGATCCAGGCGAGCAGGATCGCGAGCACCACCAGCAGGACGTCCGGCATGTCGTCTCCCTTCCCGGCATCGGCCCGGCGCGTACACCCGTGCACTGTGCGGCAACTCCGCGCGGGCGCGCAACACCCCGAACGCATAAGGCAGCCGCACCACCGCGCTCCCGCCCGCGCGCGCCGCCGCACCCGGCCCGCGCGTGTGCGGGGCGGCGGCGCCGAGCAGCCGTGATAGGCACGGCAGGCGGACGGGCGAGAGGAGCGGCAGATGGGCATTCCCGCGGAGATCCGCGACGTGCACTGGCGGGCGTGCGGACTGGACTGTCCGGTGCTCGACCGCGGCACCTGCCGGAGGACCTGGGGGCTGCGGTGCAGCGCGCCCGAGTGCGGTTCGGCCGCCGCCGAGATCCTGTCGCTGTGGACGGTGCACGCGCTGCAGGACGACGAGTGCGGGACCGTCAACCTCGGCAACGGGTGGCACGCCCTCTTCCGGCGCGAGCGCGCCGTGCTGCGCAACATCGGCGCCGTCCTGGACATCGACCTGTACGGGGACATCGGCAGCCAGCGATCGCTGTGCGCGTTCCGCTTCGGCTCGGAGGCCGAGCTGGACGAGGCGTGGCTGCGGTTCAGGGCCGGGGCCGCGTACCCGCCGGTGCCGCCGCGCCGCTGGTACTGAGCCGGGGGTACGAAACGGCGGCGGCGCGTCAGACGCCCGTGCGTCCGTCGACCGCCTCCCTGATGAGGTCCGCGTGCCCGTTGTGCCGCGCGTACTCGTGGATCAGGTGAAGCATCACCATCCGCAGCGACACCGTCTCCCCCGTCTTGCCGACGACGCCCGTCACGTCCAGGGACGGCGCGGCCTGTTCGACGCGGCGCGCGTGGGCCACCTCCGCCTCCCAGGCCGCGAACGCCTCGGCGCGCGTCGAGGCGCCCGCGTCGTAGGCCGCCTGGAAGTCGCCGGTGGCGGACCACACCAGCGGGACGTCCTCCCCGTCGATGATGCGGCGGAACCACGTGCGCTCCACCTCCGCCATGTGGCGGACCAGGCCGAGGAGCGACAGCGCGGACGTCGGCACGGCGGCGCGGCGCAGCTGCTCGTCCGTCAGGCCGTCGCACTTCCACGCCAGGGTGGCGCGGTGGTGGTCGAGGAAGCCGCGCAGCGTGGCGCGTTCGTCACCGGTCAGGGGCGGGTCGGGGCGTTCGGTGGCCATCGTGGGTCCTTCGGTACGGCCCGGCGGTGTGATATCCGGGCATATATGGATGTTCGTGATGTTCCGGCCGAGGAGCCGGTGGCGCGGGTCAAGTGGATCAGACGGATCGGGCGCGCCGGTACGGCGGGCGGGCCCGCGCGGGCGCTGGCGGTGGTCGCCGTGCTGTTCGGCGCGGTCGGGCTGGTGCTCGTGCCGCCCTGGCTGGCGCTCGGGTGGGACGAGATCGTGTACGTCAGCCGGTGGGACGCGTTCGGGCCCGCCACGCCGTTCAGCGCGCCGCGCTCCCGGGGCGTGCCGCTGCTGGTGGCGCCCGTGGCGCTGGTCACCGACTCGGTGGTGGTGCTGCGCTGCTACCTGGCGGCCATGGCGGCGCTCGCGCTGTACCTGGGATTCCGGCCGTGGGTGGGTGAGTTCGCGAGCCGTGCGGCGGTGCCCGTGGCCGCCGCCGCGTACGGCAGCCTGTGGTTCGCGCTGTTCTACGCGGGCTCCGCCATGCCGAACCACTACGTCGCGATGGCCGCCGTCGCCGCCGTGGGCTGCGTCCGCCGGAACATGTGGCTCGGCCTCGCCGCCGCCGTCGCCGTGGCGGGCCTGATGCGCGCGAGCGACGCCGTCTTCCTGGCGCTGCCGCTGCTGCTGTCGGCCTGGCGGCGGCCCAGGACGCTCAGCGCGGTGCTGGCCGGGCTCGCCGCCGGGGTCGGCCCCTGGGTGGTGGAGGCGGAACGGCGGTTCGGCGGCGTACGGGAGCGGCTCGCCGAGGCGAGCGAGATCCAGGGCGGCACGGGCCTCACGTTCTCCCTCTTCAAGCACGCCACCGCGCTGGACGGGCCGCTGCTGTGCCGCCCCTGCGAGGGCGATCCCATGGCGTGGCAACTGCTGGTGTGGTGGCTGCTGCTCCCGCCGCTCGTGGCGCTCGGGCTCTACGCGGCGCGCCGCCAGGTGGGGCTGCTGGTGGTGACCGCGTTCTCCATGTCGTTCACCTACCTCTTCCTGATCGACTACGCGGCGGCCCGCTTCCTGCTGCCCGTCTACGCGCTGCTGGCGCTGCCCGCGATCCTCGGCCTGGAACGCTTCACGTCCCACCTGTCGGCCCCCGCCGCCGCGACGCTGCTCGTCGTCCTGGTCGCCGGGCAGCTCGCGCTCCAGCTGACCGTGCTGCGCGCGCACGCCCGTATCCAGGAGAACGCGCGCGCCGACTGGGAGCGTGTGTCCGACGTCCTGCGGGGCGAGGGAGTAGGCCCTCCGTGCGTGCTCGACGGCCCGCAGGCGATCCCCGTGGCCCACACGCTGGGCTGCACGACAGTGAGCGCGGGGGGAGGGCCGCCCGACGCGACAGTGCTGCGCGGCGACGACCCGGCGCCAGGCGAGGGCTGGCGGACCGTGGAGGTGCCCGGGACCTACAACGCGGACTGGCGCGTGGCCGTACCCGCGGCGCCCTGACCCGGCTCCCCGACCGGCAGCGGCAGCCACGCCGTCACCCGGAATCCCCGGCCCGTGCTCCCCGCCTCGAACTCCCCGCCCAGCGCACGTGCCCGTTCCGCCATCCCGCCGATACCACTGCCGCCACCCACCACGGGCGGCCCGTCCGGCGTACCGCCGCCGTCGCCCCCGTCGTCCTCTATCCGCAGGCGCAGCTCCCCCGGCAGCCACGTCAGGGTGACGTCCGCCCGCGTCGCCGCCGCGTGGCGCGTCACATTGGTCAGCGACTCCTGCACGATGCGGTACGCCGCCAGGGAGATCTGCGGCGGGACGACGGGCGCCTCGCCCTCGGCGGTGACGGTGACGTCGAGGCCGGTGGCGCCCGCGCGCCCGGCCAGTTCGGCGAGGCGGTCGAGCCCGGCGGGGGCGGGCGTCACCGGCGCCTCCTCGTCCACCTGGCGCAGCACGCCGAGCGTGGCCCGCAGTTCGCGCAGCGCCTCCTTGCTGGTGTCGCGCACGGACGTGAGGGCCGCGATCAGCTCGGCCGTCTCGCCGGGCCGCTTGGCGCTGCGGTGCAGGGCGGCGGCCGTCTGGACGCTGATGAGCGAGATGTTGTGCCCGAGGACGTCGTGCAGCTCGCGGGCGAGCCTGAGCCGCTCCTCGGTGGCGGACTGGCGGGCGCGCACGTCCCGTTCGCGTTCGGCGGCCAGCGCGCGCTGCTCGGCCTCGCGCAGGTACGCCTGCCGCACGCGCATGGTGTGCCCGAGGAGGACGAGGCTCGCGAGCCAGCCGCTGAGCAGGACGATGGCCGTGTTGTCCACGTGCCGCTGGTCGGCCGCGCCGACGATGAACTCGCCCCACGCGATCGCGAGCATCGCCGACACCGCGATGGCGATCCCCGCCACGAGCCGCCCCGACCGCGTCACCGTGTAGAGCGCCAGGACGAACACCAGCATCGGCGTGGCGCCGTCCGCCGCCGACAGCGGGTAGTGGACGGCCGACACCGCCATGGCGGCCACCGCCACGCCCACCGGCCACCGGTGCCGCACGAGCAGCGACGCCCAGGCCAGCAGCGGCGGCAGGACGCCCAGCAGCGTCACGGCGCCCGGCTGGTCCAGCTCGCGGAACGGCAGCGCGGCGGTCTCGGCGGCCAGCACCGCCCCGGCCAGCCACACCGCCCCGTCCACCCGGAACACCTGGCGCTGGGGGGCATTCATGGGGGACAGAGTACGTAGGCTGGTCATACGGCAGCACGGTCCGCTCCCGGCTGCCTCGATCGAGGAGGACGTCCCCATGACCGGCCCGGCACCCGAGAGCAACGAACCGGCGCACGACCCCGAGGTGCTCCAGCTCGCGACGAAGATCTTCGACCTCGCGCGCGACGGCGACACCGACACCGTCGCCGCCTACGTCGACGCCGGTGTCCCGCCGAACCTGAGCAACGACAAGGGCGACACCCTCCTCATGCTGGCCGCCTACCACGGGCACGCGGAGACCGTCCGCGCCCTGCTCGCGCGCGGGGCCGACGCGGGCCGGGGCAACGACAAGGGCCAGACCCCGCTGGCGGGCGCCGTGTTCAAGGGCGCGGCCGACGTCGTACGCGTCCTGCTGGACGCGGGCGCCGACCCCGCCGCGGGGCAGCCGTCGGCGGTGGACACCGCGCAGATGTTCGGCCGCACCGAGCTGCTGGAACTGTTCGGCCGGAACTGACCGCCGCCGCCCGGCGGATCAGGCGAGCAGCGCGCGGACGAACGTCCCCCGCGTCCGCGCGTACCACTCCCCGATCCGCTCCCAGCGCCTCCAGCCGCCGTACGCGGCGAACGACGCCTGGTACACCGGGTCGCCCCCCGCGACCCGCCCCGCCACGAACGCGCGCCCCACCGCGATCGCCTCCCCGACGGCCTCCACCAGCTCCCCCCGCCCCTCACGCGCCAGCCCGTACCCGTCCGCCAGCACCCGCAGCCGGCGTACGGGGTCGAGCCCGCCGCGGCCCGCTGCCTCCGCGGACTCCGGGTCGAGGACGGGCGCCCAGTAGCGCGCGGCCATGGCCAGGTCCCACAGCGGCCGTCCGGGGGCGGCGAGGTCGAAGTCGATGAGGGCGGCGGGGCGGCCGTCGCGGAACACCACGTTCTCCGGGCACACGTCGTTGTGGCACAGCAGCGTGCCGCCGCGCGGGTCGGCCAGGTCGGCGGGCCAGGCGACGGAGGGGTCGGGCGGCAGGGCGGCGGACGCGTCGTGCAGGCGGCGCAGCAGGCCGCCGACGCGGGCGAGCGCCTCCTCCGTCATCGCCCAGGCGGGGAACGGCGGCAGCGGCACGTCGCCCGGCACGAACGCCAGCCGCTCCCGGCCCGCGGCGGTGTCGAGCGCGACGGGCTCCGGCGCGCCGCCGAACCCGGCCGCCGCCAGGGCGCGGAGGTGCCGGTGGAGCGCGGCGGCGTGCGGCGGCGCGGGCCGTTCGACCTCGTCGCCGTGGCGTACGACCGCGCCCGCGTTGGCCATGCCGCCCGCCAGCGGCACCCCACCGTGCTCCGCCCCCATGAGCCCCCCACCTGCCAGACCGTCAGAACCGCCAGGCCGTCAGACCTTCAGGACCACCTTGCCACTGGTGCGGCGCTCCGCGACACGCCGGTGCGCCTGAGCCGCCTCGGCCAGCGGCAGGACGGCGGCGACCTCCGTCCGCAGCGCGCCCCGGGCGACGAGGGCGGCCAGCCCGTCGAGCCCGGCGCGGTCGGGCTCGACGAGGAAGCCGGTCGCGCGCAGCCCGCGCCGTTCCGCCTCCGCCGCCGCCTCCGGATCGAGGCGGCCGGGCACGGCGATCAGCAGGCCGCCTGGCCGCAGGCAGTCGAGCGACCTGCGCTGGTGCTCCGGGTCGCCCACCAGGTCGAGCACCACGTCGGCGTCGCGCACGGCCTCCTCGAACGGCACGCGCGTGTAGTCCACGACGTCCGCCGCGCCGAGGCCGCGCACGAAGTCGTGCTTCGCCGCGCTGGCGGTCCCGGTCACGCGCGCGCCCCGCGCCACCGCGATCTGCACCGCGAGATGCCCCACGCCCCCCGCCGCCGCGTGCACCAGGACGTGCTCCCCCTCCCGCACGTCCGCCGTGTCCACGAGCGTCTGCCACGCCGTCAGCCCGGCCAGCGGCAGGGCGGCGGCCCGCTCGTGGCTCAGCCCCGGCGGCATGCGCGCGAAGTGACGGGACGGCGCGGTGACGTACTCGGCGTACGCCCCGGCGCGGCGCGGGAACCACGGCATCCCGAACACGTCGTCCCCCACCGCCAGCGTCGTGACGCCGCGCCCGGTCGCCTCGACGGTCCCCGCCACGTCCCAGCCGACCGTGAACGGCGGCGGCCCGACGACGGAGGCCATGCCCTCCCCCTCGCGGGTCTTCAGGTCCACGGGGTTGACGCCCGCCGCGCGCACGCGGACCAGGACCTCGGTGGGCAGCGGCTCGGGGCGCGGCATGTCGTCCGCCAGGGTCAGGACGCCGGGGTCGCCGAAGCGGTCCTGGGTGATCGCTCTCATACGGCCATGCTGGCGCCGCCCGGCCGGGCTCACCACCTGTCCCAGTGCAGCACCTCCTCGCGGGGCACGCGGCGCGCGGGCCGGAAGTCGGTGCCGATCGTGAAGCCGAGCGGGAGGAACGCGGCGAGCATCACGCGCTCGTACGGGACGCCGAGCGCGGCGGCGAGTTCGCGTTCCAGCGGCGCCTGGGCGGTGGTCCACACGGTGCCGAGGCCGCGGGCGCGTGCGGCCAGCATGAAGCTCCAGGTGGCGGGGAGGATCGACCCCCAGGTGCCCGCCTGGTCGGTGACGGAGGCGCGGTCGGTGCGGCCCTCGACGGCGGGGATGACGAACGCGGGGATGCGGTGCGCGTTGTCGTACAGGTGGCGCAGGCCGCCCGCGATGCGCTCCATGCTGCCGGGGGCGGCGTACATGCGGCGCACGTCGTCGTCGGTGAGCCGCTGGGGGAGGTTGGCGTCGAGGGCGCGGCGGAAGATCCCGGCGACGGTCCGGCGGCGCGCGGGGTCGGTGACGGCGAGGAAGTGCCAGCGCTGGCGGTTGCGGCCGGTGGGGGCCTGGGTGGCGAGGTCCACGCACTCCTCGATCAGGGCGCGCGGGACCGGACGGGTGAGGTCGAGGCGCCTGCGGACGGCGCGGGTGGTGGACAGGAGCTGGTCGGGGGTGAGGTCGAGCGTCATGCGGGGTCCTTCGCACGGGAACGGCGGTCGTGGGCCGGCGCCGGACCACATCGCGCATTCGTCTGCGGACTGATGATCTGCGCACCGACGATGCACGAACCTAGGTCCGCGATCGTCGGCTGTCAAACAATCTGCGCCCAGACGTTTTCTGGTACGGTCGGCGGCACCCGGCCCACGAGAGGAACCAGCCCGCCGTGCCGACCAGGACCACACCGCCCGCGACCGGCACCGCCGGCTACTTCGCCAGGCTCGCCGCCGAACGCCCCGACATCGCGCTGTGCCGCGCCTCCACCGCCGTCGCCCGCGCCGCCGACACCCACGCCCAGGCCCTCGGCACCGGCGTCGGCCAGCACCTCGTGCTGCGCATGCTGGACGCCGTGGGCCCGTGCTCGCAGCGGGTGCTGGGCGAGGAGCTGCGCATCGACCGCACCGTCATGGTCGGCATCTGCGACAGCCTGGAGGCGGCGGGCCAGGTCCGCCGCGAGCGCGACCCCGCCGACCGCAGGGCGTACGCCGTCACGCTGACCGACGCGGGCCGCGCGCAGCTCGCGCGGGCGGAGGCGGCGGCCCCCGCGTTCCTCGACCGGACGTTCGCCGCGCTCACCCCGGCGGAACGCGACCAGCTCGCCGTCCTGCTCGGCAAGCTGCTGCACCCGGCGGACGGGGGCGCCACCGGCGCCTGAAAGGCTCAGGCGCCGCCGGTGCGCAGCAGGCCGGGGAGTCCGGCCAAGCCCTCGTCGCCGTGCCCCTGGGCGACGCGGCGCTCCATCAGGGCCATGAAGGGGGCCAGCAGTTCGTTGCCGACGCCCGCCTCCTCCGCCGTGCGGACCAGCGTGCCGTTGCCCGCGGCCATCATGGCCAGGTTGGAGGTCACGCCCTTCGTGAGGTCGCCGCCTTCGAGCTGGGCCGCCATCTCGTGCACGCTGCCGGTCATCGCGCGGAGCCAGTCCGCGAGCAGCCCGGCGAAGTCCCTGGGGGCGACGTCCGCGTCCCGCACGAGGGCGAACGCCTGGGTGACGCCCGCGAACATGCCCGTCATCGCCGTCAGCAGCGCCACGTCGTGCAGCGCCGCGAGCCCGGCGTCCTCGCCGACGTACGCGGTGCGCGCCGGGACGGCGAGGACCGCCCCGTGCCGCTCGAACGCCTCGCGCGAGCCGCTGTAGAACACGTATGCGCCAGGCGTCCCGATCATCGGCGGCACGGCCATGATCCCGCCGTCCAGGAAGCGCGCGCCCCGCGCGACGGCCCAGGCGGCGCGCTCGCGGGCCTCGCCGGGGGTGGAGGTGGTCAGGTTGACGACGTCCTTGCCGGTCAGCTCCGCGTCGGCCAGCGCCTCGCCGACCGACGCGTCGTCCAGCAGGCAGACGACCACGAGGCCGGAGGCGGCGACGGCCTCGGCGGCGGTGGGCGCGGCGGTGGCGCCCTCGGCGACGAGGGGATCGGCGCGGGACGCGGTGCGGTTCCAGACGGTGACGCGGTGCCCGGCGGCGAGCCAGGCGCGGGCCAGCGCCGTGCCCATGGCGCCGAGTCCGAGGAGGGTGAGGGAAGCCGGCTGTCCGGCGTTGTCAGTCATGCGGATTAGGCTCGTTCACGGTGGAATGAGCATCAAGTACGCACTTCGAAGTGGGCACTCACCTCGGGGTGAGTCGGCATGTGGGAGGCGTGTGGGATGGCGAGGACACTACGGCCCGGGGCGTACGACTGCGGGATCGACGCGGCGATGGGGCTGATCGAGGGGCGGTGGAAGGTCACGATCCTGTGGGCGCTGGACGAGGGCGCGCACCGCTTCGGCGAGCTGCGCAGGCTGCTGCCGGGGATCTCCGAGAAGGTGCTCGCGTCGAATCTGCGCGAGATGGAGGAGGTGGGCATCGTGCGCCGGGAGGTGTTCGACGAGACGGTGCCCCGCGTCGAGTACTCGCTGACGCCCGCCGGGGTGTCGCTGAACGCGGCGCTGGTCCCGCTGGGCGCCTGGGGCAAGGAGCACGTGCTGGGTGTCGCGGCGTACCCGGAGCTGGCGGACCCGGCGGACGTCGCGGTCTGACGCCGCGCGCCGGGCAGGGCGGGGCGGTCCGACGGATGGAACGCTTGCGTTCCATCCGCGCGCCCGGTTAGGCTTGCCGATGGAACGGAACGGTTCCGTTCCATCTTCATCCCTCCGGTCCGCTCCGGTCCCCCTCCCCACCCGTTTCTCCGAGGAGCCATCCCATCCACCCCGCCGATCCCCCCGCCGTCCCACCCGCCGGATCCGAGGCCGATCCTCCGTCCCGCCGCCCCCGGGTGACGGCCGAGCGCGAGACCGAAGTGCTCGCCGCCGTCCTCCAGCTGCTGCACGAGGTGGGATACGAGGGGCTGACGATGGACGCGGTCGCGACCCGCGCGCGCTGCGGCAAGGCCACGCTCTACCGCCAGTGGCGGGGCAAGCCGGGCCTGGTCGCGGCGGCGCTGAATGCGTCGCGCCCCGACGGGTTCGGCCAGGTGGACACCGGGAGCCTGCGGGGCGACCTGCTGGTGATCCTGACCGCCATGGCCGGCAAGGCGGCGGACGAGACCGTGCTGATCAGCGGTCTCGCGCGCGCCATGCTCCAGGACAAGGAGCTGGCGAGCACCCTGCGGGAGACCCTGGTCGTCCCGCAGGACGCCAAGCTGGCGGCCATCGTCGACCGGGCCGTGGCACGGGGCGAGCTGTCCGCGCGCCCCGCCGCGACCTCCTGGCTCGGCCCGCTGGTGTTCGGGACGGTGCTCTGCCGCCCGCTGTTCCAGGACGAGTACGCCGACGACGCCTACCTCGTCCGGTTCCTCGACGAAACACTCCTTCCCGCCCTGCTGCACAGCTAGCCGTGCAGCGATCCGGCCGCCCGGCCACCAGGCCGGCAGCACCATCGGAGCCCACCCGAACCATGGCACAGACCCTCACCACACCGGCCGGTCCGCCGTCCGGCACCGCCGCAGAACGCCCGGGACACCGCTGGTGGGTCCTGGCCGTCATCGCCGTCGCGCAGCTGATGGTGGTCCTCGACGCGACCATCGTGAACATCGCGCTCCCCTCCGCCCAGGAGGCCCTGGACTTCTCCGACAGCGGCAGGCAGTGGATCGTCACGTCCTACGCGCTCGCCTTCGGCAGCCTGCTGCTGCTCGGCGGCCGGGTCGCCGACCTCTTCGGCCGCAAGATCACCTTCCTCACCGGCCTGGTCGGCTTCGCCCTCGCGTCGGCGATCGGCGGCGCGGCCCCCAACTTCGAGGTCCTGGTGACCGCGCGCGCCCTCCAGGGCGTGTTCGGCGCCCTGCTGGCCCCCGCCGCGCTGTCCCTGCTGTCCACGACCTTCACGGACACCAAGGAGCGCGCCAAGGCGTTCAGCGTCTACGGGGCCGTCGCGGGCGCGGGCGGCGCCATCGGCCTCCTCCTCGGCGGCCTGCTGACCGAGCACCTGAGCTGGCGCTGGACCCTCTACGTCAACCTCTTCTTCGCCGCGATCGCCCTCGTCGGCGGCGTGATCCTGCTGGCCCGCACCCCGCGCGACCGGTCCATCCGGCTGGACGTGCCCGGCACGGTCCTGGTGTCGCTCGGCCTCTTCGGCGTCGTCTACGGCTTCGCCAACGTCGAGTCGCACGACTGGGCGCACCCCGGCACGTGGGGCTTCCTCATTGCCGGAACGATCCTGCTGGCCGCCTTCGTCCGCTGGCAGCTCCGCGCCCCCCAGCCGCTGCTGCCGCTGCGCGTCCTGCTGGACCGCACCCGCGGCGCGTCGTTCATCGCCGTCCTCATCAGCGGCGTCGGCATGTTCGGGATATTCCTCTTCCTCACCTACTACCTGCAGTCGATCCTCCGGTACACGCCGGTCGAGACCGGCCTCGCGTTCCTGCCGATGATCGCCGCCCTGACCGTCGCGGCCACCCTGTCCACGACGGGGCTGCTCCCCCGCTTCGGACCCCGGCCGGTCGTGCCGCTCGGCCTGGCCGTCGCCGCCGGGGGCCTCGTGTGGCTGACCGAACTGGGCCTGGACAGCTCCTACGCGACGCACGTCCTGCCGCCGCTGATCGTGATGGGCCTCGGCATCGGCCTGATGATCGCCGCGTCGATGAACCTGGCGATCTCCGGCGTGCTGCCCGAGGACGCGGGCGTGGCCTCCGCGACCGTCAACACCATGCAGCAGATCGGCGGTTCCATCGGTACGGCCGTCCTCAGCAGTCTCGCCGCCGGGGCGTCGGACGACTACCTCGCCACCCACGACCCGCGCGACCCGGTCAACCAGGCCATGGCCGCGCTGGAGAGCTTCTCCACCGCCTACTGGTGGTCGGCGGGCTTCTTCGTCGTCGGCGCGGTGATCTGCCTGTTCGTCTACCGGCGCGGCGTCCCCGCACCGGCCTCGGGCGACGCCCCCGCGGTCCACATGTGACCGGAGCACCCGCTCCCCTCGCCGCGGCGACCCGGGCCTGGCTGGCCCGGGTCCTGCGGCCGGGCGAACGCGTCGTGTCGGCCACCGTCCTGTCCGGCGGCTGGACCTCCGCCATGCGCCTGCTGCGCACCGGCCAACGGGAGCTGGTCCTGCGCCAGTTCACCACCCCGTTCTTCCGGCGGCACGCGCCCGGCCTCCTGACGCGCGAGGCCGATGTCCTCCGCCTGCTCGACGGCAGCGGCATCCCCGCGGCCCGCCTGGTCGCCGTCGATCCCACCGGCGAACACTGCGACGCCCCCTCCCTGCTGATGACCCGCCTGCCCGGCGCGCTGCGCCTCGGCATACGGCGCGACGAACCCGACGCCGCCCCCGCCCTGGCCGCCCTCCTCGCCCGTATCCACGGCCTGCGGGTGGACGCGGACGCCAGACCGCGCCCGTACCAGGCGTGGACGGCACCGGACCGCGTCCGCGTCCCCCCGGACACCCGGCGGCCGGGCCTGTGGCGGCGCGCCGTCGCCGCCATCGACCGCGAACGCCCGGCGTACGAGGGCCGCTTCCTGCACCGCGACTTCCACCCGGGGAACGTCCTGTTCACCCCGGACGGGCGCGTCAGCGGTGTCGTGGACTGGGTGGAGACCTCCTGGGGCCCCGCCGACCTCGACGTGGCCCACTGCGCGACCGCCCTGGCACTGCTGCACGGCCCGGCGCACGGACTCGCGTTCGCCGGCCTGTACGAGGCGGCGGGCGGCGCCCTGATGCCCGCCCCCGGCGAGCACCTCCACTGGCGCCTGCTGGACGCCCTGGCCTTCGCCCCGGACGCGGAACGGGTCGTGTCCCCCTGGCGCTCACTGGGCCGCACCGACCTCACCCCCGAGTCGGTCACCCAGCGCCTGGAGGACTACATCGACGCCCTGCTCACCCGCTACGCCCCCTGACCGCCCTCCCCTTCCGGCACAGCCGGGGAGCGGACAGGCACCGCTCACCGCGCCCGCAGGGGTACGCCACCGCCGGAACGTCCCGCCGAGCGCCGCCCCGCGGACCGGACACCGCGTCACCTTCGGCACAGCCGGGGAGCGGACAGGCACCGCTCACCGCGCCCGCAGGGGTACGCCACCGCCGGAACGTCCCGCCGAGCGCCGCCCCGCGGACCGGACA
>NZ_JBITKT010000009.1:0-59919 GCF_044461265.1 Streptomyces sp. NPDC049879 | reverse complement strand
CGGACACCGCGTCACCTTCGGCACAGCCGGGGAGCGGACAGGCACCGCTCACCGCGTCTGCGGGAGCACGGCACAGCCGACACACGCAGCCGGGCCACCGGCAGCGGGCGGCAACGGCTCGTCGTGGACGCGCCGTTCAGTGCAGGCACCGAGGGCGTCCGTACGTGTCACGGCCAAGCCCCTGGGTCCGTCGCCGAAGGGGTCGCCCTGCTCGCGACGCTCGCCGCGTCGTCGCAACGCCCGAGTACGCCCGGTGCGGGGACGATCCGGTGCCTTGCGAGCGGACGTACCCGGGGCCCCGGCCCGGGGGAGCCGCGAGCGGCCGGACGCTCCCGTTGAAGACGGACCCTGGCGAGCGCCAGGCGCGCTGTCCGCGCGACGACCGTGCCCGCCGGGGCGCCGGGGGCACGCCCCCCACAGCGCCGCCCCGCGCGCCCGGCGGGTGCCGGGGGCGCGGGGCGGCGTACGGGTGGAGGCGGGGTGACCCGGTGTCAGAAGCCGGAGTCGCCCGACGGGTCGAGCGACAGCAGGTCGTCGGGGAAGCCCTCCGGCAGGGCCTCGCCGGAGAGCAGGTCCTCGGGGAGCAGCTCCTCCAGCGCGGCCGGGTCGTCCGCCAGGTCGATCACCCGGGCGCCGCTCGGGGGCGTGAAGTCGAAGACGCTGCCCGCCGGCTGGGCGTAGTCGATCCGCGAGAACGCGACGTCGAGCGTCTGGTCCCCGGCCGTCCGCACCGTCACCGCGAGCGGCACGCCCGTCTCCGCGTCGACGGAGATCCGCGCGGACGTCGGGCCCGCGTCCCCCGCCTCCTCCCCCAGGACGTCGTCGTGGGGCTCGACCAGCAGCCGGTACGCGTCGCGCCCCGCCACGCGGGCCGTGCCGTCCACCGTGATGTCGGCGTGCTCGCCGAGCCGGTCGAGCAGCAGGTCCGCCGCCTCCTGGGGCGACAGGGCGTCGAACGGTGCCTCGTGCCGCCCTGCCCCGGCCTCCGCGTCCGCGGGCACCTCGCCCCGCAGCACGGTCGCGCTCGCGCTGTCGTAGACCCACAGCTCCTCGCCGTCGTGGACGAGTTCCAGCTCGCCGGAGTCCCCCGACCCGCCCGAGACCGTCAGGCGCTGCCGGTCGGGGCCGTCCACGGCGATGTCCACCCGGCCCTCGCCGGTGGCGAGCGACGCGAGGCGCCCCGCCGGGCCGTCCAGCGAGTCGACGGCCCCGTCCAGGAGGCCGCCGAAGTCGGGCACCCCCAGATCGGCCGAGATCCTGACCGTGCCGGACAGCTGGGCCGTCTCCGACTCGGCGATCCGCACCACGAGTTCCCGCGCCGTCACGTCGGGCAGCTCGGGTCCCCCCTCGTTCGCGAGCGCAGGCCAGACCCCGACCCCCACAGCGGCGACACCGGCCGCCACGGTGATCGGGACGGCCGCACGGCGCAAGCTCCTGTGCACAGCCATCCGATATCCCCTCCACTCCGTCTGGACACCTACCAGTGCACCAGCTCGGGACGATCCGGGCATCCACCGGAGGGAGGCATCCGCCCTACTCCCAGCGGATGACCGGCTGTCGTCCAGAGGGCCGGTACCCGTAAGGGTCCGCCGGACACCTCCCGGACCGCGGGCGGACGGCCGCGAGGGGGCGCGCGGCCGATGCCGCACGCCCCCTCGTGGTGGGTCGTGGTGGAGAACGGGTCAGGACGTGCGGACCGCCACCGCGTCGCACAGTTCGGCGAGCGCCGCCTTCGCCGCCATGTCGGGCAGCGGCTCCAGCGTCTGCCGCGCCTGCTCGGCGAACGACAGCGCGTCCGCCCGCGCCCGCGCCAGCGCCGGGTGGGCCCGCAGCCCGGCCAGCGCCTCCGCGTGCCGCGCGTCGTCCGTCAGGTCGCCCGAGAGCAGGTCGAGCAGCGCGCGGTCCTCGGCGGAACCGCCCTTGGCGACCATCTCCCGCAGCCGCAGCACCGGCAGCGTCGCCACGCCCTCGCGCAGGTCGGTGCCGGGCGTCTTGCCGGACTCCCGGCCGTCGCTCGTGATGTCCAGGACGTCGTCGGCGAGTTGGAACGCCGTGCCGATGCGCTCGCCGTACTGGGCGAGCGTGTTGACCACCGACTCGTCGGCGCCCGACATTATGGCGCCCATCCGCCCCGCCACGGCGATCAGCGAGCCCGTCTTGCCCGCGATGACGCCGAGGTGGTGCGCGATCGGGTCCTCGCCCTCCTGCGGCCCCGCCGTCTCCTGGATCTGGCCGGTCACCAGCCGCTCGAACGCCTCCGCCTGGATGCGGACGGCCTGCGTGCCGAGTTCGGCCACTATCGAGGAGGCCCGGGAGAAGAGGAAGTCGCCGGTGAGGACGGCCACCGAGTTGTTCCAGCGGGCGTTGGCGCTCGGCACGCCGCGGCGCACCTCGGCCTCGTCCATGATGTCGTCGTGGTACAGCGTCGCCAGGTGCGTCAGCTCAACGACCACGGCCGAGGGCACGACGCCCGGCGCGTGGGGATCGCCGAACTGGGCGGCCAGCAGGAGCAGCAGCGGCCTGAACCGCTTGCCGCCCGCGCGCACGAGGTGCTGCGCCGCTTCCGTTATGAACAGGACATCACTCTTCGTCGCCTCGACCAGCCCGGCCTCGACGGCTGTCAGACCAGCCTGGACATCGGCTTCCAGGGCCGGGTCCCGCACGCTCACCCCGAAGGGCCCCACGACGGTCACGAGCGCTCTCCCCTGTCTTCCGGTGCGTTGTCCCCCGCAGCGTAGCCGGTCGGTGGTGGATCACCGCCGGGGACGTACCGTCTGTCGTCAGCTCCTCGGCACTGGGTGATCAATTCGCCGCAGTCCCGCATCGTTCTCCACAGCTGGGTAACAACCGGACAGCCGTTGCAGATGTTCAGCTAATGTGCCCGGACGAGCACAACGTTGAGGGGAACCCATGCACAGGTCAATCAGGCTCGTCCTGCCCGTGACCGCGGCCGTCGCCGCTCTCGTCCTTACCGGATGCAACGACGACGAGGAAGCGGCGTTCGGCATGGGGGACGGCGGCTCGTCGGAGACTCCGGCCGAGGAGGAGGCGGACGGCGGCACGGAGGTCGAGGACCCCGCGCCGCCCGCGGAGGAGGAGGAATCCGAGGCTCCGGACGCCCCCGGCTCCGACACCGCCGGCACGGGCGACGTGCCGGGTGAGGCGCCCACCGCCGAGCAGCTTGAGGGCGACTGGCAGGTCGGCCCGGACGTCCTCGACCCGGTCTTCCGCTTCGAGAACGGCCAGGCCATCTTCCAGGAGGACACCGACATCGAGGGCGTCAACGAGGGAGACGTCTGCTACGGCCCGGTGATCAACGGCCACATATCGTTCACGTGCGAGCAGTACGGCGACGAGGCGTGGACCGACACCGAGGCCGACGTCCGGATGGAGGCCGAGGACCACCTCGTCGTCACCTGGAGCTCCGGTCTGGTCCAGGACTACGAGCCCGGCCGTCTCGCCGACTCCTGACACACGCACGGCGACGGCCCGGTGCCCCGGCGGACGCGGGCACCGGGCCGTCGCCATGCCTGTACGCGGGGTCGTCCGCGGGACCGCCCGACGTATCAGTCCAGCGGCGATTGCCATGGCCACGTAACGATGGATTCTCCCCCGGGCCGGGGGCGGCTAATCTGCCGGGACAGCTTGGTGTACAAGCAGAGCAAAACGAGGGGAAACCATGCACAGGTCCATACGGCTCGCCCTGCCCGCCGTCGCCGCGGCGTCGGCACTGGTACTGACCGGCTGCGGGGACGACTCCGAGCCGCCCTTCGGCGTCGGCGCCGAGGACATCCAGATCCCGGACGACAGCGATCTGCCCGATGTCCCCGACCCCGAGGTGCCGGGCGGCGAGGAGGAGCAGCCCGACGTCCCGGACCTGGGCGACGAGGACATGCCCGACCTGGGCGACATCCCGGGCTCCAGCCCGTTCGACGGCGAGTGGTACGTCGACCCGGCGGACACGGACGCCTCGCCGAACTTCGACATCTACTTCGGCCAGGTCAGCTTCACCGACATGGGCGCCTACGAGGGCGACCTGTGCTACGGCACGATCACCGAGGACGGCGCCATCACGCTCGACGAGTGCTCGATGTACGGCAACGACGAGTGGACCGACATGTCCGCCACCGCCGAGGTCAACGACGACGGCACGATGAACGTCACCTGGTCCTCCGGCGCCACGGAGACCTACCAGAACGTCGCCTGACGCCCGCGCGGCGCGCCCCAGGAGGCATGACGGCGGCCCGGTCCCCCACCGAGGGGGCGACCGGGCCGCCGTCTCCGTTCCAGGGCCGTCAGCGCACGAACACGCCCGCCTGGCTCGCCAGGTCGAGGAAGTACTGCGGCGCGACGCCCAGCACCACCGTGACGGCCGCCGCCAGCGCGACCACCGACATCGTCAGCGGGCTCGGGATCACCACCGAGGGCCCCTCGGCCTTCGGCTCGCTGAAGAACATCAGCACGATCACCCGCACGTAGAAGAACGCCGCGATGGCCGACGCGATCACGCCGACCACGACCAGGCCCATCGCCCCCGCGTCCGCCGCCGCCCGGAACACCGCGAACTTCCCGGCGAACCCGGACGTCAGCGGAATCCCCGCGAACGCCAGCAGGAACAGCGCGAACACCGCCGCCAGCAGCGGCGAACGCCGCCCCAGCCCCGCCCACTTGGACAGGTGCGTCGCCTCCCCGCCCGCGTCCCGCACCAGCGTGACCACCGCGAACGCGCCCAGCGTCACGAACGAGTACGCCGCCAGGTAGAACAGCACCGACGACACCCCGTCCTCGCTCACCGCGACCACACCGGACAGGATGAAGCCCGCGTGCGCGATCGACGAGTACGCCAGCAGCCGCTTCACGTCGGTCTGCGTCACGGCGATGACCGCGCCCGCGACCATCGACGCGATCGCCACGCCCCACAGCACCGGCTCCCAGTCCCAGCGCAGCCCCGGCAGCACCACGTACAGCAGCCGCAGGATCGCGCCGAACGCGGCCACCTTCGTCGCGGCGGCCATGAAGCCCGTCACCGGCGTCGGCGCGCCCTGGTACACGTCGGGCGTCCACATGTGGAACGGCACCGCGCCCACCTTGAACAGCAGCCCCACCAGCAGCATCGCGCCGCCGATCAGGAGCAGCGCGTCGTTCCCCATCGTCCCGGCGAGGCCCGGGTCCAGCGTCCCGACCTCGCCGCGCACGACCTCGCCGATCACGGTGTACGAGACCGAGCCCGCGTACCCGTACAGCAGCGCGATGCCGAAGAGCAGGAACGCCGAGGCGAACGCGCCCAGCAGGAAGTACTTGACCGCCGCCTCCTGCGACAGCAGCCGCCTGCGGCGCGCCAGCGCGCACAGCAGGTACAGCGGCAGCGACAGGACTTCGAGGGCGATGAACAGGACCAGCAGGTCGTTGGCCGCCGGGAAGAGCAGCATGCCGCCGACCGCGAACAGCAGCAGCGGGAAGATCTCCGTCGTCGTGTGCCCGGCCCGCACCGCCTCCTGCTCGGCCTGCCCGCCCGGCACGGCGGCCGGCTGCGCGGCGAACGAGTCGACCGCCGCGCCGTGCGCCGCCGGTTCGAGCCGCCGCTCGGCGAAGAGGAAGACCGACACGAGGCCGACCAGCACGATCACGCCCTGCAGGAACAGCGCCGGGCCGTCCACCGCCAGCGAGCCCATGCCCGCGATCTGCGCCTCGCTCGTCGCGTGCCCGCCGGACGCCAGCACCACCACGGCGGCGAACGCGCCCGCCAGCGCCAGCGCCGACAGCGCCACCTCGGTCACATACCGGTGCCTGCGCGGCACGAACGCCTCGACCAGCACGCCGAGCACGGCCGCCGCGAAGACGATCAGGCTGGGCGACAGCGCGCTCCACTCGATGTCAGGCGCCTGCAACTCACCCGGGATCATGCGCCACTCTCCTCGCTACCCGACATACCCGCCCTGCCCGCGTTCCGGGCCGTTCCGGCCACGCTCGCCCCGCTCACTCGGCGGCCTCCGCTTCCGCTGTCTCTTCCGCCTCCGCGATCTCGTGCTGCGGCCGCGGATCGTGGCGGTCCACGTCGGACAGCGTGTGCTCCACCGCCGGGTCGACGATCTCCGTCAGCGGCTTCGGGTAGACGCCGAGGAAGACCAGCAGCACGATCAGCGGCGCCACCACGGCGACCTCGCGCACGCGCAGGTCGGGCAGCTTCTCCAGGCCCGCCTTGACCGGCCCGGTCATCGTGCGCTGGTACAGCAGCAGCACGTACAGCGCGGCCAGCACGATGCCGGTGCACGCGATGATCCCGACCGCCTGCCAGCGGCTGAACGCGCCGACCAGCACCAGGAACTCACTGACGAACGGCCCCGTCCCCGGCAGCGACAGCGTCGCCAGGCCGCCGACGAGGAACGTCCCGGCCAGCACCGGCGCCGTCTTCTGCACGCCGCCGTAGTCCGCGATGAGCCGCGACCCGCGCCGCGCGATGAGGAAGCCGGCGACCAGCATCAGCGCCGCCGTGGCGATGCCGTGGTTGATCATGTACAGCGTCGCGCCGCCCTGGCCCTGGCTGGTCATCGCGAAGACGCCGAGCACGATGAAGCCGAAGTGGCTGATGGACGCGTACGCGATCAGCCGCTTCATGTCGCGCTGCCCGATGGCGAGCAGCGCGCCGTAGACGATGCTGACGAGCGCCAGCGTCACGACGACCGGCGTCGCCCACTCGCTCGCCTCCGGGAACATGCCCAGGCAGAACCGCAGCATCGCGAACGTGCCGACCTTGTCCACCACGGCCGTGATCAGCACGGCGACGGGGGCGGTGGACTCGCCCATCGCGTTCGGCAGCCACGTGTGCAGCGGCCACAGCGGCGCCTTGACGGCGAAGGCGAAGAAGAAGCCGAGGAACAGCCAGCGTTCGGCGTCGGCCGCGAAGTCCAGCTCACCGGACTGCCGCGCCTCCAGGATGGCCTGGAGGGAGAACGTGCCCTCGGGCAGCTGGTCGGCGGTCGCCACGTACAGGCCGATCACCGCGGCCAGCATGATGAGGCCGCCCGCGAGGTTGTAGAGGAGGAACTTGACCGCCGCGTACGACCGCTGGCGCGCCTGGCCCTCCTCGCCCTGCTCCCCCGCGCGGTCCCCGAAGCCGCCGATGAGGAAGTACATCGGGATCAGCATGGCTTCGAAGAAGATGTAGAAGAGGAAGACGTCGGTCGCGGCGAACGAGACGATCACCATCGCCTCGACCATGAGGATCAGCGCGAAGAAGCCCTGGGTGGGCCGCCAGCGCCGGTTCGCGGGGGTCTCGCCGTCCACGGGGTCCGCGTCGTTCCAGCCCGCGCCGATGAGGAACGGGATGAGCACGGCCGTCAGCGCGATCATCGCGACGCCGATGCCGTCCACGCCCAGCTCGTACCTGACGCCGAAGTCGGGGATCCAGGACCGCGACTCGGTGAGCTGGAACCGGTCGGCGCCCGGCGCGGTGTCGAAGCGCAGCACGACCGCCGCCGCAAGCGCCACCGTCAGCAGCGAGAAGCCGAGCGCCAGCCACTTCGCGGCCGTCCGCCGCGCGGCGGGCACCGCGGCGGTGACGACGGCGCCGAGCGCCGGAGCCACCGCCGTGGCCGTCAGCAGGGGAAATGACATGTCAGACCGCCCTCATCAGCAGGGTCGCGGCGACGAGCAGGGCCGCGCCGCCGAACATCGAGACCGCGTAGGAGCGGGCGAAGCCGTTCTGCACGCGCCGCAGCCGCCCGGAGAGGCCGCCGAACGAGGCGGCCGTGCCGTTGACCACGCCGTCGACCAGCTTGTGGTCCACGTAGACGAGCCCCCGGGTGAGGTAGCTGCCGGTCTGGACGAACGCGGCGTGGTTGAAGTCGTCCTGGAGCAGGTCGCGGCGCGCCGCGCGGGTGAGCAGGCTCCCGGCCGGCGCCACCGCGGGCACCGGGCGGCGGCCGTACTGGAACCAGGCGCCGGCCACGCCGAGGACCATCACGGCGGTCGCGGCGATCGACACCTCGCCGTGGCTGACCGGCGAGTCGCCGTGCGCCAGGCCGGTGACGGGTTCGAGCCAGTGGACGAACGACTCGCCCGCGTCGAAGAGGAAGCCCGCCGCGACCGCGCCGACCGCCAGGACGATCATCGGGACGGTCATGGTGAGCGGGGACTCGTGCGGGTGCGGCTCGTGCCCGTGGGCGTCCGGCTGCCAGCGCTTCTCGCCGAAGAAGGTCATCAGCATGATGCGCGTCATGTAGTACGCGGTGAGCGCCGCGCCCAGGAGCATCACGCCGCCGAGGATCCAGCCCTCGGTGCCGCCCTTGGAGAAGCCGGCGTAGATGATCTCGTCCTTGGAGAAGAAGCCGGAGAGGTAGGGGAAGCCGATGATCGCGAGGTAGGCGAGGCCGAAGGTCGCGAACGTCACCGGCATGTGCTTGCGCAGCCCGCCGTAACGCCGCATGTCCACCTCGTCGTTCATGCCGTGCATGACCGAACCGGCGCCGAGGAACAGCCCGGCCTTGAAGAAGCCGTGCGTGACCAGGTGCATGATCGCGAAGACGTAGCCGAGCGGGCCGAGCCCGGCGGCCAGCATCATGTAGCCGATCTGCGACATCGTGGACCCGGCGAGGGCCTTCTTGATGTCGTCCTTCGCGCATCCGACGATCGCGCCGAACAGCAGCGTCACCGCGCCGACGACGACCACCACCGTCTGGGCGTCGGGCGCCGCGTCGAACACCGCGCCCGAGCGGACCACCAGGTAGACGCCCGCGGTGACCATCGTCGCCGCGTGGATCAGGGCCGAGACCGGGGTCGGGCCCTCCATCGCGTCGCCCAGCCACGACTGGAGCGGCACCTGCGCCGACTTGCCGCAGGCGGCCAGCAGCAGCATCAGGCCGATGCCGGTCAGCGTGGACTCGGAGGCGGTCGTCGCGTTCGGCAGGACCTCGGAGAACGCGAACGTGCCGAACGTGGTGAACATCAGCAGGATCGCGATGGACAGGCCCACGTCGCCGACACGGTTGACGACGAACGCCTTCTTCGCCGCCGTCGCCGCGCTCGGCTTGTGCTGCCAGAAGCCGATCAGCAGGAACGAGGCGAGGCCCACGCCCTCCCAGCCGACGTACAGCAGCAGGTAGTTGTCGGCGAGGACCAGCAGCAGCATCGCGCCGAGGAAAAGGTTCAGGTAGCCGAAGAAGCGGCGGCGCCGCTCGTCGTGCTCCATGTACCCCACCGAGTAGAGGTGGATCAGCGTGCCCACGCCCGTGATCAGCAGCACGAACGTCATCGACAGCTGGTCCAGCTGGAACGCGACGTCGGCCCGGAAGTCCGCCACCGGCACCCAGCTGAACAGGTGCTGGTGCAGCGTCCGCTCCTCCCCCGTCCGGTCCAGCAGGTCGAGGAAGAGCGCCACGGCGAGGACGAACGAGACGGCCGCCATGGCCAGGCCGAACCAGTGGCCCGCGCGGTCCAGGCGCCTGCCGCCGAGCAGCAGCACGGCGGCGCCCAGCAGCGGTGCCGCGACGAGCAGTCCGATCAATGACTCCACGAGAACGCTCCCACGATTTCCTTTGGCCCTACAGCTTCATCAGGCTGGCGTCATCGACCGAGGCCGAGTGCCGGGAGCGGTAGACCATGACGATGATGGCCAGCCCCACGACGACCTCCGCGGCGGCCACGACCATCACGAAGAACGCCATGATCTGGCCGTCGAGATTGCCGTGCATGCGGGAGAAGGTGACGAGCGCGAGGTTGGCGGCGTTGAGCATCAGCTCGATGCACATGAACACGACGATGGCGTTGCGCCGCAGCAGCACCCCGGCGGCGCCCAGCGTGAACAGCAGGGCGGCGAGGTAGAGGTAGTTCTGCGGGTTCACTTCCTGGCCTCCTCGGCCTCGGACGCGTCGGCGGCGTCGGTGGTGTCGCCGCCGCCCAGCGCCGTGCCCTGCGGCACGGAGACGGGCGGCGTGGGACGGCCCTGGTACGCGGCGGTGCGCTGTTCGAGGGCGGCGAGGTCGGCGAGCGCCTGGCCGTGGACCTCCCGCACCTGGCCGCGCCCGCGCAGCGTCGCGTTGACGGTCAGCTCGGACGGGGTGCCGTCGGGCAGCAGGCCCGGGATGTCCACGCCGTTGTGGCGGGCGTAGACACCGGGGGCGGGCAGGGGCGGCAGCTGCGTGCCCTTGCGCACGCGCTCCTCGGCCTGCTCGCGCTGCGTCTTGTTCCGCTCGATGCGCTCGCGGTGGGTGAGCAGCGTGGCGCCCAGGGCGGCGATGGTCAGCAGCAGGCCCGTCACCTCGAAGGCGACGACGTACCGGGTGAACAGCAGGGACGCGAGACCCTGCACGTTGCCCTGCGCGTTGGCCTCGCCCAGGCCGGTGAACGAGCCGGTGGACGCCTGGCCGATGCCCGCGATCAGCAGCAGCCCGAGGCCCAGGGCGCAGGCCGCCGCGAGCCAGCGCTGTCCGGACAGCGTCTCCTTGAGCGAGTCGGCCGCGCTGACGCCGACCAGCATCAGGACGAAGAGGAAGAGCATCATGACCGCGCCGGTGTAGACGACGATCTGGACGACGCCCAGGAAGTACGCGCCGTTGGCGAGGTAGAAGAGCGCCAGCAGCACCATCGTGCCGGCGAGGCACAGCGCGGAGTGCACCGCGCGGCGCAGCAGGAGCGTGCCGAGGCCGCCGAGGACGGCCAGCGGGGCGAGGAGCCAGAACTGCACGGCCTCGCCGGTGGAGGTGGAGGTCTCGGCGGCGAGCGTGCCGAGCGTGGTCACGGTGCTCATGCGTGGCCCCCCGGTACGCGGGCGGCCGGGTCGGTCAGCTTGGACGCGGCGGTCACCGGGTCCTCGTCGCCGTCACCGCCGGGGACCTCGCCCTTCGACCGGGCCACCTGCCGCTCGGTGCCCGGCGCCGCGCCGGTGACCTCGCCCCGGTAGTACGACTGGTCGTCGGTGCCGGGGTACATCGCGTGCGGCGCCTCGACCATGCCGTCCGTGAGCCCGGCGAGCAGCTCCTCCTTGGTGTAGATCAGGGAGGCGCGGGTGCGGTCGGCCAGCTCGTACTCGTTCGTCATGGTGAGCGCCCGGGTGGGGCACGCCTCGACGCACAGGCCGCACAGGATGCAGCGCAGGTAGTTGATCTGGTAGACGCGGCCGTAGCGCTCGCCCGGGGAGTAGCGCTCCTCCTCGGTGTTGTCCGCGCCCTCCACGTAGATGGCGTCGGCGGGACAGGCCCAGGCGCACAGCTCGCAGCCGATGCACTTCTCCAGGCCGTCCGGGTGCCGGTTGAGCTGGTGGCGGCCGTGGAAGCGCGGGGCGGTCGGTTTCTTGACCTCCGGGTACTGCTCGGTGAGGCGCTTCTTGAACATGGCCTTGAAGGTCACGCCGAAGCCGCCCACCGGATTGTGGAACTCAGGCATCGTCGGCCTCCTTTCGGGGAGTCTCGGGGTCGGCGTCCTCGGCGGCCGTGGTCACACCGGCGACGGTCGCCGGGACCCGCGCCCGCGACGGGCGGCGCGGCACGGCGGGCAGGGTCTGCCCCGGCAGCGGCGGCACGGGGTAGCCGCCCGCCACGGGATCGAAGACGGGTTCGGGACGCGCGGCCTCGGCGTTCTCCCGCTCCTGGTCGGCGCGGTCGCGGAAGATGTCCACGACGAACGAGATCAGCAGCAGCGCCAGGACGCCGCCGCCCACCCACAGGAGGATGTCGCGGAAGGCGTAGTCCTCGTTCTGCATCGCGCGGACGGTGGCGACGAGCATCAGCCACACCAGCGCGATGGGGATGAGGACCTTCCAGCCCAGGACCATGAACTGGTCGTAGCGCACGCGCGGCAGCGAGCCGCGCACCCAGACGAAGAAGAAGATGACGGCCGCGGTCTTCGCGAGGAACCACAGCATCGGCCACCAGCCGGAGTTCGCGCCCTCCCAGAAGCTCAGCGGCGCCGGTGCGCGCCAGCCGCCCAGGAAGAACGTCGTCATGAGCATCGAGACCGTGACCATGTGCACGTACTCGGACATCATGAAGAACGCGAACTTGATCGAGGAGTACTCGGTCAGGTAGCCGCCGACCAGGTCGCCCTCGGACTCCGGCATGTCGAACGGCGCGCGGTGCGCCTCGCCGACCATCGCGACCATGTACATCAGGAACGAGACGGGCAGCAGGATCACGAACCAGCGGTCCTCCTGCGCGTCCACGATGGCCGAGGTGGACATCGACCCGGAGTAGAGGAAGACCGCCGCGAAGCTCAGGCCCATCGCGACCTCGTACGAGATCACCTGCGCCGTGGCGCGCACGCCGCCGAGCAGCGGGTACGTCGAGCCGGACGACCAGCCCGCGAGCACCGTGCCGTACACGGCGATGGCGGACGTGGCGAGGATGTACAGCAGGGCCACCGGCAGGTCGGTGAGCTGGAGGACGGTCTCGGTGCCGAAGATGCTCACCGGGTCGTCCGCCGGGCCGAACGGGATGACCGCGACGGCCATGAACGCCGGGATCGCGGCCAGCAGCGGCGCCAGGATGAAGACGACCTTGTCGGCCGCCTTCACGTTGATGTCCTCCTTGAGCATCAGCTTCACGCCGTCGGCGAGCGACTGGAGCATGCCCCAGGGGCCGTGCCTGTTGGGGCCGATGCGCAGCTGCATCCAGCCGACGACCTTGCGCTCCATCACGATGCAGACCAGCACGAGCAGCATCAGGATCGCGAAGCAGCCCACCGCCTTGACCAGGACCAGCCAGAACGGGTCCTGGCCGAACATGGACAGGTCGGCCTCCTGCGCGAGCGCTGTCAGCGGCATCATGCGTTCACCTCCTCGGCGACCGGTGCGGCGTCCGGGGTCCCGGTCGCGGGGGACACGCGGACGACCTGGCCCGGGACGGTGCCCAGGTCCGCGAGGGCGCCTTCGCCGGTGGAGTTCAGCGGCAGCCAGACGACGCGGTCGGGGATCTCGGGGGTGACGCGCAGCGGCAGCGTGACCGTTCCGGCGGGGCCCGTGACGGTGAGCGGCTCGCCGTCGGCGACCCCGGCCTCGCGCGCGGTGGCGGGCGAGAGGCGGGCCAGGGCGGCGTGCCGGGTGGCGGCGAGCGCGGTGTCGCCGTACTGGAGCCTGCCCTGGTCGAGCAGCAGGCGGTGGCCCGCGAGGACGGCCTCGCCCTCCTCGGGGCTCGGCAGTTCGGCGGGCGTCGCGGTCGGGCCGAGCGGCAGGTCGCCGGTCCACAGGGGCAGGCCGTCGAGTTCGCGGCGCGCGCTGTGGACGTCGGGCAGGCCGAGCGGCGCGCTGCCCGAGCCGTCCACGGCGGCCAGGGCGTCGGCCAGCATGTGCAGGGCCCGCCCGTCGGCGACGACGTGGCGGCGCGTCATCTGGTCGGGCTTGATGGCGGCGGCGAACGAGCGTGCCCTGCCCTCCCAGTTGAGGAACGTGCCGTCCTTCTCCGCGACGGCGGCCACGGGCAGGACCACGTGCGCCGCCTCGGTGACCTCGGAGGGCCGCTGCTCCAGGCTGACGAGGAACCCGCCGGCGGCGACGGCGGCGAGCGCCGCGCGGGCGCGCGCCGGGTCGGGCAGGTCGGTGACCTCGACGCCGCCGACGACCAGCGCGCCGACGCCGCCGGACGCGGCGGCCTCGACGATGGCGGCGGTGTCGCGGCCCGCGCCCTCCGGCAGGGTCTCGACGCCCCAGGCGGTGGCGATCTCGCGGCGGGCGCGTTCCGACCGCTCGGGGCGGCCGCCGGGCAGCAGCCCCGGCAGGGCGCCCGCCTCGATGGCGCCGCGCTCACCGGCGCGGCGCGGGATCCACGCGAGCCGGGCGCCGGTCGCGGCGGCGGTGGCGACGGCGGCGGTGTACCCGCCGGTGACCTGGGCGAGCCGTTCGCCGACGACCAGGACCGCGCCCTCGGTGCGCAGCGCCTCGGCGGCCCGCCTGCCCTGGTCGTCCAGGCTGTCGGAGCCGGTGGCGAGGGCGTCCAGCCAGTCGGGCTCGGTGCCGGGCGCGGCGGGCAGCAGCGTGCCGCCCGCCTTGGCGATGCCAGGCGTGATGTGCGTGGCGACCGACCAGACCTTCAGGCCGCGCTTGCGGTACGCCTTGCGCAGCCGCAGGAAGACGCCGGGCGCCTCCTCCTCCGACTCGAAGCCGACGAGGACGACGGCCGTCGCCTGCTCCAGCGTGGTGTTGGTGACGCCGGTGCCGTCGAGGTCCACGCCGCGGCCCGCGACCTGCGCGGCGAGGAACGCGGCCTCCTCGGCGCTGTGCGGGCGGGCGCGGAAGTCGATGTCGTTGGTGCCGAGCGCGACGCGCGCGAACTTGGCGTACGCGTAGGCGTCCTCGACGGTGACCCGGCCGCCGGTGAGGACGGCGGCGCCGCGTTCCCGTGCCGCCGCGAGCCCCTCGGCGGCGACGCGCAGTGCCTCGGGCCAGCTGGCCGGCTCAAGACGGCCGGTCTCCGCGTTCCGCACGAGCGGGCCCGTGAGGCGGTCGGCGGTCTGCGCGTACCGGAAGCCGAAGCGCCCCTTGTCGCACATCCACTCCTCGTTGACCTCGGGGTCGTTGACCGCGAGGCGGCGCATGACCTTGCCGCGCCGGTGGTCGGTGCGCGTGGCGCAGCCGCCGGAGCAGTGCTCGCAGACGCTCGGCGAGGAGACGAGGTCGAACGGGCGGGCCCGGAAGCGGTAGGCGGCCGAGGTGAGCGCGCCGACCGGGCAGATCTGGATCGTGTTGCCGGAGAAGTACGACTCGAACGGGTCGCCCTCGCCGGTGCCGACCTGCTGGAGCGCGCCGCGCTCGATCAGCTCGATCATCGGGTCGCCCGCGACCTGGTTGGAGAAGCGGGTGCAGCGGGCGCACAGGACGCAGCGCTCGCGGTCGAGGAGGACCTGCGCCGAGATCGGCACGGGCTTCTCGAACGTGCGCTTCACGCCGTCGAAGCGCGACTCCGGGTCGCCGGTGGACATCGCCTGGTTCTGCAGGGGGCACTCGCCGCCCTTGTCGCAGACCGGGCAGTCCAGCGGGTGGTTGATGAGCAGCAGCTCCATCACGCCGCGCTGCGCCTTGGTGGCGACGGGCGAGGTGAGCTGCGTGCGGACGACCATGCCCTCGGTGCACGTGATGGTGCAGGAGGCCATCGGCTTGCGCTGCCCCTCGACCTCCACGATGCACTGGCGGCAGGCGCCCGCCGGGTCGAGCAGCGGGTGGTCGCAGAACCGGGGGATCTCGATGCCGAGTTCCTCGGCGGCACGGATGACCAGGGTGCCCTTGGGCACGGAGATCTCGATGCCGTCGATGGTCAGCGTCACCAGGTCCTCGGCGGTGGCCTTCGCCGTCCCGTCGGTGGTGACCGTCACGCGTTCACCTCCTGGTGAGCCGATGCCGTGGTGCCGTCGTCCGCCCAGACGGTGGACTTGGCGGGGTCGAAGGGGCAGGCCCGTTCGGTGATGTGCCGCTCGTACTCGTCGCGGAAGTACTTCAGCGAGGAGAAGATGGGGCTCGCGGCGCCGTCGCCGAGGGCGCAGAACGACTTGCCGTTGATGTTGTCGGCGATGTCGGCGAGCTTGTCGAGGTCGCCGAGCAGGCCCTTGCCCGCCTCGATGTCGCGCAGCAGCTGGACGAGCCAGTACGTGCCCTCGCGGCAGGGGGTGCACTTGCCGCAGGACTCGTGCGCGTAGAACTCGGTCCAGCGGGTGACGGCGCGGACGACGCAGGTCGTCTCGTCGAAGACCTGGAGCGCCTTGGTGCCGAGCATGGACCCGGCGGCGCCGACGCCCTCGTAGTCGAGCGCGACGTCGAGGTGCTCGTCGGTGAACATCGGGGTGGAGGAGCCGCCCGGGGTCCAGAATTTGAGGCGGTGCCCGGGGCGGATGCCGCCGCCGAGGTCGAGGAGCTGGCGCAGCGTGACGCCGAGCGGCGCCTCGTACTGGCCGGGGCGCGCGACGTGCCCCGAGAGCGAGTAGAGCGTGAAGCCGGGCGACTTCTCGCTGCCCATCTCCCGGAACCACTCCTTGCCCCGGTCCATGATCGCGGGAACCGAGGCGATGGACTCCACGTTGTTCACGACGGTGGGGCACGCGTACAGGCCCGCGACCGCGGGGAAGGGGGGGCGCAGCCTGGGCTGGCCGCGGCGGCCTTCGAGCGAGTCGAGGAGCGCGGTCTCCTCGCCGCAGATGTACGCGCCCGCGCCCGCGTGGACGGTGATGTCGAGATCGCCGCCCGCGCCGAGGACGCCTTCTCCCAGAAACCCTGCCGCGTACGCCTCGGCGACGGCCGCCTGGAGCCGGCGCAGGACGGGGACGACCTCGCCGCGCAGGTAGATGAACGCGTGGTTCGAGCGGATCGCGTGGCAGGCGATGATCATGCCCTCGATGAGGGAGTGCGGGTTCGCGTAGAGGAGCGGGATGTCCTTGCAGGTCCCGGGCTCCGACTCGTCCGCGTTCACCACGAGGTAGTGCGGCTTGCCGTCGCCCTGCGGGATGAACTGCCACTTCATCCCGGTCGGGAAGCCCGCGCCGCCGCGGCCGCGCAGCCCGGCGTCCTTGACGTACGCGATGACGTCGTCAGGCGCCATCGCCAGGGCCTTGGCGCTGCCCCGGTAGCCGCCGTGGTCGCGGTAGACCTCGATCGACCAGGACTTGTCCACGTCCCAGAAGGAGGACAGGACGGGCGTCAGCAGCTTCTCCGCGCCCCCGTCGCCGCGTTCGGTCGCGGTGGTCATGGTCACTTCCCCTCCTCGGTGACCGGCCCGGTCGGGTTGCTCGGGTCGGAGGCCGCGCTCTTCTGCGGCGCGTCGTGCGAGCTGGGGTGGGTGGCGGGCGGGCGGCCCGTGCCCGTGCCGGTCTGCGCGTCGCCCTGCGCGTCGGCGTCCCGGCCGCCCGGGTGCTCCCCGGCACGGGGCGCGGTGACGCGGGCGGGGGCGTCCTGGCCCTTGGCGAGCCGCAGTCCGGCGAGGGAGGCGGGGCCCGCGCTGCCCCCGGCGGCGACGGCGCCCGGCCGTTCGTCGGGGAAGCCCGCGAGGATGCGGGCGGTCTTGCGGAAGTCGCACAGCGGGGCGCCGCGCGTGGGCGTGACCTGCTCACCGGCGCGCAGCTGGTCCACGAGCTGCCGGGCCGACTCGACGGTCTGGTTGTCGAAGAACTCCCAGTTGACCATCACGACGGGCGCGAAGTCGCAGGCCGCGTTGCACTCGATGTGCTCCAGCGTGACCTTGCCGTCCTCGGTGGTCTCGCCGTTGCCGACGCCGAGGTGCTGCTGGAGGTCGGCGAAGATCGCGTCGCCGCCCAGGACGGCGCACAGCGTGTTGGTGCACACGCCGACCTGGTAGTCCCCGGACGGCTTGCGCCGGTACATGGAGTAGAACGTCGCGACGGCCGTCACCTCGGCGGTCGTCAGGCCGAGCACATCCGCGCAGAACTGCATGCCGGTGCGCGTCACATACCCCTCCTCCGACTGCACGAGGTGGAGCAGCGGCAGCAGCGCGGAGCGGCTGTCGGGGTAGCGGGCGATCACCTCGGCCGCGTCGGCCTCCAGCCGGGCGCGGACGTCGTCCGGGTACGGCGGGGCCGGCGTCTGCGGCATGCCCAGGCTGACCTCGGTCATCGGTCGACGCCTCCCATCACGGGGTCGATGGACGCCACGGCGACGATGACGTCGGCGACCATGCCGCCCTCGCACATCGCGGCCATGGACTGGAGGTTGGTGAAGGACGGGTCGCGGAAGTGCACCCGGTACGGGCGGGTACCGCCGTCGCTGACGATGTGGACGCCCAGCTCGCCCTTGGGCGACTCCACGGCCGTGTAGACCTGTCCCGGCGGGACGCGGAAGCCCTCAGTGACGAGCTTGAAGTGGTGGATCAGGGCCTCCATGGAGGTGCCCATGATGTTCTTGATGTGGTCGAGCGAGTTGCCGAGGCCGTCGGGCCCGAGGGCGAGCTGCGCGGGCCAGGCGATCTTCTTGTCGCCGACCATGACGGGTCCGGGCGCGAGCCGTTCGACGCACTGCTCGATGATCCGCAGCGACTGCTCGATCTCCTCAAGACGCAGCAGGAAGCGGCCGAAGGAGTCGCAGGTGTCGGTGGTGGGGACCTCGAAGTCGTACGTCTCGTAGCCGCAGTACGGGTCGGACTTGCGCAGGTCGTGCGGCAGTCCGGCGGAGCGGAGGATCGGCCCGGTGGCGCCGAGCGCGAGGCAGCCGGCGAGGTCGAGGTAGCCGATGTCCTTCAGCCGCGCGCGGAAGACCGGGCTGCCGCTGCACAGGGCGTCGTACTCGGGGAGGTTCTTGCGCATCTGCCGGACGAACTCGCGCAGCGCGTCGATGGCGCCGGGCGGCAGGTCCTGGGCGAGGCCGCCGGGGCGGATGAACGCGTGGTTCATGCGCAGCCCGGTGATCAGCTCGAAGATGTCGAGGCACAGCTCCCGGTCGCGGAAGCCGTAGATCATCACCGTGGTGGCGCCCAGCTCCATGCCGCCGGTGGCGATGGCGACGAAGTGGGAGGAGATCCGGTTCAGCTCCATCAGCAGGACGCGGATGACGCTGGCGCGGTCGGGCACGTCGTCGGTGATCCCGAGGAGCTTCTCGACGCCGAGGCAGTACGCCGCCTCGTTGAAGAACGGCGTCAGGTAGTCCATGCGGGTCACGAACGTCGTGCCCTGCGTCCAGGTCCGGTACTCGAGGTTCTTCTCGATGCCGGTGTGGAGGTAGCCGATGCCCGCGCGGGCCTCGGTGACCGTCTCGCCGTCGATCTCCAGGATCAGCCGCAGCACGCCGTGCGTGGACGGGTGCTGGGGACCCATGTTGACGACGATCCGCTCGTCGTCGGCGCGCTCGGCGGCGGCCTGGGTGATCTCGTCCCAGTCGCCGCCGGTGACGGTGTAGACCGGGCCTTCTGTCGTCTCGCGCGGTTCCGCGGGGCGGGTGGCGTGAGTGGTCATCAGCTGTACGACCTCCGCTGGTCGGGAGCCGGGATCTGGGCGCCCTTGTACTCGACGGGGATGCCGCCGAGCGGGTAGTCCTTGCGCTGCGGGAAGCCCTGCCAGTCGTCCGGCATCATGATCCGCGTGAGGGCCGGGTGGCCGTCGAAGACGATGCCGAAGAAGTCGTACGCCTCGCGCTCGTGCCAGTCGTTGGTCGGGTAGACCTCGACGACCGAGGGGATGTGCGGGTCGGCGTCGGGGGCGCTGACCTCCAGGCGGATCAGCCGCCCGTGGGTGAGCGACCGCAGGTGGTAGACGGCGTGCAGTTCGCGGCCCGTGTCGTGCGGGTTGTGGACGCCGCTGACGCCGAGGCACAGCTCGAAGCGCAGCGCGGGGTCGTCGCGCAGGGTGCGGGCGACCTGGAGCAGGTGCTCGCGGGCGATGTGGAACGTCAGCTCGCCGCGGTCCACGACGGTCTTCTCGACGGCGTGGTCGGGGTCGAGGCCCTGTTCCTCCAGGGCGCCCTCCAGCTCGTCGGCGACCTCGTCGAAGTAGCCGCCGTACGGGCGGGCGGAGGCGCCGGGCATGCGGACGGTGCGGGTGAGTCCGCCGTACCCGGTGGTGTCGCTGCCGTTGTTGGCGCCGAACATCCCGCGGCGCCTGGCGATGGGCTCGCCGGTGCCGCCCGCGCGTTCGAGCGCGGCGTCGGTGACGCCGTCGGCGGTGGGGTGGTTGCCGTTCACGCTGGTCCCGTCGTTCCCGTCGGTGCGCTTGTCTCGCTCGCCGCTCACCGCAGGAGCCCCTTCAGCTCGATGGTCGGCAGCGCCTTGAGCGCCGCCTCCTCCGCCTCGCGGGCGGCCTGCTCGCGGTTGATGCCGAGCTTCTCCTCGCGGATCTTGGCGTGGAGCTTGAGGATCGCGTCCATCAGCATCTCGGGGCGCGGCGGGCAGCCGGGGAGGTAGATGTCCACCGGCACGACGTGGTCGACGCCCTGGACGATCGCGTAGTTGTTGAACATGCCGCCCGACGAGGCGCACACGCCCATGGAGATGACCCACTTGGGGTTGGGCATCTGGTCGTAGACCTGCCGCAGGACCGGCGCCATCTTCTGGCTGACCCGGCCCGCGACGATCATCAGATCGGCCTGCCGGGGCGAGCCGCGGAAGACCTCCATGCCGAACCGCGCCAGGTCGTAGCGGCCCGCGCCGGTCGTCATCATCTCGATGGCGCAGCAGGCCAGGCCGAAGGTGGCGGGGAAGACGGACGACTTGCGGGCGAGCCCGGCCAGGTTCTCGACCGTGTCGAGGATGAATCCACCGGGGATTTTGTCTTCGAGACCCATCAGGGGCGCCTTTCGCTCAGTCCCATTCCAGGCCGCCACGGCGCCAGTCGTACGCGTAGGCGGCACCGATCAGACCGACGAAGATCAGCATTTGCACGAGGCCGAACATCCCCAGCGAGTCGAAGTGCACGGCCCAGGGGTAGAGGAAGACGATCTCGATGTCGAAGATGATGAAGAGCATCGCCGTCAGGTAGTACTTGACGGGGAACCGGCCGCCGCCCGCGGGCTGCGGGGTCGGCTCGACGCCGCACTCGTAGGCGTCCAGCTTGGCCCGGTTGTAGCGCTTCGGCCCGATGACCGCCGCGGCGATCACGGAGAAGACGACGAAGCCCGTTGCCAGGGCTGCCAGTACGAGGATGGGAACGTACGCGTTCACCGCACCCGCTCCTTCCAGTCATCGGCGACTGCCACCACGAAGATCATCGCTATGTGAGTCAGTTCACAAAGCTTCAGGCATCTTAAGCCCGGACCCCTGTGACCTTCGACACGGGGTCGCCCACGAAGTTTGTGATCTCTTTCACCCGACCAACCGCCGCAACTCCGGCCAGCCCCGGAGATAGGACACAAGGTGGCCGATCGGCTACGAAGTGGTGAAGAGTGGTCGTATCGTCGCCTGTTCCGGACCGATCCCACTATCACTTTGTGTCACGTATGAGCAAATTCGCACGTGGGACAGCCTGGTGGTAGAGCGCGCATTGGCCCCATCTCGGACGATCTAGGCTGGTTGCCCGTGTCAGACATATCCCTGGCCGTCGCCCTCGCCCTGTGCGCCACCGCCTTCCTGGCGGGCTGGGTCGACGCGGTGGTCGGCGGCGGCGGCCTCGTCCAGCTCCCCGCCCTGCTCATCGGCCTGCCGCCGCACCTGCCGCCCACGTACGCGCTGGGCACCAACAAGGTGGTCTCGCTGTGCGGGACGGCCGTCTCCGCCGTCACCTACGCCCGCAGGGCGCCCCTCGACGTACGGGCGGCGCTGCGGCTCGGCGCCGTCGCGCTGGCGTCGGCGGCGGGCGGCGCGCTGTTCGCGTCCGCGGTGGACAAGGACGTGCTCCAGCCCGTGATCATGGTCGTGCTGCTCGCCGTGGCCGCGTTCGTCGTCGCCAGGCCGCGGTTCGGCGGCGCGGCGCCGGGTGCGGCGCCCTCACGCCGCAGGCGCGCGGCGGCCGTGCTGGTGGCCGGTGTCGGCGTCGGCTTCTACGACGGGCTGATCGGCCCTGGCACCGGCACGTTCCTCGTGATCGCCCTGGTGTCCCTGCTGCGGATGAGCCTGCTCTCCGCCTCCGCGACCGCGAAGGTCGTGAACGTCGGCACAAACGTCGGCGGTCTCCTCGTCTTCGCCTCCCACGGCGCCGTGCTGTGGGGCCTGTTCCCCTTCATGGCGGCCTTCAACATGGCGGGCGGCTGGACCGGCGCGCGGATGGCCGTGCGGCGCGGGAACGGCTTCGTGCGCGTCGTGCTGCTCGTCGTCGTGACCGCGCTGGTCGCCCGTCTCGCGTACGACCAGTGGTGGGCCTGACGGCGCGCCTCGCGCGTGAGGTGTGCCACGGGCGCGGTGGTTGACATGCACGGCTCGTTGTCCCGGGCGGGTCGCCCGTGCTAGGCCCGCGCCGCCTCCCCGGCATTTCGGACAACACGCAGGACATGGCGCTACAACCACCCCAAAGACGATCATCGACCTGAAACGGCACTTCGGACAAAAAGGCCGCCAACTCGTCGCGTACACGCTGACTGTGGCGCATCCCACGTGAATTGAGATCAACCGTCCGGTGCTGGTAGCCAGGTTGACCATGTCCCCGATTCGTCATCGAGGCCGGCACCGCAGACCCCGTCGGCCGCGCACCACCCGTCTGCTCCGCGGCGGCGTCCTGTCCGGCGTCGTGGGCACCGTCGCCGTCACCGGCGCGACGTCCCCCGCGTCCGCCGCCGAGCCGCCCGCCGAGTCCACGGCCGAACTGCCCGTCTTCAGCGGCGTGCTCAGCACCAGCGCCGCCACGGCCGCCGAGGCCACCCAGACCTGGGCCGGCGACACCGAACTCGCCGCCGAGCGCGAGGCCGCCCTGGAGCGCGCCTTCGAGGAGGCCCAGCGCACCGCCGCGCGGCAGCGCACCGAGCAGGAGGAGGCGGCGCGCCAGGCCGCCGCCGAACGCGCCCAGGAGGCCGCCGACGCCCGCGCCGAGGAAGCGGCGCGCGAGGAGGCCGCGGCCCAGGAGGCAGCCCAGCAGGCCGACGAGCCGCAGGCGGCCCAGGAGTCGGACGGCGCCGCCGTCGAGACCATGGCCGCCCCGGCGGCGGGCGGCAGCGCGGCGGCCGTGGTGGCGTTCGCGCAGTCCCACGTGGGCGACGGCTACACGATGGGCGGCACGGGCCCCGGCGCCTGGGACTGCTCGGGCCTGGTCCAGGCCGCGTACGCCTCCGTCGGCGTCTCGCTCCCCCGCGTCTCCGGCGCGCAGTCCACGGCGGGCACCCAGGTGTCCCTGGACGCGGTCCAGCCCGGCGACATCCTCTACTGGGGCGGCGCGGGCAGCGCCTACCACGTGGCGATCTACGTCGGCGGCGGGCAGTTCGTCGGCGCGCAGAACGCGAGCACCGGCGTCGTGCAGCGCGACCTGAGCTACGACATGCCGTCGGGCGCCGTGCGCGTCCTCTGACACGCACCCCACAGACACACGAAGGGCCGGCCACCCCGGGGAAAGCCCCCCGGGACGGCCGGCCCGCGTGCGTCCGCGGTGTGAGGCACGCGGCCTCAGGCGCGCGGCGTCACCTTCGTCAGCCCGTTGATGACGCGGTCCATCGCGTCGCCGCCCGCCGGGTCCGTCAGGTTGGCCAGCAGCTTCAGGCAGAAGCGCATCAGCACCGGGTGGCTCAGCCCGCGTTCGGCGGCCAGCTTCATGATCTTCGGGTTGCTGATGAGCTTCACGAACGCGCGGCCCAGCGTGTAGTAGCCGCCGTACGTCTCCCGCAGCACCTTCGGGTAGCCAAGCAGCGCCACCTCGCGCTGCGCCGGGGTCTGCCGCGCCAGCGCCTGGCTGACGACCTCAGCCGCGATCCGCCCCGACTCCATGGCGTACGCGATGCCCTCGCCGTTGAACGGGTTCACGAGCCCGCCCGCGTCGCCGACGAGCAGCAGGCCCCGCGCGTAGTGCGGCTTGCGGTTGAACGCCATCGGCAGCGCCGCGCCCCGGATCTGGCCCTGCATGTTCTCCGGCGTGAAGCCCCACTCCGGCGGCAGCGACGCGCACCACGTCTTCAGGACCTCGCGCCAGTCCAGCTCCTTGAACTCGGCGGAGCTGTTGAGCACGCCGAGCCCGACGTTGGACGTGCCGTCGCCCATGCCGAAGATCCAGCCGTAGCCGGGCAGCAGCCGCTCCTGGCCGCCGCGCCGGTCCCACAGCTCGAACCACGACTCCAGGTAGTCGTCGTCGTGCCGCGGCGTCGTGAAGTACGTCCGCACCGCCACGCCCATCGGCCGCTTGGCGTCGCGGTGCAGGTCCATGGCGAGGGACAGGCGCGACGAGTTGCCGTCCGCCGCGATCACGACCGGCGCGCGGAACTCCGCGGGCCGCTTCTCGTCGCCCAGCTTCGCCGTGACGCCGGTGATGCGGCCGGTGCGCTCGTCGCGGATCGGCCCGGACACGTTGCACCGCTCCAGCAGCCGCGCCCCGGCCTTCTCGGCGGCGCGGGCGAGCTGCTCGTCGAAGTCGTCGCGCTTGCGGACGAGTCCGTAGTCGGGGAAGGACGCCAGCTCCGGCCAGTCGAGCTGGAGGCGCTGGCCGCCGCCGATGACGCGCAGGCCCTTGTTGCGCAGCCAGCCCGCCTCCTCGGAGATGTCGATGCCCATCGCGACGAGCTGCTTCACGGCGCGCGGCGTCAGGCCGTCGCCGCAGACCTTCTCGCGCGGGAACGCGGTCTTCTCCAGCAGCAGGACGTCGAGCCCGGCCTGGGCGAGGTGGTAGGCGGTCGCCGAGCCGGCCGGCCCGGCGCCGACGACGATGGCGTCGGCGGAGTACTCGGTGGGGGGCGTCTCGGCGGTCTCGGCCACGGCGGGCTCTCCGATCGGGTCGGCGGGAGGGAAAGGGGGGCTGCTGCGGGGACGGTGAGCGGCCGTCAGGCACGGTGTGCCGGGGATCGGGGCCGAGTCTATGCGGCGCGGTCCTTGGTGCCCCGGTGCAGTGCGACGATGCCGCCCGACAGGTTGCGCCAGGCGACCCGGCTCCAGCCCGCGTGCTGGAGGACGGCGGCGAGTCCCGGCTGGTCGGGCCACGCGCGGATGGTCTCGGCGAGGTAGACGTACGCGTCGGGGTTGCTGGACACGCGGGTGGCGACGGTGGGCAGCGCGCGCATCAAGTACTCGTTGTAGACCGTGCGGAACGGCGCCCACGTCGGGTGGCTGAACTCGCAGACGACCAGCCGCCCGCCCGGCTTCGTCACGCGCAGCATCTCGCGCAGGGCCAGCTCGGTGTCGCTGAGGTTCCGCAGGCCGAAGGAGATGGTCACGGCGTCGAACGCGCCGTCGCGGAACGGCAGTCGCAGCGCGTCCCCGGCGGTGAACGGCATCCACGGCACGCGCCGCTTGCCCTCCGCCAGCATCCCGCGGCTGAAGTCGCAGGGCACGGTGAACGCCCCCGCGAGCGCGAACGGCATGGCGGACGTGCCGGTGCCGGCCGCGAGGTCGAGCACGCGCTCCCCGGGCCGCGCGGCGACCGCGTCGGCGACGGCGCGGCGCCAGCGGCGGTTCTGACCGAGGGCCAGCACGTCGTTGGTCAGGTCGTAGCGGGCCGCGACCGCGTCGAACATCGCGGCGACTTCGGTGGGCTGTTTGTCCAGCGTTGCGCGAGTCACGCGTCCATTCTCGCGGATGCCCGCGTCCTCCGTTCGGGCGACTTCCCCCGCCACCGGGATGAACAGGCCCCGTCCGGCGCACTAGCGTGCCGCCCATGAGCCAGATCTCCCGCGCCCTGCGCGCTGCCTCGCTGACCGCGACCGCGGGCGGCGCGGTACTCGCCGCGGCGGGCGGCGCGTCCGCCGCCGAGGCCGTGCCGGGGCCGCTCTCCACGGTCCCCTCGACGGTCGGCGTGACGGCCGACGCGCTCCGCCACTCGGTCGAGCCGGTCCTCGTCCTGCCGCTCGACCCGCTGTCCAGCTCGTCCACCGACCCGCTGACGAACTCGGTGGGCGCCCAGGTCGCCGACTTCCAGCCGGTCAGCACCAGCGCGGTGACGGGCCCGCTCGCGGACGGCGCCGGGCTCGGCGACCTGCCGGGCGAGGTGCTCGGCGGGCTCCTCGGCGGACTGCCGGTCACCCCCGCGCTCTGACACGGGGCCACGCGGACACGCGGCCACGACCGGCGCGGGCGCGCCCCGGGCGGTGCTCTCCCCGGCCGCGCCCGCGCCTCCCGGCCCTCACTCGTCGCGCTCATCCTCCCGCTCGGCCACCTCCTCCTCGTACACGTCGACCTCCCGCAGCGACGCCGCGTCCCAGATCTCCTCGACCACGGCGCGGGCCTCGCCCTCGTCGATGTCGTCGGACAGTGCCAGGACACGCCGCGTCCACAGGTCGACCGCCCCCTCACCGGTGCCGGCACTCCCGGCCAGGGCGTCGAAGTCGTCGAGGTCGTCGGCTCCGGCGGCCCCCTCCAGGTCCTCCGCGTCACGCATGTCCTGAATGCTCTGCATGTCCTGTGCGTCCCGCATGTCGTCCATGGGCCCATTGGACCGCGCCGCCCGTCCCCCGGCGCGGCGGCACGCGGCCGGGCGAACGGGTGACGGCGGCCGCCCGGCGGGGGCATGCTCGTGCCATGACGCAACCGGCCCCCACGCTCCTGGAGATCCACGGCACGCCCGTCCTCGTCGCCACCGCGGGCCCGCCGCTCGACGGCGCCGAGGCCGCGCTCCCCCTCGTCGCGGAGGCCCTGGGCAGCGGCGCCGAGCTGGTCGTGATCCCCGTGCGGCGGCTGCCGCCCGCGTTCTTCGACACCGCCTCGGGGCTCGCCGACGCGGTGACGCAGGCCTTCCTCGACTACCGCCTGTGCGTCGCGTACGAGGGCGACGTCTCCGCCGCCCTCCGGCGCGACCCGGCGTTCGCCGCGGCCGTGCGGCGCGGGAACGCGGGCCCGTACGTCTGGTTCACCGCCGACCGCGCCGACCTGGCCGACCGCCTCCTCACCCGTCACCGCCCCCCGGACTGACGCCGCGCCGCGTGATACTTGCCGTATGGCCGATCAGGTGACGAGTGTGCACGGGGTCAGGGAGCTGCGGGAACGGGCGGGCCACCTGCTCGCCGGGGCGCGCGAGGAGTTCCTGTGCGCCGCGGACGACCCGTCCACGTTCGCTCTGCCGGGCGAGCCCCCGCGCCGGTCCCCGGGCCTGGCCGTGCGCAAGCTGCACACGGCGCGGGTCCTCGGCCGCCCGGAGGCGCTCGCGTACCTGCGGACGATCACGGCGGACGGCGGGCGCGTCCGCATCTCGGCCGCCCCGCTGGGGCACGAGGCGATCGTCCTCGACCGGCGCGTCGCGATCCTGGCCGGGCGCGTCGAGCGGGGCGAGCGGCGTTACGGCGTGGTGACGGACCCGGACGTGGTGGCCGGGATCGGCTCGCTGTTCGACGCGGCGTGGGAGTCCGGCACCGACCTGGCCGACGTCCCGGACCCGGCGGACGGGCCGCCCCCGGCGCTGGACGAGGAGCTGCGGCCGGTGCTCGCCCTGCTGGGCGAGGGGTGCACGGACGAGGTGGCCGCGCGGCGGCTCGGCGTGTCCGTACGGACCTACCGGCGGCGTGTCGCGGACCTCATGGCGGCGCTGGGCGCGACGTCCCGCTTCCAGGCGGGCCTGCGCGCGCCCCGCCTGTAGGGCAGAGAAGGCAGGAGCCCCCGCCCAGCCGGGCGGGGGCTCCTTCAGTGGTGCGCCGAGGCAGGCGGCCTCAGACGATCGTGACGTTCTCGGCCTGCGGGCCCTTCGGACCCTGCGTGACGTCGAAGCTCACGGTCTGGCTCTCCTCGAGGGAGCGGAAGCCGGACGCGTTGATCGCGGAGTAGTGGACAAAGACATCGGGGCCGCCGCCATCCTGAGCGATGAAACCAAAGCCCTTTTCGGCGTTGAACCACTTGACGGTTCCGGTAGCCATGTAAGCCCTCCCTGGGCCTAAAAGGGTCGCCCTGCTCCAGAACCTTCGATGAAGCCTGAAAACGACGAAAGCCCGCGGCTACATGCTCCGCAGGCTCGTACTGCAAGGGAAACCAAACTGTAACTCGGTACGAGCGTAGCACGCGCCCCTGGAAGCGGGAAGGGTCGAAATGACCCCGGGGGGCCACCTGACCCGCACGTCCCTGACCGCTGCTCCGCACGACCACAGGCGTACCCTGCCGAAGGTGAGTACACACCACCGGAGTCGCCCGCGTGTCGGCCACATCCAGTTCCTCAACTGCCTCCCGCTCTACTGGGGGCTCGCGAGAACCGGGACGCTCCTGGACCTCACGCTGACCAAGGACACACCGGAGCGGCTCGGCGAGCTGCTGGTGGCGGACGAACTGGACATCGGCCCCGTCTCGCTCGTCGAGTACCTGCGGTACGCCGACGAGCTGGTGGCGCTGCCCGACATCGCGGTCGGCTGCGACGGCCCGGTGATGTCCTGCATGATCGTCTCCAAGGTGCCGCTCGAAGAGCTGGACGGCGCCCGGGTGGCCCTGGGCTCGACGTCCCGCACCTCCGTGCGCCTCGCGCGGCTGCTGCTCGGCGAGCGGTACGGCGTCACCCCGGAGTACTACACGTGCCCGCCCGACCTCGGGCTGATGATGCGGGAGGCCGAGGCGGCCGTCCTCATCGGCGACGCCGCGCTGCGCGCCTCGCTGCACGACGCGCCCCGTCTCGGCCTGCGGGTGTACGACCTCGGCGCGATGTGGCACGAGTGGACCGGCCTGCCGTTCGTCTTCGCGATCTGGGGCGTGCGCCGCGACTACCTGGAGCGGGAGCCGGAGACGGTCCGCGAGGTGCACAGGGCGTTCCTCGCGTCGCGCGACCTGTCGATGGCCGAGGTGGGCAAGGTGGCCGAACAGGCCGCGCACTGGGAGGACTTCGACGCCGAGGTGCTGGAGCGGTACTTCACGACGCTGAAGTTCTCCTTCGGCGCGCCGCAGCTCGCGGCGGTGGACGAGTTCGCGCGCCGCACGGGCATCGCGGACGGCGTCGGGCGCGTGAAGCTGCTCGCCCCCGAGGCGGCCGACGGCGCTGGCGTACGCTGACAACCGCAGCACGCCCCCGTCGGAAGGACCACGCCCATGGGCCAGAGCGCCGAGCTGACGACCCTCCTCGACCGCGCCGCCGACGGCGGCCGCATCAGCCCGGAGGAGGCCCTCGACCTGTACCGCTCCGCCCCGCTGCACGCGCTGGGCCAGGCCGCCGACACCATCCGCCGCCGCCGGTACGCGGGCACCGAGCACATCGCCACGTACATCATCGAGCGGAACATCAACTACACCAACGCCTGCGTGACGGCCTGCAAGTTCTGCGCGTTCTACGCCCCGCCGAAGAGCGAGAAGGTGTGGACGCGCGACCTGGACGACATCCTGCGGCGCTGCCAGGAGACCGTCGAACTCGGCGGCACCCAGATCATGTTCCAGGGCGGCCACCACCCGGACTACGGCGTGGAGTACTACGAGCGGCACTTCTCGGCGATCAAGGCGGCGTTCCCGCAGCTGGTGATCCACTCCCTCGGCGCGTCCGAGGTGGAGCACATGGCGCGGATCTCCGGGGTGAGCGCCGAGGAGGCGATCCGGCGCATCCACGCGGCGGGGCTCGACTCGTTCGCCGGTGCGGGCGCCGAGCTGCTGCCCGCGCGGCCGCGCACGGCCATCGCGCCGCTGAAGGAGTCGGGCGAGCGCTGGCTGGAGATCATGGAGACGGCGCACCGGCTGGGCGTCGAGTCGACCACGACGATGCTGATGGGCACCGGCGAGACGAACGCCGAGCGCATCGAGCACCTCCGGATGATCCGGGACGTGCAGGACCGCACCGGCGGCTTCCGCGCGTTCATCCCCTACACGTACCAGCCGGAGAACAACCACCTGAAGGGGCAGACGCAGGCGACGCTCTTCGAGTACCTGCGGATCATCGCGATCGCGCGCATCTTCCTGGACAACGTCGCCCACATCCAGGGCTCCTGGCTGACGACGGGCAAGGAGGTCGGCCAGCTGTCGCTGCACTACGGCGCGGACGACCTCGGCTCGGTCATGCTGGAGGAGAACGTGGTGTCCTCCGCCGGGGCGAAGCACCGGTCGAACCGCCTGGAGCTGCTGCACCTGATCCGCGCGGCGGGCCGGGTGCCCGCGCAGCGCGCGACCACGTACGAGCACCTGGTCGTGCACGACGACCCGGCGCGGGACCCGGTGGACGACCGCGTCGTGTCGCACCTGTCCTCGACGGCGATCGACGGCGGGACGGCGCACCCGGAGCTGACGCTGCTCACCTGACCGCGTGACACGCGCCCGCGCCCCGGTCCCTCCGCGTGGAGGCCGGGGCGCGGGCGCGTGTCACGCGGCGCCTACTCGGTGCCTACTCGAAAAGACGGTTGATCTCCTCGTTGGCGCCGGTGAGGGTGCTCTCCACGTCGGCGCCGGACATGATGCTGTCGAACGCGGGCTGGAGCACGGCCGTCACGTCGCCCGCGTGGTCGGCGATGGGGAAGAGGAACGTCGTCCCGTTCTCCACGTGGTCGGTGAACGCGGACACGTCCACGCCGTCCGCCGCGTACGCGTCGCGGGCCGTCTCCCACGCCTCGGTGATGGCGGGGAAGACGACGTGCCGCTCGCCGATGACGTTCTGGCAGGCGGGCGACGCGAGGTAGCGCACCCACTGCCAGGCGCCCTCGGGGTGGTCGGTGTCCTTGACGATGGAGTCGGCGAGGCCGTTGAACATGCTGGCGTTCTGTCCCGTCGGTCCCTCGGGGTTGGGGGCCATGCCGACGTCCACGCCGTCGTAGCCGAGGTAGGTGCCGATCATCCAGCTGCCGTCGGCCGTCATCGCGGCGGTGCCGGCGGCAATCTGGTCGCTGGGCTTGGCGCCCTGCTGGGAGGCGAAGTCGGGCATGTAGCCCTTCTCGACGAGGCTCTGCCACCAGGCGATGGTCTCGACGAACGCGGGGTCGTCGAAGTTGAAGTGGGTGCCCCACGGGTTCTGGTCGGTGAACTCCCAGCCGTTGGCGACGGCGTACTGGGCCCACTGGGTCTGGCCGAAGTTGGGGCCGCCGCCGCCCTCCATCCACAGGCCGTAGGTGGCGATGTGGTCCTTGTCGAAGCCGGGTTCGTCGCCGCGCACGCCGTTGGTGTCCACGGTGAGGCGGGCGATGACGTCCTCGTAGGTGCCGCCGTCGTCGGGGTTCCACGTCATGTGGGCGACGTCGTCGGCGGTGAGCCCGGCGTCGGCGAGGTCGGCCTCGTCGTAGAACAGGCCGACGGCGTCCCAGTCCTTCGGGAGGCCGTAGCGCTTGCCGTCCTGGCCGATCCACAGGTCGGCGAGGCCGTCCTCGTAGATGTCCAGGGGCACGTCGTCGCGTTCGATGTACTCGTCCAGCGGGGCGAGCAGGCCGCGCGAGACGTACTCGGGGTACTTCGAGAGGTGGTCGGTGAAGACGTCGGGCGCCGACTCGGAGACGAGGCCGAGCGCGAGGGACGTCCAGTAGTCGTCGTAGCCGCGCTGCTCGATGCGGATCGCGTAGTCGTCCTGGCTCGCCTCGAAGTCGTCGGCGCACTGCTGGTAGCCCGGCTGCTGGGCGGAGTCCCACAGCCAGTACGTGATGGTCTCCCGGCCGCTGTCGTCGCCGAACGCGTCGCCGGTGCAGCCGGACAGCGCGAGGGCGGCGAACGCGGCGGCCCCGGCGAGGGCACGGCGGGTGGTCCTCGTGTCCACGGCGTACCTCACTTCGTTCGATGTCACGTCGCTCGATGTCACTTCATGCCTGTGAACTGGATGGAGTTGATGATCTTCTTGCCGAAGGCGAGGAAGAGCAGCATCGTCGGGATGGCCGCGACCAGCGCCGCCGCCATCAGGCCCGCCCAGTCGGGGCCGGTCTGCGGGGTGGCGGAGACGAACGCGCCGAGCGCCACCGTCAGGACGCGCACCGACTCGTCCTGGCCGACGAGCTGCGGCCAGAAGTACTCGTTCCAGGCGTTGATGAAGGTGAGGATGCACAGCGTGATGATGGGCGCGCGGCTCATCGGGACGATGATGCGGAAGAACGTCCTGAAGTAGCCCGCGCCGTCGATCATCGCGGCCTCCTCGACCTCGCGGCTGATGCCGAGGAAGAACTGCCGCAGGAAGAAGATCGCGAAGGGCGTCATGAAGAAGAACGGCGCGACGATGCCCGGGTACGTGTTGAGCAGCCCGAGGCTCTTGATCAGCGTGAAGTTCGGCAGCATCGTGAACACCGGCGGCACCATCAGCGCCGTCAGGAAGACGAAGAACACCTTGTCGCGGCCCGGCCAGCGCAGCCGGGCGAACGCGTAGGCGGCCATCGCGCTGAAGAAGACCTGGCCCGCGGTGATCAGGACGGAGACGACCACCGAGTTGCGCAGGTAGGCCCAGAAGCGGATGGACGCGCCCGAGCCGCCCTCCGCCTGCGCCTCGGCCGTGGAGGCGGTGCCGAGGACCCGTTCGAACGGGCCGAAGGTGAAGTCCACCGGCAGCGGCGACGTCGGGTCGGTGAAGAGGGACCTGTTGTTGGACAGGGCGGTGCGCAGCATCCAGACGAACGGCGCGATCGTCGCGAGGACGACGAGGAAGAGGGCGATCCAGGCGATGAGCCGCCCGGGTCGGATCGTCCGCCGCCGCGCCGGGGCGGGGGAAGGGGTGCGCCGGTCGCGCGCGGGGGTGCTGCTCGCGGCCGGCTGGACCACGGCTGTCATGCGGGGCTCCTTGGTGCGGTCGCGGCGGTCAGGACTGGTCGGAGTCGCCGGCGCGCATCAGCCGCAGCTGGAGGAACGCGATGACGGCGAGGATGAGGAAGAGCGCGACGGAGATCGCCGACGCGTAACCGAAGTCGAACCGCTGGAACGCCTGGTCGTAGATGTAGTACTGGACCACCCGGGTCGCGTCGACCGGGCCGCCCTGCGTGGTGACGGCGACCGTGTCGAAGATCTGCCAGGAGCCGATCAGCGTGACGACGAGGACCAGCGCCATGACCGGCCGCAGGAGCGGGAGCGTGATGCGCGTGAACATGCGGAACTCGCCCGCGCCGTCGACGGCGGCGGCCTCGTAGACGTCCCGGTTGATGGCCTGGAGCCCGGCGAAGATCAGCAGCGCCGTGTAGCCGAGGTGGCGCCAGACGTTGACCAGGGCGATCGTCGGGATGGCCCACTGCTCGTCGCCGAAGAAGCCGATCCGGTCGAAACCGGCCCAGTCGATGACGCCGTTGATGATGCCGAGGTTGTAGTCGGCCATGCAGTACCAGAGCAGGGCGACCACGACGTTCGAGATCAGGTAGGGCAGCAGGACGACGCCGCGGATGACGACGGACTTCGTCAGCCGGTGCATGAGGACCGCGAGGAAGAGGGCGACGACGGTCTGCACGCTGATGTTGATCAGGACGTACTTCAGGGTGACCCAGAGGGAGTTCCAGAAGACGTCGTCGTGCAGCAGCCGCCGGTAGTTGTCCAGGCCGCTGAAGTCCGGGGCCGTCAGCAGGTCGTAGTCGGTGAGGCTGAGGTAGAGGCCGCGGAGGGTGGGCCAGGCGAAGAAGGTGAGGAAGCCGAGGAGCGCGGGCGCGAGGAAGACGAACGCGGCGCGGCGTTCACGCTTGCGCCAGGCGGGCGGGGGGTTGCCCGCGGGGGCGGTGAGGGGCGCGGCCATCGGTCACTCCTTCGTCAGGTGCAGGACGACGAGCTGTTCGGGCTGGAGGGCCGGGATCTGGAGGCCCGTCGTGGCGAGCACGCCGCCGTGGAGGACGGATGTCGCCCCGTCGAGCCAGCCGGGCAGGCTCCTGGCGCCGGCGAGCAGGTCGCGTCCTGGCGGGAGGAGGTCGGCGCGGTAGCGGGCGTGGGGGTCGAGGCCGCGCAGCCGTACGCGGGCGTGGGGGTGCGTGACGGGGGCGGCCGTTCCGACGAGTGCGAACAGCGCCTCCGACCCGTCGCGGGCGACGACGCCGTGGGCCCACAGGGCGGGGTCCTGGTGGTCGATCCTGATGACGCGGCCGGTGTGCAGGAGCGTGCGGTGGCGCTTGTAGTGGGCGACCCAGCGGGCGACTTCGGCGCGTTCCTCGTCGGTGGCGTGGATCAGGTCCCACTCGATGCCGAAGTGGCCGCCGAGGAAGGCCGTCCCGGCGCGGAAGGCGATGTCGTGGCGGCGGCCGGTGGTGTGGTTGCGGTCGCTGCCGACGTGGGAGCCGATCAGCTCGGGCGGCAGGAGGAGCTGCGTCCAGCGGTTGATGGCCTGGCGTTCCAGGGCGTCGATGCAGTCGCTGGCCCAGACGCGGTCGGTGTGCTCCAGGATGCCGAGGTCGATCCGGCCGCCTCCGCCGCAGCAGGACTCGATCTCCAGGGCGGGGTGGCGGCGGCGCAGTTCGGCCAGCAGCGCGTAGACGGCGAGGGTCTGGGCGTGGACGGCGGCCTCGCCGTGCGGGGAGTGGCCCGCGTCGTCCAGCTCGCGGTTGTGGTCCCACTTGAGGTAGGCGATGTCGTACGCGCCGAGCAGCGCGTCGAGACGCTCCAGGATGTACGCGTAGGCCTCCGGGTGGGACAGGTCGAGGACCTGCTGCTGCCTGCGTTCGCCCGGGAGCCTGCCGCCGGTGGCGAGGATCCACTCGGGGTGGGCGCGGGCCAGGTCGGAGTCCGGGTTGACCATCTCGGGCTCGACCCACAGGCCGAACTCCATGCCGAGGCCGCGCACGTGGTCCACCAGCGGGTGCAGCCCGTCCGGCCAGACGGTCTCGTCCACGTACCAGTCGCCCAGGCCCGCGGTGTCGGCGCGGCGGTGGCGGAACCAGCCGTCGTCCAGGACGAAGCGCTCCGCGCCCGCGGCGGCGCCGAGGTCGGCGAGGCGGGTGAGGGTGGGCAGGTCGTGGTCGAAGTAGACGGCCTCCCAGGTGTTGAGGACGACCGGCCGGGGCGTGGCGGGGTGGTGGGGGCGGGCCCGCAGGTGGTCGTGGAAGCGGGCGGACAGGGCGTCGAGGCCGTGGTCGCTGTGGGCGCCGTAGAGCCAGGGCGTGGTGTACGAGGCGCCAGGGGCGAGGGTGATCTCGCCGGGCATCGGCAGTTCGCCGCCGGACAGGACGGCCTGGCCGGTGGGGAGGCGTTCGGCGACGAGGCGGTGGTTGCCGCTCCAGGCGAGGTGCAGTGCCCAGATCTCGCCGTGGCCGAAGCCGAAGCCGGGGGTGCCCGCGGCGAACAGCAGCGGCGCGTCGTGCCCCGGGCGGCCCCTGCGGGTCTCGCGGACGCGCGCGCCGAGCGTGAACGGCTGGCGCTGCGGGACGCGTTCGCGCGCCCAGCGGCCGGTGAGGTCGAACAGTTCGGCGGCCTCGGTGGGGACGGGCAGCGAGGGGGCGAGGGTGTCGAGGGTCCAGTCGGCGTCGGCGTGGTCGTTGGTGAGGGTCGCGCGGGTGCGGACGAGGCCGGTGGGGGTGAGGCCGATGTCGACGGCGAGGGAGAGCGCGGCGGCGGGGTCGGCGGCGGTGAACCGGAGCGTACGGCCGCCGCCGTCGCCGTCCCGCGTCGCGTCGGTGGCGGACGTGACGGCGAACAGCGGCGACCAGTCCGCGCCGCCCGCCCGGTGCCCGGCGACGCCGGGTATGCCCTGCCAGCCCGCGCCGTGCTCGGTGACGAGGCCGGGCGGCGGCGGCACGTCCAGGCTGCCGTCCAGCGGCGGCAGGGCGGCGGACGCGGCCAGGGCGGCCAGGGCGTCCTCGGACAGCTCGCCCGGATCGGCGCCCCAGTGCAGGACGCGCGGGAGCCTCGGGCCACGCGCGTCCAGGACGAGACTCACGCCCGCGGCGCGCAGATGCAGGATGCGATCGGACACATCCAGGGCCACGACAACGCACCTCCTTGTGCTGATGCCGGTATACCTAACGATTTCCGTTGGCTTGTGAGCGGAAATGTTGCTGTTCCATGGCCCGCTGTCAAGGTCGGGACGGCCCCGGAGCGCCGTCCTTTACCGGGGCGTTAGCCAAGGGGGAGGAGAAAGAAACCAGCAAATCGCGCCATGGCCGGAAAAAACAACCGACGGCCGGACGGGCCGTGTTTCCGGTGCGTGACCATCGCGCGTTTCCAGTCCGTCTCTCCTTGACGGATCGTCACATCGCGTCATGCTGATGCGGCATGACACCCCCACCGTTCCGGCGCCTCGCGGCCGTCGGCGCCGGGCTCGCCCTGGCCCTCACCCTCGGCTGGAGCGCCCCCGCGGGCGCCGGCCAGCCCGCCCCCGCGTTCACCGGCGCCCTCGACCGGCTGCTCGCCGACCCGCGCCTCGACGGCGCCCTCGCGGGCGTCGTCGTCCGCGACGCCGACACCGGCGCCACCCTCTACGACCACGACGGCGACACCCGCCTGATGCCCGCCTCCAACACCAAACTCCTCACCTCCGCCGCCGCCATGGACGTCCTCGGCCCCGGCTACCGCTACCGCACCGACCTCGTGGCGGCGGGCACGCCCCGGCGCGGCGTCCTGCGCGGCGACCTCTACCTGCGCGGCTCCGGCGACCCGACGATGCTCGCCGCCGACTACGCCGCGCTGGCCGCCGACCTGGCCGCGTCCGGCGTCACCACCGTCCGGGGCGACCTGGTCGCCGACGACACCCGCTTCGACGCGACCCGCCTCGGCCGCGCCTGGTCCTGGGACAACGAGGCCGACTACTACAGCGCCCAGATCTCCGCGCTGACCCTCGCGCCCGACACGGACTACGACGCCGGGACCGTCTACGTCTCCGCCGCCCCCGGCCCCTCCGCCGGTGACCCGCCCACCGTCACCCTCACCCCGCCCAACGACTGGGTGACCGTCGACAACCGGGCCACCACCGCCCCGGCCGGCTCCACCGGCTCCCTGTCCATCACCCGCCAGCACGGCACCAACACCCTCGTCGTCAGCGGCCGCATCGCCCAGGGCGCCGCCCCCGCCACCTCGTGGACCGCCGTGGACGAGCCGACCGGGTACGCCGCCTCCGTCCTCGCCGACGCCCTGGCCGCCGAGGGCGTACGGGTCACCGGCGACGTCGTCCTCGGCCGCGCCACCCCGCCGGACGCCGGGCAGGTCCTCGCGTCGCACGCGTCGATGCCGCTGTCGGAGCTGCTGGTGCCCTTCATGAAGCTGTCCAACAACATGCACGCCGAGGCGCTCGTCAAGACGATGGGGTACGAGACGGCGGGGCGCGGCACCTGGCGCGACGGGCTCGCGGCGGTGCGCGCGTACGCGGACCGGATCGGCGTGGACACCGGCGCGTACAGCCAGGTCGACGGCTCGGGCCTGTCGCGGATGAGCGTCGTCCCGCCCGCCGAACTGGCCGCGCTGCTCACCGGGGTGCGCGCCGAACCGTGGTTCGGCGACTGGTACGCGGCGCTGCCGGTCGCGTGCGAGCCGGACCGCTTCGTCGGCGGCACGATGCGCAGCCGCCTGTGCGGCACCCCGGCGGCGGGGAACGCGCGGGCGAAGACCGGCTCGCTGACCGGCGCGACGGGCCTGTCCGGCTATGTGACGGCGGCGGACGGGCGGGAGCTGGCGTTCAGCGTCGTGCTGAACAACTACCTGAGCGGTTCGCCGAAGGACATCGAGGACGCGATCGTCGTGGCACTCGCCTCACCCGGGACCTCACCCGAGACCTCACCCGGGTCGCCGCCACGGCCCGCGGCCGCGCCGGAGGACGGCGCCGAGTGCGCGTGGCTCAAGCCCGCGGCGGTGTGCTGACGCCTCACCGCTTGGCGCGCAGGAACGTCGTGACGGTGAGCCGGTAGCCGGTGTGCCCGGTGGCGGTGGAGTGCCGCACGCACCAGACGTCGGGCACGTCCCGGCTCGTGTCGGCGGGCGACTCGGCGAGGCAGGTCGTGCACTCGGCGGCGTGGATCGGCGGGCCGCCCTGCGGGTCGGGCGCGAGGACCCAGTCGGCGGAGCGGGTGACCATCATGCGGCACCCGCCCGTCCGGCGTCCGTGGGGCCGCCGGTCAGGTCGAAGCGGCAGCACACGCTCTTGCCCCCCGCCTCGCGGGGCGCCCACCACGTCGCGTCGGCGAGGCTCTGCACGATGAACAGCCCGCGCCCGTGCTCGGGCAGCGGGTCGGGGTCGCCGCCGAGCGGGTCGAGCGGATCGCCCGACGGCAGCATGGGCGGCGTCGGGTCCTCGTCCGCGACCTCGACGAACAGCCAGCGCGGCCAGAACCTGAACGTGACGATGATGCGCCCGAACCCGGCGGCGTGCCGCACGGCGTTCCCGACCAGCTCGGACGCGCACAGCTCGACGTCGTCGGCGAGCCCTGGCAGTTCCCAGTCGTGGAGGGTGTCCCGCGCGGCGTGCCTGGCTATCGCCGGGGTGTCGCGGGAATCACCGGGGAGTGTGAGCGAACGGAACCGGTAGGCGCTGGAGAACGCCACGGGCAGCAGCGGCGTCGGACGCGCCGCCGGCACGGGCATCTGCTGCGCGGGCGGCCACGGCGACGTCATTGTGTACCCCCTCCATAAGCCGAGCCATGTCCTCATGCCTCTAGTCAAGGGCTCCGACGGGTCAACTCGCGACGGTCGCAAGGGGGTTCACATGCACACCGGGGGGGTTCACCCGATGCGCGGCATGAGCCCCCCATGAGCCCCCCACTCGAACCCCAACAAACCCACCCCCTTCCCCCGCCTTTCCCCTCACCGCTCGCCGTACAGCTGCCGGTGCCGTTCCTCCGCCACCGCGAGGAGCACGGCGCGCAGCTCCCCGGCCCTGCTGCCCCGCGTCCTGACGGCATGGCAGTTGGGGCACAGCGCGGCCATGGTCTCCGGGTGGTCGCGCCCGCCGAGCCCGAGGTCGTCCACATGGTCCACTTCGAGCAGCGGCTGCCCCCGGCGCGTGACGTCGTCCGGCTGGCCGGCGCACCCCGGGTTCTCGCAGCGGCCGCCGCAGCGTGCGAGCACCGCCCGGCGGGCGAGGGCGGACCGTATCGGATCGCTGCGGACCCGCTGGGCGCGCCGTCCCCGGCCGTTCCGCGCCTCGGCATGCTCCACGCTCTCGCACAGCCGCCGGTAGAGCGCGGCCGTGTCTCCGCCTTCCCCGTCCGGCGCGGCCTCCTCGTACGTGGCGTCCGGCGCGTCGTCCGCCACCGCGTCGTCCCACAAGCCCACCGCCTGGAACAGCTCTCGGGGGTCGCCGTCCGGGAAGTAGCGCTGGACCAGCAGGTTCACCGCCGCGACCCGGGTCGTGCCCGAGCGGCGCACCGCCTCGTACACCTCCTCGGTGAGGCCGCTCTCCGGCTGCCGCTCGGCGAACCAGCGCCGCAGCTCCCCGTCCCCGTGCGCCGGGGGCACCTCGCCCTCCCACCCCGGCAGCTCCCACAGCCCGGCCCGGGTGAGCGCGGCCACGGGGTAGTCGGGGCGCGGCCGTCCGCCGTCGGTCGCGTGCGCCGTCAGCAGTCCCGCGATCTCCTTCTCGGTCCCGCTCCACGGCACGAGCCGCGCCTCGCCCCGCCGTGCGCGGCCGAACGCCCAGGCCAGGGCGACCGCCTGGTGGGGCGCGGGGCGGCCCGAGCTGCGGCTCATCCGCACCTTCCCCATCAGGGCGAGCAGCTTGTCCTCCGTGAGAGGGTCCGCCGTCTGCGGGACGATGGTGAAGCCCGCACGCCGCAGGACGTCGAGCGCGTGCCCGTGCCCGCCGCTGAACTGGTCCGGCCGCAGCGGCTCCTCGCCCGGCAGGTAGCCGTGCGCGACGCCGACAACGGCCTTCGAGTCGTACGCCCGGCCGTCGTGCGCCACCCGGTACGTGTGCGACCGGGCGAAACCGTGGCGGGCGAGGAACGCCTCCTGCCCCAGCCGGTCGTACTCCTCCATCGCCAGCAGGATCTCGCGCCGCGTGACATCCCTCATCGCCATGCTCCCGGAGGGTACGCCGCACCACTGACAGTGCCGGACGGGCCCGCACGACGCCGCGGTCCCCGCGCCGGGGTGGGCGCGGGGACCGGGGGTTGTGCGGTGTGGCGTGGGAGGGGTCAGGCGGGAACCTTCTCCTCGGCCGGGCGGCGGGGGTGCTCCTCGGCGGCGGGCTCGTCGAAGTCGAAGCTCGTCGCGTGGTCGTACGCGTCGCGGTTCAGGATCTTCTCGCGCGCCGCGACGATCACCGGGACCGCGGCCTGGCCCGCCACGTTGGTGGCCGTGCGCATCATGTCCAGGATCGGGTCGATCGCCAGCAGCAGGCCGACGCCCTCCAGCGGGAGGTCGAGCGTGGAGAGGGTCAGCGTGGTCATGATCGTCGCGCCGGTCAGACCGGCCGTGGCGGCCGAGCCGATCACGGAGACGAAGACGATCAGCACGTAGTCCTGCACGCTCAGGCTCACGTCGAAGATCTCGGCGACGAAGATCGCGGCCAGCGCGGGGTAGATCGCGGCGCAGCCGTCCATCTTGGTCGTGGCGCCGAACGGGACGGCGAACGAGTTGTACTCGCGCGGGACGCCGAGGCGCTCGGTGACCTTCTGGGTGACCGGCAGCGTGCCGACCGAGGAGCGGGAGACGAACGCGAGCTGGAGCGCGGGCCAGGCGGCGCGGAAGAACTGGACCGGGTTGACACCGGCGGCGAAGCGCAGCAGCAGCGGGTAGACGCCGAACAGCACCAGCGCGCAGCCGACGTACACGTCCACGGTGAAGGTCGCGTAGTCGCCGAGCAGGTCCCAGCCGTACTCGTTGATCGAGCGGCCGATCAGGCCGATCGTGCCGATCGGCGCGAGGCGGATGATCCACCACAGGGCCTTCTGCAGCAGTTCGAGGACCGTCTCGCCGAAGGTGATCACCGGCTGGGCGCGCTCGCCCATCTTCAGGGCGGCGATGCCCACGACGGCGCCGAGGAAGACGATCTGCAGGATCTCCAGGTCGGCGAACGGCGTGACGATGTTCTCCGGGATGATGCCGGTCAGGAAGTCGAGCCAGGAGCCCTTGCTCTCCGGCAGCTCGCCGTCCGCCGGGGTGAGGCCGGTGCCGCTGCCCGGGTTGGTGACCAGGCCGATCACGATGCCGATGGCGACGGCGATCAGCGAGGTCGCCAGGAACCACAGCAGCGTGCGGCCGGCGAGGCGCGCCGCGTTCGACACGTTCCTGAGGCTGGTGATCGACACGGCGATCGCGAAGAAGACCAGCGGACCGACCGCCACGCGCAGCAGCTGGACGAACCGTCCGCCGATCTCCTCCAGCGTGCGGCCGAGCCACTCGACGTCGCCGCTGCGGGCGATCCAGCCGAGCAGCACGCCCAGCACGAGGCCGGCGAGTATCTGCACCCAGAAGGGCGGGAGGGATATCCGGGGGCGTCTCGGCTCTGCGGGCGCTGCGGGCGCGGCCGAGGCAGGGGTCGGGGAGGACACAGGCATACTCCGGTCAGGGTTATTCGGGGAGTGGAGTTTCCGGGCACGCCGATGCGGGCGTGAGCGGGGGTGGGTCGCTGGTGCGGGTCAGTCGGTCAGGGGTGAGGACAGACGTTCAGCGACAGGCCGCGGTCAGACAGCGGCAGAGGTCGATGTGCAGGCGCGCCACGAGCATGATGCCCGGGTCAGAGATGCGCGCGGCTGCTGTGTTCATGCAAAGCACGGTAGCACCGCGCCGGAGCGGCGTCACGGGTCCGTCCGGCAGGTGAACGCGCCGGTGGACACCGTGCGGGAGGGCGCGTCGCAAGTCCCGCGCGGCGGGCGGGAGATGGGCGGGCGAGTGGCCCGCGTCACGCCGGGCATGCGAACGGCCCGGCGGTCGGGCCGCCGGGCCGGGGAACGGGGTGTGGGGAGCGAAGGGTGCGGGAGCGGACGGTCAGTCCGCGTCCTCCATGGAACGGTTCGCGTTGATCTTGTGCATGGCGCGCTCGACGTGGGGCGCGACCTGCTGGGACATCGCGTCGCGCTGCCTGCGCAGCACGACGAAGCTGATGGGCGCCGAGAACACCAGGGCCAGCAGCACGATCCACAGCGGGTTCGACGTACCGATGGACTCCGGCAGCACCCCGACGTACGCGAGGACCGCGACGGCGGCGAAGCACGCGGCGAAGACGGCCAGCCGCAGCAGGCTGTAGCGCAGCGCGGCGTGCCGCGGGGCGGGGGTGTCGGGGATGGTGCTCACGTCGGTCCTCCTAGCAACGGGAACGCCTGTCCAGTCAAGCACGGCGCGGCCCCGGCCCGGCGGGCGGGTCAGCCGAGCGGGAGCCAGAGAGTGACGTCGTCGCGGTAGTCGTCGTCGGCGACCTTGATGGCCCCGGGGACGCGCCCGACCTCCCGGTAGCCGCAGGACGCGTAGAACCGCTCCAGGCCGTGCCCGCCGCGGCAGGTCAGCCGGATGCCGGTGAAGGCGGGGTCGACGCGGTGGGCGGCGGACGCGGCGGCGGCCATCAGCTCGCGGCCGACGCCGCCGCCCTGGCGGTCGGGGTGGACCATGACGGTGACGAGGCCGACCCAGTGCCGCATGAGGCGGTGCTCGTTCAGCCGGAGGAACGCGGTGGCGACCGGGCGTCCGCCCTCCGCGCAGCCGACGAGCAGCCGCGTCGTGCCCTCGGCCATGCCGACGAGGTGGCGGCGCAGGGCGGGCTCGACGTCGTCGGTCGTGACGGGCGGCACGAAGCCGACGGCGCCGCCCGCGTTCGACACGTCGGTCCACAGCTCGGCCAGGCTCTCCCGCAGGGCGGGGGTGACGGCCGGGTCGAGCAGGTAGCGCAGCCGCTGCCGCGCGCCGGGGGCGCGCTGCGCGGCGGAGCCGGGGCCGGGCACGGCGCTCACACCCGCATCGGCTGCGGCGAGTCGCGCCGCGCCGGGTCGGGGCCGTCGTACTCGTTGACGACCTCGTAGCGCGTGTTGCGCTCGACGGGGCGGAAGCCCGCGTCCCTGATGAGGTCGAGCAGGTCGTCGCGGGTGAGCTTGTTGGGCGTGCCGTAGTTGTCGGCGTCGTGGGTGATCTTGTACTCGACGACCGAGCCGTCCATGTCGTCCGCGCCGTGCTGGAGGGCGAGCTGCGCGGTCTGCACGCCGTGCATCACCCAGAACACCTTGACGTGCTGGACGTTGTCGAAGAGCAGCCGGGAGACGGCGAACGTCTTCAGGGCCTCGGCGCCGGTGGCCATGGTGGTGCGGGCCTGGAGGCGGTTGCGGACCTTGCCGTCCTTCATGTCCACGAAGTCGTGCTGGTAGCGCAGCGGGATGAAGACCTGGAAGCCGCCGGTCTCGTCCTGCAGCTCGCGCAGCCGCAGGACGTGGTCCACGCGGTGGCGGGGCTCCTCGATGTGGCCGTAGAGCATGGTGCAGGGCGTCTTGAGGCCCTTCTCGTGCGCCAGGCGGTGGATGCGCGACCAGTCCTCCCAGTGGGTGCGGTGGTCGACGATGTGCTGGCGGACCTCCCAGTCGAAGATCTCCGCGCCGCCGCCGGTGAGCGATTCGAGACCGGCGTCGATCAGTTCGTCGAGGATCTCGGACGCGGTCAGGCCCGAGATGGTCTCGAAGTGGTGGATCTCGGTCGCGGTGAAGGCCTTGAGGGACACGTTGTCCGGCAGGGCCTCCTTCAGCGCGCGCAGCGAGCGCGGGTAGTAGCGCCAGGGCAGCGTGGGGTGCAGGCCGTTGACGATGTGCAGCTCGGTGAGCCGGTCGCCCTCCATGGCCTTCGCGAGGCGCACGGCCTCCTCGATGCGCATGGTGTACGCGTCCTTCTCGCCCGGCTTGCGCTGGAACGAGCAGTAGGCGCACGAGGCCGTGCACACATTGGTCATGTTCAGGTGCCGGTTGACGTTGAAGTAGACGACGTCGCCGTTCTTCCGCGTCCGCACCTCGTGGGCGAGACCGCCGAGCCAGGCCAGGTCGTCGGACGCGTAGAGGGCGATCCCGTCCTCACGGGACAGCCGCTCACCCGCGCGGACCTTCTCCTCCAGCTCCCGCTTGAGCCCAGCGTCCATACGTCACGCCTCCTGGTCGTCGCTGCCGCTCTGCCCGTCGAGCCTACGCCCGGTCCTCGTCCGGGAGGTGCCCGACCCGGTTCTCCCACTTCGTGGACAGGACCACGGTGGTGCGCGTCCGCGAGACACCGGCGGTGCCGGACAGGCGCCGCACGGTCCGCTCCAGGCCGTCCACGTCACCCGCCCTGATCTTGATCATGTACGAGTCGTCGCCCGCGATGAACCAGCAGTCCTCGATCTCCGCGAAGTCCCGCAGCCGGTCCGCCACTTCCTCGTGGTCCACCGAGTCGGACAGCTGGATGCCGATCAGCGCCGTGACGCCGAGGCCGAGCGAACGGGCGTCGACCGTCGCGCGGTAGCCGGTGAGCACGCCCGCGGCTTCGAGGCGGTTGATGCGATCGGTGACGCTGGGCCCCGACAGGCCCACGAGGCGGCCCAACTCCGCGTAGGACGCGCGGCCGTTCTCCCGCAGCGCCTGGATGAGCTGTCTGTCCACCGCGTCCATCTCGCAGAGCCTTCCTCGTCCCCTGGTCGATTGCACAGACGAATCTAAGGCATGGACACGTCGTCACCTACGAGTGGCCGCCCCCGGCGCCGCCCCCCAGCTCGCCCCGCCACCGCCGGTACAGCCCGTGCCCCACGCCCACCGCGTCCAGCGCGCGGCCCGCCACGAAGTCCACCAGGTCCTGGATGTGCGCCGCCCCGGCGTAGAACGCGGGCGACGCGGGCAGCACCACCGCGCCCGCCGCGTCCAGGTCGGCGAGCTGCCGCAGCGTCGGCCCGTTCAGCGGCGTCTCGCGCACCACGACGACCAGCGGGCGCCGTTCCTTCAGCGTCACGGCCGCCGTGCGCTGCAGCAGGTCCTTCGACAGGCCGAGCGCGATCCCCGCCACCGACGCCGTGGACGCCGGGACCACCAGCATCCCCCGCGCCGGGTACGAGCCCGACGAGGGCCCGGCCGCCAGATCACCCGCCGGCCAGTACCGCACCGCGTCCAGCGCCGCGTCCCCCACCGCGAACGCGTCCGGCTTCCCGTCCGCGCCCCGCGCGAGCCACGCCCGCAGGTCCTCCCGCCAGTGCCCGTCGCGGAACGGCGCGCCCGTCTCGTCCAGCAGCGTCAGCCGCGCCGCCCGGCTGACCACCAGGTCCACGGCCTCCCCCGCCGCGAGCAGCGCCCGCAGCACCGCGGCGGCGTACGGCGTCCCGGACGCGCCGGAAACCCCCACTATCCAGGGCGTACGGGGCGCGGACGGCCCGCTCGCGGGCTGCTCGGTGGGCTGCATACGTGCGAGGCTAGCCCGTCGCCGCAGCTAACGACCCGCTTACCGGACGGTGACGCTCCGGCCACATGCGGCGGTCCGGCGACGGGCCGCGGCGCGGTGCGTGGAGACTGGAACGCACGATCGTCACCGGCCCACGTCCCGTCTCCCCCGCAGAGAGCCCTCCCCCACAGCCCCTCCCCCACAGACAAGGGAGTACCGACATCAGTACCCGCCGCCCCTACCGCACGCGGCTGACCGCCCTCGGCGGCGCCGTGCTCCTCTCCGCAGCGACCGTGGCCTGCCAGGCTGTGGAGCACGTCCAGGCGGGCCGCGAGATGTCGGCGGCGGTGGACGAGCTGCTGTCCTGGGAGTCGCTGACCATCGGCGCGGGCATCGACGCCACGCCGGAGGAGGTGGCCGCCTACCTCGACGCGGTGACCACCCGCGACGGCGGCGCGCCCGCCACGCCCGGGCAGGCGCGCCTGCTGGCCGAGCTGGAGCTGACCGTGGCGGTCGGCGACCCGGACCGCGAGCGGCGCATGCGCGACCTCGGGCCCGACGACGAGCTGGACGGCGCCATGACCGTCAACTTCGGCGGACGCGACGTCGCCGGGGTCAAGAACATCGAGGACCGCACGTACGTCCGCGTCGGCGCCCAGTCGATCGTGGACGACGTCTACGGCGGCGACGAGGCGGCGGTCGCGGCGGCCGCCCGGTTCGAGGAGGACGCGCAGGAGCTGCCCTCGTCCGTCGGCGCGGCGGCGGGCGCCCTGCACGGCAACTGGACGGAGATCGACCCGTACCTCCTGGACGACTACGCCGCCGCGCTCCACGAGGCGGGCGGCGTGGACGAGGAGGCGGCAGGCCGCCTGGGCACCGCGCTGGTGGACGGCGCGTCGCTGCTCGTCCCCGAGACGCAGCTCGCGCTCGCCGACGCGCTGGGCGACGCGCTGCGCTCCGGCGGGGAGCTGCACCGGCGCGGCGACGCGGACGGGGCGGAGCAGGTGGACGTGTCGCTGCCCGCCGCCGACGCGTGGCGCGCCCTCGACCCGCTGCTCGGCGTGATGACGGAGCAGCTGCGGCAGTTCGGCCTCCCCCCGCTGGTCACGGCGCCCGACGAGGAGGACGGCGGGCGGGTGACCGCGCGCCTCCAGATCCGCAACGGGGTGCTGACGGACGCGACGGTGGACCTGGCCCAGTTCGGCGGCGCGGCCGCGGAGGCGGCGGACGGCGCCCCGGCGCTGCCGCTGCACCTGTCGCTCGCGGGCGGCTCGGCGCTCTCCCTCAAGCCGCCGGAGTCGGACGGGCCGCTCGACCCGGCCGAGCTGACCGTCGCGCTGATGTACCTGCGGGTCCAGGCGGAGGAACGGGCCGAGGACCCGGACCGCGCCGACGTGCCGGGCCCGATGCAGCCCTGACGGACGGGGGCCGGTTGTCAGAGGCAGCGCCTAGGGTCGGGCCATGGACATCGTGAACCCCGCCCTGAACGACTACCTCATCGCCCACGCCACCCCCGCCGACGATGTGCTGCGCGATCTCGCCGAGGAGACCAGGCGGGCACTTCCCGAGCACCTCAGCATGCAGATCACGCAGGACGAGGGCGCGTTCCTCACCCTCCTGGTGCGCCTCACCGGCGCGCGCCAGGCGGTGGAGGTGGGCACGTTCACCGGCTACTCGTCGATCTGCATCGCGCGGGGCCTCCCGGCGGGCGGGCGGCTGATCGCGTGCGACGTGAGCGAGGAGTGGACGTCGGTCGCCCGCCGCTACTGGGAGCGCGCGGGCCTCACCGACCGCATCGAGCTGCGCGTCGGCCCGGCCGCGGACACGCTGCGCGCCATGCCGCCGCAGGAGACGATCGACTTCGCCTTCATCGACGCGGACAAGGTCGGCTACCCCGTCTACTACGAGGAGATCGTCACCCGGCTGCGGCCCGGCGGCCTCATCGTGCTGGACAACGTGCTGCGGTCCGGCCGCGTCGTGGACCCCGCCGCCCAGGACGCCGCCGACATCGCGATCCGGCAGATCAACGACACGGTGACCGCCGACCCGCGCGTCGAGTCCGTCCTGCTGCCGGTGCGCGACGGGGTGACGCTCGTCCGCAAGCGCTGACCGCGCCGCCGACGGGGCATTCACCCCGCGACGCCCGGATTGTCAGTGGGTGCGCCTACGCTGGGGGCATGCCCGAACTGCCCGAGGTGGAGGCACTGCGCGAGTTCCTGACCGGTCACGCCGTGGGCCGGCGGGTGACCCGCGCGACGCCGGTCGCCTTCCACGTCCTGAAGACCTACGACCCGCCGCTCTCCGCCGTCGAGGGCGGGACCGTCACCGCCGTGGCGCGGCACGGCAAGTTCCTCGACCTGGCCGTCGAACCGCCGGGCGCGCCGGACGGGCCGCTGCACCTCGTCGTCCACCTGGCGCGCGCCGGGTGGCTGCGCTGGCAGGACGAGCTGCCGACCGCCCCGCCCAAGCCGGGCAAGGGCCCGCTCGCCCTGCGCGTCGCGCTCGGCGACCCGCCGGGACCCGGCTTCGACCTGACCGAGGCGGGCACGCAGAAGCGCCTCGCCGTCCACTGCGTCCGCGACCCCGCCGAGGTCCCCGGCGTCGCCAGGCTCGGGCCTGACCCGCTCGACCCGTCGTTCACCGCCGCCGCGTTCACCGCCCTGCTGGCGGGCGAGCACCGGCAGATCAAGGGCGTGCTGCGTGACCAGGGCGTCCTCGCGGGCGTGGGCAACGCGTACTCGGACGAGATCCTGCACGCCGCCCGCATGTCCCCGTTCAAGCTGGCGGACAAGCTGACGGCGGCCGAGACCGCCGGGCTGTACGACGCGCTGACCGGCACGCTGCGGGAGGCCGTCGAGCGGTCGCGCGGCGTCGCGGCGGGGCGGCTGAAGTCCGAGAAGCGCAGCGGGCTGCGCGTGCACGGACGGGCGGGCGAGCCGTGCCCCGTGTGCGGCGACACGATCCGCGAGGTCTCCTACCGCGACTCGGCGCTCCAGTACTGCCCCACCTGCCAGACGGGCGGCAAGCCGCTCGCCGACCGCCGCCTCTCCCGCCTGCTCAAGTGACCGGCCCGGCGGCCCGCCTCACGCGTCGGCCTCCACCGAGACCCCGTACGCCATGGCGATCTCCGCGAGCCCGCTGTCGAACGTCCTGCTGACCGCCGAGAACCACCACCCGTCCTCCTCCCTGACCAGCTCGCCGATGGTCAGCCCCTTCGCGCCCGGCGGGCCGGAGGGGAAGCCGTAGCACAGCAGCTCGGCCTCGTTCGCCACCCCGAGCAGCCGGGTGTGGAGGAGGCTGACGAGCGACAGGTCGCTGCCCGCCCCGCTCTGCTCCTCGTCCACGGACAGGGCGAACACGACGCGCTCCACCCGTTCCGCCAGCTTGGGCAGCTCGACGGTGAACACGGCCTCGGGGTCGTCGCCGCCGAGGCGCACGCCGACCGCGTCGGGCTCCGGGTTGTTGTAGAAGACGAAGTGCTCGTCGGACAGCACCGCGCCCGCCCCGTCCACGACGAACGCGCTGCCGTCCACGTCCACCGCGACCCCGTCGGGCGTCCGCCAGTCCAGGCAGATGCGGAACGTGTCGGCGCCCGGCAGGACCTCCGCCAGCCGCATCCGCTGGCCGGTCGCCAGCGGCAGCCGCCCGCCCTCGGGGCGCGGGCAGTTGGCCAGCAGCACCGAGCGCGGGTCCACCCGCGTCGGCTGGTACGTGACGGCCGACGCCGTCGCCACGGCGGCGGGCGGCGCGGGCGCGGACAGCGACGCCATGGCGCGCAGCCGCTCCGCCACCTCGGCGGCCGACGCGGGGCGCGCGTCCGACGGCTTCGCGAGCATGGCGAGGATCAGCTCGTCCCATTCGGCGGGCAGCCCGGGGCGCAGCACGCCCGGCGGGACCGGCTCCTCCTCCATCTGCTGGCGCAGCAGCTGGTAGAGCGAGGGCCCGAGGAACGGCGGGCGGCCGGTCGCCAGCGCGTACAGCACGCAGCCCGCCGCGTACAGGTCGCTGCGCGCGTCCACCGTGCGGCCCTCGATCTGCTCGGGCGACATGTACGACGGCGTGCCCACGACGACGCCGGTGGACGTCAGGCGCGCGTGGTCGGTCGATTCGGCCAGGACGGCCGCGATGCCGAAGTCCAGGACGCGGGCGAGCCCGTCGGGGCCGACCATCACGTTGGCGGGCTTGAGGTCGCGGTGCACCACGCCCGACGCGTGCGCGACGGCCAGGGCGCGGCAGATGTGCTCGCCCCAGCGCGCCACCTCGGCCAGCGGCGGGAGTTCCTCGGTCAGCACCTGTTCCAGGGACCGGCCGCGCAGCCGCTCCATGACGAGGTAGAGGAACCGTTCGCCGTCGTCCTCGAAGTGCGACTCGCCGGCGTCGTGCACCGTCACGATGAACGGGCTCGACAGCCCGGCCAGTAGCTTGGCCTCCCGCTCGAACCGCTCCTTGGCGCGCGGGTCGCGGCCCACCGCCGCGGCGCCCACGACCTTCACGGCGACCTGCCGCTCCAGCCGGAGGTCGAGCGCTTCCCAGACCGTGCCCATGGCGCCGGCGCCGAGCCGTTCCCCGATCCGGTAACGGCCTTCGAGTATCCGGTCCCGCATGCCGCGCACCCCCGTTCCCATGTCCGGCGGACGGCCTGCGCATCCGCCACCGGTACCGCTACTTTAAGCGCCAGGCGGCGACTCCGGAGGGGGCCCTGAATGAGCTCTGCCCACGCGAACGGCCCCTGGCCCGGCGGCCCCCCGCGCACGGCGCCGCCGCCCCGCAGGGACGGGTCGGGGCCCGCGCTGCTCGTCGGCGTCCTCGCCCTGCTCGGCGTGGCCATGACCATTCTGGCAGTGCTGACGGCCAGGACGCCGACCGGCGGCGGCGAACTGCCCGATCCGCTCCGCTTCATCCCCGTGACGGCGGCGGCGGCCGGGCCCTGCTCGGGCGCCGAGGCGGGCGCCACCGTCACCGACCGGGGCAGCTGCCTCACGCTGCGGGACTCCGGCGGCCTGGCGGTCCAGCGGCTCCAGGACGCGCGGGCCGAGCCGGGCTCCACGGGCGACTGGGGCGTCCTGATCGTCCTGCGCGCCACGGACGCCCCCGCGTTCGCCGACCTGACGGCGACCGTCGCGGGCACCGGACCGGGCGGCAGCCGCCTGGCGATGGTCCTGGGCGACGAGCTGCTGACGGCCCCGGTCGTGTCCGGCCGGATAGACGGCGGGGAGGTCGTGATCAGCGGCGGCTTCAGCCGCCAGGAGGCCGAGGACCTGGCAGGACGCCTCCGCGCCTGAGCGGCGACCGGCCGTTGTCAGACCCCGTGGCTAGGGTGGCTCGCAGATCGACCGCCCGTCACTCCGGACAGTCAACGAGCCAAGGGGAATCCGCCATGAGCCGAGCCGCGACACCGCCAGCGCCGCCCGCCGCAGAGCCCGTGGCCGAGCCGGTGACCGAGCCCGTGACCGAGGCGGACCTGGAGCGCCACCGGAAGGAACTCACCGCGTACTGCTACCGCATGCTCGGCTCCGCCTTCGAGGCGGAGGACGCGGTGCAGGAGACGCTGGTGCGCGCCTGGCGCGGACTCGACCGCTTCGAGGGCCGCTCGTCCCTGCGCTCCTGGCTCTACCGGATCGCGACCAACGTCTGTCTCACCATGCTCTCGGGCAGCAGCCGCCGCGCCCGGCCGATGGACCTCTCGTCGCCCACCCCGACCGCCTCCGCCGTGCTCGGCCCCCCGCTGCCCGAGACGGCCTGGATCGAACCCATGCCGGACAGCCGGACGATCTCGGCCACCGACCCGGCCGAACGGGCGGAGACCCGCGAGTCGGTGCGCCTGGCCCTGATCGCGGCGCTCCAGCACCTGGCGCCGCGCCAGCGGGCGGTGCTGATCCTGCGCGAGGTCCTCAGCTGGAAGGCGAGCGAGGTCGCCGAACTGCTCGACACGAGCGTCGCCTCCGTCAACAGCGCCCTCCAGCGCGCCCGCGCCACCATCGCCACGACCGGGCTGCCCGAGGCGGGCGACGCGGCGCGCGCGCCGGGCGACGCCGTGTCGGCCGAGGCGCTGTCCAGCGAGCAGAAGGACCTGCTGGCCCGCTATCTCGACGCGTTCGAGCGGTACGACCTCGACTCGCTGACCACGCTGCTCCACGAGGACGCCACCCTCAACATGCCGCCGTACGACCTGTGGCTGCGCGGCGCGGACGACGTCCGGGCCTTCATGCTCGGCCCCGGCATCGGCTGCGAGGGGTCGCGTCTCATACCCACGTCGGCCAACGGGCTCCCGGCGTTCGGCCAGTACCGGGCCGACCCGGACGGCGGGCACTCGCCGTGGGCGCTCCAGGTGATCGAGTCGGCGGACGGCCGGATCACCGGCATCACCGCCTTCCTGGACACGGCGCGCTTCTTCCCGCTGTTCGGCCTCCCGGACCACCTGCCGCCCGCGTGACACGGGCGGGCCCCGGCAGCGCCCGGGGCAGGGCAGCAGGGGGGTGCGCCGCCATGGACCGGCGGAAGCCGTCGACGGGTGCGGCCCGCCGCGACCTGCCCCGGAACCGGGCCGCGTTCCACGGCACCGCCGGGACCGTCCGCGCGGACTCGGCCGTCGCACGGGCTCAGCACGCGGCGGGCCGACCGGCCCGTTCCGTGCGGCTTCTCGCGGCGAGCGTCCGCGCAGATCAGAACAGGACGTCCTCGCCGATGACTTCACCACCCGCGGGCGCGTCCCGCATGCCGGCGCATCCGCCGCCGGACCTCCCGACGCGGCATCAGCCGTCGTCGGCCAGCAGTTCGCCCAGACCTATCAGCGTCAGCAACTCCCGCAACCCGTCCGCCACATCGCGGAACCGCATCCGGCAACCGGCCCGCCCCGCCGTCAGCCGCATCCGCGCCACCGCGTCCACCGCCGCGGGCCCCGGCACGGCCAGCTCCGCCAGATCCACCGTCACCACCACGGCACCGGAACGCCGCAGTTCGCCGTCCAGCCGTTCGCACAGTCCCCGCACGTCCTCACGGACGAGCGGCCCCCACACCCTGAACTCCGTACTCACCACAGCGGCCTCCTCACCTGCCCACAAGACCACCACGCCGCGCGGAACTCATCGGCAGGCCCCCGTCAGGCCAGCGGCTTGACCCACCGCCGCCACTCCTCCTCGGCGCGGTAGCCACGGGCGCCCCACGCGTGGTGGGCCACCTCGTTGCGCCGCAGCACCATCGCGTCGGCCCGCCGCCCGCCCAGCGCGGCGAACCGTGCCTCGGCCGCGTCGAGCAGCGCCGTCGCCACACCGCGCCGCCGCACCTCGGGCGCGACCGCCAGCCGGTAGAGATGGCACCGCCAGCCGTCGAAGCCCGCGATGACCGTCCCGGCCAGCGCCCCGTCCACCTCGGCGAGCAGCAGCGCCTCCGCGTCCCGCGCGATCAGCCGCCCGACGCCCGCCGGGTCGTCGCTGATGCTGGTCCCCTCCGCCGCGCGCCGCCAGAAGGCGAGCACGGCGGGCACGTCCGCCGCCCCGGCCGCCCGTACCGTCACACCGGTCATGTCCGTCATGCCCCCATCCGAGCACAACGGCACCCGCGCCGGTCAGGCGGGGGCGGCCGGACGCTCCTCCCCGGTCTCCAGCGTGAACCAGACGACCTTCCCCCGCCCCGGCGCGTGACGGCACACACCCCAGTCACCGGCGTACAGCGACATCAGCAGCAGCCCCCGGCCGTGCTCCGCGTCGTCGTCGGGCCGCGCACGCACCGGCGGCGGCCCGCCCGGCGCGCCGTCCCGCACCAGCACCCGTACGCCGCCCGCCCCCGTCCACTCGCCGTACAGGGCCACCGGTTCACGCGTCCGGCAGCCGCGCGCGGCGGTGACCGCGTTCGTCACGACCTCGGACGTCAGGAGGACGGCGGTGTCGACCAGTTCGGACCCCGGCCGTACGACGGGCGCCAGCGCCGTCCGCACCACTTCCCGCGCGCCCCGCACCCACCCGGGCTCCGGCGGGAACGTGAGCGAGAAACCGGCCCCCGGCCGCACCGGACCGAACCCGGGCGCAGCGATCGAACACATGCGGACCTCACCCTTCCCGACGCCCTGTCCCGGAAGCCTTCCGGAGCCACGGGCGCCGCCCCCATAACCTGCGCAGCGCCACGGCTCCCAACCGTGTCCGCGCGTGATAAATCCCTCGGACCCCGGCGGCATACCCCGTGACCGTGAAGAGCCGCACGGAAGCGCACCGTTGACGGCGCAGCAGTCCCCCCACGACACACCGTCTCCCCCAGCCGTGCACACCCGCCACAGCGTCCATGGGCCAACTCCCCGCGCACAGAAGCAGAACGTCCGTCGAGAGCGCTAACGTCGGGTGGGGAGGTAATAGACTCGCCGCTGTTGAGAGGGCGCGATTATGAGTTATGGCGACGACTACGACGACACGCGCGCCCGGGGCGTTCCCGCGCAGACCCGGACGCGGCTGCCCGACCAGCCGGAGACCGGCACGCGCCGGTCCGGCCCGTCGCCGTTCCGCAGCATCGGCGCGATCGTCTGCGTGGTCGTCCTCCTCCTCGCCGCGATCGTCTTCGCGAGCCAGAACCGCGAGAGCGCCGACGACGACGCGCAGGGCGGCGGCGGGAACGGCGGCACCGACCAGGCGCGGTCCACCGCCCCCTCGGGCGAGCAGCCGGTGGACGGGGCGTTCAACGGCATCCCGACCGGCTTCGCCCAGGACGCGCAGGGCGCACAGAGCGCGGCGGCCAACTACGCGGTGGCGCTCGGCGGCACGGAGATGTTCAACGCCGACCAGCGCCGCACGGTGGTCGAGACCGTGGGCACGGCCGCCGACCGCGACGACCTGCTGGCCTCCTACGACCGCGCCTACAGCCCGGATCTCAACGAACGGATCGGCCTCGACGCGGACGGCGTTGCCCCGGCCGGCTCCACCTTCGTCAACCGCACCCTCCCGGTCGGCTCCACGACCACGGAGGTCACCGACACCACCGCCGAGGTCTCCGTCTGGTGCGCCGGGCTCTTCGGCATCGCGGGCACCGACTCCCGGACCCCCGTGCGCACCAGCTGGTTCACGCTCCATTTCACACTCGCCTGGGAAGAGGGAGACTGGAAGGTCGTCCGCACCGAGCAGACCGAGGGACCCACCCCGGTCAGCGGGGACGACGTCGTGTCAGGAGCCGAAGAGATCGCCGAAGCGGCCGAGTCGTACGGAGGGTTCACCTATGCGCGCTAGCCCGCGGTCCGGTCCGTTCCGGCTGCTCCACCGCGCCGCCGGGCTCGCACCGGCCGCCGTCACCGGCGGCCTGTCCGGCGCCCTCGGCCTCTCCGCCCTGCTGCTGGCGACCGCGCCCCGCGCGCACGCCGCCCCGGGCGACCCCGACGACCCCGAGGCGCCCGCCGACGGGGAAAACCCGGAGTGCGACTACATCTCCGGCACGGCCCGCGACTACTGCGAGGGCGACCCCGCCGAGGGCGGCGGAGGCGGCGGCGACAGCACGCTCAGCGACTCCCTCGACCCCCTCTCCTCCCTCGCCCGCGGCTGCGCCGACGCAGCCGCCTGGATCGTCAACGAGCTGTCCGACCTGGTCTCGACCGCGACCGACGTCGACTTCACCAACGCCTCGTTCCTCCGCCAGTACGCCGTCGTCTTCGCCGCCTCCACCGTCCTCACGCTGATCCTCTGGCTCCTCGCCGTCGTCAAGCGCGCCATCCGCGGCGTCCCGCTGACGACCGCCGCCTCCGAGGCCATCGGCTACCTGTGGCTGACGGTCATGGCCTCCGCGTTCACCCCCCTGATCCTCTACTCGGTCGTCTCCGCCACCGACGGCATGACCGAGGGCATCGTCGCGGGCACGGGCGACAACTCCGACGCGTTCTTCGGCGACTTCGCCGCCGCCCTCGAAGCGGGCGAGGACATCGGCGGCGGCCCGATCATGCTGATCGTCGTCTCGCTCATCTCGATCCTCGCCGCGGGCGTCCTCGCCCTCGAACTCGTTATCCGCGCCGCCATGCTGTACGTCGGCGCGCTCCTCGGCACGGCCGTGTACGCGGGCCTCGTCGACAAGAACCTCTGGGGCCATGTCCGCCGCTGGGCCGGCATCATGATCGCCGTCATCCTCATCAAACCGGTGATCGTCATCGTCCTCGGCCTCGCCGCCGCCCTCACGACCACCTCCGACGACCAGGGGCCCACGGCCGTCTCCTCGGTCGTGTCGGGCCTCGCGATCATCCTCCTCGCCATCTTCGCCTCCGCGATGATCTACCGCTTCGTCCCCGGCTTCGGCGACGAGATCGTCAGCCAGCGCGCCATGCGCCAGGACACGTCGAGCCGCGCCGCGGGCGCCGCCCTGTCCACCCCGGCGACCATGCTCCGCCAGGGCATGACGACCCACGGCACCCGCGACGGCGCCGCGGCCGCCACCGCCGCGACCGGCGGCGGCCAGGCGCGCCCCGCCAACCCCCTGGCGGGCGGCGTCGCCGCGCACGGCTCCCGTACGGCGCCCCCCGGCTCGTCCCCCACGGGCAACCCGGGACCGGCCGGTCCCTCCGGGAACGCGGGATCACGAGGAGGTAGCGGATGACCGCCCCACCGCACACACTCACCAGGCGCCGCACCTACCTCATCGGGCGCGCCAGGCCGCAGTCGATCGTCGGCCGCAACCGCGAGACCGGCGAGATCGCCCTCATCGTGGCCGGCGCGTTCCTCGGCATGCTCAGCGGCATCCTGATCCCGGTGCTGACCGTCAGGATCGTCGGCCTGGCCGGCTTCCCGATGCTGGCCCTCGCCGCGGTCTACATGCCCTACAACGGCCGCACGTTCTACAGGTGGTACGAGATCAACCGCTTCTTCCGCCGCACCCAGCGCCGCGGCGCCACCTACCGTTCGGCCGCCCCCGAGGCCGGGGTCCGGCTCGACGGGCGCGAGGTCGAGGTCGGCTCGCCCCCTGGCGTCGGCCCGGTCCACTGGCTCGCCGCCGCGTTCGGCCCGGACGAGCTGGCCGTCCTCCTGCACACGGACCGCCGCACCGTCACCGCCGCCATCGAGATCGAGGGCCCCGGCGTCGGCCTGCGCGACAGCGAGGACCAGGAGGCCCTGGTCGAACGTTTCGGCACCCTCCTCAAGCACGTGGCGAACGGCGACGGCTACGTCTCCCGCCTCCAGATGCTCGCCCGCACCCTCCCCGCCGACCCCGACGCCCACGCCAACGACGTCAGGGAACGCGGCGACTCCGCCGCACCCCACTGGATCCAGGACTCCTACGACCAGCTCCAGTCCATGGTCTCCACCTCAAGCGAGCAGCACCGCGCCTACCTCGTCGCCTGCATGCACCACTCCCGCGACCTGGCGGGCGAGGCCCAGACCATCGCCCGCGCCGCCAAGGGCCGCGGCCGCAAGCGCGGCATGTCGCAGGACGAGGCGCTCGCCGTCATCATGGCCCGCGAACTCACCGACATCTGCGCCCGCCTGGCCGAGGCCGACATCCGGGTACGGCAGCCGCTCGGCGAGGCGCGCCTGGCCTCCCTGATCCACTCGATGTACGACCCGGACCACCCCATCGACCACATCCAGGCCATGTCCAAGCGGAACGCCTGGCCCGCCGAACTCGACGCCCGCGAGCCGACGTACCTCCAGGCGAAGACCCGCGAGTCCGACACCCGCGAGCCGTGGTGCCACGCCACCGCGTGGGTGAAGGAGTGGCCGATGACCCCGGTCGGCGTCAACTTCCTGGCGCCGCTGCTGGTCCACACCCCCGACGTCATCCGCACCGTCGCGGTCTGCATGGACCTGGAGCCCACCGAGATCGCCATCGAGCGGATGCTCACCGAGAAGACGAACGACGCCGCCGAGGCCTCCCGCGCCGCCAAGATGAACCGCACCGTGGACCCGCGCGACATCGCCGCCCACGGCCGCATCGACCAGCGCGGCGACGACCTCGCCTCGGGCGCGGCCGGTGTCAACCTCGTCGGCTATCTGACGGTTTCCTCCCCCGACCCGGAGGCCCTCGCCCGCGACAAGCGCACGATCCGCGCCTCGGCGGGGAAGTCGTACCTGAAGCTGGAGTGGTGCGACCGCGAGCACCACCGCGCGTTCGTCAACACCCTGCCCTTCGCGACGGGGATCAGGCGATGACCGCACCCCGGTCCCGCACCGGGCCGCCCGAGCAGCACGGGGAGCACACGGAGAACGAGGAGGCGACGACATGCCCGCACGCGATCCGCTGAGCCTGATCACCGAGGCGTTCACCAGCCTGCTCTTCGGCAGGACGGAGACCACCCGCCTGCCCGTCCGCACCTCCACGGGCCAGGCCCAGGCCGTCTACCTCCCCACCGCCGCCCCCGGCCTCGGCGACTCGGGCGTCATCATCGGCCGCGAGGTGTACAGCGGCAAGGGCTACATCTACGACCCCTTCCGCCTCTACGGCCAGCAACTCCCCGCGCCCCACTGGCTCGTCCTCGGCGAGTCGGGCAACGGCAAGTCGGCGCTGGAGAAGACGTACGTCCTGCGGCAGCTGCGGTTCCGCGACCGCCAGGTCGTCGTCCTGGACGCCCAGGGCGAGGACGGCGTCGGCGAGTGGAACCTCATCGCCCAGCAGCTCGGCATCACGCCCATCCGCCTGGACCCGATGGCCACGCTCGACGGCAACGTCCGGCTCAACCCGCTCGACCCCGCCATCACCACCACCGGCCAGCTCGCGCTGCTGCGCACGATCATCGAGGTCGCCCTCGGCCGCACCCTCGACGAACGCTCCGGCTTCGCCCTCAAGGTGGCCCACGCGTACGTCAACCAGACGACGGTGGACCGCCAGCCGATACTGACCGACATCGTCGAGCGCCTGCGGCACCCGCTGCCCGAGGCCGCCGACGCGATGAACGTCCACCTGGAGGACGTCCGCGCCTGGGGCCTCGACGTGGCGCTGGTCCTCGACCGCCTGGTGGACGGCGACCTGCGCGGCATGTTCGACGGCCCGACGACCGTGGGCATCGACCTGGACGCGCCGCTGATCGTCTTCGACCTGTCCCACATCGACCGCAACTCCATCGCCATGCCGATCCTGATGGCGATCGTCGGCGTGTGGCTGGAGCACACGTGGATCAGGCCGGACCGCAGGAAGCGCATCTTCCTGGTCGAGGAGGCGTGGCACATCATCAACTCGCCTTCCGTCGCCCAGCTGTTCCAGCGCCTCCTGAAGTTCGGCCGCCGCCTCGGCCTGTCGTTCGTCGCCGTCGTCCACCACCTCTCGGACGTGATCGACGGCGCCGCCGCGAAGGAGGCGGCCGCGATCCTCAAGATGGCGTCCACGCGCACCATCTACGCCCAGAAGTCCGACGAGGCCCGCGCCACCGGGCAGGTCCTCGGCCTGCCGCGCTGGGCCGTCGAGATCATCCCGACCCTGACCCCCGGCATGGCCGTCTGGGACGTCAACGGGAACGTGCAGGTCGTCAAGCACCTCATCACCGAGGCCGAACGCCCCCTCGTCTTCACCGACCGGGCCATGACCGAGTCGTCCGCCGCCCTCGCCGAGGCCCGCGCGCTCACCGCCGGGGACGGCCAGGACGACGACGAGCGTGACCCGTTCGAGGCGGAGACCGAAGCCCGAGCCCTGTCGTTCGAGAAGCGCCAGGGCGTCCTCTGACCGGCCGGGACCGCCCATGACCCACGACCAGCGCGCGCCGCGCCCCGCTCCCGCCGGCCGCGGCGGCGTCCCGGACGGGCTCCTCGTCGGCGCCCTCGCGCTGATGCTCGCCCTCACCGCGCTCATCTGGACGGCGACCGGCCTGGCCGGGCTCGTCACCGGCGGCGCGTGGCCACCCGGCGTCACGTTCTTCAGCACGGCCTCGGCGGTCCGCTCGTTCTTCACCGCGCCGGGCGACGTGGCTTCCGCCTGGCCGGACGCCGACCCGGCCGACCTGCCGGGCCCGGCGGCGGTCTGGATCGCGTTCCTCCTCCAGCTGGCCGCCCTGTTCTTCCTCGCGCTGGCGCTGTACGTACGGGCCGCCCGCTGGCGCTCCCACCGCCGGACTCCCGCGGCGCGCCGTACACAGCCTGTGGACGAAGCTCCCCAACCCCCGCCGCCCGCCCCGGAACCCGCCGCGCAGGAGCACATCCCCGCCGACGACCCCTCCGACGTGAAGACCACCGCCGTCCTCACGGCGCCCCCCGGCCTGATCGTGATCGATCCGCACGGCTCCCTCTGGACGCAGACCGCGCGTCGCCGCACCAAGCTCGGCCCTGCCCACGTCTACGACCCGGGGCATCTCACCGACGCCCCCGTACGCCTGCGCTGGACACCGCTGCGCGGCTGCGAGGAGATGCCCACCGCCCGCAGGCGCGCGGCGGCGCTCCTCGCGCCCGTACGCCCGGCCGAGCCCGTCTTCCAACTGGACGCCGCCACGGCCGAGACCCTGCTCCGCTGCTACCTGCACGCCGCCGCGCTGGCGGGCGCCTCCCTGCACCAGGTCCACCGGTGGGCGGTCGGCCGCTCCGGCGGCGAGCCGGTCAAGATCCTCCGCACCCATGCGCGCGCGGCCGGTGGGGCGTCGATGGAACTGGAGAGCGCGCTCGACGGGCATCCGGTACGACGCGACGCGGCGCTCGACCTGATCGCCCGCGCGCTGGGGGGACTTGAGCAGGTGCACATCCGCCAGTCCTGCACGCCCGGCAGGGTGGACTTCCTGGCCTTCGACAACCTGGCGGGCGAGGGCGGGACGCTCTACGTCGTGGGCAACCACCGGGAGACGGCGCCGCTGCGGCATGCCCTGGTGGACGAACTGACCAGCGCCTGGCCGGCTCTCACAGTGATCGCGGGCTCCTGAGGACCAGTTCGTACGTCTCGTACACGGGGTCGGCGGGATCGACGGCCCGGTCGCCGGTCGGTTCGAAGCCGAGGGACCGGTAGAACTTCACGGCGCGCGGGTTGTTCTCGTGGACGCGCAGCCGGACCTCACGTCCGTCCGCCCAGTCGATCGCGGCCTGCATCAGCAGGCTGGCGAGTCCGGTGCCGCGGTGCTCCGGCCGCATGTAGACGCCGACGACCTGGGCGACCCCGCCACGGCTGAACACACCGACCATGCCGCCCCATTCGCCGACCTCGGTCTCACCGATGAACGTGACGGTACTCCGCCCGACAGCCCGCCGTTCCCATTCGCCCTGGGTCAGCTCAAGCGCTTCCTCATAGGGCTCGTAGAACGCGACGGACGCCACAGGATCGGACAGAGCCGTGAGCCGCAGCTCCCGCAACTGCCGCCAGTCGTCCCGCGACGTGCGACGAACTCTGTACGCCATGAGGCCGATGCTCGCACTCCGGAGAGAGGACCGCAAATGCGAGTAGGGCCCGTTGATGTGTCAACGGGCCCTACTCTTTCAATAATTGTCCGGCGGTGACCTACTCTCCCACACGGTCCCCCATGCAGTACCATCGGCGCTGGAGAGCTTAG